>CAWBTM010000011.1:0-6908 GCA_963791775.1 uncultured Actinomycetota bacterium | reverse complement strand
CCAGGAACGCACTCGGATGAAGACGTTCGACGAGTTGTTTGCCGAGCTGGCCGCGAAGGCCGCCACCCGCCCCGAAGGCTCGGGCACGGTCGCGGAGCTGGACGCGGGCGTCCATGCCATCGGCAAGAAGCTCGTCGAGGAGGCCGCGGAGTCCTGGATGGCCGCCGAGCACGAGGGCCGTGAGCGGGCCGCGGAGGAGATCTCCCAGCTGCTCTACCACGCCCAGGTGCTGATGCTCGCCTGCGATCTGAAGCTCGAGGACGTCTACGCGCATCTGTAGGGGTGAGCGGCCCTCACCCCCGTCCGGCGACCGAGTACCGCCAGGAACCCCAGGATCTGCCCAGGTTTCCTTCCAGGCTTGAGGAAGAGCGTCCGAACATGTTGCGTGTGGCCATTCCGAACAAGGGCCAGCTGGCCGAGCCCGCCGCCCAGATGCTGCGCGAGGCCGGCTACCGCCAGCGAGGCAACTCCCGCGAGCTGGTGCTGATCGACCCCGACAACCAGATCGAGTTCTACTACCTGCGTCCCCGCGACATCGCGGTCTACGTCGGCGAGGGCACCGTCGACGTCGGCATCACCGGCCGGGACATGCTGCTGGACTCCGGCGCCGCGGCCGATGAGGTGCTCACCCTCGGCTTCGCCCGGTCGACGTTCCGGCTGGCCGCCCGGCCCGGCACCGCCAAGACCGTGCACGACCTGGAGGGCCTGCGGGTCGCCACGTCGTACGCCGGACTGATCAGGAGCTACCTCGCCGACAACGGCGTCACCGCGCACGTGACCCACCTCGACGGCGCGGTGGAGACCGCGATCCAGCTCGGTGTCGCCGACGCGATCGCGGACGTCGTGGAGACCGGCGTCACCCTCCGCCAGGCCGGGCTGGAGCTGTTCGGCGACCCCATCCTGCGCTCGGAGGGGATCCTGATCCGGCGCAACGGCACGGCCGACCCCGAGGGGTTCGAGCTCCTGCTGCGCCGGCTCCAGGGTGTGCTGGTCGCGCGCGACTACGTGCTGATGGACTACGACATCGCGGCGGACCGGGTGGACGAGGCGTCCAGGATCGCGCCGGGACTGGAGGGGCCGACGGTCTCCCCGCTGCATCGGTCCGGCTGGGTCGCGGTGCGGGTGATGGTGCCGCGCGCGGACGCCCAGCGGTTGATGGACGAGCTGTGGAACGCCGGCGCGCGTGCGATCCTGGTCACCAGCATCCACGCCTGCCGACTGTGAGCGGATCGGTGCATTCGATGTCCGTACGCCCGCCCGGTCCGGGCGACGCCGGTGGCCGCGGCCGTGCGGGGCCGCAGGTCCCGCCGTTGCCGCACACCTGGCGTTCCCAGCTGGCCCTGGTGGTCGCGGTGGCGATGGGGGTTCTGCTGGCCGCCGCCGCGGCGGGCCTGTGGATCGCGTTCCCGGCGGAGATCCGGGCAAAGTTCAGCTGGCTGCAGACGCTGACCCTGCTGGCGTTCCTGGCCGTGCTGCTGTTCGGGTTGTACCGCCTCGCGCGGATGCGGTTGCGGGCCGACGACGCCGGGCTGACCATCGTCAACCTCACCCGCACGCACACCCTGGAGTGGGCCCAGGTGGTGCGGGTCAACCTGCGCCGCGGCGACCCCTGGGTTCAGCTCGACCTGGACGACGGGACGACCGTTTCGGTGATGGCGATCCAGTCCGCCGACGGTGACCGGGCGCGGTCTGCGGCCCGGCAGGTCGCCCGGCTGGTCGTCGCGCATTCCAGTACGACCCGCGACGACTGACGTCGGCCGTACGTAAGCCGTCCGGCTCGGATTCACCCGGGCCGGACGCGGCCCACCCGGACCGAGGTCGACTCCGCACGTTCAACTGTGTCCGGAGCGTGATCATTGTGCCGGTGACCCTGGGCCGCGCCGGGTCGTTCACCAGGACGGGTGTGCGATGGGGCTGTGCCCGGTGTCGGAGGCCGGTGCGAGATCGGGCTTGCGTTCGAACACTCGTTCGATACCCTGGGGGTACTGGGTATGGGGAGGGCAACTGGTGAGCGAACGATTCGAGGTACGAGAGACCGAGTACGGCTACGGTATCTGGGACGCGAGGGCGGGCGACTGGTGGATTCGGCGGCTGGACATGACCCAGCGCGACGCCGAACAGATCGTCGCCGAGCTGCAGCGCGGTGAGGCAGAGCTTTAGGGGCCCGGACGGCACGGCCGGTGCTGATGGTGCTGATGGTGCTGACAGGTGCTGGTCGGTGCCGACGGGTGGAGGTGCGGGCGTGACGCGGGAGGCGGCCAGAACGCTTCCCGCGCCGCCCGCATCGTCGCGTCGGGGGACCTCCACGACGTTCGCGGCCTTCGCGGTGGCCGTGCTTCTGGCCCTCGGCGCGCTGGCGCTGTACCTCTTCCGGATCGGCACCCCGGCGCTGTGGCTGGACGAGGCTGCCACCGCCGGTGAGTCCGGCCGGTCGCTGCCCGGGCTGGTCGGATTCCTCGCCGAGCGCGACGCCGGGCTCGGCGCCTACTACCTGTTCATGCACGGCTGGACGCGGTTCGGCGACGGCGAGGCGTGGCTGCGGCTCCCGTCGGCGCTCGCGATGGCCGTGGCGGTCGGGATGCTGGCCGATCTCGGCCGGCGGTGGTGGGGAGCGGCGCCGGGGTCGCCGCGGGGCTGCTGCTCGCGGTGTCGCCGATGGCGTCGCGGTACGCCCAGGAGGCACGGCCCTACGCGTTCGCCGTCGCCGCCGCGGTGGTCGCCGCCTGGTGCCTGTGGCGCGCCGGGTCCGCTCCGAAACCGGTGCGGAGCGGTCGGTGGAGCCGGTGCGGTCGCCGCGCCGTTGGTGGATCGGGTACGCCGTCGCGGTCGCCGCGCTCGGGGTCGTGCACGTGGTCGCGCTGGTGGTTCTGGTCGCGCACCCCCTGCTGCTGCGGGCCGCCTCCATCGATCCGGCCGGACCGTCCTGGCCGGCCGAACATCGTGGCGGGCGTACTTCCTCGCCTCCGCCGCCGGGCTGGTGCTGCCCGCTCTGGTCGCGGCGGCGGCGTTCGGTCAGCGGGCGACGATCTCCTGGATCCCGCCCACCAGCCGGTCCGACCTGGTTGACGGCTTCGTCGCGCCGGCCGGGAGCAGTGCGAACCTCCTGCTGCTCGGCGTACTCACGATGACCGGAGTGGTGAGAGCCACCCGAGCGTCCGGCGAGGGAGCCCACCGGTGGCTGCTCACTGCCGCGGGCTGCTGGCTGGTCGTTCCGCCCCTCGTGCTGGCCGGGGTCGGCCTGGTCACGCCGATGTTCCTCCCGCGCTACCTGCTGGTGTGCGCGCCGGGGTTCGCGCTGTTGGCCTCGTCCGGGTTCGCCGGGTTCGCCGGGCCTCGATCCGGGCGCTTTGCGTTCCCACGATCCCGCCGCCCGGGAGGCGAAGTTCCTGACCGGAGCGGGTGTCGCCGTGGCGGTCGCCGTCGCCGTCGCCGTCGCGGTGGCCTGGCCCTCACTCGCGCAGGTGCGCACTGTCACCGGCCACGGGCCCGACATCCGGTCCGCGACCGGGGTGATCGCCGCGGGCTGCCGCCCGGGTGACGGCGTACAGCGCACGGTCTCCACCGTGCAGACGCTGCCGTACTACCTGCGCCACGCGCGATGCGTCCCGTCGTGGCTGGACGGCCGGCTGCCCGGCGACGTGCGCCGGGTGTGGGTCGTACAGCCGGACTGGCAGCGCGGTGAGCCGTCCGGCGTCACCGGCCTGCGGCACCTGCGGACCGTGGACGTCTCCGGCCTGCGGGTCAGCCTGTGGGTCCGGGTCGGCTCCACCGGTTGAGCGGCGGGCCGGGAGCGCTGAGGGTCAGGCCTCCGGGGCGTCAGGCAGGGTCAGCACCTCGGCGCCGGTGTCGGTCACCACGAGCGTGTGCTCGAACTGCGCGCACCGGCTGCCGTCGTCGGTGAGCACCGTCCAGTCGTCGTCCCACATGTAGGAGTCGCCGCTGCCGAGCGTGATCATCGGCTCGATGGTGAAGGTCATCCCCGGCTCGATCACCGTGTCGTACCGCGGCTCGTCGTAGTGCGGGATGACCAGACCGGAGTGGAACGCCGTGTGCACGCCGTGCCCGGTGTAGTCCTTCACGACGCCGTAGCCGAAGCGCTTGGCGTACGTCTCGACCACCCGGCCGAGCACGTTGACCTGCCGGCCTGGACGGACCGCCTTGATCGCCGCGGTTCAGCGCCTCCTGGGTCCGCTCCGTCAGCAGCCGCGACTCCTCGTCGACGTCGCCGCAGAAGTAGGTCCCGCAGTTGTCGCCGTGCACGCCGTCCTTGTACGCGGTCACGTCGATCTTGACGAGGTCGCCGTCCTCGAGCGGCCGGGCGTCCGGGATGCCGTGGCAGATGACCTCGTTGACCGAGGTGCAGCAGGACTTGGGGAAGCCGCGGTAGCCGAGGGTGGAGGGGTACGCGCCGTGGTCGAGCATGAATTCGTGGGCGACGGCGTCGAGCGCGTCGGTGGTGACGCCCGGGGCGATCTCGGCCGCCCGCCGCCATCGCCTGTGCGGCGATCCGGCCCGCGACGCGCATGAGCTCGATCGTCTCGGCGTCTGGACGTCCGGGCCGTCGTAGGGCGCGGGCCGGGCCGCCCGACGTACTCGGGCCGGGCGATGGTGCGGGGGACGGACCGACGCGGGGAGACGGTTCCAGGCGCGAGCGTCCCCATGATTCCCGGAGTCTCAGACGCCTTGGAGTACGCACCGTCAGGAGTCCCGGGCCCATCCGGCTGGGGAAACCCGGTCAGATGAGCACCGAGCAACAGGAATGGTTCTTGCCTGCGGCACACACCGTCGAGCCCGAGCAGCGGTGCCGGCCGCCGAGCGCCTCGGGCCGTACTCGACGCGGGCCGAGGCGGAGCGGCCCTTGACAAGCTGGCCGAACGCACCGAGGCGTGGGACAACGACCCGAGCTGGTCCGAGGACGACGACGACAAGTGGCCGCCACGGGCCACTGGTCCCGTGCCGATCGGCGGTAGCGTGCGCGCAGTCTCGCGCGCTACGCGGAGGCAGCGGATTCAGCCTCGACGCTTCTTGCGGGGCCAGCTTGGCGGTCGCACCTTCGGCTTCTTGGTGTCGTCGGTGTCTACGGCCATCTCCATGGGCTTGGCAGTGCCCTTGGTGGCCTTCTGGCGCGTCCGCTAGTCGCCATCCGCCGTCCCGGTGGTCTTCCGCCGAGCCTTCGTGCGCTTCGCCGTGGTCTGCTTGGCGGTGGCCCGCTTGGCCGGGTCCTCTTGGCGGCCGTCTTCTTTACCGGTGCGCGCTTGGCGCGACTTCTTCGCGGCAGCCCGCTTCGCAGCGGTCCGCTTGACGGTCGCCGCTTTGCCGGGCGCGCTTCGCGGTGGTCCGCTTGGCAGCGGCTTCTTCGTGGTGCGCTTCGCCGTGGTCTTCCTGGCAGTCGTTCGCTTTGCCGGCGGCGCGCTTGGCGGTGGTGGTGCGCTTGGCGGCGGTCTTCTTGGCTGTCGTCTTGCGCGCCGTCGTCTTCTTGGCCGCGGTCTTGCGAGCCGCGGTCTTCTTGGCGGGCGTCCGCTTGGCAGTCGCGCGCTTGGCGGTGGTCTTCTTCGCCGCGGTCCGCTTCGAGCATCTGCTTGGCCGGAGCGCGCTTCGCCGTCGTCCGCTTCGCCGTTGTCCGCTTGGCGGTGGTGCGCTTGGCCGGTGACTTCCTCGCCGTGGTCTTGCGGGCCGCGGTGGTCCGCGTGGCGGTGGTCCGCTTCGCTGCCGTTCGCTTGACCGCCGGCGAGGTCGCCTTCCCCGTGACCCGCTTGCTGACCTTGCGCGCGACCGTCGTAGGCGGTCCGTTTCGCAGCCGTGGTCCGCTTCGCGATGGACCGGGCCGCGGTCTTTCTTGCTGATGTCGCTGTGGTGGGCACCGCACTGCCTCCCTCTGAGGGGACATCCGGTATTGACCGGACCGTTGCTATGGCAAGGACGTGACCCCGCCATCTGGAGGGGATCTAGCAACATTCGGCGGCTTCCCAAACCACGAAGGACACAGCAATTTCTTGACTAGCGGTCCCGCACTCGTGCTTTTTTGAGGATTAACGATTTATGCCCGACAGAGCTTTGCTGTATTTCTCGTGGTGCTCGGAGCTCTCGTTCCTCGTGCACCGGCCACCCGAAGGTGTGCCGGCGAGTGGTGAGGTGAGTTCAGGAACTCGGCCCGGAGATCAGGTCGAGGAGTCTGGCCAGGCGAGAGCGCATTCCGCCGCCGTCCGCACGGCCGGCGCCCGCACCTCGTGCGCCGGCGCAATCACGCGGCCCGGACGCGGATTCGGCGGCGGCGATGCTGAGTAGATGCTGCGCACTGTCGAACGTGACCGGTGAACCGGCGCGAGATTTCCACGCCGATTCGGAATTGGCTCTACCGGTGCTGCCGGCGGCCAGAAAGCCGAACGTCCCGTCCTCCACAGGTACTGAGTGGGCAATGGTGAGGGAGTCCACGGAAAGGATTTCGTGGGCGAGACCGGCGAGTTCGGTCCGTCCGGTGTCGAGGGCGAAGATGGTCGCCCCCGCGCGGCGTACGTCGTGGACGCGTTCGAGCAGGGACTCCGGTGCGGCCTCGGCGACCACGAGCAGGGACTCACCTCGGCTGGCGGCGGCCAGTCGGTCCAGCCCGACCGACAGGTGCCGCGGCGCGTCGGGCGGGGGGCTCCAGCGGACCAGGGTGGGCGAGAGTTCGGGGAGTTCGGCGTACCTCGCCTCGTCGTCCAGGTGCGCGGTGAGGTGCCAGGGCTCGGCGGTGGGCAGACCGACGAGGAGCAGGCCGCCCGGGCTCTTCGTCGACGTACGCAACGCAGCGCCGAACGCCCGGGTACGGTCCCACCACCGGGTGTCGGCCAGAAGGTCGCGAAGCACTCTCGCCTGCTGAAGGTCCATCGGCTCTAGCGTGCCAGACTGGCGAAGGGGTATCACGCGGT
>CAWBTM010000010.1:0-62974 GCA_963791775.1 uncultured Actinomycetota bacterium | reverse complement strand
GCCACCACCGTCCGGGACCGGCGCGTCGTGGCTCACGCCGAGGCCGCCCGGATCGGCCGTCGGAGTACCGCGACCGGTCAGCCGTCGCCGTGGTCGCGGTGGCGCTGGGCGATCACCTCAGCCAGGTTCGCGACGAGCCGGCGTGCCTCCGGAGGGTCGGTGACCTCGATGTGGTCGCTGAACTGCAGCAGCTGGCGTACCCCGCCGAGCTGGTCGTAGCCGACGGCGATCCGGACGCGGTCCGGGTTGTCCGTCGCCTCGGCGGACCGCAGCCTGCTGCCGAGGATGCGGCGGGCGATGTCCTCCCGGTCGGCGTCCAGGACGGCCGTCACGATCACCTCGTGCCGGTCCTCGATCGCGGTCGCGAGGTCGCGTACGACCTCGGCGAGGGCGACGCCGGGCCGGACGCGGCGGTCCTCCTCGACCACGGTCCACGAGCTCAACCGCGCCAGGGCGAACATCCGCGGCTGTCCGCCGACATCGGCGACGAGGTACCAGCTCCCACCGCGCGCAGCCACTCCGTACGGATCGACGTCGCTTTCGCGCGCGATCCGTCCGCCGCTGGAACGGTAGGCGATCCGCAACCGTCGGCCGCGCCGGACGTCTCCGACCAGGGCCGCGAGGCCGGCCGGCTCCTGCCGCGCGAACCAGGGAGCGTTGTCGATGACGACGACCTCGGTCAGCGCCAGTGGCCGCTCGCCGCCGCTTGTGTCCCCGCGACGACCTCTGCGGGCAGCGAGCTTATGGGCCGCGGAGCCGGCCGCCACGTCCACGCCGAGCTGCCGCGCACGGGCGGCGTCCACGCCGACCAGCGCCAGCACCTCGGTCTCGGTCCCGGTCAGCCGGCCGACGTCGACGGTCATGCCCGGCGCGAGGGTGATGCCGCCGTAGCGCCCGCGCTCGGCCACGACCGGCACATCCGCCGCGGCCAGCGCGTCCACGTCCCGCAGGATCGTCCGCCTGGAGACGCCGAGCTGCCCGGCAAGCTCCTCGGCGGTCAGCTGCCTGCTCGCCTGCAGGGCCACGAGCAGGGCGAGCAGCCGCTGTGGACGATCCATCCGGCCACGTTACCTCTGTAGATGACATGGGCTGTCACCTATTGGTGCGAGCGTGGCGTACGTGTTCGCGAGCCCGTACGGCTTGAGAGGGCGCCGGGCAGCGACAAGCCCGAGAATCCGACGAGCCAGAAGCCGAGAAGGAGGACGGTGGCATGAGTGCCCCGAACCTGTTCCTGATCTACGTCACCGACGTCGAGCGATCGACCCGGTTCTATTCCGACCTGTTCGAGATCGATCCGATCACCACCACCCCGCGCTACGTACCCTTCGCGGTCGCACCCGGGGTGCTGTTCGCGTTGTGGAGCGGACACGCCGACACCGTGACACCCACTGCTCAGCGCTCGTCCGAGGTGGGCCTGATGGTCCCCCGGGCCGCGGTGGGCGACCTCTACGTCAAGTGGGCCACCAAGGGCGTCACCGTCGTCGAGGAGCCGCACGAGGAAGTCTTCGGCCGTACGTTCGTCGTCGCCGATCCGGACGGCAACCTCGTCCGCGTCTCCCCGCTGGACTGAGCGGCTCCAACGGTCCGACAAAGGGGGTGGGGCCGGACGGGATCGAACCGCCGACACTCGCGGTGTAAACGCGATGCTCTACCACTGAGCTACGGCCCCCGGGTCGAGGCGACAGATTACCCGGTCCGGTGATCGACCTCGCAGCAGGGCGTACCGCGAGACCCGCGGTATGCCCTGCTCGAAGCTACAGCCGCTCCAGGGCGGTGAGGTAGTCGTCGACCGTACGGGCGTCCGGGATGGCGTTGACGACCTGCCAGCGGATCGTCCCGGTCCGGTCGATCACGAAGGTGCCGCGCAGGGCGCAGCCCCGATCGGCGTCGAAGACGCCGTAGTCGCGGGCCACCGCACCATGCGGCCAGAAGTCCGACAGCAGCGGGAAGGTCAGCGACTCACGCTCGGCGAACACCCGGAGCGAGAACATCGAGTCGCAGGAGACCGCGAGTACCCGGGCGTCCAGGGCCGCGAACCGGGGCTGGGCCTCCTCGAGCGCCTTCAGCTCGCCGGTGCACACCCCGGTGAAGGCGAACGGGTAGAAGACCACCACCGTGTGCCCGGTCCCGGCGCCCTCCGTGTCCTCGGGGCCCTCGGGGCCGGTCGGACGGAGGCGTACCTGCGCACCGTGCTGGTCGTTCAGCGCGAAGTCGGGCGCCTGCGCGCCCACCGGCGGCGGGTCCTGCTTCGTGGCCGCGTTCACGGCACGCCCCTCCCTCTCTTCGGTCCTGGTGTACGGCGTGTGGCGCCCGCCGGCCGCTTTCCTGGCCGGCGGGCGCCGCCGCACGTCTGCGCGCTGTCGGGTCCTCAGCGCTGCCAGGTCCTCAGCGCTGTCGGCTCTTCGGCGTGGCCAGCCGGGTGCCCAGCCAGTCCGTCGCCACGGACTTGCTGGTGGTCGTGGACAGGCCCGCGGTGGGCGCCGACTCGGAGATGTCACTGGCCTCGACGTAGCCGTCCCGGCCGACCTTCGGTGTCAACAGCCAGATGACACCGCCGTCGGTGAGGTCGGGTTTGGTGTCGACCAGAGCGTCCACCAGGTCGCCGTCGTCCTCCCGCCACCACAAGATGACCGCGTCGACCACCTCGTCGTAGTCCTCGTCAACGAGGTCGTTTCCGGTGTGCTCCTCGATCGCCCGGCGCAGGTCTTCGTCACAGTCCTCGTCCCAACCGAGCTCCTGCACCACCATGCCGGGCTGAAGACCCAGCCGCTCTGCTGGCCCAGACTGGCCCTCGGCCTCGCCTGCGGTCGCGCTCACGAGTCCCGCCCTCCAATTCTCGAAAGTGTTACGTGTTGGCCGGTAGTCCAGCGCCCCGGCGCGTCGTACGCAAGTGCCCACGGGGTGTCGTACCCCGCGTTCACCCGTCGCGACTTGTCGCTCATACGCACAGTCTCGGCCAGTCTCAGCCCTTGAGCAGTGACAACCGGACCTTTCGCCGGGGATTGTCGCGGTTGGTGTCGACCAGGCAGACCCGCTGCCAGGTGCCGAGCGCCAACCGGCCGTCCACGACAGGAAGCGTTGCATACGGCGGAACGAACGCGGGCACCACGTGGTCGCGGCCGTGCCCGGGCGAGCCGTGCCGGTGCCGCCAGCCGAAGTCGGCGGGCAGGACGGCGCCGAGTACGGCGAGCAGGTCGTCGTCGCTTCCGGAGCCGGTTTCGATCACGGCCACGCCGGCGGTCGCGTGCGGAACGAAGACGTGCAGGAGACCGTCCCCGTCCGGGGCGGCCGCCGCGACGAACCGCTCGCACTCGTCGGTGAGGTCGTACACCACCTCGTCGGAACCCGTGCGGACATCGACCATCTCACTGCGCATATCGGCCTTTCGGAAGGAGATCGGGGTCTGGGAGAGAAACGAGCCGCTGAGGGGTCAATCCGGACAAGTCGGACGAGTGTCACCGCCCGAACGGTTTCCGGCATGGTGCCCGAGTCCGGAAACAGACCAGACACTGGTGCCCGCTCGCAAGTGGGACGACGTAGGGTTGGCTCCCGGTTTCGCCCTGACGCCGCGGTGCGGGCTCCGGGTCGAGGCCACGGGCCGCCACCATGGCCCGGTGTCGGCGTTCAGCCCCCGGAAAGGCACCACCGGGACCGGGGACGACTCCTGCTCTCCCGCGAGAGACTATGAGAGTCAGGACGACGATGCACTACCTGGCACTACCTGGTGGGAGCACCCCCACACCCCCGAGAAGGGGATCCCGTGGCTTCCGGACGCCAGCGCTTTTCGATCATCAGCGACGGCCTCCCCAGCCAGCTCCCCGACATCGACCCCGATGAGACCCGGGAGTGGCTGGAGTCGCTCGACACCGTCTCAAGACCGAGGGCCGGCAGCGCGCGCGCTACCTCATGCTCCGGCTCCTCGAACGCGCGCGCGAGCAGCAGGTCGGCGTGCCCGGCCTGCGCAGCACCGACTACATCAACACGATCCCGCCGGAGCGCGAGCCGTGGTTCCCCGGCGACGAGTACGTCGAGCGCCGCATCCGCGCCTACATCCGGTGGAACGCCGCGATCATGGTCTCGCGCGCGAACCGCCCGAGCTGTCGGTCGGCGGCCACATCGCCACGTACGCCTCCGCGGCCTCGCCTGTACGAGGTGGGCTTCAACCACTTCTTCCGCGGCAAGGACCACGGCGAGTCGCGGCGACCAGGTCTTCATCCAGGGCCACGCCGCGCCGGGCATCTACGCCCGCGCGTTCCTGGAGGGCCGGCTGCCGCGAGGAGAGCCTCGACGGCTTCCGCCAGGAGATCTCGCATCGCGCCGGCGGCGGCCTGTCGTCCTACCCGCACCCGCGGCTGATGCCGGACTTCTGGGAGTTCCCCACGGTCTCGATGGGGCTCACCGCGATCAACTCGATCTACCAGGCGCGGTTCAACCGCTACCTGCTACAACCGCAAGATCAAGGACACCGTCGCGCCGCACGTGTGGGCGTTCCTCGGCGACGGCGAGATGGCCGAGCCGGAGTCCCTCGGCGCGATCGGCGTGGCCGCGCGCGAGGAGCTCGACAACCTCACCTTCGTCATCAACTGCAACCTCCAGCAGCTCGACGGCCCGGTCCGCGGCAACGGCAAGATCATCCAGGAGCTGGAGTCCTACTTCCGCGGCGCCGGCTGGAACGTCATCAAGGTCATCTGGGGCCGCGACTGGGACCCGCTGCTGGCCCAGGACGTCGACGGCGTGCTCGTCAACAAGATGAACACCACGCCGGACGGCCAGTTCCAGACCTACTCGGTCGAGACCGGCGAGTACATCCGCGAGCACTTCTTCGGCGACGACCCGCGGCTGCGCAAGATGGTCGAGCACATGTCCGACGACGAGATCAGCAAGCTCTCGCGCGGCGGCCACGACTACCGCAAGGTGTACGCCGCGTTCAAGTCCGCGCGCGAGCACGTCGGCCAGCCGACCGTGATCCTGACCCACACGATCAAGGGCTGGACGCTCGGGCCGACTTCGAGGCGCGCAACGCGACGCACCAGATGAAGAAGCTCACCAAGGCCGAGCTCAAGGAGTTCCGCGACCGGCTCTACCTCGAGATCCCCGACTCGGCGCTCGAGAGGCGACCTGCCGCCCTACTACCACCCGGGCGAGGACTCCGACGAGATCCAGTACATGCGCGAGCGGCGCATGGCGCTCGGCGGCTACCTGCCCAAGCGGCACGACCGGTCCAAGCCGCTCAAGCTGCCCGGCGACGCGGTCTACGCCGAGCTGAGAAGGGGCTCGGGCAAGCAGAACGTCGCCACCACGATGGCGTTCGTCCGGCTGCTCAAGGACCTGATCAAGAACGAGGACATCGGCGCGCGCTTCGTGCCGATCGCGCCGGACGAGTTCCGCACGTTCGGCATGGACTCGCTGTTCCCGTCCGCCAAGATCTACTCCCCGCACGGCCAGACGTACGAAGGCGTCGACCGCAAGCTGCTGCTGTCGTACAAGGAGTCCGAGCAGGGCCAGCTGCTGCACGAGGGCATCAGCGAGGCCGGCGCGATGGCGCTCGATGATCGCCGCGGGCACGGCGTACGCCACGCACGGCGAGCACATGATCCCGGTCTACATCTTCTACTCGATGTTCGGGTTCCAGCGCACCGGCGACCAGCATCTGGGCGCTCGGCGACCAGATGGGCCGCGGCTTCCTGCTCGGCGCCACCGCGGGCCGTACGACGCTGACCGGCGAGGGCCTGCAGCACAACGACGGCCACTCGCCGCTGCTCGCCTCGACCAACCCGGCGTGTCGTCTACTACGACCCGGCGTGGGCGTTCGAGCTGACGTACATCATCAAGGACGCGCTGCGCCGGATGTACGGCTCCAGCGAGGAGCACCCGCAGGGCGAGAACGTCTTCTACTACCTGACGGTCTACAACGAGCCGACCAGCAGCCGGCCGAGCCCGACGGGCTCGACGTCGAAGGGCCTGCTCAAGGGCCTCTACCGCTACGCCGAGGCGCCGGAGGTCGACGGCGAGGCGCCGGGCGCGCAGATCCTCGCGTCGGGCGTCGGCGTGCCGTGGGCGCTGGAGGCGCAGCGGATGCTGGCCGAGGAGTGGGGCGTGGCCGCCGACGTGTGGTCGGCCACGTCCTGGACCGAGCTGCGCCGCGAGGCCCTCGCCTGCGACGAGTGGAACCTCCGCACCCGGAGGGCGACCGCGCGTCCCGCACGTCACCAGGCTCGACGGGCCAGCGCCGGCCCGGTCGTCGCGCGTGTCAGCGACTTCATGCGGGCCGTACCCGACCAGATCGCGCCGTGGGTGCCGGGCGACTGGTCCTCGCTGGGCACCGACGGGTTCGGCTTCTCCGACACGCGCCGGCGGCGCGCCGGTTCTTCCACGTCGACGCGGCCTCGATCGCGCTCGCGGTGCTGACCGCGCTGGCCCGCGCGGCGAGGTCAAACCGATCGCCGTTACGCCGAGGCGGCCGACCCAGCTACGGCCATCACCCGACCCGACGGCGGTCGCCGACGTGGCCCCAGGAAGGCGGCGACGCGTCAGCGCTCCGGCTCCCGCCCGTCATCGAAGCAACAGTGAAGGTCCCCCGGCTCACCAGCCGGGGACCTTCACTGTTGGGGAACAGATCCCGGCGGCCGGACGGGCCGACGTGACCGCCGAGGTCGGTCGGGCGCCGTCAACTCACCGCCGTCAACTCCGCGCTGTCAGCTGTCAACCCGCGCTTGATTTCGCGGCGCGGCGTTCGCGACGTTCGCGGTTACGGTCCAGCAGTTCGTCCGCCGGAAGCGGTGTTGATCACCCGGTCGGCTGGGACCCCGCACTCCTTTGCCCGGTCACAGCCGTACGGCTGCCAGTCCAGCTGACCCGGGCGCGTGCGCGTCGGTGTCGATGGAGAACAGACAACCCGCGCTCGACCGCCAGCCGCAGCAGCCGCGTGGGCGGGTCCAGGCGTTCGGGCCGGGAGTTGATCTCCACCGCGACCCCGAACTCGCGGCACGCCTCGAACACGTCTCGGCGTCGAACGTGCGACTCCGGCCGGGTGCCGCGTCCCCCGGTCACCAGCCGGCCGGTGCAGTGGCCGAGCACGTCGACCTGCGGGTTGGCGACGGCGGCCAGCATCCGCGCGGGTCATCGTCCGCTGCCGGCATCCGCAGCTTGGAGTGCACGCTGGCCACCACGACGTCGAGCTCGGCGAGCAGCTCCGGATCCTGGTCCAGCGAGCCGTCCTCGAGGATGTCCACCTCGATGCCGGTGAGGATGCGGAACGGCGCGAGCTCGGCGTTCAAGCCGCGGACGACCGTCGAGCTGGCGCGCAGCCGCTCCGCGGACAGCCCGTTGGCCACCTTCAGCCGGGGCGAGTGGTCGGTGAGCGCGAAGTACTCGTGGCCGAGGTCGCGCGCGGTGCAGGCCATCTCCTCGATCGGGCTTCCGCCGTCGGACCAGTCCGAGTGGGTGTGCAGGTCGCCGCGCAACGCTGCGCGCAGGGACTCCCCACCCTCCACCAGCGGCCCGAGCTCGCCCTCCAGCCGGGCCAGGTAGCCGGCCGTCTCCCCCGCGTACGCCTCGGTGGCGACCTTCGCCGAGGACGGCCCGATGCCGGACAGCTCGGTGAGCGTCCCGTCTGCGACCCGCCGCGCGAACTCATCGTCGGGAAGCTCGGCAAGGGTCTGCGCGGCCCTGCGGAAAGCCCGCACTCTCGGGGTCTGCGCGCGCTCGCGTTCGAGCAGGAAAGCGATGCGGCGGAGCTGGTCGATCGCCTCGGTCGCGGTCACCGGCACACATTAGCGCCCGCTCCGGCCGGTGGACCCGTATCGCCGCGGGCCCCCCTCGGTCGGTGTGTTCCGCTCTCGCGGGACGCAAGCCGTCGCAAAACGACGTTAAACCGTTAAACCATCCAGACCGGACAAAAGCCGCTGGTCAGGCCGGTTGGCCGCACGACCTCATCGTGGTGTCCCCTCCCGGCCTGGCCAGCGCTCACCATGTGTCACCACGAGCGTGGGTGTCAGGACACGGTGCGTGGGAGACTTCGCAGGTGCCGAGTCTTCACCGAACGTCCACCGCGGGACATCTGGAGCGCGCGAGCGGGGTGCTCGCCTCCGCCACCATCGAACGGATGGGGGAACGCCTGTCGTGGTTTCGCCGGATGAATCCGCAGGACCGATCCTGGATCGGCCTGGTCGCGCAGACGTTCTTCGCGGCGTTCGTCGCGTGGTTCCGCGATCCCGGCCGCGGGCCCATCTTCACCGCGGACGTCCTGGGCACTGCACCCCGCGAGCTGACCCGCAAGGTCACCCTGCACCAGACCGTGGAGATGATCCGGATCGGCATCGAGGTCGCCGAGGAGCGGGTCGACCAGATCGTGCCGGAGGAGGACGTGGCCCGGGTGCGCGAGGCCGTCCTGTTGTACTCCCGGGAGATCGCGTTCAGCGCGGCCGAACTGTACGCCCGGGCGGCGGAGATGCGTGGCGCGTGGGACGCCCGGCTGGAGGCGCTCATCGTGGACGCCGTCCTGCGTGGCGAGACCGACGACGCCGTACGCTCCCGCGTGGCCGCCCTCGGGTGGTCGGAGTCCGCACCGGTCCTGGTGGTGGTGGGCGCCACCCCGGCCGGTGACCCGGAGGCCGGAGTGGAGCTGATCCGCCGGGACGCCCGGCAGGCCAGGCTGGACGTCCTCACCGGGGTGCAGGGCGACCGGCTGATCGTCATCCTCGGCGGCGGGACCGACCCGGCGAAGACCACCGGCCGGTTCGCCGCCCACTTCGGTCCGGGCCCGGTGGTCTACGGCCCGGTGGTGACCGATCTGATGGGCGCGTCCCGGGCGGCCCGCGCGGCGATCGCGGGTTACCTCGCCGCACCGGCGTGGCTGGACGCACCGCGCCCGGTCGGCGCGGAGGAACTGCTCCCGGAACGAGCGCTGTCGGCGGACGAGACCGCCCGCCGGCAACTGGTCGTCGACATCTACACCCCGCTCGCCCAGGCCGGACCGGTGCTCCTGGAGACGCTGGCGGCGTTCTTCGAGAACGGCGGCTCGGTGGAGGCCACGTCCCGGATGCTTTTCGTGCACGCCAACACCGTGCGTTATCGGCTGCGGCGGATCACCGAGCTCAGCGGTTACTCTCCGTCTAACCCGCGCCATGCGTACACGCTCCGGATCGCGCTCACCCTGGGGCGCCTGCACGCCCACCGGGAGGCGTCCGCAAGCTGACTTTGTAGGGTTCCTACAGAGAAGTTCGCGGAACTTTCGTCTGCCTGGGGCACCCTTCCGAACCGTTCAGCCGTCAAGGTGGATTTCGTGCTCGTCATCGTCGCGCCTGGACAAGGGGCGCAAACGCCTGGATTCCTCGCCCCCTGGCTCGAGGACCCGACTTTTGCCGACCGCATCAACTGGCTGTCCGCGGTCTGCGACACCGACCTCGCCCACTACGGCACCAACGCGGACGCGGACACCATTCGCGACACCGCGATCGCCCAGCCCCTGCTCGTCGCGTCCGGCCTCGTCGCCGCCCTCGCGCTCTTCCCCCATCCCGCGGACGCGTTCCGCCGCATCGACCTCGCCGCCGGTCACAGCGTCGGCGAGATCACCGCGGCCGCGGGGGTCGGCGTGATCAGCGCGGAGCAGGCGATGGTGTTCGTCCGCCAGCGAGGCAAGGCGATGGCCGCCGCCGCGGCCGAGCACCGCTCCGGGATGATGGCCGTCCTCGGCGGCGACCCCGAGGAGGTGCTCGCCGCGATCGCCCGCCACGACCTCGTGGCCGCCAACAACAACGGCCCCGGCCAGGTGGTCGCGGCCGGCACCCTGGAGGCGCTGGAACGCTTCAGCGCCGACCCGCCGGCCCGCACGCGGCTGGTCCCGCTGCAGGTCGCGGGCGCCTTCCACACCGACTACGTAGCCCACGCGGTTCCCCTCCTCGGCGGCTACGCCCGCGCGATCACCACCCACGACCCGCGCACCCGGCTGCTGTCCAACCGCGACGGCCACGTCGTCCACGACGGCCGCGAGGTGCTGGACCGGATCGTCACCCAGGTGAGCTCGCCGGTGCGCTGGGACCTGTGCATGCGCACGATGGAGGACCTCGGTGTCACCGGAATGCTGGAGATGCCGCCGGCCGGCACCCTCACCGGGATCGCCCGCCGCGCGCTGCGTGGCGTGGAGACGTTCGCACTGAAGACTCCCGACCAACTCGACGACGCGCGCGCGTTCGTGGAGAAGCACGGCGAGGGCGGCCCGCTGGAAGGCAACCCCACCTGGCGGCTGCTGGTCGCGCCGACGAAGGGCGTGTTCAGCCTGGCCGCCGAGCAGCCCGCCGGTGCCGCACTCGCCCCGGGCGCGGTGGTCGGCAGCGTGAAGAGCGGGCGCGACGACCAGCAGGTGGCCGCGCCGCACGGCGGCACGATCGTGGAGTGGCTGGTCGAGGACGGCGACCCCGTCTCCCCCGGCCAGCCGTTGGTACGCCTGCACCCGACGGCGGTGAGCGCCCAGTGACGGGTGCGATCCGCACCTTCGACGGCACCCGCCACGCCGGCGTGCTCGGCGTCGGCTCCTACCGGCCGCACCGGATCGTCACCAACGCCGAGATCTGCGAGCGGATCGACTCATCCGATGAGTGGATCCGCACCCGCTCGGGCATCGTGAGCAGGCGCTGGGCGGGCCCGGAGGAGACCGTCGCGGCGATGTCGGTCGCGGCCGCCGGCAAGGCACTGGCCGCCGCGGGGATCCAGGCCGACCAGCTCGGCTGCGTGCTGGTGGCGACGGTCTCGCACCTGTCCCAGACGCCGGCCGTGGCACCGATCATCGCCACCGAACTCGGCGCGCAGGGCGTTGCCGCGTTCGACATCTCCGCCGCCTGCGCGGGCTTCTGCTACGGCCTCGAACTCGCCCGGTCCATGGTCAGCGCCGGCACCGCGGCGTACGTCCTGGTCGTCGGGGTGGAACGCCTGTCCGACCTGACCGACCCCGAGGACCGCTCCACCGCGTTCCTCTTCGGCGACGGCGCGGGCGCCGCGGTCGTCGGCCCCAGCGACGAGCCGGGCATCGGCCCGGTGGTGTGGGGCTCCGACGGCGCCCAGGCGGAGGTCATCCGCCAGAAGGAGACGTGGGACGACGCCTTGTCCGACGGCGACTTCCCGCACCTCGTCATGCAGGGCAACCCGGTCTTCCGGTGGGCGTCGTATGAGATGGCCAAGGTCGCCCAGCAGGCGCTCGACCGAGCCGGCGTCGCCGTGGAGGATCTGGACGCGTTCATCCCCCACCAGGCCAACAACCGCATCACCGACGCCATGGTCAAGGCCCTGAAGCTGCCCGGCCACGTCGTGATCGCACGGGACATCGCCGAGCAGGGCAACACCTCGGCGGCGTCCATCCCACTCGCCCTCGACCGGCTGCTGGCCGCGTCGGAGGTCAGAAGCGGCGACACCGCGCTCGTCATCGGTTTCGGAGCCGGGCTGGTGTATGCGGCCCAGGTCATCCGAATTCCCTGAAGTACCCAGCTACCCCGCCCTCGTCCCGCGCGGGGCGCGGCACCTGAAAAGCGGCATCCACGAGAAGAAGGAGCACCAAGGCATGGCCACTACAGAGGAAATCCGCGCCGGGCTTGCGGAGATCGTCAACGAGGTCGCCGGCATTCCGGCCGACGACGTGCAGATGGACAAGTCCTTCACCGACGACCTGGACGTCGACTCCCTGTCGATGGTCGAGGTGGTCGTCGCCGCCGAGGAGAAGTTCGGCGTCAAGATCCCCGACGACGAGGTGAAGAACCTCAAGACCGTCGGGGACGCGGTCGGCTACATCGAGCGTTCGCAGGGCTGAGGACGGCGGGTGGCCGGTGGCTCGGCCGGCGCAGTGCCGGCCGGACCGCCCCGGCCACCCCTCCCCGGCGTGCGACGCGGCAGACAAAGGAGAACCCATGAGCACCAAAGTTGTCGTCACCGGCCTGGGCGCGACCACGCCGCTCGGCGGTGACGTCGCCACGACCTGGGACGGCCTGATGGCCGGCCGGTCGGGTGCGAAGGCACTGACCGCGCCGGAGTACGCCGACCTGCCCTCCCGGATCGCGGCCCCGGCCGCGGTCGAGCCCGGTGACGTGCTGGGCCGGGTCGAGGCCCGCAAGATGGACCGCTACCAGCAGTTCTCGGTGATCGCGGCGCGCGAGGCGTGGGCCGACTCCGGGCTGGACAAGGACGAGGTCCCCGGCGAGCGGCTGGCGGTCTCGATCGCCTCCGGCATCGGCGGCCTGATCAGCCTGCTGGAAACCTACGACGTGCTGCGCACCAAGGGCCCCCGCCACGTCACCCCGTTCACCATCCCGATGCTGATGCCGAACGGCGGCGCGGCCCTGGTGGGTCTGGAGGTCGGCGCGAAGGCCAGCGTGCAGACACCGGTCGCGGCCTGCGCGTCCGGCAACGAGGCCATCCGGCACGGACTGGAGCTCATCCACTCCGGCAAGGCCGACGTCGTGGTGGTCGGTGGCGGCGAGGCGATCATCCACCCGCTGCCGATGGCGGCGTTCGGCGCGATGATGGCGCTGACGCGACGCAACGACGACCCCGAGCACGCCTCCCGGCCCTTCGACAAGGCCCGCGACGGCTTCCTGCTCGGTGAGGGCGCCGCGGTGATGGTGCTCGAGTCCGCCGAACACGCCGAGCGGCGTGGCGCGCGCGTGTACGCCGAGATCGCCGGCGCCGGCGCGTCGGCCGACAGCCACCACATCGTGCAGCCGGACCCCGACGCCAAGGGCAACACCGCCGCCATGGCCGAGGCTCTCGCCAACGCGGGCATCGCGCCCCACCAGGTCACCCACATCAACGCGCACGCCACCTCCACCACCGCCGGCGACCTGGCCGAGGCGACCGGGATCCGCGCCGTGCTCGGTGACGCGGCCGACAACGTGGTGGTGACCGCACCCAAGGGAGCGCTCGGGCACATGCTCGGCGCGGCCGGCGTCGCCGAGTGCATCGCCACCGTGCTGTCGCTGTACAACCGGGTCGTCCCGCCCACCGCCAACCTGGTGGACATCGACGAGCGGGTGAAGCTCGACGTCGCCGTGGAGCCGCGCAAGCTTCCCGACGGTACGCTCACCGCCCTGAACAACTCGTTCGGGTTCGGCGGGCACAACCTCACGATCGCCGTCCGGAGCGTGTGAGCAGAAGGGACGCGACCGTCACCGAGAACTCCCCCGGCTCGAACGCGGCCGGCGACCCCGCCGCGGAGCCGAACACCTCCACCACGCAGGCCGCGCAAGGCGCGCAGCCCGCGCGGCCCGCGCAGGCCAGGCCGCCCCGCGAGCAGGACCCGCGCTACCCGCGCAACCGGCTCGCCGCCCTGCTCGACCCGGGCAGTCTGGAGCTCCTCACCCCCGAGGACCGAAGCGGCATGCTCGCCGTCACCGGCACCGTCGACGGTGGTCCCGTCGTCGCCTTCTGCTCCGACCCGACGATCCAGGGCGGTGCGATGGGGCACGAGGGCTGCGACGTCGTGGTGCGGGCGTACGACCGGGCACTGGCCGACGGCGTACCCGTCATCGGCCTGTGGCACAACGGCGGGGCGCGGCTGGCCGAGGGAGTGCTGTCCCTGCACGCGGTCGGCCAGATCTTCCACGCCATGACCCGCGCGTCCGGCCGGATCCCGCAGATCTCGGTGGTGCTCGGTCCTGCGGCCGGCGGTGCGGCGTACGGTCCGGCACTCACCGACGTGGTGGTGCTGGGGCCGGAGGGCCGCATCTTCGTCACCGGCCCCGAACGTGGTCCGCTCGGTCACCGGGGAGGACGTCGACATGCTCCGGCTCGGCGGGCCGGAGCCACACGGGCGCCGGTCCGGCGTCGTGCACGTCGTCACCGACTCCGAGCAGGCGGCGCTGGACGAGGGCCGCCGGCTGACCGCGCTGCTCGGCGCGCAAGGTGAGATCGACACCTCCTCCGTGGCCGACACCGACCTGTCGGACCTGTTGCCGGAGTCACCGCGCCGGGCGTACGACATCCATCCTCTGGTCGACCACCTGCTCGACGAGGGCACCGCGCTCGAACTCCACCCGCGCTGGGCGCCCAACATCGTCACCACGCTGGGCCGGTTCGCCGGGCGTACGGTCGGGGTCGTCGCCAACAACCCGCTCCGGCTCGGCGGCTGTCTGGACTCCACCTCCGCGGAGAAGGCCGCGCGGTTCGTGCGGATGTGCGACGCGTTCGGCGTGCCCCTCGTGGTGCTCGTGGACGTGCCGGGCTACCTGCCCGGCGTCGGCCAGGAGTGGGACGGTGTGGTGCGGCGGGGCGCGAAACTGCTGCACGCGTTCGGCGAGGCCGTGGTCCCGCGGGTGACGCTGGTGACCCGCAAGGCCTACGGCGGTGCGTACATCGCGATGAACTCCCGTTCGCTCGGCGCGACGAAGGTGTTCGCCTGGCCGACCGCCGAGATCGCGGTGATGGGCTCGATCGCGGCGATCCGCATCCTGCATCGGCGCCGGCTGGCCGAGGTCGAGCCGGCGGTCCGTCCGCGGGTCGAGGCCGAACTCGCCGCCGAGCACGAACAACTCGTCGCCGGACTCGACAAGGCGCTGTCGATCGGGGTGATCGACGAGGTGGTCGAGCCCGCGCACACCCGCAGCCGGCTGGCCGCGGCCCTCGCCGAGGCGCCGGCCAAGCGAGGGGCGCACGGCAACATCCCGCTGTGACCGAGCGGACATCTACAGGCCGAACGTCGCCCGCATCGACGGAGCGTCCGCCGCGCAACCCAGCCTTGACACCCCGAGAATCTCCTCCGTGGTCCGCAACAGCGAACAGTGCGAGAACGCCCGGTCGCTGGAGACCTTCTGAGTGTGCGGGGAGATGACGATGGTCGGAATGTGGTTGGACGAGGAGGAGCCCTCGTCCCAGGTGATCACGACGGCGAGGCGGCCGGCGCGGTAGTCGGGCCCGGCGAGGATGCGCGGAACCCACCGGGAGAGCCAGTCGTCACCGGCCCCGATCCGGCCGCTGTCACAGCCGGACGCGCCGTGCATGTCGTTGCACAGGTCCGGTGCGACGAAGGAGTACGCCGGCAGGCCGTTGTCGATGCCGCGCCGCAGTGCACCGGAGCCGGTGGTTCCCAGCGGCACGTCCCAGTCGGCGCACCGGCTCGCGATCGAGCTGTAGTACGGCGCGGGCGCGTGCCGGGGTACGTACGTCCCGGAGTTGCCCTTCGCACACGCCCGCGGCATGGACTCCGCGTACACCCGCCACTGCCGGCCGGACGCCTGCACCTGGGAGAAGATGCTCGGACCGTCGAGCTGGTGGGAGTAGGCGTCGTCGTCGTCGCAGATGCCGTGGGTGGAGCCGCTGGTCAGCAGCAGGTAGCCGGGCAGCGACGGGCAGCCGGTGGAGTAACCGGCCTGGTAGTTCGTCGCGGTGCCGTAGGTGCGGGCGAGCTTGGCGAGGTACGGCGCGCTGTCGCCGTTCAGCACCGAGTCGTACTCCTCATTCTCCTCCACGATCACGAGCACCTTGGTCGGCCCGGCCGGCTTGGGCCTGGTGGCCTTCGTCGACTTGGAAGGCTTGGCAGGTTTGGCGGGTTTGGCGACACTCGCCGTGGCCGGGTGGTGCCGCTTCGCGGGGGCGGGCCGGGGGCTCTTCCGGCGCGCGGACTTCGCCGGGCTCGGTGACGCCACGGTCGGGGTGGGCGACGGTGTGGCGGTCCGAGGAGTGGCGACCGGTGAGGTGGGCGACGGCGACGCGGTGGCGGTCCGACGCCCCGCGGGACCACCGGCGGCGGTGTTCCGGGTGCCGCCCAGGCCGAGGGACGTGCAGCCGGAGAGCGTGATCGCCAGCGCCACCAGGGCTATCAGGTAGGTACGTCCGCGCACGGTGACCGACTACTTTCCTTGCTTGGTTCCAGTTGCTCTCCGCGCCGGCCGATCCCTTTTCGATATCGCACCTGGCCTCTTTCGGCCGTACGACTCCCCGTACGGAAATCACCGCCGGCGCGGCGAAGCCCGTATGGTGACATCCCTTCCTCGGTTGGCTTCCGGCGGGTATTCATTCGTACGAACAGCCTGCGGACAGCCTCGGAAAACGGATTCATCGCACCCAGGACCCGGAGGGGAAAAGCGACGAAATGTTCGGCCCGAAGAAATGTGGAAAGCCCGATATCTCCTGCCGCGCAATGACCGGCCGGATCGCAGCGGCCACGTTTCGCGACCGCCGGCCGATCCGCGGGAGGGTCTGATGTCGACGGCCACATCACTCGCCGGGCATCGCCTCACCGAGATCCGGACCGTCCGCCCGCGCGACCGCTACCCCCGCACGATCGGCCGCAACGCCCGGCTCGGATCCCACGGTGACGGCGGTCAGGTCACCGCGGTCTGCCTGGCGACCGACGGCGGCGCACACGGCTGGGGGATCGCTCTGGGTGGTCCGGCCGGCGTGGAGGCGGCGGCGCGCTCACTCACCGGGCGAGCGGTCGGCGACCTCTTCGACCCCGCGGTCGGCGTCACCGACCCGGCCGCGCTCCCGCTCGACCTGGCGCTGCACGACCTGGCCGGGCAGGTGCTGGGCCAACCGGTGTACGAGATGCTCGGCGCCGCCGGACCGCGCCCGGTCCCCTGCTACGACGCGGCCATCTACTTCGACGACCTGGATCCCGACGACGCCCCTCGCGGGGTGGATGCGGTGCTGGCCAACTGCCGCGCCGACGAACGGGCCGGCCACCGGGCGTTCAAGCTGAAGATCGGCCGCGGCAACCGCTGGATGTCCACCGGCGACGGCCTGCGCAGGGACATCGAGGTCACCCGCGCCGTTCGGGCGCAGCATCCCGGTGCCCGGATCCTCGTCGACGCCAACGACGGCTACTCCCCCGACGGGATGCTCACCTATCTGGAGGCCGTCGCCGACTGCGGGTTGTACTGGATCGAGGAGCCGTTCCCGGAGAACCACGCCGACCTGACCCGGCTGCGAGCTGCGCTCGCCCGGCTGGACTGCACGGCCCTGGTCGCCGACGGTGAGTACGAGCCGGACGTTCCCCTCCTCCTCGACCTCGCCGCCGAGGGCCTGGTCGACGTGTTGCTGATGGACGTGGTGTCGTTCGGCTTCACCGCCTGGCGCCGGCTGTGGCCGCGGGTGCGGTCGATCGGCGTGCAGATCTCGCCGCACGCATGGGGCCAGCCGCTGAAGACGCGGTACGCCGCGCACCTGGCCGCGGGCCTGGGCGGAGTGCCGATCGTGGAGGGTGTCCCAGGTGAGACCGATGGGGTCGACGCGACCGGGTACCTGCTGGCCGACGGCGTACTGCACCTGCCGGAGACCCCGGGCTTCGGCATGCCGCTGCCCGTCCCTGATCCCAGCGTCGAAGGAGTGACCCGATGACCACGCAGGAGCCGACCGGGCGCAGGCCCGACTCCACCACGGTGCTGGACAGGTTCTCCCTGGCGGGCAAGGTGGCGCTGGTCACCGGCGCCAGCCGCGGCCTGGGCCGGGCGATGGCGCAGGCACTCGGTGAGGCCGGCGCGGCGGTGGCGGTGGCCGCCCGCGGCGCCGACGGCGTACACCGGGCGGCGGACGAGCTGCGTGCGCTGGGCATCCGGGCGTACGGCGTGCAAGCCGACGTCACCGACCCGGCCGACGTCGACCGGATGGTCGCTGCGGTGACCGACGAGCTGGGCCCGGTGGACGTACTCGTCAACAACGCCGGTATCAGCGTTCCCGGCACCGCGCTGGAGACCTCGGAGGAGTCCTGGCGGGAGGTGCTCGCCACCAACCTCGACGGGGTGTGGCGGTGCAGCCGAGCAGTCGGCGCGGGCAGGAACGGCATGGTCGAACGCGGCTCCGGCACCATCGTCAACATCGGCTCGATGTCGGCGATGATCGTCAACCAGCCGCGCTGGCAGCCGCCCTACCTCGCCTCCAAGGCCGCCGTTCACCAGCTCACGAAGGCACTGGCCGCCGAGTGGGCGCCGTACGGCATCCGGGTCAACGCCCTGGCCCCCGGCTACTTCCTGACCGAAGCCTCACCGGTCGACCAGCCGGAGTACCAGCAGTGGTGCGTCGAACCCGCCGCGATGAAGCGCTACGGCCTTCCGGACGAACTCGGCCCGGCCGTGGTCTTCCTGGCCAGCGACGCGTCCAGCTTCATGACCGGCTCGGTCGTCGTCATCGACGGAGGCTTCACGCTCTTCTGAGTTCCGGGAAGCCCGGGCGACCCCAGAGGCACACCATCGAGGGCCCGGTGATGGGCGAGGCCTGAGCCTGGTGGCCGCCGACGGACCGACCCGCCGGCGGCCGGGCGCTCAGTCGATGCGCTCGTACGCCGGGACGGTGAGGAAGTCCGCGTAGTGCTCGGCGAGCGCGACGGTCTCGAACAGCTCGCGGGCCGACTGGAACGGCGCCGCGTCGAAGGCCTCCGCACCGAGCGCCTCGCGGATCCTGGCCAGCTCCTCGTCCTCGATGCGGTGCACCAGGTCGGCGGTCACCACGTCGCCGGTGTCCAGGCGGACGTTGTTGGCAATCCACTGCCAGATCTGCGAACGCGAGATCTCCGCGGTGGCGGCGTCCTCCATCAGGTTGAAGATGGCGACGGCGCCGTTGCCGCCGAGCCAGGAGGCGAGGTACTGCAACGCCACCGAGATGTTGTTGCGCAGCCCCTCCTCGGTGACCTCACCGGGCGTCGACTTCACGTCCAGCAACTGCGCCGCGGTGACGTGCACGTCGTCGCGCAGGCGTTCCAGCTGGTTGGGCCGGTCGCCGAGGGCGGCGTCGAAGACCTCCTTGCACACGGGCACGAGGTCGGGGTGGGCGACCCAGGAGCCGTCGAAGCCGTCGCCGGCCTCGCGTTCCTTGTCGGCCCGCACCTTGCCCAGCGCCGTCTCGTTGACCTCCGGGTTGCGCCGGCTCGGGATGAACGCCGCCATGCCGCCCATCGCGAACGCACCGCGCTTGTGGCAGGTGTGCACCAGCAGCTCGGTGTAGGCGCGCATGCAGGGCGCGGTCATGGTGACGGCGTTGCGGTCGGGAAGCACGAAGTCGCGACCGGCGTCGCGGAAGTACTTGATCAGGCTGAAGAGGTAGTCCCAGCGGCCGGCGTTCAGGCCGGAGGCGTGCTCGCGCAGCTCGTAGAGGATCTCCTCCATCTCGAACGCCGCGGGAATCGTCTCGATCAGCACGGTCGCCCGGACCGACCCCGCGGGGATGTCCAGGCGTTCCTCGGCGAAGGTGAACACGTCGTTCCACAGCCGTGCCTCGAGGTGGCTCTCCATCTTCGGCAGATAGAAGTAGGGGCCGCTCCCCCGGGCCAGCAGCTCGGCGGCGTTGTGGAAGAAGTGCAGGCCGAAGTCGGCCAGTGCGCCCACCATCGGCCGGCCGTCGACCAGCAGGTGCCGCTCGTCCAGGTGCCAGCCGCGTGGGCGAACCACGATGGTGGCCAGCCGGCCGTCGTCGCGCAGGGAGTAGGACTTGCCCCCGGGTGCGCTGAACGACACCTTGCGGCGTACGGCGTCGGCGAGGTTGACCTGGCCGCCGACGACGTTGGCCCAGTGCGGTGTGTTGGCGTCCTCGAGGTCGGCCAGCCAGACGTTGGCGCCGGAGTTGAGGGCGTTGACCGTCATCTTGCGTTCGGTCGGACCCGTGATCTCCACCCGCCGGTCGGTCAGGTCCGCCGGCGCCGGCGCCACCCGCCAGCTCGGGTCGTCCCGGACCCCGCGGGTGTGCGGCAGGAAGTCCAGCCGCCCGGTGCGGGCGACCTCCGCCCTGCGCTCGCCGCGAGCGGCGAGCAGCTCGTCGCGTCGGGCGCCGAAGCGCTGCTGCAACTCCGCGAGGAAGGCAAGCGCCTCGTCGGTGAGGATCTCCTCGCCTCGTTCGACCTGTCCGCCCGCGACGGTGATGTCGACCACGATGTGCACCTTTCTCCCGATCTTCGGCCAGTGCAACGTCTAGCACATGTCACCGACGGTTGCCCGCCGGTGACCGGTGCGTCCCACCCCGTGGCTCGGCCGGAGCGGGAAACGGCGAGGATGGACAGGGCTCCCTGAGGATTCGCCAGGATCCGCAGGGGTTCAGAGTGGTTCACGGGCCAGGCGGAACGAACCGGAAGGAGCCGACGCGTGCCGGGACCGAGGTTCGGAGTACCCACCAAACTGCTCGCGTCCCTCGCGTTCGGCACCGTCCTGAACCCGCTGAACTCCTCGATGATCGCGGTCGCGCTGGTCCCGCTCCAACACGAGTTCGGCGTCGGCGTGGCGACCTCCAGTTGGCTCGTCTCCGGCTTCTACCTCGCGGCGGCCGTGGGCCAGCCGCTGATGGGGCGGCTGGTCGACCTGCTCGGCGCTCGCCGGCTGTTCGTGGCCGGCCTCGCGCTGATGTGCGTGGTCTGCGCCGCCGCGCCGTTCGCCCCCGGCTTCTGGTGGCTGGTGGGCATCCGGGTGCTGATGGCGGTGGGCACATCGACTGCATTCCCCGCCGCGCTGGTCCTCATCCGCGCCGCCGTGGAAAGTGGCGCCCAGGTGGGACAGACGCCGGGCGGGGATGCGGCCGGACAGAAAGCCTCGGGCTCCCGGTCCGGCAACGGCTCGAGTCCTCCGTCGGGCGCGCTGGCCGCACTCACCGTGGCCGCCTCGACCAGCGCCGCGCTCGGCCCCGTGCTCGGCGGGTTCCTGGTGGCGTTCGCCGGCTGGCAGGCCGTCTTCGCGGTCAACGTGCCGTTCACCGCGGCCGGCATCGTGCTCGCCGTCCGCCTGCTGCCGAAGTCGCCACCGCGCACCGCCGGGGCGGCTGGCACGGAGCCGTTCCTGCGTACGGTCGACCTGCCCGGACTGCTGCTGTTCAGCGCCACCCTGACCGGCCTGCTGGTGTTCCTGCTCTCGCTGGCGGACCATCCGCAGTGGTGGCTGGTGCCCGTGGTCGTCGTTCTCGCGGTTCTTCTGGTACGTCAGGAACTGGCCGCGCCGGCGCCGTTCCTGGACGTCCGCGGGCTCGCCGCCAACCGCGCGCTGTCGTCCGTCCTCGGCCAGCAGGGCGGGGTCAACCTGGTCTTCTACTGCGTGTTCTTCGGCCTGCCGCTGTGGCTGGGATCGGTGCGCGGGTTCGGGTCGGACACCGTGGGCCTGCTGATCCTGCCGCTGGCCCTGATGGGCGTGCTGATGACGCCGGTCGCCGCCCGGGTGGTGAGCCTGCGCGGGTCGCGGGCCACGCTGGTCTTCGGCTCCGCGGTGCTGCTGGCGGGCACGCTGGTCGTGCAGCTGCTGCACGAGTCCAGCCCGGTGATCGTGATCCTGGTCGCCGCGCTGTTGTTCGGCATCCCCGGCGGGTTCAACAACCTCGGCCTGCAGACCGCGTTGTACGAGGCCAGCCCGCCGGAGCGGATGGGCTCCTCGGGCGGGTTGTTCCAGACGTTCCGCTACCTCGGTGCGATTCTGTCCACCAGCGTCCTCGGCATCGTGTTCGAACGCGACCTGAGCACGAGGGGTCTGCACCACGTCGGCTGGCTGATGACCGCGGTCGCCGCCGTCCTGGTGCTACTCGCCCTCGTGCGGCACGGTGGTCGGCGCTGCCACGTAGGATCCGGGGACACGAAGTCGATCGCGGACGGGGAGGCGACATGACGGCCATCACGGACCTGCGCGACAAGCTCACCACGGTCCTCGGCCCGGCCGGGGTGATCTCGGACCCGGTCGAGCTGCGCACCTACGAGTGCGACGGGCTCGCCGGCTATCGCGTGGTCCCCTCGCTGGTGCTGTTGCCGGCCACCACCGCCGAGGTCGCGGCGGTCGTGCGCGCCTGTCACCGGGCGAAGGTGCCGTTCGTCGCCCGGGGCGCCGGCACCGGCCTGTCCGGCGGCGCCCTGCCGGTGGCCGAGGGCGTGGTGATCTCGCTGCAGCGGATGCGTGCGCTGGTCGAGGTCGACCCGGCCAACCACCGTGCGGTCGTCCAGCCCGGGGTCACCAACCTCGCGATCAGCCGGGCGGTCTCGGCGTACGACCTCTACTACGCCCCCGACCCGTCCAGCCAGCAGGTCTGCACGATCGGCGGCAACGTCGCGGAGAACTCCGGCGGCGCCCACTGCCTGAAGTACGGCTTCACCACCAACCACGTGCTCGCCCTGGAGACCGTGCTGCCCGACGGCAGCGTGGTCTGGCTCGGCGGCCCGTCGCCGGAGGTCGCCGGGCCCGACCTGCGGGGGCTGATGGTCGGCTCGGAGGGCACCCTCGGCATCGTCACCGGCGTCGTCGTCCGCCTGCTGCGCAAGCCGGAGGCGGTGCACACCCTGCTGGCCGACTTCCCCTCCATCGAGCAGGCCGGCAACACCGTGACCGACATCATCGGCGCGGGGATCGTCCCGGCGGCGATGGAGATCATGGACCAGCTGGCGATCGAGGCGTCGGAGGCCGCGGTCGGCGCCGGTTACACCCTGGAGACGCCGGCCGCGCTGGTGATCGAGCTGGACGGCCCGGCCGACGAGTGCGGTGAGCTGTTCGAGGCGGTGCAGGAGCTGTGTCACCGCAACGGCACCACGAAGATCCGGGTCGCCGCCGACGACGCCGAACGCGCCCGCATCTGGACCGGCCGCAAGGCGGCGTTCGCGGCGGTGGGCCGGATCAGCCCGCAGTACTTCGTCCAGGACGGCGTGGTCCCCCGCACCCGGCTGGCCGAGGCGCTGGGCACGATCGCGGCGATGGGGGCCGAGGCCGGGCTGCGGGTGGCCAACGTCTTCCATGCCGGCGACGGAAACCTCCACCCGCTGGTGCTCTACGACGACGCGCGTGGTGAGCACGAGCGGGCCGAGAAGCTGTCCAAGGCGATCGCCGAGCTGTGCGTCGACCTCGGTGGGTCGCTGTCCGGCGAGCACGGGATCGGCACCGACAAGGCCTGCTCGATGCCGGTGATGTTCGGCGAGGACGACCTCGCGACCATGGACCGCGTACGCCGGGCGTTCGACCCCGACGGGCTGTGCAACCCCGGGAAGGTGCTGCCCACTCCGCGCCTGTGCGGGGAGAAACCGGGACCCTACCGACCCCATCCGCTGGAGGCCGACGGTGTCATCGAGCGTCTCTGACCGCACCTCGACCGGGAACGCACCGACCGTGCGCCCGGCCGACCTGGCCCAGGCCCGGGACGCGATGCGCGATGCTGCGCGGGCCGGCCACCGGGTGCTGGTGCGCGGGGCGGGCACCGCACAGTCGTGGGGCGCGCCGGTCGAACCCGTCGACGTGGTGGTGGACACCACCGGGCTGGACCAGCTGGTGGCGTACAACCCGGCGGACATGACCGTCGCGGTGGGCGCCGGGATGGCGATGGCCGACCTGCAGGACCGGCTGGAGGGACAGCGGGTCGCCCTGGATGCCGCGCGGATCCCGGGCGGCGCCACCGTCGGGGGCCTGCTGGCCACCGCCGACGGCGGACCGCTGCGGGCCACCTACGGCACCCTGCGCGACCTGGTCATCGGCGTCACGGTGGTGCTCGCCGACGGCACCGTGGCGCGCAGCGGCGGGCACGTGATCAAGAACGTCGCGGGCTACGACCTGACGAAGCTGTTCGCCGGCTCGCTGGGGACGTTCGGGCTGGTCGCCGAGGTGGTGCTGCGCGTGCACCCCCGGCCGGAGGCGAGCCGCACGCTCGCCGTCGCCTGCCCGGTCACCGAGGCGGTGGCGTCGGCCGGCGTCGTGCTGTCCTCGCCGCTGGAACCCGTCGCGGTCGACTGGCACGACGGCCGGTTGCTGGTGCGCTTCGAGGGTACGACCGCCGGCGCCGGTCACCCGGGCGGACAAGGCCCGGGAGCTGCTCGGGCACGGAGACGTCCTCGACGGTGAGGCCGAGGAAGCCGCCTGGTCGAGCCTGGCCGCGCTGGTCCGTGGCGAGGAGGGCCAGACCGTGCTGCGCGCGGGCACCCGCCCGGACCAGCTCGCCGAACTCGCCCACCTGCTCGACGCCCTCGCCGACCTGCACGGGGTGTCGGCCGCCCTCACCGCCGGAGTCGGGGTCGGGGTTTCGACGGTCGCGCTCACCGGCGGGAGTTCGGCCGGCCACGGGGCGGTGCTCGACGCCTGGCGGGGGCGGGTGCTGGCCGCCGGCGGCAGTGTCACCGTGCATCGCGCGACCGAGGGAACGTTCCGGGTCGCGCCCGCCTGGGGTCCGGCGCCCGCGACGGCGCCGCTGCTACGGGCGATCAAGCAGCAGCTGGACGCCGACCACCGGCTCGCCCCGGGGAGGTTCGCACCATGGTTCTAGAGCGTGCCCTGGTACCCACTCCACCAGACGCCGTGCCCTGCTCGCCGCCACCGGGAGGACGTTCGCGATGACCGACCATCTCGCCCAGCCCGCCCCCGCGGGCGACGCCGGGTCCGAGGACATCTTCGGCCACCTTCACCCGTCCACCGGTGACAGCCGTACGGCCGGGCCGGGCAACTTCGACGCGCACCACCCGCCGGACAAAGAGCTCCTCGACGACTGCGTGCACTGTGGGTTCTGCCTGCCCACCTGTCCCACGTACGCCCTGTGGGGTGAGGAGATGGACTCCCCGCGCGGGCGGATCTATCTCATGGACCTCGTACGCGAGGGCTCGGCGTCCTTCGACGACGAGCTGGTCCGGCACTTCGACACCTGCCTGGGCTGCATGGCGTGCGTGACCGCCTGCCCGTCCGGTGTGCAGTACGACAAGCTGCTGGAGTCGATGCGGCCGCAGATCGAGCGCCACCACACACGCGGCTGGGCCGACCGCACGTTCCGCGAGCTGATCTTCGCGCTCTTCCCGCACCCCCGCCGGCTTCGCCTCGCCGCGATCGGCGGGCTGGCCTACCAGCGCAGCGGCCTGCCCGGGCTGCTGCGGCGGGGGCGTCTCCTGGACCGGCTGCCCGGCAGGCTCCGTGCGCTGGAGTCGCTGCTCCCGCCGATCCGGGCCCGCGACCTGGTGGCCGACCCGCCCGAACGCGTGGCCGCGGTCGGCACCCCGCGCCGCCGCGTGGCGGTGCTCACCGGCTGCGTGCAGCGGGTGTTCTTCGCCGGAGTCAACGCGGCGACCGTACGCACCCTTGCCGCCGAGGGCTGCGAGGTGCTGATCCCGCCCGACCAGGGCTGCTGCGGCGCGCTCAGCATGCACACCGGACGTGAGCCCGAGGCGCTGACCCGGGCGCGGGACACGATCGCGACGTTCGAGCGATACGACGTGGACACGGTCGTGGTCAACGTCGCCGGCTGCGGTTCGACGATGAAGGAGTACGCCACGCTGCTGCGCGACGACCCCGACTGGGCCGACCGGGCGGCGGCGTTCAGCGCGAAGGTGCGCGACGTCACCGAGGTGCTCGCCGAGCTGGAGCCGCGGGCGCCCCGCAACCCGATCGAGGGCCGGGTCGCCTACCACGACGCCTGCCACCTGGGTCACGCGCAGGGAGTGCGCTCCGCGCCGCGGACGATGCTGCGGACGATCCCGGGACTGGAGGTCGTCGACCTGCCCGAGGCGGAGCTGTGCTGCGGCTCGGCCGGGGTCTACAACCTGCTCGAACCCGACGCCGCCGCGGACCTCGGCCGGCGCAAGGTGGCCAACGTGCGGTCGGTGGAGCCGGACCTGGTGGCCACCGCCAACCCAGGCTGCCTGCTGCAGATCCGCCGGCACCTCGGCGAGCAGGCGCCACCGCTGATGCACCCGGTCGAGCTCGTGGACGCCTCGATCCGCGGCGAGTCTCCCCTGCGCACCGCCGGCAGCCCGACCGTTCAGTGAGCCCGCGGTGGCGTCCCGCGGTGACCGGACGCCGACCGCCGGGCAGGCACCGGCGCGGAAGTGCCCAGGGGGACGTCCGGGCCCGCGGGTAGCCGGTCGGCGATGCCGTCCAGCAGGCACTCCACGCCGAGCGCCACGCTGTCGTCGTCGCCGGGCCCGGTCGGCGCCGACAGCCACTCGCGCAGCAGCGGGCAGTGCGCCTCGCCGGCCAGCTCGCTCAACGCCTGGATCGCGGCCACGAAGTCGCCGGTCCCTTCCAGCCCGAACCTCACCCGCATCCGGTGTTCCTCGGCCGCCTGCAGTCCGGCGCCGACCAGGTGCCGGTCGAGCAGGGCGGCGTACGTCATGGCGGCGCCGACCGTCAGGCCCTGCCCGGTCAGCACCGCCAGCGTGAACTCCGTACGCCGCATCTGGTGCGGGCCTGCCGGTGGCCTGGTGTGCACGAGCTCGGCCCACCACGGGTGCCGGACGATCATCTGCCAGGTGCGGGCGGCAAGCTCGGCAAGGTCCGCACGCCAGTCCGGGCCGGGCGCTCCGGGCACCTCCACCTCGGCCACGGCGGCGTCCAGCATCAGGTCCGTCAACCCGTCCTTGCTGCCGACGTGCCGGTACAACGCCATCGGCGTGACCGGCCCGAGCCGGTCGGCCACCGCCTGCATGGTCAGCGCGTGCCGGCCGCCCTCGTCGGCGACCTCGACGGCCGCACGCACGATCTCCTCCCTGCGCAGGCCACGCCGCCCCGAGGGGGACGGGCGGGTCCAGATCGTCGCTACGGAGTCGGAAAAGGAGGTGGCCACTCGCGGAGTTTACGCCATACACTCCCGTTTATGTCATATACCTCTGAGTCCTTGTCCGCATCTTCGATTCCGGCAGGCATCCGGCTGGGCATCGTTCGCGGGATCAGCTACGGGCTCTTCGGTCCGCCGGACGAGTTCCTCCCACAGGCCCGTGGGCTCGGCGCCGGCCTGGTCCGGGCCTACGTCTACTGGGGACAGGTCGAGCGCACCCCGGGCGAGGACGACTGGTCGGTGGTGGACGCGCTCCTCGACCAGCTCGACGGCACCGAGGAAGTCTGGGTCACGGTCTGCTCCAGCTCCTCGTGGGCGACCCGGCAGCCGACCGACTTCCTGCCGCCCTCCCCGGCCCACGACCTGGCCACCTACGCCTCCTTCGTACGCCGGCTGGTGACCCACTGTGCGGGCCGGGTGCACTACTGGCAGTGCGACAACGAGCCCAGCAACACCGGGCTGCTGTGGGCCGGCACCGCGCCGGAGTACCTCGCCCAGCTGAAGGCGATGTACGCCGCGGCGAAGGAGGCCGACCCGGCCGCCTCCGTCGTGCTCGGCGGCTGCGGCTACGACGTGCTCTCGGCCGAGCCGGGCAGCCCGGCCGCGGGAGTTCTTCGGCCGGCTCGCCCGGGAGGGTCGCGACCACTTCGACGTCTTCGACGTCCACCTCTACGACGAGCCCGCCCGGATCCTCGATCACCTGGGGACCGCCCGGTCGCTGATGCGCGCACACGGCTACGAGAAACCGATCGTGGTCGGTGAGTACCGCGGCCCGACGCCGTTCTGGTTCCCGGCGGCGATGGCCGCGATCACCGAGACGATGATGTCCGCGTTCGCAGGCGCGGCCGAGGGTGCGGCCGACCTCAGCACCGCCGAGCTACGTGCCCAGGCGGGCCGGGAGACTCCCGAACGCACGGCGATGCGCGCGCTGTACGCCCGGCCGGACGTGCCGCCGCAGCTGGCGATGTTCCTGGCGGACTGCCCACCCGAGCTGGAGGCCAGGCGGCGCCGGATGGGCTGCCGGGACCTGGTGATGCGCAACCTGCTGGCACTGTCGGCCGGGGTGCGGCGCACGATCTGCTGGGACCTCGCGCCGGAGGTGCCCGGCCGGGTCGACCACCTCACTATGGCCCACCTCATGTACGCGACGTTCCCGTTGCTGGACTACGAGGGGACGAAGCTGAACTTACGTCACCCGGAGGCGGAGACGTTCGCCCTGCTGGCCCGGAAGCTCGACGGGGCGCGGACGGTCACCCGCCGCCCGGTGCCGGGCCGGCCGGAGGTGGCGGCGTTCGACGTCGACCGCGGCGTGGCTCCCCCGCTGCTGGTGGTCTGGGACGAACAGCGCGACCTGTTCGACGGCGAGGACCTGCCTGCGCGGTCGGTCGAGGTGCCCTGGCGGGCGCTACACCCGAGGGTGACGGGCGGAGCGGTCGCGGTGGTCGAGGCGGTGGACGTCTTCGGGGGCGCCGTCGCGGTGGAGACAGGGCCGGGCTCGGTGGTGGTTCCGGTGTCCGTCACGCCGGTCTTCGTCTCACCCGCCACCGGCGGGGAGTCCTGACCGGTACGCCGCGCCGCCAGGTGCAGGGAATGCGGGCCGGACGAAGCAGCGGACAACGAACGAGGGCGTGACCACCGCGCTTGAGTGGTGGTCACGCCCCACGTGGTGCGGCCGCGTTCCCGGCTGCCGAGGTCGCCCAGTCGGCCCACCGCGCGGCCACGTCTTTGGTGAGCAGGGCTTCCGATCTCTGACCTGGGAAGGTCAGATCCGAGCGAGATGTTTGTGTCTCGCAGCCCTGCGTCACCGGAAGATTACCCATACGCATGGCAGTCAGGTCAACCCCAACCAATCGGTAATATCGCAAACCTTTGGTGACGGCCTCCGCAGACCTCACACGACCTGGTGCAGCCACCGCACCGCGGCACCCTCACCCGCGTGCCGGAAGGGCTCCAACTCGTCGTCCCACTGCTTGCCCAGCACGCGGTCCAGTTCGTGCTCGAGCGGGGACTCACCCAGCCGGGCCTTCACCATCGCCGCCTTCAGCCGGTCCTCGGGGACGAGGATGTCGCCGTGCGGACCGGTGACGGCATGAAAGAGCCCGAGCGTCGGGGTGTAGGAGTATCGAGCGCCCTCGCAGCCGGGACTCGGCTCCTCGGTCACCTCGTAGCGCAGCTGACGCCACCCGCGAAGTGCGGAGGCGATCCCCGCGGCGGTGCCGGGTTCAGCCTGCCAGGACAGCTCGGTTCGCTGGGCGCCGACGCAGGCAGGCTGCGGCGTCCAGTCGAAGGTCACGCGCACGCCAACAACGCCGGCGACTGCCCACTCCACGTGGGGACATACCGCCGACGGCGCCGAGTGGACGTACAGCACGCCTCGTGTCGTCACCGGGACCACCTCTCCTGGTCGAGCGAGCGCCTTCCCCAGCGTCCTCGACACACGGAACAGCAGTCCGGTACCGGGTCAGTTTGCCGGATGCTCCCGTCGTACGCCATCCGTCCCCGCGTGTCGCGCATTCGGCGAGTCGCGGCCCGGCTACACCACCGGCTCGGCATCTCGGCCAGACGACGCCCGGCTCCGGCCCGCACCGCGGCGCCTTCGGCCATCGCCGGAAACGCTCAGATCCCAGTCAGGGAACGCGGATCGGGCGTGCGGGTGACGGTCCGCCCGGCAGCGGCAGCCAGCCCGGCGAACGCCGCCGCGTCCACCACGGCGGCGCAACCGGGGTCGTTGTTGAAGTACGTGAAGACGTCGGTGTCGTCGCCGAAGACGTCCGCGATTCGCTCCACCCAGGACTTCAGCGCGGCTTTGCCGTACCGCGGCCACGGTTGTGCCTTTCCCTCGTGGAAGCGGACGTAGCCCCAGTCCGTCGTACGCCACAGCGGGGTGAGGGGGCGGCCGAGCCGGTCGGTCCAGGTGAGCGCCGCGCCGTGGCGTTCGAGCATCCGGCGTACGTCGTCGGTCCACCACGACTCGTGCCGCGGCTCCACCGCGACCCGGACACCGGCCGGGAACGCGGACAGGCACTCGTCCAGCCGCTCGGGCTCCGCCCGCAGGTTGGGCGGAAGCTGGACCAGGATCGGGCCGAGGTTGCCGGCCAGCCCGCGAGCATGGTCCATCAGACGGTGTACGGGTTCTTCCGGCTCACGCAGGCGCTTGATGTGGGTGAGGAACCGGCTCGCCTTGACCGCCACCGGGAAACCATCGGGCAGCCGGTGGTTCCACCCCTCGAAGGTCTCATGCGACGGCAGCCGGTAGAACGCGTTGTCCACTCGACCGTGGCGAAATGTTCGGCGTAGTGCTCCAGCCACAACCGTTGCGGCAGCTTCTCCGGGTATAACCTCGCCCGCCAGTCCCGGTACATCCAGCCGCAGGTCCCCACCAGGATCGGCATCCGCGCGCTCTCCCCTCGGGCCGGGCTGTCGACTGTGACATCCGGACGGCCCAGATCGCAGCCGTCGTGCCCGACGTTAGGACATCGCCGGCTCACTGGCCCGGCGGCAAGGCTCGGGTCAGCGCCGCCTCCGGTCAGGGCAGCCGGCCGAGGAACAGCATGGACGCCCCGGCCGCGCACAACGCCATCAGCAGCGCCACGCCGGTCCACCAGGAGGTGATCTCCTGCTTCTCCTGCGTGTAGCCGACCGAGGAGCCGATGTCGGTGTAGACCTGCTCCAGCTCCTGCCCGGACTCCGCGGTGTAGCTGCGCCCGCCGGTCCCCTAAGCGATCTGGCGCATGGTGTCCTCGTCGACCGGGACTGGCGTGCGCTGGCCCTCGATGTCCACAGTCCCGAAAGGCGTACCGAACGCGATCGTGTAGATCGACACCTTCGCCGCCTTGGCCGCCGCCACCGCCTCGTCCACCCCGCGGCCGACGTTGCGGAAGCCGTCGGACAGCAGCACGATCCGCGCCGGTGGCGGGTCGCGCGGGTGGGCGGGGTCGGGCGGCACCTGTTTGATCGCGTCCAGCGAGGTGAAGATGGCCTCGCCGGTGGCCGTCGACTCCGCGAGTTGCAGGCCGTTCACGGCCCTCGTCCACGTCGTCGCGGTTGGTGGTCGGCGGGACCAGGATGTTCGCCGTACCCGCGAACGACACCAGCGCGACGTTGAACTTGTCCGGCAGATCGCCGACGAACGCGTTCGCCGCCTCCTGCGCCGCCTTCATCCGGGTGGGGGAACGTCGTTGGCGCGCATGGAGATCGACACGTCGACCGCCACCACGATTGTGGCGCGTTCACGCGGGACCCGCACGGTGGCCTCGGGCCGGGCGAACGCGGTGACCATCAGCCCCACGCTCGCCAGGCTCAGCCCCAGCGCGACGTGCCGCCGCCAGGCCGGGCGTCGCGGCGCCACCCGGGACAACAGCGCGAGGTTGGTGAACCGCAGGCGTACCGGCGGCGCCGCCGCTGCAGCAGGAGGTAGCGCCCCACCAGGACCGGCACGATCAGCAGCAGCCACAGCCGCTCGCCGGCGAGGAACGTCATTCGCCTGCTCCTCTCGCGGGCGGGGCGTGCAGCCGCTGGGCCACCCGGCGGTGCCCCAGGACGAAGCGGGCCGTGTCGGAGACCCAGTTGCGGTCGGTACGCAGGGTGAGGTGGGCCGCACCGGACCGGCGCAACGCCGTGCGCACCCGGGCGCGGTGGCGGCGGCGGCCTCGGCGTACTTGCGCGCATCCGCACGTCGCCGGTGTTCACCTCCTGCACGTCACCGGTCTCGGGGTCGGTCAGCCACACCACGCCCACGTCGGGGATCTCCAGCTCGCGCGGGTCGAGCACCTCCACCACCAGCACCTGGTGCCGGCCGCACAGCAACCGCATCGGGCGCTCCCATGGCAGGGGTGCGCCGGGATCCTCACCCGCGCCGTCCAGGAAGTCCGAGACCACGACCCGCAGACCGCGGCGCGGGTTGGTGCGGGAGAACCTGTCCAGCGCGGAGGAGAAGTCGTCGTCGGCCTCGTCGACGGACGTGCGCGGCTCGGTCAGCAGCGACCGCAGCAGGCCGTACAACGCCAGCCGTCCCGAGCGCGCTGGCCACCGCCGCACCCGCCCACCGCGCAGGACCACCCCGCCGAACCGGTCACCGAGCCGGTGGGTGAGGAACCCGACCGTGCCGACCGCGGCCACCGCGAGCTCGCGCTTCTCCAAGGCGGCGGTGCCGAAGTCCATCGACGCCGACATGTCGACCAGAGTCCAGGTCTCCAGCTCCCGGTCGGAGATGACGTCGCGTACGTGCGGCGTGGTGGTGCGGGCAGTGACCGACCAGTCCATCCGGCGTACGTCGTCCTCCCCCGGCCGGTAGACCCGGGCCTCGGCGAGCTCGGTGCCCGGGCCGGGCAGCAGGCCGAGGTGCTCGCCGTGCAGGAACCCCTCCAGCCGGCGGACGATGGTGAGCTCCAGCCGGCGCAGGGCGCGTTCGGGCGCGAGGTGGGCCAGGCTGAGCTCACCCCGGTGGTTGGTGGGTATCTGCCGGATCACCGGAACTCCGGCCGCCGCGAGCCGCTGTCACCGGGGCCGCCGTCGTCGCCGGGCTGGCCGGGCTGGCCGGGCTGGTTGGGTTGGCCGGGCTGGTTGGGTTGGCCGGGCTGGCCGGGTTGGTTCGGCTCCGCGGTTTCGCCGGGCTCCCCCCGCCACACCGGCCGGGGAGGGGGTACGACGGACAGGACCCGCTCGACCACGCTGGTCGCGCGTACTCCGTCGGCCACCGCGTCGAATCCCAGCACCAGCCGGTGCGGGATCACGTCGCAGGCCACCTCCTGCACATCCTGCGGGAGCACGTAGTCGCGTCCCCGCATCAGGGCCAGCGCCCGCGCGGAGGAGACCAGGCCGAGCGAGGCACGGGGGCTCGCGCCCACGTCGATCACGGGCGCGAGCTCGGGCAGGTGGTACTCCACCGGGCGCCGGGTGGCCAGCACCAGCCGGACGATGTAGTCGGCGACCAGCCGGTGCACGAAGACCTGGTTGGTGGCGTGCTGGAGAGCGATGATGCGTTCGGGGTCGAGCACCCTGCGCGGCTTCGGCGGGTCGACGCTCATGCGTTCCAGAATCCGGAACTCCTGCTCGGCGTCGGGCAGATGCACGTCGACTTTCACCAGGAAGCGGTCACGCTGCGCCTCCGGCAGCGGGTAGACGCCTTCGGACTCCAGGGGGTTCTGGGTGGCGATGACGATGAACGGCGAGGGCAGCGGGAACGTCCGCCCGCCGACCGACACCTGGCGTTCGGCCATCAGCTCGAGCATCGCCGACTGCACCTTGGCCGGCGCGCGGTTGACCTCGTCCGCCAACACGAAGTTGACGAAGACCGGCCCGAGCTCGACGTCGAACGACTCCTTGCTCGGGCGGTAGATCCGGGTGCCCACGATGTCGGACGGAACCAGGTCGGGCGTGAACTGCAGGCGCGCGAACTCGCCGCCGACGACGGTCGCGAACGTACGGACCGCGAGTGTCTTGGCCACGCCCGGCACGCCCTCCAGCAGGCAGTGCCCGCGGGCGAGGAGTGCGACCATCAGGCGTTCCACCATGTGGTCCTGGCCGACGATGACCCGCTTGATCTCCGCCAGTGCCTCGGCGACCAGAGACGCCTCGACGGCCGGGATGCCGGCGGACGGTGGAGCGAGCCGTTCCCGGTGTGGGCGGGGTCGTGCGTACCGCGGTGGTTTGGGTCGCGCACGGCGTCCTGCCCAGATGTGTGCCCAGATGTGTGCCCGGGCGGCGGCCTGAGGTGTGCCCGATGCCCGGGTATGCCCGGTTGGGTGGGCGGCGTCGGACTTCGGCTGGCTTTCGGCCTCGCTGCGGTCAGGCGTCGTCATGTGGCGATTCCTCTCCGGGCGTGGGGACGTCGGTATCGTCTGCCACGCGACCAAGCGTGCCATCACTTCGCGCACCACACCCGGCCCGCTCCCTTTCCGCAGCCTTCCCAGGACCTTCCAGGCGGCCTCGACCACACGGGGGATTCGATGACGGACCCGCTGCGCCCCGCCGACCCGCGGCAGTTCGGGCCGTTCGGGGTACGTGGCCGACTTGCGCAGCACGCGGCAGGCGTGGTGTTCGCGGCGTACGACCCGGCCGGGCGCCCGGTGGCGGTCACCGCGCTGCACGCGGGGGCGGCGGCCGACCCCGCGGTCCGTGCGCGGTTCGCCCGCGCGGTGGACGGCCTCGCCTGGCGCGAACCCGGGCGGGTGCTCGCCGCCGAGCTCGGCGCGGACTCGCCGTGGGTGGCGCTCGCCGACGCCGGACCGGCCGCGGCGGGTGGTGTGGGTGCGGTTGGCGCAGGGGCCGCGGGAGGTCTCGCGTTCGGGCTGCTGGACGCCGCCGCACTGCCGGGCGCCGCACCGGCGAGCGGGCCGTCGGACCGGCACAGCGGTCCGGAGTTCGCGCCTCACTGGACCGGTACCCCGGCCGCGGACACCATCGCCTCCGCCGCTCACCATCCCGCACCGACCGCGCCCGCAGGCCCGGCCGGTGCCGTACGCCCGGCGAACACGCGGCGGTCCCTCACGATCCTCGCCGTCGCGGTGGTGGCGGCCCTGGCCGTGATCGCCGGGGGCGCCGTCGCGGCGAACCACTGGCTGGGCGATCGGACCGACCGCTCCGCCGGGACTGCCCCGGCGCCGTCGTACCCGGGCGAGTCGCCCGGCGCCGACGTCCCGACAGCTGTGCCCAGCGCCTTTCCCACGGCGTGGCCCACAACGCCTTCGCCGGCGCCGACCTGGACCGGAGCGGACGGCCCCGACGGACGGGTCGCCGGACCGACGTTCGGAGTGGGCGAGCCGACCGTCACGATGAACCTCGCCGGGCTGCCGTTCGAGTTCCGCGTGCCCAGTTCGTGGGGGTGCCTGCGCAGCACCCGCGGTGGAGAGGACGCGGTGCGCTGGGTGTGCGTCGACGATTCCTACACGCTGTCGGGCAGGCCCGGTACCCCTCCCGGCGGGATCATCGAGGTCCGCCGGTGCCCACAACCGTGTGACGGAACGGCCTGGGAGAGGCTGCGCGACCAGTTGCCCCGTCCGCAGACCGACTGGCGGCGTACCGACGACAGCACGACCTACGCCGAGTGGTCGGTGGGCGCCGGTGCCGACCTCCAGGTCTCGGTGGCGATGAGCCACATCTTCGCCGGAACCCGCGGTGGGCCGGTCGACCAGCACGTGGCGGTCCGCCTGACCGGCGCGCCCGAGGACCAGAAGACGCTGCAGAAGGTCGTCAACGAGATCCGCGCACGGACCCCCTGACCGCCGGGGTCCGCGTGCCCGACGCACAGGCGTGCGGTGCGGGCTTGGTCGTCGGCTTGGTCGTCGGCTTGGGGGTCGAGGTGGTCGTCCGCTTCGGGGTCGATGTCGGTGTCGGTGTCGGTGTCGGCCTGGTAGTCGGCTTCGCGGTCGGGGTCTTCGGTGTGGCGGTGGCACGCGGTGTCTCCGGCGTACACGTCGGCGACGGTGTTGTCGTCGGCTTCGCAGTCGCTGTCGATGTCGGAGCCGGTGTCGATGTCGGGGCCGGTGTCGGCTTCGCTGTCCGGGTTGGCGTCGGCGTCGGTTTCGGGGTGGGCGTCGCTGTCCGGGTGGGTGTGTGCGTCGGCGTCGGCGTACGCGACGGCCTGTGCGTGGTCGTCGGTTTCGGGGTTGCGGTGGGCTTCGCGGTCGGGCTCGGCGTGGCGCTCGGCGTTCGGCTCTGCCGCGCGGTCGGCCTCCGGCTCGGCTTCGGTGTCGCCGTGGGCCCGGGCGTGGCGGTCGGACGGCCGGTCGGTCTGGCGGTGGGGCGCGCTGTGGACGGCGGGTCCGACGTCGCGGTCGGTCGCGGATGCGCCGTCGAGGTCGGGGCGGGCGTCGGCGCCGGCACGGTCGGGCCGGGCACGGGCACCGGCGGAGCCGGGTTCGGTGCGGCGGTGGGAGCGGGCGCGGGCGGGTACGTCTGGCCCGGTGCCGGGACGTACGGGTAGGGGTACGGATTGCCGGGGTAGCCGGGGTAGCCGGGGTATGGATAGGCCGGATAGCCGGGGTAGTTCGGATAGCCGTACGGATAGGGATAGGGGTACGCCTGGCCCGGCGCCGTCGTGGGGGCGGCGGTCGGTGCCGGTACGGGCACCGGTGCCGGACCACCGGGAAGCGCGGGAACGGGAGCCGGCGCCGTCGGCGCGGCAGTCGGACCGGGATCCGGCAGTGCCGTCGGCGCGGGAGTGGACGCCGGGGTCGGCAACTGCGCCCCGGCCAGCGGGCTGTCGCTGCCGGGCAGCGGTGCGGACCGACCGGCGGTGTACGCGTCGATCCAGGACAGCACTTTCTGAACGTACGTCGTGGAGTTGTTGTAGCTGTAGAGCGCGGTGGCCAGCTCCATCCGGTTGGCCAGGTCCCGCCGACCGGTGCAGAGGTAGTTGCCGGTGGCCAGCGACGCGTCGTACACGTTGTTGACGTCGGCGACGCCGTCACCGTTACCGTCGGCGCGGTAGCGCTCCCACGACGCCGGGATGAACTGCATCGGGCCGACCGCGCGGTCCCAGATGACGTTGCCGTCCAGCCGGCCGCGGTCGGTGTCGGCGACCGCGACGTAATTGCGCCCGTTCAGCACCGGGCCGAGGATCGGCCGTAGCGTCGTTCCCGCGGTGTCGACAGCACCGTCGCGGGCATGGTCGGTCTCCACCTTCCCGACGCCGGCCAGCATCTGCCAGGTGAGCCTGCACCCTGGGGTGGTACCGGCGAGCCGCACGGCGGCGGTGCGGTAGGCCTGCAGCACCACCCCCGGGATGCCGAGCTCGGACGGTGGTGCCGAGCCGGTGGAACTCCCTGGCGGCGAAACGGTGGTGATCGCCGTTCGTTGACCGTTGCTCGCCGACTGGTTGCCTTCGGCGGCGGCGAAACTGTTGTACGGCTGGCTGGAGGCAGCCGGGATGAGGGACACCGCGACAGCCGCCGCGGCCAACCGCACCGACGTTCTGAGCCTCATCGGCAACCCCCCGGAGCTCCCACGATTGCACGGGTGTCCGGGGCTGACAGCCCGACTCCTCATCCGGAGCGAGTGCCTCGGCGTCGGTAGCGCCAGGTCGGTCGGTCGGTTGGTTTCTTCCGGCGGAAGCCGGTGAGCCAGTTTCCGTCACGGCCCGTCGGCCGGACGGTTCAGCCGTTCGGCCGCACGGCGTTCGGGTCCGCGCGCACCTGCCGGCTCAGCACGATCCCGGCCGCCGCGACGACGAGCATGACGGCGTAGATCGAGCCGTACACCACACCGGGCGTCGCGTGTCCGTGCAACGTGGCGAAGATGACCCCGCCGAGCCCCACGAGCGCGACGTTGCCGAACGAGTCCGCCATCTGGGCAGCGGCACCGGCGGCGCCGTGTCCTTCCGGCCGGGAGTATCCGAGGACCAGCACCGACAGGCTGGCCGTCGCCAGCCCCATCCCGAGACCGCCGAGCATGCAGCTGATGACGGCCAGCCAGGCCGGGACGAACGGCAACACGATGAACATCCACACCCCGATCGCGCAGGTGACGAACACCGCGCCGGCCCGCACCAGGCTGGGCCGGGTGGCCCGCAGCGACGGCCGGCTCTGCCACCACGAGCCCGCGGTCCAGCCGAAGGAACCGAGGGAGAGGGTGAGGCCGGCGATGGTGGTGGACAGCCCGCGGTGCTCGATGAGCATCAGGGGTACGAAGGACTGCCACCCGAAGAAGGCGCCGGCGAAGATGCCGCGCATCCCGACGACGGCGGGCAGGCCACGGGCGAACCGCAGCGCACCCGGCGGCAGCAGCCTCGGCAGGCTCAGTGCCAGTGAGGCGACTCCGGCCACGACCAGCAGCAGGCTCCACCAGGTGCGTTCCTGGCCGGCGTACTGCAGCAGACCGATCCCGACCGCCGCACCGAGCGCGCGTCGCTTTCGGCCGGTACGCGCGGCCGACGGCTCGACCGCCGGCAGCCCGCTCAGGCGGGGAATGACCAGGGTGAGGGGCAGCAGGGTCAGCGGCACCAGGCCGAGGAAGACCAGCCGCCAGGTGAAGTGCTCGGTGACCGCGCCCGCGATCACCGGGCCGATCAGTGACGGCAGCACCCAGGCGCTGGAGATCGCCGCGAACACCCGCGGCCGCAACTGCTCGGGGAACGCGCGGCCCACGATGACGTACAACGTGACCACGACCGCGCCGCCGCCGAGTCCCTGGATCATCCGTCCCAGGACGAACAGCACCATCGTGGGTGCGGCTCCGGCCACCAGCAGGCCGACGCCGAACAGCAACGTGCCCACGATGAACGGAATGCGGGGGCCGAGCCGGTCGCACAGCTCACCGGAGATCACGGTGGCGAACATGCTGGCCGTCATGAAGCCGGAGAATCCCCAGGCGTAGAAGGCCAAGCCGTTCAGGTCCTTGACCGCCACCGGCATCGCCGTGCCGACCGCCATGCCCTCGAAGGCGACCAGCAGGACCAGGGCGACGATGCCGATCGTGAGTGCGCGGTAGGGCGGGCGGAGGATGCTGCCCGTCTGCCCGGCGGAGGCGGTCTGGTCGTCGCGCTGGGTGACGGCTGCGGCCGGGGTCCTGGATGCACTCACGAGGAGCCACGCTATCCGGAGCCACCCCCAACGCCCATCGGAAATCGGGCCGATCCCGCTCCGCCTCCCGGCCTAGGTCTGCGGGCGATCCGGGCGGGCTGGATCTGGTCCGGAGCCCGTCCGGCCCCGGCCGGAACCGGGAGTAGCGGCGCGGCAACCGAAGTTGGCCAGAAGTTCGTCCCATGTCCGCTGTCCTCGCCGAAGGATTCCCACGAAGCTGGTGGCCGTCGCTCGATCGGCGAGGAACCCCGGCTCGAGTTCCTCGCCCCTCGAAACCCTCGAATCCCCGGCCTGGAGGAAGCAGATGCGTGTTCGTCGTTCCGGTGCCCTCTTCGCGGCGGTGGGAGCAGCGTCCCTCGCCGCCCTCACCTGCCTTGCCGCCCCGGCGAGCGCGCTGACCGGCCCGGCCGCCAGGGCGGGCTCCACGGACCGGGTGGACCGGGTGGACCGGTGTGACCGGCTCGACCGGCACCCGTCGTCGTTCGTGGTGCACCGGGACGGGCGGTCGGTACGGATGCCCGTTCGCGCGGCCACCTCCGGGGAGGCACTGCTCGATCTCACCGTCGCCGCGCCGGGCACCGACTGGGCGGTGGACGGGAAGGAGTCGGCGGTGCTGTCGGTGTACGTCGACCGGAGGTACGAGACCGACGTCGTGGTCACCGGCGGCGCACCGGTCGCCCAGCAGCTCGCCCTCGGCCACCTGAACCGCGGCCCGCACATCGTCGAGCTGAGGTTCGCCGGCGAGCGGTCGGCCCCGGCCGCGCGGCGGGTCGAGGTGTCCCACTTCGCCCTCGACGTGCACGGCCGCGCCGACGCGGACTACTCCGCCCTGCGGTTCGCGCCGATCCTGCACGGCCGCGACCTCGCCGCGTACGGCGACGCGAACCAGAACGCCACCACCGACACCCCGCTGATCGCCTGGCACGAAACCGCGTCCGCGTCCGAGCCCGGGCACACCCGGCTGACGTACTCGATCATCTGGAGCAACGAGGACGGCGGCACCAACACCCCGGCGCTGATGGCCCGCTGGGGGCGCACCACCGACATCGAGTGGATCTACGCGGTCGAGCTGGACGAGCACGGCGAGCGGGTGCCGGGCAGCGACACCTACCAGGCGCCCAGCCACCAGACGCTGCACTTCCAGGGCAGCTACCAGGGCGACCACCCGCAGCTGCAGACGTGCACCTCGAACAACAACGTCTGCGACGAGGTGGACAACCCGATGCGGTTCTTCCCGTCCGCGCTGGGGACCAGGCCGGCCGGTGCTGCGCGCGAGGCGGTCATGGACGCCAACCCCTGGACGTACCTCGTGATGGCCAAGGAGATGATCCGAGAGGGCAAGATCGAGGCGCCCGCCGCGGACACGCCGACCACCCCCGAGGTCAGCGACCAGCGCAACTACCTCTACGCCGTGGTGAAGAAGTCCACCGAAGGCGCCAACTCCGGCTCGTCGTGGGTGGGCGTCGCGCTGGGCGTACGGCTGAAGTCCGGGGACACGGTCTACCTGTCCCACCACGGCCAGCCGGACTGGTCGCTGCAGCGCGACGACCCCGCCGCGACCACGGTGGAGCTGCCGGCCGGCACCACCCAGGCCGACATCGCCGAGATCACCGCCCACCGTGTCGTGGTCGGCACCGACTCCGGCGCCGCGGTGCACGTCACCGGTATCGAGCGCGGCTTCCTGCTGGGACAGGACTACCTCCCCCAGCCGTCGTTCGTGTCCTGGTCCGGAGACGTGGCGCTGACCGCCGCCCAGCCTTCGGCGGTGCTCTGGAGCCGGTGACCGGCACGTGTGCCCGTGCCGGCGTGCCCTATCCTGAGAGCCGGTTCAACCGGTGGTGGGGCTCGCCGGCACAAACCGCGGCACCGGCGCCGCCAACGGTCCCTGTTGCGCAATACCCGCGCGCAATGGGAGGAACGATGAGCAGGCGCACCGCGCGCATCAGGACCGGACATCCCGGCACCACGGCGGCGATCGCCGCGGGCGGCGCTCTGGGCGCTCTGTCCCGATACGGACTGACCGTGGCGGTCCCGGACGGATCCGGCACTTTCCCCTGGGGAACGTTCCTCGTCAACGTCACCGGCTGCGCCCTGATCGGCGTGCTGATGACGCTGCTGCTCGAGGTGTGGGTGGCGCACCCGTTGTGGCGGCCGTTCCTCGGCATCGGCATCCTCGGTGGCTTCACGACGTTCTCGACCTACGCCGTGCAGACGCGCGGGCTGCTGGACTCGGGAGCCGCGGCCACCGGGCTCCTCTACCTGTTCGGCACAGTCGGCGCCGCTTTGGTGGCAGTGTGGTTCGGCGCGCACCTGACCCGGCTCACCGTCCGTGCGTATCCGCGGCGATCCCGAGCCGGACAGCCGATACCCGAAACCACGTCCCCGCGAGGTGATGACCGATGAACCCGCTCAAAGGACCGGCCAAGCGGCTCACCGTCTTCGTCGGCGAGGACGACCGCTGGCACCACAAGCCCGTCTACACCGAGATCGTCCACCGGGCCAGGCAGGCGGGGCTGGCCGGCGCCACCGTGATCCGCGGCATCGAGGGATACGGCGCGTCCCGGCACCTGCACACCGGCCGGTTCCTCAGCCTGTCCGAGGACCTCCCGTTGTCGATCGTCGTCGTCGACTCGGCGGAGCGGATCGAGGGGTTCCTCCCCCAGCTGGACGAGCTGGTCACCGAGGGCCTGGTCATCGTCGAGGACGTCGAGGTCGTGCGGTACGTCGGGCGCGAGGCGCAGGAGCCGGCGGGCGGGCCGGACGAGGCGGCCGGCCAGGACGGTCCGCTGGCATGAGCGTGGTGCTCGCCGTGCTGGCCGGGGGGATGGTGGGCGCTCCCCTGCGCTACCACCTCGACCGGCTGGTGCAGCAGCGGCACGAGTCGGGCTTCCCCTGGGGCACGCTGACGGTCAACGTCGTCGGCAGCCTGGTGCTCGGCGTGCTCGCCGCGGGTAGCGCCTCGCACGGCCTCGGGCCAGCCACGTACGCCCTGCTGGCCACCGGCTTCTGCGGGGCGCTGACGACGTACTCGACGTTCAGCTTCGAGACCCTGCGCCTGGTCGAGGGCGGCGCGTTCTGGCCGGCCGCCGCGAACGTCGGCGCCAACCTGCTGGCCGGGCTGGGCGCGGCGTTCCTCGGGTTCGCCGTCGGCGGCCTGGTCTGGCCCGGCTGAGGGACGCGACGAAACCGGGCTCGGCGAGCCTGTCGGTGGCCTGGTCTACGGTCTTCGCTGTCGCCGGCTTCCCGCCGGCGGACCTTCACGCGGATCGTCAAGCGGGCTTGGTGATTCTGCGTCGCGCCGTCACACACCGTCTGAGCCGAAGAGAGCTCCGCCCTTCGGCCTGACCGCATAGCGAGACTTGAATCTCGCATACTGGACTTGTAGGAGTAGATTCCTCCCATGACCACGGTGAAATGGAACGCAGACCTGTACGACGGCAAGCACGGCTTCGTCGCCGCGAGGGGCGGCGAGGCCCTGGACCTCCTCGACGCCCAGCCCGGCGAGCGCGTCCTCGACGTCGGCGCGGGCACCGGTGACCACGTGGCGGCGCTGCGCGCCCGGGGCGTCGACGCGATCGGGGTCGACGCCAGCCCGGAAATGGTCGCCCGCGCCCGGGAGAAATACCCCGACCATCCGTTCGAGGTGGCCGACGTCTGCGCGCTGGACTACCACGAGGAGTTCAACGCGGTCTTCAGCAACGCCACCCTGCACTGGGTCACCAACCAGGTCGCTGCCACCGAGTCAATCGCCCGCGCGCTGAGGCCCGGCGGGCGCCTCGTCACCGAGTTTGGCGGCCATGGCAACGTCGCCAAAGTAGAGGTTGGCGTCGGCCTCACCCGGGTCGGGCTCGATATCTCGTCGGCCGATCGCCGGTGGTACTTCCCGACCATCGGTGAGTACGCCTTCCTGCTGGAGGATCGAGGCGAGCTCCAGGTGGACGCCGCCTGGCTGTTCGACCGACCCACCCCGCTGGAAGGTCCGGACGGGTTGGCCAACTGGGTACGGATGTTCTACTCCGACCTGATCGACAACGTGCCCGACGAGGAGGTCTTCTTCGCCAAGCTCGAGGAGACGATGCGCAGAAGCCTCTATCGCGACGGCTGCTGGTGGGTCGACTACCGCCGCATCCGGGTACACGCCACGAAACCGGTGTTCTGACCCGCCTCCGACGGCGACCGGCGAGGTCCTTACGCGCGGGCTCCGTCGTCGGCGTTCGGGACCGCGGGGCCGAGCACCTGGCCGTCCAGGAGGTACGGCGCGCGCCGCCAGACGGCCATCTCCGCACCGCGGATCTCCCACCGCGCGTCCCAGCCTGCCTTGCGTTCGGCCTCGTCGAGCTCGTAGCACAGCAGGCCGGTCCGGGCCCGCAGCAGCTGCTGCCACGGTGCCGGGAGCCGGGTGCTCAGGCCGTGCCGCAGGCAGACCCCGTGTGCGTCGCGCAGCCGTTCGGCGTAGGCGGGGTCAGCGGCGACCAGCCCGAGCAGGCGTTCGGTGCGCTGGACCGCGGCCGTACGACGTTCGCACAGATGGCAACGGATCCACTGCCCGACGTCGGTGGCCGCGGCCCGTGCCGCACTGGAGGACGCCCCGTCCAGACGGCCGACGAAGGTACGCAGGTCCTTGCTCCACAGCTGCGCCACATGGTCGAGCACCTGCGCCACCGGAGCGAGCAGTCCGTCCTCGGTGATCCGTACCGAGCCCACGTCACCGGAGGTGATGCGTACGCCGGCCAGGTCGGCAAGGTGTTCCGCGCACAGAGTCGCCCCGCCGCGCAGTTCGGCCGCCTCCTCCGTGGACAGGTCGACCAGCCAGTGCAGATAGCGCCACTCGACCAGGTGACCGGCGGTACACATCGGGCAGCACGGCCAGTCCAGCAGGAGGTCGGCGTCGCCCAGCGGCCGGGCGGTCCGGCCCGCCTCCTCGGCGGCGAGCACCCGCTCGACGGTCTGTTCGCGCAGCCGTCGCCGCCTCGGGGCGTCAGGTTGCGCGCCGACCAGCACGTCGCGGGCGGTCACCGGGTCCTTGCTCAGCCGCTCGTCCAGCATCATCGCCACCAGCCGGGCCTGGTCGCGCCCGGTGCGCCGCAGGATCGCCAGACCGTGCGCGCGGCAGAAGCCGTCGCCGGCGAGCAGCAGGTCCCGCACGTCCTGGTCGAACAGCCCGGAGGCGAGGTTGCGCACCGCGTCCCGCTCGGCCCGCGCGACCGCCTCGCACGCCGGGCACGGCCCCGGGGTGGGAGGCTCCGGCGCTGCCACCGCACCCACCGCGGCCCGGGCGACGTCGGCGAACACCCAGCGGGCCAGCCAGGAGGTGGACGCACCGAGGTCGAGCAGGTGCCTGGTGTGGGGAGCACAGAAGCCGAACGAGCGTTCCAGGCGTTCACGCATGCCGAGATCGACGCGGGTGTCGTTCTCGTACGCGAAGAACCACCGCTGCCCCGCCTCGGAGGCGATCCGGCACACCGCGCACCCGTCCCCGCCGAGCGTGGTCAGCGCCGCGGACCGGGTGTGGGCGTCCGGCGGCCGCGCCCGCTCGCCGTCTCCGCCGAGGCCACGGACCAGACCGTAGGTCAGGTCGGACAGCCAGCCGGGGAGAGCCATGGCCCCAGTGTGGTTCATCCGCACCGGTGCCGCCGACCCGGGCGGGTCCGGCGCGATCCGGGCGGGTCCGGCGCGATCCGGGCGGGTCCGAGCGGGTCCGGCACGATCCGGCGATCCGGGCGATCCGGGCGATCCGGGCGATCCGGGCGGTCCGGGCGGTCTGGCCCGGGCCAGGCCGGCGTCCGCTTCCCGCAAGGCCCTGGGGGGGTGCGCGGCGTTAGCGTGGGGCCGTGAGCAGGACGTATGCCGAGGTCCCCGCGCCCACCGCCCTCGCGAGCGACGTCCGCTGCCTGTGGCGGTCGTCGTTCGGGGCTAGTGCGCCGATCCTTCCCGACGGATGCCTGGACATCGTGGTCGCCCCGGACCGGGTGTTCGTGGCCGGACCCGACACCGGCCCGTGGTTCTCTCCGTACGACCTCGGCGCGCCCGTGCACGGACTGCGGTTCCGGATCGGCCGGGCGGCCCGGGTGCTCGGCGTTCCCGCGGAGGAGTTGCGCGACCAGCGAGTGGACCTGGCCGACCTGTGGGGCCCGGCCGGCGCACGAGCGACCCGCCGGCTGATCGAGCGACCGGAACAGCTCACGGCCCTCGTCGCCGACCGGCTCGACCGGCACCGGACCCGCGAGGCCGACCACGAGGTCGACCAGGTGGTGCACGTGCTCACCGACGGCGGTGGTCGAGTCCGGGACGCGCTGGCCGGGGTCCCGCTGGGCGAGCGGCAGTTCCGGCGGCGGTTCAGTGCCGCCGTCGGCTACGGACCGGCCACGTTCGCCCGGGTCGCCCGGTTGGTGCGCGTCCGCGACCTTGCACGCACGGATCCCCGGGCCACGCTCGCCGACCTCGCCGCCACCGCCGGCTACACCGACCAGGCTCACCTCGCGCGGGACTGCCGGGACCTGACCGGCGTCACCCCGACCGCACTGCTGCGCGCCGGCCCCGACTCCGAGCCGCCGGACGATTCGCATTCCGGAGGCGTGCACCACTCCCCCGGCTGGGGCCCGAACGCGACGGCCGTTTCGTACAAGCAGGGTGTCGGTGGACGCGGATAGCGTCCCGGTCATGAGTTCGCCAACCAGCACCCCGGCCGGCGCCACGGCCACGGTGGACACCGCACGGGCCCGGGCCTTCATCGGCTCCGAGGGCCGGATCCTGGAGCGCCGCCTCGCCCAGGTCCACCTCGACGCCGACCTTTCCGCCGTGCCCGCCGTCATCGCCGCGCTGCGCGCCCACCGCAATTCCGACGGCGGGTTCGGGCACGCGCTCGAGCCCGACGCCCGCACCCCGGACAGCCAGCCGCTGTTCGCCGACTTCGCCCTCGACGTGCTGGACGACCTGACAGCCGCCACCGCGGATCCGGTGCCGGCGCGCGGGCTGCTCGCCGGCACCGGCGACCATCTCGCGAAGGTCGCCACGGACGGCGGCGGCGTGCCGATCGTGCTGCCCTCGGTCGCGGCCCACGCGCGGGCCGAGCACTGGGGGGCGGGTGAGTTCCCGGCCGCGCTCAATCCCACCGCCGCGCTGGTCGGGCGGTTCCGCGCACTCGGGATCGACCACCCCTGGGTGGAGGAGGCCGCGGCGTTCTGCTGGCGACGGCTGGAGGAGCCCGACGCAGTGACCGACGCGCACACGGCCCTGTGTGTGCTGCGCTTCCTGGAGACCGACCCCGACCGTGGGCGCGCCGAGCCTGCCCACGACGCGCTGGGCGCGCGGCTGGGTGAGCTCGCGTTGTTCCAGCTGAGGCCGGGCAGCGGCTACGGCCTGACTCCCCTGCAGTTCGCGCCGCACCCGGACAGCCCGCGCCGCCGGTTCTTCCCCGACGACGCGGTGGAGGCGCACCTGGACGCGCTCGCGGCCGCGCAGCAGCCCGACGGCAGCTGGCCGATCTCGTGGGAAGCGCCGGGCGAGACGGCCACCCGGGAGTGGCGCGCGATCGTCACGCTCGGGGCACTGCGCGTGCTCAGGGCGTACCACCGCTACTGACCGCGACCTCCTCGCGCCTTCCGGGCTGGCCACCATCGGGCATCGGCTCGCCCCGGGCACCGACTCCTCGTCAGGCTCGTAGGTGACCGGTCGGGCGGCATTCCGCTCGGCGGACGAACGACACGAGGAGCGCATCACCGTGGCACTGCGGTTGATCCATGTAGGCATCGGCGGTTGGGGCGGCGACTGGGCGGTCAACGCCGTTCCGCGGGTACCCACCATCGAACGCGTCGCGGTCGTCGACGCCGATCCGGCCGCGCTGGCCAAGGCTCGCAAGCGGGCCGGCATTCCCGAGGAGCAGTGCTTCACCTCGCTGGGTGAGGCGATGGAGAAGGTGCCGGCGGACGCGGTGCTGGTCACCGCGACGGTCGGGGCACACGTCCCGCTGGCGGTCGAGGCGCTGCACGCGGGCAAGCACGTCCTGGTGGAGAAGCCGTTCGCTCCCACGGTGGCCGAGGCGCACGAGGTGCTGGCCGCCGCCGAGCAGGCCGGCCGCACCGTGATGGTGAGCCAGAACTACCGCTTCTACCCCGCTGCCCGCACCGCCGCCCGGCTGGTCGCCGACCAGGCGCTCGGCCGGCTGGGCACGGTGCACATCGACTTCCGCAAGTGGGCCAACAACGCACCGGAAGCGGGCCACCGTCACTACCGCCTGGTCCACCCGCTGCTGTACGACATGGCCATCCACCACTTCGACCTGATGCGGATGGTCCTGCGCCAGGAACCTGTGTCGGTCTACACCCAGGTCACCGATCCGCCGTGGAGCAAGTTCAAGGAGGAGGCCTCGGCCGTCCTCACCGTCACCTTCGACGGCGGCAGCGTGGTCAGCTACCGCGGCAGCTGGGTGAGCTCGGGTGAGCCCACCGCGTGGTCGGGCGGGTGGCACCTGGAGTGCGAGGACGGCGAGATCTACTGGACGGGCCGGGACGGGCCCGCGGGCTCGGCCGAGGGCGACGACATCCGGGTGACCCGGCGCGGGGAGGAGGGACCGGTCGCCGAGCCGGTGACGATGCTCGACGTGCCCTACATCGGCCGGGCGGGGTCGCTGGCGGAGTTCGCTCGGGCCATCGAGGCCGGGGAGGAACCGGAAAGCTCCGGCCGCCGCAACCTCGCCAGCCTCGCACTGGCCGAGGCAGCCGCGCGTTCGATCGTCACCGGCCAGGTGGAGAAGGTGACCTGGGAAGGCTGACCCAGCGAAGGCGACCCGCGAAGGCCGACCCGCGAAGGCCGACCCCGCGAAGGCCGACCCCGGCGAGGGCCGATCTGGGGCGGGTGGCAGGCGACCTGCCCTCGGAGCAACCAGACTCGCTGGGCCGCACCCCGGCTCCGCCGTCGTACCTCCCCTGGAGTTCAGATCTCCGGGGGAGGTACTACTTTACCCCCCTTTGACTACTTTCTGTCCACGTTCGGTCAGGTTTTCCTCCGGCTGAGCGTCGCCTGGTTGACGGCTGCCCCGCGACAGGCTCCAGAATGGCGGCCGCTTGCTCTGATTCATCTGATGGTCAGCTGAATCTGCGGCGACAGCGCTCGAGTGTCCGCACGGCAGTTCGGAGGATGCATGGCCACGTCTTCGCAACAGCGCACCGAGACGGCTCCCAAGCCGCCGGCGGGAGCCAGCCGGGCGCGCTACGTGGTCTTGTGGATCGCGTTCGCCGGACTGACCCTCAACTACCTCGACCGCGCGAACCTCGCGGTGGCGCTGCCGTTCATGCAGGACAGCATGCACATCGAGCTCAGCCACGCTCAGCAGGGACTGATCTTCGGAGCGTTCTTCTGGGCCTACGACGGGTTCATGTTGCTCGCCGGCTGGTTCGCCGACCGGGCCGGACCCCGGCGGGCGCTGACGTTCGCCGCGGTGTGGTGGTCGATCTTCACCGTCCTCACCTCCCTCGCCCGCGGCTTCTGGTCGTTGTTCGCGGTGCGGTTCCTGCTCGGCGCCGGTGAGAGCCCGGCCTACCCGGCGGCCACGAAGGCCAACTCCCGCTGGTTTCCCCGGCACGAGCGCGCGTTCGCGGCTGCGGTCGTCGACTCCGGGTCACGGGTCGGGAACACGCTTGCGCTGCCCATCGTCACCGGACTGATCGCCCTGGTCAGCTGGCACTTCTCGTTCATCGTGCTGGGCGTGCTGGGAGTCGTCTGGGCCCTGATCTGGTACCGCTTCTACCGCGACCCCACCGAGCACCCCCGCGCCAACGACCTGGAACGCGAGTACATCCTGTCCAACGGCGCCCGGCTGGACGAGACCGACGACGCCGACGCGCCACAGGTCAAGTGGCGTTCACTGTTCCGCTACCGCACGGTGCGCGGCATGATGCTCGGCTTCTTCTGCCTGAACTTCGTCATCTACTTCTTCCTCACGTGGTTCCCGACCTACCTCAAGGACGCCCGCGGGATGGACCTCGCGCAGATGGGGACGATCGGCATGGTGCCCGGCATCTGCGCGGTGCTGCTGGGCTGGCTGGCCGGACGGCTCGGTGACCGGGCGGTCCAGCGGGGAGCCGATGTGACGCGCGTGCGCAAGACCGTGATGGTCGGCGGCCTGCTCGGCGGTGCGGTCATCGTGTTCGCCGCGCTGGCGACCAACATCTACCTGGCGCTGTTCTTCCTGGCCATCTCCTACACCAGCCTGGCGGTCGCCGCCACCGGCATCTGGTCGCTGCCCGGCGACGTCGCGCCGAGCTCGCGGCACGTCGCCTCGATCGGCGGGATCCAGAACTTCGCGTCCAACATCGCCGGCATCATCAGCCCGTACGTCATGGGCGTCCTGCTGGACATGTACGAGGGCAGCTACCTGCCGTCGTTCCTGGTGGCGGCCGTCATCGCCGTGGTGGGTGCGTTCACGTACGCGTTCGTCGTCGGCAAGGCCGAACCGCTGCCGCCACTACCCGCCAAGAGCTGACCCCACCCGAGCCCCACCCGAGTCCGAACCGACCGGGTGGGGCTCGGATCGGGCCCGAACCGACCGGTGCCCAACCAACCGTGCTCCAGGTCAGACGAGCGCGCCCACCAGAGTGAGGAGTCCGGCGGCCAGCAACGCGACCGCCCAGATCAGGTCGAGGTTGATCCAGGCCGTCCGCAGGATGGCCAGGCCGACGAACTGGTAGACCACGAACGCGATGACCGCGCCGACCGCGACCATCGCCAGGGTGTGCACACCGGCGGCGAGCAGGCCGTGCACCGCCGCTTCGCCGAGGCCGGTGGAGAGGCCGCCGGGCCCGTTCGCCGCCGTCCCCGGCTCGCTCGCCATGGTGTGACCGAGATGGCCTGCCGGGCCGGTGCGTCCGCCGGAGGCCAGCACGGGTACGAGCATCAGGCCGGCACCGTGCACCGAGGCCATCAGGAACGACCACGCCGCCAGCTGCCAGGCGGACAGCCGCATCCCCACCCAGGTGAAATGGCGCTTGGACAGCAGCCGCCACATTCCCATGCCCACCAGGGCCACTCCGCCCGCGACGGCCACCATCCGGGTCGTCCAGGCGGATGCGCCCACCGTCACCGCCACCGCCACGGCCGCGATCGAGACGAAGTGCCCGGCGCCGATCGGCACCAGCGAGCGCACCATCGCCCACCGGCTGCGTTCCTGCAGCCCGATCGCCACCGCCAGCAGCCATCCCATGGCGGGATTGAGTCCGTGGAAGGCGCCGAGACCGGCCAGGGCCAGGGTCGTTCCCGAGGTCATCTGGTCATCGCGACGAGGACGGCCGTCGCGGTCGACGGCCATCGGTAGGGGCCCTCGTCCGCGCATTCGGCGGGGAGCCGGGGCTTGGGCAGGAAGGTCATCGCAGCGGTGAGGCCATCCATCAGGGGAAGCAGTAGGAGTCCGAGGAGGCGTCGCCGCCCTGGAGCCGGATCTGGTGCACCCGGCGGCCCCGGAAGTCCGCGTCGTGCGGGAAGAACCGCTCGTCCGGGATCAGGCCGCCCGTCTGCGGGTCGACGTCGAGCTTGGCCACCCACGCGCCCACTCCGTCGGGGTAGAACTGGTCGTCCCATGCGCCGTAGAGGGAGTTCGAGACGTACACCCGGGCGCCGTCTCGGCTGACCTCCACCATCTGCGGGCCGCCGGACAGCGCGAGGTCCGGTGCGGCGGGATGTGGAGTACGCCGGACGACGCCGCCGAGCCGCACCGACCCCGTCCTGCGCGGATGCTCGGGGTCGGTCACGTCGTACTGCAGTAACTCCCCTGTCCCCCACGCCGAGACGTACAGGAACCGGTCGTCGACCGACAGGTCGATGTCGGTGACCAGGGGTGGTACCGCGCCGAAGGGCTGCAGGGCCGGCGGCAGGTCGGCCGCGTCCGCCGGCTCGGCCGGGATCTCGATCACCTTCCGCACCGCGAATTCCGAGCCCTCACGGGTCCACAGCCACACCGACGCGGACAGGTCCTCGGTGCTCACCACCACGCCGACGAAGCCGTACTGCTTCCTCGGGTCGTGGGCCGGGCGCAGCTCCAGCGCCATCTGGTGGTGCGCGCCGAGATCGACGGTCTGGATGTTGCGCCGTTTGCGCAGGTCCCAGAAGTGCAGCCGGTGACCGTACTTGTTGGCCAGCAGAAGCTCGGGCACCACGCCGTCTTCGATCATCGACGGTGTGCCCCACTCACTGGTCACCGCGACGTCGTGGCCGATGTGCCACCACAGGTCGTAGGCGAGGTACTGGTCGCCGCGGTCGGCCTCCCAGGGCCCGCGTACCTCGAACGTGGTGTGGTCCAGGATCGCCACCCCGCCCGGGCCTTCCTCGCCGTAGCCGCCGAGCGCGGACACGTAGATGCCCTCCGGGCCGCAGTGGATGGTGTGGGGACGGGAGTAGCCGGCCCGCTTGCCGAGCTCGTCGGCCTCCAGCACCTTGACGATCCGCGGACTGGTCGGGTCCTCACGGGTGTCGATGACGTAGATCCGGGAGGAACGGATCCCCGGAACGACGAGGTAGCGGCGTTCGACGTGCGGGTGCGCCGCGGTCGGGCACAGCGCGCTGCTGCAGGCGTTCCAGCCGAAGTGGTGCACCTCGTCACCGAGGTTGGGCAACTCCGTCCAGCCGACCACCTGGCCGTAGGAGCCGGAACTCTCGTCGACATCCAGGACAGCGAGCGCGTCGGGCTTGTCGGCCGGACGGGCGAACGCCGCGACGTAGGCGAGCTTCTCCGCCGGCGCGGCGGCGGCGTCACGTGGCGAGGGATAGAACGTCGGGTCCGGGGTGAACCGTGGCACGTCGACCACTCCTGTCGGACGAGCAGACCGGAGCCCGACCTGAGGCCGGCCCGACTCCGCAGACCTCGGCCACTTTGTCACGCCGTGCGAGCGCTGGGCAACACATCGGGCAACACATCGGGCACCGCATCGGAACAACACCCCGCGTGGCACCTGGGCAGCAGTCCTCGCGCGGCGTGACCCGGGCTCACTTCTCCACGTGGCCCCAACTGTCCCAGTAGGTGATCTCCTCGACCGGGCGGCGCTTGGCGGGTTTGAAGTCGGTGCCGATGGTGTAGGCGACCGGCAGCAGGGCGGCCTGGGTGACGTCCGGCGGAATGCCGAGCAACTCGGCGGCCTCCTCCTCGTGGGCGAGGTGGAACGACGTCCACGCCGATCCCAGGCCGCGCGAGCGCAGCGCCAGCTGGAAGCTCCAGATGGCCGGGTGGATCGAGCCGAAGAAACCGGCGGCGTGCCGGACGTCGGTGATGCGCCCCTCGATGCACGGGATCACCAACGCCGGAACCCGGTCGATGACCTCCATCAGGTAGCGGGCGGACTCCTGCACGCGGTCCTGCTGGACGCCGCCGGACCCCGCCTGGGCAGCGGCACGCATGTAGGCGGCACCGCCGGAGCGGTAGAGCTCACCGAGCCGAGCCCGCTTGTCCGGATCCGTCACGATCACCCAGCGCCAGCCCTGCTGGTTGCTGCCGGTCGGCGCCTGGATGGCGAGCCGGATGCAGTCCAGCAGCACCTCCCGCGGCACCGGGCGGTCGAGGTCGAGTCGCTTGCGAACCGCCCGGGTGGTGGTGAGCAGGTGGTCGGTGGCCTCGGTGTCGATGGGCGCAGACATGCGTTCGACCCTACCGACAGTACGGACAGCCTCCGGCCGGCGCCGAGGAGCGCCGGCCGGGCGCGACTCAGGCCTTCCTCGTCTTCGCCGCCTTCTTCGTCACCTTCTTCGCCGTCGGCGCCTTCTTCGCGGTTGCCGTCTTCCGGGCACCCGCGGCGGGCTTGGCGGCCGGGGCCGCCTTCTTCGCTGTCGCCTTACGGGTGCCGGTCGGCTTGGCGGCGCCTGCCTTGCCAGCGGCCGACCTGGTAGAAGCCGCCTTGCCGGGAGCCGACGTGCCGGCGGTCGTCGTGGTGGTGCTCCGGGAGGCACCGGTGGTCCGGCTCGCCGCGGACGCGGCCCGCGCCGGCCCCGCGCCGGTCCCCACCGACGAGGCGGGCAGCACGTTCCGCAGGAACTGCCCGGTGTAGCTGGTGTCGTCGGCGGCGATCTCCTCCGGGGTGCCCTCGGCGAGCACCTCACCGCCGCGGTTACCGCCCTCGGGACCGAGGTCGATCAGCCAGTCGGCGGTCTTGATCACGTCGAGGTTGTGCTCGATCACGATCACGGTGTTGCCCTGGTCGACCAGTCGGCCGAGCACCCCGAGCAGCTTGCGGATGTCCTCGAAGTGGAGTCCGGTGGTCGGCTCGTCCAGGACGTACAGCGTGCGCCCGGTCGACCGCTTCTGCAGCTCCGACGCGAGCTTGACCCGCTGCGCCTCGCCACCGGACAGGGTGGGTGCCGACTGACCCATCCGGACGTACCCCAGGCCCACGTCGACCAGCGTGCGCAGGTGCCGCGAGATCGCCGGGATCGCCTCGAAGAACTCCAGCGCCTCCTCGATCGGCATGTCGAGGACCTCGGAGATCGTCTTGCTCTTGTAGTGGACCTCCAGGGTCTCCCGGTTGTACCGGGCGCCGTGACACACCTCGCAGGGGACGTAGACGTCCGGCAGGAAGTTCATCTCGATCTTGATCGTCCCGTCGCCGGAGCACGCCTCGCAGCGCCCGCCCTTGACGTTGAAGGAGAACCGGCCCGGGAGGTAGCCGCGGATCTTCGCCTCCGGCGTCTCCGCGAACAGTCGCCGGATGTGGTCGAACACACCGGTGTAGGTCGCCGGGTTGGACCGCGGTGTGCGGCCGATCGGCGACTGGTCGACGTGGATCACCTTGTCGATGTGGTCGGTGCCGGTGATCTTCTGGTGCCGGCCGGGGACCTCACGCGCGCCGTAGATCTGCTTGGCGAGCGAGGTGTAGAGGATGTCGTTGACCAGGGTCGACTTCCCCGAGCCGGAGACGCCGGTGACCGCGATGAACGTGCCCAGCGGGAACGACACCGTGACGTCGCGGAGGTTGTGCTCCCACGCCTTGTGCACGGTGATCTGCCGCTTCGGGTCGATCGGGCGGCGGATGTCGGGCAGCGGGATCGACCGCCGGCCGGAGAGGTACTGCCCGGTCATCGAGTCGGGGTGGTCGTACAGCTCCTGAACCGAGCCGGTGTGCACCACCTGGCCACCGTGCTCGCCGGCGCCCGGGCCGATGTCGACCACCCAGTCGGCGGTGCGGATGGTGTCCTCGTCGTGCTCCACCACGATCAGGGTGTTGCCGATGTCGCGAAGCCGGATCAGCGTCTCGATCAGCCGGTGGTTGTCGCGCTGGTGCAGGCCGATCGACGGCTCGTCCAGGACGTACAGCACGCCGACCAGCCCGGACCCGATCTGGGTCGCCAACCGGATGCGCTGCGCCTCACCGCCGGACAGCGAGCCCGAGGGCCGGTCGAGGGAGAGGTAGTCCAGGCCGACGTCGAGCAGGAACCGCAGCCGCTCGCCGATCTCCTTGAGCACCCGCTCGGCGATCTGCTTCTCGCGTGGGCTGAGCTCCAGGCCGCGCAGGAAGTCCGCGATGTCGCCGATCGGCAACGACGACGCGTCGGCGATGGACCGGTCCCCGATCGTCACCGCGAGCGAGATCGGCTTCAGCCGCGAACCCCGGCAGCTCGGGCAGGCCACCTCGCGCATGTAGCCCTCGAACCGCTCCCGGCTGGAGTCGGACTCCGCCTCCGCGTGCCGGCGGGAGACGTAGGAGATCACGCCTTCGTAGGTGGTGTAGTAGGAACGCTCACGGCCGTAGCGGTTGCGGTAGCTGACGTGCACCTGCTCGGCGTAGCCGTGCAGAAGTGCCTTGCGGACCTTCGCCGGCAGCCGCTCGAAGGGCGTGTCGGTGCGGAACCCGATGGTGGTGGCCAGCGCCTCGATCAGCCGTCCGAAGTAGTCGGTGACGTGCGCACCCGCCCACGGTGCCAGCGCGCCCTCGTCGAGACTCTTCGACGGGTCGGGCACCACCAGGTCGGGGTCGACCTCCATCCGGGTGCCCAGGCCGGTGCAGTCCGGGCAGGCGCCGTAGGGAGAGTTGAACGAGAACGACCGGGGCTCGAGCTCCTCGAAGGACAGGTCGTCGTCGGGGCAGTACAGGTGCTCCGACCACACCCGCTCGCGGTGGGGGTCGTTCTCGGGAAGGTCGACGAAGTCGAGGGTGACCAGCCCGCCACCCAGGTGCAGTGCGGTCTCGATGGAGTCGTTCAGCCGCCGCTTCGACGAGCCCTTCAGCCCGAGCCGGTCGACCACCACCTCGATCGTGTGCTTGCGCTGCTTGTCGAGCTTGGGCACCTCGCCGAGCGGGTGGACCTCGCCGTCGACGCGGACCCGGGAGTAGCCCTGGGTGGTGAGCTGGCGGAACAGGTCGGTGTATTCGCCCTTGCGGCCCCGCACCAGCGGTGCGAGCACCTGGAAGCGGGTGCCCTCGTCGAACTCCAGCACCCGGTCGACGATCTGCTGGGGTGTCTGCCGGGCGATGGGGCGCCCGCACACCGGGCAGTGCGGGTGACCGATCCGGGCGTAGAGGAGCCGGAGGTAGTCGTAGACCTCGGTGATCGTGCCGACCGTGGACCTGGGGTTGCGTGAGGTGGACTTCTGGTCGATCGAGACCGCGGGCGAGAGTCCCTCGATGAAGTCGACGTCGGGCTTGTCCATCTGGCCGAGGAACTGCCGGGCATAGGCCGACAGCGACTCGACGTAGCGGCGCTGACCCTCGGCGAAGATCGTGTCGAACGCGAGGCTCGACTTGCCCGACCCGGACAGGCCGGTGAAGACGATGAGGGCGTCACGCGGCAACTCCAGGGACACGTCCTTGAGGTTGTGCTCGCGGGCACCGCGGATGATCAGCTGGTCGGACACGTGGCGGTTCCGTCCTCCGGCAGCGGGGCGCTGGTGGGCTGTGGTGGCTGGTCTGGCTCGGTCATCTGCTCGGGTGGTCCGGGCGGAGCATGTGGTGATCGAACTGGCTGGTCAGCGGCCCGGTGGGAGCCGTCGCCGACCGGTCGTCGGGTGGGTTTTGTCAGGGCTTGGCCATGCTAGCCCCGACCACCGACAAGCCCTCCGACAAGCCTCGAGACCGCCTCGTTCCGTCACCCCTGCTCACCCCGAGTCTTCCTCGCCTGGCCATGTGCGGCCACTCGGGGCCGGTATCCCCCTGCGGGTTGGACTTGCCCCCGGCGCACCCCGAAAGAATGGTCCGAAAGCGCAGGAAACCGCCGCGCCGTCCGCATCGGCTCCGAATCCCTCACCCGGGTCGAAGATCCGGTTCGCGTCCGGCCGGCCTGCACCTCCCCGTACAGAATGGGTTTCGATGATTCGTATCGCCATGCTCAGCTTCTGGCACGTCCACGCCCTCGGCTACGCCCGCCAGGCCCAGGAACACCCGGGCACGGAGATCGTGGCCGCCTGGGACGAGGACCCGGCACGCGGCCGGGCCGAGGCGGACAAGCTGGGTGTCCCCTTCCACGAGAACCTCGCCGACGTCCTCGCCCGCGACGACGTGGACGCGGTGATCGTGGACACGCCGACCAACATCCACCCCGAGGTGATCAGCGCCGCCGCCCGGGCCGGCAAGCACATCTTCACCGAGAAGGTGCTCGCCCTCACCGTGCGTGAGTCCAACGAGATTCTCGCCGAGGTCGACAAGGCTGGCGTGACGCTGATCCTGTCGCTGCCCAGGCTGTACCACGGCTACACCCAGGCGATCCAGGAAGTGCTGGACTCGGGCCACCTCGGTGAGCTCGCGCTGGTCCGCACCCGGCTCTCCCACGGTGGCGCGGTCGGCGAGGGCTGGCTGCCGGAGCACTTCTACGACCCGGAGCAGTGCGGCGGCGGCGCGCTGATCGACCTCGGCTGCCACCCGATGTACCTCACCCGGCTGTTCCTCGGCGCGATGCCGGAGTCGGTGAGCGCGAGCTACGGCCACGTCACCGGCCGCCAGGTCGAGGACAACGCGGTCGCCGTGCTCCGCTACCCCGGCGGCGCGCTGGGTGTGGTCGAGGCCGGCTTCGCCACGACGTACTCCCCCTTCAGCATCGAGATCCACGGTACGAAGGGCAGCCTGCTGTTCGGCACGCCCGACCAGAAGCTGCTGGTGCGCAGCCCCGGACACGAGGGCGGCGAGAAGTGGGTCGAGCTGCCCGTGCCCGACAACTCACCGGACGCGTTCGATCAGTGGGTCCAGCACATCGGGCAGGGCACCCGGCCGACCGCGAACGTCGAGATGGGCGTCGACCTCACCCGGCTGATGGAGGCCGCGAACCACTCGGTCGCCGTCGACGGGCCGGTACGCATCGACAGCGTGACCGGCTGACATCACCGACCATCCACCGTCCCCGAGCTGACCCGGACGAGGAGTCCGGACGAGCGGAGATCGGCAGCGTTGCCGAGACCCCGTACATCCCGGTCACCGGAAACCTGTGGAACAGGAACTCCCGGACCGGCCGGAACCACGTGTCAACCCGCAGTTGCTACCAGGAGGATCTCCCAATGACCGTGAACGTCGGGCTCATCGGCTGTGGCGGCATCTCCAACCCGCACGTCCGTGGCTACCTCGAAATCCCCGACCGGGCGAAGGTGACCGCGGTCGCCGACGTGGTCCAGGAGAACGCCCGCACCCGCGCCGAGCAGGTCGGCGGCGCGCAGGTCTTCTCCGACTACCGCGACATGATCGCCACCGCGAACGTCGACGCGGTCGACATCTGCCTTCCTCACCACCTGCACGCGGACGCGATCCTCGCCGCCGCCGAGGCCGGCAAGCACATCCTGTGCGAGAAGCCGCTGTGCATCACCACCGACGAGGCCGCCAAGATCGCCCAGGCGGTCAAGGACAACGGCGTGACGCTCATGTGCGCGCACAACCAGTTGTTCATGCCGCCGGTGGCGAAGGCCCGCGAGCTCATCCAGAGCGGCGCGCTCGGCAAGGTCTACGAGCTGCGGACCACCGACAGCTTCTTCAACCGCGGCCTGAACGCGGACATGGGCTGGCGCGGCAGCCTGCAGACCGCGGGTGGCGGTGAGCTGATCGACACCGGCTACCACCCGACGTACCTCCTGCTCCACCTGGCCACCGCCGAGCCGGCGGAGGTCGTGGCGATGACCAGCCGGCACCGGCTGGAGATGGAGGGCGAGGACTCCGCCCAGGTCATGGTGCGCTTCGCCGACGGCAGCGTGGGCACCATCGTCACCAGCTGGGCCTACCAGCCGGCGGCGGTGACCGAGAAGTTCTCCGTGGTTGCGGAGAAGGGCACGCTGTGGAGCGACGGCAAGACCCTGAACCACCGCACCACCGACGGCCAGCTGACGACGGTGGAGTTCCCCGAGGTGCACGCGTTCTCCGCGGAGATCGCCGACTTCATCACCTGCGTCACCGACAAGCGCCGGCCGATCAACACCGAGGTCGAGGGCGTGCACGTGCTGAAGGTCATCCTCGGCGCGTACGCCTCGGTGAAGGAGAAGCGGGTCGTCACTCTCGCCGACCTGTGAGGCGGACTGTGAGCTGAACGGCGTACCCGTCGTGATGGCGGGGTACGCACCGAAGCAGCGAACGAGGCCCGGCCCGCGGAAACGCGGTGCCGGGCCTCGTCGCGTTTCGCGGCTCTCAGATCCGGGTGAGCCTCCGGGCGTACCAGTCGGTGCGGGCCTGAGGCTCGACGGGCACCACCTGCACCCGCGCGCCGAGCACCGTGAGTCCGCTGGGGCGGGCCAGCACCGGCTGGAGGTACGCGGACACCACCTCGGGCAGGTCCTGCGCGAGCCGGGACACCCGGTGCAGCAGGTCCTCCAGCGCGGCGACGTCGGCGTGCTCGCCGCCCCGGTGGCCGAACAGCAGCGGAGCCGCGCGCACCTCCCGGACCATCTCCTCCGCGTCGACGTCGGTCAGCGGCGGGATGCGGTAGGCGAGGTCGCCGAGCAGGTCGGTGGCCACACCCGCCAGACCGAACGACACGATGGGGCCGAACATCTGGTCCTCCGCGCACCCGATCACCACGGGTACGCCCGGCGCCGCCATCTGCTGCACCACGAACCCGGCCCGCTCCGGCCCGCCCATGGTGGCGGCCATCGTGGTCCAGGCGTCCCGCATCTCCACCTCGGTGTCGATGTTGCGCCACACGTCGGCCATGTCCGGGCGCTGGCGCAGGTGCGGCGCGGTCGCCTTGAGGACGACGTTCCAGCCCAGGTGCTCGGCGGTGGCCACCGCCTCGTCGGCGGAGCCGACAGGGTGTGCCGGCCAGATGTCGATGCCGTAGCAGGCCAGCAGGTCGTCCAGGTCCTTGCCCCCGACGTCGCCGCCGTCGGGCCGCTCGGCCAGCACGCCCGCGACGATGGACCGGGCGCGGTCGTCGTCGATGCCCTCCAGCGGTGGGATCCGCCCGCGCGGGCTGGCCCGCCACCTGGCGTACGCGGTCACCTTGGCCAGCGCGCGCACTCCGGAGTCCGGCGAGGGGTAGGAGGGTACGGAGCCGCGGGTCGCCACGCCGTCCTCGTCGTAACGCCGCAGCGGTTCGGGTACACCCTGGCTGCCGAGGAACGTCACCACCACCGGCTTGGTGCACTCCCCCGCCACCCGGGCGATCACCTCCGCCACGTCGGCGCCGTCGCGGTCGACAGGGGACACCCACACGGCGAGGACGGAGTTCGACCGCCTCGTCGTGGACGACCTCGCCGAGCGCACGCTCGAAGTCCTCGGCGGTGGCGTCGGGCGGCAGCGCACCGGCCTGGCGTACCACCGTCAGCCCGGCCTCGGCAGCGGAGTCGGCGGCCAGCATGCCGAGGGAGTCGGAGTTGCCGACGATGGCGAGGTCGCCGCCGGCCGGCAGCGGCTGGTAGGCGAGCACCTGGGCGACGTCCAGCATGGCGTCCAGGGTGTCCACCAGGATCACCCCTGCCTGGCGGAACATCGCGTCGACCGCGGCTTGCGGCACGGTCGTACGGTGCACCGTGTGGCCGATCGGCACGCCCTGGGTGAACCGGCCGGACCGCACCGCCACCACCGGCTTGGTCTGCGCCAACCGGCGGGCCACCCGGCTGAACTTGCGCGGGTTGCCGATCGACTCCAGGAACAGCAGCACCACCTCGGTCGCCGCGTCCTCGCCCCAGTACTGCATCAGGTCGTTGCCGGACACGTCGGCGCGGTTGCCCGCGGACACGAACGTCGACAGGCCGAGCCCGCGGCGGGCGACCGTCTCCAGGATCACCGAACCGAGCTCGCCGGACTGGCAGAAGAAGCCGACCGCGCCCCGTGCCGGCACCACCGGCGACAGGGACGCGTTCAGGCACAGGTCGGGTGCGGTGTTGATGATGCCGAGCGCGCTCGGGCCGATCACCCGCAGGCCGTACGCCCTCGCCAGCCGCGCAAGCTTGCGTTGACGTTCGCGTCCGTCCCGTCCCGTCTCGGCGAAGCCGCTGGAGACGACCAGCAGACCGTGCACACCCTTGGCGGCGCAGTCGATCACCACGTCGCGCACGGCGTCCGCGGGCACCGCCACCACCGCGAGGTCGATCTCACCGGGGACGTCGAGCAGGCTGCCGTACGCCGGGACTCCGGCGACCGCACGCGCGGTCGGGTTCACGGCGTACACCGGACCGGTGAAGCCACCGAGCACGAGGTTGCGGACCAGCGCCTGGCCCACCTTGTCCCGCGACCGGCTGGCGCCGACCACCGCGATCGACCCCGGGGTGAGCAGGCGTTCGACCGAGCGCGCCTCGGCCCGGTGTTCGCGCGCGCCCATCACCGCCATGCTCATGGTGGTGGGCTCGATCTCCAGGGCGAAGGTGGCAACGCCGTCCTCCACGTCGCCGGTCACCTCATAACCCGCCTCGCGGAAGACCACGGCCATCCGGCGGTTCTCCGGAAGCACCTCGGCGGTGAACTTCTCGATGCCGTTCTCCCGCGCGGCCTGGGCGAGGTGCTCGAGCAGGACGCTGCCGACTCCCCTGCCCTGGTGGGCGTCCTGCACCAGGAACGCCGCCTCCGCCTCGCGGGGACCGATGCGGTCGTAGCGGGCCACGGCGATCATCTCGTCCCCGACGGTGAGGATGAACGCCACCCGGTCGCGGTGGTCGACCCGGGTGAAGCGTTCGACGTCGCGTGGGGACAGCTGGGGGTAGGGCGCGAAGAACCGGTAATACTTCGATTCTTCGGACACGCGTGCGTAGAAGGACACCAGGAGTTCGGCGTCGTCGGGCCGGATCGGCCGCAGGAGGGCCGTGCCGCCGTCACGGAGCACGACGTCGGCCTCCCAGCGGGCGGGGTACGGCAGCTCGGCGGTCACAGGGACGAATGTAGCCGCGATCCCTTTCGCCCCGATCTGGTCGGGTCAGCTCATGAACATCCCACTGGTGACGTTGACGAACGTGCCGGTGATCGCACCGGCCAGGTCCGAGGCCAGGAACGCCGCCGTCCCGGCCACCTCCGCCAGCCGCGGGGACCGGCGGGTCATCCGCATCTGGTCCAGCTGCGCCAGCAGGCCGGCGAAGGCCTCCTCGTCCAGCTGCATACCGGAGTTGACGGCGTTCAGCTTCTCCCGGCTGAACGTCTCCGGCAGCCCGGCCGTCCAGATGCCGACCACCCGCACACCCTGCGGGCCGATCTCCGCGGCGAGGTTGCGGACGAACGTGTCGGTCGCCGCGTCGGCGGGTCCGGTGCTGCCCATCATCGGGCTGCCGTGGGAGGACCCGCTGTTCAACGCCAGGATCGTGCCGGATCCCTGGCTGGTCATCTGCCGGGCGGCCGCGCGGGCGGTGACGAAGTTCGTTGTCAACCGAGTGTTGACAGCGCGCAGCAGGTCGGCCGTGGTCATGTCGACCAGCGGAATTCCCTGCACGTCGCCTCCGGGGACGAGATTGAACGACACGTCCACCCCTCCGGCCTGGGCCACCACGGCCCGGACGTGCTCGTCGACCGCGCTCTCGTCCAGCGCGTCGAGGACCGCGACGTCTGCCTGGCCACCGGCCGCGGTGATCTCCTTGGCCACCCGCTCCAGGCTGTCGCGGGTACGCCCGGCCAGGAAGACGCGGGCGCCCTCGCAGGCGAAGGTGGTGGCGGTGGCCGATCCGATCGACCCGCCGGCGCCGTAGATGATCGCGGTCTTGTTCTCCAGCAGCATCTGCCTGCTCCAGTTCGTACGTGGTCTGTAGGTGACCCTCGTGGCATGTTCGCCGGGCGTTCCCCGGCTGACTCCGACACTAGGGACGTACGCGCACCGCGGAATCCGTACCGGCATCAGTACTTCCGTACGTCAGCACGTAGGGTCGTCCGCGTGCTGGTGGGCCGGGAGGCGGAACGGGCGCGGATCGGCGCCCTGCTCGACGATGCCCGTGCCGGCACCAGCGCGGCGCTCGTGCTCCGCGGCGAGCCCGGCATCGGCAAGACGGCCCTGCTCGACCACGCGGCCGAGAACGCCGCCGGCCTGCGGGTGCTGCGGGCCGCCGGGGTCGAGTCGGAGGCGGAGCTTCCGTTCGCCGGCCTGCACCAGTTGCTGCGCCCGGTGCTCGGTCACCTGTCCGCGCTTCCCACGCCACAGCGGCAGGCCCTGGAAGGGGCGTTCGGGCTGGGCGAGGACCCGATCACGAGCTGGGGCACGAACCCGGTCATGGGACCGGTCACGGGCCCGACTGCCCCGGGTGGCGGCGACCGTTTTCTGCTCGGCGCGGGCGTACTCTCGCTGCTCGCCGAGGCGGCCGAGGACCGCCCGCTGCTGTGCCTCGTCGACGACGCCCAGTGGCTGGACCCGACGTCGGCGCAGGCGCTGTTGTTCGCCGCCCGGCGGCTGGACCGCGAGGGAGTCGTCACGGTGTTCGCCGTACGCGACCACTCCGAGGCGTTCACTCGCACCGGTCTGCCGGAGCTGCCGCTGACCGGGCTGGACGACGACAGCGCACTCGACCTGCTCTGCTCGGTCGACGCGGACCTGCCGGGTGCGGTCCGGGAGGAACTGCTCGCCCAGACCGGCGGCAACCCGCTCGCCCTGCGGGAGTTGCCGGCGCTACTGCGGTCCGAACGCGGCCGGCTGCCCGGGCCGATGCCGCTGACCAGTCGCGTCCTGGAGGCCTTCCACCATCGGATCCGCGCACTGCCCGCGGGCGCCCGGGCACTGCTGCTGGTCGCCGCGGCCGACGACACCGGAGACGTGGCGGTCGTCCTCCGGGCGGCGGGTGAGCTCGGCGCGGGCATCGACGACCTGCAGGCCGCAGAGGAGCGCGGGCTGGTCTCCCTGGAGGGAGGCGTCGTCGCATTCGGGCATCCGCTCATCCGGGCCGCCACCTACCACGGTGCGCCGCTCGCCCAAAGGCTCGCCGTGCACACCGCGCTGGCCACGGCGTACGCCGACCGGCACGACACCGACCGGCGGGCCTGGCACCTCGCGGCGGCCGCCACCGGACCCGACGAGGCGGTGGCCGGCGCCCTGGCTGCGGCGGCCGGACGAGCCGCAGCCCAGGGGTGGACACCACGCCGCGGCGACCGGTTACGAACGGGCCGCCCGGCTGAGCACCGACCCGGCGGCCGCGGCCCTGCGGACCACTCTCGCCTGCGAGGCCGGCGTCCACGGCGGCCGGCCGCAGTGGGCCAGGGTCCGCGCCGAACACGCGGCGGCACACGTCGGGGATCCGTCCCTGCGGGCCCGGCTGCTGGAGGCGCGCGCGGCGGCCGCGTTCGGGCAGGGCGATCTGCGGGGCGCCCATCGCCTCCTCGCCGAGGGGGCCGCGCTGGTCGCGCCGCAGGACCGGGACCGGGCCGGCTGGATGCTGATGCGCGCGGTGCACGCGGCCTGGGCGACGCCGACCGACCTGGCGCTGATCGCCGCGAGCGTGGACGAGCTCGACACCCTGGACCTGCCCGGCGGCCACCCGCTCACGTCGGTGTTCTGGCTCGCCCGGTGGGCGATGGCGGTGCCGCTGCGCCGCGACACCTCCGGCTTCCCGCCCCTGGACGAGGTCCTGGCCGGCGCCCGGTCGGCCGGCGCCGAGGCCGGTCCCCGTGCGCTCGTCGAGGTGGCCTCCCGGGCCTTCGTGCTCGGCCGGGACGAGGAGGTCGCCGACATCGCGGCGG
>CAWBTM010000009.1:0-11367 GCA_963791775.1 uncultured Actinomycetota bacterium | reverse complement strand
GTCGGTTACACGATCCCGACGTCGCTGGGCTGCTGCGTCGACTGCCACCAAGCCCCCAGGCCGCACGAGTAGGAGGGCAGCGGCATGAACACCGGCGACAACGGCGTCGGCCGGGAGCAGACGTACGCACAAAGGTTCAAGGCCCGGCTGATCCAGCGGGGCTATGACCGCGACACCGAGCAGGGCAACGCCTACACCCTCGGCGTCCTGCACTACATCCTCACCTCCGCCAAGGCCGCCCCGACGGTCGACCTGATGCGGGCCGAGGTCGACAAGGGCCTGGACGTGCTCGCCGCACTCGACGAGCTCACCGACGACACAGACCCCACCAACACCACGACGAGGAAGACGAAGAAAGGAGGTGGCAGGCCATGACCGTGCGTTCGTACCAGGTGTGGGGTGCGGCGTGTGACTCCTGCGACGCCGAGTTCGAAACCAGCCACAACGAACTGCCCTGTGACCGCGAAGACCTGGCCGACTTCGGCTGGGCCGTCGACGGCGACAACGCACTGTGCCCCGCCTGCGCGGCACGGGAGGGCACCCGACCCGAAGACCGCAAAATCACCCACCTGCCGACAGGCGCAGCCGGGCGGCGCGGGTGACCGACTCGACGACGACCATCACCCCCGACACCACCACGGTGCCGGGGGCGGTGGCCGCTGCCGAGAACACCGCCGACAACCGGGGCATGCCGCGGCTGGCCGACTACGACGAATGGCTCGCCGGGCGGGCCGAGCTCGTCGACGACCAGGACCGCTTCGCCAAGCATTCGGCGATGCGCCGGGCCACCCGCGAGGACTACGGCCGCTGGCTGTCCCACGTCCACTCCGCCGCCGGCTGCACCAACCCCGTCCGCCTGGCCGGGAAGTTCCGCACCGCGACCGTCAACACCACCACCGGCGAGGTCACCGGCCAGGGCCGGAACGGTCGACGGCGGACATGCCGGACGGGGTGATCTACAAGGCGTGCGGGAACCGGCGGGCGTCGGTGTGTCCGTCGTGTTCGGAGATCTACCGGGCCGACGCCTACCAGCTCGTGCTCGCCGGGATGCGCGGCGGCAAAGGCGTGCCTGAGACCGTGTCCGGGCATCCGGCGGTGTTCGCCACCGTCACCGCACCCGGCTTCGGGATCGTGCACACCACCCGCACCAACAAGAAGGGCCAGCCCGCACCCTGCCGGGCCCGCCGCACCCCGGACATCTGCCCGCACGGGGTCGACATGCGGTGCATGACCAGGCATGGCGAGGGTGACGAGCGGCTCGGCCGGCCCCTGTGCCGGACTGCTACGACTACGACCACCACGCCGTCTGGAACGGCCTGGTCGGCGAACTGTGGCGCCGCACCACCATGAAAGCCAACCGCGAACTCGGCAAGTGGGCCCGCCGCCACGGCCTGGTCGAGCAGGTCGTGAACCCGAACACGGGCAAGGTCGACCTCGAAGGTGCCGGTACGGATCTCGTTCGGGAAGGTCGCGGAGTTCCAGCGCCGCGGCCTGGTCCACTTCCACATCCTCGCCCGCTTCGACGGCATCCACCCCCTCGACCCAGACCAGGTGGTGGCGCCGCCGGAGTGGGCGAACGTGTTCCTGCTCTCCTGGATCCTCGAACACGCCGTCGCCGACACGACCTGGCGCACCCCACCCCTGGTCGTCCACGGCCGCCGCGGACGCCTCCTCGTCGACAAGCCCGAGGGCTGGCTGCTGGCGTGGGGTGAGCAGGTCGACGTCCGCCCTGTCCGGCTGCGCGGGGAGGACCAGCTCACCGGTGAACGGGTCGTCGACGAGCTCGACCAGGCCGACGCAGACGCGACAAGCACGGGCGCCGGCGGCTCCTGTCCGGACCGGCCGTGGCCGGCTACCTCGCGAAGTACGCGACGAAGGCGACCGAGGCGACCGGGCACACCTCACGCAAGATCACCGAAGAGTCCATCGACTTCTACGCCAACAACACCCACCCCGGCCGGATCATCGAAGCCTGCTGGCGGCTCAGCCAGAAAGGCCGACAGCCCGCGGACGAGTGGCGCGACGGCTGGTACTACGCGCTGCGCAGGTGGGCGCACATGCTCGGCTACGGCGGCCACTTCTTCTCCAAGTCCCGCCGCTACTCCACCACCTTCAAACGCCTCCGCCAAGCCCGCATCGACTACCGCCGAGCCCACCACGAGACGTCCGAGCACCTCGAGGAGAACGAGGTCCTGGAGGTCATCGGCGAACTCGTCTACGCCGGTTCGGGCTGGCACACCACCGGCGACGCCATGCTCGCCAACACCGCCGCCGCCATGGCCCGCGAACGACGCCAGACCGGACGGCTGGAGATCGCAACATCAGGTTGACATCCCACGTCGAAGGAGTGAGTCAGATGGATTTGGAACCTCGAAGGTTGTATCGGATTCCGCATGCGATGCGCTTGCTGAGTATGAGTCGCAGCGTCATCTACGAGAAGATCCGCGCCGGCCGTCTGCGCATCGTCAAGGAGGGCCGGACCACGTTTGTCCCGGCCGAGGCGATCGAGGAGTACGTCGAGCTGCTGAAGCGGGAAGCGGAGGTCTCGCGCTATGGCAAAGCGTCGTAGCCGCGGCGACGGCGGCCTGCACTGGGACGACTCGCCAGCGCTGGATCGCGACAGCCCAACTCGGGTTCGGCCCGAACGGGAAGCGGATCGTCAAGAAGGGGAGTGGCAGGACCAAGACCGAAGCGAAGCAGAAGCTGAAGGACGTGCTCCGCGACCTGGACGACGGTCTGCCGATCGCACGTGGCGACCACACTGTCGCCCAGGCGGTGTCGTCGTGGCTCACGTACGGGCTGACCGGGAGGGACGCGAACACGGTGGAGACCCGCCGGATTACTGGCCAACACGCACGTCATTCCCGATCTCGGGTCACGCCGGCTGCGTGACCTGAGCGCCGATGACGTCGACAGGTGGCTGGCAGCGAAGGCTCCCGTGCTGAGCACCCGAACGTTGCGGGATCTGCACTCGATCCTTCGCCGTTCACTTGCTCGGGCCCAGGCTCGCGACCAGGTGAAGCGCAACGTGGCGTTGCTGTGCGAGGTCCCGAAGGGCAAGGTCGGGCGTCCTTCCAAGTCACTCACCTTCGACCAGGCGAGCGCGCTTCTGACGGCGGCCGCGGAGTTCCGAATGCACGCCTACGTCGTGCTCGCGCTGCTGACTGGTGCGCGAACGGAGGAGCTGCGGGCGCTGACGTGGGACCACGTTGATCTGGTGGGCGATCCCGTGAGTGTCCCGCCGGTGCCTCCGTCGTTGGCGGTGTGGCGGTCGGTCCGGGCCGGCGGTGACACGAAGACCCGGAGATCGCGGCGGACGCTCGCGCTTCCTCGTCGGTGTGTGGACGTCCTGCGGGACCATGCGGTCGACCAGCTCCGCGAACGGGCCGCTGCGGGGGACCGGTGGCAGGACCACAGTCTGGTGTTCTCGTCGAAGGTCGGCACCCCGCTCGATGCGGCCAACGTGCGGCGAGCCTTCCGCCAGGTCGTCAAGGCAGCTGGTCTGCCGGCGGCGGAGTGGACTCCGCGTGAGCTACGGCACAGCTTCGTCTCGTTGTTGTCGGATGCCGGTGTCCCGTTGGAGCGGATTGCGCAGCTGGTCGGCCACAGCGGTACGTCGGTGACGGAGACGGTGTACCGGAAGCAGCTTCGGCCGGTGATGACGGAGGGCGCGGAGATCATGGACCGGCTGTTCGTGGTACCAGCGGCGTCGGCGATCCGTAGTCACTCAGTTAGTCACTCAGGAGACGGCGAAGGGGGTGCCACCTGATGGTGACACCCCCTGCGACCTGCGTCGGGGTGGCGGGATTTGAACCCACGACCTCTTCGTCCCGAACGAAGCGCGCTACCAAGCTGCGCCACACCCCGAGAACGCCAGGTGAGTCTATCGGGCCTCTTCGCGAGCCTGCGACTGGGTATCGGTCATGGCGTCCGGGATGCCCCGGTAGACCGTCAGCAGCCATTCCTGGAACCGCACCTGGCGCCAGTACGTCATCCCGAGCTTCTCCATCACCCGCACCGACCGGACGTTCGCCGCGACGGTGATCGCGATCAGTGACCGGAGCCGGAGCTGGCCGTACGCGAGATCACGAACGGCCATCGCCCCCTCGGTGGCCAGGCCGCGGCCCCAGGTGGACCGGGCCAGCCGCCAGCCGATCTCGACCTCCTGCGGGACGGCGAGGTGCTGGTGCAGGCCGATGAACCCGGCCAGCTCGCCGGTCGACCGCAGCTCCACCGCGTACAGCCCGTAGCCGCGCTTCTGCCAGTGCTCCTCGATCCGCTCGGCCAGCTGGTCGCTCTCGGCCTGGCTCATCGGCGTACCCATGATGTGCTCCATCACCATCGGGTCCGCGTTGAGAGCGGTGAACGCCGGCCGGTCCTCGGTGCGCCACGTCCGCAGGATCAGCCGCGGTGTGATCAGCCGAGCCGGAACCCTCAGCAACCGCACGTAGGCACCCTCACCTGGCGGCTCGCAGGGTCAGCAGGCTGGCTTCGGGATAGCAGGCGAACCGGATCCGGGCGTACGGCGAGGTGCCCATGCCCGCGGACACGTGCAGCCAGGACGGCCCCCAGCGGGACAGGCCCTTGGCGCGCCCCCGGTCCAGGTCGCAGTTGGTGACCAGTGCGCCGTACAGCGGTACGCACAGCTGGCCCCCATGGGTGTGCCCGGCCAGCAGGAGGCGGTAGCCGTCGGCGGTCATCGCGTCCAGCACCCGGCGGTACGGCGCGTGGGTGACCCCGATGGTGAGCTCGGCGGACTCGTCGGCCGGCCCCGCGACGTCGGCGTACCGGTCGACGCGGATGTGCGGGTCGTCCACGCCCGCGAACGCCCAGCGCCGGCCGTCCGCCTTGACCTCGCCCTTGGCGTTGTTGAGGTCCAGCCAGCCCGCCTCGGTGAAGCCCTTCCGCAGGTCCTCGATCGGCAGCTTGGGGGCGACCAGCGGCCGCGGACCCTCCTTGCGCCGGAGGTAACGGAACGGGTTCACCGGTGACGGCGCGTAGTAGTCGTTCGACCCGAAGACGAAGACGCCGGGCAGCTCCAGCAACCGCTCGTAGGCGTGCAGCGCCACCGGGATCGACTCCGGGTCGGAGATGTTGTCACCGGTGTTGACCACCAGGTCGGGCTCCAGCGCGGCCAGGCCGCGGACCCAGTCCACCTTGTCCTGCTGGTCCGGCATGAGGTGAAGGTCGGACAGGTGCAGGATGCGCAGCGGCCGGCTGCCCGGCGCCAGCACGGGGACGTCGAAGCGGCGCAGGCGGAAGGCGTGCGCTTCGTACGCCGCGGCGTAGGTCACGCAGGCGGCACCGGCGGCGACGGCACCGGCGGCTGTTCCCAGGGAGTATTTGAGCAGCGGATGCACCCCGCCAGCGTCCCACACCAAGCTGTGCTCGGCGAACTCGCCGGAACGCGGGGCTGGGCCCGGCTCGGGGCCGCCGCGCCGGGGGGCGCCAACCGTAGGATCGGCGCATGAGCGACCTTAAGGACCGTCTGCGCACCGATCTGACCGCCGCGATGAAGGCCCGGGACGCGTTGCGCGCCTCCACGTTGCGGATGACGCTGACCGAGGTGACGAACGCCGAGGTGGCCGGCACCTCCGCGCGGGAGCTGAGCGACGCCGAGGTGCTCGAGGTGCTGGACCGGGAGGCGAAGAAGCGCCGGGAGGCGGCCGACGCCTTCGAGGAGGCCGGGCGCGGCGAGCTCGCCGGCAAGGAACGCGCCGAGGGCGAGATCATCGCCGAGTATCTCCCGGCCCAACTGTCCGACGAGGAGCTGTCGGCGATCGTGGGCAGTGCCGTCGACGAGGTGGGCGCGAGCGGCATGAAGGACATGGGCAAGGTGATGAAGGTCGTCCAGCCGCAGGTGAAGGGCCGGGCTGAGGGTGGCCGCGTAGCCGCCGCCGTCCGCGCGCGACTCGGCTGACCGAGGCCGCGACCGAAGAGTCTCCGCAAGTGCCAGGCGAGTACGACGCACGAACGAGGGCCGCCCGGCCACCGGATCTCTCCGGTGGCCGGGCGGCCCTGTTCCTGCTCTGGTGGCGTACGGCCGGCCGGCTCAGCCCGCGCCCAGGACTCCGCCGAGTGGTCCCTGCGGACCGGGGTTGTCGGGCCCGGGCTTGCCGGGGCCCGGCGGGAACGGGCCGGGCGGAAGGTCCGGCCCCTTCGGGGGCTTCGGGTTGGGCTGCGGGTCGGGCTGCGGCGGCGGAGCGGGCGGGGTGCCGTCGGAGATGTAGACGACGATGGTCGAGCCCGAACCGGCCTTGCTGTTCGGTCCCGGACTCTGCCGGGCCACCGTGCCGCGGGGCAGCCCGGAGTCGACATAGGAGCCGACGGCCATGCTGAACCCGGCCGCCTCGATCGTCTTCTGAGCCTGGTCCTTGCCCATCGAGATCACCGACGGGACGTCGGTCGGCACGCCCTGTACGACGTCGGGGTTGGGCTCGACGAAGTTCGGGCTCTTCTTGCCCTCCAGCGCGCCCTTCATCGCCGCGGTCCACATCGGGCCGGCGAGCTTGCCACCCCAGACCTGGTCGCCGAAGACGTTGCGGCCGCCGATCTTCTTGCCGATCAGGCTGGTCTGCGGCGCGTCCGCGTCGGTGATCACCGACGCGGCGGCCATGTTGGTGGTGTAGCCCATGAACCACACACCGATGCGGTCCTCGCTGGTACCGGTCTTACCGGCGGCCTGGCGCCCGTCGAGGTGCATGTCGGCGCCGGTACGGCCCGGGTCGGGGCCGTCGATGACCTGGCGGAGCACGTAGTTGACACCGTCGGCGACGTCACGCGGAATGACCTGCTTGCAGTTGGGTCCGTCCACCTTGACCTGGTTGCCGGTGCGGTCGGTCACCTCGGTGATCGGGATCGCGTTGCAGTGCAGGCCGCGGGCGGCGAACGTGGCGTACGCCTCGGCCATGGACACCGGCGCGATCTCGTTCACGCCCAGGGTGAACGGCTTGACCTGCTGCAGCGGGTTGCCGTCGGCGCGGACCGCGCCCAGCTTGGCGGCGATGGTGGCCGGCTCACAGATACCTGTCGTCTTCTCCAGTTCGGCGAAGAACGTGTTCACCGAGTGGGCGGCGCCGGAGATCATCGTGCTGGTCGAACCGGCGCTGGTGGAGTTGCTGACGTTCCACGGCTCGGTGACCACGCCCGGCTTCCCGCCCGGGCAGGTCTTCACCGGGCCGGTGATCGTGGTGCTCTGCGGCGACGGGAACGGCTTCGTGATCGGGATGCCCTGCTTGATCGCGGCGGCCAGCACGAACGGCTTGAACGTCGAACCCGGCTGGTAGCCGAGCGTGCCGTTGTACTTCTGCGGGACGTTGAGGTTGATGAACGTCTTGCCCTTGCCCTGGCCGTAACCCCGCGACTGGGCCATCGCCTTGATGTAACCCGTCCCGGCTCCACCATCGACACCGCGCCGATCGCCCCGTCGGTGGGGTGCACGCTCTCGTGCACGGCCTTCTCCGCGGCCGCCTGGGCCTTCGGGTCCAGCGTGGTCTGGATCGTCAGCCCGCCCTGGTCGATCAACTGCCGGCGCTGGTCGCGGGTCTTGCCGAGGTTGGGGTCGTGCAGCAGGAGCTGCTCGAACATAGTCGCAGAAGAACGGGTACTTCGAGTAGTAGCAGCCGCGGGGCGTCTTGTTCATCTTCAGCCCGAGCGGGGTCTTGCGCGCGTCCTGGTAGGCCTTCGGCGAGATCATCCCGAGGGTGGACATCCGGGAGAGCACGAGGTTGCGGCGGTTGAGCGCGGCCTTGGCGTCGGCGACCGGGTTGACGTTGTTCGGGTCGCGCACCAGCCCGGCGAGCATCGCCGCCTGGGGCACCGTGAGCTTGGCCGCGGTGGTGCTGAAGTAGTGCCGGGCGGCGGACTCGATGCCGTAGGCGCCATCGCCGAAGTAGACGATGTTGAGGTACTTGCCCAGGATCTCGTCCTTGGTCATCTTCTTCTCGAGCTCGACGGCGTAGCGCAGCTCCTGGAGCTTGCGGCCGTAGGAGTCCTCGATGACCTGGGCCTTCTCCTCCGGGGTCTGGGCGTTCTCGAACAGCACCTGCTTGACGTACTGCTGGGTGATGCTCGACCCACCCTGGGAAACCCCGCCGGACTGCGCGTTGCGGACGAACGCCCGCATCGTGCCCTGGATGTCCAGCGGTCCGTGCTGACGGAACCGGGCGTCCTCGATCGCGACGATCGCGCTCTGCATCGACTGGGCCACCCGCTTCAGCGGCACCTCGACGCGGTTCTGGTCGTAGAACGTCGCCATCACCGAGCCGTCGGCGGCCAGCACTCGGCTGCGCTCGGGAAGCGGTGGACTGGCGAGGTCGCCGTCCATGTTCTCGAACGCGTCGGTCGCGGACTGGGACGAAAGCCCCAGCAGACCGGCGAACGGGACGGCCAGCCCGGCGACGAGCGCGCCGGTGAGCGCGCTGATCCCGACGAACAGCAGGATGTGCGAGACGAATCCCCGCTCACCGTGTGTTCGTGACAAGGCTCGGATTGGGCTCATGACGGCATACCCTACGCGGTCGTCCTGAGTGATCGCTTCGTCAAGTCGCCGACCTCCCGAGCACTACTTACCCCGTCCGACGGTCGACACAATCTCGAATCTGGCCTTCGGGGGCTGTCGCTTTGGGCTCTCGGGGCCTTACCGTTCTGCCAGGACGTTGGGGGAACGTCCGCGCATCGGTCACCTTGCGTGACCGACGTCAGGGGAGGGACAAGAGAATGACATGGAATGGCGACTGGGTCCGGCTGGCCGCCTGCCGCGGAAGTGACGAACCCGACCGGCTGTTCGTCCAGGGGGCCGCTCAGCACGATGTCAAGACCGTCTGCATGGGGTGCCCGGTGCGTACCGAGTGCCTCGCCGAAGCTCTGGACGGTCGGATCGAATGGGGGGTCTGGGGCGGAATGACCGAGCGCGAGCGTCGAGCCGTGCTCCGTCGACGCCCCACCGTCACGTCATGGCGGCAGTTGCTCGAAACCGCCCGTACGGAGTACGAGCGGGCCTACACCACACAGGGACCCGTCCGGGTTCGTGCCTTCGGGTAGGCAGCGAGCAGCGGTAGACAGCACCAGCAAGAAGCATTTCAGGTCGGTGCCCTCGTCCCGGACCATGACGAGGGCCCGGCAAAGCTTCGAAACCACCGCGATCGGCGTACGCCAGTCAGTTCGGCGTACGCCGATCACTCGCCGCTGAGCCGGGCACCGATCTCGCGCAGACCGTCCAGGTCGTGCACGTCGGAGGACAGCGCGGGTACGCCGGCCACCAAGACGCCCGGGTGTGCTGAGGCGAACCTCTCGGCCAGGTGGTGCTCGCGGGCGGCGCGGCGCATGCGTTCACCGTGCAGGCGCAGCACCGCGGCGGCGACCGGGTGGTCGCCGGACTCGTCGAGCGCCTCGGCCGCGGACAGGCTGCGCTCGGCGGACACGTGGGTCGCCGCCGGTGACGTCATCCGGTTGAGCACCATCCCGGTCAGCGGCATGCGCTCGTCCCGTAGGCGTTCGACGAAGTACGCCGCCTCGCGCATGGCGTCGGGTTCGGGCGCGGCCACCACCAGGAAGGCCGTCCGCTCCTGCTGCAGCAGCGCGTAGGTGCGCTCCGAGCGGGCCCGGAAGCCGCCGAACGTCGTGTCGAGTGCGGCGACGAACGTCTGGATGTCGGTGAGCACCTGGGCACCGAGGAGCTTGGTGAGCATGCCGGTCACCATGCCCATCCCGGCGGAGAACACCTTGAGCGGACCGCGTGCGGGTGCGCTCAGCAGCCGCAGCAGCCGGCTGTCCAGGAACGACGACAGCCGCTTCGGCGCGTCCAGGAAGTCCAGCGCGGACCGCGACGGCGGGGTGTCGACGATGATCAGGTCGTACCGCCCGTCGGCCAGCGCGTCGGCGTGCAGCTGACCGAGCTTCTCCATCGCCATGTACTCCTGGGTGCCCGCGAACGACGACGACAGCGCGACGTAGAACGGGTTCTCCAGGATCACCTTCGCCTTCTCCGGCGAGGTGGTGGCCAGCACCACCTGGTCGAAGGTGCGCTTCATGTCCAGCATCATCGCGTCGAGGTGGCCGCCGCGTTTGGTGTCGATCCCCTCCACCCGGCGCGGGGTGTCGTCGAGCTCGGGCAGGCCCATCGCCTGGGCCAGCCGCCGGGCCGGGTCAATGGTGAGGACGACGACCTGCCGGCCGCGTTCGGCGGCGTGGACGCCGAGGGCCGCCGCAGTGGTGGTCTTGCCGACGCCGCCGGAGCCGCAGCAGACGACGATCTCCACCGTCCGGTCGTCCAGAAGGCCGTCGACCTCCAGGCCGTGCAGCCCGTCCACCTTCTTCTTCCGCCTGCTCATGCCATCCCCTGCGCGGTGAGTGCGTGGCTGAGCTCGAACAGCGCGCCGAGATCAACTCCGTCGGTGAGGCGGGGTAGTTCGTACGTCGGCCGGCCCAGCGCGGCGACCTGCGCCCGCAGCTTGTTCTCCAGCTCGACCCGGACCGCGTGCTCGCGGGCGTCGGTGAGCAGCCCGGTGACGGTCTCGTCGTCGGCGGACAGCCCGGTCTCGCGCAGCGCGGCGGTGAAGTCGTCGCGGGGGAGCGAGCCACCCGACGCCGCGGCGAGCGCCTTGGCGTCGAGCGGGCTCTGCTCAGCCAGGTTGACCACGACCGCGCCGACGGGAATCTTCGCCTCCCGCAGCTCCGCGATCCCGTCCGCGGTCTCCTGGACGGGCATCTCCTCCAGCAGCGTCACCAGGTGCACCACCGTCTGGGGCGACCGCATCATCGTCATGATGCTGTCGGCCTGCCGGCGGATCGGGCCGACCCGGGCGATGTCTGCGACACCGGCGTTGACTCCGAGGAAGCGGGCGATCCGGCCGGTGGGCGGGGCGTCCAGAACCACCGCGTCGTAGACCCGGGCATGGCTGCGCTTCTTCTCCTTGCGGCGGACGGCCTCGTAGACCTTGCCGGTGAGCAGGACGTCGCGCACGCCGGGGGCGATCGTGGTGGCGAAGTCGATCGCGCCCACCTTGTCCAGGGCACGGACCGCGCGGCCCATCCGGTAGTACATCTCGAGGTACTCCGCGAGCGCCGCCTCCGGGTCGATCGCCAGGCCGTAGACCTCACCGGCGGTGGCGTTCTCGTCGGGCACGGCGGCGATCCGGTGCTCGTCGTAGGTGCGGTTGGGCGCGTCGAAGAGCCGGGCGATGCCCTGACGGCCCTCGACCTCGCACAACAGGACCGTCTGCCCGCTGGCCGCGAGGGCAAGCGCGAGTGCGCCGGCGACCGTCGTCTTACCGGTGCCGCCCTTGCCCGTCACGATATGGAGGCGGACACCCTCCCAGTCACTGTCACCGCGTGTCACGCTCGTCGAGACTAGCCGCTGCGGCGGCC
>CAWBTM010000008.1:0-516857 GCA_963791775.1 uncultured Actinomycetota bacterium | reverse complement strand
TCATCCGCGCGGACGATCGCCCAGGCGCGGGCCCGGTCGGGGTCCAGGCCGCCGGCCGCGGTCAGGACGCCGAGCAGGTCGCGGATCGCGCCCCCGCAGGGCGCCTCGTCGACCCGGGTCCACATCAGTTCCGGCACCGCGAACTCCGGCTCGCCGGCGACCGGTTTGGGGTCGATCGCCAGCCAGGGTTCGCGATCGGCCGCCAGCACGTTGCCGTAGTGCAGGTCGGCGTGCACCAGGTCGCTGCCCGCGTCCGCGGCGAGGTCGCGGGCGGTGCCGGCGACCAGGTCGATCCACCGCGCCGGCACCGGATCCCCGAGGGCCCGCTGGCGTTCGTGCACCGTGGCCGCGATCTCGGCGCCGAGGTCGGCGAGCTTCGGTGTCCCGTCGGGCAGCGGCCGGCCGGGAGCGATCGGCACCGTGAGCCGGCGCAGCAGTCCGCCGGCGATCCCGGCCGCGTCGTACAGCTCGAGGTCGGCGAGCGACCGCCCGGCGTCCAGGCGTTCCAGCAACAGCGCGCCGTCCTCGGGCCGGGCGGCGAGCAGCGAGACGATGCCACGCCCGTCCCACGCCCGCAGGGCGTCCGCCTCCCTCGCCGTGCTCGCCGGATCCCAGCAGACCTTGAGGACGCAGGGCTCGGCGCCGCGCCGAGCCGCGAAGACCAGGCTGTTGGCGCCGTGCCGCGGTGGATCGGGCAGCACCTCCACCGCCCACTGCCGGGCCAGCTCCGCCACCAGGCCGGGCAGCCGGTCCAGCCACGCGTGGGCTTCAGGTCCGGCGAGCAGGACCCGCTCCTCGACGAAGCTCGGGGGTACGACGATCCGCATGCTGCTCCCTGTCCGGGGCGGCCCTCCGGCCGGGCGCGCGCCCCCGGCGGGGACCCTACCGGCGGCCCGGGGACGGCGGTCACCCGGGATTTCCGCGCGGATCGCGTACGCCCGGTTCGTGCGCTCCGTCCCGCTACGCGGCGCCCCCCAGGAGGCACCCGGGTGCGCCCGGGGAGGGCGGCCGGGGCCGCGTCGATAGGCTGACCCGGAACCCCGTACGGAAGGAAACCACGGTGGCTGTCCGGGCAGTGCGTGGCGCGACCCAGCTCGAGGTCGACGAACGCGAACACCTGCTGGAGCGGGTCGCGGAGCTTGTCCGCACCGTCCTGCACAGCAACGACCTCACCAACGACGACCTGATCAGCGTGATCTTCACCGCCACGTCCGACGTGCAGTCGGAGTTCCCCGCCTATGCCGCCCGGCTGATGGGGATGACCGACGTCCCGTTGCTGTGCGCGCGGGAGCTGGAGATCGGTGGCGGGATGCCGCTGGTGGTGAGGTTGCTCGCCCACGTGGAGACCGACCTCACCCGCGACGAGGTGACCCACGTCTACCTGCACGGCGCGGCCGCGCTGCGACGCGACCTGGCCCACGTGCACGCCGTACCCGACGAGTCGCGGGCATGACCGAGCCGCCGTTCCGCCGCGTGGTGGTGATCGGGGCCGGCCTGATGGGCACCTCGGTCGCGCTGGCGCTGCGCCGGTCCGGTGTGGAGGTTCTGCTGGAGGACGCCGACCCGGGCAACCTGCGGGTTGCGGTGTCCCTCGGCGCCGGCGTGCCCGTCGCGCCCGGTGATGCACAGGGTGACGCGCAGGCCGGCGCCCCGGCGGACTCCACAGACCTGGTGGTGGTCGGCGTACCCCCGGCGGTGCTCGGCACGGTGATCGCCGACGCGCTGACCCGCTTCCCCGACGCCACCGTCACCGACCTCGGCAGCGTCAAGGCCGCCGCGCTCGCCGGCACCCGGGCGCACGCGTCGACGCAGGTAGGGCTGGACCGCTACGTCGGTGGGCATCCGATGGCCGGCAGCGAGCAGTCCGGTCCGCTGGCCGCGCGGGCGGACCTCTTCGACGGCCGGGCCTGGGCGGTGACGCCACACGTCGACAGCCGGCCGGACGCGCTGGCCGCGGTCGAGCGGCTGGCCCGTACGTGCGGGGCGTTCCCCGTCCAGCTCTCACCCGGTGAGCACGACGAGGCGGTCGCACTGGTCTCCCACCTTCCGCAGGTCGCCTCGACCGTGGTCGCCGGCCTGCTGACCACGGCCGCGGAGGGGCACCTCGTCCTCGCCGGCCAGGGCTTGCGGGACGTGACCCGGATCGCCGGTGGCGACCCGGAGCTGTGGACGCAGATCCTGTCCGCCAACGCCGAGCCGGTCGCCCGGCTGCTGCACGAGGCCGCCGACAACCTGCACCGGGTCGCGCACACCCTGGAGAAACGGGACACGGCGCAGGCCGGGCTGGCCGACCTGCGCACCTCCCTGGAACGCGGTGCGACCGGCGTACGCCGGCTGCCCGGCAAGCACGGAGCGCGGCCGGAGGCGTTCAGCCCGGTGCCGGTCCTGCTGCCCGACCAGCCGGGGGAGCTCGCCCGGCTGTTCGCCGACGTGGGCGCCGCCGGGGTCAACATCGAAGACGTACGGATCGATCACAGCCCGAACACCCCCGCCGGCCTGGTGGAGCTGTGGGTCCACCAGGACACCGTTCCCGCCCTGCTGGAGGCCCTGGCTCACCACGGGTGGGACGTGCACGGGTAGCCTCCCCAACGAACACCCGGAGGGAGACGACAGGTGGAGCGAGCCGACCACGCCGATCACGCCGACCACACAGGTCACGCCGGTACGCCGGGGATCGTGGTGGCCATCGACGGGCCGTCCGGTTCCGGCAAGTCCAGCGCCGCCCGTGGCGCCGCGCGCCGGCTGGGCCTGCGTTACCTCGACACCGGTGCGATGTACCGCGCGGTGACATGGTGGATGATGCGGGCCGGCGCCCCGGTCGACGACGCCGACGAGGTGGCCGCGCGCTCGTCCGAGCCCGACCTGCGGATCGGCACCGACCCCGACCTCCCGACGATCACCGTCGACGGCATCGACGTCTCCGGGCCGATCCGGTCCCGTGAGGTGACCAACGCGGTCAGTGCGGTGTCCGCGGTCCCCGCCGTACGCCAGCGACTGGTCGGGCTGCAGCGCGAGCTCATCGGGGACGGCGGGATCGTCGTCGAGGGACGCGACATCGGGACGACCGTCGCGCCCGACGCCACTGTCAAGGTCTACCTGACAGCACACGAGCAGGAGCGTGCGCGCCGCCGGGCCGCCGAGGGTCTGGGCGGCGCGAAGGCCGAGGTCACGCTTACCCAGCACGAGCTTGCCCTTCGGGACAAGAAGGACTCCTCGCGCACGACGTCGCCGCTCAACCAGGCACCCGACGCGATCGTGCTGGACACCACCGAGCTCAACCTCAACCAGGTCATCGAGCGCATCTGCGCCCTCGCCGACGAGCGCGCCGGTACGCCCGGCCGGCGCTGACCGGCGCCCGGGCGACCGAGCAGGAGACTGGGCGAGTGATGGGCTGCCGACGATGAGTGAGCCGGCTGTGACTCCGTACTGGCACGACGTGACCGGGCCACCCCGGCGCAGTCTGGCGGTGTCGCGTCCCCTCGTGGAGAGGTTGGTACGCGCGACCTGGAAGGTCCGGGTGCACGACGACCACCACGTACCCTCCACCGGCCCGGTGATCCTCGCGTCCAACCACGTCGGCATCCTCGACGGCCCACTGCTGTGCGCGGTCGCCAACCGGCCGGTGCACGCCATCGTCAAGAAGGAGATGTTCCGCGGTGCGGTCGGCCGTGCGCTGCGCGGAATGGGACAGATCCCGGTCGACCGGCGGTCCACCGACCCGGCCGCCGTCAAGGCGGCGTTGGCGGTGCTGCACCGCGGGGACGCGCTGGCGATCTACCCCGAGGGCGCCCGTGGCGCCGGCGACTTCACGATGATCAAGTCCGGAGTCGCCTATCTCGCGCTGTGCACGGGTGCGCCGGTGGTGCCCGTCGTGTGCCTGGGCACCCGGCTGACGGGATCGTCGATCGGTTCGGTCCCGCCGGCGCGGTCGCCGGTCGACCTGGTGTTCGGCCCGCCGGTGACGTTGCCGCGTACGGACTGGCCCCGGCGCCAGAACGTCGTTCACGAGCAGGCCCGGTGGCTGCAGAAATGGCTGGTGGGTCATCTGCGTTATGCCTGTGAACTGACCGGCCGGGACCTGCCCGGACCGGTCGCTCACCCGGAGCCCGAACCCGGTCCGGTGGTCACGCCGTAGCCTGGGACACCGGTGCGCGCCGGCCGCCCTGCCTGGGCCGAGCCCGGCGTGGACCGGCCGTACGGACAGTTCGCACAGCTCGACCGTTCAGCACCACCGCGGGCACCCCCATGCGCCCGCGACCGAGGCCTGGGACACCGGCCCCGACATAGAGGACTTTTTGTGAGCAACGAGGAGCAGCGCCGCGTCGAGGACTACGTCGATGATCTCGACGGGTTCGTGCAGTTCGACGGAACGGCAACCGAGGCCGAGGACGAGGCGGACGAGAACGTACCCGTGGTGGCCGTCGTCGGGCGGCCGAACGTCGGCAAGTCGACGATGGTCAACCGCATTCTCGGCCGGCGTGAGGCGGTCGTGGAGGACCTGCCCGGCGTCACCCGCGACCGGGTGGCCTACGACGCTGATTGGCGAGGACGCCGGTTCACCCTGGTCGACACCGGTGGCTGGGACCCCGACGCGAAGGGGTTCATGGCGCGGGTGTCGGCGCAGGCCGAGCTGGCCGTGGAGGCCGCCAACGTCGTCCTGTTCGTGCTCGACGCCAGCGTCGGGGCGACCGACGCGGACGAGACCGTGGTGAAGATCCTGCGGCGGTCGGGCAAGCCCGTGGTGGTCGCTGCCAACAAGGCCGACGACCATCGCGGTGAGGCCGACGCCGCCGCCTTGTGGTCGCTCGGCCTCGGCGAGCCGCTGGCCGTGTCGGCGATGCACGGGCGGGGGACCGGTGACCTGCTGGACGCGGTGTTCGAGGTGCTCCCGGAGGCGCCGGCCGAACGCGAACCCGGCACCGGTGGACCGCGCCGGATCGCCCTTGTGGGCAAGCCGAACGTCGGGAAGTCCAGCCTGCTGAACCGCCTCGCCGGGCAGGAGCGCGTCGTCGTCGACTCCGTGGCCGGCACCACCGTCGACCCGGTGGACGAGCTGGTCGAACTCGGCGGCAAGACCTGGCGGTTCATCGACACCGCCGGGATCCGCCGTCGGGTGCGCGAGGCGTCCGGGCATGAGTACTACGCGAGCCTGCGTACCTCCGCCGCGATCGACCGCGCCGAGGTGGCCGTCGTACTCCTGGACGCCGCCGAGCCGCTGTCGGAGCAGGATCTGCGGATCATCACCACCGTCGTGGAGGCCGGCCGCGGCCTGGTGCTGGCGTTCAACAAGTGGGACCTCGTGGACGAGGACCGGCGGCTGCGGATCGAGAAGGAACTCGACCGGCAGGTACGCGTCCAGTGGGCGCCCCGGGTGAACGTCAGTGCCCGCACTGGCTGGCACGTCGACCGGCTGGTCCGGGCGATGGAGACCTCGCTGGCCGGCTGGCAGACGCGGATCCCGACGGGGCAGCTGAACGCGTTTCTCGGCCGGCTGGTCGCGTCTCATCCGCACCCGGTCCGGGGCGGCAAGCAGCCCCGAATCCTGTTCGGCACCCAGCCGCAGACCTCGCCGCCGAAGTTCCTGCTGTTCACCACGGGCTTTATCGAGGCGTCGTACCGCAGGTTCGTCGAGCGGCGGCTGCGGGAGGAGTTCGGCTTCGCCGGATCGCCGATCATGATCTCGGTGAAGGTGCGGGAGAAGCGGAAGAAGAGCTGACTTTCGTCCGAGGGGAGCGCCGTGGAGCCGGGCTTCGGCCCGCTCCCGGCGCGCGCCTTTCGGGGAGTGGAGCCGGTGGCGTGCCACCGGCGGTCGATGCGGTAAGGTTTCCGACGGTTCGGCGGACACGCCGGCCACGGGCTGTAGCGCAGTTTGGTAGCGCACTTGACTGGGGGTCAAGGGGTCGTGGGTTCAAATCCCGCCAGCCCGACACACGAAGTAGATCGCGTCGTCGCAGGTCGGAAGCCGTCAGAACGACGTGACCGCAGGATCTGACCTTCTCCACTGCCTTCATCCGCCGGCTGCCTTGTAACCGTCGGCGTTCGGGCCAGGTGGTCTTGCGGTAGCTGGGTGGACGTACTTACCAATGAACGGAATCGAGCGCCGGCCACGGCGGGCCCGCCCACAGGACGTCGAGGAACGCCACTCCTGATCTCCGGCCGCTCGGGTGTTGGTCGCCGAGACGCCAGCGGTGCATCGCGACGATCGCCAGCACGAGCCCTCGGCACTCCTCGACCAGATCCTGGTCGGCTTTCGGGTAGCGGTCACTGACCGCCTTGGGCAGCCAGGCAAGGTCGTACTCCACAGGCCCGCGGGCGGTGTTCTCGAAGTCGATGAAGAGCGGCCCGTTGTTCGTGTCGAGCACGTTCCCCGGGTGCGGCTCGCCGTGCAGCAGTTACTCGGGGGCGCCCCGGTCGACGATCGATCCCCGCAGATCACGCAGGATGTCGGCGAGCAATGCCCGGTCCGCATCCGTGAGGTCAGGGGTGACGTCGCGGTTCGCAACGTCTCGTTGCGTCTCCGCAACGCGATCCATGACGTGCGGCATCACGACATCGATCTGCCGCAGGCCGGCATGAAGGCGCCCGAGCGCGTGCGTGTACTCAGCCGGCGGAAGCACTCGACGAACCGGTTCGAAGTAGGTCCACATGGCGATCACGAAGCCGTCCCGCACGAAGACGCGTGGCTCGACCCGGGAGTCGAGTGCGGCGACCGGGCTGTCCGTCTGCGCCAGCCGCCTCACGAGCTCGACTTCTTGCTCTGCGCTGCCGGCGTGATGAGTCACGGGCGCGACCCGGGCGACGATGTCGCATGGCAGCAGGTGGACGACGAGCCGGTTGGAGTCGTTGAGGACGGCAGTGGCGTCGACCGCCAGGTCGAGGGCTGAGGCGGTCGACCTCGCGGCAGCCACCGCACGCCGCACCTGCGCTGCTCGCATCAGCTACGTCCTCGACCAGGGCTCGAGGAGGTGTACCCGACTCCCGGTGCCCGTGACCAGGCGCCGGGGCACAAGTGTGGGCCTCGACTTCACCCTGCGCAGAATAGCCTCGTCGGCCGCTGACTACAGGAGCAACTGACTCAGCGGGTGCACGAAATACCGCAGCGAGTAGGCCTCCCATACCGCGCCGATGATGAGCAGGGCGAGTGCGGGCAACGCGAGCAGGCCAAGCCGCTGCAGCCCTCGCAGATAGCCTTGACGCCGGTTCTTCGCGTCGACGGTGCGGGGGAACAGCCAGTGCCTGCCGAGGAGGTATGCGCCGAGCAGGACAAGCACGTACGCCTGGAACTTGATGACGATCGTCAGAGAGTGGGGGATGAGCGCCACCCACCCCAGCGAAGTGGTCGGCGCGATGGTGATGCCGGTTTGCACTGCCCAGTAGCCGAAGAAGGCGAGCCCGGCGAAGGGCACGACGAGCGACGGCAGGGCGATGGTCAGCAGACTCAGCCGGAAGACGTTGACGCCGAGGATCGTGAGTGCGAACAGCGGAGGGGTGTTCAGCAGCCCGCGCACCAGGTCGCCGGTCCCGTCGTCCTCCAGGGCCGTGGCTCGCCCCGCGATGAGATCGGGGACGAGCAGGCCGATGACGAACCCGATGAGGGCGAGGCCGTAGGCGGCCGCGTTGATGATGAGGTAGGCGCGCCTGTTCTCGCGGATGAGCCGGAAGGGTCGCCGCCAGATCGGCACGGGCGTGGAGTGGTCGAGGGAAGTCTGTTCGATTGTCACACCCCCATCGCAGCCCATCGTCCACCGCGCGTGCAGTGGCGTCATGTCACCGACAGATGTGACACCACGTCAGTACCGCCGGCGGGCGGCGCGGCGATGTGGCTGGAACAATGCCGAAGGTTGCACCGGAGAAGCTGCGCACCATCCTCCGGCAGCCGGTCCGCGACACCACCGAATTACACCAGTAGGCGGTTGACCCTGACGCAGGGTCAACCCCGGAGCATGGCGGCATGACTACGAGAACCACTGCGACGGGCGTCGCCGGACTGCGCAACTCCTACGGCGAGCAGAGCGACGACGGGGACGCCGTCGAGCCTGGGGACAGCACGGTCCGGCACTTCACGATCGACCACGACGGCGTCACGATCCCGGTGTCCCGTGGCGGCCGGGGACGACCGCTGGTCCTGTGCCCTGGGTTGAACTCGACGCAGGCAGACCTGCACGAGCTGGCCGGGCTGCTGCGGCGTGACCACGACGTGGTGACGTTCGACCTGCGTGGCCACGGCCTCGCCTCGGCCGCTGACGAGTACTCGTTCGAGGCGTTTCTCAGTGACCTGACGGCCGTGATGGCGGAACTGGAGCAGCTCAGCCGCGGCCGGGTGCCGGTGCTCGTCGGCTACTCGCTGGGGGCGGACCTGGCTGTGCACTACGCCCGCAGGCATCCTGGTGCTGTGGCCGAGCTTGTTCTCGTCGATGGGGCGAACCCGGTGCCCGAACCATTCATCACCGAAGCCGTCCTGCCGGCGTTTCGCGCGATGTGGGAGGACCAGGCCGCGCAGCAGGAGGCCATGCGGGGTTCGGCGCGTCAGGTGTTGCTCACCGCACAGGAGATTGCCGACCGGAACGTCGAAATCGATACAGTTCGATCGGAGATCCTTGATCAGTACTCGACGATCGACTGCCGGATCAGCATGATCATGTCGACCTCGATGGCCGGCGAGGGCGACGAAGGACCAACACAGCACTTCAACCAGATCTGGCGTGCCGGCGTCGAACGCCTTGTCCGGGAGCAGCCGCACATCGCCACGTACTGGATCGACGCCGATCACCGACTGGTCTTCACCCACGCTTTGGACATCGCTCGGGTCATTCGGAGTACGCGAGGGCCGTTCGGCTGCATCGCCTCGAGCGCCCCGTAGGAGGCTGCTGCGATGTTGACCATCGGCGAGCTGGCGTCGTACGCAGGAGTCACGGTGCGGGCCGTGCGGCACTATCACGCCAAGGGGTTGCTACCGGAGCCGGAGCGAGACCACGCCGGCTACCGCAGGTACGACGCCGGCGCCGTGGTCGAGTTGATCAGGATCCGAACGCTCGCCGAGGCGGGAGTCCCACTGGCGCGAGCGCGGGAGCTGCTCCAGGCCGACGAGGAGGAGTTCGCCGAGGCGGTCGCAGAAATCGACGTGCGGTTGCGAAACGAGATCAGGCAGCTGGAGCGGCACCGCGAGCAGATCGCTCGGCTCGCGGCCGGTGACAACCTGGCGTTGTCACCGGAGGTGGTCGAGTATCTCGACCGGCTCCGGGCACTTGGCGTCGACGAGCGGATCGTCCAGGCCGAGCGCGACGGCTGGATCCTGCTGGCAGCGCACTCACCCGAGCGAGTACCGCAGTTGATGGCGCGCAAACGGGACCAGATCGCCGACCCGCAGCTGATCGGCTTCTATCGCACTTTGAGCGAGGCGCTCGACCGGACTGGCGACGACCCTCGGCTGGTCGGACTGGCCGACGAGTTGGCTACCTACATCACGCGGATGGCCGACGAGAAGGGCGAGGACGTTATCGACGACATCGACATCGATCCACCGTTGGTGAAGCTGATGGACACCCTCGCCTTCGACACCGTGCCACCGGCCCGGCGCCTGATCGAGTTGCTGAAGAAGCGAGGCTGGACGGGCTGGACCAAGCTCGAACGCGTGGATCCTCCAGGTGGTTCCGCGTCCCGGTAGGGAAACACGGGTCGGCTGTCACTCGGGCGCCGAGACCTCGCCGCCGATTCCGGTTTCGTTGCCGTCGCCGTCGTGGAAGACGTACTTCCAGACCGAGCCGTGCTTCTCGACGTCGACCGGTTCCAGACCCTGTCCGGAGATCCTCGCAACCTCGGCGGCCGGGTCGTCGACCCAGATCATGCTGACGGCCCCGCCGGCTCTGCCGGGATCCTGAACGATGTAGACGTACCGGTTCTCGGCCAACTGCCAGACCGCCTCGACGTCGTTCGGATAGAAGGCGGGTTCGGCACCGAACAGCCGCTTGTACCACTCCAGCGCGCTGGCATAGTCGCGTACCGGGATGCCTGCGAAGACTCCTACCGCCATGCGTGTCTCCCACTCGATGTCGGACCCGACCGGTTCGGGCACTGAAGGACAGACCGGAGTACGCCTCGAAACTCAGCGGAGGTGGCCGCGCCAATCCGGGTGCGGACCAGTGCGGGTCTCAGCCCGCCCATCGTGCGGCGAGTGTCTCGATCTTCGTTCGAGACAACGAACTTGCCTGGACCGCGCGTACGTGACTGTCGGATGCTGCCCGTCCCCGGCAGTTGTATCGTCGTGGGCACGCCGCACCGGAGAAGGTAGGGGGCTGTCACACCGTTCCTCAATTCGACAGGAATCGGATGTTTTTCTTTTTCAGCAACAGACTGGGCTGCCTCGGCTCGGTACTGCTCTCGCTTATAGTCACTATCGTCTTGGTGCTGATCTTCACCCGATAGCGACGCGCGGTTCCACCCACTCGGCAGTCTTCTCAGACGATGGCCACCTCAGCTCGACCAGCTCCGGACATGGCAGAGCCTTGCCGCGGTCGCTCCGCGGCGCGGCCGCTCTCACACGGCTTGGCCGACCCGGATGATGACCTCGGCCGGTTGTCGGTGGGTTCTGCCATTCTCACCGCCATGGATCAGCCAGGCAGTCGGTGACGAGAGGACGCACCATGAACGACCTGTTCGATGAGGAGATCCGCGGCCACCACAGCATGCGGGACCACCTACTGACCGTGGTGTCCGATGCCGACCTGGGCTACAAGCTGCCGGGCCACAACCCGACGCTGGGCGAGTTGCTGGTCGAGCTGGGTGACGTTCAAGGCGTCTACACGCACTCGTTCGAGAAGTTCACCCTCGACTGGGCGTACCGTCGGCTTCCGGCCCCGGAGCCGATCACGATCAACGGCCTGCGCGCGTGGTTCCAGACGCAGGACGACGCCATGAAAGCTGCGGTTGACAGGTTCACCGACGAGGAGCTGCACATCGATCGGATCGACCGCGGAGGCGGTTTCGTCGCGTCGCCGTTCGTACAGCATCAGGTCTACCGCGAGGCGGTGTACATCTTCTACGGCAAGCTGAGCGTTTACCTCAAGGCGCTGGAACGCGATGCCGGCGAGCAGTGGGCGGCCTGGGTGGGCTGACTTCGCGGTTCAGTCGGCCTCGAACGTGACCATGCCGGGTCGGGGCATCTGCGGCAGGTCCACCAGTCAACCTGCTGTCACTCGGGGGAATGCGAGGAGGCCGAACGACGCGCATGTCAGCAGGGTGCGTACGACGTGCCAGGCGATCCACGGAGTCTCGAACGCCGCCCTGGATCCGCCGTTGGCGAGTGCGTTGTTGAGCGGGATGTTCGCGGCGACCGTGACCACCACGGCCAGCACAGCCGTCACGACCGCCGCCACCGTGATGGCATCTCGGTTCCAGCGGAGCAGGACGGCGGTGACGATCGGCGCGCCGAGGAAGAGCACCATGAAGGCCGGATTGACGATCACGACGTTGATCCGGTTCATGGCCTTGATGAAGATGTCGTCCGGCTGGCTGTGAAGAGCGGGCATCACGGCCAGGAGGAAGGCCAGGTAGACACCGGCGAGAAGGCCGGTGAGCACCCGGCTCACGGCCAGGAAGATCTCAGGCACCGGGTGCCTCCACGGAAGATGAGTTGACGAGGAAGCTGACCAGCGAGCCTGGCTCGCGGCCACATTCGTTCACGCCGGTGAGGAAAACGGTCATGACTTCACCATGCCGTGGCGACCGGGACGAGGAGAATACTTGGCACGCTCAGATGCATGTGTGATCGTCCAACCTCACCACGCCGGGCGTCCTGCTCGAGACCCGCGCGCCCGGACGGTGAACGACCGCGGCAGGTTGATCAGCCGTACGCCGGCCGGCTGCGCTCGTCGTACCAGTCCAGATGGTCTTCCCACGAGACGCCGGCAAGGGGAACCTGCACCTTCGCACCGACTTCCTCCAGGTGCGGCGCCACCTGTGCGACGTAGTGGCGGCTGGCATGGATCTCGACCACTCGCCCCTGCAAGTCGCCAGCCAGCATCCTCAATCGCGCGGTGACCCATCGACCCCAGGCCTCCTGATACCACGCCGGCGTGTCCGGAAGCGCGCGGTCGTACGGTGCCAGCCACTCCTCCGGCTGCACGAGGCCATGTTCGCCGGAGAGGATGAACCACGGCTTGGCCTGCCGGTCCACATAGCGTCGCAGCCGATCGAAGTACGGCCCGATGTAAAGGTCTTTGGCGGCGCGAGGGCTGTTGGCTTTCTCGTAGACGCAGGTGACCAGCAGCAGGTCAGGAGTCGCCATGGACCTATCGTCCGAACGCCCAGGCGACCATCAGCGGGAACTCCGCCCGCCAGAACGGATCGCCGTGGTCTCCGGGCCGTTCGGTCATCACGACATCCGCGCCGGCGTCGCGCAGAGCGTCCGCCCACCGGGTCGCGTTCTCGAGGAAGAACGGCTCCTGTGTGCCGGCGACGAGATAGGTGCGCGGGAGCCGGGCCGGCATCACCTCGGGCGGACGGTAGCCACCGCCGGGGGAGGCGGAGAAGATCGCACCGTAGAGGTCGGGATGGCGCAGGCCCATGGCGAGCGAGAGCTCCCCGCTCGCGGACACCCCGCACACCGCGGTGCGTTCGGCCGGCAGCTTGACGCCGAAGCGGGTCCGCACCCAGCTGCCGACGTCCTCCACGAAGAATTTCTCGTGCGCCGCGAACCGAGCCTCGTCGAATGAGGGGGAGTACTCCCGGATGCGCACCATCTCGTCTTGGTCGTCGGTCCGGTGGGCGCCGATGATCATCGTCGGGGGTACGTCGGCGGCCTCGAGGTCCCCGCCCCACTGGGAGATCAGCTGACCGTCACCGGCGAAGACGATGGCCTCCGGCGGCTCCGACGGCACGTAGACCGTGACCTGCCGCCCGCCGTCGTACTCGAACCTCTCGGTGACGAACTCTCCCGCTGGCATGTCGCGTTCCCTTCCTCGGGCGGTGGCAACAGTGGCGGCGGCCGGGGCGCCCGGTCAACGCTTCCAGGGCCGCCAGGCTGCAACTGTCCAAGAACGGTCACCGGCCGGGTGCCTCACATCCTGCCCAACCCCGGCCGCATTGATCACTACCGCGGCGGAATCGACCGCCATGCGTTTTCTTCGCCTGACAACAGCTGCACCTTGACGCGGCGCTGTGTTTGGATGCCTGCTATGGACTCCGCAGCCGCACGCCGAATCGGAATCGTGCTGTTCGATGATGTCGAGGAGCTCGACGCGGTAGGTCCGTGGGAGGTGCTCGGGTTCTGGACTCAGCAACACCCCGAGGACGGCTTCACCGTCTCGTGCATCTCACCTGACGGAGCGCCCGTGAGATGCGCGAAGGGGCTGACGATCCAGGCTCACCAGTCCTTCGACGACGCGGCCGGCTTCGAGGTCCTTCTTCACCCGGGCGGGTTCGGAACGCGGCGCCTGGTTGACGACGCACAGCACCTTGCCTGGGTACGCATGCAGCGCGAGACGACACCGTTGATGACAAGTGTGTGTACCGGCTCACTGGTGTACGCCGCTGCCGGACTCCTCGAAGGTCGCCCGGCCACCACGCACTGGAGCGCGATCGAAAGTCTTGCCCGGCTCGACCCGACCATCCGGGTCCTGCCCGACGAGCGATTCGTGGACGACGGCGACGTCATCACCTCAGCCGGCGTGTCCGCCGGTATCGACATGGCACTGCACCTGGTCGCCCGGCTGGCCGGCGTTGATCGAGCACGGCAGGTCCGCCGGGGTATCCAGTACGATCCGCAGCCGCCGATCTGACCGTCGTCCGGCGCTACAAGGGCTCCTCGGCGCGACGAACGTCCTTCACGCGCCCAGCAGCACGCCGCATCCGAATCAGGTCCACGCGATTCAGATAACGGATCTCGAACCCGTCGATGGCCGCAACCTCGTACCGGGTAAGGAAGTCGGCGATCGGCAGATCTCCCCAGGGCAAGGCAAGAGTGCAGCAATCGCCGCTTGCGCCAGGGGAGCGGAACAGTACCTTCGGCAGGCCGAACGCAGCGGCGTCGCAGCGCAGGGGTACGCCTTCGTCGTCGGTGAGCTCGGCCGACACCGAGGTGAAGGCTGCGGCCATCGCATCCGCGTGCCCTGCTTGGCCATCCCAGAGGAGGTCCAGGTCCCCGGTCAGTTCACGCGAACCATGCATGATTCCGGCGACCTGCCCGATCACGACGACCTGCGCACCGAACTCGTGCAGGGCGCGTAGCAGCGGCAGCGGATCGAACCCCACGGCGTCGTCAGTACCGAAGGTGCCGACGGATTCGTCGGCGTCGTGATGCGCGAGACCGCTGCGCCGGCGGGCTCGGACCTCTCGCCTCAGACGTGCCAGCGCATCGCGGAGTCGCCTAACGGCAACATCGTCCGCATCGGCCTGCCTGCCCGGGAAGGCGGGCACCTGCGCGGATCCTGCGGACTCGGCACCCTCCATGCGAGCACGTTAATAGCCGGGCGTCAGTCATACGAACCGTTATGGTGTCGATCATGCGCACCCATGTGTACGTGGCCGAGTCTCGCCGGATGCCTCCGCTGTAGGGCGGCACCGCGAGCCATCTCCACCACCGCGATCTCGCCGGTCCGGCAGGGCTTGACGCATGTCCGTCTTCGCCGTTCGTCGATACCTACTCGCGACGGCGGCGAGGTGTGCCCAGCGCCCGGACATGGTGGCCGCGGATCACACATCGGGAGCGACGAGAATGCAGGAACCGAAGCGAAGGAAGTCACGTTCGAGAACGCGGTCTCGTCGGGCACAGTGGAAGGCGACCGCACCGTCATTGGTCCCATGCAGCAACAGCGCCTGCCGCGAGCCCAAGCTCGCGCACCGGGCGTGCCCCGCATGTGGCCACTACGCAGGAAGGTCGGTTACGAGCTGACCTCATGTGTACGAGCTGACCTCTTGTGAAGGTGCCCGGGCGGGGACGCGAGCAGTGCCCGCCCGGACACATGGGTACAGCGGTGCGCGCGAGGGGCGCGGCCGACAGAGCCCGCCTCGCCTACGCCGGGCCGTAGGGGAACGTGACAGGCTCGTCCTCGGGCAGCAGCGAGAACATCACGCTGTCGCGCCGGCCGTCCCGCGTCGCCATCCAGGCCCGGAGCATGCCTTCCCGGGTGAAGCCCACCCGTTCCGCCACACGTTGGGACGCCGTGTTCTCCGGGGCGGTCTGCAGGCCGAGCCGCTTGATGCCGAGTTCCCCGAACGCCCAGCCGGCCACCAGTCGTACCGCAGTCGTCGCGGCTCCGCGACCGCGTGCCTCCCGGCGTAGCCAGTAACCCACCTCGGCCACCTCCGAGTCGCGAGGGGATGGGTGGAGCGCAACGGCACCGAGGCACTCGCCGTCGGCGAGGCGGGCGATCACGAACATCCCGGCGCTGCCCTTCGCCCAGTCCTCGGCGGCGCGGTCGATGAACGTACGAGCGTGCGCCTCGGTGTAGGGGTAGGGGATCGACGGGACGTAACGGCTCAACTCACGGTCACTGCAGGCGGCGGTGATCCAGGAGACGTCGTGCGGCTCGGCTCGCCGAAGAACGATGCCGGCGGCAGTGGGCGCCGGTTCGGGGAAGATCAGCCGCACGTCGGGCAGCGTACCCGGGCCGGGCCGGAAGCCACCATCCCTCGGCGGCGCCCGGCACGACACCGCATGGAGAAAGAACTCGGGACCGGGGTGTCGAGATACGGTCGGCCTGTTCGTCATCCTCTCCGGCAGCACATTCCGGCAGACCTTCTCCGGGTGAGTGGAGGACACATGCAGTACATGTTGTTGATCTACGACTGTGAGCGGCCCGAGCCGGGCGATCCGGGTTTCGCGGAGGCGCTCACCCGGGTGAACGCGTTCGCCGACGAGTGCCGCCGCCGCGGCGTGTTCGTCTACGGGCGCCCGCTGCAGGGGGAGCGCACCGCGACCACGGTCAGCGTGCGGGTGGGTAGGACGCTGATCACGGACGGCCCGTACGCCGAAACCCACGAACACCTCGGCGGCGCCTACGTTCTGGACTGCCGCAACCTCGACGAGGCCCTGGAACTCGCCGCGATGTGCCCGATGGCCGAGCAGGGTGGGATCGAGGTACGCCCGATCGCCGGGGTGCCGGGTCTGGAACACCGTCGTTCGGACCTGGCGGCCACCGGCGAATGAACGCCGGACCGGTCGCCGCGCCGGTACTGGATCGGGTCTACCGCACCCACCGGGCCCGGATGCTCGCCGCGCTGATCCGCGTCCTCGGTGACTTCGAACTCGCCGAGGACGCACTGCAGGACGCGTGTGCGCTCGCGCTGCGCACCTGGGGCGATCCACCGCCCGACGACCCGATGGCGTGGCTGCTGACCGCGGCCCGCAACAGCGCGATCGACCGGCTGCGTCGGGCCCGGCTCGGCAAGGAGAAACTCGCCGAGCTCGGCGCGCTCAGCCGGCTCGGGATGACGCCGGGAGAGCCGACAACGATGTCGGATTTCGGCGAGGAAACCCTGCGCAGCATCGGAGATGAGCGCCTCGCCCTGATCTTCACGTGTTGCCATCCCGCCCTGGCCGGGGATGCCCGGGTCGCGCTGACCCTGCAGGCTGTGGCCGGGCTGACCGCCGGGCAGATCGCCCGGGCGTTCCTGGTCGGTGAGCCGACCCTGGCCCAACGTCTGGTGCGCGCGAAGCGGAAGATCCGCGATGCCGGCGTCAGCCTGGAAGTACCCGCCGACGCGCTGCTGCCCGAGCGGCTCTCCAGCGTTCTCGCGGTGATCTACCTGATCTTCACCCAGGGCTACACCGCCGCCTACGACCGACCCGCGCGCCGTACGTTGGCGCAGGAGGCGATCCGGCTCGGCAGGCTCGTCGCCACTTTGATGCCCGACGAGCCCGAGGCGCTCAGCCTGGTCGCGGTGTTGCTGTTGCACGACTCGCGCAGCGCTACCCGCTACACCGCCGACGGTGACGTGGTGCTGCTGGACGATCAGGACAGGTCCCGCTGGGACCGGAAGGAGATCGTGGAAGCGGTCGGGCTGCTGGACCGTGCGCTGCGGATGGGCGGGCCGGGGCCCTACCAGCTGCAGGCCGGGATCGCCGCGCTGCACGCCCAGGCCGACTCTGACGTACGCACGGACTGGCCGGGCATCGCCGCACTCTACGCCCAGCTGCTCGCACCGGCCCCGTCGCCGGTCGTGGCGCTCAACCACGCCGTTGCCGCGGCCGCGGCCACCACCCCGGACGAGGGCCTGTCACTGATCGACCGGATCGAGGGGCTCGACCGCTACCACCTGCTGCACGCGGCCCGGGCCGACCTGCTGTGCCGTCTCGGCCGCACCACGGAGGCGGCCTCGGCGTACCGACGTGCCCACGAACTCGCCACCAACCCTGCCGACCGACGGTTCCTCGCAGGCCGGCTGCACGACCTCGACCTCACGGAGTCCCGATGAGACTGTCTGTCCTGGACCACGGTCATCGCCGTCGCGTCAAGCTCTTCTTGACGTTCACCTCCATGACGTCACGGGTGGCAAGCCCGGACATCGTGAAGATGCTGTTGTACCGGCCGGGGTTTCCCACCCGACCGTTGCTTGAGCTCACCGCCGAGGCAATGCGGGGTCCGTCGTACTGGACGGCGGGGGAGCGGGAGTATCTCGCGATGCGCACCGCCCAACTGCACCGGTGCCCGTTCTGCGTCGACTCCCACGCCGAGCTCACCCGGATCGCCGGCAATGGCGAGATCGACCCGGACGACGCCGCATCCGCCCGGTCGCAAGTGCGTGCGGTGGCGGACTTCCTCAACCTTGTCAGCCGTACGCCGGACGACGTGAACGAGCCCGGAGTTGTTGAAGGCGTGGCCGACCTTCCCGACGACGCCGTAATGCAGGCCCTGCGGGTCAACCTGGTGTGGAACGTCGTCAACCGCCTGGCCAACGCGTTCGGTTTCGTGCTCCGTGAAGGCCAGTTGCACAGCGGGACTCGCGCACTGCACCGGTTCGGCTACCGCTTCCCGTCCTTCCTCCTCGCCGACGGGCCTGTCGTCGAGCACGGCGACGACGTTGCCGACCTGCGCCGCTCGGTGCTGGTGGCGCCGGCCACCACGGACCCCGCACTGCGGACCGCCGCCGCAGCCGGTGAGCCGATCCCCGAACCTTGGCAGCTCTACGCCCGCGCCGTCCGCGACACGTCCTACCGGGTCACCGACGCCGACCTCGACGGGCTCGTCGCAGCGGGGTGCTCGCAGGACGAGATCTTCGAGGTCACCGTCGCGGCGGCGCTCGGTGCCGCACTCCGCAGCTTCGACGCCGGCCGGAAGCTACTCGGTGGAAGACCATGCGCTGAAACGCCCTGACGGCGTGCTGATGGACGTGCTCAGGCCGGACTGCGAAGATCGGCCGACACCTCGTGAGTGAAGGGCTCGAGCGAAGCGAAGGGATATTAGCCGGTTGCCACTGATGCAGCGAGTGCTCCAGGCGATCGAGCGCTCCAACCGCACCCATCCCTGGGACCACAACGCCTGGTTCCACCGGTGGATTCTGAGGCAGCTTCCCAAAAGGTTCGGCACGGCCCTGGACGTCGGCTGTGGGCGTGGCGAGCTTGCCAGGCTCCTGGCCACGCGCGCGGGTGCGGTGCACGGCATCGACTCCGACCCACAGATCATTGCCGCGGCCCGGGAGCTGACCGCCCCGAGCGCCGGTGTGGGCTTCTCGGCCGGGGATGCGCTCACCGACATCCCGCCCGGAACCTACGACGTGATCACCTGCGTGGCCACAGTCCACCATCTGCCGTTCACCGAAGCGATCGAACTCTTCCGCCGGCGGCTCACTCCCGGCGGGACCCTGGTGATCGTCGGGCTGTACGACGAACGCACGCTCGGGGATCGCCTGCTCGGCGCCGCCTCGGTGCCGTCGAACCTCCTGATGGGTCGGCTGGAGCATGCCCGCGCACGCCGGCGACCTCCGGAACCCGCACCTGTAGCCGCCCGGACGCGGCCGGCGGACATGACCTTCGCCGACATCGCGCGCCAGGCCCGCGACCAGCTACCCGGCGTACGACTGCGGCGTCGGCTCTTCTGGCGCTACACGCTGGTCTGGCGACACCGCCTCTGAGTCGTCGCGAGAGCGGAATAGGGACGTACGGCGCGATTCGCACCGGCTGCCGGACAGAAACTCGTGCGAAAGTTTGGTCGGGGATGTCAAGACGGCCTTTGCGGCTCCGACCAACCGGTCGAAGGGCCCCGGCCGGGGCCCCGCGAAGAGCACGAGGGAGTACGCCATGAAGTTCCTGATCAGCATGCACATCAACCCGGCCGTCCTGGAGTCGCTGACCGAGGAGGAGCAGGCCGCGATCGGTGACGGCCACGGCAGGTTCATGGAGGCGCTGAAGAAGTCCGGCGAGCTGATCCACACGCTGGCACTGGTCGACCCGTCCCAGGCGGCCGTGGTGTCGGTACGAAACGGCCAGCCGGCGGTGACCGACGGACCCTTCCTGGAGTCCAAGGAGTACCTCGGCGGCTTCTACCTGGTCGACTGCGACAGCAAGGAACGGGCGCTGGAGCTCGCCGCCCAGATCCCGGACACCGCGATCGAGGGGCTGGGAGTCGAGGTGCGGCAGGTGATGTTCGCCGACGGAAACCTGGACGTATGACCGCACCGGCTGCCGAGGACCTGCTGCGTGAGCTGACGCCGCAGGTCCTCGGTGCGCTGGTACGCCGGCACGGCCAGTTCGAGGACTGCGAGGACGCCGTGCAGGAGGCCGTCCTCGCCGCCACCGTGCAGTGGCCGGCCGACGGGGTGCCGGACAACCCGCACGGCTGGCTGGTGACCGTGGCGTCCCGCCGCCTCATCGACCACATGCGCAGCGACCACGCGCGCCGGGAGCGGGAGTCCGCGGCCGCCACCGAAGTGCGCCCGGACGACGTCCCGGACACCGACGACACGCTCGTCCTGCTGTTCCTCTGCTGTCATCCGGCGCTGACGCCGTCGTCGCAGACGGCTCTGACGCTGCGGGCGGTCGGCGGCCTCACCACGGCGGAGATCGCCCGTGCGTTCCTGGTGCCCGAGGCCACGATGGCGGCCAGGATCAGTCGCGCCAAGCAGCGCGTCAGGGCCGCCGGCAGCTCGTTCACGCTGCCGTCCGGTGCGGAGCGCGAGGAACGGCTGCGGGTGGTCCTGCACGTGCTCTACCTGATCTTCAACGAGGGCTACACCGCCTCCTCGGGCGGGCAGCTGCACCGGGCCGATCTCGCCTACGAGGCGATCCGGCTGACCAGGATGGTGCATGCGCAGCTGCCGGACGACACCGAGGTGACCGGCCTGCTCGCGCTGATGCTGTTGAACCACGCCCGCCGCGACGCACGTACGACCGCCTCCGGTGACCTGGTGCCGCTGGACGAACAGGACCGGACGAGGTGGGACCGGGGCCTGATCGACGAGGGAACCGAACTCGTCAAGACGTCGTTGGCAGGCACCGCACTCGGGCCCTACCAACTCCAGGCGGCGATCGCCGCCACCCACGCCGACGCCGACTCGGCCGCGGAGACCGACTGGGCGCAGGTGCACGCGCTGTACCTCATCCTGGAACGCATCGCGCCCAACCCGATGGTCACCCTCAACCGCGCGATCGCGCTCGCCGAGATCGAGGGCCCGCAAGCCGGACTGGCCCTGCTGGCCACCCTCGACGGTGACGACCGGATGACCGGCCACCACCGGTTGTTGTCCGTCCGCGCACATCTGCTGGAGAAGGCCGGCGAACCGGCCGGGGCGTACGAGCACTACCGGCGTGCGGCGAGAGGCACCGCCAGCCTTGCCGAGCAACGACATCTCCAAGGACGCGCGGCCCGGCTGAGGCCGTAGATCAGCGGCTTTCTGGCGACAGCGGCCCGCCCTCGCCGAACGCAATTGCGGCGAAGTGTTCCCCGATCAGCCGGTGCGTGGCGGCGTCCGGGTGCACCTCGTCGGGCAGTGGCAGCTCGGCGAAGTCCTTTTCACCGTAGAGATCCAGGCCGTTGAGGTAGTACAGGTTCGGGTCGTCAACCGACCGTTGCGCGACGATGCGGGCCAGCTCGTCCCGGATCACTGTCAACGTCAGCTTGCCGGCGGCGCGTTCGTCCGGATCGCCGGTGGCACGAAACCGCACCTTGCCCGCGGCGACGGAGTCCAGGTCGAACGCCAACGGCCCGGGCGTGTCCTCCTGGATCGGGCAGTGGATGGCGGAGACGACCAGCAGGGGAGTGGTCGGGTGGCCCTCGCGGATCGTGTCCAGAAACCCGTGCACCGCGGGCCCGAAGGCGCGCAGGCGCATCAGGTCGGCGTTGACCAGGTTGATCCCGATCTTCACGCTGATCAGGTCGGCGGGGCGGTCCCGCATCACCCGTGCGGTGAACGGGTCCAGCAGTGCACCGCCGCCGAAGCCGAGGTTGACCAACTCCACACCGCCGAGGGAGGCGGCGAGCGCCGGCCAGATGGTGCTGGGGCTCGTGGCGTTGGAACCGTGGCTGATGGAACTTCCGTGGTGCAGCCACACCGGACGTCCGTGGTCGACGGGCACTGGCTGGACAGATGCGTTCGTACGCAGGGCGACGAGTTCGGTGGTCTCGTTGTGCGGCAGCCAGATCTCGACGTCCTTCGCCCGGGAGGGCAGGCCGTCGAAAGCGATGGTGCCGACGGGACCGGGCCGGTGCTCGGCGGCGCCGGTGGCCAGGTCGACGGTGATGGTGTCTCCACCCGTCGCGACGGCCTGTCCCGCCAGGTCGCCGTCGACCAGCAGGTCGTAGACGCCCTCCGGGCGAGGCGGTGCACCCGGGTACACCCGCTTGGTGGGCAGCACGTCCAGCTCGACGGCGGTGGCGTCGGTACGAAGGCTCACCCGTACGCCGGACGGCTGGGACTCCGCCATCGCCAGCTGCGGGTCGGTGTTCTGGGCGCGGGCCCACGCGGGGAGCCGGTGCGGCGCCAGACCGCGTTCGGTGCGCTCCCACTCAGCGGCCCCGCGCAGGAGCGCGGGCTCGAGGGGCGTGCTGATCCAGTCGGGCCGGTCGGGTCGGTCGGGTCGGTCGGGTCGGTCGGACATGGTTACCTCGGGTTCGTGGGCCAGTTGCGCAGCAGGGCGTCCAGAGCGTCCAGGAGACGCTCCCAGGTCTGCTGGCTGTCGGGGGAGCTGTGGTCGAACCCGCCGCTGGACTCCAAACTCACGAAGCCGTTGAAGAAGCTGCCCAGCAGGCGGACGGCGTGGGTCTGGTCCTGTTCGGTCAGGTCGTAGCCACGCAGGATGGAACGGGTGAACTCGGCGTGCCGGACGCCCGCACTCGCCGCCGCCGTCTGCGGGTCGAGCCGGTACTGCGCGGCGGCGTAGCGGCCGGGGTGTTCGCGGGCGTAGTCGCGGTAGACGTTGGCGAGTGCTGTCAACGCGTCCTTGCCGGACCGGCCCGCCATCGCGGAGGCGGCCCGGTCGGCCATCTCCTCCAACGCCAGCAGAGCGATCCGGGTCTTCAGGCCGTCTGAGCTGTCCAGGTGCCAGTACAGACTGGCGACCTTGACGTCGAAACGTCTGGCGAGGGCGGAGACCGTCACCTGGTCGAAGCCCTTCTCGTCCGCCAGCTCCGCTGCGGCCTGAACCAGCCGCTCGGCGGTCAGTCCTGCTCGTGCCATGCTCACCTCCCCCGTCCCGAAGGATGCTACAGGATTCCCTAAAGGCTATAGGGAGAGGGTCGACTACTGCGGTCAGGTGCCGCTCGCCCGGGCGCCGTCTTCGGTCGTGTCCTGCAGCCGGCGGAGGGTCGCGGCCGGGTCGGGGCTGCGCATCAGCTCGCCCATCACCGCGATGCCGTACGCGCCGTTCGCCCGCATCGCGGCGGCGTTGGCCGCCGTCACTCCGCCGAGGGCGAACACCGGCGTGCCGCCGGCCTCCCGGGCCAGCTGCCGTAACCCGTCCACGCCGAGGGCAGGACCGTAACCAGGCTTGGACTTCGTGGGTCCGACCGGGGAGACCGTGAGGTACGCCGCGCCTTCGGCGACCGCCCGGCGTACCTCCTCACCGTCGTGACACGAGCGGCCGTGCCACTCCCCGGACTCCCTTCCAAGGCCCGGCTGGGTGGACGACAGGTGCACGCCGTCGGCGTGGGCAAGTCTGCGGCGCGCGGAGATCACGATGAGGCCGAATCCGACTGTGCGGCGCCGGATCTCCTTCGCCAGTAGGCTGCGTGCCGTGTCGGGAAGGTCGAGCTCGCGCAGGACCACCGCGCGCAGGCCGGCTCGTGCGCACCGCACGACCGTCTCCATCAGGTCGGCTCCCCGCGGGAGCTGGGACCGGTCGGTGAGCAGCAGGATCCGCGGCAGCAACGGCGCCGGCGAGGTCACGAGGTCACCTGCTCATCCGCTCACCCGTCCCGCCATCGGCGAGGACGGGCGGGCGCCGGACAGCCGAGGTATCCGTCCGGCCTGCCGGGCCAGGTGACCGGCGCGTACGCCGAGCCGGATCGCCTCCGCCATCACGACCGGGTCGGCTGCCCGGGTGATCGCGGTCGCGGCGAGAACGGCGTCGCATCCGAGCTCCATCGCCTGGGCGGCGTCGCTGGCGGTGCCCACTCCGGCGTCCAGGACAACCGGCACGGTGACCGCCGCGCGGACCGCCTCGATCGCGTGCGGGTTGCGGATGCCCAGGCCCGAGCCGATCGGGGAACCTAGCGGCATCACCGCGGCGCAACCGACGTCGGCCAGGCGTTGCGCGACGATCGGGTCGTCGGTGGTGTAAGGGAGTACGGTGAATCCCTGTCCCACAAGGGTTTCCGCCGCGTCGAGGAGCTCGATCACGTCCGGCATCAAGGTCCGTTCGTCGCCGATCACCTCAAGTTTCACCCAGTCGGTCCGCAGTGCCTCCCGGGCGAGGTTGGCGGTGAGGACGGCCTCCCGCGCGCTGAGGCAGCCGGCGGTGTTGGGCAGAAGGCGGGCGCCGGTCTCGGCGAGCACATCCGAGAGCGCGTCCAGCAGCGAACCCTCACCCTGGTTCGACGTACGCCGCATCGACACCGTGACGAAGCCGGGCCGGGCGGTCCGCACGACCTCCGCGATCGTGCGTAGGTTGGTTAGCCCGCCGGTGCCGATCCACAGCCGGGAAGCGATCTCGGTGCCGTTCACCATGAAGGTGTCCACCTGCTCAGCCTCCCTGCCGTGCGGTGACGATCTCGACGGCGTCGCCCGAGCTCACCTGGGTGCGTTCCCAGTCACCAGTGCGTACGACCGCGCCATTGACGGCGACCGCGACACTCCTCGGGTCCGGCAGGTGCCGGCGCACCAGGTCGGCAACGCTGAGTCCGGTCGGGACCTGTGTCAGTTGGCCGTTGACAGTGACGTCCACTGGCTTCTCCTGTCCGATGTGTCGAAACGGCTCGGCGAGAACGCGGCGGCCGCTTCCCCGACGGCCGCTGTGTCCGCGGTGTCCGACTCGATCTGGGCGCGCAGGATCCGTGCCGTGACCGGTGCCAGCAGCACCCCACCTCGGTGATGGCCGGCGGCGAGGAACAGGCCGGCGACCCCGGTCGGGCCGAGCAGCGGGCCGTTGTCCGGTGTCCCGGGACGATGCCGCGCAAGGACCTCGAGGATCTCGGCACGTTCCAGACCCGGGAGCAGCGTGCGCGCCGCGTCGAGCAGGCGTGCGACGCCGCCGACGGTCGGCATCGGTTCCCCGGCGTGCTCCTCCTGGGTCGCACCGACGACCACCTCACCGCCGGCGCGCGGAACGGCGTACACGGGTTCGCCGTGCACGACCGCGCGGATTGTCCGGGTCGGCGCCTGCCCGGCCGGGAGTCGTACACGCAGGATCTCCCCGCGCACCGGCCGGACGTGGCGGCGCTGCGGCACCTGCGGAGGCAGAGCGTGGCCGGTGGCCACCAGCACCGCGTCGGCCGGCACCAGCCGTCCGTCCTCGGTGCGTATGCCGTCGATCGAGCCAGCTGAGCCGTTCTCCGAAACCTGGGTTGTCGACGGTTCGGCCCGGCAGCGTTCGACCCGGTCGCCGAGCAGGGTGAGCAGGGCCGCGGCGACCCTGCGCGGATTGACGCTGTGGTCGCCGGGGAGGTACGCCCCGCCGGCGGTGCGGGTGGAGAGTTCGGGCTCGCGCTCGTGCAGGTCGCGCCGTCGCAGTTCGTCGTACGCGATGCCGTGCGCGGAGAGCACGTCGAGGATGCGGCGTACGACCTGGACGTCGTCGTGGTCACGGCCCACCAGCAATGTGCCGGCGCGGCGGTGGTCGACGTCGACACCGGTCGCGGACTCCAACCAGGCGGCGTAGTCCGGCCACAGGCCGGCGCTCTCCACTCCGAGGCGAAGCAGGTCGTCCTCGCCGTGCCAGGCCTCGCCCGCCGGGGAGAGCATGCCCGCGGCGGCCTGCGTCGCGCCGGATGCGGGTGCGGGGTCGTAGACGCGGACGTCGTGCCCGGCCCGGACCAGCTCCGCCGCGCACGCCAGTCCGATGACTCCCGCGCCGAGCACGGCGATCCTCGATGGCACGATCGGATCCTCACTTCCTTCGCCGGCATGACCCGGATCAGGTTCGGCGGTCGGAGCGGTGTCAGCTCCCTCTCAGCCCGCTGCCGGCGGGCACCCGCGTGGAGGTTCGACGTTAACACGGGATCGCCGTCCTGCCCGGCCGACGAAGCCGAGCCGGGCACGCGGACGGGAGCGCAGCAACGTCCACGGCTAGAGTTCGGCCATGGCTGACGAAGAGCGAGACGCCTACCTGGACTCGGTTCTCATCGGCGGACGGGAGCCGGTGACGATCGTCGTACGCGACTACGACCCGGCCTGGCCGGACAGGTTCGAGACGCTGTGCGCCCGCATCGCCGACGCGCTGGGGGACCACGCGCTCGACGTTCAGCACATCGGCAGCACCTCCGTGCCGGGCCTGGCCGCGAAGCCGGTCATCGACATTCTGCTGACCGTGGTGAAGATCGAGGCGGAGAGCGACTACGCACCTTCGATGTACGACGCAGGCTTCGAGCTGCGGGTGCGCGAGCCCGGACACCGGATGTTCCGTACGCCCGAGCGGGACGTGCATGTTCACGTCTACGAGCCGACCGACCAGGCTGTCGCCGACTACCTCGACCTGCGCGACTGGTTGCGGTTCGACGAGCGCGACCGTGCGCTCTACGCCTCGACGAAACGCGAGCTCGCGCAGCGCGAGTGGACGGACATGAACGACTACGCCGACGCGAAGTCGGACGTGATCACGCAGGTTCTCGTCAGGGCCCGGGAGTGGCGCTCGTCCCGATGAGGCGAGTTCGGAGAGCGCGTTCTCGGAACGTTCGCGAACCCATCGGCAGCTGGGCGTAGTTCCTGGGCAGCAGGCAACGCTGTCCGCGCCCGCCCATTGTTCGGGCAGGGTGAATCCATGCCGATACTCCTTGTGGACAAGCGGTTTCCCGCGCGATTGTGCCGATCGTATCGGGTAAAATCGAACGCATGAGCGATGGCGGTGAGTGCTTCGGTGGCGACCCGGGTGAGGGCCCGGGTCGCCGCCGGGTGCTGCCGGAGGGGTTCGCTGATCTGCCGGCCGGGCCGCGGCTTGGTGTGCTGGTCGCCTCGGTGGACCGCAGCCTGTGTAACGGGTTCGAGTTGGAAGAGCTGGTCAAGGCGCGCCGGAAGCTGATCAACCACCAGGAGGCCGAATGCCTGGCCGATGTGAATGAGCTCGCGCACACCAGTCCCGGCATGCCTGACGAGCCGGTTGTACGTAGCGCTGAGTTGGACTCGATGACCCAGGTCGTTGTGGAGTCGCTGCTGGGATGGTCGGGCTATCACGCGGACTGGTACCTGACGTTGGCCGTCTCCCTGCCCCGCCTGCCGCGCGTTCGTGCGGCGCTTGCGTCCGGGCAGTTGGACCTGCCCGAGGTCCGCACCATCGTGGACCGGATCACCGACGCCGACCCCGACCTGTGGGGAGCGATCGAGGACGCGCTCTTGCCCAAAGTGCTGGACCTGCGCGGCGGGTTGTTGCGGGCCAAGGTCGAGGCCGAGGTGGTCAAGGCCGACCCCGACGCCGCCGCCCGACGGCACAAGGCCAAGCGCTCCGACCGCGACGTCGCGATCTGGCCCGCCATCGACGGAGTCGCCGACCTGTCCATCCGCGGACTCTCAGCCGACCAGGCAGCCGAGGCCTACGGCTACATCGACGCCATCGCCCGTGCGGTGAAGTCCACCGGCGACCCCCGCAACCTCAGCCAACTCCGCGCCGACATCGCCTACTCCCTGCTCAGCGGCGCCGCCGACATCATCGACTGCCCCGCCCCCGCAGCCACCGCCGACCAAGGCGACCCGAAGACGGCGCAAGACGAAGCCGCGCATGAACGATCTGAGCAGGGCGGGACCGAGCAGCCTGTTCAGGGCAACGCTCCGCAGGCCCACGCCGAGCAGGCGCAGAGCGAGACCGAGCAGGGCGAGCAGGATTCCTGCGCCGTTCACCGGTACCCCGACCATGACCTGCACGACAGCTGGTGTGAGTGCGGCGGCTGCTCCCCGGCACCGGTCCCCAGTTGCACGGTTTGCGGGGCGGCCGTGAAGCACGGCGTTCCGGTCCACGACACCGCAGCCCACCACGCAGCCGAGTGCACCGCGGCCCCGGAGAACACAGCTGCAGAAGGTGCGGCCGCTTCCCCCACAGCTCCCGCTGCCGGTACCGACAGCGGTTCGGCAGCGGATCACACTCCGCAACAGAGCCACCGACCTGAGGAGCCAACCGACCCGCCCCCTGCCGGGACAACAACTCCCACGCCGCCCTGGTCCTCCTCGCAGCCGAGCTGGGGGCCGATACGAACACGCGCCAAGATCCAGCTGAACATGCCGTTGACCACGCTGATGGGGCTGTCCACCCAGCCCGGGGAACTCGGCGGGTTCGGACCCATCATCACCGAGGTCGCCCGCCGGATCGTGGCGAACAACCTCACCAACCCCGAGGCCCGGTTCAATGTCGGGGTGACCCACCCGGTCACGGGGCGGTTACTGAGTCTGCATCCGATACCGGCGAGATTCCTGCGCGGACTGCAGGCCGAGCTCGTCCATGCCCGCGACCAACGCTGCGTATGGACCACCTGCCGACGTCCCGCCGCCACCTGCCATCTGGACCACAACACCGAACACGCCGACGGCGGTCCCACGTCCGTGGACAACATCGCGCCGCTGTGCCCACGCCACCACAAGGCGAAAAGCGAACGCGACTGGAAACTGAAGCAGGCCGGGCCAGGTGAACACACCCTCACCGACCCCTACGGCCGCCACTACAGCAGCCGAGCACCGTCCCTCACCGACCCGGTACCACCCGAACCGGCAACAGCCGCCGCGAGTGACCTGCCACCGTTCTGAGGACGTCAACGCAGGGTTTGCAGGGTTGCAGGGTTGCAGGGTTGCGCAGGGGTCAGCCGGAGGTGATGCGCAACAGGACGCGCCCGCCGCCCTTCTTCCGGAAGCGTTCCATCGCCATCGCGATGCGGAACTGCATGCGGTACTTCGTACGGAACGCAGACATGACTCGGTCCGTGACGCCCGGGTCGGTGACGATCTCCGCGACCCCGGACACCGACGGGGCGCCCTCAGCGATGCGGCCGAGGCGGCTGCAGGGGCGCATGGTGACACGCGGGTCCCCACGGACCCGGCGGACCTTGCCGGTGGTCTCGCCGGTGGTGACGTAGAGCGCGTCGCCCTCACGGACGATCCACACCGTGGTGGCGACCGGCTCACCGGAGCGGCGGAAGGTCGACAGAGCGACGAACGGCTCGTCGTCGAGGACATCGAGGCCGGGAATGTCGGTCACGGTCTGACCGTAGCCCACGCTAGGTTTGCTCGATGGCACTGCGACACGAACCGGAGGTTTCTGCGGCCGGCTGGTTCACCGGATGCGGTGACCCGTGGGTCCAGCTCTGCTCGATCGGACCGAGCGGTTTTCCGGCGTACGCCCGGCTCTTCCATCCAGGCGAACCGGACGAGGACGGCGAGCCGGACGGCAGTGACAGTCGTGACGAGCCCGACCGGGACGAGTTGCAGAACCGCGAGGGTGACCTGCCCTCGGAGACGCTGCGGCGCCTGCTCGCGGTGCTCGCGCGCCATACGACCACGCCACAGGACTGCTACTTCGCGCTGTGGGAGGGGTTCGGCGACATCCACGGCAGCCCCTCCGTGGCCGTCGTCACCACCGGACGCAGGCCGTGGTTCGGCGGGAAGGAAACCTGCCCTGGACCGGGATCGGCGGGACCACCGAGCTGGTCGAGGATCTGCTCGCGGACCCGTCACTGGACGTGCAGCAGTGTGACGCCTCGGCAGACCTGCCGTACTGGCGTACCGACTAGATCGTCACCGGGCCACGCGGGGAGGAGCCGGCCGCCGAGATGTAGGTACGGCGTGCCGTCGGCCAGCCGCCGGAAGGTCCAGGTACGTGGGTATCCGTCGATCCGGTCGGCGAAGAGAGTGTCGGTGATCGGGGTGAGACGGATCCGCTGAACGGGTGCAGTGCCGACCAGTTCGTTGGCGAACCGCATCGTCACCCATGCCTGTCCGCGACGGGATTCCACCACCAACCCCGACGCGACAGTGTGGACCTCGCCGTCGGCCAGCACCGCCAACGAGGCACCCGGCATGGCATGCTCACGGCACAGGGGGTCGAGGCGGTCCCGCAGGCGGTGCGCGAAGCACGAAGACACCGTCACAAGCTACTGCCGTCCTGCGTGGGCAGGTCGCCGAGCCCACGCAGGAAGCTCACCTAGCGTTTGACGACGCGGAGGTACTCCCGGCGGTCGAGCGGGTTGTGGTCGGTGCGGGCGCGGGTGGGTGCCGGCCCCCGCACCGGTTGGTAGCGCTCGAACGTCGAGTCCAGCATTCCCTCCCCGCGGGTCAGCCCCGGCAGCTGCTGCTGCAGCTCGTGCACCCGCGCCGCCGGGATCTCGCCCTCCACGATCGCACCGAAACCCGTTACCTGCTGGGAGTCCGGCACCCCGCCGAGCCGCACCAGCGCGGGCACCACCGCCACGAGCGTGTCCGCCGGGCACTCCAGGTGGAAGCGGTGCGCCGGTTCGCACACCACCGTCCCGGCCTGGCGCAGCGCGGCCATCAGCACCAGGGGAGTGAGGTAACGGAAGTCGCCCGCGGTGCTCGACATGCTCTTGTCGAACGTGCCGTGGGAGTGGCTTTGCCGGGCGTAGTAGCCCGAGTGGGTCATGAACACTGCGATATCGCTGACCTGCCAGCCGTACAGACCCTGAAGCAAGGTTTCCTTGACAGTCTCCTCGACCGCGGTGAAGAACGCCGGTGGCATCGATCCCAGTTCGACGTCCAGCCCGAAAGACACCCCGGACCCCGGCCGCGCCGGCTCGACCCGCAGGCCGACGGTGGCGAAGTAGGGGTTGACGTCGGAGCCGATCAGGTCGTACGCCGCGCCCCTGCCGGCCAGCCGCTCGACGCAGATCACCGACGTTCCCGAGAACTCCACCTCGATTCCGTACTCCTCGGCCAGCGTGGTCGCGACGACCTCCTTCTGCACCTCGCCGTAGAGCGAGACGTAGATCTCCTGGCGTACGTCGTCCTGTCGCAGGTTGATCAGCGGGTCCTGCTCGGCGAGCTGGGTGAGCGCCACGTGCAACCTGCCCTTGTCGGCGCGGCGTACCGGGACGACCACCGTCTCCAGCGTCGGCGGGGCGAAGTGGTGGTCGGCACCGCCGGACCGGGGAACCCCGATGATGTCGCCGATCCGGACGTCGGCCAGGCCGGTCAGCCGGCCGATCTGCCCAGCTCGGACCTCCGAACGCGTGGGCGAGGCGCCCTGTTCGAAGACCCGGATCCCGGTCACCTTGCTCCCGTTGCCCTCGATCCGGTCACGAAGGCGCACGGTCCCGTCGAACATCCGGACGTAGGCGATTTTCTCCCCACCCGGTCCGCGGTCGACCTTGAACACCGACCCGGACGCGGGTTCCTCCGGGTCGCCGTGGGCCGAGGGAAGCAGGTCCCGGATCCCCGCCACCAGCGCGCCGGTCCCCGCCCCGGTGATCGCCGATCCCGCGAACACCGGGTGCACCCGCGCCCGCGCGGTCCGGGCCGCGAGCTCCTGCCGCAACCGTCCGTCGGTGAGCACGTCTTCGTCACCGTCGACGTAGGCGGCGAGGAACCCGTCGTCGGCATCGGCGAGCACCTCGGCCGCGGCGGTGGCGAACGCGCCGTCGTTTTCCGCGTACGGCACGAAGCCGGCGTGCGGGGTGCCCTGGTCGTACGCCCGGCCCATCGCCACCACGGCAGGGGTGAGCTTCGCGGCGATCTCGGCGTACACCCGTTCGGTGTCCGCGCCGCGGCGGTCCAGCTTGTTCACGAAGAGCAGGGTCGGGATGCGCAGCCGGCGCAGGGTGCGCATCAGCACCCGCGTCTGGGCCTGCACGCCCTCGACGGCCGACACCACCAGCACCGCGCCGTCGAGCACGTTCAGCACCCGCTCCACCTCGGCGATGAAGTCCGGGTGGCCGGGAGTGTCGATCAGGTTGACCGTCACGCCGTCGAGCACGAACGACACCACCGCGGACCTGATCGTGATGCCGCGGCGGCGTTCGAGGTCCAGGGAGTCGGTCTGGGTACTGCCGGCGTCGACGCTGCCGATCTCGTCGATCACACCGGCGGTGTGCAACAGCCGCTCGGTCAGGCTCGTCTTACCGGCGTCGACGTGTGCGAGGATCCCCAGGTTGAGCAGTTTCACGATGCGTCATGTCCTTGGAGTAGATAGCGATCTTCCGCTGGGAGGACACGAACGCTGGACGCATCGGGGGCTCGCCCTTTCAGTTGGCAGGACTGTCGCCGACGGGACTGCCGGTCGCGGTGAGTGAAACAGACCGGCGGGGGACGCACAACCGATTTCCGGTCGGTCTCCGCTCGGTCTCTGGTCGGTCTCCGGTCGGTCTCTGGTCGTTGTCGGGACGGTCTCTACAGCTCGCGGGACCAGTTCTGCCCGACGAGCTCGCGGCCGAAGCTGTGGTGGGTTTCCTCGCCGTCGAGCCGGAATCCGGCCCGCTGGTAGATCCGGCGGGCGGAGGTGAGGACGTCGTTGGTCCACAGCGTGATCCGCCGGTAGCCCGCACGAGTGGCGAACCGCAGGCACTCCTCGACCAGCCGCGCGCCGATGCCCATGCCCCGGGCGGACGGCTCGACCAGCAGCAGCCGGAGCTTCGCGGTCGTCTCGTCCTCGGCCACGCAGAAGACGCACCCGACCGGCTCGCCGTCCACCTCGGCGATCCACGCCGCCTGCCGCCGCTGGTCCGCGGCGGCGGCGAAGTCGGCCACGATCCGCGCGACCATGCCCTCGAACCGGGCGTCCCAGCCATACTCCGCCGCGTAGAGCGCACCGTGACGCGCGACCACCCAGCCGAGGTCGCCGGGCTCGGGCGGCCGCAGGACGTAGCCGGGGCTCCTGGAGGAGCCGGAGTCGCCTCCCAGGGTCTGCCGGATGGTGTCCATCGCGGCCAGCAGGCGCCGGCCGTCGGCGTCGCCGACCGGGGCCAGCAGCCGCTCGACGGCTGCCACCTGGGCGGTGTCGAGGTCGGCGAAGGCGGATCGGCCCCGGTCGGTCAGCCGGACGAGCCGGCTGCGGGCGTCACTGGCGGAGGGTTCCCGCGTCACCAGGCCGGCGGACTCGAACCGGCCGAGGATGCGGGACAGGTAGCCCGCGTCCAGGTCGAGGAGCCGCCGCAGCCCGGCGACGTCCATCGTTGCGGCCCGGTCCCCGTCGGCGTGGGCCAGTTCGTACAGCACGCGTGCCTCGGTGAGCGAGTGCGGCGTTCCGGCCAGTCCGGACTCCAGCACGCCGATGACCTTGGTGTAGAAGCGGTTGAACGTACGTACCTGCGCGACCTGCGCGGGCTCGGCTGCCATGGTCGTTTTCCTTCCGCGGACAACACGGTGCATTCCCGACGACGTCGTACACATTAGTTGACGTCGGCCACGATGTCTTTGACTTTGTCCAACGACCTGCGCCGCGAGCCAGGGAGGTGTGGCCGCCTACAGTGAGGCGATGGGGCAGCTACACGCGATCGGTCTGGTGCTTCACCCCGAACGCGACGCGAAGGCGGCGGTCGACGCCGTGGTCGAGTGGGCGCGCAGCCGGGAGGTCGCCGTGCTCGGGTTGCCCGAGGAGGTGGACCGGCTGGTCTGCGACGCGGTCGCCGTCCCGGCGCACGAGCTCGTCCACCGCGCCGACCTGCTGATCAGCCTCGGCGGCGACGGCACGATGCTGCGCAGCATGCGCCTGGTCGCCGGCCACGCCACCCCGGTGCTCGGCGCCAACCTGGGCCGGCTGGGATTCCTCGCCGAGATCGACGTCGGCGACCTGTCGGCCGCGCTGTCCGACATCGACGCCGGGCGCTACTCGGTGGAGCCGCGGATGGCGCTGCGTTCTCTCGTTCCGGACGGTCCGGGACTGCCGGAGGGCAAGCCGGTGCTCGCGTTCAACGACATCGCGCTGGTCCGCATCCCCGGCCAGGCCTCGGCTGCCATCGCCACCTCGGTGCTGGGCCGGGAGTTCGTCCGGTACTCAGCGGACGCTGTCCTGGTGTCCACCCCGACCGGTTCGACGGCGTACAGCTTCTCCGCGGGCGGCCCGATCGTCTCGCCCACGGTCGACGCGGTGCTGGTGGTGGCCGCGTCGGCACACTCGACGTTCGACCGCGCGCTGGTGCTGGCCGCCGACGAGCACCCCTCGCTGGAGGTCCTGCCGGTGTCGGGGCAGCTGGCCGTGGAGGTGGACGGCCGGGTCGAGGCCTACGTCGGTCCTGGCGTACGGCTGAACGTCACGCCGGTGCGGGCCGCTGCGCTGGTGGTGCGGTTCGGACGGACGACGTTCTACGAACGCGCCCGGCGCAAGCTCCGGGTAACCGGCAGCCTCGAGGTCGAGTAGCGCCCGCGCGGCGCTACCGGTTGCCGGGCCGGTTGCCGGAAGGTGACACAACAGCGCCGGAGGTTTGACCCTGTCGAAGGCGCCCGGATAGCTTCGCAGAAAGCCCTTTCCTCACTTCGGCGACGACGCCGAGGCCCATCGCCCGCTCCCTGTGTGGAGGAGATCTTCCATGGACCCGTCGTGCCTGCGACACCGGCTCACTGACGACGAACGCCGTACGTTCGAGGAAACCGGCATCCTGCAGATAGAGAACGCGCTTTCCCCGGACCACCTGGCCGAGCTGACGCAGACCACCGACAGGCTGCACGCACAGGAGTCCGCGGCCGGGCGAGCCAAGCCGGACGCGGCGATGTTCTACCCCAACTTCGTTCCGGTGTCGCCGCTCTACACCGACCTCGTTCGACTACGACCGGATCCTGCCCAAGGTGTGGGGGATCCTCGGCTGGAACATCTACCTCTACCACGCCCACCTCATCGTCACCCCGCCGTCGGGTCAGCAGCGCACGGAGAAGACGTTCGGCTGGCACCAGGACTCCGGGCGGGTCAACTTCGACATGGAGGAGACCCCGCGGCCGCGGCTGTCCATCAAGGTCGCCTACTTCCTGTCCGACACCAGCGAGGAGGGTCGCGGCAACTTCTGGGTGGTGCCGGGCAGTCACCGCAAGGACCGGATCGACGTGCCGGACGGCAAGGGGCAGCCGGAGGGCGCGGTGCCGGTGCTCGCCAAGCCGGGTACCGCGGTGTTCTTCGACCGTCGGCTGTGGCACGCGGCCAGCCCGAACTGGTCCGACGTCACCCGCAAGGTGCTGTTCTACGGCTACGGCTACCGCTGGATCCGTACCAAGGACGACATGACGGTGAGCGACCTGTGGCCGAGCAGCGACCCGATCCGCCGGCAGCTGCTCGGGCACGCCCTCAACTCCAACGGCCACTACTCGCCGACCGACGAGGATGTTCCGCTGCGCGGCTGGCTGCAGGAGCACAGCCCGCAGGACGTCCGCTGACCGGTACACGTACGACGTAAGGCGTTACCCGTAAGGCGTTACCCGTAGGGCGCTACACGCAGCGCGGGCGGCCCGTCCAACTGGTGTCGGTTCTCACTGCACGGGGAAGGGCCGCATGAGGTGGACGCGCTGGACTCAGGGGACTCACGGGACCCGAGCGTGGCGGGCCCGCTGGTCGGTCCGGGTGCTCGGCTCGCTGCTGGCGGCCGGGGTGGTGGCAGCTGCTGCCGCCCCGGCCGCGCTCGCGGGTACGCCCACGCCTGTCAGGTCGACGGCCACGCCTGTCAGGTCGACGGGCACGCCTGTCAGGTCGACGGCCACGCCTGTCAGGTCGACGGCCACGCCGGTCGCCGACCCGGCGGCGGTCTCCGGGATGGAGCAGGTGATCGGCGGGTTCGAGTCAGCCGACGAGGGGTGGCAATTCGGTCTCGGCGCGGAGTTCCCCGGCGCGAAAGGTAGCTTCGACTACGACGGGACCGACCACCAGGAGGGCTTCCGGTCCGCCGTCCTCACCGGCGACTTCGCCGCCGGCGGCAACTACGTCGACCTCTCCCGTACGGTCGACCTGGACGCCACCGCGCTGCACCTGTGGGCGCGGTCGGCCGACCTGTCCGGTCTGGTGCTGCGCGTCTACGACAGCACCGGCCAGGCCCACCAGCAGCGGCTGCGGCTGACCGCGGACGGCTCCTGGCAGCAACTCACCGCGGCGCGCTTCGACGGCGGCGACAACTACTCCCACTTCGGCGGCGCGGACGACGGCAGGTGGCACGGTCCGGCCACCAAGGTGTCGCTGATCCTGGACAAGGGTCTGCTCACCGGTGGCAAGGTCGGCGGGTCCGTGCACCTGGACGGTGTGACGATGACGGTCACCCCGCCCGACCTCGCGTTCGACCAGAACCAGCCGGGAAACATCTTCGTGGGAACGCAGCCGGCGCGGATCGGCGTACGCACCAAGGGCGACGCGGTGCGCTGGTCGGCGTACGACCTCGACGGAACCCAGGTGGGTCAGGGCCGGGCGGACGTCACCGGCGGCGCCGCGGACCTGACCCTCCCGCTCACCACACCGGGCTACTACCGACTGATGGTGACCGCGGAGCTCGACGGCGCCGTGCTGGCCACCAGGGACACGACGCTGGCCAGGCTGACGGCGTTCGACGTCGGCAAGGTCGCGGACTCACCGTTCGGGATGGCCGCCCACCTGTCGGGGACGGAGAACCTCGGGGTGGCGGACCTGATGGGCAAGGCCGGCGCCAAGAACCTGCGCGAAGACGCGTTCTGGAGCTCGATCGAGACCACCAAGGGCAGCTACGACTTCGGCCGCTACGACCCGCTGCAGTCCGCGCTGGATCGCAACGGCATGCGCTGGCTGCCGATCGCGGCGTACATCAACCCCTTCTACGACAACAACGCCACGCCCTACACCGACCAGGGCCGTGCCGCCTTCGCGCGCTACGCCGCGGCCACCACCGCGCACTACGACGGCAGGGTGAAATGGCTGGAGGTCTACAACGAGTTCAACATCGGTTTCGGCGACGCTGGTGACGGGTCGGCGGACAGCCTCCCGGAGTCCTACTTCCCGTTGCTGAAGGCGACCTACGAACAGGTGAAGGCCCGCACTCCCGACGTCACGGTCGCGGGCGCGGTCACCGCGGGTGTTCCGCTGGACTGGCTGGAGGCGTTGTTCAAGCTGGGCGGACTGCGCTACATGGACGTGGTGTCGGTGCACCCCTACGTCTACCCGTCCGAGCCCGAGCAGGCCGCGAAGAGCCTGGAGGACCTGGACGCGCTGATCCGCCGCTACAACGGCGGAAAGCCCAAGCCGATCTGGATCACCGAGCAGGGCTGGCCGACCCACGACGCCGGCAACGGCGTGAGCGAGCAGACCCAGGCCGCCTACGTCGTACGTGCGCACGTGGTCGCGTTCGCGCACGGCGTCCAGCGCTACTTCTGGTACGACGTGATGAACGACGGGCTCGACCCCGCCTACAACGAGCACAACTTCGGCCTGCTGCACAACACCGCCGATCCGGCCGGACGCTGGACACCCAAGCCCGGTTACGTGTCGTACGCGGCGATGACCCGGCAGCTGACCGGTGCGAAGTTCAAGCGTACGGAGGACGTCGGCGGCGGTGTCTCCAGCTATGTCTTCGACGGTGCCGACAGGTCGCTGCGCGTGCTGTGGTCCGGCACGCCGACGGTGGTCGAGGTGACCACCGACCACCCGGTGGCGGTGACCGACCTGACCGGCGAGACCCGCACGTACCATCCGCAGGCGGGCCGGGTGCAGCTGTCGCTGTCCGGCGACCCGATCTACGTCGTGGGCGACGTCAAGGTCGCCTTGACAGGCAGGTTTGCGTTGACGGCCGGCCACGACGGGCAGGCGGTGCTGGGCGACCCGATCCCGCTGATGCTGACCGTGGACACCACCACGCCGCCGCGGGCGGCCGTGCGCGGCACGCTCGAGATCGCCGGCATGTCGGTGCCGGTGTCGGTGCCGGCGGGGACGAAGGCCACGATCCCGGTGCGCGTACCGGCGGCGAGTCTGGCCGGGCCCCGGGTGCTGACCGGCGAGGTCGTGCTGCGCGGGCAACCCGTCGCCCGGTTGCAGACCCGGGTCGAGGTGGTGCACCCGATCCAGGTGACCGCCACGCACGTCCTGCGCGGCGACCAGGACGCGCTCTCGGTGCGGGTCACCAACCGGGCCGACCGCGACCTCGCGGTGAGCAGGCTGGCCTGGACGATCGGCGAGCGGTCCGGAACACTCGACCTGGCCTCTCCGGTGCCCGCGCACGGCACCCGGACCGCCGAGCTGCCGCTTGCCGACCTCACCCGGGGGCAGACCTATCCGCTGCAGGTCCGGGTCAGCTCACCGGGCCTGACCGACGCGGTGACCGTGGGCACGCTGGCCCTGCCGCCGGCCGACCAGCTGCGAACCCTGGTGGAGAAGCCGATCACGGTGGACGGGAGGCTCGACGACCTCAGCGGCGTACCCCCGATCGACCTGGCCCGCGACGGCACCGTGCAGATCCCCGGCTACGGCGGCGCCGACGACCTCAGCGGCTCGGTGTGGTGGACCTGGGACGCCGGCCACCTGTACCTGTCGGCGAAGGTGCACGACGACGTGCAGGGGCAGCCGGAGACCGGTGACCGCATCTGGGCAGGTGACGGCTTCCAGTTCAGCGTCGCCGCCGGGATGCCGGGGGAGAGCGCTCGCTGGGACGAGTACGGCGTGGCCCTGACCCCGGCCGGTCCGCGGATGTGGCGGTGGCTGGCCGGGCAGGGGCAGCCGGGCGAGGTCGGCGGAGTGGACGTCGCGGTGACCCGGGACGAGGCGAAGAAGGAGACCACCTACGAGGTCGCGCTGCCCTGGTCGGCACTCGCGCCGATCCAGGCCGAGGACCGGCTGCTCAGTCTGTCGTTCCTCGTCAACGACAACGACGGTGCGGGCCGCGAGGGCTGGATCGAGTGGGGATCGGGGATCGGCGGTGAGAAGAACTCCGCGCTGTTCCGGCCGATCAGGCTGGGCGCGAGCTGAGCATGATCCGCCGGACGCGGTGATCAGCCGGCCGGGTCCGCCCCCCGTACTGGGCGTCTGGCGGCCTCCGGGGTCAGGATGGGGGGAGACCGCGACGGCTGAGGAGACACCATGACCGCAGCACTCATCGTGATCAGCGGCGCTGACCACTGGACGCTGAAGGACGGCACCCGGCACCCGACCGGCTACTGGGCGGAGGAACTGGTCGTACCGCACCGGACGTTTCGGGCGGCCGGGCTCGACGTCACGCTCGCCACCCCAGGCGGGGTGGCCCCCACGGTGGACCGGTCGAGCCTCGCTCCCGAAGCCAACGGCGGCGAGGACGGGGCGGACGCGATGGTGTCCTACCTCGCGACCATCCAGGACGAACTCAGCCATCCGGCCAGGCTGGAGGATGTCGACCCGGACGGGTACGACCTGGTCTTCTACCCCGGAGGGCACGGCCCGATGGAGGATCTCGCCGTCGACGAGACGTCCGGCCGGTTGCTGACCAGGGTGCTGGACAGCGGCGCCCCGCTCGGCGTGCTGTGCCACGGCCCGGCCGCATTGCTGGCCGCGCGCAGGCCGGACGGCAGCTGGCCGTTCGCGGGCTACCGCCTCACCAGTTTCACCGACGCCGAGGAGGCCAAGGTCGGCTTGGCCGAGAAGGCGCCGTGGCTGCTGCAGGACCGTTTGGTGCAGGAGGGCGCACGCTTCGTGGGTGCGCCGCCGTTCGCGCCGCACACGGTCGTGGACCGCAACCTCTACACCGGCCAGAACCCCTCGTCCTCCGCCGACCTCGCCGAGCAGTTGCTGCAGGCGGTCCGCGTCCACCGCTAGCCCTGGGCACGCCGGGCGTACACGAACAGCTGAGTCTCCGGGGCGGCCTCGGCGCCCGCCGGAGCGTAGGTGTGGTCGCGTACGTCCAGCACCTCCAAGCCCGCGCCTTCCACCACCTGAAGCAGCTGAGTCCGCGGGTAGCCGGTCAGGCGTACCGGCGTGCCGAGGAACGCAAGCTGCACGTCGTCGAGGTCGGCCTCGACCATGGCCAGCACGAGGTGGCCGCCGGGTTCGAGGAGCGTGTGCAGCAGCCGCAGGGTCGCCGCCACCTCCGCCCGCGGAAGCATCAGCAGCGAAAAGAACGCCACCACACCGGCGTACGGACCCCAGGTGTCGTCCAGGTCGGTGACATCGGCCCGGCGGAAGGTCGCCTCCGGCACCGCCTCGCGGGCGAGTTCCAGCATCCGCTCGGAGATGTCGATGCCGGTCACCCGAAACCCCGCGTCGGTCAGCTGCCGCGCCGTGGGCTGTCCGGTGCCGCAGCCCACGTCGAGCACCCGCGCACCGGGGGAGAGCCGGGCGGCCAGCCAGTCACCCGCCGCCCGCTGTCCCTCCTTGTGCGGGAACACCTCGTCGTAGTGTGCGCCGATCAGGTCGAACGCACGAGCCTGCGCGGCCGTGCGCCTCATGCGGTCCGCACGTGTCACCGGCGTCGGGCCGCCGTGCGGCGGCGGAGTCACGGTCATGTCCCCGATCAGACCACGGGACTCGCGGAGGGCGTCCTCACGTGAGGAGGGTGTTCAGGCGCGCGCTCCGGTCTCGCACCACCTCGGCCTGCTCGGCCCCCAGCACCGGAAGTGCCGTGTTGCCGTCCAGGCCCAGCTGCGCGAACACCGACGCCCGGTCCCAGTAGACGTGTTCGCTGTCGACCAGACCGTCGCAGATCCCGACGATGAGCACGACGGGGATCTCCACCCGCCGGCCGGTCGGCGCGATCCCCGGGAGGAACCACGGCATCTCGATGTCGTGGGTGAACGACACCACCATCTCGTCCACGATCCGATCGGCTCCCACGGTCCGCGACACCGGTTCGAACCGGAGGTCCTCCGGAGTCCGCCCGACGAAGAAGGTGGCGTAGAAGGTGGCGACTTCCTCCAGGCCCCGGCCGCCGGTCCCCGTGGGCACGTGCACGACGTAGGGGTCGTCGGTCATCGGTGTCACCTTCCCTTCGCACTGGGGATTCGAGCCAACGGGTCGTGGCGGCTCGTCCGGTCGACGCAGGCTGTGCCGGCCTGTCGTGACCGGGCAACACAGGTGCCGATGTTGGCAGCATGTCGGCCGGGTTTGCCCAACCAGCACACGCATGGTTGACGTCGGTGGGCACGATCGATCCACTTGCACAGGGCACTTTCCGGTCTGGAAGTCCAAGCCGGTAACGCAGTCCGAAGTGGATCCGGCAGACACCAACGACACTGACGACGACACCGCACGGAGGTGGGGGCGACGGCGACCCAGATCCGAACCGACCGGCCGGCCACCGTTCGGGCGGGCCGGTCGCGGCCCACTCGTTCGGTGTGGGTACAGGTGTGGCGCGAACGCTGGATGTACCTCTTCATCCTTCCGGGTTTTCTCTACTTCGTCGTCTTCCGCTACCTGCCACTGCTGGGCAACGTCGCGGCGTTCCAGGACTACTCGCCCTACCTCGGCTTCAGCGGCAGTGCCTGGGTCGGGCTGACGAACTTCGTCAACCTGTTCACCGATCCCGACGTGGCCATCGCGCTGAAGAACACGTTGGTGATCAGCCTGCTGCAGATCGTCTTCGCGTTCCCGGCGCCGATCCTGCTGGCGTTGTTGCTGAACAGCATCATGAGCGGCCGGGTCCGCCGCTTCGTCCAGTCGGTGGTCTACCTGCCGCACTTCATCGGCTGGGTGATCCTGATCTCCTTGTGGCAGGAGATCCTGGGCGGTGCGGGCCTTGTCAACCAGGTCCTGCACACCTTCGGCACGGGACCGATCGACTGGATGTCGGACCCGTCGACGTTCAAGCTGCTGGTGGTCGCGCAGGTGATCTGGAAGGAGATCGGCTGGGGGACCATCATCTTCCTGGCCGCGATCACCCAGATCGACCCGCAGCTGTACGAGGCGGCGGTGGTCGACGGCGCCGAACGCCTGGCGGCGGATCTGGCACGTCACCCTGCCCGGCATCGTCAACGTCATCGTCCTGCTGCTGATCCTGCGACTGGGCAGCGTGCTGACCGTCGGATTCGAGCAGATCCTGTTGCAACAGCCCGCGGTGGGCGCCGACGCCGCACAGGTGCTGGACACGTTCGTCTACTACCGCGGGGTTCTCGGCGGCGACTGGGGACTGTCCACCACCGTCGGGCTGGTCAAGGGACTCATCGGGACCGTGCTGGTGGTCGGGGCGAACCGGCTGGCCAAGCGGGCCGGCACGGGAGGGGTGTTCTAGATGGCGTCGGAGACGATGCGCCCGCCCTGGATGGAGAAACCGTCCACCCTCACCCAGACGGCGAAGACCGTCGTGCTGGTGTCTGCTGACCGTCGTGATGCTGGCGCCGTTCGTCTACGTGATCGCGGTGAGCTTCTCCTCGCCCCAGGACGTCCGCGAGGGCGGGCTGATCCTCTTTCCCACCAACCCCACTCTCGCGGCGTACAGGGCGGTGCTCGGCGGCAGCAGCGTGGTCGGCCGGTCGTTGGTGGTGAGCCTCGGCGTCACCTTCGTGGGAACGACGCTGAGCATGGCGATGACGGTGCTGATGGCGTACGGCCTGAGCCGGACCCGGGACGTGCCGGGCAGCAGGTTCGTGCTGATCCTGGTCCTCGGCACGCTGCTGTTCAGCGCCGGCATCATCCCGAACTTCCTGCTGGTGAAGCAGCTCGGCCTGCTGGACACCTACGCCGTCGCTCATCCTCCCCGGCGTCATCAACGCGTTCAACCTGGTGGTGATCCGCAACTTCTTCATGGAGATCCCGGCGGAGTTGTACGACTCCGCGCGGATGGACGGCGCCAACGAGCTGCAGATCCTGGTGCGGATCGTCCTGCCGTTGTCCAAGGCCGTGATCGCGGTGATCGCGTTGTTCTACGCCGTGGCGTACTGGAACGAGTTCTTCAACGCCATGCTGTACCTCAACGACACCGCCAAGTGGCCGGTCCAGCTGGTGCTGCGGCAGTTCGTCCTGGCCAGGGTTCGCCACTGGCCGATGCCGTACGGCAGCAGGCGAACGCCCAGCCACCGCCGGCGCAGACCATGCAGATGGCGATCGTGGTGCTGGCCACGGCGCCGATCCTGGTGGTCTACCCGTTCGTGCAGAAGTACTTCACCAAGGGCGTGCTGACCGGCGCCGTCAAGGGCTGAGGGAGGCGCCGTATGGAGGGTCTGAACGAAGGGCCGAGGGAGGCGCTGAGCCGGCGGCGGTTCCTTGCCGCCGCGGCAGGACTGGGTGCCGCGGGCGTGCTGGCGGGGTGTTCGGGTGAGGCGGCCGGCGGCTTCCGGCACAGCCACCCGCTGCGGTTGCCACTGGAGGCGCCACAGCCCACGGTGGAGGGGGCGGTCCCGAGCGGGGTCGGCGGCGTGCCCACGGCGTACCGCAGGTTCGTCTCCCCGCCGTATCGCTCGGTGCACACCACGCCCGGGAACGGCGGCCCGGTCACGACGTTCCAGATCCTCTACGGCCCGCCGCCCACCCCGCTGGAGCACAACCCGTGGTGGCAGGAGCTGAACCGCCGGCTCGGGGTGGAGATCAGACCGATCCTGGTGCCGGACGCCAGCCTGGGCGACAAGCTGCAGACCACGATCGCCAGTGGCCAGGTGCCCGACCTGACCTACGTCCACCTCGGCCTGGCGCCCGCCGCGCTGCGGGTGATCCGGCAGGGCGCGTTCACCGACCTCACGCCCTACATCGGCGGCGACGCGGTGAAGGAGTTTCCCAACCTCGCCCGGCTCCCGTCGTACATGTGGCGCAACTCCTCCATCGAGGGCGGCATCTACGGCGTGCCGCGGGTCATTCCGATCGTCAACGGCCAGATCGGGTTGTACCGCAGGGACTGGGCGCGCAAGCTCGGCTACCCCGACCCGCCGGCCAACGCCGACGAACTGCTCGAGCTGTTCACCGCGTTCGCCAAGGGCGACCCGGAGGGCAACTCCCGCGTGCAGACGTGGGGTTTCGGCAACATCGACACCACTTTGGTGCAGCAGATGTTCGGTGTGCCGAACGTCTGGCGCAAGGACTCCGACGGCCGGCTGGTCAACTCCATCGAGACCGACGAGTTCGAGGAGGCGCTGCGTTTCCTCTCCCGGATGTGGAAGGCCGGCGTCTACCACCCCGACGCGCCGACCATGCAGTTCCAGAAGGTGCAGGACCTGTTCATGTCCGGGCGCACGGGATACTTCGCGCAGGGCTACATCCCGATGTTCGGCCGCACCGGCACCCGCGGCAGCCTGCGCAAGACCCAGCCACACGCCGACGCGTACCCGCTGCTCCCGCCGGGCCACGACGGCGGAAAGCCGCAGATCTTCCAGGGGCCGGGCTACTTCGGATTCATGGCGATCCCATCGAAGGTGGGCAAGAACGCCGAACGCGCCAAGGAACTGCTGCGGGTGCTGGACTACTACGCCGCACCGTTCGGCAGCGAGGAGTACGTCTTCATGACGTACGGCATCGAGGGCAAGCAGTTCCGCTACGACGACCAGGGCAACCCGGTGAGGGTCGACGACGACCGGGTGGCCAACTGGAGCACCCTCAGCTACATGTGCGAGACGATGGAGAACGCGTTCTACTACCCGGGCGCGCCCGAGGACGCGGTGCTCGCCCAGGACGTGCTGAAGAAGGCCGTGCGGCTGTCGGTGCCCGACCCGACGCTCGGCCTGGTCTCCAACCTCGCGATCAGCCGGGGCGCGGCACTGTCGCAGTACAACTCCGACAGACAGACCGGGATCATCACCGGCCGGGAGCCGCTCCGCTCGCTGGCGCAGTGGCGGAAGGGCTGGCGTGAACGCGGCGGCGACCAGATCCGCACGGAGTACGAGGAGGCGCTGGCCCGGGTGCGCGGCTGAGCCCGGCTGCCCGGCCTGTCAACCCCCGCTTGCCGCCGGCGGCGGAGGCGGGGACGGCGGCCCGCCGATCTGGTCCTTCACCGAGTCCCACCACGTACGCCGGCCGGCGGGATACCGCGCCCGGGACCGGGAGCGCCGTCGCGAGCCCTCCGCGTACAGCCGGTGTGCCCACGGGGAGTTGGGCTTGGCCAGCCGGAGCGCGCCGACCATCGCCACCAACGGTACGAACACCCCGATCAGGCCGGTGCTCAGCTTTCCCTTCGCGATGGCCACGATCGCGAAGGCCAGGTTGAACGCGATCGTCGCGGCGGCGGCGGCCGTCCCGGTGGCCCCGGCGGTGTCCAGCGGGCTGGCGCCGAGCAACAGCAGGACCCCGATCATGGCCGCTACCAGCACGGCGTCCACCGAGCGGCGGCCCTCGGCGGTCCAGTACACGTCCTCCAGGTACAGCCACAGCGCGAACTCGTCCAGCGTGAGCGCCGCGCCGGCGGCGAAGATCACTGCCACCACCTGCTGGGCCGGCGGGTCCGGCCGGTAGGCGAACTCCGCGGTGGCGGCGCCGATCATCAAGAAGATCCCGTACACCGCGTGGTGCACGTGCACCCCGCCGAGCTGGGTGTTGCGGAACGGCCCGCGCCCGGACCGGATCAGCCGGGTCACCGTGCGGGTCACCAGGAAGGTGAGCAGGAACGCGACCAGCATCCACAGCATCGTCTCGCGCCCGCCGAGCGTGAGCCTGAGGTTCACGTCCGCTCCCACCGCAGCTGTCACGATCATGGCTGTCCGCCTCGGGTCCAGGCTATTGGCACGCTCGGTGTGCCGTCGTGCCTTGCGTGGCAGTGGAGGTCGCTGGAAACTGAACCCATTGCCCGTACGACACTTTCCCGTGGCGCCCCGCGGCATGCACGCGGTGAGGACACACAGAGCCCGGGCCGGAGGTGCTCATGACCGAACGACTGCCGGTCAACGTCGTCGCCTCGATGGACGGTGTGCTCCGGCAGACCGCCGCCTCGGCGGTGCTGTGGGACTTCCCCGGCGGCGTCGTCGTGCAGCACGACCTGGCCCGTACCGGACACGACGACCTGCTGCACCGCCTGGTCTACGACGTCGAGGGCGTGGTGGAGGACACCGGCGTGCCGCTCGACCACGCCTGCCTCAGCTGCGCCCTGCGCGAGGACGTCGTGCCCACCGTCGTGCGGCTCGCACGCACCGGCCGCTGGGACCGCATCGTGGTGTCCCTGCCGGTGACCGCCGAGCCCGGTTTGGTGCGCGATGCCCTGCGCGGGTCCGTTGTCGGCGGAAGCCAGGTTGCCGATCTGGTGACGTTCGCCGGGGTCCTGACCGTTGTCGACCTCACCCGGCTGGTCGACGACCTGTTCGGTGACGACCTGCTGGCCGAGCGTGGCATCGCCCTGACCGACGACGACCGGCGCGCGGTGGGCGAGGCCCTCGCGCACCAGCTCGAGTCCGCCGACGTGGTGGCCACCCGCGCCGACCGGGTGCCCGACGCCCGCGAGATCGCCGTGCTCCGCCATCTCGCCGCGCCCGGCGCGGTGTGCGCCGACCTGCACAACCTCGACCTGGCCCGCACCTTCGACCGCCCGGCGCGCGGCTGTGGTCCCCAGCGCGGCGACTACCGCCGGGCCGCCCACTCCGGCGCCGCCGACACCCACGGCGTGTGGACGCTGGAGCTGACCTCGTGGCGGCCGGTGCACCCCGCGCGGCTGCACGACCGAATCGGAGAGCTCGCCGGCGGGCGGCAGCGCAGTCGCGGGTGGTTCTGGCTGCCGACCCGCCCGCACGCGGTGTGCGGCTGGGACAACGCCGGCGGCCAGCTCAGCATCGGCACCGTCGGCCGCTGGGAGGCCGGCGACCGGCAGACCCGCATCCTGGTCACCGGGATCGAGGACGTCCAGGAGCGGGTGCGCAGCGCCTTCGACGCGGTGCTGATGACCGACTCCGAGCTCGCCCGCGGTCTCGACCACTGGGAGCGCCACGACGACGGGTTCTCCCCATGGCTCGGTGACGACGACCGCGCCGCCTGAGTCCCCGCCTGGAGTCCCGCTCTGGCCCGGGTGCCCGGCGGTCAGCTGGGTGCGGCCAGGGAGAGGGCGAAGTCGTCCTGCGGGTCCGTCCACCACGCCTCGAGGCTGAACCCCGCCTCGGAAAGCTCCCGCTCGACGACCTCACGGCGGAACTTCGCGGAGATCTCGGTGCGCATCTCCTCACCCTCGGCGAACTCCACGGTCAGGTCGAGATCGACGATCCGGACGATCTGTGCCTTCTGGGACCGAAGGCGCATCTCGATCCATTCCTCCTCGGCGTTCCACATCGCGACGTGGTCGAACGCCTCCGGCTCGAAGTCGGCGCGCAAGGAGCCGTTGACGACCCGCAGCACGTTGCGGTTGAACTCCGCGGTCACCCCGGACGCATCGTCGTAGGCCCGCACCAGCCGGGTCAGGTCCGTCACCAGGCCGGTGCCGAGCAGGAGCCGGTCGGCCGGGCCCAGCCCGGACCGCACCGCCGTGAGGAAGCGTGCCCGCTGCGCCGGTGCGAGGTTGCCGATCGTGCCGCCCAGGAAGGCCACCAGGCGGGTGCCCTCCTGTGGGAGCAGCCCCAGATGGCGTTCGAAGTCGGCAAGGACGCCGTGCATGGCCATCCCTGGGTAGTCGGCCCGTAGGGCCTCGATCGCGCCGAGCAGAGCGCTCTCACTGACGTCCACGGGCACGTAGCGGGCCAGCCGGCCGGTCGAGCGCATCCCGTCCAGGAGCAGCCTGGTCTTGGTCGAGGACCCCGATCCCAGCTCCACCAGGGTGTCGGCGTCGGCGAGCTTGGTGATCTCAGTGGCGTGGGCGTCGAGGATCGACTCTTCGGTACGAGTCGGGAAATACTCCTCCAGCGTGGTGATCTGCTCGAACAGCTCACTTCCCCGCGCGTCGTAAAAGTACTTCGGAGGAAGGGTTTTCGGCGTCCGGGAGAGCCCCTCGGCGACGTCGCGGGCGAGGCTCGCCTCGAGGTCGGCGGCGGTGAGGTGTCGGGTGATCTCCGGTACTTCTCGGGAAACGGTCACGCGGGCCTCCATCGTCGGGCCTTCGTCGAGGCGAACTTCGGGCAGGGTTTCGCCGGGTGCGGCTTCTTTGCCTGGTTGAGGTTTCGTACCGTCGGCCACTACAGCGAGGTGACCACCACACCATGCCGGTCGGCCTCCACCAGGGACCGGGGTGGGACCGGCGCCCAGGCCGAGTCGTCGTCGCAGGGTTCGGAGGCGAGCAGCACGCCGTCGGCGGTCTCGTGCACGAATAACGTGTCGCCGTACGTCGTGCCGGCGACGCGTTCGCCGTCACCGGCCAGCAGGTTGAGCCGGCCGCCGCCCAGCTCGGCCACCTCGCGGGTGACCCGGGCCAGCCCCTCGCCCAGACCGCAGCCGCTCTCCCAGCGGGCCACGGCCAGGCCGAACAGCAGCGCGGAGTCGACCGGGGCCAGTGCGTCCGGCACCCACGCCACCTCGTCCCGCAGCGCCTTGCGGGCCAGGGGCAGGTCGCCCAGCGCGCCGTTGTGGCTGAACAGCCAGCGCCCGTAGGTGAACGGCGCCGCCCCGGACTCCTCCGTCGGGTAGCCGGGCGTGGCCGAGCGCACCGCGGCCACCACACAGCCGGCGTCCACGGTGGGCGCGAGGCTGGCGAACGACTGGTCGGCCCACATCGGCTGGGCCCTTCGGTAGCGGACCGGCTCCGGCCGCCTGGAGGTGTACCAGCCGACCCCGAAGCCGTCGACGTTGATGGTGCCGTGTTCCTGCCGCCGTGGTGCGTACGCCTGCACTCCGAGGGAGTACGGCGGGTCGAGCACCAGCTCCCGCAGCGTACGCGGACGGCCGAGGTAGGCGAGATGACGACACATCGGACCGACCTCTCAGGCGTCTCGGGCGCAGCGGAACCCGGCGAAGATCTGCCGCCGGATGGGGTAGTCCCAGTTGCGGAACGTCGTCCGCACCGTGACCGGGTCACTCGCCCACGAACCGCCGCGCAGGACCTTGTAGTCGTTGCCGAAGAACACCTCGGAGTACTCACGGTAGGGGAAGACGCAGAAGCCCGGGTGGCCGGTGAAGGAGGTGGAGGTCCACTCCCACACGTCGCCGAGCATCTGCCGCGCACCGACCGGCGACGCACCGGCTGGGAACGATCCCACAGGGGTGGGGTGGAAGCGGGTCTGGCCGAGGTTGGCGTGCCCGGGCCCGCCCGGCTCGTCACCCCAGGGAAAGCGCCGCTTGACGCCCTGCACGGGGTCCCACGAGGCGGCCTTCTCCCACTCCGCCTCGGTGGGCAGGCGGCGGCCGGCCCAGCGGGCGTAGGCGTCGGCTTCGTACCAGCACACGTGCTGCACAGCTTCGTCGTCGACCAGCGGCTCCAGCCGGCCGAACCGCCGGCGCAGCCAGGTCGCACCCTCGCGAACCCAGTAGGCCGGTGCCCGCTTGCCCGAGGCGCACCGCCACTGCCAGCCGGCCGGATCCCACAGCCGCTCGTCGTCGTAGCCGCCGGCGGTGACGAACGCGCGGTAGGCCGCGTTGGACACCGGAGTGGTGTCGATCCGAAACGCCGGCAGGGACACCGTGTGCGCCGGGCGTTCGTTGTCCAGCGCCCAGCGGTCGGTGGAGGTGCCCATGACGAACTCACCCGCCTCCACCAGCACCTCCGGCGCGAGCACCCGGTGGTCGTGCGGTGCGGGCGCCTGGTCGCCCTCGGGAAAGACCGGCTCGCCCCGGCGCAGCTGGTGGGTGGCCAGCATCGTCTCGTCGTGCTGGTGCTCGTGCTGGATCACCATGCGGTAGACGAACCCGGCGTCCAGCAGCGGCTTGTCGGGGGAGAGGCGGATCGACTCCAGGGAGTCCAGCACCTTGCGGCGTACCAGGTCGATGTAGCCGCGGGCCTCGGCCGGGCTGAGCAGCGGCAGTGTCGGCCGCTCGGACCGGGGGTGCTCGAACGCGTCGTAGAGGTTGTCGATCTCCGGCCGCATGGGATCGATCCCGGCCGCCGCCCGCAGCAGCCACAGCTCTTCGTAGTTGCCCACGTGCGCGAGGTCCCACACCAGCGGCGACATCAGCCGGGAGTGCTGGGCAACCAGCCCGGCCTCGTCCAGCACGTCGGTGGTGAGCCCGAAGCTGCGGTCACGGGCGCGCTCGAGCTCGGCTGCCACCAGCGACTTGAACTCCTCGGCGTCGGCGCGGTCGTCGGCCGCGAGCAGGGCGGCCGTACGGGCGGACGGACGCAGGTCGGCGTACTGGCTCATCGAGAGTCCTCCCGGTCGGAGTCGGACGTGAGCGGGTCGGTGTCGTCGTCGGCCGGACATCGCGCCCGGTCGACGTAACGGAGGCGGTAGTCGTCGACGAGGTTGACCAGCGCCGGCTGCGCACCCTGCCGGTGCAGCGCCTCGAGCGCGGCCTCGAAGCAGCATCGCGTGGCGTAGGCCAGCCCGGGGTGGTCCAGCCCGTCGCGGGCGGCGTTCCACCAGGCCCCGGTGACCGGTGCGGTGGCGGCCAGGGCACGGTCACCGGCCAGCGGGTCGTCCACCAGCGCGGTGAGCACGGCCATCGGGACCGGCCAGTACGCCGCCGGCGCCACGTCGAGGTAGCGGATCTCGAACCAGCCGCGCGGCCGGACCGGCGGGAACAGCGTGGTCAGGTGGTAGTCGAGGTCGTCCAGGACGTGCCCGGCGTCAGGGCGCAGGTCCAGCCACTGCCGGAAGGTCAGCCCCGGGTCGCTGTGCCAGTGCTCGCCCGCGCGCCGCATCATCAGCGGCGCGTCCAGCGCGTAGTCGGCCCAGGCGGCGACCGGATCGGGACCGTACGGCGATCGGGTACGCCGTGGATCCAGCCGCTGCCAGACCGCCTGGCGGGCGGACTTCCAGCCGGTCTGCCGGCCGGCGAAGCGGGGGGAGTTGGCGAACGCGGCCACCATCGCCGGGCCGACCGCGTGCAGGACCCGCCATCGCCGGGCGATGTCCGCGGCGTCGGCCCCGGCGTCCAGGTTGACCTGCACGGAGGCGGTCGAGCACATCATCAGCCGGCCTTCGGGGCCTCGGCGGTCGAAGTAGGCCTCCATCGCGTCGTAGCGCGGATGGGACAGCTGCCGGTGAGGTTCGCGGAAGGGGTCGATGGCGGTCCACAGCAGCCGGAGGCCGATGGCGGCGAGAGCCGCGCGTACGTGGTCGATGTCGGACTGCAGCGTGGACCAGCAGTCGGCGACGCCGGGGGCGGGAGCGGAACTCAGCTCCAACTGGCCGCCGGGTTCGAAGGTGACGGTGCTGCCGCCGGGTGGTGGCCCGGCCTGGTCGAGCGTGGTGCGGAGAAGGTCGAGCGGGACGAGATCCCGCGGGCGGTCTGGGGAGACGACGAGCCATTCGATTTCGGTGCCGACGGTGGTGGGCGGCCCGGTCTTGAAGCAGATGCGCCCGATGTGACCGTGCACCGAGTCACACGAGACGACCTCGGCGGTGTCCGTCATGGCTTCTCCTGCGGTCGTCCGACTGCGTACAGCGCCGGATTCGTGGTCATGTTCGAACTCCGATCCTGGCGTGCCACGTCCCTCGAGGAAAGCGTCTGAGGTCCATGTCACATTGGGACAGCGTCGATCAAACACCTACCAAACACCACCGACAACGACCGAAGGCGGACGGAACCGGGTCCGAACGCGGGCGGACTGCCGGGCAAACCGGGTCGGGTTCACGCTGTCCGCGCGCCGCGGGTGTGTTCAGGCCCCCTGTGCCGTCCGGGTTCTGCGGCTTGCGGTCCCCGCCTGGGACCGGCTGTGCGGCCGGCCGGTGCCGCTCTGCGGACGGGTGCGCGAACGCGACCGGGTCGCCGAGCGGCGCCCGCGTGCCTGGTCCTCGCGGGCGGCCCGCAGCCGGCGGTTGAGGAGGAAGGAGCCGACCGCGACCAAGCCGGCGACCGGCCAGTCGACCACGCCGAGCGCGGCAACCGCGGCAAGTCCGCCGTACCACAGCATCCGGCCGGTCTTCTCGTCGACGCTGACCTCGGGCAGGGACGGCAGCGAGGGCAGCGACGGCAGCGAGGGCATGGAGGGCATCGACGGGGTGGGCAGGTTCTTCGGCGCGTGCACCTCGGGAAGGCGTGCGCGGCCGGCGGCCTCGGACAGGCCGGACAACCCCGGTAGCCCGGACAGGCCCGGCAGGCCGCGGGTGCGGGTCGTCGTGGTCTTCCTGGTGGCCCGCCTGGTGACGGTGCCCCCGGTCGGGGTCTTGCGGGTGACGGTCCTTCTGGTGGTGGTCTTCTTCGCGGTCTGCCGCCCGGTGGCTCCCCTGGCGGTGGTCTTCTTCGCGGTGGCCCTCTTGGCGGTGGTCTTCTTCGCGGTGGTCTTCTTCGCGGCGGTCTTCTTCGCCGCGGCCTTCCTGGCACCGGTGCCGGCACGCGACGCGCGGTGCTCCTCCGGCTGCGGTGCCCGCTGGCCGGGGATGGCGGGGCCCGCGGTCCGCTTGCGGGCGGCTGCCCCGCGCGTGGTCCGCTTGCCGGCCGGCTGTTTACGAGCGGTCGCCTGGTGGCTGTCGGATCGGGTCGAGTTCGCCTGCGTCTCGGTCATGTCCATCCCCCCTCGCGACCCGATCCTGGTCTGCGGCCACCACCGGGCGTAGTGCCGAAGGTCCTGCCCGCCGGACCCTCGGTCACGTGGCCCGTGCGGGACCGGGAGGCGCCGGAACGCTCGGCGGGCGGCGGGGGTTCCCTCCGTTACCTGCGAGTACGTTCCACGGGCCGTAGGCTCTCGCCCGTGGAACAACGCAATCTCGGACGAACAGGTCGCAAGGTGGGGGTTGTCGGGCTGGGCGCCTGGCAGCTGGGAGGCGACTGGGGAGAGGTCACCGAGGCCGAGGCGCTCGCGGTGCTCAACGCCGCGGTCGACGCCGGAGTGACGTTCATCGACACTGCCGACGTCTACGGCGACGGCCGCAGCGAGCGGGTGATCGGACGCCTGCTCCGCCAACGGCCGGAGGCTGACCTCACGGTCGCCACCAAGATGGGCCGGCGGGCACCGTTGGACCCCAGCCACTACACCCTCGACAATTTCCGTGCCTGGACCGACCGCTCGCGGGAGAACCTCGGCGTCGACCGGCTCGACCTGGTGCAGCTGCACTGCCCGCCGACACCGGTCTACGGCAACAACGCGGTCTACGACGCGCTGGACACCCTGGTGTCGGAGGACCGGATCGCGGCGTACGGCGTGAGCGTGGAGACCTGCGCGGAGGCGCTGACCGCGATCGAGCGGCCGGGCGTGGCGACCGTGCAGATCGTGCTGAACGCGTTCCGGCGCAAGCCGCTGGAGGAGGTGCTGCCCGCCGCCGGCCGGGCCGGGGTGGGCATCATCGCGCGGGTGCCGCTGGCCAGCGGCCTGCTGTCGGGCAAGTACGACGCCTCCACGCAGTTCGGCGACAACGACCACCGTACGTACAACCGCGACGGATCGGCCTTCGACGTGGGAGAGACGTTCGCCGGGGTCGACTTCGCCACCGGGGTGGAGGCGGCCGGCCGGCTGGAGCCACTGGTGCCGCCGAAGTCGTCGCTGGCCCAGGTCGCCCTGCGCTGGATCCTGGACCAGCGGGAGGTGAGCGCGGTCATTCCGGGCGCGCGCAACCCCGTGCAGGTGTGGTCCAACGCCGGTGCCGCCGAGCTGCCCCGGCTCACCGCCGGCGCGCACGACGAGATCCGCGCGGTCTACGACGAGCTGATCCGCCCGCAGGTGCACGAGCGCTGGTGACCCGGGCCCTGTCCCGAGGTCTGTCCCGGCGCGTCAGCGGTACGCCGACAGCCCGGTGATCGCCTCACCGAGCACAAGGGTGTGGATCTCGCTGGTCCCCTCGTAGGTGAGCACCGACTCCAGGTTGTTGGCGTGCCGCAGCACGGGGTACTCCAGCGAGATGCCGTTGGCGCCCAGGATCGTCCGGGCGGTCCTGGCGATCTGCAGCGCGGCCCGGACGTTGTTGAGCTTTCCGAAGCTCACCTGGTCCGGGCGCAGCTGCCCGGCGTCCTTGCGGCGGCCGAGGTGGAGCGCGAGGAGCATGCCCTTGTTGAGCTCCAGCGCCATCTCCACGAGCTTCTCCTGGGTGAGCTGGAACGCCGCCACCGGCTTGCCGAACTGCGTGCGCTCGCGGGCGTAGTCGACCGCGGTCGACAGGCACGACCGGGCCGCGCCGAGGGCGCCCCACACGATCCCGAACCTCGCCTCGTTCAGGCAGGCCAGGGGAGCACGCAGGCCGGTGGCCTCCGGAAGGATCGCGTCCTCGGGCAGCTCACACCCGGACAGGATCAGCTCGGAGGTCACCGACGCCCGCAGCGACAGCTTGTGGTGCATGTCGCGGGTGCTGAACCCGGGGGTGTCCCGGGGCACGCAGAACCCTCGTACACCCTCGTCGGAGCGCGCCCACACGACCGCCACGTCGGCGATGCCGCCGTTGGTGATCCACATCTTCGTGCCGTCCAGCACCCAGCCGGCGTCGGTGCGCCGGGCGGTGGTGGCCATCGAGGCGGGGTCGCTGCCGTGGTCGGGTTCGGTCAGGCCGAAACAGCCGATCGCGGTGCCGGCGGCCATCGCGGGCAGCCACTCCTCCTTCTGCCGCGGCGAGCCGTACCGCCACAACGCGTACATCGCCAGCGAGCCCTGCACGGACACGAAGCTGCGCAGCGCGCTGTCGACCGCCTCCAGCTCAAGGCAGGCAAGGCCGTAGCTCACCGCATTGGTGCCGGCGCAGCCGTAGCCCTCCAGGTGCATGCCGAGCAGGCCCAGCTCGGCGAACCGCGGCACCAGCGCACGCGGGAACTCCGCGCGTTCGAACCACTCGCCGGCGTACGGCTCGGCGTGCTCGGCCAGCAGGCGGCGTACGGTCTGCTGGATCGCCCGCTCCTCATCGGTCAGCAGGGCGGCGACGTCGAGCAGGTCGCTGGGGTCGGGTTGCCCGGGCTGTCGGCTCATGCCCAGATCCTCGCGCAGAATCCGGTTCGCCGTCATGACCGGGGTGGCGAGAGTGCCGACCGAGGTGCACAAGGGGTCGGCGTGACGCACCCTGGGTAAGGCGATCAGGGGCGGACACGGCCGGTCACGGGGAAGGAGCCCACCATGCGAAGGTCCTCGGTAGGCGCGGCCACGGTCGCGCGCAGCACACCACGGGCGGTACTTCTTGCCGCGCCGGCCAGTTTCGTCCTGCTCTGCGCGATCGTCCTCGCCGGCTGCGGCGGCTCGGGCGGCTCGTCGTCCACGGCGAGCCCGGCCACCGAGTCGGCGTCCTCGGCGTCGCCGTCGGGCACCGCGAACGCCGCGGTGTGCAAGGAGGCGAAGAACCTGCAGTCCTCGCTGACCGCGCTGAAGAACGTCAACGTGCGCGCGGAGGGGACCAACGGTGTGGAACGCAAGCTGAACGCCGTCCGCTCGGACCTGAAGGGGCTGCGGTCGGCCGCATCCTCGGCCTGGCGTCCGCAGCTGGACGCGCTGTCGGCCGCGCTGGGCGGGCTGAGCACCGCGATCAAGCAGGTCGGCGGGAGCGGTGGGAAGGCCACCTCCTCACCGGCGGTGGAAGGAATCACCACGGCGGCGATGAACGTCGCCTCCGCGGCGGAGTCGCTGAAGACCACGATCGCGGGCACCTGCCCGGGTCAGTAGGGCGCTTCGCGCGAACGCCGGCCCGGTCCGCTGAGGCCCGGCCTGCTCAGGCGGGGGTGTCCCGGTCCGGTCGTGGCGGGCCGAGTAACCGGTCGAGCAGCGCCGGGTCACCCGGCCAGGCCTCGTGGACGACCTCGCGCGGCAGCTGCCGGGCGGCGTAGCGCAGCGCCAGCGCCACCACGAGCACGTCGTCCAGCGGCCCGATCACCGGCAGGAACTCCGGGATCAGGTCGATCGGCGAGATCAGCCACACGGCGGCCACCGCGACCGCGATCTTGGCTCTGCGGGGCACCCGCGGGTCGCGGCGCAGGACGCGCACGGTGCTCACGCAGTCGGGAATGAACCTGGCGAGCTCGCGCAACGGTCCGGGCGGGAGCCGGGTGGCCAGCACTGCGAGGACGGCCCAGCACGCCACCGTCAGCACCACCGCGGCCACGAGGGCCCGCAGCCAGCCGGTCACCGCCGCCGCCTCCGCACGTCGGTACCGTACGCGTCCGGAGGGATCAGACCGCCCAGGGGTCCTCACGCGGGAAGACGAGTGCCGTTACACCCTCGATCGCGATCACGTCGACGGTCGCGCCGGGAGGGATCACCAGCGTCGAGTCGTACGCCCGGGCGCTCCACTCCTCACCGCCGATCCGGACCCGGCCGGTGTGCCTGGTCACCTCGCGGAGCACCAGCGCCTCCCGGCCCACCAGGGCCGCCGTACCCGAGCGCATCTCCGGGACCCGCCGCAACGCGTGCTGGGCGAGGGGGCGAACGAACACCATCAGTGCCAGGGCGGCGAGCGCGAACGTCGCGAACTGGAACGACACCCCCAGGCCGGTGGCCGCCACCAGTGCCGTCACCAGCGCCGCGCCCGACAACAGGGCGAGGTGGAGCGTGAGCCTGAGGAGTTCGGCGATGCCGAACACCAGCGCCACGACCAGCCACACGACCCACGCGTCCATCACCCACCTGCCCCACAGGTCTCTCCGGGCTCCTTTCCGACGGCATCCCCGCTCACACCTGCAGAGGGAGCCGACCGCGAAGTCCGGGCGGGCGCGTTGCCCGAGTGGCCCGGCCCCGAAACCCGATCCCGAACACCTTGTGCGATGCGGATGTGACTCCCGCGAGCAACAAACCGTCGGCCGCGCGAACGGGGACTTCCGGCCCCACCATGGTCCGCCGATCCTCCTTCCACGAAAGGGATCCGTGCCGGGGTCCGGTGACGGGGGCGGGACTCCCGGCCACTGCCGCGGCGTACGACACCGGGCTTTGCTGGGTGTCGTACCCAAGTCGACAGTGCGACAGAACGGCAGTGCGTATCTGGCGGTAGTGCGGCCAAACGGCGGTGCGACCTGGCGGCGGAGTCACGAGGAGGGGAGGCCGCGATGCTCGGAGTGCTCAGCCGACGCACTGCGGTCATCGTCGTGGTGGCGTCGCTGGTCGTGCTGGCGGGGATCGGCCTGCTGATCCACTCGCACCGTAACGCCCCGTCCGCCCCGGGCGAACCCACCGCCTCCGGCTCGGTGTCCACCCAGGACCTGCTGGCCACCAGCCTGCCGAACTCCACGGCGACCACGGCCGTGCTCCGGCTTCCACCGCTGGCGATGAAGGCGGGTGACGCGCAGTACCTGGTTGCGCAGCTGGGCACCCGGAGCAACATCGCGCGTACGCCGATGATGGGCATCCGGATCATCTGCCTGGGAACGGGCGGCGGTGGCGGCTCGGTGTGGACCGTGCAGAACCACCTCGGACAGGCCTTCGGCGTCAACACCGAACGCCTGCGGTGGCTGTGGAAGGCGCCCAACTCCACCAGCTACTCCTGCACGATGTACGGAGTGGCCACCACGGTGGTCCAGCCAAGCGTCGCCAAGCTGGACATCGACCAGCGATCGACGATCCTGACCGCGACTCCGGTCGGCCGCGGCTCCAGCCAGTGGTTCATGGACACCGACAGCTGCGTCGGCTCCGTACCCGATCCGGAGGTGCCGCAATGTGCGGTCGCCCGGAAATCGAGCACCGTCCTGCAACGCACGGTCGACACCGGCAGCGCGACGTCGGCCAGCGTGCTCACCGACGTCCAGCTGTCCCGCGAGTACGGCTACTATCCGGGCGGCTCGTCGACCGTCGACGTCACCGCGCAGGCGACCGCGCTGGACACCAGCGGACAACCATGTGCTGCCACGAAGACGACCACGGCCCGGCAGGTGATCACCAACGACCTGCACCACCTGAAGGCGAACGTCACCATCGCCGGGGTGCCGGTGAACCAGAGCGCGGGCTGCGGCGGCAAGCTCGCGGTGTCGGCGGTGGTGAACCATGTCTCCGGCAACCCGGTGACGATCGAGGGACCGAAGTACTCCAACGCGATGGTGTTACTCAACCGGTGAACAGGGGAGTCCTGACCGGGCGAAAACGCGGACGCGCCGGCGCATCTCGCGCCGGCGCGTCCGCCTAGTTCGTTCAGCCGGTCGTCCGTGCTGCCGTTCGTCGCTGACCGGTCGCAGGTCAGTTCAGGCGTACCCGCGGGTCCAGGACGGCGTAGGCGATGTCGACCAGGATGTTGGCGACGATGACCGCCACCGAGGCGAACATGACGATACCGATGATCACCGGCAGGTCCTGCTGGTTGATCGCGTCGATCGCCGTCTTGCCCAGGCCGTCGATGCTGAACACCGTCTCGGTGACCACCACACCGCCGACGAGCTGACCGAGGTCGATGCCGAACTGCGTCACCACCGGGGTCAGCGCACTGCGCAGGCCGTGCCGGTAGACGACCCGGCGTTCGGAGATGCCCTTGGACCGCGCGGTGCGGATGTAGTCCTCACCGAGCACGTCCAGCATCGACCCACGGGTCAACCGGGTGTACGTCGCGGCGAGGACCAGCGCCAACGTGAGCCAGGGGAGCACCAGGTGACGCGCCCAGTCGAGCGGGTTCTCCGTGATCGGTACGTAGCCGCCCGCCGGGAAGATCGGGAAACCCGACAGAGTCGAGCTGGAAGTACAGGAAGTACAGCAGCAGCAGACCCAGCAGGAACGTCGGCATGGAGTAGAAGAACAACGCGAACCCGGTCATGCCCCGGTCGGCGATCGAGCGCGGCCGGACCGCCGCCACGACGCCGTTGAACACCCCGAGCAGCATCCAGATGACCGCCGCCCCCACGGCCAGGCCGATGGTGGCCGGCAGCGCGTCGCCGATGATCTGTGTCACCGGCACCTGGTGGTAGTAGTCGAAACCGAGGTTGCCGTGCAGCGCCTTCCACAAGAAGTCGAGGTACTGCTTCCAGACCGGCTGGTCCAGGCCCAGCCGCTCCTGGATGAGTTTCACGGTCTGCGGCGTGGCCTGGCGGCCGGCCAGGGTGCGGGCGACGTTGTTGGGCGCAACGAAGAAGATCGCGAACACGCCGATGGTGATGAGGAACAGCACCAGCAGGCCGTGCAGGATTCGCTTGACGAGAAATCGGGCCATCGTCACTCACCCTTTGCGTTGTGCTCGTTGGTGACGAGGAGTCGGTCCGAGCTCGGATCGAAGGCATCGCGCACACCGTCACCCAGCAGGTTGAACGCCAGCGTGGTCGCCAACAGCGCGAGCCCGGGGAAGATGATGAACCACCAGGCGACCTGGTAGAAGGCGATCGAGGAGTTCAGCATGCCGCCCCACGTCGGCGTGGGTTCGGGCACACCCAGGCCGAGGAACGACAACGTGGCCTCCACCACGATCACCGTCGGGATGAGCAGCGTGGTGTAGACGATGACCGGCGCCATGACGTTCGGGAGCACGTCCACGAACATGATCCGGCTGTCGCTGGCACCGAGCGAGCGGGCCGCCTCGACGAACTCCCGTTCTCGTATCGACAGCACCTGTCCGCGCACGATCCGGGCCACCGAGGCCCAGCTGAACGCGCTGATCGCGATGATGACGACCTTCAGGCTCGGCCCGGTGATGGACACCAGCGAGAGAGCGAACAGCATGAACGGGAACGACAGCACCACGTCGACCAACCGGGCGAGGATGGTGTCGACGAGCCCGCCGAAGTAGCCGGCCGCGAGCCCCACCACCACGCCGATGATGACAGTGATCAGGGTCGCCACGACGCCCACCAGCAGGGAGATCCGGGCGCCGTAGGCGATCCGGACCAGGATGTCGCGGCCGAGGTCGTCGGTGCCGAACCAGAACTCACCGGTCGGCCCCTTGGGCATGCCCTCCGGCGTCAGGCCGGTGGCGCGGTACTGCGTGTTGACACCGTGGCCGGTGATCGCCGCCACCAGGGGCGCGAACACCGCCATCGCGACGATCAGGACGATGACCAGGAAGGAGATCAGCGCCACCCGGTCGCGGCGCAGGCGTTCCCAGGCCAGCCGCCAGGGACTGCGGCCCTCGATCGAGGCCTTGGGCTCTTCGGTCTCCAGGTCGTACGGGGAATCGGTGGTGCTCACGACTGGTCTCCGTTCACCAGCTCAGGGGCGAACTCGGTTCGCTCCGCGGCGATCGTCGGCCGTGCCTCGACGAGGTTCTCGCCGATCTCCACCGGGAAGTGGCAGGCGGCGAGGTGGTCCGGACCGTCGTCGCGCCGGGTGATCAGCGGCGGCACCTCGGAGGCGCACTTGTCGGCGGCCTTCGGGCAGCGCGGGTGGAACCGGCAACCGGAGGGCGGGTTGAGCGGCGAGGGCACGTCGCCGCGCAGGATGATCCGCTCCCGCCGGTCGGCGAGGTCCGGGTCGGCCAGCGGAACCGCCGACAGCAGCGCGTTGGTGTAGGGGTGACGCGGCGCCGCGTGCAGGTTGTCCGCGTCGGCGACCTCGATCACCTTGCCGAGGTACATCACCGCGATCCGGTCACTGACGTGGCGTACCACCGACAGGTCGTGGGCGATGAAGACGTAGGTCAGGTTGAACTCCTGCTGCAGGTCGGCCAGCAGGTTGATGATCTGCGCCTGAATGGAGACGTCCAGCGCGGAGACCGGCTCGTCGCACACGATCAGCTTGGGCCGCATCGCCAGCGCGCGGGCCACGCCGATGCGCTGGCGCTGACCGCCGGAGAACTCCGCGGGGAAGCGGTTGAAGTGCTCGGGGTTGAGGCCGACGAGCTCCATCAGTTCCTGGACCTTGCGCTTGCGCTCCGCTCCCTTGCCGACTCCGTGGATGGAGAACGGGTCGCCGATGATCGAGCCGACCCGGCGGCGGGGGTTCAGCGAGCCGTACGGGTCCTGGAAGATCATCTGGATCTCCCGGCGCAGCGGCCGAAGCTCCCGCCGCGACAGGGAGGTGATGTCGGTGCCGTCGAAGGTGATCGAGCCCGACGTCACGTCGTACAGCCGGGTCATGCATCGGGCGAGGGTCGACTTGCCGCAGCCGGTCTCACCGACCAGGCCGAGCGTCTCACCCGCCCGCACCTGCAGGTCGACGCCGTCGACTGCCTGCACGTGCTCCTTGCCACGCCGGAACAGCCGGTCGGAGCTCACCGGGAACCACTTGCGGAGGTCGTTCACCTCCAGCAGCACGTCGTGGTCAGTACCTCCGCGAGGGGTGGCGGTGGCCCTCGGCGTGCTGTTCGATGTGTCGCTCGCGTTCACCGATCGCCTCACCTGGTGCTCGTCGTGCTGGACGTAAGGGCGGCTCGTGCCTCACCGCGGCCGGCCTCGTCGGTCGGCAGCCAGCACGCGCTGTGGTGCGTCGGGTCGCCGAACACCTCCCGCAGCGGCGGGGTCTCCGACCGGCACTGGTCGAAGGCGTACGGGCAGCGCGGGTTGAACGGGCAGCCGGGCGGCGGACTGATCAGGCTCGGCGGGGCACCGGTGATGGGCCGCAGCCGGCGCCGCTCGCCGCTCTCGGCGGGCAGCGAGCCGATCAGGCCCTCGGTGTAGGGGTGGTGGTGGCGGTAGAACAGCTCCCGCCGGCCGGTGCGCTCCATGATCCGCCCGGCGTACATCACCGCCACCTCGTCGGCGACGTCGGCGACCACGCCGAGGTCGTGGGTGATCATGATCAGTGCCGTGCCGAACTCTGCCTGCAGGTCGGCCATGACTTCCAGCACCTGCGCCTGGACGGTGACGTCGAGGGCGGTGGTGGGCTCGTCGGCGACCAGCAGCACAGGATCCAGCGCCATCGCCATCGCGATCATCGCGCGCTGGCGCATACCGCCGGAGAACTGGTGGGGGAAGTCGTCGACGCGGCGGTCGGGCCTGGGAATGCCGACCCGGCGCAACAGCTCGATCGAGCGTTCGCGGGCCGCCGACTTCGAGATCGACCGGTCGTGGGCGCGGATCATCTCGCTGATCTGCCAGCCCACGCGGTAGTAGGGGTGAAGACTGGACTGGGAGTCCTGGAAGATCATTCCGATCTTCGCGCCGCGAACCTGGCGCAGGTCGTCCTTGCTCATGGTGAGCAGGTCGCGGCCCTCGAAGAGCGCCTTTCCGCTGACCCTCGCGCCCCGGGTCAGGCCCACGACGGTCTGGGTGGAGACGCTCTTGCCCGAGCCGGACTCGCCGACGATGGCGAGGGTCTTGCCGCGCTCCACGTCGAAGGAGATGCCGCGTACGGCCTGTACGACGCCGTCCGGGGTCTTGAAGGACACATTGAGGTCCTGGACGGAAAGCAGCGGGGGGGTGCCGTTCCGGTGGGTGTCCGGCGCGGCGTTGGCGGAGTTGTCGATGTTGTCGACCACGGGTATCTCCATCAGGCGAAGGAGGGCGCACCGGCCGGTCCGGCCGGGCGCCCTCCTCCGTGGGGGGTCAGCCGCCCTGCTTGCCCTGCTCCAACCAGATGTTGGTCGGGTCGAAGTTCTGCAGCGACGGAAGGTAGACGGTGTTCTTCGTCTGCGATGCGTGGTAGTTGGCCTGCACCGGGTTGGTGATCGGGAAGAACGGCGCGTCCTTCATGACCTGCTGGTCGGCCTGTGCCCACAGGCTCCCCGCGGTGGACTCGTCCTTGGCGGTCGAGGCCTGCTTGATGAGCTTGTTGACAGCAGGGTTCTCGTAGAAGCCGAAGTTGCTGCCGATCGGCGGGTACGACGGCTTGCCGGAGAACAGCGGGGCGAAGAAGGACAGTGCGGCGTTGCCGTACCAGTCCGAACCCCATCCGGCCAGGGAGACGTCCCAGACACCGCGCTTGGTGACGCTCGGCGCCTGCATGTACTTCGTGTAGAAGTCCGCGTTGGGAACCGGAACGCCCTTGACGGTGACACCGATCGCCTTGAGGTCCTGCTGCACGGTCGCGAACGTCTTGCGGCTGCCCTCGGAGGCGTTGCGGTACACGAACTTCAGCGTCAGGCCGTTCTTGTAGCCCGCCTTGGCCAGCATCTGCTTCGCCTTGGCCACGTTGTGCGGGTACGGGTCGAAGTCCTTGCTGCCCACGATGCTGCTCGGCAGGACGTGGGTGAGCGGCGGGTCGACCTTCGGACCACCGAGCGACTGGATGATGTTCGTACGGTTGATGGCGTACGACAGCGCCTGGCGCACCTCGGGCTTCTTCAGAGCGCCGTTGTTGGTCGGCGACACCGTGTTGAACACGATGTACGGGTTCGACGAACCGGTCTCACCGAGGTTGAGGTTGGGGTCCTTCTTGGCGATCAGCTGCGGCAGCGTCGACGGCGGCGGGTAGTTGTCCCACTCCATGTCCGCGTTAGGGCTGTTCGTCTGCAGCTGCTGCTGCGTGGACTCCTGGCTGATCGTCTGGTTGACGACGATCTTGTCGACGTAGGCCTTGCGCACCGGGTCGCTGGAAGCCTTCCAGGCGGGGTTGCGCTCGAACACGATCTGCTTGGTCGGGGAGTACGACTTGATGGCGTACGGACCGTCCGACAGCGTGTTCTTGGCCAGGTCGAGGCTGGCCGGGGCGTACTTCAGGAACTCCTTCGGCGCCGGGGAGAACGCCGGCAGCGTCAGCATGTCCACGAAGTAGCTCGCGGGGTGGTTGAGCTTGAAGACCACCGTGCGCTCGTCCTTGGCGACGACACCGGGAAGCGGGGTGTCGTTGATGTACTTCGCCAGAGCCGCGGGCTTCTGGTCGACCTTGGCGAAACCGTCGCAGAACTTCTGGAATCCGACGATCAGGTCGGCGTAGTTCGGGAGTCCGCCGAAGGGCTGGACGGGGTTACAGGTGCGCTTGACGCCCCGGACCACGTTGGCCGCGGTGACCTGACGCGCCGGCGAGCTGTTCCACTGCGCGCCCTGGCGAATCGAGATCGTGTAGGTCTTGCCGTCGGCGCTGATGCCCTTGTTGTCGGCGGTGGGAATCTCCTCCGCCAGGTCGGGAACCGACGTGGTCACCTTGCCGTTCTCGGCGGGGTAGGTGAACAGCTGCCGGCTCCACATCCGCAGGCCGAGGTAGCCGACGGAGTAGTAGCTGACGTTGGGGTCCATGTAGTCAACGTCGCCGGAGCCCAACATGTTGAGCGTGCCGCCCTTGACGGGCTTTCCGGCCGCAGTGGTCGTCGGAGCAGAAGGCGTTGTGCCCTGGCTGCACGCGGCAGCCACGAGAGCGAGGACGCACAAACCACTCACGGCAGCCCAATGCCGGTACCGACGTTGGCCGTTCCGTGCAGCGAACATACGGCCTTGTCACCTCCTTGTGGGCATTGTGGTGCCGGTGGGCGCTGGCGCATGCGGGCACGCGCGCGCATCGCGGACACAACAATGTCGAGCTGATTGAACTGGAACACGGTAAGGCCTGTTGTCCTGAGTGAGAAATCAGGCACCCCTTCCGGCGGCGCGTGCATCTCGCAGGGCATCGGGCGAAGGGTACAACCGTCGGCAAAACACATCCCAACGTGGAGTGTGACTCCGGGTCCGTACGACGTTGGGTGAGCGGCTCATCGCGATGTGAGTTTTGGCCGAACCGTTACTGCCTCCTCGGATTCGTTACCGGGCCGCTACCGGTTCGCGTTCTGCGTCCCCGGTTCCGCCCCGGTTCCGCCCCGGGTTCGGGTCCTGGTTCACCCCCCCCGAGTCGGGCCCGCTCGGCCCGGCGACCATCGGCGTGCCCCGGTGGGGCACTAGGGCTCTGAGGGCCGTACGCATCCCGCGGGAGGGTGGTGGCGCGGGGGACCCGTCCTGCGGGGGGGGGAGGACGACATGAGCGAGACCACGGCGGTCCCGGAGGCCCGGCGCGTCGCCCGGCCTGAGGACGTCCGCCCAGAGGACGGGCGGCCAGAGGACGGGCGGCCAGAGGACGGGCGGCCAGAGGACGGGCGGTCCGCGGACGCGCGGGTGGTGGAGACCGCGCCGTCGGCGGCCGACTCCTCCAACGGCCGTCCGTTCGTGGTGGTCGGTGTGGACGGCTCGGCCTCGGCGGAGGCGGCGGTGGAGTGGGCGGCCGAGGAGTGTGCTCGCCGGGGCGCCCGGCTGGTTCTCCTGCACGTCCGCGAACCGGTGGTGGGTTCGGTGCTCACCGTGGACTCCCGGCGCTACCGAGCCCGCTCGGTGAGTGACACCGCCGGCGATCTGTGGGACCAGGTGAACCAGCTGCGGGACCGCCGCGTCGACGCGATCGGCCAGGTGGAGGAGGGCACCCCCGACCAGGTGCTGATCCTGGCCTCGGAGGAGGCGGACCTGCTGGTGCTCGGCGCCGAGGGGACCGACCGGCACCGCGGCCTGCTCCTGGGCGAGGTGGCCCAGGAGTGCGCGCGGGGCGCCAGCTGCCCGGTGGTGATCATCCCACCGCCCGGCGGCCGGCTGGGCGCTACTGCTTGAGCGGCACCTGCCAGATGAGCACCGTCCCGCCCTGGGCGCCCGGCTCCACGGTGAGGTGACCGCCGCACCGGCGGGCGCGCTCGGCCATGTTCGTCAGGCCGCTGCGCCGCGGCGGGTCGGCGGGGATACCCACACCGTTGTCGGTGACGTGCAGCTGGAACATCCGGTGCCCCACGTCGGCTTGGATCAGGACGTCGGCGTGGCTGGCGTGGGCGTGACGTACGACGTTGGCCAGCGCCTCGCGCAGGGTGGCCAGGACCTCCGGGCGCAGGCTGTCGGGCACCGCGGAGTCCAGCGGGCCCTCCAGCGCCACCCGGGGCTCGAACCCCAGCGAGGAGGCGGCGTCCTGGGCGATCTCCAGCACCTGACCGCGCAGGCTGCGCCGGTCGGTGGCGCGTTCCTGCAGGGAGAAGATCGTCCGCCGGATCTCCTGGATCGTGGTGTCGAGGTCGCGGACGTACCCGCTCACCCGGTCGGCGAGGTCGACCCGCACTACCTGGCGGGAGATGCCCTGCAGCCCCAGCCCGACCGCGAACAGTCGCTGGATCACGTGGTCGTGCAGGTCGCGGGCGATCCGGTCGCGGTCCTCGAACACCGCCAGCCGGCCGCGGTCCTCCTGCGCCCGGGCGAACTCCAGCGCCAGCGCGGCGTGCCCGGCGAACGTCGTCACCATGTGCATGTCGGTGGAGTCGAACCCGGCCTGGCCGTCGGGCCTGGTGACGATGAGCACGCCCAGCATGTGCGGCCCGGAGGCGAGCGGGACGAACAGCATCGAGCCGCCCTTGAGCTGAGCCGCCCGCCCTCCGCCGTCGTCCCACCCGAGCGAGGCCGCGTCGCCGTCGTAGACGTAGGGGCGGCTGGTGAGCAGGACGTCGCCGATCGGGGTGCCGACGGTGGAGACCCGCTCGTTGCGCAGCCGGTCGGCCTGCGGACCGGCCACCGCCTCCAGCACCAGGTCGCCGCCCTCCTCGTCGACCAGTGCGAGCATCGCCAGCTCGGCGCTGGCCACCGCGCGGGCACGCTCGACGATCAGGTCGAGGGTTTCCCCGAGAGACGCGCCGGACAGCAGGTGGGCGGTGATCTCGGTGGACGCGATGAGCCAGGCCTCGCGCCGCCGGGACATGTCGTACAGGCTGGCGTTCTCGATCGCGATCCCGGCCGCGGCGGCCAAGGCGATGACGACTTCCTCGTCCTCGTCGGTGAAGTCTCCACCGCCTTGTTTCTCGGTGAGATAAAGGTTGCCGAACGCCTCTCCGCGCACCATGACCGGAACGCCGAGGAATGATCTCATCGGCGGGTGGTTGGGCGGAAAACCTGAGGAGTTCGGGTGCCGGGAAAGGTCGTGCAGCCGAATGGGGTGCGGCTCGTTGATGAGCAGTCCGAGGATTCCCTTGCCGGTCGGCAGGTGGCCGATGTTGCGGCGCAACTCCTCGGTGAAGCCGGTGTAGGTGAACTCGCTGAGTGTGCGGTCCGGGCCGATGACACCGAGTGCGCCGTAACGCGCGCTCACCAGGTCGCACGCCGACCGCACGATTCGTTCCAGAACCTCCGGCAGAGACAGATTGCTCGCCACGGAGACAACAGCGTCCAGAAGGCGGTGCACCCGGCGTTCGTTCTCGACCAGCTGGTCCGCGCGGTCGACAAGCTCACGCAGCAGGGTTTCCAGGCGAAGCCTGCTGAGATCGGGGAGCAACAGGTCCTGTGCGGACTGGACTTCCCTGGGTCGCTCAGGACCCGGCGTCATCTCCGCGTCCATCGAGCCTCCTCCCGGTGAAGCCACATCTCAGGCTAGACCACGCCCGCATTTCGCGACGTCCGTCGCCACGGCGAATACGCACGGCTCCGTTCCCGCGGTCCTGTGCGCTGTCCGCGCGATCCGGTGCGCGATCTGCCGGACAAAACACGTGGGCGGTCCTGGACTCGGTGGGCGATCGTGTCGGTTCGGATATATCCACGTACCGGCGCCATAACTCGGCCACGGAGCAAATTGCAGTATGAGAACCGGCGGGAGCGCAAACTTGCTCCGCCGGAACTCGTGCCTCGGGGGTGAATCGTCTGGAAATGATGAAATACTCGATTTCCTTCGGCGTTCTATCGCCAAGGCTACCCGCGAACTCCATTGCGCCGACGTGGTGATCGGGCCGGGCACACGAGCTTCCGGGGGACCATCGGCGCGTTTCCTGTGACCTTGGGCACCGGCGCCACAGACCCGGACTTTCCCAGAGTTGTCCTGTCGTGTACTGCACACGGGCGCAAGGAGGGGCCATGTCCGCTTCCGGTGGGGACGCCGCACGGCCGACGATTCCCAGGCAGCGAACCCGGGACTTTCCGGTCGAGTCGGTGCGTACGGCCGGAGCCGTCACTCGGCCGGCGCCGAACCGACCCGGGCACGGGGGACGGCCGCGCTCGTGGCGGGCAGGGCAGGGCGGGCAACTCGGGCAGGACGGCCGGGGAAGCCGGAGCGGCCCTGGCGGGCGTGGGGGACACGGTGGGTACGACAGGGCAGCGCCGGCGCTGCCGGGCCATCGGGCAGGCTCGCGGCTGGTCCCCATTCCCACCTCCCGGCCTCGGCCGGGTGCCGGCACGGGGCGCTGGCTTGCCGTGCTCCGTCTGGCGACCGGTGCTCTGTGTGTCTGGATCCTCGTGGAGGACGCCCTCGCCAGCCGATACCCGGCGGGGATCGCCCCGAATCCTGTCGGCTGGGTAGGAGAGTCCGGTTGGTTCCGGTTCGCGGTGCTCGCCGGACTTGCCGTGGTCGCCACGGCGGTACTCCTCGGGGTGTGCCTGCGGGGTGCCGCGCTGGTGGGCGGGGCGCTGGTGCTGGGGGTGGCCGGCTCCGGGGGCTGGGTCGTGTTCGGCCTGCTGGCGGTGGTGGCGCTGATGGTGTGCGCTGGAACCTCGGCCGGAGACGTGTGGGGGTTCGGCCGGGCCTGGGTGAACCACCCGGTCGTACGCCGTAATCCCTGGTTGCGCTGAGCGGCCGACACCTGGCAGGGCTCGCAGAGCGGTCGACGGTCAGGCTGACTCCGGCGCGGGCGCCTGCACCGGCGTCGGCGTGGGCGTGGGCGGCACCAGCCGGCGGCCGCGGACCATCTCCATCCGGATGCGGATGAAATGCGTCGGTTCGGCCGGTGACCACGACTGCAGGGGAAGGCCCCCGAGCCGGTCGATCTCCTTGGCCTCGGTGACCATCTCCGCGTGTCCCACGACGGTGACGCTCCAGCCCACCTGGTGGCCCGGGTCGATCTGGTCCACCTCGAAGGCCACGATCGAGTTCCGCGCCGCCGCGGCCAGCTTGGAGCCCACGGTCGTACGGATCACCACCGAGTCCCCGTCCAGGGCGTAGTGCACCGGCTGGACCGCCGGCAGCGCCTGTTCGGTGAAGACGATCCGCCCGATCGGCGCCTGGGCGAGCAGCCGCAGACACTCCGTCGGCGGAAGCACCTCCAGGCCCTTGGTGTCGAACATCTGCTCCTCATCCATGACGCCGAGGTCCGCGGCCCCCAGATCCATGGCGTCGAGATCCACGGCATCGAGATCCGTGGCACCGAATCTCGATGACATATCGAACACACCCGACTCCGGGAACGGTCTCGCCCGCTCGGTGCCTCCACGTTGCCGTCTCGCCGACGACCGCGCGCAGAGGCGAAGGTCCTGCCCCGGCGAACCGGCACCGGACCGGCGGCGGGGAAGTACCCACCTGATCGGGACTTTGTGCCCTGCCCGCCGTTTGTGTGGCACGGAAGGGTTGCGGCTGAGTCTCCGGCCCGGAGGCTGGGGCTTGTGGAAGGTGCTGATGATCGGACCTGGTGGAGTGCCCACGGGCGCGGTTGTCGTCGGAGTGAGCGAGGGAGCCTCGGCCCATGGTGCGGTGGGCTGGGCGGCGTTGGCCGCCAGGGCTCGCCGGCTCCCGCTCGTCGTGTGTCACGCCTACCAGACCGGTGGTGACGACCCACGCGGAGACAACGAGCTCCACTGCGCGGCCCGCAATCGTGCCTGGCGGACCGCGAGGGACGGCGTCCGGCAGGCGTCGGCGGCCGCGCCCGGCGTACGGGCGGTGCCCTGGGTGACGGAGGGGTCGGTCGCCCAGGTGCTGGTGGGGGCTGCGGTCGATCCGGAGTTCCTGGTCGTGGGCGCCCGGGGGGAAGGCCGGCAGGCGGCGGAGCTGGTCGCCTCGTTCGGCCGGTGGGGCGGGGCCTTCGGTTCCTGCCCGGTGGTCGCCGTACCAGCCCGCAAGCGCGGGTTGACACGGCGGCCGCGTCGCCATCGACGTGGCCCGCGCCGGGGGGCCGCGGGCCGCGTCGTGGTGGCCGCCGAGGGTGGGCGGTCCGCTGCGGAGGTACGCCGGTTCGCGATGGAGGAGGCCCTTGCCTGGGGAAGCGAGGTCCGCGAAGTCCCGATGGCGGCGTTCGCCCTGGCCTCCCCGGCGGGTTGTGAGTCGCTGTCGGCGGCAGCGCAGGATGCCGACCTGCTCGTGGTGGGTAGGCCCGGGGATGAGAATGCCGGAATCGGGGTAGGCGGACCGGTCGTGGCGTCCTCCGGCGCCGGTGAGGTCGCGGATCCGCCGCCGGCCGCCAGTCTGGCAAGGGTTCTCGGACCCGGTTTGCTGCGCGGGCTGGGGTCCCCGATCGCGGTGGTGCCGGTGTGCGAACGCGACCTTGTTGGCGGGTCCAGGCCGCGGCGGCTACGACGTGATCGGGGGACAGCGCTGGTGACAGCACCAGGAGAGAGAGGAACCGGATGACCATCAAGGTCTTCCTGTTGGACGACCACGAGGTGGTCCGGCTCGGCCTGCGCCAGCTGCTGGAGGAGGAGGACGACATCGAGGTGGTGGGTGAGGCATCCACCGCCGCGCAGGCACGCGCCCGGGTGCCCGCGCTGCGCCCGGACGTGGCGGTTCTCGACGTACGGCTGCCCGACGGCGACGGAGTGACGGTCTGCCGCGACATCCGGTCTTCGATGGAGCCGCCGCCGGCGTGCCTGATGCTGACGTCGTTCTCCGACGACGAGGCACTCTTCGACGCGATCATGGCCGGCGCCGCCGGCTACCTGCTCAAGCAGGTCAGCGGCAACGACCTTGTGGGCGCGGTCCGCCGGTTGTCCACGGGGGAGTCGATGGTCGACCCGGCGCTGACCGCCGCGGTCCTGGAACGCCTGCGCCGCGGCCCGGAGCAGGAGGACCCCCGCTACGCGGCGCTGACCGACCAGGAGCGGCGCATCCTCGACCTGATCGCCGCCGGCATGACGAACCGGCAGATCGCCCAGACCATGTTCCTGGCCGAGAAGACGGTGAAGAACTACGTGTCGGGCATGCTTCGCAAACTCGGCATGGAACGCCGTACGGAAGCGGCCGTCTTCGCCGTGGAACGCAGCCGGAAGGAACGCGTGGTCGGCCCGCCTCCGCAGTAGTCGCAGCAGCACGCAAGGCACGGTTGACGATGTGCGGCCGGTGAGTGCGCGGCCGGTGAGTGGGGGAGCACGTGGGCGAGCGGCTGACCGCTGGACTGCCGGTGACCGTCGGTGTGGACGGACGCCCGGGTGGTGTGCAGGCCCTGCGCTGGGCGGCGGCCGAGGCCCTCACCCGCGCGGCGGCGCTGCGGGTGGTGCACGCGTACCAGCTGCCGATCGCGCCGGCGGCATACCCGCCCGGCGACTACGACGTCTACGCCCTGGACGAGGCGGCCCAGGAGGTCGTTTCCGGCGCCGTGGCCGAGGCCACTCCGGAGGTCGGTGACCAGCCGGTGGTCGAGGTGACCGCCGAGGGAAACGCCGTCCAGGTGCTCCTCGCCGAGTCCGCGTCCGCCGCCCTGGTGGTCGTCGGCACCCGCGGGCGGGGATGGCTGGCACGGGGTGTCCTCGGGTCGGTCAGCGCCGGAGTTGCCGCTCGCGCCCACTGCCCGGTCGTGGTGGTGCGCGGTCCGGGCGGTCCACCGGACGCCCCGGTCGTGGTGGGCGTGGACGGAACCGACCTTTCCGACGCCGTGCTGGCGTTCGCCTTCGAACACGCCGCCCGGCACGGCGTCGGCCTGCGTGCGGTGCTGTGCTCGGCGTCGGACGCCGGGTCGGACGTGGAAGAGCCGGCCCGGGCCGTCGCGGAGGCGCTGGCCGGATGGCGGGAGAAGTACCCCGATGTCCGGACCGACCGGACCGTCGTACGCGGCCGGCCGGTGGACGGGCTGGTCGAGGAGGCGGCGCAGGCACGCCTGCTCGTCGTGGGCGCCCGCGGCCGGCACGCGCTGGCCGGCACCCTGCTCGGCTCGGTCAGTCAGGGAGTGCTGCGGGAGGCGTCGGTCCCGGTCGCGGTCGTCCACCCCGCTCACTGACGGGCTCACTGACGGGCTCCGGACGCTCCGGACCGGCTCACGGACCGGCTCACGGACCGCTCCGGGCCGGTTCAAGACCGGGGCCGAGACCGGGATCACAACACCCGCTGTCGCGGCGGATGCACATGGGGCCACCGAGGGCCGGGGATTCCGCCCGAGCCGGGACCATCGTCAGGTCAGCGGGGACCATCGTCGGTCCGGCCGGGACCATCGCCCAGCGCGCGGGGGGTTGTGCACAGCAGATCCTGAGAGAGATCTAACGAGACGTTGCTGGGAGGAAGTATGGCTGAGTTGACGTGGCTGCGCAGTCGACACATGGAGCTTGGTACCGAGGTGGAGGCTCTGCAGGCGACTGCTGCCTGGATGGACGACGCCACGATGCTGGAGGTGTGGGACCGGGTCACCGGCCACGTCACCTTCTTCGCGAACGACCTGGTGCCGTACATCTCGGTCGAGGACGAGATCCTCTACCCCGCCCTGACCATGGCCACCGAGACCGCCACCCCGATTGACGTCCTTCGTGCCCACCACGCCGAGATCGACCGGTTGGCCGCAGACCTGGAGGAGGCACGGCGCGCCCTGCCGCTCGGCGAGGACGACGCGTGGCGCCAGGTTCGCCAGGCGCTGTACGGGCTGTACGCCGTCGCCCGCCTGCACTTCACCGTCGAGGACGAGATCGTGCTGCCGCTGCTGGAGGCCGACCTGGACTCCCGCGACGCGGAGGAGCTCGAGGACGCGGTGCGCGCAGTGGTGCACAACACGCAGAGCACCCTGGACTTCCAGGAGGCGTGAGCAACCCTCCGTGGGCCTCCCATGCCCGGCCACGAGGTGTCCTGGGTCTTTGGCCCGCGAGCGCAGGTGCCGAGGACTCTGGGGCCGGGCCCGCGCGGCCATGACGCTCGAACCATGTCCCGACGCCACGTTCTGACCGACCGCGAGGAGCGGATGGTCGTGGACGCCGCCGTACGGGCACCGTCGGTTCTCAACACCCAGCCGTGGCGGTTCAGCTTCGGCGACAACGTGCTGGAGATCTGGGCGGACTCGGCGCGCCAGCTCACCACGGCCGACCCCGCCGGGCGGTTCATGGTGATCTCCTGCGGAGCGGCGACGTACAACGCCCTCCTGGGGGTCCGTTACGTCGGGCACGAGGCGTGGGTGCAGGCCCAGCCGCGGCCGCAGACCCCGTTCCTCGCCGCGGTCATCCACTTCGGTGTCCGCCGCCCGATCGCCGCCGAGGACCTCGCGCGGTACGACATGATCGCCGAGCGGCACACCAACCGCGGCCCCTACCGCGACTGGCGGTTGCCGTTCTCCCTGGTGACCCGGCTGGAGGAGGCCGCGGAGGCCGAGGGCGGCTCCATCCGGGTGCTCACCTCCAGCGAGATCGAGCGCGTACGCCACCTGGTGGTCGAGGCCGAGCGTGCCCAGGAGCTCGACGAGGACCTGGAGAAGGAGGCGGCGCCCTGGATCGGCACGCGGGACAGCGCCGACGGCATCCCGGTCGGTGCGCTCGGACCCCGCTCGGCCGACGCCCGGGCGCCCGTCCGCGACCTGGACCCCCATCGGCACGCCGGCCCACGCGAGGTGGCGATCTTCGAGCACCGGCCGACCATCGCCGTCTTGTCCACCCCCGGTGATGCTCACAAGGACTGGGTACGAGCGGGGATGGCGTTGCAGCGGGTCCTGCTCACCGCGGGCCAGCACGGCGTGGTGGCGTCCTTCCTCAACGCACCGATCGAGGAGCTCACCGAAAGGGGTCACCTGCGCAGCGCGGCGCCGGGCCTGGACCATCCGCAGATGGTGCTGCGGCTTGGGTATCCCCGTGGTGAGGCGGTGCCGACGCCGCGTCGGTCCGCCGACCAGGTGAGGTGAGGACGGCCCGGCGGCGCGAGCTGTCCGGCGAACCACTGGGTTGAACTGCTGGGTTGGACTGCCGGGTTGGCTGCCGGGTTTTGAACTGCTGGGCGAACCGCCGGGTGAAGCCTGCGGGCGACGGGGACGAGGGGGAGACCATGGCAGGACCGGCGTTGTGCACCCGTGACGGTGGGCGGCGATGAGCGGGGCGGTCACCCGTCCCGTCCCCGAAAGTGAGCTGTCGGCCCGGCGGGCGCAGCGTGTGCTGCTCGCGGGCTCGGTGGTGGGCGTGGGGCTGCGCCGGCACCTCATCCTGGTCGCCGGGGAGTGCGGGCTCGACGGTACGGCGCGGACGGTGCGCGACCAGGTGGTGGTCGAGGTGGCCGGTACGCCGGCCGCGCTGGCGGACTTCGTCCACCGGGTCAGTACGCAGGCGCCGCGGCCGGCCCGGGTGAGCCTGGTGGACGTCGTGGAGCTGGAAGGGATGACGCCGCATCCGGGTACGGGCTTCCGGGTGCTGTTCGACGACGTGGACCCGCCGCTGGTGGCCGGAGTCGCCGGGACGCTTCGTACGTCCCACACCACCCGCGTGGACCTGCCGCTGCCCGGGACGAAGGCCTCCGGCGAGCTGCCGCCCGGGGCGGACCGGGGGATCTGCCCGGCCTGCCTGCGCGAGCTGTTCGACCCGGCCGACCGGCGCTACCGTTACCCGTTCCTGTCCTGCCGGGAGTGCGGGCCGCGGCAGTCGCTGCTGGCCGAGCTGCCGCCGGACGGGACGCTCGGTGCCCTCGGCGAGGCGTCCGGGGATGGGGCGGGCACTTCGGCGGCCGGGTTCGCCCTGTGCGCCGCCTGTGCGGCCGAACGCGAGGACCCGGCCGGCCGGCGCCACCTGGCACCGGCCCTGGCCTGTCCCGAGTGCGGCCCGCACCTGACCTGGCGTACCGCACCGGCAGACGGCGACGGCCGAGGTTGGGGCGACGCCGGCACCAGGCGCTGGACCGGCGGCAACCCCGGTGCCATCTCCGGTGCCATCTCCGGCGGCGCCTCGAGTGAGCGCCTCGGCGACGCCGGCGCGCTGGCGGCCGCGGTGGAGGTGATCGCGGCCGGTGGCGTGGTCGCTGTGAAGAGTGCCGGCGGCTACCAGCTCGTCTGCGACGCGACGGCTCCGCGGGCGGTGGCCCGGCTGCGCGCACGGACCCACCGGTGGACCCGCCCCCTCACGGTGCTGGTCCCGGACCTGTCGGTGGCCAGGGCGGTCGCCGACCTGGGGACGACCGAGCTCGACCTGCTGGTCGCACCGTCCCGCCCGGTCGTGCTCGCCCCGCTGCGGCGCAGCCGGCTGCCGATCGCCGCCGGGGTCAGCGCGAGCTCGGACCACGTGGGACTGACGCTGCCCGCCACGCCGCTGCAGGCGCTCCTCGTGCACGACCTGGACCGACCGCTGGTGGTGACCGGCGCACACCCCGCCGAGGAGCCGGTGGTGGTCGACGACGCCGACGCCCCGGCCCGGTTGGCCGGGCTGGCCGACGGGGTCCTGGGGCACGATCTGCCGATCCACACCCGGACCAGGGCCTCCGTGCACTGGGTCGTACGCGGCCGCCCGGCACTCCTGCGCCGCGGCCGGGGCCTCGTTCCCGGTGCAGTGCCACTGCCGGTCCCGGCCCGTCAACCTGTGCTTGCGGTGGGCGCGCAGCTGTCCCACACCTGCACGCTGGCAAAGGATTCGCGCGCGTACGTCAGTGAACAGGTCGGTGACCTGACGAGCCCGGCGACGCTGGACGCGTTCGACCGGGAGCTGAATAGGCTGGTCCCGCTGGTCGGCGGCACCCCCGCGACGGTGGCACACGACCTGCACCCGGGCTACCTCGCCAGCCAGTACGCCAGGCGCTGGCCCGCGGATCGGCGGATCGCCGTACAGCACCACCACGCGCACGTCGCGGCCTGCGCGGCCGAGCACGGGGTGACCGGCACCTTTCTCGGCGTCGCCTACGACGGCCCGGGACTCGGCGACGACGGCACGCTGTGGGGCGGGGAGATCCTGGTCGCCGACCTGCGCGGCTACCACCGGGCCGGCCGGTTCGGCCGCGCACCGCTGCCAGGAGGCGAGCAGTCCGCCCTCAGCCCGATCCGTACCGCCTTCGGCTATCTGCTCGCCGGTGAACGCCTCGGCGGCGCGCCGATCGACCCCGACCTCATCGGCGCCCGCACCGAACGGCTGTCCGCACGCGAGCTGGAGACCGTACGCCGGATGGTCACCGGCGGGGTGAACAGCCCGCCGGCCTCCAGCGCCGCCCGCCTGGTGGACGCGGTGGCCGGCCTGCTGGGACTGCGGGAGGACGCGGCGTACGAAGGGGAGGCCGCGACCGTCCTGGAGACCGCGGCGCGGGGACGGCGGGAGGAGGAGCTGCCGTGGCGGATCGTCACCGCCGAGGACGTGCGGGTGTACGACCCGGCGGTGACCCTGGCAGCCGTGCTGTCCGGGATGGCCGACGGGGTGTCCGTCGGCCGGCTCGCCGCCGCGTTCCACACCACCCTGGTCGCGGTGACCGTCGCCCTGTGCGTCGACGCGGGGCGGGAGGCCGGCGTACGCACGGTGTGCCTGGCCGGCAGCACCTTCACCAACCGGCTGCTCCTCGACGGGGTGATGGACGCCCTGGGCAGGGAGGGCTTCGAGGTCCTCGTCCCCGAGCAGGTGCCCACCGACGACAGCGGGGTGAGCTACGGCCAGGCGGCGGTCGCGGCGGCGCGGATGGCGGCCGAGTGACCGGGCCCAGTGATCGGGCCCAGTGATCGGGCCCAGTGACCGATTTACCGGACATCGGGATCGTTCGGGCGAAGGACCCCCACTCCCGGGCCGGTCGACCCTGCTGGGTGCGGTCCCGCGGTGATGGGCTGAGGAACGACTGAGGAGGCGAGCGGTATGACAGGTGGAACACCCGAGGTCCGGCGCGAACGCCGTTCGCTGCCAGACCTGCTCGACTGGGCGGAGAACCTTCCCGAATCGCTGACCTGGACCAACTGGCCGGCACCCGCGGGGATGCGGGGCATCCGGGTGGAGGAGTTCCTGGACGAGGACGGCAGCTTCGTCGCCCGCGCGGAGCTGCCCGGCATGGACCCCGACAAGGACATCGACCTCGAGATCGACAACGGCATGCTGGTGATCCGCGCCGAGCGCCGGGAGGAGAAGCGCGAGCGCGGCCGCACCGAGTTCCGTTACGGGAAGTTCACCCGCCGGCTGGCCCTGCCCGAGGGCGCCGACGAGTCCGAGGTCAGTGCGCGCTACACCGACGGCATCCTCGAGGTCCGGATGCCGGTGAGCGAGAAACGCCCGGAGGCGCGCGCGATCCCGGTGCAGCGCACCGGCTGAGGGGATGGGGGGACCCGCATCGGCTCCGGGGGGCGTCCGATGCGGCAGGTGCGGCCCGCGCGCACGGGCCGCACCTGTTCCTCTCGGGTTTCTTCTTTCCGGGCTTGGCTTTCAGGGTTCTGTCCTGGCCGCGGCATCCGGCATCGACATTAGGCATCGACATTCGGCGGCCGGCATCGGCGGCCGGTGCGACCGTGACCAATGGGTCGGACCGTACGGGCGAACGCCTCTGGCCGGCTCCACCGGGCCGGGCTGGACTGCGAGGAGGGAGGCCACGATGACCGAGACCGCACAGGCGACCAAGCGCTGGAACATCGACATCTTCATCGACGAACACGACGGCCAGACCCGCGCGGAGGCCCGGCTGGTCTCCGGTGACCGGACGCACCTGTCCGGCGCCGGTCGGGCCCGCCGGAATCCGGCGGACCCGAGCGTGCCGGAGATCGGCGACGAGCTGGCGGTCGCCCGCGCGCTGTCCGAGCTCGCGCACCGACTGCTGCACGCCGCCGCCGACGACATCGAGGGCGTCACCGCCAGGCCGGCGGACCCGCACCGCTGAGTCGCCGACGGCCGACTCGCGGCTTGGGTTACTTGGCGGCGGCGGCTTTCCGGGCGGGGCGTACTGGGTGGCGAAGACGATGATGTTGTCCTGGTAGGACGTCGCCTTCGACCAGGCTCCCCCGCAGGTGACCAGGCGCAGCGTCGACCTGTCCGAGTCGCCGTACACCAGGTCGGTGGGGAACTTCGACTTCGGGTACGCCTTCACCCCGTCCACTTTGTACGGCACTGTCAACCCGTCCTTGCGGACGATGCTGAGCGTGTCGCCCGGCCGGAGCTCACCGAGCCGGAAGAAGACGGCGCGGCCGAGCTTCACCGAGTCGACGTGCCCGACGATCACCGTGTTGCCGATCTCACCGGGACTGGGCCCGAACTTGTACCATCCGGCGAAGTTGGCCCGATCGGGTGTCGGCACCTGGATGGTCTTGTCCTTGTTCAGTCCCAGCTGCATGAGCCGGGTGTTCACGCCGATGCGCGGGATGGTCAGGCTCATCGGGATCGAAGCGGGAAGCCCGGTGCGGGTGGGCTTCGGTGTGGCGATGGGTGTCGCCGCAGCCGAAGGTGTCTGCGTCGCACCGGGTTCGGTGCCCGGCGCCGGTGGCCTGGCCGCCGACCGAGAGGTCGACGTCGGCGAAGCGGTCGGCGCGGAGCTGGCGGTGGGGGTGGGGGACGGGGTGGAGAGAAATGCCGGGGCGGCATTACCCGCGGGCATCGGCGGCCGGTCCGCGGGCATGTTGAACGCCGCGACCAGCATGGCCGCTCCAGCGAGTCCGAGAAGGGTGACGAGGCCGAAGCCGGCGACACGGCGCAGTTTCCCGCGCCGGCCGCCGGCCCCGCTCGTCACCGGGTCAGGCCTGCGTCCCATCGGTCCGCCGCCGGCGAACCATGAAGACACCGCCGAACGCGGCCCCCGCCAGCGCCGCGGCACCGCCGGCCGCGAGGTTGGTGTCGGCGCCGGTCAGGCCGCCGTCACCACCGTCGACCGGCCCGTTCGGGGGTCGAGCGGACGCTCGGGCACGACGTGGATCTTGCCGTAGCCGCAGTCACCCTTGACCTTGTACCAGCCCGGGTGCGCGTACTCCTTGACGTGGCCCTCGCCGACGTAGACGTAGTGCTTCTTGCCGTCCTTGCCGTCCTTGCCGTCGTGGCCGTACCACTCGGGCTTGCCCTTCTCGTCGCCCTTGGCGTGGTCCTCGGCCTTGCCGGAGTGGTCCTGCTCGCCGGCCCAGCCGGGCATTCCGTCGGGGGCCGCGTCGCCAGGAGCCGCGTCGTCAGGAGCCGCGCCGTCCATCGGCGGGCGCCAGGGCTCGAGCCACACCTTGCCGGTCACCTTGGACCAGACCTTGGCGTGCTCCTGCTCCTGCGAGCACACCTCGATGATCTTCACCGGGTCACCGGGGTGCACCCACTTCGGGTACGTCTTGATGTAGCCGTGGTCCTCCTTGTGGTCCCACGTGGAGGGCGTGGCGCTCGCCGACGCGATGCCGGGGGCGGCCACGAACAGCGCCGCGCTGGCAAGCGCGCCGCCTGCGGCGACCTTTCCGAGGTATTTCTTCGACACTTTGTGTCACTCCCTTTGGTTGCCCGTTCAGGCCGGTCTCAGCTTTCGCTGACCTGAAGAAAGCTCCCCTGCGCCACTCCGGCGACAAACTGAATTCGGATTGAAAAGGAACCCTCCCAGGTCCGTGTCTCGCTCGATAGCGTGGGCCCATGTTCGTACGCAATTTCCACGGACACTAAGCCCCTTTTCGTCGGCGGTACGGGGGATTTGTGGAAAGGTCGACGGCGGCCGTACGAAACCCGGGTCGCACTCGCAGAGCGGTCGCGGCCGGGCTCGCGCTGCTCGCCGGATGCGTGCTGGCGATGACCGGGCTGGCGGCCGTCCCGGGGAGCTCGCGCGGTGGGCGGGCTCGCCGGCGGGTCCGGCGGGCACCCGCTTCGCGGTGCCGTCGAAGGCGCTCGTCGCCGGACAGCCGGCACTGCGAAGGCCGCCACGGTTGCTGGACCGGCTCACTTCCCGGCGGGCCGGCCCGGCCCGGATCACCGTCACCCGGGTGGACGGCGGTCCGGTGTTCGTCGGGATGGCGAGGTCGGCCGACCTGGCGGGCTACTTGGATGGAACCGGGGTCGCCCACGCCGACTTCCGGGCGTCGCCGATCGACGTGTGGTACGCACCCGTGGCGGCGGGCCGGCAGGTCGGAACGCCAACCAAGGAAGGGATCTGGGCCGCGTGGTCGGTCGGCCCAGGTGCCCGGACCCTCCTCTGGCCGCCGCGCCGCGGCGGGTGGGACCTGGTGGTGATGAACGCCGACGGAGGCCCGGGCGTCGACGTCCGGGTGTCCGTCGGCACCCCGTCCTGGCCGCGGTGGCCGGTGCTCGCCGCGTTCCTCGCGGGCGGCGTGCTGCTCGTGGCGGTGGGCCTGAACGTTGCCCACCGCGCTCCGCCCGACCGGCGCCACCCGTAGGACACCGCCGCCCGCGACCACTGACCAGCAAGGAGACCGTGATGGACCCGAACCAGCCAGGTCGACCACCTCGACCGGAGCAGCCGGGCCACCCGGAACGCCCCGCTCGCTCGTATCCGCTCCGGCTCGAAGGTCACCTGCAGCCGAACCTGTCCCGGTGGCTGTGGCTGGTGAAATGGATTCTCGCCATTCCGCATTTCATCATCTTGTGGATTCTGTGGTTCGTGCTGTTGGTCCTGACCGTGGTCGCGGGAATTGTCGTCCTTTTCACCGGGCGTTATCCGCCGCCGATCTTCGGGTTCGCCGAGGGAGTGCTGCGCTGGAGCTGGCGGGTGGCGTTCTACGCGCTCGTCCTCGGTTGCGACAAATATCCGCCGTTCAAGTTCGAGTCCGATCCCGCTTATCCGGCCGACCTCTCGATCGACTACCCGGGTCGGCTGTCGCGCGGGCTGGTGCTGGTGAAGTGGTGGCTGCTGGCCATTCCGCACTACCTGGTCCTCGCCGTGTTCAACGGCCGGACCGTGACGCTCGGCTCGCACGGTCACGGGTGGGGCTCGTGGCCCGGCGGGGGAGCGGAGTACGGCTACGGCCGGGTCGGACCCGGCCTGATCGGGCTGCTGGTGCTGTTCGCCGCGATCTCACTGCTGTTCCGCCGTGTGTATCCGGGCGGGATCTTCGACTTCATGATGGGGATGGAGCGCTGGGGCTACCGAGTCAGCGCCTACGTCCTGCTGCTGCGCGACGAGTACCCGCCCTTCCGGCTCGACCAGGGCGGGCAGGACCCGGGCGGCCCCGCCGAGGCCGCGAACGCGCCGGCCAGGACCGACGAGCCGCCACCCGCCCGACCGGCCTGAGCACTGCGCTGACAGATGAGGGACCGCTCACGCCGAGCGTTCGCGCCGTGCCCGTGCAGTGCCTGGGCCAGACCGGACCTTCGCCCCTGTCCCAACAGGGGCATCGGCTGAGAAACCTGGAGAAGAACCAGCTCCTGCGCGAGACCTCGAACAGACCTGATCCACGAAAGCGGGGAGATCACCACGATGGCCAGCCGCCCACAGCTTCGCCAACTCGGCCTGAACACCGGCAAGAAGGCCCGCCTGCACCGCATGCTCTTCCAGCACGGCGTCGGCAACGGCACCGCGATGTTCCTGCCCTACGACCAGGGGCTCGAGCACGGTCCGCGCGACTTCTTCGCCAACCCGCAGTCCGGCGACCCCGCCTACATCGTCAAGCTCGCCTTGCGCGGCGGCTTCAACGGCATCGTCGTGCAGATCGGCCTGGCGGAGAAGTTCTACTGGGACTACGCCGGTGAGGTCCCGCTCGTGCTGAAGCTGAACGGGCGCACGGAGATCCCCTCCGCGGACCATCCGGTGTCGCCGCTGAACGCCGACGTGGCCGACGCCGTACGCCTCGGCGCGGACGCCGTGGGATACACGATGTACGTCGGATCACCAGCCCAGGAAGAGGACTTCGCGCAGTTTCGCCGGGTTCGCGAGGATGCCCACCACTACGGCCTCCCGCTGATCGTATGGGCGTACCCGCGCGGTTCGGCGGTCGACGCCAAAGGTGGTAAGGACTCCTTCTACGCCGTCGACTACGCCGCCCGCACCGCCACCGAGCTGGGCGCGGACATCGTCAAGGTGAACTTCCCTCATCCAGAGCTGCGCAAGGGAGTACGCGCGGAGTACGACGCCGACGTCTCCCCGGCACAGGCCATCGAGTCCGTCGTGCGATCGGCCGGCCGCACCTACGTGCTGGTGTCGGGCGGGGAGAAGGCCGACGACGCGGCCATGCTGGACAAGGCCCGGATGGCGATGGACGCGGGCGCGCTCGGCCTGATCTTCGGCCGCAACGTCTGGCAGCGGCCCTGGGACGAGGCGCTGGCTCTGGTCGACCAGCTCAAGGTGATCCTCGCGAAGTATCCGACAGTGTGACGCCCTGGGAGCGAGCATGATCGATGTCAGGCAGGTGGAACGGCTCCTCGGCTACCGCGACCCCGATGGGGCGGTGCTGTCGCTCTACGTCGACGTACCGGCCCAGGCGGTGGCGGTCCGGGAGATGTTCGTCCGGGTGGACAACCTGCTCGCCGAGCAGGCCGACTCGGTGCGGGACGCGCCGCACGCCGTGCGCGGGGAGCTCGCCGAGGCGCGTACACAGGTGCGCGAGACGCTCGGCACGTACGTACGGGACTGGCTCGGCCACGGCGTGGCGCTGATGTCGGCGCCGTCCCTCGGCCTGCGCGAGGCGATGCCGGTGTCGTGGCCGGTGCACACGCGGGTGGTGACCGACCGCCGTCCCTACGTACGTCCGCTGCTGTCCGCGCTCCAGCACGCCCGGCCCTACTACGTCGTGGTCGTGGAACGCCGCGAGGCGTGGATCTTCCGGGTGGACGGCGAGAGCATCGAGTCGGTCAGCAAGCTGGTCGGGGACGGCGTACGCGACTCCTCCCACGCCGGCTGGGCGGGCTATGAGGAGTACAACACCCGCCACCGGGCGGCCGAGCTCACCCGGCGCCACTACCGCTCCACCGCCGCGACGGTGGAGAAGCTGCTGGCGGCCAACGGCCGGGACCTCGTCGTCGGCGGTCACGAGGTCGGCATCGTGGAGTTCGTCGGCCAGCTGCCCGACGCGGTGCGGCGGCGCCTGGTGGGCACGTTCGTGGTCGACCCGCACACGATGACCGCGGGGGACGTCCGTGACCTCAGCGCCCGGGCGCGCGACCGGCGCCGGCTCGAGCACGAACGCCGGGTGCTGGCCGAGGTCGCCGATCGCGAGGCGAGCGGCCTCGCGGTGAGCGGGATCGAGGCGTGCGGGCAGGCGGTCAACCGTGGGCAGGCCGCGGTACTCGTGGTCCGCGGCGACGCCGTGGTCGGGGGCTTCGACTGCGAGAACTGCGGTGAGCTCACCACGAAGGCGGCGCGGACCTGTGCGCACTGCGGAGGTCAGCTGCGCCCGGTGTACGACCTGGTGGACGAGCTGCTCGCCCGGGTCGTGCAGCAGGGCGGCCAGCTGGAGTTCGCCGACGAGGTCGGCGCGGTGGGGGAGCCCGGCCGGGCCGACCTGACCGACGAGCCGGTCAGCGCGATGCTGCGCGGCCGGCTGGTACGCCCGGACCGCTAGGTCGCCCGGCTTTCGGGGCTGCTGCGCGGCGTCACCCGCGCAGCAGCTGGCGCACCCGGGCGGCCTCCCGGGTGAGGTGGTCGCGTTCCGGCACGCTGGTGGCCGACCGGGACGCCTCGGCGTACAGCGTGGCGGCCTGTGCGAGGTCACCGCCACGTTCGTGCAGGTACGCCGTCACCGCGGCGTACCGCGGCAGCTCCGGGGCTCACCCCGGCCAGCGCCGCCAGTCCGGCCCGTGGCCCGTCGGCCTCCCCGACCGCCACCGCGCGGTTGAGCCGCACCACCGGGACTGCCCGTGAGCCGCAGCAGCTCGTCGTACCACTCCACGATCTGCACCCAGTCGGTCTCGGCGGTCGCTGGGGCGTCCGCGTGCAGGGCGGCGATCGCGGCCTGCGCCTGGTACTCGCCGAGCCGGTCGCGGGCCAGTGCGGTCTGCAGGATCGTCCACCCCTTCGGCGATCAGGCCGGTGTTCCCAGCGGGACCGGTCCTGCTCGGCCAGCGGCACCAGTCGGCCGCCCGGGCCGGTGCGGGACGCCCGCCGCGCGTGGTGCAGCAGCATCAGCGCGAGCAGGCCCGCGACCTCCGGCTCACCGTCGGTCAGCGCGGCGAGCTGGCGGGTGAGGCGGATCGCCTCGGCGGCCAGGTCGACGTCCCCGCCGTACCCCTCGTTGAAGACGAGGTACAGCATCGCGCAGCACCGTCGCCGAGGTCTCCGGGCTGGTCGAGGGCCAGCCCGGCGATCCGCCGCTTGGCCCGGCTGATCCGCTGCGCCATGGTCGCCTCGGGGACGAGGTAGGCCGTCGCGATCTGCCGGGTCGTCAGGCCGCCGACCGCGCGCAGCGTCAACGCGACCGCCGGACGCCGGCGGCAGGGTGGGATGCGCGCACAGGAAGTACAGCCGCAGCGTGTCGTCGGTGGCCGGCGCCGGCCCGGCGGGCGGCTCCACCTCCACCGCGAGTTCCCGGCCCCGCCGCGACGACTCGGCCCGGATGACGTCGAGGTACTTCCGCCACGCGGCGGTGACCAGCCATCCCTTCGGATCGCGCGGCGGATCGCCCGGCCAGGTCTCCAGCGCCCGGATCAGGGCCTCCTGCACGGCGTCCTCGGCCGAGGCGAAGTCGGCTCCGCGGCGGACGAGGACGCCGATCACCGCGGGGACGAGCTCCCGCAGCAGGGTCTCGTTCACCGGGTCTCGTTCTCGTTCACTGGGTCTCTTCACTGGGTCTCGTTCACTCGGTCGCGGCGGGCACGTCGGTGAGGAACGGCCGGACCTCCAGCCACTCGTGGATCGGCTTGCCACCGGCGCCGGGCGCGGCGGACAGCTCCCCGGCCAGCTCCACCGCGCGGTCCCAGGAGTCCACGTCGATGATCGTACCAGCCGGCGATGAGGTCCTTGGTCTCCGCGAACGGACCGTCGGTCACCGGTGGGCGCCCCTCACCGTCGTAGCGTACGAACGTCCCCTCCGGCGTCAGCGCCTGGACGTCGACGAGCTCGCCCGACTTCTGCAGGCGGTCGCCGAAGTCGCGCATGTACTGCACGTGCGCGTCGACCTCCTCAGGCGTCCACTGGTCCATCGGCCCGTAGTCGACGCGGCGGCCGGGCCACCTCGGTAGTGCTTGAGCAGCAGGTACTTCATGGTCGTTCTCCTTTTCTGGTTCGTGCACGGATTCGTTCCGGCCCACCGTCCGGCGCTGCCCTCAGGTGTTCTGGTGTGTCGGGCGTCTGGTGTGTCGGGCGTCCGGGGAGTCAGGCGTTCTGGCGTTCGGCCCGCTGCCGGGCCAGCTCCTCGACCGCAGTGGGGAGGGTGGTCTCGAAGTCGATCAGTTTCGCCCAGGTCGGGGTCACCACGATCCGGACCATCCCGTCGTAGAGCGAGCGCACCTCGGCCTCCCACTCCACCCGCTGCTCGGCGGTCATCTCGTAGCTGCCGTTCATCTGCAGGTACTCCTCCGGGATGCCGTCGACGACGTCCAGCTCGGCTCGGCCACGGATGAGCAGGATCTTCGGCGGGTGCACCTCGGTGTCGATCGTCAGCGCGACCGCGGGATTGCGGCGCAGCGCCGGCAGCTTGGGGGCGTTCGTCGCCGTGCACATGACGATCTGCGTGCCGTTCCAGGTGAACGCGATCGGTACGTTGCGGGGCGTGTCGTCCTCGGCGACGTAGGCGAGCCGGGTCAGGTCGCGGGCCAGCAGTTCCTGGCTGTACGGGCGGTTCAGGATCTCGGCGATCTCGGTCGGCTGCATGGTGGGGTGCTCCGTTCTCGGTCGTTCTCGGTCGGTCGTACGGGACGCTCCTGGGACGGAGCCGGTACGACGTTCTCGACACCGGGAGCGGGCCGATTCCAGAAAGATTCCGAGAACAACCTGGAGAGAGGTACCGGTCAGGCCGAGTCGGCGTGCACGACGGCCACCGGGCAGGACACCCGGCGCAACACCGCACGGGTGGTCGACCCGGTGACCACCTCCGACCGCGGATGCACCCGGCCACCCAGCACCAGCAGGTCGGCCGCACCGCAGTGACCGACCAGGGCGCTCACCGGATGGTTCCGCTCGACCCGCGTGGTGACCGGCACCTCGGCGTACTTCTCCCGCCACGGCGCGAGGGTCTGGGCAAGTGTCCGGGTGACCCGCGACCGGTACTCGGCCTCCGCCTCGGCCAGCGCGGCCGGGTTGTAGACGTAGGGGTCGGCGAGGTCCCAGGCGGCCACGGCCAGCAGCGGCAGCCCGCGTGCCATCGCCTCCTCGAACGCGAACTCCACCGCCGCCTCACCGGCAGGCCGCAGGTCGGCACCCACCACGACCCGCGGGCCGGCGGGCCGGGCGTCGTGCACGTCCGTCGGCTCACGCCGCGCGGGTACGACCACCACGGGGCCCCGGGCGTGCACGGCCAGGCTCATCGAGGTCGACCCGGGCAGCAGCGAGGCCAGCCCACCGCGGCCCCGCCGTCCGACCACGCACATCCGGGCTCCGGAGACCAGCTCGACCAGGACCTGCGCCGGCGCCCCCTCGTACAGCGCGGTGCCGACCACCAGGTCCGCGTGCCGGTGCCCGGCCAGGTGTGCCCGCGCCGCGGCGAACACCTCCCGGCCCTCCTCGTACATCGCGATCATCCGCGGGGAGGCTCCGTGCGTCCGTGCTGTGTGGCCTGTGTGCCCTGTGTGCCGGTGCGCGGAGGGCACGTACGCGTACACCAGGCGGACTGGGCAGCGGTGCGCGGCCGCCTCCTCCAGCGCCCAGTCCAGAGCGCGCAGTCCGTTGTCGGATCCGTCCACCCCGACGACGATGGCCGGGTTGTTCCCCGGTCGCGGCATCTGCGCGTCCCCCTCGACCGGCGCCTGCGGACACCGGGTTGCGATCAACTCCCGACCAACCCTCGGCCGATCCTCGGCCAACCCTGGCAGGAGATTCCGGACGAGGTGGCGCAGACTTCGCGGCGCGGGACGGTCGGCACGAGGATCACGGACCAAGTGCCCTGGGTGGTGCGCAGTCACGCTGATCACCTTGAACGGTGGACAGGTGTGGAGCCGCCGGGGAGAACACCACCGCCGTCGGTACTCCGCACGAGTCGCTTTCTGGAGGCAGTGGACACGTACGCGTATCGCGCGCATGACGCGCCGGGGAGGTCCGCATGGCGCGAGGCCGGATGAGGCGGTGGACGGTCCTGGCCATTCGCCGGCTGGGCTGGAACCGCAACCCGTTGTGCCGTGCGTCGGACCGCGTGGAGGGTCTGCTGATCGCCGCGACCCTGATCGCGGCGCTGGTGGCGATACCGGTCGCGGTCGGGATGGGCCGCGGCGCCTATGCCGACGGCGCGGCCAGGTCGGCGACCCAGCATGCGACCGGCCACTGGGGGACGGCGAAGCTGCTGGAGTCCGCACCGGGGTCGGTGGATCCGGGCCAGGACGCGCCGAACCCGGTGACCACCTACGCCCGCGCGCGCTGGCAGGGACCGAACGGCTCCTGGTCGGAGGGGGACGTGCCGGTGCGGGCCGGCACCGACGTGGGCTCGACGGTACGGATCTGGGTGGACGCCGCCGGCCAGGTGACCCGGCCACCGCTCAATCCGTCACAGCTGTCCGACAAGGGCGTGGCCACTGCGATCACCGCCCTGATGGGTCTCGAACTCGGCATCGTCGTCTGTTCGCTGCTCGCCCGCTGGTCGCTGGACCGGCGCCGGCTCACCGCCTGGGGGCAGGAGTGGGAACGGGTCGCGTCGCGCTGGAGCCGCAAGTACCACTGAGCCACCACGAGGGGCCACCAGGGGCCACCACGAGGGGCCACCACGAGGGGCCACGAGGAGCCACCACGAGGAGTTCGGGATGTTCGTGACGCTGGACCTGCGCAAGCACACCGAGGAGCTGGTGAGCACCGCACGGCTCGCGCCCTCGCTGCACAATGCACAACCCTGGGCGTTCCGGGTCAACGCCCGCAGCGTGGAGGTGTACGTCGACCGCTCCCGTGCGGTGGCCGTGGTCGACCCCGACGACAGGCAGATGCTGATCGGCGTCGGCGCCGCGATCTTCGCGGTCCGGTTGGCGGTGAGCGCGCTGGGCTCCGAACCCACCGTGTCGCTGATGCCCGGCGACGAACGCGGCGACCTGGCCGCGGTGGTCTCCCTCGGGCCGGACCATCTGCCGTCGATGGCCGAGACCAGGCTGCTCCAGCACATGCCGCTGCGGCGCACGATCAGGTCCCGACTGGACCCGGACGTGCCGGTGCGGACGAGGAGCGTGCTGGCGGGGGAGGCCGAGCTGGAGGGTGCCCAGCTGCGCTGGATCACCGAGCATGCCGAACGCGGGGTGCTGTCCCGGCTGGTCACCGCCGCCGAACGCCGGGAGCAGGCGGACCCGAGGTTCCGGCAGGAGCTGGCGCGCTGGGTGGGCGGTGAGGCGCCGCTGTACGGCACCGGGCTGCCCGAGGCGGTGCTCGGGGTGTCGGCAAAGGCCGGCCACGAGGCCGACTTCCCGATGCGGGACTTCGCCGGCGGCCGGCGGCGGCTGACCTCCTCGCCGGGCCGTCCGGAGCGGGACCCGGTGATCGCGGTGTTGCTCACCGACGGGGACCGTCCGGTGGACTGGCTGCGTGGCGGGCAGGCGCTGATGCGGATGCTGTTGTGGGCCAGCGTGGAGGGCCTGGCCGCGTCCTATCTCAACCAGCCGCTGGAGCTACCCGACCTGCGGACCCGCGTACGCGACGACCTGGGTCTGCCCGGCTTCGCCCAGCTCATCCTGAGGTTCGGCCGTCCGGTCTCCGGGCTGCCTCTTCCGACGCCGCGGCGTCCGGTGGCGGAGCTGCTGCGCCGCTAGGACGTCCCTCTCCCGGCCGCGCCCTGGGCACCCTGGGCCGGTCGGGGTGGCGTACCCGCCAGGACTGTCCGGGGCGCAGCGTCGTCTGCTGGTCCTTCACCGCTACCGTGATCGGCGCCGCCGCGGACCGCCGCAGCCCGATCCGCACCTGGTCGTGCGTGCAGTGCACGGTGATGCCCCAGTGGCCGCGGTAGCGCAGCTGCAGCTCCAGGTCGGCGAGCTCGCGCGGCAGCCGGGGGTTCAGGCGGAGTATGTCGTCGCGGGTCTCGATCCCTGTGTAGCAACGCTGCAACAGGTCGACGCACCCGGCCATCGCACCCAGGTGGACACCCTCCGCGGTGGTGTCCTGCTCACCGTCGCGCACGTCGGAGCCCAGCGCCTGGCAGAAGAAGTCCCACGATCCGTGCCGGTCGGTGCGGGCGAGCACCCACGCGTGCACCACCGCGCTGAGGGTGGAGCCGTGGGAGGTGCGGTCGAGGTGATACTCGATCGTACGCAGGATCGTCGCCTGGTCCAGCTCGTAGCCGAGTTGGTTCAGGACCTGCGTCAACTCGTCCTTGCCCAGGAGGAAGAACAGCATCAGAACGTCCGCCTGCTTGGAGACCTGGTACCTCCTCACCGAGTCGCCCTCGGCCTCGAGGATCCGGTCCAGCCGGCGAATGTCGCCGTACTTCGTGCGGTATCCCGCCCAGTCCAGCTCCGCCAGTGCGTCGTATCCCTCGAACTGCGCGATCATCCCGTCGTGGAACACCACCCGCAGCCGCCGGCTCACCTCCTCGAACCGGTCCAGCTCGGCGTGGCGCAGACCGAGCCGCTCGGTGAGCTCGGTGCGCCGGTGGGCCGGGATCAGGGCGAGCGCGTCCAGTGCCCGGCGCAGTACCCACGCGGCCATGACGTTGGTATAGGAGTTGTTGTCGATGCCCGGCCGGGCGGCACCGGGGTAGGCGTCGTGGTATTCGTCCGGCCCCATCACGCCGCGGATCTCATACCGTCCGCCGGTGGCGTCGTAGGTCGCCAGGCCACTCCAGAAGCGCGCGATCTCGACCAGCATCTCCGCACCGTGGCCGGCGAGGAAGGAGACGTCACCGGTCGCCTCGTAGTACTTCCACACGTTGTACGCCACTGCCAGCCCGACGTGGTGCTGCAGGTGGGTGTAGTCCGGCACCCAGCGCCCCGACAGCGGGTTGAGGTGCAGCCGCGGCGTCTCGTCCCGGCCGTCGCTCCCGCTCTGCCAGGGATACATGGCGCCGCGGTGGCCCGCGGCGCGGGCGGCCAGCCGGGCCTGGGGGAGCCGGCGCCAGCGGTACATCAGCAGGGCCCGGGCCACCTCGGGCAGCCGCAGCAGCAGGAACGGGAAGACGAACAGCTCGTCCCAGAAGACGTGGCCGCGGTAGGCCTCGCCGTGCAGCCCGCGGGCCGGTACGCCGACGTCGAGTTCGACCGTGTGCTCGGACAGGGTTCTGCAGAATGTGGAACACATACAGGTCCAGCGTCTCCTGCGGCCCACCGTCCACCACGGTCCGGCAGCCACGCCACAGCCGCGACCAGGCGAGCTCGTGCCGGGCCAGCAGGTGCTCGGGACGTGCGGCGCGGCTCGCGGCGTCGCAGGCGGCGGTCAGGCTCTCGGTGACCGCCCGGTCCCTGGAGGTGTGGATCGCCACCGTCTTCTCCACCGTCACCGCCTCGCCGCGCTCCACCGCGAAGGTCAGGTCGAGGCCCGCCCAGCGCGGCCGTTCGCCGTAGCGGCGTTCCACCGGTCCGGTAGCGCCGTGCACCCGTACTCTCGCCGCCTCGGCGATCCGCACCCGCGACTGTGCAGTCTCCACCTGCAGCCACAGCAGGTCCTGCCCGTCGTACCCCGTGGTGACCGGCCGCAGGTGGTCACCGGCCAGGTCGGCGTAGCGGCGTACGCCCCGGTTGGCGACGGTGCCGTCCAGCGCGACCCGCACCTGCAGGTGGCCGGACCAGTCCTCGGGTTCGAGCACGGTCTCCAGGACGGCGAGATGCGGATCGTCCATGGACACCCATCGCCGCTGGAGGAGCAGGGTCGTGCGGTTGCCGTCGTCGCGGAACCGCACCCGCCGGGTGAGTACGCCGCGGTCGAGGTCCAGCTCCTGCACGAAGTCCAGGACGTCCACCCGGTCCAGGTCGAACCACGGGCGGGCTGTGCTGTCGGGGCTGTCGGGGCTGTCGGGGCTGTCGGGGTCGTCGGATCCGTTCGGCCCGTCGACGGTACGGAAGGTCAGCGGCAGCCAGTTGGGCGCGTTGACCAGGTCCTCGTTCTCCACCACCCGGCCGGCGACCCGCGACTCCAGCCGGTCGTAGCAGCCGGCCAGGTAGGTGCCGGGGTAGTGCACGCCGTCGGCGTGGGACTCAGGGGCGGCGCCGCGGGTGGCGAAGTATCCGTTGCCGAGGGTGCACAGCGCCTCGCGCAGCCCCTCCCGCGCGGGGTCGTACCGCTCATAGGTCAAGGCCGAACGGCTCACGTCGTCTCCCGAAGACCTGCACCTGCGCGAGCTCCGCGGCGCGGATCGCGGCGGGCGGGGAGCCGTTGGGGCCACCGTCGGGACCGTTCTCAGAACCGTCGTCGGTCCCATGTGGAACGTGTGGACCATTCGGCCCGTTGAGGCCGTCGGGGGCGGTGACCGTGAGCACGGTCCCGAACCCCGCCCGCCGCCCGGCACGCTCGCCGTCGGCCGAGGCCACCACCAGGCCGGCCTGGGCCGGCGGGATCGCCAGCCGCCGGGCCGCCGCGGCGAACACCTCGGTCCCGCCGCGAAAGACCGCGGCCGGCACTGTTCGCCCGTTACCGGATCCCCGCTCCGCAGCGTCCCGCGCACCGTCCCGCGCACCGTCCAGGACCGCGTCGAACAACCGCCGTACGTGCGCCGCCGCCACGATCTCCTCGCAGTGGCCGCCCGTGCACACCGCGGCCGTGCGCGCACCGCGGGCCCGCAGCTCGTACAGCAGCTTGACCGCGACCGGATTCGGCGGCACGCCGTACCGCGCGAGCTCGGCCAGGAAGCTGCGCGTCTCACACTCGGCCAGCGACGACACGCTGTTCTCCGTGCCGTTGTCGGGCAGGTCGATGCCCCGGTCGGCGAGGAAGGCCCGCAGCCCCGCGATCCGGGGCCGGCCGACGAAATGCCGCAGATAGTCCGCACGTACGTCGAACGGCGTGAACGCCACCCCCACCATCCGGCCGTGCCGGCGCAGGAACGCGTCCAGGCAGCGCTTCCAGGCGGCGGCGTGCGCCCTGGCGGTGTCGGGCACCACGACGTCGACCTCGAACACCACGGCGCCGATCCGGTCGAGTCGCAGAACCGTCGGCTCGGTAGTCATCGGCGCGTACCTCCTGGTCCGCTGCGTCGGGCCGTGTCTCGAAGTGGACGCGCTAGGGGGCTTTACCGATGGGCGAGCAGCTCCTGCCGGCTCCGCCCGGAGAGTACGAGTTCGGCCAGGTCGCGCACCACGACGTGCGCGCCGCGGCGGTAGAAGTCCTCGGCACGGGCGTGCCTGTCGACAGCGACGACCGGTTCGAAACACCCGTGCCAGCCGGCCTCCACCCCGACCAGGCTGCCGCTCAGCACCGCCGTTCGCCGGGGAGAGACCCCCAGCCGGTGGGTCGCCTCCAGCAGCAGGCCCGGGTCGGGCTGCGGCGCCAGGCCGAGCAGCGCGGCGTCACCACCGTCCACGCACACGTCGAACAGATCGGCGATCCCCGCGGCGGACAGCAGCCGCTCACAGCCCCGGTCGGCGCCCACCGCCGCAAGCCGGACCCCGCGGGCGGCCAGGTCGCGCAGCAGGTCGACCGAGGCGGGGTAGGCGCCGACCCCGACCCGCCGCACCTCCTCCTCGAAGCAGGCGTCCTTGTGGTCGGCCAGCGTGCGGACCGTCTCCTCACCGGGTGCGGGGGAGTGCTCGGCCAGGGTGATGCCGCGGGCGGTCAGGAACCCGCGTACTCCCTCGGCGGTGGTCCGGCCGGCGGCGTAGCGCAGGTAGTCACCGGGCAGTTCGAACGACGGGATGGGAGTCCCACCGCGAGCGCCGTCGGTGTCGTCGGCGGTGAGCCCGGCGCGGCGGCCGCGGCGGCGCAGGAACGAGTCGAAGGTGCGCTGCCAGGCGGTGGCGTGCAGGTGCGCGGTGTCGACCACCACGTCGTCCAGCCCGAACAGCACGGCATCGAGCCGGTCCAGGTGGAGGGTGGGCGAGTTCATCCGCACGGTCCCAGCCGTTCCAGCCGTCCGCGTCGTACCTGCCTGGCCACCCGCTCAGCGTGGCGGCCGACCGGCGCGGCGATCGAGAGGCTTCGGTCATGGGGCGCCGGGACCTTCGCCCGCTGCCCCGCAGTGTGGTGCGAAACGACCATGAATACGAGCCGGCCAACCGTGGAGGTGTGCGTTGCTCGTAGGAGAGCTCGACCAGACCGAGCGGGACACGCTCGTCGGGGCGGCGGTACTCGCCCCGTCCATGCACAACGCCCAGCCGTGGTGCTTTCGCTTCCGTGGCCGGTCGGTGGAGGTGCACCGCGATCCCGCCCGGGAACTCGCCGCAGAGGACCCCGAAGGCCGGATGACGCTGATCGGGGCGGGCACCGCGCTGATCAACCTGCGGGTGGCCGCCGCTGCGATCGGGGCGCACACCACGACCCTGCTGTTCCCCGACCCGGAGCGGCCGACCCTGGTCGCCCTGGTGAGCGTGGGCAACCCCAGTGAGGACGCCGGCGAGCTGGCCGCGTTGTTCCCCTTCCTGCCGCGCAGGCGTACCAACCGGCAGCCGTTCACCGAACGCGCGGTTGCGGAGGAGGTACGCGCGGACATCGGTCAGGCGGCCGCCGGTGAGGGCGTACGGCTGGAATGGATCGACGACCGCGACCGGCAGCGCTGGCTGATGGAACTGGCCACCGACGCCGACATCGCCGAGGCCGACGACCCGCGACGGCTGGTCGAGCGCCAGGTGTGGGTCGGCGGGCAGCGCACCAGCAGCGGCGTGCCGTCCAGCGCGCTCGGGCCGCGCGCGGAGGGCAGCTCCCCGGTCCGCGACCTGGCCGTGGACCCCGGTGACCGGCTGCGCCCGAAGGGGAAGTTCGAGGACGCACCGACCCTGGCCGTGCTCTCCACCACCCGGGACACCCCGCAGGACTGGGTCACCGCCGGGCAGGCCCTGCAGCGAGTACTCCTGACCGCCACCACCCACGGCGTCGCCGCGTCCCTGCTGAACCAGCCGATCGAGCACGCCGACCTGCGCTGGCTGGTCCGCGACCCGCGGTCGGGCTGGACCGAGCCGCAGGTCGTGCTGAGGTTCGGGTACGGGCCGGAGGTTCCGCCGACTCCGCGCCGTCCGGTGGCGGAGTTCATCCTGGCCGAAGCCGATCCCGACCCGGCTCCGCCTGAGGAGATGTCCGCGGACGAGGTGATCGAGCAGACGGTCGGGCGGACCGTGCCCGAGCCGCGTGCCCCGCAGGACCCGGAGGAGTGACCCGCATGTCCACCGAAACCCCCAGGCTGCCGGTCGTGGTCGGAGTCGACGGTACGCAAGGCTCGCTTGACGCGGTGGCCTGGGCGGCCAACGCCGCCGAGCTGCGCAAGGTGCCCTTGCGGTTGGTGCACGCGTTCGCCTGGCCGCTGCTGCACATCCCAGCCGCGATGTGGCAGCTGGGTCCGGAGGGCGGACTGCGCGCGCACGCGGACTCGCTGATCGAGGAGGCGGTACGCACGGCCCGGGACGCGGCACCGGCGATCGAGATCGCGACCACGGTGGAGACCGACTTTCCCCTTCCCCTGCTGGTGGAACTGAGCTCCGACGCGACGTACATCGTGGTCGGTACGGCGGGCCGCGGCTCGGTGGCCGACGCGCTGGCGGGTTCGCTCACCATCGAACTGTCCGTACGCTCGCAGGCGCCGGTCGTCGTGGTCCGCGGCACGCTGTCGCCCGAACGCCCCGACAACCTCGTCGTCGTAGGAGTGGACGGGTCCCCGCTGGGCACCGTCGCGGTCGAGGCCGCGGTGGAAGAGGCGGCTCGCCGGCACGCGCGACTGCTCGCAGTGCACGTCGTCCGGCAGGGGCGGACCTCGCGGTCCGGTGCGGCCGACACCGCCGCCGGGTTGCGGCTGCTGGAGGAGTCGCTGGCGGGGTGGCGGCACAAGTATCCCGACCTGCCGATCGAGGAGCGGGTGCTGATGGGCCACGCCGCGGGGCACCTGATCGAACTCTCCGCCTCCGCCGGCCTGGTCGTGGTCGGCGCCCGAGGACGTGGTGGCTTCACCGGGATGCTGCTCGGCTCGGTGAGCCAGGCGCTGCTGCACCAGGCGCAGTGTCCGGTCGTCGTCCTCACCCGGGAGTGCCGGGCCAGCAAGCCCGCCGCCGCGTAGGGCGTGTCCTAGGGTTTGGCCCCGACGTCGCGCCGGGACGGCACCAGAAGGTGCGGATCGATGTCAGGGGCGTCGATGCCGAAGCTGATGATTCGTCGCGGGCGGATGCGGATGATCGGCCCGGAGCGGCCGAGGGCGGAGTTCAGCGGGTTCTCGATTGCCTCGCCCGTGCCACGGATCTCCAGACAACGAACCCGCCAGGGGTCCATGGAGAGGACATCGTCGACAACGAACGCCGCCCGGCCGTTCGCGGCGATGTTGCGGTACTTCCTGCTTGCCGCCATGTTGTAGCCGCCGATGTCGATCATCTCGAGTTCGGTGTTGTACGCATAGGAGACAGGACTGACCTGCAGTGAGCCTCCTGGCTGGATCGTGGCCAGCCGGCCCAGGCGCTGACTGTCCAGGTAGGCCAGCGGATCGGCGCTGATCCAGGGTCGCATTGTGGACTCGGATGCTGGCGGGCTGCGCTGGTTTCCTGGGCGCTGTCAGTCGGAGTGCCAGGCCGTCTGGTACGGGGAGCTCGGCAACCGGTCCGGACTCTGGTACGCGAAGATCCCGGGCTTGTCGCGGAGGACGGTGACACCCTTCACCCAGAAGAACCACCGCCCCGGCCGGTCGCCCACGTCGCGCCAGGTGAACTCGTGGACAACGGTCCCGTAGGCCACGTCCGCCTCACCCCGGTAGGCAGGGCCTGCCCAGGAGAACCACCCGTCCCGCGTCCGGTCGGTGGGCACACCGCTGTAGGCGTAGGTCGTTCCGTGCCCGCCCGTGCACCCCTGCGGACACCGGCGGGAGAGATAGAGGCGTTCGCTCTCGAACCCGGCGTCGCGTATTCCGCGTCCCCTGGCGGTCAGCACCTGTCGCCGGCTGAGGAGCACCGAGCCTTGGAGCCGGTCCTCGACGAACAACGTCACCGTGCCGAGGGTGACGCGGCGGCCATGGTCGTCGATGCCGTACCGAATGGTGAAGTCGCCCTCCGTCCATTGCTGGGACACCCGGGTCCAGCAACCGACGGGCAGGCAGTGCCGGTCGCCGTACTTCATCAACAGTGCGGCCATCACCGGCCCGTGGCGAAGTGTCAACGCCTCCTTGGCGGCCACCGTGGCCTCGGGCGCCGGGCAGGACCAACCACTCACCTGGTCACCGGCAGCGGACTCCGCTACGACACCGGCTCGCGCACTGACCAGTCCGGCGCACGGGTCGCCGGCGAGTGCCTCTGTGGCGGCCGGTCGCGGGTGGTGGACGGTCACCGCGACGGCCGCGGTGGCGAGCACGGCGAGCAGGCCGGGCAGCACCAGCACGGTGAGCAGCAGTCGATGGTCGCGCATTCCGGGTCCGACCTGCCCTGCGCGGCGGCTCGCCAAACTGTGCGGCCGAAGTCGCTGAGTTCAGCTTGAGCTGAGTTCAGAATTCCGTGTACTGTCCCTGACGTGTTGAAGGTCGCCACGCACGCCGAAGTGCTGTCCAGGTTCGGGCACGCGCTGTCGGACCCCACCAGGTCACGGATCCTGTTGGCTCTGCGCGAAGGCCCGGGCTACCCGGCAGACCTCTCGGAGTTGCTCAACGTCTCGCGTACGAACATGTCCAACCACCTTGCCTGCCTGCGCGGCTGCGGCCTGGTCGCCGCGGTGCCCGACGGGCGCCGGACCCGCTACGAACTTGCAGAGCCGAGCATCGGCCACGCGTTGGGCGACCTGCTCGGCCTGGTGCTGGCGGTCGACCCCGCGGCCTGCCCCGACGCCGACACCGAAGGGTGCTGCTGATGGCGGCCCCGAGCGAACGGATCGCCAGCAGGGTCTTCACCAGCCGCCTACCGGTGGCCACCGACACCGAGCATCGGAGCCAACTCGCGCGGCGGGTCCGGCTGCTGGTCGCGGCGACGATCACCTACAACGTGATCGAGGCCGTCGTCGCGATCACGGCCGGTCACGCCGCGTCTTCCACCGCGTTGATCGGATTCGGGCTCGACTCGGTGATCGAGGTGAGTTCCGCCGCAGCGGTCGCCTGGCAGTTCTCCGCCCGTGACCATGCCGTACGCGAGTCTCGCGAGAAGGTCGCCCTGCGCATCATCGCGACGTCCTTCTTCGCCCTCGCCGCGTACGTCACCGTCGAGTCTCTTCGCGCCCTGGTCGACGGCGAACAGGCCGCGCACTCGACCGTCGGGCTCGTCCTGGCCGCCCTCAGCCTCGCCATCATGCCGGGTCTGTCCTACGCACAGCGCCGCGCTGGTCGGCAGCTGGGGTCGGCGAGCGCGGTCGCGGACTCCAAGCAGACCTTGCTGTGCACCTACCTGTCCGCCGTCTTGTTGGTCGGGCTCGCGGTCAACAGCCTCTTCGGCTGGTGGTGGGCCGACCCGCTGGCCGCGCTGGTGATCGCCGCGGTCGCGGTCAAGGAAGGACGAGAGGCCTGGCGCGGGGACGCGTGCTGCGCTGTACCGGTGACCCGCCGCGCCGACGACAATGCCGACCCGGCCGCCGACCCAGCCGTGCAACCGGGCGTCCATCCGGCGGAGGATGCGTGCGGCTGCGGGCCCGGGTGCGAGTGCTGCGGCGTCCCCACAGACCGTTCCGGCGATCAGCCCGGCCACACTTTCGCCGGGCCCGAGGGCGGTCGACCGAACGGGGACGGCGGTCTGTGATGGCAGGACTCGCGCTGGTGCCCTACCTCGGGGGCGAACGACAGGTCCCCGCCGACGAGACCTTCCGGGGCTTCGCCAAGAACCTCGGTAGTCCACAGAAACCGTCGAACCGGCCCGGCAGGTCAGCCGGGCCGGTTCGACGTGGACGTGGTGCAGTCTCGACGGAGTCTGTCGGCGAAAAGCTCAGCCGCGGCGAGCCCGGGCGCGCTGCTTCTCCCGGTCGGTCTGCGACAACGCCATCTTGCGCAGCCGGATCGCCGCCGGGGTGACCTCCACGCACTCGTCCTCGCGGCAGAACTCCAGCGCCTGCTCCAGCGCCATCTCCCGCGCCGGCACCAGGCGTTCGAGCTCGTCGGCGGTGGAGGAGCGGACGTTGGTCAGCTTCTTCTCCCGGGTGGCGTTGACGTCCATGTCCTCGGGGCGGGAGTTCTCCCCGACCAGCATGCCTTCGTAGACCTCGGTGCCCGGCTTGACGAACAGCGTGCCGCGCTCCTGCATGTTGAAGCAGGCGTACGCGGTGACCGAGCCACGCCGGTCGGCCACCAGCGAGCCACGCGGACGCGTCCGCAGGTCGCCGGCCCACGGCTCGTACCCCTCGAACACGTGGTGGATCAGGCCGGTGCCGCGGGTCTCGGTGAGGAACTCGGTGCGGAACCCGATCAGGCCACGGGCGGGCACGAGGTAGTCCAGGCGTACCCAGCCGGTGCCGTGGTTGACCATCTGCTCCAGCCGGCCCTTGCGCAGGCCGAGCAGCTGGGTGACCACGCCGACGTACTCGTCCGGCACGTCGATGGTGACCCGCTCCACCGGCTCCATCCGCTTGCCGTTGACCTCCTGGGTGACGACCTGCGGCTTACCGACGGTCAGCTCGAACCCCTCGCGGCGCATCAGCTCCACGAGTACCGCGAGCTGGAGCTCGCCACGGCCCTGCACCTCCCAGGTGTCGGGCCGCTCGGTGTTCTGAACCCTGATGGAGACGTTGCCGATGGTCTCCGCGTCCAGGCGGTTCTTCACCAGCCGCGCGGTGACCTTGTCCCCGCTCTGGCCCGACAGCGGTGAGGTGTTGATGCCGATGGTGACCGAGATCGAGGGTTCGTCGACCCGGATCACCGGCAGCGGCTTCGGGTCGTCGGGGTCGGCCAGCGTCTCGCCGATGGTGATGTCGGCGATGCCGGCGATCGCCACGATGTCACCGGGGCGGGCCTTGTCGGCGGGAACGCGGTCCAGGGCCTCGGTCATCATCATGTCGGTGATCCGGACCCGTTCGACCGACCCGTTGGCACGGCACCAGGCGACGGTCGCGCCGCGGACCAGCTCACCCTCGTGGACGCGGCACAGAGCCAGCCGACCGAGGTACGGCGAGGCGTCGAGGTTGGTGACATGGGCCTGCAGCGGCGCACCCTCGGTGTAGGTGGGCGGCGGCACCGTGGACAGGATCGTCTCGAACAGCGGCCGCAGGTCGGGATTGTCGGGGATGGTCCCGTCGGCCGGCTGCTCCAGCGTGGCCTTGCCCGCCCGCGCCGAGGCGTACACGATCGGGAAGTCCAGCGCGGCGGTGTCGGCGGAGGGGTCGTCCAGCAGGTCCAGGAAGAGTTCGTACGTCTGGTCGACCACCTCGGCGATCCGGCTGTCGGGCCGGTCCACCTTGTTGATGACCAAAACCACCGGCAGCCCCTTGCGCAGCGCCTTGCGCAGAACGAACCGGGTCTGGGGGAGCGGGCCCTCCGAGGCGTCGACCAGCAGTAGTACGCCGTCGACCATCTCCAGGGCGCGCTCCACCTCCCCGCCGAAGTCGGCGTGGCCGGGAGTGTCGACGATGTTGAGCGTCACCGGGCCGTCGGGGGTCTGCCAGCGGACCGCGGTGTTCTTCGCGAGGATGGTGATGCCCTTCTCGCGCTCGAGGTCCATCGAGTCCATCACGCGATCGGCTACGTCCTGGTTTTCCCGGAACACTCCGGACTGCCAGAGCATCGAGTCGACGAGGGTGGTTTTTCCGTGGTCGACGTGGGCGATGATCGCGACATTACGGAGGTCGGAGCGGGTTGCCATGCCCGCCATCTTCCCTGACGCGCGGGGCCGGGCCGCGCACGGGTCACCCCGAACGCCGTGACCGGACGATCGCCGGCCCGGCTCGCCACGCACCGTCCCTCTCCATGTCCCTCAGACGGTGCTCCTCAGTACGCCCGGCTGCCGCTTCTCAGCGCAGCTCCCACAGCACGGGCGCGGTGAGCACTCCGGCGTGGCCCAGGCCGAGCGCCGACGTCAGCTCGGCGAGCATCCGGGCCGGGCCGGACGCCGCCGGCAACCCCAGTCCGGCGCCCAGACCCGCCCCCAGGCCCGCGCTTGCCGACGCCGCGCGCTCGCTGGACTCCGGCCCCCGCAGGCGTTCGACCACCCCGATCCGGGCGGGGAACCGCAGCGTGGCCTCCTCCCGGCCGATGCCGACCCGGGCGCAGGCGATCTCCACCGCGCGCTCGAACCCGCCCAGCTCGTCGACCAGGCCACGCTCGCGGGCGTCGGCGCCGGTCCAGACCCGCCCGCGGGCGGCCTTCTCCACGTGCTCGCGGGAAAGGCCCCGGTCGGCGGCGACCTTGGCGGTGAAGTCGTCGTAGACCTGGTCCAGCCATTCCTCCAGCCGGTGCCACTCATCGGCGGTGAAGCGGTGGTATGCGGAGAACATCGCGGCGTTGCGCCCCTCGGCGACGCCGTCTCGGGCGACGCCCACCCGGTCCAGCATGTCCCGGACGACCGCCTTGCCCCCGAACACCCCGATCGACCCGGTGAGGGTGCCCGGCTGGGCGACGATGCTGTCGGCGGCCATCGACACGAAGTACCCGCCCGAGGCCGCGACCGTGCCCATCGACACCACCACGGGCTTGCCCGCCTCCCGGATCCGGACGACCTCCCGGCGTACGGCGTCGGAGGCGACGTAGGAGCCGCCGGGGCTGTCCACCCGCAGGACCACCGCGCGAACCTTCGGGTCGGCAGCGGCGGCCCGCAGCGCCCCGGCCGCGGTGTCGGAGCCGATCGAGGTGGAGCTGAGGCCGCGGCGGCTGGACCGGCCCAGGTGGATGGGCCCGGTGCCCTGGACGACGGCGACGCCGGGGGAGCGCTGCAGCCGGGCCAGCGCCTGGCGGGGCTCCATCTGCCGGGCCTGGCGATAACGCTGGACGTAGCGGAACGTGACCTCACCGAGCCGCTCGCGCAGATGGGTGTAGACCTCGTCGCGGTATCCCAGCCGGTCGACCAGCCCGGAGGCGAGCGCGTCCTTCGCCGACAGTGGCGAACGGTCGACCAGCTCGCGCACCTGCGCGGACGACAGCTTGCGGCGACTGCCGACTCCTTCGACGACCTGCTCCATCGCCGAGGCCGCCAGCCGGCCGGCCGCCTCCCGGTGCGCGTCGCTCATCTGCGTCGCCAGGAAGGTGTCCGCGGCGTTCTTGTACTCGTGCCGGCGCGACATCTCCGGCACCACACCGAGCTTTGTCAATGCGTCCTTGACAAAGACGGCCTCCGCCATGATGCCGGTCAGGCCGACGTCACCGGACGGCTGCATCCAGAACCTCGTCGAACGCCGACGCGAGGTAGTAGGGCAGCGTCCCCGGTCCGAACTCGCCGTAGGTCTCCGACCAGGCCACCGTCGGCTTGCCCGCGTCGGCAAACACCCGCACCGCTGCCCGCAGCTCCTGCACCTGCGCGAACGACGGCCCCTGCCCGCCCACGTGGGCGACCAGACCGGTCACCGAGGGGTCGAAAGCCGCCAGCCGAAGTCCCTCGACCAGGTCCCGCAGCAGAGGGCGGCGCCGGTGCAGCACCGCGCCGATGGGGTCCTGCGGCGGCGACTCCAGCAGGGGAACGGTCAGGTCCAGTTCGAGCACCGTAGGGGTCATGGCCCCACTTTAGGGTGTCTCGCGACGCACGCCGGGGTGCTTCCCGGACCCCGGCTGGCCTGAACGCCCCGGTTAGGTGACAATGGGGAACGCATCGTGAGGGGAGTATTCCTTCGCGGCGGCATCGTCATCACGGTCAGTTCCGGCCTCCGCGCCGGCCTGCCCGGTGCCGTCGGCCCGCAGACGGGCGGAAGAGACCTCCGAGGGAGCAATCGACTCTTCTCTCGGAGGTTCATCGCGTGACCATCCAGCCCTGGCTCTGGTTCGCCACCGTCGGCGTCCTGGCAGCAGTCCTCCTTCTCGACGTGCTGGTGATCGGCCGCCGTCCGCACGAGCCCTCGATGCGCGAGTGCACTGCCTGGATCGGGATGTACGTCGGGCTGGCGGTGGTCTTCGGGATCGGCGTCTACTTCTTCGCCGGCGGGCAGTACGCCGGGGAGTTCTTCGCCGGGTGGATCACCGAGTACAGCCTGTCGATCGACAACCTCTTCGTGTTCCTGGTCATCCTCACCAGGTTCGGCGTACCCCGGGCCTACCAGCAGACCGCCTTGCTGATCGGCATCATCCTGGCGCTGGTCATGCGCGGCATCTTCATCGCGCTCGGCGCCGCGGCGATCAACGCGTTCGCCTGGGTCTTCTACATCTTCGGCGCCATCCTGATCTACACCGCCATCCAGTTCGTCCGCGGCGGCAACGACCACGACTCCGACTACAAGGAGAACGTGGTGATCCGCTGGGCGAAGAACCACCTGCCGGCGACCGACCAGTACAACGGCGTGAAGCTCACCCTGGTGGAAAACGGCAAGCGTCTGGTCACGCCGATGCTGATGGTGATGATCGCGCTCGGCACCACCGACCTGCTGTTCGCGCTGGACTCCATCCCGGCCATCTACGGCCTCACCAGCGAGCCCTACCTCGTCTTCGCCGCGAACGTCTTCGCGCTGATGGGCCTGCGCCAGCTGTACTTCCTGATCGGCGGGCTGATCACCAGGCTGGTCTACCTGCCCGTCGGACTGGCGGTCATCCTCGGCTTCATCGGCATCAAGCTCATCCTGCACGCGCTGCACGAGAACAACCTGCCGTTCCTGAACGACGGGAAGCCGCTGCCCGTCCCCGACATCGGCATCGCCGTGTCCCTGACGGTGATCGTCGGCACGTTGCTGGTGACCACGGTGGCCAGCCTGGCGAAAAGCCGGCAGAACCAGCGCCGCGAGCAGGACGAGCCGGCCCGTAGCGGCCGCTCCACCGACTGACGGCAGCCAGGCGGGCGGTCAGTCGGCCAGCCGGCCGGCGAGGTCGAGCAGGGTCTCCCGCCGGTCGGCGTTCATCCGCTCCTCGCGGATCTGCTGGCCGGTGCCGGGCGCATGCAGGAGTACGCCGGCCGAGCCGGGCCCGGCCGCGAACCCCACGTGATGGATCGACTTCTCCGGCCGGGCGAAGAAGTACAGGTCGCCGGGCCGGGCCTCGCCCACCGGGATCCGGCCGGCCGCCTCGGCCTGGTCGTGGGCGTCGCGCGGGACGATCCGCCCGAGTGCGCGGAACGCGATGTGCACCAGCCCCGAACAGTCCAGGCCGAACGCCGACATGCCGCCCCACAGGTAGGGCAGGCCCACGAACCGCCGCGCCTGTGCGAGGACGGCCTCGGCGTCCACCGGCTTGCCGGCGCCGGTCGGCCGGACCACGCAGGCCCGGGCGTCCACCCACCCGGAGCCGCCGCCGGGCAGTCCGACCCGCACCCGCCCGGAGTGCTCGCCGTTCGCCGAGCCATCGGCCTGCTCGGCCTCGCCGGTCTCGGCGAGTACGGGCAGGATCGTGGCGTAGGTGAGCTCTGCGGGCAGGTCGTTCCCGGGGCTTTCCGGATCAGGCTCCAGGCGTACGGCTTCGACCGTGACGACCGCCTCCCGGCGTGCCGGGACTGCGGCCTGCGCCACGTGCGCGCGGGGCACCCAGCCCGGGTAGCCGCGCGGGTCCAGGTCGGAGGGCTGCCAGGGTGCGACCACCCGCAGCCAGTCGCCACGCTCCTCCAGGACGGCCACCGGCTCACCGGCCAGCAGCTGGGTGAGCACCCGGTTGTCCAGGTCGCGGCGGGCCGGCACGTCCAGGCCGGCAGCCCAGCCGCGCGGGTCGGGTGTGGTGGCCACGATCGGGGCGTCGATCTCGCGGGGCGCGTCGGGGCCGGTCCACAAGCAGGTGGCGGCGACCCGGACGGCCGACGTCGCGGAGACGGAAAGATCCGGAGCGGACATGCACGTCACCGTAGTGCCCGGGCGCGCCGGGCGAGTCGGCGCGCCTCCCGCAGAGGTACGGGAGTACGAGCGGTTCCGGTGGCCAGTCGTACGACCTCGGCCGCGGTGCCCGGGTCGGTTCGCCAGCCGGCGTGCGCGACCAGCGGGCGGCGACCGGCGCCGGTGCGTACCCACGCCCCGACCGCAGTGCCGGCGAGCGTGAGCTCACCGGCGGCCCCGGCCTCGTCGGCGGGCCAGGCACCGGTGGCCAGCAGCGGCCGGTGGGTGACGCCGACGGTCGGCAGGTCCAGGGCCGCGCCGAGGTGGTGCGCCAGACCGGCCGCCCGGGGATGGTCGCGCCCGGTGCGCGTTCACCAGCAGGACGTCCGGAGGGACGGAGAGCTCGGCCACCGCGGCCGCCAGCGCCGGACCCTCCCGCATGGCCAGCAGCCCCGCGACGTAGGGGGCGCGGGCCAGGTCGTGCGCACGGCCGAGGCGACCCGCTGCCTCTCCTCGTACGTCACCGCCGCGACCCACACCGGATCGCCGCGCTCGCCGAAGCCCTCCACTCCACGCGGGAAGCAGCAGAAGCAGCCACCGATCCGGACCGGCCGGTCGTTTGGCGGCCGCCAGGGCGCGGGGGAGCGGGCACCGAGCTCTGCCTGCACCTCGGCGAGCTCCGCCGGGTCCTCCGGCCACCAGCGTTCGGGCACACCCACGTTCCCAGCAGATCAGATCGGCACCCTCGCCGCGACCTGCCAGTCCGGCCAGTCCAGCTGGTCGGCTAGTTCTGCTGGTCCGACTGGCCCCGCGGGCTCAGCTCGTAGTGCAGCGTGCGGTAGCGGGCCAGCCGGTGCGTCACCGGCACCGCGACGCCCTGCAGCAGGGGGTACTTGCGGCGCAGCAGCCGGCGGATCGGGCCGGCCTCCGTCTCGGTCAGCAGCCGCGCGGTGGCAGCAGTCGCCGGGCCGGTCTGCCGTCCACGAGTGGTGGACGGCGCGATCTCCACCCGCTGGTCGCGGCGCAGCCGCTTGGACTTCCCGGCCACGGAGTAGGTACGGAAGTAGGCGTGCGGTCCGTCGACCACGACGTGCACCGCCGTCGGGACCGGGGTGCCGTCGCGCCGGAACGTGGTCAGCACCACCGTGCGCTGGCGGGCGAACCGTGCGAACGGCGCCGCCACGGTGCTCGAGGACGTCCCCGGGGATTTCTCGGCCATGGTCTGCGTTCCTCCGGATGCATACGTCGGTGTGTGGATCAGGGGTACGCCTGCCAGACGGTGAGCCGGCCGCGCCCGTGACATCACCGCCGGTCGGGCCGTCCCCACAGGTGGTCCTCCACCAGCAGTTCGTCGACCAGGAACATCCGCCGCCCGCCGTACCGCAGCCGGGTGAGGAACGCCAGCACCCCGGCCAGGCCGACGTTGTAGTCGGCGACCACACCGGTCAGCGTGTCGTCGGCGACGACCGCCTTGCCGCCGCGCCGGCAGTGTCGGACGGCGATCAGCGGAACGAGGTCCTCGGCCCAGGCGCGGTAAGTCGGGTCGTCCAGAAGCTCCGCGGCGTCCAGCAGAAACTCCCCGTCGCCGGCCAGGCCGTGGCAGGCGACCGGCGACGCCGTCCACCGGGCGCGGTAGGCGGCGCCGGCGGCAGCGCGGGCGTACTCCGCGAAGCGTTGCTCACCGGTGACGGCGTACAGCCTGAGCAGGAAGGTGCCCACGCCGGAGGAACCGCTGCACCAGTGCGGCCGCCAGCCGGCCTCGTGCGGACCGGCCGGCCACCAGGCCGCGCCGTCGTCGTCGGTGTGCGCCGCCCGGCACAGCGCGTCGCCGGCCTCACCCGCCACTGTGAGCGCGGCCGAGTCGTCCAGCGCGGTGCCCAGGGCGAGCAGGGTGTAGCCGATGCCCGCGACGCCATGGGCGAAGCCGTACGGCCCGCCGGCGGGTTCGGGTCCGGTGGAGGACACCCGCGCGGCCCACCTCGGCCCGTGCGGCCCCGGCTCGGCCGCCGACCACAGCGCCTGGGCGTAGGCGGCCGCACGGGCACCGAAGCGGGTGTCCCGAACGGTCGGCCGGGTGTCGTCACAGGTGCGTGCCGCCAGGTGCAGATGGGTGAGCGCTGCCCCGGCCAGGCCGTGCGCGACGTCGGCGGTGGGCCAGCTGGCCGGCAACCGCAGTGTCAGCCGCTCCGCCTGGGTGAACAGCGGGGGTTCGCCCAGGACGGCCGCCGCCTCGGCCAGCACCCAGGCCACCCCGGCCCGCCCGGAGTACAGCCCCGGCAGCGGCGGGCCGGTGCGGCCGGCGCACTCCGCCCGCTCGGCCAGCCAGTTGGCGGCCTTGCGCGCGGCCGCGTCCAGCGTGACGGGTGCGAGGTCGAAGGAGGCGCCGTGTCCGTGCGCACGCAGGAGTACGGCCAGAACTCCGGCCGCGCCGTGCTGGACGTCGCACGGATCGGTGCGAGTTCCGTCGGCGCCGGTGGGCCACAGCCGGTCGCCGTCGGGACACATCCGCGCGGTGAGGTGGTCGAGGCCGTCGGCGAGCAGCTCCTCACCGCTGGGCTGACCGCTCACCGGGGCACACGTCGTCAGCATCGACGGCATGGACGGCGGAGAGGGCACCGGCGGCAGAGACGGCACGGGCGGCTCGGGTGCCCGGTCGCAGAGCAGGCGTTCCAGCACGGCGAGGTCGCAGCGGTCGACGGGGCGCGGGGCGAGCAGCTCGCCGATCGCCGGTGCGAACAGCCGGGCCGTGTCGCCGTACGGCGCGATCACCGCCAGCCAGGCCGCCAACCGGTCCCGATGGCATCGGCGGGGCTCCTCCGGGTCGTCGGCCGGCAGGAGCGGATCGGTGCCGGTCGCGAGCAGGAAGAACAGGCAGCCCAGGCCGTAGAGGTCGTCGGCGACGGAGCCCGGACCGCCCGGACCACCCGAGGCGGAGTCCCGGTCCGGTGCTGCGTACGCGAGAGGTGCGGTCCTGGCCGACGACGCCGGGTTCGCGAGGGTCAGCGAGCCGTCGACGTGCACCAGGAACCGGTCCGGCGACAGGTCGCCCAGCGTGGAACCCGCGCGGTGGGCGGCGCCGACCAGGGCGACCAGCCGGCGGGCCATCAGCACGGCCAGGTCGGTGGGTACGCCGGCGCCTCCGGCGCAGTGGCGGCGTACCCACTGCCGGAGGGACTCACCCGGTGGGGGTTCCTCGGCTGCGTCCTCCGCCGCCGGACCGGCGAGCCGGCGCGGGCCGGGCACCTCCGTGGAAGGAGTGCGGAGCGGGGACCGTGCACCTACCTGCAGCTCGGCCCTGATCCGGGTGGCGATTCGGGTGAACACCACATCGATTCGGGCGAATACCGCGTCGTCGGCTGGGTACACAGTCAGCACCTCCCCGGAAGTCGGAGCGAAAGCCGTCGGTGCGAGACCGGGGACCGGAACCATCCCCCGGGCCGGGTTCGAGGCCGCAGTGGTGAGAGCACCACTGGTGAGAACACCTCGGATAGGCCGTCGTCGTGTGGCGTCACCGGTGTTTCGTCCTCCCGCCGTCACGCGCGCACCCGGGAAACCAGGTGGGAACGGTGCCGCCCGGGGTTTCGGCGACCGTGCCACCTGCCGGTCGTGGTGGATGTCGGCGGCTCCCTCCTCCGTCGACACACACGCACACTTCAGGTGTTCATACGACTACCAACAGCACGCGACCGCGCGCAAGACTTTCCGTGACATTTTTCAGAGATTCAGTAACAGCGAGTTATCAATGGCGCGGAACGGGGGACGCCGCCCTGCTCAGGCGGTACCGGCGTACGCCCGCACGTTCCACGTCGCGGCGGCGACTCTCGCCACGACCGCGCACCCGGCCTCCTCGTCGAGGTCGGCGCTCACACACGTCACCAGGACGTACGGCGGCGCGTCCCCGGGCAGCACCAGGGCCGCGCTGTGTCGGATTCCGTCCACCCAGCCGTTCTTGTGCGCCACCGGCGTACCGGGCGGCAGGCCGGCCACGACGTCCTCGATCACCTGCTGGCCCAGCAGCACGGTCAGCATCTGCGCGCACGCCGGGGCGGAGGCGAGCGTTCCGTCGTAGAGGGCGGTGAGCAGGGCGGCTAGGTCGGCGGCGGTCACCAGGTTGGACAGGCCCGCCTGCTCCGCGCGGTAGTCCTGGATCCCGCGCGCCACCACCGAATGCCGCGCGCCGACAGCCGACCAGACGGTGGCCACGGCCGGCAGCCCGACGCGTTCCAGGACGAGGTTGGTGGCGAGATTGCTGGACCGTACGATCATCCGCCGCGCCAGCCAGCGCAGGCTCGCCGACTGCCCGAGCAGCACCCAGGGTTCGGGATCGCTGTCGTAGTCGGCGGTGGCGTGGTAGCGGCTCCCGTCGCCGGTCGCGGACTCGAAGTCGTCGTGCACCGGCAGCTGTTCGTCCAGGTCGAGCCGGCCCTCGTCGGCCAGCCGGTACGCCGCGGCCAGCACGGCGACCTTCATGGTGCTGGCGGCGTAGTGGGTGGCGTCGGCTTCGCGGACGTACGCCGGGGCCTGGCCGGGCCGGCCGAACCACACCGAGGCCCGGCCGGGCAGGGCGTCGAGCTCGGCGTCGAGGTCCTGGCCGACCGCGGCCACGGCAGGTTCGGTAGTGGCTTGGGCCGCGGGCGTGGTCGCGGACTGGGTTTGGTCGGACTCGGTTTCGTCGGCCTGGGTCTGGTCGGCCTGGGTCTGGTCGGGCTGCGAGGTGGACTGAGGGGCTCCGGTCGGCATGTCGATCAGTCTGGCCGATCGAAGAGCCGCTGCACCATGGCCGTCGCGGTGCGAGCGTCGGCGCCGAGCGACCGCGCGGCGTCGACGTACTCCTGCGCCGCCGACCGCAGCGGGTCGGCCGCACCGGCCGGTGCGGCGGCGACCACCGTCCCGTGCCGGCGGGCGGTGGCCAGGATTCCCTCGCCCTCCAGTTCCTTGTAGGCGCGAGCCACCGTGCCTGGGGCGATGCCGAGGTCGGTGGCGAGCTGGCGGATCGCGGGCAGCCGGGCGCCGATCGGGAGCTGGCCGCGTTCGACCAGGCCGAGGATCTGGTCGCGCACCTGACGCCAGGGCGCGACGCCCCCGGCCACGTCGACGGTGATCCGCGCGGCCGGACCGGACGAGGAACTCACCGGGTGGCCTCCACCAGTCGCTGCCGATGCCGCCATGGCGCGATGAGGCCCGCCAACCCAAGGATGATCATCAGCTCGGTCGATCCCAGAGAACCCATCTCTAACTCCCGTGCTTCACGGACACCGGTTTGTATCGAGTAGTTGGCACAATAGTGCGCTGACCGCAACCGGCGCGCAAGGGGTTTGCCCGGTGGCGACCTCCCGGCCCGGGTGCGGGAGGGTAGGAGCGGTCGATCATCGGCCGGTCGACGACGACCGTCCGGTTGCGGCCTCGAACATGCCTTGGAGGCAAGCCGGGTCGGCGTTCCGTCGGCCAGGGCCGGTGGAGCGGGCAGGAGGATTCGCGGATGAGTCAGTGGCGAGAGCTGCACGAGGGTTGGACGCTGCGGGTGGCAGGGGAGGCCGACGGCGTTCCGCGGGAGGTCGCGGACGCGACGGTGCCGGCGACGGTGCCGGGCAGTGTGCACACCGACCTGCTCGCGGCGGGCCTGATCCCGGACCCCTATCTGGACCGCAACGAGTACGACCTGGCCTGGATCGGCCGGGCCGACTGGCGCTACTCCACCACGTTCGACTGGGCGCCGGACGGCTCGGACCGCGTCGACCTGGTCTGCGACGGACTGGACACCGTGGCCACCGTCGAGCTGAACGGCGAGGTGGTCGCCACCACCCAGAACATGCACCGTTCCTACCGCTTCGACGTCGGCGCGAAGCTGCGCGAGGGTCGCAACGAGCTGGTGGTGACGTTCGCGTCGGCGCAGCAGTACGCCGAGCAGCTGCGGGACAAGCTCGGCGACCTGCCGGGGCCCAACTCCGCCACCCCCGAGCCGTTCAACTTCATCCGCAAGATGGCCTGCAACTTCGGCTGGGACTGGGGCCCGGTGCTGGTCACCGCGGGCATCTGGAAGTCGATCCGGCTGCACAGCTGGAGCGGCGCCCGGCTGGCCCGGGTCCGGCCCGTGGTGGATGTCGAACTCTGCGGCGACCACGCCGTCGCGACCGCCGGCCGGGTGCGTGTCCTGGCCGACATCGAGTACGCCGCGTCCGCGACCGGCGACGGCGGTGCAGGCGGCGTCAAGCCCGCCTTGACGCTGACCGCGCGCGCGGCCGGATCACGAGCCGAGGTGAAGGTTCCGGCCGGTGCCACCGACGCCGAGCTGGAGCTGAGCGTCGAAAGCCCCCTGCTGTGGTGGCCGCACGGGCACGGCGAGCAGCCGCTGTACGACCTGGCGGTCGACCTGTCCGGCGGCGCCGAAGGGAGCCTGGACGGTTGGTCGCGCCGCATCGGCTTCCGTCAGGTGGAGCTTGACACCGCACCGGACGCCTCCGGCGGAACCGGTGACGAGCAGGACGGTTCGGCGTTCACCATCGTCGTCAACGGCGTGCCGGTCTTCGCCCGCGGCGCCAACTGGATCCCCGACGACTGTTTCCCGACCCGTGTCGACGCCGCCCGCTACCGCGCCCGGCTGCAGCAGGCCAAGGACGCCCACATCGACCTGCTGCGGGTGTGGGGCGGCGGGCTGTACGAGCAGGACACCTTCTACGACGCCGCCGACGAGCTCGGCATCCTCGTCTGGCAGGACTTCCTCTTCGCCTGCGCGTCCTACCCGGAGGAGTCGCCGATCGCGGAGGAGGTCGAGGCCGAGGCTCGCGAGAACGTCGCCCGGCTGATGCCGCACCCGAGCCTGGTGCTGTGGAACGGCAACAACGAGAACATCTGGGCGTGGTTCGACTGGGGCTGGCAGCCGAAGGTCGGTGACCGCACCTGGGGCGAGGGCTACTACCTCGACCTGCTGCCGCGCGTGGTCGGCGAGACCGACCCGAGCCGGCCGTACTGGCCCGGCAGCCCCTACTCCGGCTCGATGGACCGTCACCCCAACGTCGACGAGCACGGCTGCAAGCACGTCTGGGACGTGTGGAACCAGGTCGACTACTCCGTCTACCGCGACTACGTCCCGAGGTTCGTGGCCGAGTTCGGCTGGCAGGGCCCGCCCACCTGGGCCACCCTGACCCGCGCGGTGCACGACGAGCCGCTGGCGGCGGACTCACCCGGCGTACTCAGCCACCAGAAGGCCGACCGACGGCAACGCCAAGCTCGCCCGCGGCCTCACACCGCACTTCCCCGAGCCGGGCAACGTCGAGGACTGGCACTGGTTCACCCAGCTCAACCAGGCCCGCGCGCTCACCGTCGGCATCGAGCACTACCGCTCGCACCGGGGCCGGTGCATGGGCACGGTCGTGTGGCAGATCAACGACTGCTGGCCGGTCACCTCCTGGGCGGCGGTCGACGGCGACGCCCGGCCCAAGCCGCTGTGGTACGCCCTGCGCAACGTGTACGACCCGCGGCTGGTCACCGTCCAGCCCCGTCCGGAGGGACTGACGGCGTTCCTTGTCAACGAGGGCTTGACAGGTGGGGACGAGGGCGTCCAGGCCGGCGGGGTGTGGTCGACCGACCTGTCGGTCGAACGCCGTACGTTCACCGGTGAGGTGCTCGCGAGTTGGTCGACCTCGGTGAGCGTCGCCCCGGCATCCACCGCGGAGGTGCGGGTGCCTGTCGACGTGGCCACCACGACCGACCCGTCCACGGAGTACCTCCTGGTCACCGCCGGAGACCGGCGCACGACCTGGTTCTTCGCCGCGGACAAGGACCTCGCCTACCCCACACCGGACTGGGACGTCGAGGTGGACGCCGACGGGCCGGTGACCCGGGTGACGGTGACGACGCGGACGCTGGTGCGCGATCTCGCGTTGTTCGCCGACCGGCTCGACCCCGCCGCCGGCGTGGACGACATGCTGGTCACGCTGCTGCCGGGGGAGTCGCACACGTTCGAGATCACCGGGCTGTCCAGGTCGGTGGACGCGACCGAGGTCAGCGGCCGGCCGGTGCTGCGCTGCGCCAACGACACGGTTGGCGCGACCGCGTGACGCGCAGGGCCCCGTAGACGCCGACACGCAGAAGGTCCCGGTCATCCCACGCCAGGGATGGCCGGGACCTTCGGTGTTTCAGACGCGAAACCCCAAGCCTGTCAGGGCAACCGGCTCAGGGAACGATCTGGATCTTGCGTCCCACGCCCGCCTTGAACTGGTCGAGCGCCTTGGCATAGTCGGCCAGCGGGAAGCGGTCGCTGATCATCACGTCCGGCCGCAGGGCGCCGTTGACGAACAGGTCGCCGGCGCGTTCGAAGCTGTGCAGCACCGCCATCGAGCCGGTGATGGTGATCTCCTGGTTGTAGATCTTGTACGGCTCGATCTGCACCCGTGCGTCGTAGGCGGCCACCCCGAACTGCAGGAACGTCCCGCCGCGCCCGACCCGCGTCAGACCGTCGGAGATCGCGGCGGCGACCCCGGTGCAGTCGACCACGACATCCCAGCCGCGCGGGAAGCCCTCGGTCAGGTCGTCGGCGCCGGTGGCGGTGCCCGAGCAGCCGAGCTCGCGGGCGGTCTCCAGCCGCTTGGCGTTGAGGTCGACGACGTGGACACTGCCCGCCCCGGCCCGCTTGGCCAGCTCCATCATCATCAGCCCCATCGTGCCGGCGCCGTAGATGAGGTAGTGGTCGGCGAGGACGCGGGGGAGTACGTCGAACCCGCGGACCGCGCACGACAGCGGTTCGATCAGCGCGGCGTCCCCGGTCTGCACGCTGTCGGGCAGGCGATAGCAGTTCTTCACCGGGGCGAGGGCGTACTCGGCCGCGCCACCGGCGGTGGTCACCCCGATCGCGGCCCAGTTCTCACACAGGTTGCCGCGCGCCCGGCGGCAGTAGTGACACTCCCCGCAGTGCAGGGACGGATCGACCGCCACCTGGTCGCCGGCGGAGAACTCGGTGACGTCGGCGCCGACGGCGACCACCTCACCGGCGAACTCGTGGCCGGGCACCACCGGCAGCGTCGGGGCGAACTCGCCCTCGAGGATGTGCAGGTCGGTGCCGCAGATCCCGCACGCGGCGACCTTGACCACGACGTCGCGCGGCCCCGGGGTGGGGTCCGGGACGCTCTCGACACTGACCTCACCGGGTGCGCTGATGACGGCGGCTTTCACCGGGACTCCTCCTCCTGCTCGTACGGGTGGACCATGGCCTTGATGGTGTTCTCGTCGCGGGCCAGGGCGGTGAGCGCCTGCTCGGCGCCGGCCAGCCCGAAGTGGTGGGTGGCGAGCCGGTCCAGGTCGACCTCCTTGCCGGTGGCCAGGGCGATCGCGGTCGGCCAGGTGTTGGCGTACCGGAACGTGCCGGTCACCTCGATCTCGCGGTTCTGCACGTGCGCCAGCGGCAGCGGGATCTCGTCCCCGCCCATGCCGACCAGCACCACCCGCCCGGCCCGGCGCACGCACCGGATCGCCTCACCGATCGCCGGTGGGAAGCCGGAGCACTCGATCAGCACGTCCGCCTCGACGCCGGCGTCGGCCAGGGAGGTCTCGCGCACGTTCACCGTGGTCGCGCCGAGGGCTCGCGCGGTCTCCAGCCGCTGGGGGAGTACGTCGGTGACCACCACCTCGGCGGCCCCGAACGCGCGAGCGGCCTGCAGCGCGACCAGACCGATCGGCCCGGCACCGGTGACGAGCACCCGCGAACCCGGTCCGACCCGCGCCTTCTGCGAGCTCCACACCCCGACCGACAGCGGCTCCAGCAGCGCCGCCGCGTCGTCGGACATCGAGTCGGGTACGGGGTGGGCGAACTCCTCGTGCAGGACGACGTACTCACAAAACGCCCCGTCGATCGGCGGGGTGGCGAAGAACCGCATGTCGGGGCACAGGTTGTAGCGGCCCGCGCGGCACTGCGCGCAGGTGAAGCAGGGCACGCCCGGCTCCATCGACACCCGCCGGCCGACCTCGTGCCGGGTGGCCTCGGCGCCGCGTCCCACCACGACCCCGCTCGCCTCGTGCCCGAGGATCAGCGGGGCGCGGACGACGAAATCGCCGATCCGGCCGTGTTCGTAGTAGTGGACGTCGGAGCCGCAGGTGCCCACCGAGCGCACCTGGATCAGCACCTCCCGCGGGCCCGGCTCGGGGACCGGCCGCTCCTCCACGACGAGGTCCTTCACCGAACGCAGGACCGCGGCCCGCATGGTCGGGGGAACCGCTTCGCCCATCTCGTACTTCCTCTCGGTCGAGCTCAGGGTCAGCTCTGGTCAGCTCATTCTCCGGTGACGGCGCCGAGCGTCAGCCCGGTGACCAGCCACCGGCGGACGGCGAGTCCCGCGAGCATCATCGGGACCACCACGAACGTACCGATCGCGCACAGTTGTCCCCAGTCGATGCCGGTCTGTGTCACCAGTTGGCTCGCCGCGATCGGCAGGGTCTGGGAGTTGGGACCGCTGAACACCAGCGCGAACGCGTAGTCGTTCCACGCGAAGACCAGGCAGAGCACGAACGTCGTCACCAGTCCGGCCTTGGTCAGCGGCAGCACCACCCGGTAGAACGCCTGCCAGCGCGAGCAGCCCGCGACCAGTGCGGACTCCTCCAGCGAGGGTGGCACGTCGGCGAAGAACGCGCTCATCAGCCAGATCGCGAACGGCAGGTCGAAGGTGAGGTAGGCCAGCACCAGCCCGAACACCGAGTCGATCAGGTCCAGCTGCCGGAAGATCAGGAACAGCGGGAGCACCACGGCCGCGATCGGCGCCATCCGGGTGGAGATGATCCAGAACGACAGGTGCTTTCGGCCGCGCATCCGGGTGCGGGACAGGCCGTACCCGGCGAGGGCGCCGAGCGCCACGGCGAGCACCGCCGACGCCCCGCCGGCGAGGATGCTGTGGGTGAGGTACGGCGTGAGGTCGTTGGCGCCGGAGAACAGGTTGCGGTAGTTGTCCAGCGTCGGGGTGAAGAAGAACTTCGGCGTGCCCGCGGTGACGTCCGGCTTGGCCTTCAGCGACGACGACAGCATCCACGCCAGCGGGACGAGGGTCCACACCAGGCCGACCGCGAGCAGCACCCAGGCGAGCGTGCGGGAGCTCTTCGTTCCCCGTTCCAGCGGGCTGGTGGGGGCGGTGGCGCTCATCGGGTGAGTCCCTTCTGGTCCAGGAGCCGGACGAAGATCCGGGCGATCGCGATCGAGACCACGAGCATCACCAGGCCGATCGTCGCGGCGTACCCGAGGTCGAAGAACCGGAACGCCGTCTCGTACAGCCGTACCGGCACCGTCTTGGTGGCGTCGGCCGGGCCGCCGTTGGTGGTGACCCAGATGATGTCGAAGTAGCGGATGGCGTCCATCGACCGGATCAGCAGCGCCACCAGCAACACGTTGGAGATGGACGGCAGGACGATGTGCCGCAGCGACTGAGCCCCGCTCGCCCCGTCGATCGAGGCCGCCTCGCGCACCGACAGCGGCACCGAGGACAGCCCGGCCAGCGTGATCAGGGCGATCAGCGGCGTCCACTCCCACACGTCCATCGCCACCACGGCGGCGAACGCGGAGTACTTACCGCCGAGGATGTCGCCGGAGTAGCCGACGCCGCGCAGCAGCCAGGCGTACAGGCCGAAGGTCGAGTCCGTGAGGAACCTGCCGAGCAGGCCGACGATGACCGGTGCCACGAACATCGGCAGCAGGAGCAGGCTGAGGACGAGGTTGCGGCCGCGCACCACCCGCCACAGGCACAGTGCGAGGACCACCCCGCCGACCATCTCCAGGCCCACGGTGAGGACGAAGAACGCGCCCGTACGCAGCCAGTTGGCGGCCATGTCGATGTCGGTGAAGAACCGCGCCCAGTTGTCCAGGCCCACCCAGCTGGTGGCGACGCCGCCGAGCAGGCGTACCTGGGAGAAGTTCATCCAGATGATCGCGAGGAACGGCACGATCGACAGGGCGGCCAGCAGGATGACGCCGGGCGCCATCAGCCGGCCCTCGAACTCCAGGCGGGGCCGACGCCGGCCGGTGCGCTCGGCGCTGGTCTCGGAGACGCCGGTGAGAGTGTCGCTCATCGTCAGCTCACCCACCCTCGGGCCACGATGCGGTCGATCCGGTCGGCGGTGTCGCGCATCGCCTGCGCCGGCTTGACGTCGCCGAGCAGCATGCGTGAGAGCTGGGTGTAGATGGCGGTGTCACACTCGTTCCACATCGGGATCTTCGGCCGCAGGCCGATGTTGGCCGGTTTCCACGCCTCGTTGACGGCGTCGGCGGTGAGCATGTTCGGCATCGCCGAGGGCCGCTTCTGCGCCTTGCGCACCTCAGGGAGTTCGTAGACCGAGGTACGGGTGGGTGTCCCGCCGCCGGCCTTGCTCTTGAGGTTGGCGAGCTGGGTGCGCGGCGCGGTCGCCCACACCGAGAACAGCCACGCGGCTCGGCGCTCGTTGGGCAGGGTGTTGGCGCTGATGCCGATGCCGGTGCCGCCGTAGTGGCTGGCGGAGCGGGCCGGGCCCTTCGGCAGCCGGGCGTAGCCGACCTTGCCCGGCATGGCGGCCTCGTTGCTCGCCGCGAACTCGTGCCAGTTGGGGCACATCGCGATCCGGCCCGCGCGAAAGGCCGCGCCGACGCCGTCCCAGTCCCAGGTGCGCGACGCCGGATCGGCGGAGGCCAGCAGCCGGTCGTAGAACGCGGCCGCCTCCGCGGCCGCGTCACTGTCGAGCCGGCATTTGCCGGGGTCGGTGGTGCCGAGACTGCCGACCGCCTTGCCGTTGTCGAAGTAGTCGCCGCCGTAGGACCACAACACGTTGGAGAAGTCGCACATCAGCGAGTCGTGCTGCTTGGCCTGGTGGCCGGTGCCGTACGGGATGTCGTCGGTCTTGTCGTTGAACCACCTGGCGATCGCGGCGTACTGGTCCCAGGTGATGTCCGGGCCCGGCGTGGGATCGAAGCCCAGGTCGTTCGACATCGCGTCGTGGTGCTTGTCGAACAGGTCCTTGCGGTAGTGCCAGATCATCGTCGGGCAGTCGTAGGGCAGCGCGAAGACCTTGTCGCGGTCGCCGAACTTGCCGGCCGCCTGCAGCTGGGTGGGGATGAAGTCGCCGAACCCGCCGGTGAGATGGGGGACCGAGGAGTCCGCGGCCGGTTCGCGCAGGTCGACCAGGCCCTTGGAGTACGGCGCGAGCACCTGGTAGGGGTCGGCGTAGATGACCTGGTACTGCGACTGGCCCGAGGCCAGGTCGAGGGCGACCTTCTGCACCAGCGCGGACAGCTCCAGCGTCACGATGTTGACCCGGATGCCGGTGAGCCTGGTGAACGGCGCGAGGTTGGCGGCGATGGCCGCGGTGGGCGCGGTGTTCTCGGAGACGAAGTTGAGCGTGGTCCCGGCGAACTGCCGCCACGGATCGCTCGTGGAGGCCCGGGCGACGTCCTTGGGTGAGGAGCAGCCGGACAGCGCGGCTCCGGTGAGCCCGGCCCCGGCCGCGCCGGCGAAGCCGCGGAGCAGGGTGCGGCGGGTGGTGCCGGCCGATGGGGGCGGGGAGATGGTGTCGGGGTTGGCTTCGGGGGTGGCTCCGCTCATGGTCCGAACCTCCGTAGTGCGAGCAGCGCACCGACCATCCACCCGCTACGCAGCAGAGTCAAGCGATACCCCACACAAGCACACAAACCCGGGCCAAAAACCACACGGTCTCCCTTGTGTGAGCGTCGACCTTTCCGGCATGCTCGGCGGGTGATGGTCGAGGCGGACAACCGACCGGACAGACTCGGGCTCGGTCGGACAGCCGGGATGTACGCCGAGGAGCGTCAGCTGGAGATCCTCACCCGTGCCCGGGCCGACGGGCGGGTCGAGGTGGCCGGACTGGCAGACGCGCTGCAGGTCACCCAGGAGACGGTGCGGCGCGACCTCACCGTGCTCGAACGCCAGGGCCTGCTCAGGCGGGTGCACGGCGGCGCGATCCCGGTGGAGCGGCTCGGCTACGAACCCCGGCTCGCCACCCGCCGCGAACAACAGCGCGCGGAGAAGGCGCGGATCGCCCGGGCCGCACTGGACCAGCTCCCCGAGGAGGGCGCGGTCCTCTTCGACAGCGGCTCAACTCCGGAGGCGCTCGCCCGCCTGCTGCCCACCGACCGCGAGCTCACGGTGGTGACCAACTCCTTGCCGATCGCCACGCTGCTCGCTGACCGGCCCACGCTGTCGGTGTGGAGTCTCGGCGGCCTGGTCCGCGGGCGCACCCACGCCACCGTCGACGACTGGGCCCGCCGCCAGCTGGAGGAGCTGTCGGTGGAGGTGGCGTTCCTCGGCACCAACGGCGTCACCGCCGGGCACGGGCTCAGCACGCCGCTGCCGACCGAGGCGGCGGTGAAGGCGGCGATGGTCGCGGCGGGCAAGCGGCGGGTGCTGCTCGCCGACCACTCGAAGTTCGGCCGTACCAGCTTCTGCCGGTTCGCCGACCTGGCGGAGTTCGACGTGGTGGTCACCGGCACCGAGCTCGGCGAGGCCGAGGCGGCCGAGGTCGAGGCGGCCGGTCCCACCGTGGTGCGGGCGTGAGTGCCGTGATCCTCACCGTGACCCCGAACCCGAGCGTGGACCGAACCCTGGACGTCGCCTCCCTGGTGTCCGGTGCGGTCAACCGCGCCAGCGGCGCGCACGTCGAGCCCAGCGGGAAGGGTGTCAACGTCACCCGTGCACTGGCCGCCAACGGCGTCCGGTCACGGGCCGTGCTTCCCCTCGGCGGCACCGAGGGCGACCAGCTGCGCCGGCTGCTGGAGGAGGAGTCGGTGTCCTACGTCGGTGTGCCGGTGACCGAGCCGGTGCGGGTGAACATCTCCCTGCGTACCCCCGACGGGGTGGTCACCAAGGTCAACGAACCCGGCCCCACCCTCAGCTGGGGAGAGGCCGAGGCGCTGGCGGAGGCCGTGCTCGCCCACCTCGGCCACGGCGACTGGGTGGTCGGCGCGGGCACGCTGCCGCGCGGGGTGGGCGAGGACTTCTACGCCGACCTCGCCGAGCGGGTACGCCTGGCCGGCGGGCGGTTCGCCCTGGACTCCAGCGGCGCGGCCCTGCGGGAGGGTCTCGCCGGACGGCCGGCGCTGGTCAAGCCCAACCTGGACGAGCTCGCCGAACTCACCGGAGATGCCCTGCCCACCCTCGGCGACGTGCTCACCGCCGCGGCGAAGGTACGCCGCACCACCGGCGCCGACGTCCTGGTGAGCCTGGGCGAGGAGGGCGCGGTGCTGGTCGGTGACGGGCCGCCGCTGCACGCCCGGGCCGGTGGACCGGTGCGGGTGGCGAGCACCGTCGGGGCGGGGGACAACCTGCTGGCCGGCTTCCTCGCGGTGGACGGCGCGCCCGCCCAGCGGCTGCGCGAGGCGGTGGCGTGGGGGACCGCGGCGGTGCGCAGTCCACGGAGTCTGGCCGGGCCGGTGACCGACGACGACCGCGAGCTGGTCGTCCTCGGGTGAGCACGGCGCGGTGATCGTGGTCGGGTAGGTTCCGGACGTGCGCACACTCGTGATCGGTGACCACTACATTCCCGCGTCCGCCTACGTCGAGGCCCTCGCCGCCGTCGACCTGGACCACGCGGGCGTCCGTACCGTCGACTGGTCCGGAGGCAAGGCCGACCAGCACGCCGCCCAGCAGCGGATGGAGAAGGAAGGCCCGGGTGCGGTACCCGTACCCGCCGAGATCGCCGCCGCGGTGGGTGACGCGCAGGCACTCGCGCTGCACTTCGCGCCGGTGCCGTCCGCGGTCCTGGACGCCGGCCCCGACCTGCGCGCGGTCGTGGTGGCCCGGGCCGGGCTGGAGAACGTCGACATCGAGGCTGCCACCGCCCGCGGCATCGCCGTGGTGCCCGTCGCCGGCCGCAACGCCTCCGGGGTGGCCGAGCTCGCCATCGGCCTGATGATCAGCGAGGGCCGCAGCCTGGCCCGCGCCGACGCGTCGGTGAAGGCCGGCGGGTGGCGCAAGGACTTCGGCGGCCCGGGCACCGAGATCGGCGGCAGCACCGTCGGCCTGGTGGGGTTCGGGCACGTGGGCCGGGAGCTGGCCGGGCGGCTGCGCGGGTTCGGCGTACGGCTGCTGGTCGCCGACCCCTATGTCGGCGACGACGTGCTCGCCGCCCACGACGCCACCCGGGTGGACCTGGACACGGTCTTCGCCGAGTCCGACTTCGTGCACGTGCTGGCCCGGCTGACCCCGCAGACCGAGCGGTTCGTCGGCGCCGCGCAGTTCGCGCTGATGAAGCCCACCGCGTACTTCGTGAACACCTCCCGCGCCCGCCTGGTCGACCACGACGCGCTGTACGACGCACTGGTGGAGGGCAGGATCGCCGGCGCCGGGCTGGACGTGTTCGACAGCGAGCCGCTGCCGGCCGACAGCCCCTGGCGTTCCCTGGACAACGTCACGCTCACCACGCACTTCGGGGGGGACACCCACACCACCAACACCCGCTCCGCACGGCTGGTGGCCGAGGCGATCGCCGAACTGCACCGCACCGGGCGGGTCGCGTCGGCGGTGAACGCGTCCACGCTCGGCTGGGACTGATCCGGTGACCGGGACTCGCACGGGCGCCGCCGGGGCATCCGGGGGAGCCGACCTGCTGCTCGGGGTGGACGCCGGGCAGACCGTCACCAAGGCGTGCGTCTTCGACCGCGAAGGACGCGAGCTCGGCGCCGGAAGCGCCCGGGTGCGGGTGCACAGCCCGCGGCCGGGCTGGGTCGAACGCGACCTGGACGAGGTGTGGGCGGCGACCGTCGCCGCGATCGGTGCGGCGCTGACCGCCGCCGGAGTGAGCGGCGCCCGGATCGGCGCCGTCGGCATCGTCGGCCACAACGACGGGCTGTACCTCCTCGACGAGGCGCGCCGTCCGGTGCGCCCGGCGGTCACCGCGATGGACACCCGGGCGCACGACGTGCTGCGGGACTGGCGCGCCGGCCCGGCGTGGACACGTGCACTGGAGCTGACCGGGCAGGTGCCATACGCGGGTTCGCCGTCCACGCTGCTGGCGTGGTTCGCCCGGCACGACCCGCGGGTGCTGGACCGCACGCGGTGGGTGCTGTTCTGCAAGGACTGGTTGCGCTATCGCCTCACCGGTGCGATCGCCACCGACCCCAGCGAGGCCAGCTGCGCGTTCACGTCCGTGCGTACCCAGGACTACGCGCCGCAGGCACTCGACCTGTACGGGTTGGGGGAGCTGGGTGGACTGGGTCTGGCCGACCGGCTGCCGCCGTTGCTGCCCAGCGCCGCGGTCGCGGGCGAGGTGACCGCGGACGGGGCGGCCGCGACCGGGCTGGTGGCCGGTACGCCGGTGGTCACCGGCGCACACGACGTGGACGGTACGGCGGTGGGGCTGGGCGCGGTCGAACCCGGACTGCTCAGCCTGGTGGCCGGGACATTCAGCATCAACCAGGTGGTCAGCGACGACGTGGTGGTGGACGAACGCTGGCAGGCGCGCACGTTCGTCGAACCGGGGCGCTGGCTGGCGATGTCCACCTCCGCCTCCTCGGCCACCAACCTGGACTGGTGGCGCACGGCGTTCGGCGTGCCCGGGACCGACGAGGGCTACGCCGAGCTGGAACGCGAGGCCGCCGGCGCGCTGTCCGGCCCGAGTCAACTGGTCTACCACCCGTTCCTGTACGGGTCGCCGTACGGCGAGACCGCGAGCGCCGCGTTCCTCGGCGTGCGTGGCTGGCACACCCGCGGCGACCTTGTCCGCGGTCTGCTGGAGGGCGTCGTCCTCGGGCACCGCGTGCACGTGGACGCGCTAAGGGAACGCTTCGAGTTGGCCGGCGTCGCCCGGCTGTCCGGCGGAGCCGCCCGCAGCGCGGTGTGGTCGCAGATGTTCGCCGATGCACTGGACCTGGAGATCGAGGTGGCGGCCGGCACGGAGCAGGGCGCGCGGGGCGCCGCGCTGCTGGCGGCGCTCGGCGTCGGGTGGTACTCCTCGCTGACCGAGACCGCGCAGACGGTACGCATCGTGCGCCGGCACCTTCCCGACCCTGCTCGGCGGGCGGTGCTCGCCGACGCCTACGAACGGTTCGTTGCCGTGGCGCAGGCACTGCGTCCCTGGTGGGACGACCACCACGCCGCAACCGGCGGTTGACAGCGGCCCGGTCCCGCTGGGGGTGGTTCCGGTCGGCGAACGGACCGGGACGGCGAAACCGCCTTTCCCGATTCGGCCTGCCCGGGTTAGGGTCCCGGGCAGGAACCGACCCTCTCGAGGAGCTGTGAACATGCCCGGTCGTTCGGGCACGCGGTGACGTCGTAGGCCGTACGCCGGCCAGTCAGCGCGTGCCGCCCCTGACGTGCGGCACAGCGAATCCTCCGCTGCCCGAAAGCCACCGGTGCCTATCACCGGGCATCGGGCCGGCCTTGCAAACCGAGGGGTTCCACCCGTGCCGTCCACTCCGTCCGGGGAGTACGCCGCCGCGCCCACCGCGGCCGCTGCTCCGACCGGTCCTTCTCCAAGCCCCACTCCCAGCCCGTCTCCCGGCCCTTCGTACGACGACCCTGCCTCCGGGCCGCAGCCTCTGTGGCGCGAGCGGGACTTCCGCCGGCTCTGGGCCGGCCAGGCCGCCTCCCAGCTCGGCGAGCATTCGGCCCTGATGATGCTGCCGCTGATCGCGGTGCTGACGCTGCACGCCGACCCGGGCCAGCTCGGCCTGCTCCGCGCGGTGGGCCAGGCGCCGATCCTGTTGTTCTCCCTCGTCGCCGGTGCGTGGGTGGACCGGTGGCGCACCCGGACGGTGATGGTGGCCACCGACGCCGGCCGCGCCCTGGCGCTGGGCGCAGCCGCGGTCGCTGGCCTGCTCGGTGTCCTGGGCCTGCCGGCGCTGGCCGTCGTCGCGTTCGCGGTGGGCGCCCTGTCGGTGTTCTTCGACGTCGCCTACCAGACGGCGCTGGCCCGGCTGGTGCGCCGCGACCAGCTGGTGTGGGGCAACAGCGCCCTCGAAGGCAGCCGCTCGGCCGCTCAGATCGGCGGTCCGGCACTCGGCGGTGCACTGGTGTCGGTGCTGTCCGCGCCGGTCGGCGCCGCGACCAGTGCGGTGTTCTTCGCCGCGTCCTGCCTGTCGATCGGCCGGATCCGCCGCCGCGAGGCGCTGCCGGGGCCGACCGGCGACCAGCCCGGCGACCAGGCCGGCGACCGCTCGCCGGTCTGGCGGCGAATCCGGGAAGGTCTCAGCTTCGTCGCCGCGGACTCCTCGCTGCGGACGGTGTGCCTCGCCTCGGCCGCGTTCCAGTTCTGGCTGGCGGCGACGATGACCGGCTACTTGCTGTTCCTGCCGCGGGTACTGCACCTGTCCGGGGCCACCGTCGGACTGACCCTCTCGGCCGTCGGGCCGGGCGCGCTCGTGGGCGCGCTACTGGCCGCCCGACTGCCGCGCCGGTTCGGGTACGGCGTGGTCCTCGTCGCGGCGGCCGTACTCGGCGACGGCGCGTTCCTGGTGGTGCCCGCGCTGCACGGCTCGTCGGCGGCGACGGTCGCCGTCCTGCTCGCGGTCAACTTCACCTTCGGCGCCTTCGGCCAGCTGGTGAACGTCACCGTGATGGCCGTCCGGCAGGCCGCCACCCCGGCCGGGCTGCAGGGGCGCGCGGCGGCGACGATCACGTTCGTGGGGATGGGGCTGACCCCGCTCGGCTCGCTGCTCGGCGGGTTCCTCGCCGAACGCTGGGACCTGCGGACCGCGCTGGCTGTCACCGCGGCCGGGATGCTGCTGTCTCCCGCGCTGATGGCGGTGTCCCCACTCGCCCGCCTCGGCCGGACGCTTCCGGAGCCGCTCTCAGCGGGCGACGTACCAGGACCAGGTGCTCAGTGAGCCTGCTCCACGGCAGCGGCGATGGCGGCCGCGAAACCGGCCGGGTTGTCGTACGTCATCACGTGCGCCGCACTCGGCACCACGTGCACGGCCACCCCGGCCGCCGCCATCCCGGTCAGGTCGAAGTCGGGGGTGTGCTCGCCGACCAGCAGCGCCCGCGGCATCACCCCCTGCGCGAGCTGCGTACGGAACGTCGGCTCCCGGTCGGCCAGCATCGACACCGCCGTACGGTGCATCCCGACCGGCGTCCAGCGTCCGACGGTGGCGTGGAACACCGACGCGCCGGCGGCGTGCTCGTCCCGGGCGACGACCGCGCGCAGGGCGTCGTAGCCGCGGCGTACGAACGCCTCCTCGGTCTGCGCGGCGACGTGCGCGCTGAGGTCGCCCACGCCGGGGTCGAGGTTGGGTTCGCAGGCGACCAGGATGCCCACCAGGTCGGGCCGGCGGTGGGCGAGTGCGATCGCGACCGAGCCGCCGAGGCTGTGACCGACGACCGTGGCGCCCCTGAGCCCGTCGGCGTCCAGGACCGCCGCGACCGCGTTGGCGTGCTCCTCCACGGTGTACCCGAACCTCGCGGGGTCGGCCGGGTCGCTCCACCCGGTGCCCACCAGGTCGACCAGCAGCGAGCGGTGCCGCCGCAGCGCCGAGCGGGTGACCACGTGCGGGAAGTCGGCGGAGGTGGCCGCGCCGAGACCCGCGACGTAGACGAACACCGGATCCTGGGACGTCGCCGAGGTGGGGGAGTCGCCGGGCAGGTCGAGGTAGCGGACCCAGGAGCCGACATGGGGCAGGTGCACCGAACGCATGACCGCCCAGCATGCCGCATCGCCGCATCGCCAACTCCGGGTCCGTCGCCCAAACGAGAGGGACGCGTCGTCGGGCCGCCACCGCGTACCCTCCGAAGGCGTTACGGCACCAACGGCGACCAAGACTCCCAGGTTCTCTTCAGGTGTTTCCAAGCTTCGTGGTCGATAGTGGACGGCGGCCCGCGCGCAGGTGGCCGTACTCGGCCGCCGCACGGGCACCGGGTCCCTTACCGGGCAGCAACGAGGAGCAGAGGAGCAGCAGATGAGTCCAGCAGGACGCAACGTCAGCCGGACCACCGTGGTCGGGGTGGCCGCCGCCGCGGCGACCGTCTCCGGACTCGTGGTGGGCGGCATCGCGTTGGCGGACAACGCCTCCGGTCCCAGGACCCAGGTCGCCGCGCAGGCCAAGCCCACACCGACCGTCAGCCCGAAGGCCGGCCAGAAGGCGGGACCGGACGGCAAGCAGCCCAACGGGCCGCACCTCGGCCGCCGGGGTGGACCCGGTGGACCGGGCGGACCCGGTGGACCCGGTGGACCGGGCGGGCTGGGACTGGCCGGCCGCGCACTGCACGGTGAGTTCGTCGTCGCGAAGCCCGGTGGTGGCTACCAGACCGTCGCAGCCCAGCGCGGCAGCGTCCAGTCGATCAGTTCCACCGCGGTGACGCTGAAGAGCAAGGACGGCTACACCCACACCTACGTCGTCGACGCCAAAACCCGGGTCAACGCGCTCCGGGAGGGTGTGGGGTCGATCAAGAAGGACCAGCAGGTGGCAGTAGTGGCGAAGGTCAGCGGCAACACCTCGACCGCCGTCCGGATCGTCGATCTGGCCGACCGCGGGATGAGCAAGCAGTGGCGTCAGCCCCGGCAGAAGCAGGCCCCGGCGCCCGCTCCGCAGAGCGGCACCAACTAGGGACGTCGCGTCACTTCGGTGGTGGCCGGATTCTTCCGCGGAGGAATCCGGTCACCACCGAGACGCGCCCTAGGTGGCCGCGAGGACGTCTCCCGCGGCGCCGTCCGGCTCCTCGCCCCGGAGACTTCTGGACGTGAGGTCCGTCGTACCTGCGACGTCGATCCTGGCCGCGGCCGAAGCCGCCGGTCCGGCGCGGCGGGCGATCCCCGGGTAGTCCACGACCAGGCCGTCCCGGTCGAAGGCGATGTCGGCGGTGAAGTCGTCGCTGTCGAAGCGGACCACCGCACCGTCGCCGTCCGCGCGTACGTGGGTGTAGCGCTGCCGGCTCGGGTGCACCGACAGGTCGGGAACCGACACCCACGCGGTCAGCAGGTCGACCGGTCCGCCTCCGGTGAGCAGCCCGTGGCGGCGTACCGGCATGGTGTTGGTGAGCGGGGACAGTCCCAGGTCGCAGTCCAGCGCGTCACCGTAGCTGCGCGCGTTCCCGCCCGGCGGTGGTGCGTCCAGGTGTCCCTCGGCGTCGGCGAAGATCTCCCAGCGGCCGGAGCCGTCGCGGCGCAACTCCAGCACCCGTCGCCAGCCGACGCCGAACGCGTGCACCCGCAGCGACGACGTCGCGTAGTCGTCGCCGGTGGTGAGGGCGTACTCCAGCCGATACGGCACCGGGTCCGCACCGATCGCCGAACCGACCGCGGACAGGTGTCCGCGCGCCAGCTTCACCTCGGCGAGCTCGGCGCCGGCGTCCTTGCACCAGACCAGGGAGCGGTGTACGTCGGCCATGCGGCCACCTCCTCAGCGGTTGGCGGGAGGTTACCTCCGAGCGGACCCCGCAGGTGGGAATTCGACCAAGCCTGGCCTACCCGGATCCCGGCGCCGGCCCTATGCCGGCGTCTTCGCCAGGCCCACCTGGTCCAGCACGAACGCGTGCACCTGCGCCTCGTCCCGCCAGGCGTCGTACCTGCCCGACGGCCCGCCGTGCCCCGCGCCGAGTTCGGTCTTCAACAGCACGGGTCCGCCACCGGTCATCCGGTCACGCAGCCGGGCGACCCACTTCGCCGGCTCCCAGTAGCTCACCCGCGGGTCGTTCAGCCCGGCGGTGGCGTAGATCGCGGGATAGTGGCTTTCGGAGACGTTGTTGAAGGGCGCGTACGCCTTCATCGCGGCGTACACCTGCGGGTCGGCCACCGGGTTTCCCCACTCGTCCCACTCCCGCACCGTCAACGGCAGCGACGGGTCGAGGATGGTGGTGAGCGCGTCCACGAACGGCACCTCGGCCACCGCCGCGGCGCACAGGTCCGGACGCAGGTTGAGCACGGCGCCGATCAGCAGGCCGCCCGCCGACCCGCCCCGGATCGCAAGGCCTTCCCGCGTCGTCCAGCCGGTCTCGACCAGGTAGTCGGCAGCGGCCACGAAGTCGGTGAAGGTGTTGGACTTCTCCAGCCGCTTGCCGTGGTCGTACCACGACCGGCCGAGCTCCCCGCCGCCACGCACGTGCGCGATCGCGAACGCCACACCGCGGTCCAGCAGCGACAACCGCAGGGTGGAGAACCACGGATCCATCGAGTGTTCGTACGACCCGTAGCCGTACAGCAGCACAGGACCGCCCTCGGGCCGGTCGTCGCGCCACACCACCGAGATCGGCACCTTCGTCCCGTCCGGAGCGGTGGCCCACTCCCGGGTCGACTGGTAGCGGTCGAGGTCCACGTTCAGCACCGGCTGCCGCTTGCGCAGCCGGCGCGCGTCGGTGGCCAGGTCGACGTCGATGACGGAGTTCGGCGTGGTCAGCGAGGTGTAGTCGATCCGCAGCGTGGTGGTGTCGAACTCCCGGTTGGTGCCGACGTCGACGGTGTAGATCGGCTCCTCGAAGACCATCCGGCGGCGCTCCCCGTCGGCGACGCCGATCACGTCGAGCTCGGTACGCCCGTCGGCGCGCAGCGCCACCACCAGGTGGTCGGTGAACGCGTCCACCGACACGATCCGGACGCCCTCCTGGTGGGCGATCACGTCCGTCCAGCGTTCCGGGCCCGGGTCGTCCACCGGCGCCTGCGCGAGCCGGAAGTCCGGGCCCTGGTCGTTGGTGACGAACAGGAACCGGTCGGTGTGGTGCTCCAGGGTGTACTCCACCCCGGGCCGGCGCGCGGCGACCAGCCGCCACTGCCCCTCGGGGTCGCCGGCGGGCAGGACGTGCACCTCGCTGGACTCGGTGGCGTGCAGGTCCAGCACCAGCCACTCCCGCGACCGGGTCCGGGAGATGCCGAGGTAGAACGACTCGTCCTCCTCGGTGAAGATCAGCACGTCCTCGCTCTGGTCGGTGCCCAGCCGGTGCCGCCACAGCTTCCACGGCCGGTGCGCCGAGTCGAGGGTGGTGTAGAAGAGGAAGCCCTCGTCGGCCGACCAGGCCGCGCCGTACCCCGTCGGGCTGATCGTGTCGGGCAGGTGCTCACCGGTGCGGAGGTCCTTCACCCGCATCCGGAATTCCTCACTGCCGTCGGTGTCCACCGAGTACGCGAGCAGATGACCGCTCGCCGAGATCGAGAACGCGCCCAGGGCGAAGTAGTCGGTGCCCTCCGCCGCCTCGTTGCAGTCCAGCAGCACCTCCTCGCCGGCACCATCGGCCGCGCTGTCCCCGCTGCCGGCCGCGTCCCCGGCACCGACCGGATGCCGTACGAACAGCGGATACTGCTTGCCCTCCTGGGTGCGGGTGAAGTACTCCCACGCGCCGTCGCGAGCCGGGACGTCCTCGTCGGTCTCCTTGATCCGCGAGCGGTACTCCTCGAACAGCTCCTCGCGCAGGCCGGACAGATGTGCGAGGGATTCCTCGGTATGGGCGTTCTCGGCCTTCAGGTGGGCGAGCACGGCCGGATCCTCGCGGTCGCGCAGCCAGGCGTACTCGTCGGCCCGTTCGTCACCGTGGTGGCGGTGCACGAAGGGACGCTGCTCGGGACGGGGTGCAGTCGGCATGGCGCCGACATTACCCGGCCGGGGAGGCGACGTTCGCCGCCGCGGACGGCTCCGGCGCGACCATCACTGAGTCGTTTGCGTTCTCCTCGGTGTTCTCGTCGGTGGCGAACTGCGTACGGTGCAGCTCGGCGTAGCGACCGCCGCGCGCGAGCAGCTCGTGGTGGGTGCCGCGTTCGACCACCCGCCCGGCCTCGAGCACCAGGATCAGGTCGGCGGCCCGGACCGTGGACAGCCGGTGCGCGATGACGATCGCGGTCCGGTCCGCCAGCGCCTCACCGAGCGCGGCCTGCACAGCGGCCTCGGAGGTGGAGTCGAGGTGCGCGGTCGCCTCGTCCAGGATCACCACCCGCGGCTGGGCGAGCAGCAGCCGGGCGATCGTCAGCCGCTGGCGTTCGCCCCCGGACAGCCGGTAGCCGCGTTCGCCGACCACGGTGTCCAGGCCGTCGGGCAGCCCGGCCACCAGGTCGTCCAGCCGAGCCCGGCGCAACGCCTCCCACAGCTCGGCCTCGCGGGCCTGCGGCCGGGCCAGCAGGAGGTTGGCGCGCAGCGACTCGTGGAAGAGGTGGCCGTCCTGGGTGACCATGCCGATGGTGGCGCGCAGGGAGTCGAACGTCAGGTCGCGTACGTCGGCGCCGGACAGCCGCACGGCACCCTCGTCCACGTCGTACAGCCGGGGGATCAGTTGCGCGATGGTCGACTTCCCGGCGCCGGAGGAGCCGACCAGAGCCACCATGGCGCCCGGGTCGACCCGGAACGACACGTCGTGCAGCACCTCCTCACCGCCCCGGGCGTCCAGCTTCGCGACCTCCTCCAACGACGCCAGCGACACCTTGTCGGCGGCCGGGTAACCGAACCGGACGTGCGCGAACTCCACCGACACCGGCCCGTCCGGCACGCGTACGGCATCCGGCTTCTGGTCGATCAGCGGCGCGAGGTCGAGCACCTCGAAGACCCGCTCGAAGCTGACCAGCGCGCTCATCACCTCCACCCGGGCGCTGGCCAGCGCGGTCAGCGGCGCGTACAGCCGGGTGAGCAGCAGCGCCAGGGCGACCACGTCGCCGGGGTCGAGGGAGCCGGCCAGGGCGTAGTAGCCGCCCAGTCCGTAGACCAGGGCAAGCGCCAGCGCCGAGACCAGCGTGAGCGCGGCGATGAACACCCACTGCACCATCGCGCTGCGCACGCCGATGTCGCGCACCCGGCGGGCGCGCACCGCGAACTCCGCGGACTCGGTGGCGGGCCGCCCGAACAGCTTGACCAGGGTGGCGCCGGGCGCGGAGAAGCGCTCGGTCATCTGGGTGCTCATCGCGGAGTTGTGGTTGGCCGCCTCGCGCTCCAGCCGGGCCAGCCGGTTGCCCATCCGCCGCGCGGGCACCACGAAGATCGGCAGCAGCACCAGCGCCAGCACGGTCACCTGCCAGGACAGGCCGATCATCACCGCGAGGGTGAGGACGAGCGTGACGAGGTTGCTCACCACGCCGGACAGTGTGTCGCTGAAGGCGCGCTGGGCGCCGAGGACGTCGTTGTTGAGCCGGCTCACCAGGGCGCCGGTGCGGGTGCGGGTGAAGAACGCCACCGGCATGCGCTGAACGTGGTCGAACACGGCCGTGCGCAGGTCGAGGATCAGTCCCTCGCCGATGCGGGCGGACAGTAGCCGGGTGAGGATCCCGAGACCCGCCTCGGCCACGGCGATGACCGCGATGACCGCGGCGATGACGAGGACGACCCGCAGCGGCGAGCGTTGCACGATCGCGTCCAGGACCCGCCCGGCCAGCACCGGTGTCGCCACCGTCAGGACGGCGGTCACCACGCTGAGCAGCAGGAACTTCGTGAGCTGGGCACGGTGCGGCGCGGCGAACCGGCCGATCCGCCGCAGGGTCGCGCGGGAGAACGGCCGGCGTTCGTCCTCGGCGTTCATCGCGTGGTAGAGCGACGTCCACGCGGTGGTCTCCATGTCCATGCCCGCTCGGTCCCTTCGCCTCGAGTGCCGTCGAGGGCGACGCTAGGACCCCAACCAAGGTTGAGGGCAAGTCGCCGCCCGTCGATTCCGGCACCTTCTCAGCTACCACCCCCAAGGCCGGCCGAAGCGGCATCGGCCCGCCCGCGGACGACGGCGCCCGACAACCCGGAGGGAAGGGGTCAGGCCTCGAGGACGACCGCGAGCCCCTGTCCGACCCCGATGCACAGGGCCGCGAGTCCTCGACCGCCGCCACGACGGCGCAGCTGCCAGGCCAGCGAGCCGACGATCCGCGCGCCGGACGCCCCGAGCGGGTGCCCAAGGGCGATGGCACCGCCGCGCGGGTTGACGATGTCGGGGTCGAGGTCGGGCCAGTGCGCCAGACAGGCCAGCGCCTGGGCGGCGAACGCCTCGTTCAGCTCCACCACGTCCAGGTCGGCCCAACCGAGCCCCGCCCGGGCCAGCGCCTGCTCCGCCGCCCGTACCGGACCGACACCGAATCGCTGCGGATCCACCGCCGCCACGCCCCGAGACACCACCCGGGCCAGTGGTTCCACCCCGGCCGAGCGGGCCGCGTCCTGACCGCCGAGCAGCAGCGCCGCCGCCCCGTCGTTCAGCGGCGAGGAGTTGCCCGCGGTGATCGTCCCGTCCGGGCGGAACGCCGGCCGCAGCGCGGCGAGGGCGTCGACGGTGGTGTCCGGCCGGATGCTCTCGTCGCGGTCCAGGTCGGTGCCGGGCACGGGCGCCACCTCCTCGGCATACTCCCCGGCCGCCCAGGCGGCGGCGGCCCGCCGGTGACTGCGGACGGCGAACGCGTCCTGCGCCGCCCGCGAGATGGTGTACTCGTCCGCCAGCGCCTCCGCCGCCTCACCGAGTGACACGGTCCACTCCGGTGGCATCGCCGGGTTGACCATCCGCCAGCCGAGCGTCGTGGAGTGCAGTGTCTGTGACTCGCGCGGGAAGCCACGCTCGGGTTTGGGCAACACCCACGGCGCCCGGCTCATCGACTCCACTCCGCCGGCGACACACAGGGACGCCTCGCCGGTGGCGATGGTGCGGCTGGCCGCCATCACCGCCTCCATCCCCGAGCCGCACAGCCGGTTGACGGTGACGCCGGGCACCGATGTGGGAAGCCCCGCCAGCAGCACGGCCATCCGGGCGACGTTGCGGTTGTCCTCACCGGCACCGTTGGCGGCGCCGAAGACCACGTCGTCGACACGGGCCGGATCCAGGCCGGGATTACGGCGGACGAGCTCGCCGACGACGTGCGCCGCGAGGTCGTCCGGGCGTACGCCGGCCAGCCCTCCGGCGTACCGGCCGATCGGCGTACGCACGGCATCGAGCACGAACACCTCGTGGTTCACCGCACCGGCTCCTTCCCGCCCTTGCCCTTGCCGCACCGCTGATTCCCGTTCGGGCCCGTCCGGCCGTCCAGCTCGTCGCCGAGTGCATTCCCTTGCATACAGGCGGGTTGCGGCCTTCCCACATCCTCCGTGGTCGTCCGGCGGGTGTCGAGCCGGGCCGGGCGCGTCGGACCGTGAGAGAAGTTGATCATGGTTATATCGTTCGGCTCGTGCCCGGATCCCGCATACGTCCTGCCGTGCGCCTGCTGGTCATCGACCCGCTGGACCGGCTTCTTCTCTTCCACGCCAAACCCCGCCGCGGCCCAGCGGACGGGTTCTGGTTCTGTCCCGGCGGTGGCGTCGAGGCGGGCGAGTCGGCCCTGCAGGCCGCAGCCCGTGAGCTGCGGGAGGAGACCGGCCTGAACGTCGACCCCGACCGCATGCAGGGCCCGGTGTGGACCCGACGGCACGTCGTCCCCAGCGCCGGCGCGGAAGACGCTCCCCCGGACGGCGGCGGAGCGAACGGAGACCTCCTGGACCAGCGGGAGCAGTTCTTCGTCTACCGCGCGCCGAACACTCCGGCGATCCACGCCATCGGTGACCCGTGGTCGGTACGCGACGGCCACCAGGCCTACCGATGGTGGAGCCGGCGCGACCTGGAGGCCGGTCCGGCCGACGCAGCCGTGTTCGCGCCCCGCCGGCTGCCCGAGCTGTTCCCGGAGGTCCTCGCCGGGAAGTGGGAGGACCCGCCCCTCGACGTCGGCGTCTGAGGCCGGCCGCCCCACCAGGGCCTCGGTCGCAGGAACGACGCGGCGATTGAGACGCGGCGATTAAGTGGTGGCCGGAGCGGTCGCCGCGCCCTAGTCTCGGCAGCGATGACTTCGACCGTACGAACCAACGGCCTCACCGGCGACGCCGGCCGCGACCTGGGTGACGGCCTGGTGCTGCGCTGGTCGACGCCGGCGGACACCGACGCACTCGCCGAGTTTGCCGGGAACGTCTTCCGGGACAGCGACGACGGCCCACCCGACCTGGTGGTGGCGCACACCGTCCGCCGCCACATGCGTGGGGACCATCCTCTGCTCGGGCCGACCGACTACATCGTGGTCGAGGACACCGGCGCCGGGCGGAAACGGCTCGTCGCCTGCGCGTGCTACCAGCAGGAGGAATGGACCTACGACGGGATCTCCCTCCCGGTCGGCCGCCCCGAGATCGTCGCCGCGGACCCGGACTACCGCCGGCGCGGTCTCGTACGAGCGCTGTTCGGCGCCCTGCACGACCGGTGCGACCAGGACGGCAAACTCGTCCAGTCGATCACCGGAATTCCCAACTTCTACCGCCAGTTCGGCTACGAGTACGCCGTGGACCTTGGCGGCTCGGTCACCGTGCCGGTGTCGGCGCTGCCCGCGGCCAAGGACGACCAGCCCGAGCCGTACCGGCTGCGCAAGGCAACCAGGCAGGACGTTCCCGCGCTGATCGCGTGTTACGAGCAGGTCCGGCGGGACAGCCTTGTGAGTTCCCGGCTCGGGGAGAAGTTCTGGGCGTACCACATCGACGCGGAGAACGAGCCCGACGCGATGCGCGGCTGTTTTCGCATCCGCGTCCTCGAGTCCGGCGCAGGGGAGTTCTGCGGGCTGGTGGCCACGCAGGGCAGCGGCAGCCGTTTCGTCGTGAGCATGCTGGAGGTCCTCCCCGGCACCAACCTGGCCAGGGTCCGGCCCTCGCTCGTACGTGCCCTCGTGGACCTCGCCGGGCAGAGGCCGCCGAACACGCCGGAGTACGAGCCGATCACCAGGCTCGTCCTCGAACTCGGCCGCGATCACCCCTTCTACCAGGTGATTCCGCACGAGTACGAGCCGCGCCGGCGCCCGCCGTACGCGTGGTACGTCCGCGTGCCGGACCTGCCCGCGATGCTGCGCCGGATCGCGCCGGTCCTCGAACGCCGGCTCGCCGCATCGCCGGTGGCAGGCTACGACGGCGACTTCCTGCTCGACTTCTACCGCACCGCTGTTCGGCTGACGTTCAGCGGCGGACGGCTGACCGCCGTGCACGACCAGGGCCCGGCCGACCGCCACGACCGCACGCCACGGGCCGGCTTTCCGCCGCTGGTGTTCCTGCGGTCGCTGTTCGGGCACGCGTCGGCAGACGAACTGCGGTCGGCGTTCCCCGACGTCGGCACCGGTGGCGAGGCGGACCCGCTGGTGAACGCGCTGTTCCCCAAGCGCCCGTCCCGGCTGTTCGCGCCCTGACACGCCCGAAGCTCGCAAAGCGGGCAAACAACGCGGACGAGACCAATGACAAGGCCGGATTGACGCCGACGTCGACCAGCCGGAGCCGCCGACCTGCTGGGCGGCTCCGGCCCGGCATGGCAGGATCTCGAAGGTGAGCCACACCCCGTCGGAACAACGCCTGCGTGACCTCGCTTTGCTGCGCCGCGTCCGGGACCGGATCGACCGGGAGTACGCCCAGCCGCTGGACGTCGAGGCGCTCGCCCGTGGCGTGCACATGTCCGCCGGGCACCTGAGCCGCCAGTTCCGGCTGGCCTACGGCGAGTCGCCATACGGCTATCTGATGACCCGCCGGATCGAGCGGGCGATGGCGCTGCTGCGCCGTGGCGACCTCAGCGTCACCGAGGTGTGCTTCGCGGTCGGCAGCTCCTCGCTCGGCACCTTCAGTACGCGATTCACCGAATTGGTCGGAATGCCGCCCAGCGTCTACAAACGCCAGGCGGCGCAGGGGACTGCGCAGCTGCCGGCGTGTGTCGCGAAACAGGTGACCAGACCGATCAGGAATCAAGAAGCACGGCCGGTGGAGCCGCAGTTAGCGTGACCGGCATGGACATCACCATTCACACCAGCGTCCTCCCGCACGAGGACCCGGAGGCCTCGGTGGCCTTCTACCGCGACCGGCTCGGCTTCGAGGTCCGCCAGGACGTCGGCAAGGGCACTATGCGCTGGATCACCGTCGGACCGCCCGGCCAGCCGGACACCTCGATCCTGCTGGCGCCGCCGTTCGCCGACCCGGGCATCACCGACGACGAGCGCCGCACCATCGCCGAGATGATGGCCAAGGGTACCTACGGCTGGATCCTGCTGGCCACCAAGGATCTTGACGGGACGTTCGAAAAGGTCCAGGCGGGCGACGTGGAGGTCGTGCAGGAGCCGACCGACCAGCCGTACGGCGTCCGCGACTGCGCCTTCCGGGACCCGGCCGGCAACATGGTCCGCATCCAGGAGGTGCGCTGACATGGCTGCTATCAGGTCGATCACCATCGAGGCATCCGACCCGGCCGCGGCGAACTCCTTCTACGACAAGGCTTTCGGGCTCGGTGACACGATCCGCACGCGGGCAGGTGACGTGCCGACGGCCGGTTTCCGTGGGTGTGCGCTGTCGCTGGTGGTCTCACAGCCCGGCACCGTCGACAGCCTGATCGGCACCGCGGTCGACGCCGGGGCCACCACGATCAAGCCCACGAAGAAGAGCTTCTGGGGATACGGCGGTGTCGTGCAGGCGCCCGACGGCACGATCTGGAAGGTCGCGACCTCGGCCAAGAAGAACACCGGCCCAATCACCAGGGACGTGGACGACATCGTGCTGCTGCTCGGCGTCAACGACGTCAAGGCGACCAAGGAGTTCTATGTCAACCACGGATTGACGGTGGCCAAGAGCTTCGGCACGAAGTACGTCGAGTTCGACGGCTCGTCCTCGGCGGTGAAGCTGGCGCTCTACGGGCGCAAGGCTGCGGCCAAGGACGTCGGCGTCGACCCGGACGGCTCCGGCTCGCACCGGGTCGTCATCGGCACCGACACCGAGTCGTTCACCGACCTGGACGGATTCGCCTGGGAGCCGGCCTCAGCCTGACGGCGCAACGCCGAGGTGAGTGTGGCCAGGCCGCGGGGGAGTCACCCGAGCACGCCTACCAAGGCGCGGACGATCACGTCGTCCTCGTCGAGCTGGCAGACGTGGGTGACTTCCCGCTGCGGGGACGTGGCGGAGGTAGGCGGATCAGTCGGCGGCGAGCGGCGAGCTGTCGATGGCCTCAGCGGCGGCGCTCATCGACTCGTCCATGTAGACAGACGTCGTGGCCAGGCTGGAGTGCCCGGCGATCTGGGCGACGGTCGCGATGTCCACACCGGCCCTGGCGAGAACCGTCAGGGCCGTGTGCCGCAGGGAATGTGGTGTCGCCCGGCGGCCGAGGAACTCCTTGGTGTAGCGCTCGACCATCCGCTGCAGGTCACGCGGCGAGAGCCGTTTTCCGCGTACGGATACGAACAACGCGCTGGCCGCGTCCTCGACCCGGATGCGCTCCGCACGGTCCAGGGACGTCGGCTTCGGAGGCGGCGGGCGTTCCTCGGAGAGGTACCTCTCGATGGCCCTGAGGGTCGCCGGCGACAGCGGCAGGTCGCGGTTCTTGCCGCCCTTCCCGCGTACGTGCAGAACTGGTGTGTGCGTCTCCTCGTGCAGCCGGATGTCGCTGCGGTTGGCGCCGCACAGCTCCGACACCCGTGGGCCGGACTCGACCAGGAGCCGCAGAATCGCCTCGTCGCGGATGGACAGCTTCTGGTCGGCACGCAGGGTTTCCTGCGCCCGTCGACTTGGCGAGGCCCGCAGCAGCAGCGCCTCGTCGACCCGTAACCCGAGCCGGGCGCCCACGGCGCGGCGCGGCGTACGCGGCGCGGCCACCTTGGTGGTGGGATCGACCTGGACGTAGCCCTTGTCGGCCGCCCAGCGAAAGAGCCCGCGGACCGCGGCGAACCAGCGGGCCAGCAGATGCTGGCCGCGACCTGGGGGAGTGGAGCCGTCCTCGGCGATCTTCAGCCCTTTGGTGTAACGGCGATCGGGTGCCTTGGCGATCGCCGTCAGCGCGACCTCGAGGTGGTCGGCCTCGATCGAGTCGAGCACGGTGTCCGGGCCCAGGAGAGTGGTGAAATCGTCGAGGTCGCGGTGGTAGGCGTGCAGAGTGGCGGGGCTGAGCTGGGAACGCATGACGCGGCGCTCGAGCACCTCGAGATACTCCAGCACGGCGTCGTGCACGGTCACCGTCGAGACGGTTTTTGGCTCACTCATGGCCCAAAAAATAGCATGTCGTGTAAGTGCTATTACACGACATGGATAAGATCCTCTGACGGCGTGTGATCCGCTCTCGACAACCCGTCACAGCACAGCCCGGGTCGCCGCCGGACGTCTTGTGCGTACGACGGAATCGTGTCTCGCCATCGATCGACGCCCGGGCTGACCTGGGGTGAGGCTCACAGTCCGGCGGGGAAGACAGGAGCGGACAGGCCGACCCTGGCCGGGACGACCGCGAGTCGGAACCCAACTGGACGTCGGAATTCTGATTCCACGCAATGAGTGACGTTCGCGTTCACGGCGAGCATCGCATCAGGTTGGACGACGACTTCGCCGTTCGTCGTACGCACGCGCAGTCGTCGTGGACGATCCGAGGAAAGGAACGGCGCACGGGCATGTCGCCGCCGAAGTTTGTCCGGACGGTGCGAGGGTTCGAGCGTCGTCAGGAACGTTGCCGGCGAACGCTCGTACGGAGCCCCTCTCGGCTGGATCGAGCCGTCTTGGTAATGCGCCGATAATGAACATTATGTCAATTATCACGACGAGGACCGCTACCCCAGGACGCCGACAGCCCCGCTCGTGAACCCGCGATGGTCAGCTGGTGCGACGGAAGTCGGTGATGTCCGAGAGCTTGTCGAAGCCTGCCGACACGTACGCCGCGACGCCGGCGACGTTGCTGCTCGGGGTGCACACCGTCGCACTGGACGACCCCACCTGCCGCAGCGCTCCGGCGGCTGCCACGGTGATGGCCCGGCCGTATCCGTGGCCTCGGTGGTCCCGATGGGCGCCCAGCGGCTCGATCAGGCCGGGCCGCCCGGGCCCGGCCGACCACACGGTCGTCGCAGCGACCGCACTGCCGGCGCAGTCGTAGGCGACCAGGCAGCGAGCCCGCCGGTACGCCGAGGACGCCGCCATCGCGCGCCAGCGTTCCTCGGTGAACGTCGAGTTGGGGAACGAGGCCCGCCCCACCGCGACCCGATCCCGCAGGATCTGTTCGTCAACGTGGTCCGCGTCGAGCACCTCTATCCGCAGGCCGCAGTCCTCCACGGGTGCGGTCAGGTCACGACGTAGCGGCGTCCACGGCTCGTCGGCGACCCAGCCGCTGCGGTGCAGGAGTTTCCGGAACGCGGCACCGAATCGGGCCTCGACACATCCGCCACCGGCCGGCAGTACGCCTCGCCCTGGGTCGGACAGATCGGCCAGCAGCTGCAGGGCGAACGCCTCGTCGTTGTCGACGATCGGCGCGATCGCCATTCGGATCAATCCGTCCTCGCCGTCCACCATGCCGGCGGCCAGGATCTGCCCGTCCCGGCGCCATACACGGACCTTCTCGGCCAGCGCCTGCGCGCCGAACCTCCAGGCCCAGCCGAGGTCACCCGAATGAAGCTGGACCGGCGCACCTTCCACCTGCCAGAGCGCCACTGCCTCGACGATCTCGTCCAACTCGTTCGGGAGGGCGGGCGTTCCGGACTGCAGCGTGATCGACATGCGCCGATCCAACCCGACACCACAGTCAGGGCGCACCGGGTTTTCACCTCTTGTTGACAACCCGGCCTTGACAGCAGGCCGCAACGTCCGTGCTGATCCGGGCAGGTCGAGTCACGTCGTGTAATGCAGGCACCACGGCCCGACGCCGCACACCTCTCCCCCGCGCCTCGCGCCAAATGTACGCAACGACGATCAAGTGGGGTGTGCTCCCGCACCCACAGGATCGGGGGTATGCCTGCAGCGAACCCGAATCCGACGAAATCCCACGAGGCGATGTCGAATCCGCAGTGGGTCGTTCGTCGCAGAGGTGCGTCGCCTTCCACGACAGGCGCCAGGACCACTGAGGTGAGGGAACCATTTTCAGCACACGGATGACCCCGGATCTGATCGAGGCGGAGAAGGCCTACCGGCTGGAGCGAGCCCGGCGTTCGTTCCGATCCGCCCACCGACGGGCTCGTGCCGACCGGCGTACTCCCGTCGTGGGAGCCCCGAAGACCGCGGATCCGCGGCCGGATACCGTCGCTGTGGGACCGCGCACGGCCGACTCGCCGCAGGCTCGTACCGGAACGTTCCTGAAAGCACTCCGGACGCGAGTGTCGGATCGGGCCCGAGGCGTTCGTAGCAAGGGTGAACGGCCGCTCACGACGGGCGCCCAGGACCACAGGAGATGATTCGGCATGCAGTACCTCGTTTCGGTGATCGACGATCGGACCGGCTCCGGCACTTCCGAGGAGATGGCGGCCATCGACGAGTTCAACGACGGGCTCCGCGCCGAGGGCCACTGGGTCTTCGCCGGCGGCCTCGCCTCCCCCAGCGCCGCGACCGTCATCGACAACCGCGGCGAGGAGACCCTGTTCACCGACGGGCCTTTCCTGGAGTCCAAGGAGCATCTCGCCGGCTTCTGGGTGATGGAGGCCGAGGACCTCGACGAGGCGCTCAAGCTCGCGGCCGACGGCTCGAAGGCCTGCAACCGCAAGGTCGAGGTGCGGCCGTTCCTGTGAGCCCTGTGAGCCCAGCGGCCGACGTGCGGGAGGCCGTCACCCGGGCCCACCACGAGGAGTGGGCGCGGATGGTCGCGTCCCTGACCAGGCGGTTCGGTGACCTCGACGTCGCCGAGGAGGCGGCCGCCGAGGCGTTCGCCACCGCCTTCGAGCGGTGGCCGGCCGACGGCGTACCCCCGAATCCCGGCGCGTGGCTGACCACCACCGCCAACCGCAAGGCCATCGACCGGCTCCGGCGGGAGAGCAAGCGCGACGACAAGCACCGGGAGGCGCGGATGTTGTCCGACGACGAACCCCCCGAGCCGATCGGTGCGATCGAGGACGAGCGGCTGCGCCTGGTGTTCATTTGCTGCCACCCGGCGCTGGCGATGGAGACCCGGGTCGCGTTGACGCTGCGCATGGTCGGCGGGCTGACGGTGCCCGAGATAGCCCGGGCCTTCCTGGTGCAGGAAGCCGCCATGGGGCAACGGATCACCCGTGCGAAGGCGAAGATCAAGGCCGCCCGGATTCCTTACCGCGTGCCGTCCGCTCAGGACCTCCCGGCCCGGGTGTCCGGCGTACTCGCCGTGCTCTTCCTTGTCTTCAACGAGGGTTATCTGGCGACCGGTCCCGACTCCGATCCCGTACGCCACGAGCTGACCGCGGAGGCGATCCGGCTCACCCGCCTGATCCGGGCCCTGCTGCCCGACGACGGCGAGGTGGCCGGGCTGCTGGCGCTGATGTTGCTCACCGAGGCGCGCCGCACCGCCCGGGTCTCCGCGACCGGCGAACTCGTCTCTCTGGACGAGCAGGACCGCGGATCGTGGGACGCCGCGCTCATCGCCGAGGGGCATCGGCTGGTACGCGAGCGCCTGGCGTCCGGGGTGGCTCCGGGTCGCTACCAGATCCTCGCCGCCATCAACGCGGTGCACACCTACGCCGGGGACGCGCGCGACACCGACTGGTCGCAGGTCGTCGCCCTGTACGACCAGCTGGTACGCCTCGACGGGTCCCCGATCGTCGCCCTCAACCGGGCTATCGCGGTGGCGGAGCTCGACGGCCCGGAGGTGGCACTGGCATCGGTGGACCGGCTGGAGGACAGCCTGTCCGGCTACCACGCCTTCCACGCGACCCGCGCGGACCTGCTGCGCCGGCTGGGCCGCAGCAAGGACTCACGTACGGCGTACGACAAGGCCATCGAGCTGGCGGGCAACACCGCCGAGATCGCCTACCTGACAAGGCGTCGCGACCAGCTGGGCTGAAGTCGGTCACGCGCAGGAGCGCGCCGGGCCGAGCTTTCCGGTTGACTGCCTGGGGCAAATCGGGCAATTGTGTGGCCTTGGTGCAGATCGGGCACGGGGATCCGATCTGAAGCGACAGTCCAGCGGGGAGCGATCAAACGTGAACAAACATGTGACCAGAGCCTCGGCCGTACTCGGATCGGCCGCCTTGGTGGCGGCTGCCGCCGTGGTCAGCGCCGCCGGACCGGAGTCCGCGAACGCCGCCGGGCCGCAGCGTCCGACGGCGGCACAGCCGCGAACACTGACCAAGGCCAAGAAGCCGCCGCCGCCTACCGTCGCCTCGACGATCATCCGGTGCGAGAAGGACTCCAGCGGCAGGGTTTCGCCCCTGTACGACGGCCCGTCCGCCTCCTACCTCTACGACCGGAGGTTCCGGCTGGGTCCGTCGCTTCCGACTGACGAGCTGAGCCACCACACCCCGCAGGGAGTTGCCTACTGGACGAACTGGAACAAGAAGGGTGACGATCTGCTGTTGGTCTCCGCCCACGGCAGCTCCGGTGCGCACCTGATGGGTCTCAACCCCCGTACGAGCGAGGTCGTCGGCATCGTGAACCTCGGGTCGACCCATGCCGGCGCTCTCGGCATCAACAGCGAGTGGCTTTTCGTCAACGGTCCGAACGCCGGAGATCGGTATACGGTCAGGGCCTACGATCTCGACACGGTGCGCGCGCAGATGAAGGCGCCGACTGACAAACCTCTGCACTTCGAGGCGACGACGGAAATTTACGGCGCCTCGTTCCTGACTGTCGAGGGCCGCAAACTCTACGCGGGCAGGTACAACTTCGACGGCCCGTACCGCGACTGGATGTACCGCTACACCATCAAGGACAACGGGACGTTGAAGGTGGATCGCAAGCCCGGCACCGAACGAGGTCTGCGATGGGAGATCCCCGCCCACACCCAGGGTGTCGCCAAGGCAGGTAACAAGTTCCTGTTCAGCACCTCCAGCGGACGTAAGAAGCGCAGCAACCTCTACGTGACGAACGCGTCGCAGACCAACCTGGACAAGGCCTCTCCGCGCTGCTTCCGTGCCCCGTCGATGGCACAGGGCATCACCGTCGCTCCCGGCCGCAAGGTGTACCTGAACTTCGAGTCCGGGTCGTATGAGTTCGACGGTTCCAGTAGCGGGGGCAGGGCCAGGAACGTCATCTCCAGGGTGCACACGGCAGATCTCGGCACGCTGACCGGAATCCCCGGCGGCACGCTGCGGCTGGGCACGCTGCACTCCAAGAACCAGGAGGACGTCTTCGGCAAGGACGAGATCGCGATCTACGTCGAGGGCACGAAGCTCGGCAAGACGATCGGCATCAAGCAGGGCCAGCGCAAGCGGATCAACAAGACCATCCAGTTCACCGGCAACGCCCGGATCAAGCTGTACGAGAAGGACTCCCCCGACCCCGACGACTACCTCGGCCAGCACAAACTGAAGCCGGGTAAGGACAAGGGCATCCTCTCGTTCAAACGCAGGGGCGTCCACTACCGGCTCAGCTACTCGGTGCGCTGAGGCGTAAACCCCGCAACAGGTTTGTCGCCGGGCCGGCACCGTCGATCAGGTGACGGCCCGGCGATAGACCTGCCGGGAACCACCCTCCGGGCCCGGATCGGTGGCCTCGGCAGGAGTGAAACCCAACGACTCGTAGAAGACGCGGGCGCCGCTGGCAACCGCGCCCGGATGGTCGGCGCCGAAGGTGACCACCTCGATCCTGCCCGGCCCCTGCACGAACCTACTGGTCGCGTCTGCCACCAGCGCACGGCCGACGCCCATCCCGCGTGCTCTCTCCGAGACGACGAGCCAGTGAACGTGGTACGTCGGGGACGTCACACCGAAGAGCAGACCGCCGAGGAGATCCGGCTCCGACTCCGAGCCGACGGCGACGAGCGCGGCCGACTGGCGGATGTGCTCGTCCACGGCCCGGTGGAACCCGGGTTGATCGACCATCGGTCCGAACCACTGCTCGACCTGCGCTGCCAAGCCGAGAAAGCCAGGGAAGTCCTGCTCTCGTGCGAGTCTGACGATCACCGGGCCAGTCTGACAGACCAGACCAAGGTCGCTGATGCGTCGTCATGGCGGATCCCAGGAACCCAGGCCGGTCAGGTGAACCGCGAGGCGTGAGATGTCGTCGCCGTCCGGGATTCCGCGGTGCTCGACGGTCGCCGACAGTCCGTCGAAGTCGTGCAGCAGCCCCCAGGCCAGCAGGTGTACCGCGACCCACGGCGTCGGGTCGAGACTGTAACCCCGCAGAAGGTCGCCCACCAGCGGCGGAGTCCCGTGCAGCAACCGGAAGCAGGCGTCGGCCAGGTCGTACCACGGGTCGCCCGCGTACATCTCGTTGAAGTCGATGATCGCCGACACCGCACCCGAGGCTGGGTCGAGGAAGATGTTGTCTCCGTGGACGTCACCGTGAAGCAGGCTTGACGGTATGGCCGTGTCCACAGCCCCGAGGGTCGAGGCGGCCAGCGCACGCAGAGCCGGCCGAATGCGCTCGGGAAACGCACTCAGGCGTTCGTCGTTGTCGCCGAGGTGTTCGACCTCGTCGGTGATCAGCCGCAGGAATCGGCCCCAGTCGGGGCCGAGGATCGAGCCCGACTCGTGTGGTACGCCGTGGAACTCTCGCAAGGCCGCTCCGGTCTGCCAGGCGCCTCTGCGCATCCGGTCCGCGTCGAGTCCGTACCGCAGCCTGTTCCATGGCATGCCGGGGGCGGTGGACTCGACGAGCCAGTGCCAGAACGCCCGGCCGGTGGGGTCGCGGAACTCCCCATGGGCGATGAGTTCCGGGGTCGGTAGCTCGTGGGCGGCGAGCAGAGAGTGTGCCTCGACCTCCATGGCGTACGCACCGCTCCCGAGCAAGGGCCCGGGGTAGACGGTGACCACGACATCGCCCGACCTCGCGGTCGGATACTGCGAGGGCCGCAGCAGCACTACGTCAGCCGGTGCCTCCCGTGCGAGTTCCAGAGCTCGTCGGAAGTACGGAGTCCACAGCTCCGCGTCGTTGCGAACCGGCCAGTAGTCCTCCCAGGAGGCGAACTCCCGTGGGACCAGGCGGTCTTCGGCGGAACTCATCAGCCGGAGGCTAGCCGCACGTCCGTTGTCGTTCCAGCGAATTCGGGTACGCCGACCGGGCTCCCCAGCCCGGCCCGGCCCGGCGCGGCTGACCTGATCCGTGCCGGGCCGTTTCGGGCAGTATCCCCCGCCGATCAGCTCATCGCCGCGGCGAACATGCCGGGTTCGTACGAGCCGCCCTGCTGGTGCAGGATGACAGCCATCCGGTTGGCCGCGTTGATCAGGGCGACCAGGCACACCAGCGCGGCGATCTGGTCGTCGTCGTAGTGCTTGCGCACCAGGGTCCAGGTCTCGTCGGACACGCCCTGGTAGGCGTCGGCGAGCCGGGTGCCCTCCTCGGCGAAGGCCAGCGCGGCCTGCTCGGCCTCGCTGAACACCGTCGACTCCCGCCACGCGGCGACCAGGTGAAGGCGGACCGCGGTCTCACCCGCGGCCGCCGCCTCCTTGGTGTGCATGTCGATGCACCACCCACAGCCGTTGATCTGGCTGGCACGCAGCGACACCAGCTCCTGCGTGACCTTGGGTAGGGGCGACCTCTCGATCACCATGGCGGCGTTGGCGAACCGCTTGGCGAATCCCGCACCGATCTCGTTCTCGAACAGGTTGAGCCGGGGCTCTGTCACTTCGTTCTCCCTTGCCAGATTGGGTCCTGCGTACCGGTCGACCACAAGACACCGGCGGGCCGGGACGTGTGACGGTCGCGGCGGCGTGGCCTACGTCACCCGGCAGCCTGGCCGTGCCCGGCGCCACTACCAGGGCACCGGGCCGTCCTGGTTGAAGAAACCGCCGGTGGGCCCGTCCGGTCCGAGCGTCGCCAGGCGCACTACGACCGCGGCACCCTGCGCGGGGGTGAGGAATCCCCGGTGGTTGTTGATGTCGGTGTCGACGTAGCCGGGGTCGGCGACGTTGACGAGAATGCCGTCCTTGCGCAGCTCGTTGGCGTACTGCACGGTCAGCGCGTTCAGCGCGGTCTTGGACGGGACGTACGCGGCCGAGCTCGGCAGCCCCGCGAGCGGGCCGTTCGGGTCGGCGGTGATGGCCAGGGACGCGGCTCCGCTGCTGAGGTTGACGATGCGCGGCGCCGGGGATCGACGCAGCAACGGGAGCATCGCGTTGGTCACCGCGATCACCCCGAAGACGTTGGTCTCGAACACCGACCGGACCATGTCCAGGTCGACGGTGCTCGGGTTCTGGTCAACGGCGTCCTCGGGCGAGACCTGACCGGAGCCGGTGATCCCGGCGTTGTTGACGAGTACGTCGAGGTGGCCGAAGCGCGCCCCGATCTGCCTCGCGGCGTCACCGACGACGGTCGGGTCGGTGACGTCCAGAGTCACCGCGTGCGCGTCGCCACCCGCGTGGCGCAGGGCCGCGGCGGCCTCCTCGCCACGCTCCCGGTTTCTGGTGCCGATCAGGACCGTCGTCCCCAGCGCGGCGAGCTGTTCGGCGACGGCGCGGCCGATGCCCTTGTTCGCACCGGTGACGAGGGCGACCTTCTGGTGTGGGATGTGCTCGTTCATGACAGGCTCCCGGAGTTCGATGAGTGAGTACTGCCCTTAGGTCGCGCCGACTGGGCCGTTTGTGACAGACGTTTCGCGGGCCGCGCCGGGGCGCCGCCCGGACAGGGGAATGTGATGTACGCCACCCTCTGCAGCTGTCACAGAACGCCACCGAGCGGCATCGTGAGGGAGACGTGCCGAGACCGAACAAGAGGAGCGGGTCATGACCGAGCGAAGGACGGACGCGTCGTCGACGCCATCCGGCGACGACCGGACCAGCCGGCTCACCGAGGCTTTCGTCGCCCACCGGAACCTGCTCTTCACCATCGCCTACGAGATGCTCGGCTCGGCCGCCGACGCCGAGGACGTGCTGCAGGAGACGTGGCTGCGCTGGGTGGGCGTCGACTTCGACGAGGTACGGGAGCCGCGGGCATACCTCGTACGGATCGCCACCCGCCAGGCGCTCAACCACCTGCGTACCCTCGGCCGGCGCAAGGAGTCCTACGTCGGCCCCTGGCTGCCCGAGCCGCTGCTGACTGCGCCGGACGTGGCCGAGGACGTCGAGTTGGCCGAGAGCGTGTCGACGGCGATGCTGCTGGTGCTGGAAACCCTCACGCCAACCGAGCGGGCGGTGTTCGTGCTGCGTGAGGTGTTCGACGTGGAGTACGACCAGATCGCCGAGGCCGTGGACAAGACTCCGGTTGCCGTCCGCCAGATCGCCCACCGAGCGCGGGCTCATGTGGCCGCCCGCCGCCCACGTGAGTCCGTCTCCGCCGCACAGGCCCGCGGCGCGCTGGAGGCGTTCAAGCTCGCGGTCGAGACCGGCGACCTGCAGAGCCTGCTGGACCAGCTCGCGCCGAACGTCGTAGCGATGGGCGACGGCGGCGGGATCAAGCAGGCCGTACTGCGGCCGGTCGTCGGCGCGGAGAAGGTGGCCCGGCTGTTCGTGGGCGGGATGCGCAAGTTCGGCGCCCAGATGTCGGCCGAGCTGGTGCAGATCAACGGCGGACCGGCGCTGCTCACCCGCCTCGACGGCGAGATCGACGGCGTATTGTCCGTACGCGTCGAGGACGGCCTGGTGACCGCGTTCTACTACGTGCGCAACCCCGAGAAGCTGTCGCGGATCGAGCGGGAGACCGCGATGAGCCGCTGAGTGCTGAACGCAGTCGCGAGCCCGCGGACCTACGAAAGTCGGTCGCGGGGCTCGCGGTCGCTCCTTTCGTCGTACGCCGAACCGACGCCCAGCCCTGCCGGACCCTGTGCCGTCTGCCGTGGAATGGAGCCCACGACGGGCCCTGCGACAGGCCCATGACGCGCACAGAAGGGCCACACACGATGTTGGAGTCCGTTTCCTCCCGTGGAACCAGCCGAACCGGCGCGGCATCCCCCGCCGCTCCCGCCAGCCGGGCCGTGAACGTCGGCCTGTGGGTGGCCCAGGTCGTCACCGCGCTGGCGTTCGTCTTCGCCGCACTGGGCAAGTTCGGCGGGGACCCGATGATCGTCGAGACCTTCGACAAGGTCGGCTTCGGCGACTGGTTCCGTTATTTCATTGGTGTTCTGGAGGTTCTCGGCGCGGTGGCGCTGTTCGTTCCGCCGCTGGTGGGGCTGGCCGGGCTGGCGTTCGTCGGCCTGATGGTCGGCGCGCTCGTGGTGACGATCGCGGTCGTCGGCGGCAGCGTCGTGCTTCCGCTGGCGTTGCTGATCTTCTCGGCGGTGATCGCCTGGGGACGGCGGCGGAGCACGGCGAGGCTGTGGCAGGCACTCGCCCGCCGCTGAGGTCGGTGTTTCCTCGTACGCTCAGACCGGGCGGACGTGACGGAACGCGACCGCAGAGCACAGGAGAGGTCCCATGGCCGAGCTGACCCTGACCACCGTCAACCTCGCCACGCCGGACCCGCCCGGTCTGGCCCGCTTCTACCAGCGGCTGCTCGGCTGGAAGATCACCGCCGAGGAGCCGCACTGGGTCAAGTTGGACAACCCTGCCGGTGGGGTGGCGTTGTCGTTCGAGTACGACCGGGCCTACGTCCGTCCGGTGTGGCCGTCCACCCCCACCGAGCAGCAGATGATGATGCACCTGGAGATCAGGGTCGACGACCTGGCGGGGGCGGCGGCGCACGCCCGCGAGTGCGGTGCGACGTTCACCGATCATCAGCCCCAGGACGACGTACGCGTGTGTCTGGATCCGGACGGGCATCCGTTCTGCCTGTGGCTCGGGGAGTGACCTGCCCTCCCCCGAGCCTGACCGGCGCGCGTATCCGGGTTGCGGCCACCGACCGGCGAAGGAGAGGATGCGCCGGTGACGTACGAACGCCCCGACCCTCCCTCGATCGCCGGCGAGCGGGAGATGCTGCGCGCCTTCCTCGACTACCATCGCGGCACGATCGCGATGAAGTGCGAGGGGCTGTCCGACGCGGACCTGCGCCGGCAGTCGATGCCGCCGTCCACCCTGTCCCTGCTGGGGTTGGTGCGGCACATGGCCGAGGTCGAGCGTGCGTGGTTCCGCCGGGTGATCGACGGTGAGGACGTCCCGCTGGTCTGGTCGGACGCGGGCGACTACCAGGTGGCCTACGACGCCAGTGCGTCCCACCGCTCGGAGGCGTTCGGGGCCTGGCAGGCAGAGGTGGAGCGCTCCCGCCGCATCGAGGCGGCTGCTGAGTCTCTCGACGTCGTGGTGCACAACCCGCGCTGGGACGAGGACGTGTCGTTGCGCCTGGTGATGCTGCACATGATCCACGAGTACGCCCGGCACAGCGGCCACGCCGACCTCCTCCGCGAGGGGATCGACGGAACCGTCGGCGTGTGAGCCCGACGGACCGCCCGCCGCCATGACGATCCCCGACGCCGAGCACAGCCTCGCGGACCTGCTGGCACTCGCCGCCGCGGAGGGCCGGGCCGACGTCGACCTGACCGGCGCGGTGCTGCGGACCGGTTGGGAGAACCTCGTGCTGGAGACCCGCGACGGGTGGATCCTGCGGTTCCCCAGGCCCGGGGTGGACTTCGAGCGGGAGTTGGTGGTGCTGTCCGCGCTCGCCGGCCGGTTGCCGGTTCGCACGCCCGAGGTGGCCTGGACCGGGCGCCGGTCGAGGTTCGCGGCGTACCGGAGACTCACCGGCGCGGCGTTCGACCCGGCCGCCTACGAGCGGGCCCCCACAGCGGAGCGCGAACGGCTGACCACGTCCTTGGCGGACTTCCTCGCCGCGATGCACACCTGCCTGTCCCCTGCCCGGATCGCCGAGCTCGGTGTCCCGTCGGCGTGGGGTTCGGCGGAGGGCTCGGCGGAGGGCTCGGAGCTCGCGACGGGGCCGGAGCCTCCCGAAGGTCCGGTGAGTGAACGCCTCACCGCACAGCTGCCTCACATGCCTCCTGCGGCCCGCAAGCCGGTCGAGGCACTCATCGAGGAGTACGCGCACACCTGGGAGAACGGCGTCCCCGGCCCGGACGTACTCCTGCACAACGACTTCCACCACGGCAACTTCGTGCTCGACGCGCCGGTCGGCGTACTCACCGGTGTGTGGGACTTCTCCTGCGTGGCCCTCGGCCGGCCAACCGCCGACCTGCGGTACTTCGCCGACGGGTCGCCGGATCTCCTGCACCGGCTGGCCGAAGCATACGAACGCCGGACGGGGTGGCCGATGGACGTGCGCGCCGCGGTCGTCGCCCTGCGGGCGGAGAACGTCTGCGACCAGCTGGAGCTGGGGCATCCCGAACGCATCGCGGAGCTCACCGACGATTGGCGTACGACGTGACCCGGATTCTGGTCGTCGGGGGCACCGGATACCTGGGAGCCGAGCTCGTCCGTCAGAGCGTGGCCGCCGGGTTCGACGTGGTGGCCACCCACTCCACCCGATCCGCGGCTGTCCCGGGGGTCAGCCGCGGTGCGGGCCTGCGCGGCGTCCGGTGGCGCGCGGTGGACGTCCGCGGGCGTTCCGACGTCGTCGCAGTGGCCGGCAGCGTGCGGCCGGAGATCGTGGTGAACGCGGCGTACGCCAAGACCGACTGGCGGACCAACGCCGACGGCGCGGCGCACGTGGCCCTCGCGGCGGTCGGGGCCGGCGCCCGGCTGGTGCACGTGTCCAGCGACGCGGTGTTCTCCGGTGCCGAGGCCTCCTACGCCGAGGACGCCGTACCCGACCCGCTGAACCCCTACGGCGCGGCCAAGGCGGCTGCGGAGACGGCGGTCGCCGCGATCGATCCCACCGCCGTGGTGGCGCGCACGTCGCTGATCCTCGGCGACGACACCTCGCCTCACGAGGCGTTCGTGCACGCCGTGGCGGCCGGTATCCGGGACGGCGTGCTGTTCACCGACGACGTGCGCTGTCCGGTGCACGTGGCCGACCTGGCGGCAGCGCTCCTCGAACTCGCCGCCTCCGGCCATGCCGGCGTCGCCCACGTCGCCGGGCCGGACCCGGTCAGCCGGTACGACCTGGGCCGGCTGGTGGCCGCGCGGGACGGACTGGACCCGTCGCTGCTGCCCACCGGGCTGCGCGCCGACCTGACGGTTCCCGGGCCGCTGGACGTACGCCTGGACTGCCGGCGTACGCAGGGACTTCTTGCGACCCGGCTGCGCGGCGCCCGGGAGTTCCTCGCCGCCCTCCCCCACACCGCCGCCCTCCCCCACACCCCCGACGCCCCGGACGCTCCGGGCTCCAACTGACCGCCGGCAAGGAGAGGTTGACAACGAACGTGGGAACGACCATCAGCGCGGCCGACGTGCAGACCGTGGTGGCACACGCGGCGGACACCCTCGGGCGGGCCCTGGAACAGGACTGGCAGGTGCCGGCCGGTGAGCTGGAGTGGACCTGCTGGGAGACGATCGAGCACACCGCGGACGACCTGTTCGCCTACGCCGCCCAGCTCGGGCCGCGCCGGCCTCCGCGTGACACGCACGTGCCGTTCGTATGTGAGCGGCGGCGCCCGGGCGGACCGGCCAGCACCATCTTCGCCGATCCGGAGGGACGCAACGCCGGTCTGGTGCAGGTGCTGGAGGCCAGCGGTGCGTTTCTGGTGGCAATGGTGAAGACGGTTCCGCCGACGGTGCGCGCCCATCACATCTTCGGGCTCGCCGACCCGGAGGGGTTCGCGGCGATGGGCATCGTCGAGGTCCTGGTGCACATGTCCGACGTGACCGCCGGGCTGGGGCTGAGCTGGCGGCCGGACCCGGAGTTGTGTGCGCGCATTCTGACCAGGCTGTTCCCCGACGTCGAGCACGGCGACGATCCGTGGACGGCGATGCTGTGGGCGACCGGGCGGATCTGCCTGCCGGGCAAGGCGAAACTCGACCGCTGGCGCTGGTACGCCGCACCGGTCCAGGACCAGCCCTGAGCCCGGGCGGGCTACTCCCGAAGGTGCCGCGGCCGGATCCCGGCCCCGAGCACGGCGGCGGCCGCGGCCACCAAGAAGGCGCCGGGCAGCGTGACCGCGTCGGCGACGGCGCCCAGAACGGGCGCGCCGACGGCCTGCCCGAGGGCGAGGAGCAGGAACGCCGCGCCCACGCCGACCACCGGCCGCCGGGGTAGGAGGCGCGTGCCCCAGAGCAGCAGCAGGCCGGTGAGCGCGATGTAGAGCGCGCCGAAGGCGGCACCGACCACGACGGCGACGACCGCGCTGCTCGCGGCCAGGGCCAGCACGGCGGTGGCTACGCCCAGCAGCACCATTCCGGCCGTCCAGCACCGCGCCGGCCCGAGCCGGGTGGTGAGGTCACCGGCGAAGGCACCGAGGAGCCCGGCGGCACCCAGCGCGATCCACATGGTCACGCCGGTGAGAGTGCTGTTGCCGGCGCCGGCAACGAGGTCCCGTCCGAACGTCCAGGTCGCCGCGCTGGCCAGCCCCATCGAGAACGCGGCGACGAGCAGGCGCCCGCCACCGCGGGGAACCCCGATCCCCGAGATGCCAAGTGCCGCACCTCGCCCGTCGACCCGCGAGGCGGAGCCGCCGGCGGACCGAGCACGTCGCGGCACCGCGAGCCACACCCACAGCGAGACCGCGAACGCGAGGACGGAGAACGCCGCCCAGGCCCAGCGCCAGCTGCCGGTGAAGAGCAGCGCGACCGGACCGGAGACCAGCACCCCGAGTCCGGTGCCCGCGTTGACCACTGTCTGCAGCCGCGGCTCCAGGCGCGGTGGCACTGCCCGGGCCACCGCCTCGGCCAGCGGAGGCGAGGCGAGCCCGGTGCTCGACCCGGCGAGGACGACGCCGCAGGCGAGTGCGAACGTCCCGGGTGCTGTCGCGATGATCGCCGTCCCGACCGTGGCGCATGCCCCGGCGGCGACCGCGACCTGGCGTGCACCCCACCGCGAGGTGGCGAGGGTGGCCACGACGATGGCCACGCAGTAGCCGGCGTAACTGCCGGCCGCGACCGCGCCGGCAGTGGCGGCGTCGAGGTGGAACTCCGCGCGGAAGACGGGCACGAACAGGCCGTAGGCGAACCGGGCCAACCCGTAGCAGACGGCGATCAGCGACATTCCGGCCGCGGCCAGGCCGACCGCGCCCGTGGTCGCGCCCGGGCCGGCCCGGCGACGCTCGTGCTCCGCCGACATCGGCTCCTGCCCGGCCGCTGGCTGGGGCTGGCGCATCTACCACTCCTCGACTAAACCGATCGGTATACCTGGGTGAGACTACCAGTCTCTAGCCATACCGGTCGGTATACCCGACAGGAAGTGCCGGCCGTTCCGGCTCAGCGGTCAAGGAAATCGACCCGCATGGAAGCGTTCGGCACGGGCATGCTGAGCGCCTCGGCGGCCACCATGTCCCGTGCCCGCGCGGGAACCGCACGGTCCATGCCGATCTCGACCCGGCCGCCGCGGCGTCCCCACTGTCCGGCCAGTTCACCGTCGACCAGCACCCCGTTGGGGTGGTACCAGTCGTACGACGTGAGGGTGCGGCGCGCCGCAGGGCCCACGAACAGTCCGGCCCGGTCCGCGCCGAGCAGCCCCAGGTCCTCCGTTGGCAGCAGCCGGACCCCGCGTACTTCGCCGGCGCCGCGCACCGCCTCCTCGTCGCCGGCCAGGATCCACGCGTGCTGGCCCTCGAAGTCCACCGGCACCAGCTCACCGGCCAGCTGCTCCCACACCTGCCGGGCGCCTCGCGGGTGCGTCCCCGCCCACCACGCGAACGTCCGTGGCGTCGTCGGGCCGAACGCGTGCACGTGCCTGCGGGCGAGCTCGGCCCGGGCCGCTGCCGGGTCGATGTCGGGGGCCTCGATCTCCCGGACGGTGAGCGACGAGGTGTCCCACCGAACGGCGATCCGCCCGCCGGCGGCGCCCACGCGCACCAGTCGGCCCTCCTCACGCGTCAGCCGGGCCGCCCGCTTGGGCTCGCCCGCGAGGAGCCGGCAGACCCGGTCCGCCGCCTCGTCGACCTCTCGCCGGACCACCGGGTCGTCGGGCAGCCGGCCGAGGGTGAAGACGCCGAAGTCCGCGGCCGGCAGGACGTGTACGGCCCGTCGTGGGCTGTAGGTCTGCAGCAACCCCTCGGCCTCCCACGCGCCCGGCTCGCAGGCCTCGACCCGGGCGTGCAGGGACACCAGCGCCGCCCGTGGGGCGGAGTCCCGCAGGCCGTACCGGGCGGCCTCGACGTAGCTGCCCGCGGGCAGTCGGTCGACCAGGTGGTGCATCCTCAGCCGGTGGGCGACCGCCTGGGCACGGGTGATCCGGAGGGCGGCCGTCACGAGTCGTACTCCGTTCGCCGGGTCATGGGCCCGACCGTACGACCCGTGCAGGACAGCTCCGGTCCCCCACGGCACAATGAGGACGATGAGCACCGACTCCACCTTCGGCACGCTGAAGGCCGCGCCCGCGCTCGACCGAACCGACCTGCTGGCCCCGCCGGTCACCGCCGCGATCAGCGACTGGGACCACCCCGAAGTTCGCGCCGGGGAGTTCCAGGTCGCCGAGATCGATCCCGAACTCGCCGACACGGCCGCGTTCTGTGCGGCGTACGACGTGGCGCTGGACGCCTCCGCCAACTGCGTGATCATCGCCGGGAAGCGGGGTGGTGAGACCCGCTACGCCGCCTGCATGGTCCTCGCCACCACTCGGGCCGACGTCAACGGCGTGGTCCGCCGGCGGCTGGACGCGCGCAAGGCGTCGTTCGCGCCGATGGACGACGCGGTCGAACGCACCGGCATGGAGTACGGCGGAATCACCGCGTTCGGGCTGCCCGCGGACTGGCCGGTGCTGGTGGACCGGCGGGTCGCCGAGTCGGCGGCTGTCATCGTGGGCAGCGGCCTGCGCCGATCGAAGCTGCTGGTGCCGGGCCGGGCGCTGACCGCGCTCGCCGGTGCGGAGGTGCTGGACGACCTCGGGCTGTCAACCTGACCTTGCCCGAGGCCGCCACGGCAGCCGGCGGGTGGCGTTGCGCGGAGGATCAGCTCGGACTGGAGCCGGACCGGTTGCCGAACCAGCCGTTCACCTTGTCGCGTACGCCGTCGACCGCGCCGCCCAGGTCACCGAGAATCTTCGCCAGCGGGTCCTGCGAACGGGCGAAGGTGTCGCGGTAGGAGTCGGCCGCCCGGCGGGCCTCGTCGCTCATCTTGGCGTTGGCGTCGTCCTCGCGCCGGGGGTAGTCGCCGTCGAGGATGCGGCGGTACTCGCCGTGGTCCACCCAGTGCCGCAGCTCGGCGGCGCGGACGGCGAGGAACGGGTGGCTGCGGGCCTCCAGCAACAGCAGCTTGAGCACGCTGTCGCGCAGGTCGCCGCTGGCGTCGTACTCCGCCGCCTGGGCGAGGAACGCGGTGGCGTCGACGTCTTCCAGATGCCCGCCGGAGGCGAGCTTCATGTGGGTGCGCAACGCGGCGGCCGGGTCCTGGCCGGCCAGCAGGCCGGCCCGGTCACCTGACAACTCCGCCTTGCGCGACCACTCCATCAGGGCGGCGATGATGGCCCGCAGGCCGAGGACGCCGAGCGGCATCCAGGCGATCGCACCGCTGAGCCGGATCAGGAACACCAGCACCGACTGGTAGAGCGCGTGGCCGCTCTGGGCGTGCCCGAGCTCATGGCCGAGGACGAACCGCAGCTCCTCCTCGTCCAGCAGGTCGATCAGCCCGCTGTTGACGACGATGAACGGTTTGTCCAGGCCGATGCACATGGCGTTGGGCATCGGCCCGGTCATGACGTACAGCTCCGGCAGCTCCCGCACGTCGAGCGTGGCGGCGGCCTCGGAGTAGAGCCGATGGACCTTGGGGAACTGCCGGTCCCCCGCACGCACCGCCGAGCCGAGGAAGATCAACCGCAGCGCGCGCTCGTTGATCAGGCCGGACAGCTTGCGCAGCACGACGTCGAAGCCCTTGAGCTGGCGGACGGCGACCAGGGCGCCGCGGTCGGCGGGATGCTCCCACGCGCGCGAGCTGACGCCGGTGAGCGTGAGCCGTGACCGGGCCGGCCGGTCCTCGATGTCCGTCATGACCGCTCCCCCATTCGCTGGACACTCGCCCCGAACGTTATCGGGTCGGCGACCGTCCCGGAAGGCAACGACGACGGCGGGTCGGGCGGTCGGCCGGCCCGGTCCCAGCTCCGGCTACCGGCGCAGCAGCATGACGATCGCGATCACGCCGACGACGACGATCACGCCGCGCAGCAGCACCGGGGACAGCCTGCGCCCCACCCGGGCGCCGACCAGGCCGCCGAGGATCGAGCCCGCGGCGATCAGGACGGCGGGCACCCAGGCCACGTGCGCGACCGCGATGAAGACCACGGCCGCGACGGCGTTGGCGAGGCCGGCGAGGACATTCTTGGCGGCGTTCGCGCGTTGCAGTGCCTCGTCCAGCCCGATCCCGAGGATCGCCATCAGGATCACGCCCTGGGCGGCGCCGAAGTAGCCGCCGTAGACGCCGGTCAGGTAGACCAGCACCATCAGCTGCCAGCCGCCGTGGTGGCGACGTACGGGTCCCTCCCGGCGGGCGGCGAGCCGGCGTGACATCCACGGCTGGAAGATCACCAGCAGCACGCCGAGGCCCACCAGGACCGGGACGATCATGTCGAACGCGCTCGAGGGGAGCGTGAGCAGCAGGATCGCGCCGGTGATCGCGCCGAGCAGGGACATGGAGCCCAGCCGGATCAGCCGGGTGCGCTGCCCCCTGAGCTCGGCGCGGTAGCCCCAGGCGGCCGCGGCCGACCCGGGGGCGAGTCCGACGGTGTTGGAGACGTTGGCGGTGACCGGAGGAATCCCGAACGCGATCAGGGTCGGGAACGTGATCAGGGTTCCCGACCCGACGATGGCGTTGATCGTGCCGGCCGCCGCCCCCGCGAGGAAGACGGCGAGATATCCGAGTTCACTCACTCCGGGCGAGGCTCCTGCTCGGCCGGCTGCCCCGGTCCCGCCGAATCCCCGTTGGTCCCGGTCTCCTGCGCCCGCCGCCCACCGCCCAGGCCACCCTTGGCGGCGTCCTCGGCAGCGGCGATCGCTGCCTGCACCTCCGCCTCCGCGTCCTGCAGGGCGGTGTCGGTGGCCTCCTCCGCCTCGGCCGCCACGGCCGCATGAGGCTTGGGAGTGGCAGTGCGCCGGCGCGGGCGGTCGGCCGAACGCGGGGTCGACTCGCCCTCCTCGGCGAACTGGCCGACCATCGAGCCGATGCCCTCCAGCGCCTTGCCGATCTCGCTTGGGACGATCCACAGCTTGTTGGCGTCGCCCTGGGCGATCTTCGGCAGCATCTGGAGGTACTGGTAGGACAGCAGGCTCTGGTCGGGCTCGCCGTCGTGGATCGCGTTGAAGACGGTTTCGATGGCCTGTGCCTCACCCTGTGCGCGCAGGATCTGCGACTCCCGCTGCGCCTGTGCGCGCAGGATCTGCGACTGCTTCTCACCCTCGGCGGTGAGGATCGCCGACTGCTTCTCACCCTCGGCGGTGAGGATCGCCGACTGACGCACGCCCTCCGCGGTGAGGACCGCGGCCCGCTTGTCACGGTCGGCACGCATCTGCTTCTCCATCGAGTCCTGGATGGAGGGCGGCGGGTCGATGCCCTTCAGCTCCACGCGGTTGACCCGGACACCCCACTTGCCGGTGGCCTCGTCCAGGACGCCGCGCAGCTCGGTGTTGATCTGCTCGCGGCTGGTCAGGGTGCGCTCGAGGTCCATACCACCGACGATGTTGCGCAGGGTGGTCATGGTGAGTTGCTCGATCGCCTGGATGTAGTTGGCGATCTCGTAGGTCGCGGCCACCGGGTCGGTCACCTGGAAGTAGATCACCGTGTCGATGGAGACGACGAGGTTGTCCTCGGTGATCACCGGCTGCGGCGGGAAAGAGACCACCTGCTCCCGCAGGTCGATGGTGTATCGCACCTTGTCGACGAACGGCACGAGGATCGACAGGCCCGGCCCCAGGGTGCGGGCGAACCGGCCCAGGCGTTCGACGATGCCGGCCCGCGCCTGCGGGACGATCCGGACCGACCTGGCCAGGACGACGACCGCCAGGATCGCCACTACCAGAAAGAAGATCAAAGGTCCCACGGCTGCTCCGATTCATGGACGTACGCGGTGACGCCCTCGATCGAGAGAACGTCGACGGACTTGCCGGGTTCGATCCTCGAATGCTCGTCGTAGGGACGCGCAGTCCAGATCTCTCCCCCGATTCTGACTCTCCCACCGTGGGGATTGACTTCTTCGACGACCACACCCGTCTTGCCTACCAGAGCGGATATACCCGTACGGATCGTCGGCGCCTCCTTCAGGTGCCGGAGAGCCACCGGGCGTACCGCCGCGAGCATTCCCAGCGCGACGACGATCGCGACCGCCACCGAGATGACCGGCCCACCCCCGATCAGGGCCGCCAGCGCACCTGCGGCCGCCCCCGCGGCCACCATCAAGAACACCAGGTCGAGCGTGAGCAGTTCGACCGCGGCCAGCGCCGCCGCGAGTACGGCCCATGCCAACCACAGGTGTTCGCTGATCCAGGCGAGCAGGTTGCCCATTGTCAAAACCTATGCGATCACGCCCGTCTCCTGCGTACCGGCAGGTCACAAATTGTGGACAACCCGCAGATCAGCGGTCCGCCCGGGCGGTCCAGCGGTCGTCGGAACGGACCACCTTCAGCGGTAGGCCGAACGTCTCCGACAGCGCCGGAGACGTCAGCGTCTCCTCGATCGGACCGGCTGCCATCACGCTCCCGCCGCGCAGCAGCAGGACGTGGGTGAAGCTCGGCGGAATCTCCTCGACGTGATGGGTGACCAGCACCGTGGCCGGGGAGAACTCGTCCGCGGCGATCTCGTCGAGGGTGCGTACGAGCGCCTCCCGGCCACCGAGGTCCAGGCCGGCGGCCGGCTCGTCCATCAGCAACAGCTCGGGGTCGGTCATCAGCGCCCGGGCGATCTGCACTCGCTTGCGCTCGCCTTCGGACAGGGTGCCGAACGTGCGGTCGGCGTACTCGCCCACGCCCAGCCAGGCCAGCAGTTGCCGGGCGCGTTCGTGGTCGACGTCGTTGTAGGCCTCCCGCCAGCGGCCGAGCACGGCGTAGGAGGCCGACACCACCACGTCGTCGACGCGTTCGTGCCGGGGAATCCGGTCGGCGATCGCCGCGCTGGTGAGGCCGATGCGGGGACGCAACTCGAACACGTCGACCCGGCCCAGGGTCTCGCCCAGGATGGTCACGGTGCCGCTGGTCGGGTGCATCCGTGCGGAGGCGATCTGCAGCAGGGTCGTCTTGCCGGCGCCGTTGGGGCCGAGCACCACCCAGCGGTCGGCGTCCTCGACGGACCAGGTCACCGTGTCCAGCAGCTTGGTGCCGTTACGGGTGATCGTGACGTCGGTGAGCTCGAGTACAGACCCCATAGGTGCACAACCTACGGCACGGCGCCGCCGCCCTCGCGTGCGGATCAGGGCCGTTCAGAGCCGCTCGGGGCGGCACAGTGCCCGGGCTCCGGTCGCCACCAAGCGGTGGCGGACCCTACGCTGGAACCCATGTCGACCATGTCGATGCTCCCCCGCTCGGTCCGGCTGGCGACCTGGGCCAACTCCTGGTTGCAGGGCGCGACCAGCCTGGACGAGGCAGACGAGGCCATCGGGGCCGGCGATGCCGCCCATCACGTCATCGGACTGCCGGGCCAGGACGAGCCGGTGCCGTTGCTGCTGTCGCTGGGCACGCTGCGCAACCTCGGTACCCAGGCCGTCTCCTCCGCCCTGCCGGTTCCCGGTGACCCGCTCGGGCTGGCCGGCCCGCCGGAGTTCACCGAGGCGGCGATCGAGGCCGGTGAGGCGGCGGTGTGCGAGGGGGCCGGGCTCGGCCTGGTGCCGCACGTGGCCGGAGCCGGCGTCCAGTGGCGTGTGTACGCCGCGACGCCGGCGCCTCCGGAGGGGTTCGGGGACGCCTCGCTGGAGCTCGCCCACACCCTGCAAGACGTGATTGACACCCTCGCCGACCTCGATGTCGCCCGCTGGCGGCCGGAGATGGCCGAGGCGCTCATCGACCTGCGCGAGGTCGGCAGCCGAACCCATGACGGGCTGCCGCCGGGATACCCGGCGCGCGCCGAGGCGCTGGCCACCCGGGCCCGGCGGTGCCTGCTGGTCTGCGAGCTCGCCCTGGCCGACGAGGGCGGCTCGGCGTCGGCGTACGAAGCCGACTCGCGGCGGCGGGCGCTGCGCCGGCTCGAGCACGCCTCGCGCCGCGCGCTGGTGGCCGCGTGCGCGCCGCCCCGGTAACCCTCCTTCGTAGCGGATCCCCGGGGCGGCGCGTGTCGCTGCCGTACGGCAGGGGCGTGCGGCTCAGCCGGTCTTCTCAGCCGGTCTTCGTCATGCCCGCCTTGTCGGCGGCGGCGGCGTTGGACCGCGGGCCTCGCGGTCCGCGGCCATCTCCTCCACGGTCTTGGTGTGCAGCCGGGCCGCGCCCTCGGTGGTGACGGTCTTCACGCGCGTGCCGTTCGTTCGGCGGTGGCGCAGGCGCTCCTTGGCCGCCGGGATCTCCTCGGCGAACTGCGGCAGCCACTGCGCCTGCGCCACCAGCATCTCGTCGGTCATCTGCCAGATCTCCTCCGGATTGCAGACCGCGCCGACCAGCGGGTCGTGCAGCATGGCCTGCTTGAGCAGGGTCACGTCGCCGTGCACCGCCGCCTCCATCGCCATCTCCTGCACGCGGATGCTGGCGGTGCAGGTGGCGGCGCAGGCCAGCGGCAGGTCGCCGACCACCGGCATGTTGATGCCGTTGCGGTCGACATAGCCGGGGATCTCGATGACGCAGCCGTCGGGCAGGTTGGTGATGTGCGCCGTGGTTGACGACGTTGAAGTGCCCGCGGTAGAGCCGGCCGGTCTCCAGCGCCTCGATGATGTAGCGAGCCGTGCTCCTCGCTGCGGTTCTGCGGGCCGATCGACTCGGCGGCTCCTCCTTCAGCCAGTTCGGGAAGTCGGTCTCGAACCAGTTGCGCCCCTCGGTGCAGACGCGCAGATAGCCGCCGGTCTCGCCGTTGATCCAGCTGGACAGGTCGATCCACTGCGGGATCTCCTCGGCGCGCTTGCGATACCACGGCACGTACTCGCTGACAGGTGGCCGTTGGACTCGGTGGTGTAGTAGCCGAAGCGCCGAGCACGTCGATGCGCACCTTCTCGGTCTGCGCGGATACGTCGGGTGCGCCTCGAAGCAGCTCGCAGCATGCGTCGGGATCATGTCGATGCCCGCGCCAGCTGCACCTGGATGTACCAGGTCTGGTGGTTGATGCCGGCGCAGATGATGTCCACCTCGCTGCGGTGCAGCGTCTCATCCGGCGCCGATCAGGCCCTCTCGCTTGCGCCCAGTGCTCGATGCAGCGGGCGATCTGCCAGTGGCCGCCCTGCACGCCGTGGCACAGGCCGATGGTCTTGCACGCCGCCATACTTGTTGCAGGCCCAGGTGTTCATCGCCATCGGGTTGGAGTAGTTGAGGAACAGCGCGTCCGGCTTGGCGACCTCGCGGATGTCGTTGCAGAAGTCGAGCAGCGCCGGGATGGTGCGCTGGGCGTACATGATGCCGCCGGCGCAGAGCGTGTCGCCGACGCACTGGTCCACGCCGTACTTCAGCGGGATGTCGATGTCGGTCTGGAACGCCTCCAGCCCGCCCTGGCGGATCATGCAGATCACGTAGTCGCTGTCGGCGATGGCCGCGCGGCGGTCGGTGCGTGGCTCGATCTTGGCCGGCAGCTTGTTGGCCTCGATGTCGCGCCGGCACAGCTGCGTCACCATGTCGAGGTTGCGCTCGGAGATGTCGGTGAACGCGAAGGTGGTGTCGGCGAACTCCGGCACGGCCAGCATGTCGCGCATCAGCCGGCGGGTGAAGCCGATCGACCCGGCGCCGATCATCGCGATTCGGGTTGTCATACGACCAGCGTCGATAGAGATCCGATGTCTCGACAACCCACCCGTCGGCACTCGTCCAGTAGCGGTCAGCCCGCCCCGCCACTCGTGTCCGGGTGACGGCGGACGGTGCGGCATCCTGGCGGCATGGCGGAGGAGACAACTGGCAGGAACGACGACCATGGCCGCGGCGCTCCGGTGGCGGTGGTCACGGGGGCCGGTTCCGGAGTGGGGAGGGCGGTCGCGGTCGCGCTGGCCGCCGAGGGGTACGCGGTGGTGCTCGCCGGGCGCCGGGCCGAGCCGCTGCGGGCGGTGGCGCAGGAGTGCGCGCGGGCATGGCGGGACGCGGGCCGCTCGCCCGGCGCCGGCTCCGCGGGCGAACCCGCGCTCGCCGTACCCACCGACGTTGCCGACCCCGACTCGGTGGCCGCCTTGTTCGACGCCGTACGCACCCACCACGGCCGGCTGGACGTCCTGGTCAACAACGCCGGGCGGAACGCCCCCGCCGCCTCGGTCGAGGACGTCGACCTGGCCGACTGGCGCGCGGTGGTGGACGTCAACCTGACCGGAGCGTTCCTGTGCACCCGGCACGCCGTCCGGCTGATGAAGGCACAGCACCCCCGCGGCGGCCGGATCATCAACAACGGTTCGCTGTCCGCGCACACCCCGCGTCCGGGCTCGGCCGCCTACACCGCCACCAAGCACGCGGTCAGCGGGCTCACCAAGGCCACCGCCCTGGACGGCCGTCCGTACGACATCGCCTGTGGCCAGATCGACATCGGCAACGCCGCGACCGACATGACCGCCCGGATGGGTGAAGGTGTGGCGCAGCCGGACGGATCGGTGCGGCCCGAGCCGACCATCGATGTCACCCACGTGGCCCGCGCGGTGGTCTACATGGCGAGCCTTCCGCTGGACGCCAACGTGCCGGCGATGACGGTGATGGCGACCCGGATGCCCTACGTCGGCCGCGGGTAGCGGAGGGGGCACCACTAACGTTGCCGACGTGCCCGCGTCGACGCCGCCTGTCTCCACCCTGCTCGTCACCCTCACCGGCCGGGACCGCCCCGGCGTCACCTCCGCGGTGTTCGACACCCTGGCGAGGTACCCGGTCGAGGTGCTCGACGTCGAACAGGTCGTCCTGCGTGGCCGGCTGGTCCTCGGCATCCTGGTGACCGCGCCGCGCGACGTGGGCCGGCTGCGGCAGGCGGTGGAGAAGATCGGCAGGGGCCTCGGGATGTACGTCGAGACCGAGGACGGCGCCGGCGACAACCGGCCGCGCCGCAGCGGCCGCAGTCACGTCACGGTTCTCGGCCGGCCGCTGCGGCCGAACGCGGTCGCGGCGATCGCCGGGCGGATCTCCGACACCGGCGCCAACATCGACCGGATCGTCCGGATCGCCCGCTATCCAGTGGTCGCCCTCGAGGTGGACGTGTCCGGCGTCGACCCCGACCTGCTCCGCCAGGCGCTGGCGATCGAGGCCGCCGCCACCCAGGTCGACGTGGCCGTCCAGCCGGCGGGCCTGTACCGCCGGGCCAAGCGGCTGGTCGTCCTGGACGTGGACTCGACCCTGATCCAGGGCGAGGTGATCGAGATGCTCGCGGCGCACGCCGGCTGTGAGGAGGAGGTCGCCCGGGTCACCGCCGAGGCGATGCGGGGCGAGCTCGACTTCGCCGAGTCGCTGCGCCGCCGGGTGGCCCTGCTCGCCGGGGTGGACGCCGGAGCGCTCTCGGCCGGTACGCCGGGAGGTCCAGCTCACCCCCGGAGCCCGCACGCTCACCCGTACCCTCCGCCGGCTCGGCTACCAGATCGGCGTGGTCAGCGGCGGGTTCACCCAGGTGGTGGAGCCGCTCGCCGCCGAGCTCGGCATCGACTTCGTGGCCGCCAACACGCTGGAGGTCACCGACGGGCGGCTCACCGGCCGGGTCGAAGGGCCGATCGTGGACCGTCCCGGCAAGGCGGAGGCGCTGCGCGGGTTCGCCGCGGCGGCCAGTGTCCCGCTGTCGCAGACGGTGGCCATCGGCGACGGCGCCAACGACCTGGACATGCTTGCCGCCGCCGGGCTGGGGGTGGCGTTCAACGCCAAGCCGGTGGTCCGCGAGGCCGCCGACACCGCGGTCAGCGTCCCCTACCTGGACGCGATCATCTACCTGCTCGGCATCACCCGCGACGAGGTGGACGCCGCGGACGCGGAGACCTCCGAAGGGCCTTGACGAACGACCATCCGGCGACGAATACTCTGGTTCGAGTAAACGAGCCCGAGTAAAGATCGCTGCCCCGAGCCGGCGGCGGGACCGACCGACCGGAGGAGCGATGGCCACGGCACGCCTGACCAACCCGCTGGCGCTGGCTGTGCTCGTCCTGCTCTACGAGCGGCCCATGCACCCGTACGAGATGTCCACCACGCTGCGCGAGCGGCGCAAGGAGGACAGCATCAAGCTCAACTACGGCTCGCTGTACTCCGTCGTCGCCTCGCTGCAGAAGTCCGGTCTGATCGAGGCGCGGGAGACGCTGCGGGAGGGCAACCGCCCCGAGCGGACGATCTACGCGATCACCGAGCCCGGCAAGGCCCGGATGACCGACTGGCTGAGTGAGCTGGTCAGCGTGCCGAAGAAGGAGTTCACCAACTTCGAGGCGGCGCTGTCGCTGATGGGGGCGCTCGACCCGCAGGAGGTGCTCCGGCTGCTGGAGCTGCGGCTGAGCGCACTGGAGATGCAGCGGACGGCCGGTGAGGCGGTCAAGGCGTCCGCACCGCCCAACTTCCCGCGGATCTTCATGATCGAGTACGACTTCACCTCCGCCCTGCTGGACGCGGAGATCGCGTTCGTGCGCTCCCTCGTCACCGACCTGCGGACGAAGGAGCTCGGCGGCTTCCGGCTGTGGCAGCGGATGTCCGAACTCCGGGCCGGCGACCTCTCCACGGAGGAGGCCTCGGCGATCCTGCACGAGGAGTTCCCCGACGAGCTCAGCTGGACGGAGGACACGAGCTAGCCCGGCTTCGGCGCTGGGCGCCGACACGCACGCGGCCCCCGACCAGGTGCGGCAACACCACGGTCAGGGGCCGGGCGAACAACCTCGAGTCGAGCCCGTCGCCGGGCGCGGATCCCAAGGCCTCCACCGCGCAGGATATCCGCGTACCGCGACCACTCGACTCCTTCACCCCTGGGGTGACCCCTTGGTCCACCCCAGGGCAACCCTGCCCGGCCGGCGATCCTGCGGCGGGCACCACGCGAAGGAGCACCATGTCCGCGTACGCGGCGTCCGGGGTCCTCGACGACCCCACACCACTCCCCTCCGGCCGGCCCGCCATCGATGCCGCCGGCCTGACCAAGACCTACGGCAGCGGCGACAAGGCCGTCCGTGCACTGGCCGGCATCGGTTTCGCCGTGCCCGCCGGCTCGGTCTTCGGACTGCTCGGGCCCAACGGCGCCGGCAAGTCGACGACCGTGAAGGTCCTCACCACACTCTCCCGCGCCGACGCGGGCACGGCGAGCGTCGCCGGGATCGACGTGCACCGCCACCCCGCGCGGGTGCGCCGGGTTATCGGGTACGTCTCGCAGAAGCCCGCGTTCGACCCGATGGGCACCGGCCGGGAGAATCTCGTGCTGGCCGGCCGCGTCCACGGGCTGTCCGGCCCGGCCGCCCGGGCCCGGGCCGAGGAACTGCTCGCCCGCTTCGACCTCGCCGAGGCGGGTGACCGGCTGGCCGGGAAGTGGTCGGGCGGCATGCAGCGCAAGCTCGACGTCGCCACCGGCCTGGTTCACCGGCCCGCGGTGCTGTTCATGGACGAGCCCACCACCGGACTGGACCCGCAGGCCCGGACCGAGATGTGGGCCGAGATCGCCCGGCTGGCCCGTGAGGACGGGCTGACCGTGCTGCTCACCACGCACTACCTGGAGGAGGCGGACCGGCTCGCCGACCGGCTGGTGATCATCGACCGCGGCCGGGTCGTCGCCGACGGTACGCCGGATGAGCTCAAGGCCCAGCTGCGACGGGGACACGGTCCAGGCCGAGATCGCCGAGGCCGGCCGGGCCGAGGCTGTCCGCTCGGTGCTGGCCGGCGTGCCCGGAGTGCGTGACGTCTCCGTGGAGGGGACCACCGTGCGTGCCCGGGTGAGCAACGGCTCCGCCGCGCTGCCCGCCGTACTGGCCGCACTCGACGCAGCCCGGATCGGGCTGACCGCGGTGACCGTGGCCCGGCCCTCCCTCGACGACGTGTACCTGCGCCACGCCGGCCGGTCCTTCGACCGCGCCGACGCCGCGCCCCTTCCCGGCGGAGACGAACCGATGACGACAGTTCACGGCACCACCCCCGACGCCCGCACCGGTTCGCGTGCCGGCGTACGGACCGCCGGGCGGGCCGGCTCGGCCGGCACGTTCCTGGCCCACTCCGCCTACCTCACCGGACGGTCGTTGCGCACGCTGACCAGGCAACCGGCCTACCTCGCGTTCACCCTGATCCAGCCGATGATCTGGCTGCTGCTGTTCGGCCAGCTGTTCCGCAACGTCGCCCGGCTCCCGGGGTTCGGCACCGGCTCATACCTGGAGTACCTGACGCCCGGCGTGGTGGTGATGACGGCGATGTTCTCCGCCGGCTGGGCGGGCACGTCGTTCATTCAGGACATGGAGCGCGGCGTGATGGACCGCAACCTCACCTCGCCGGTGAGCCGCGGCGCGCTGATCACCGGGTCGCTGGCCTACCAGGCGGTGACCACGGTGATCCAGTCGCTGATCGTCCTCGGTGTCGGGCTCGCGGCCGGTGCGCGCTTCGCCGGCGGGGTGCCGGGCGTGCTGGTCGTCCTGGTGTGCGCCGTTCTGCTGGCGGTCGTGTTCGCCGCGCTGTCGGACGCGATCGCGCTGCTGGTGCACCAGCAGGAGGCGCTGATCGCGATCTCGCAGTTCCTGATCCTGCCGCTGTCGTTCCTGTCCTCGGTGATGATGGCGCCCGCGCTGATGCCGGCCTGGGTGGCCGACGTGGCGAAGTTCAACCCGGTGGACTGGGCCGCCGTCGCCGCCCGCTCGGCGGTCTCGGCGACACCGGACTGGGGGCTGGTCGCCGGCCGGGCCGGGCTGCTGGCGGCGCTGGTGGCCGTCATGGGCCTGGCTGGCGGCGCGGGCGTTCCGCAGCTACCAGCGTTCGGTCTGAACCGGAGCTCGCACGGTGGCGGGCAGGCGCGGGGTCTGGCCCGGGGTCTGGCCCGGGGTCAGGACGGCCGGCGGATGACCGCCCGCAGCCGGCCCGACCCCGGGCCCACCGTCTTCCACGAGCCCGCCACGTCGAACACAGTCAGCGTGCCGGTGGGGTATCCGTCGGCCAGGCCGAGCCGGTCAGTGCTGCCCGGCTCGTTGTCGAGCACTGTGGCGAGGCTCGCGATCGACGGGTTGTGCCCCACCACGAGCAGGGTCCGCACCTCGTCCGGCGCCTCGGTCACGACGTCGAGCAGGTCGTCGAGGGTGTTGGCGTAGACCCGCCGGTCCACGTCGACCTCCACCTCCACCTGAGGTGCACTCGTTCCGGCCTCTACCTCAGGTAGAGAGTTAGTGGAGGTGTCCACCGCAGCGGCGAACGCCTCCCAGGTCTGCCGGGTCCGCAGCGCGGGCGACACGATCGCCAGATCCGGCAGCATGCCGAGGGCCCTGACCTCCCGTCCGGCATACGCGGCCTGCGACCGGCCGCGCCCCGCCAGCGGCCGGTCGGCGTCGGCCACTCCCCACGGCGACTCCGCCTTGCCGTGCCGCAGCAGCAGCAACCGCCGGTTGGTCCGGAGACCTCTCACCTGGTCGACCTCCACGTCCTGTTCAGTTCTCAGCCGGTCAACTCAGCTCGTCACCGGAACCACCCGGTGGCCTCCGTCCGGCGGAAGCGCGCCGGCCAGGTCGCGCAGGGTCAGCGCCGTCCGCAGCGCCGCCTGGGTGGACTCATACCCCCGGTCCTCGTGCGACCCGGGCAGCCCGGCACGGTCCAGCGCCTGCTCGGCGGTGTCACAGGTGAGCAGGCCGAAGCCGATCGGCACTCCGGTCTGCACGCTCACCTCGGTGAGGCCGGCCGTCGCCGCCTGGCAGACGTACTCGAAGTGCGGCGTGCCGCCGCGCACGACGGTGCCCAGTGCCACCACGGCGTCCAGGCCGGACCGGGCGAGCCGCGCGGCCACCACCGCCAGCTCGAACGAACCCGGCACCCGCACCACCACCGGGTCGCTCACCCCAGCCTCGGCCAGTGCCCGCAGCGCGCCGTCCAGCAGCCCGCCCATCACCTGGTCGTGCCACGACGCGGCGACCACGCCGACCCGCAGGCCGGAGCCGTCGATCCGATCCGCGCCCGGCGCACCCGTTCCACTCATGAAGCCCTCCCGGTGGCCTGCCGAACGACGCCGGCCTCCGCCGGCAGCGCGTGCCCGAGCCGGTCCCGCTTGGTCGCGAGGTAGCGGGCGTTGTCGCCGTTCGGGGCGATCGTCAGCGGTGTGGTGGCGGCGACGGTCAGGCCGTACGCCTCCAGCCCGGCGCGCTTGGCCGGGTTGTTGGTGAGCAGGCGCATCCGGCGTACGCCGAGGTCGGCGAGGATCTGCGCGCCGATCCAGTAGTCGCGGGCGTCCACCGGCAGCCCGAGCGCAAGGTTGGCCTCCACCGTGTCGTGGCCGACGTCCTGCAGGGCGTAGGCGGACAGCTTCGCCAGCAGTCCGATACCGCGGCCCTCGTGGCCGCGCAGGTAGACGACCACCCCGGTGCCGTCCGCGGCGACCGCCGCCAGCGCGCGGTCCAGCTGGGGTCCGCAGTCGCAGCGCAGTGAGCCGAACGCGTCGCCGGTGAGGCATTCGGAGTGCAGCCGGACCAGCGGCTCGTTGCTGTCGGGGTCACTCTCGGTGCCGGCCTCGGCGTCGGCGCGGGCATCGGGCTCGCCGCGGACCAGAGCGACGTGCTCGGACCCGTCCACAGTGCAGCGGTATCCGATGGCGCGGAAGTCGCCGTGCCTCGTCGGTATCCGGGTCTGCGCGACACGCTCCACCAGCGGTTCGTGCCGGCGGCGGTGGCGTACGAGGTCCTCGATCGTGAGCAGCGTGAGCTCGTGTTCGCGGGCGAAGCGGCGCAGCGCGTCCCCGCGCATCATCGTGCCGTCGTCCTCGACCAGCTCCGCGAGTACGCCGACCGGCGGCAGGCCGGCGAGCCGGACCAGGTTGACCGCGGCCTCGGTGTGCCCGCGCCTGACCAGGACGCCACCGGGCCGGTAGCGCAGCGGGAACACGTGCCCCGGTCGTACGACGTCGCAGGGACCGGCGTCCGGGTCGGCCAGCAGCCGGATGGTGCGAGTGCGGTCCTCGGCGCTGATGCCGGTGGTGACTCCGGCGGCGGCGTCCACGGTCACGCAGAAGGCGGTCCGCATGGCGTCGCGGTTGTCCGCGGTCATCGGCCCGATCGCCAGCCGGTCCAGGTCGGCGCCCTCCATCGGCACGCACAGCACACCGCTGGTGTGCCGCACGGTGAACGCCACCAGCTCCGGGGTCGCGGCGGAGGCGGCGAAGATGATGTCGCCCTCGTTCTCGCGGTCCTCGTCGTCGACCACGACCACCGCCCGGCCGGCGGCCAGGTCGGCCAGCGCGCGTCGAACCGGGTCCTGCGGCGCGCTCATGCGGGATCACCCGCCGCCACGGTGTCCGCGGGTTGGGGCATCGCCGCGATCTGCGCCCGGACGCGGATCCAGGTGACGAAGCCCAGCACGCAGAAGCCGCCGTAGACGACGTACAGGATCGCCGACGGGTAGTAGCCCGCGGTCAGCAGCAGCGGCACCCCCACCACGTCCACCGCGACCCAGATCAGCCAGAACTCCACCCAGCCGCGTGCCATGCCGTAGGTGGCCAGGATGCTGCCGGTGAGGATCCAGGCGTCGGCGAGCGGGCCCCACGAGCCGAGCAGGCCGAGGACGTAGGTGAACACCACCACGCCGACGGCCGCGCCGACCAGCATGCCGGCGCGCTCGCGCCAGGTCGCCCACCGTGGCGCGACCGCGCCGCCGTCGCCGGCGTCGGTGCGGGCCTGGCGCCACCGCCACCAGCCGTAGGCACTCACCGCGAAGAAGAACACCTGCCGGCCGGCCTGCCCCCACAGGTCCTTGTCCTGCGGGGCGTGGAAGACGCCGCCGAGGAAGACGGTGAACAGCAGGATGTTGCCGATCATGCCGACCGGCCAGGCCGCCACCCGGCGGCGCATCCCGAACAGCGCGCTGGCCAGGCCGAAGCCGTTGCCGACGATCTCGCGCCAGAGGATCTCCGAGCCGCCGATCTGCAGCTTCGCGTCGACCAGCCAGGTCAACCAGTTCATGCGTGTGCTCCTTGGGTGTGCGTCTGCTCGCCGGCCTGGTCCGCCTGGTCCGGGACCTGGTTGGTGGGCCGTGCGGCGCCGGAGAGGGTGAGGCGTTCGACGTACTTCGCGATGACGTCCACCTCGAGGTTGACCGCGGCGCCGGGCTGTTTGGCGCCCAGGGTGGTGACGTCGAGGGTGGTGGGGATGAGTGCGACGGTGAACGCCGGTTCGGGAAGGTCGCGGACCTCCACGACGGTGAGGGACACCCCGTCCACGGCGACGGAGCCCTTCTCCGCGACGTAGCGGGCCAGCGGTGGCGGCAGGGCGATCTCGACAAGGTCCCAGTGGGGCGTCGGCCGGCGGGAAAGAATCCGGCCGGTGCCGTCGACGTGCCCCTGCACGATGTGTCCGCCGAGCCGGCCACTGGCGGGTACGGAGCGTTCGAGGTTGACCGGGTGGCCGGTCGCGAGGGCGCCGAGGCTGGTGCGCGACAGCGTCTCTGCCATCACGTCGGCGGTGAACCGGCCCTCGCCGGGCTCGACTTCGACGACGGTGAGGCAGCAGCCTTCGACGGCGATCGAGTCGCCGTGGCGCGCGTCACTGGTCACCGCGGGTCCGCGTACGGTCAACCGCGCGGAGTCCCCCTGGCGCACGAGGTCGACGACCTCGCCGCGTTCTTCGACAATTCCGGTGAACACCGGCTTTCCTCGCCTTCCGGTCTGCCCGAGCGGGCACCGGGGAAGAGGCGAGGTCACGGCGCGTGCCGACCCACGGGCGCGGACGAAGGGTGCCCTCGTACGCACAGCGGGTACGGAAGCCGTGGCCCGCGTGCTGCCTCCCATCCGGACTTTAACCGTCGGTCCAGGAATTCCACCTGGTCAACCGGGCGAGGCCATTGGTTCGACTTCGCACGGGTCGCGGACTGTCACCGCCGGTTCGGACTTTCACCGACCCCGGAGCACGCATGCTGAGCTTTGAGCTCGTACGACGTTCAGTCTTGCACGGCCGGGCAACTCCGGGCGTGGCAGTCCCGGACCGCGATCGGACCCCGGCCTCAGACCCCGGCCTCAGACCCAGAATGTGTCGTGCCGGAGGAAGAACTCCGCGCGCTCGGCCTCGTCGGTCCTCGACAGGTCGGGCAGGCCCTCGAAATACCCCTCCCGCGGAGCGCCGGGCGCGAAGTGCAACAACATGCCGGCCGGTTCGCCGGACTCGTTGCGGAACGCGTGAATTCCACCCTCGGGCACGTGCACGTAGTCGCCGGGCACGGTGTCGATCCAGCGGGAGCCGTCGAAGATCCGCACGGTGCCTGCGAGGATGTAGAACGACTCCGAGATGGACCGGTGGAAGTGCTCACCCGGCCCGGACGGCTCCGGCCCCATCTCCCAGCGGTAGAGCCCGAACTCGCCGTTGGTGGACGCGCCGGTGGACAGGTAGTGGACACTGCCGCCGGACCGGTAGGTGAACTCCGGCGGGTGGTCCGCCGGCCGGAACGTCGCGGAGACCTCGCCGCCGGCTCCTGCGTAGCGCGGCCTGGGGTACCGCACGTCGGAGTGGTCGTACTCGGGAAAGCTCATGGCAGGTTCCTACCCGGCTTCCTACCCGGCTTCCTACCCGGCTTCCTACCCGGCTTCCTACCCGGCTTCCTACCCGGTCGGCTTCGAAGCCTCCGCCGCCAGCGCGCGCAGGTGGTTGACCGCCCGGTCGGGGTCCTCCGCGCCGAACACCGCCGAGCCCGCGACGAACACGTCCGCACCGGCCTCCGCGCAGCGTTCGATCGTCCCCGCCGACACTCCCCCGTCCACCTGCAGCCACAGGTCGAGCCCCTGGCCACTCGCGAGCTCCCGCGCACGCCGGATCTTCGGCAGGCACAGGTCGAGGAACTTCTGTCCGCCGAACCCCGGCTCGACCGTCATCACCAGCAGCATGTCCAGCTCGCCCAGCAGATCGGCGTACGGCTCGACCGGCGTCGCCGGCTTCAGCGCCATCCCGGCCCGGCTGCCCAGCGCGCGCAGCTCGCGGGCCAGGCGGATCGGCGCGTGCGCGGCCTCCACGTGGAACGTCACGCTGCCCACCCCGGCATCGGCGTAGGCGGGTGCCCACCGGTCGGGGTCGTCGATCATCAGGTGGCAGTCGATCGGCAGGTCCGTCGCCGCCTGCAGGGACTCCACCACCGGAAGCCCCAACGTGAGGTTGGGGACGAAGTGGTTGTCCATCACGTCGACGTGCAGCCAGTCGGCCGCCTGGACCGACGCCGCCGCCTGGGCCAGCCGCGCGAAGTCGGCCGACAGGATGCTCGGTGCTATCTGAACGCCCATGGTGGTGGCGACTCTACTGGGACGTGGCGCCGGTGCCGTCGTCGCCGTCGCTGCGGCGCAGCAGGGAGAGGAACATCGCGTCGGTGCCGTGCCGGTGCGGCCACAGCTGGACCTCCGGGCCGTCGCCGAGGTCGGGTACGCCGGGCAGCAGCGGGCGCGCGTCCAGGCGTTCGACGTCGCGACGGCCGGCCAGCACGCCCGCCACGACGTCGCGGGTCTCGGCCAGGTGCGGGGAGCAGGTGACGTACGCGACGACGCCGCCGACCCGCACCGAGTCCAGGGCGGTGGTCAGCAGCTCCCGCTGTAGCGGGGTGAGCCCGGCGACGTCGCCTGCCGCCCGCCGCCAGCGTGCCTCCGGCCGGCGGCGCAGCGCGCCCAGTCCGGTGCACGGCGCGTCGACGAGCACCCGGTCGAAGGTGCCGGGACGCCAGGCCGGCGCGGTGCCGTCGGCGACCACGGTGCCGAGGACGCCGCGGGACCGCCGGCCGCGGGGACTGAGCGTGCGGGCGACCAGCTCGGCCCGGTGTGGCTGGAGTTCGGCCGCCAGCAATCCGGCCGAGTGCCGTGCGGCCAGGCTCGCGAGCAGGGCGGACTTGCCGCCGGGTCCGGCGCACAGGTCGAGCCAGCGTTCGTCGGAGCGGCCGTCGCCGGCGCTGATGCTGTCGGTGGCCAGGGGTGCCTCCGCCAGCGCCACCGCGACGAGCTGGCTGCCCTCGTCCTGCACGCCGGCGCGGCCCTGAGCCACCGCCGGGATGCGGTGCGGGTCACCGCCCTCGGTCAGGACGGCGGCGTACGGGGACCACCGGCCGGGTTCGGCGCCCTGGGCACGAAGGTCCGCCACACTGGACCGCCCCGGCCAGGCCGCGAGCGTCACCAGGGCAGGCTCGTTGTCGGCCGCGAGCACAGCGGCGGTCTCGGTCAGGGATCCACCGAGCGCGTCCGCGAACGCCTTCACCACCCACCGCGGGTGCGCGTGCACTGCAGCGAGGTTGCCGATCGGGTCCCGCTCGTACGACGGGGCGAGCTCTGCCTGCCAGCCGGGCAGGTCACGGGCCGCCACCTTGCGCAGGACGGCGTTGACGAACTTCGACGGGCCGATGCCGGCAACCCTGCGGGCCAGGTCGACGCTGGTCGCCACCGCCGCGTGCGCGGGCACCCGCATGCCGAGAATCTGGTGTGCACCAAGGCGAAGAACGTCGCGGACCTCGGGATCCAGCTTCGTCAAGGGCCGGTTGACACAGTGCGCGAGCACCTCGTCGTAACCGCCACGCCGCAGGGTTCCGTGCGCGAGTTCGGTGGCGAACGCCGCGTCCCGGCCGGACAGGCCGCGGTCCCGCAGCGCCGAGGGCAACGTGAGGTTGGCATAGGCGTCGCGGACCGACACCGCGTGCACCACGTCGTAAGCCGCCAGCCGGGCGGGATCGACGCCACCGCGCCGCTGCCCGCCGGATGCCGCCGGCCGCTGTCCGCCGGGCGTACCTGCCCTGCCTCGTGGTCCGGCACCGGCGGCCGCGCGGGTTCGCCGGGCGCCGCCGGACCTGCCCGCGTTGCCCGCGTTGCCGGGTCCGCCCGCACCACCGTGCTCGGACGACATCAGGTGAGGGACTCCTCGTCGGTGGGCCGTACGCCGCGCGCCCAGTCGGCGGCCTGCATCGCCTGCTTGCCCGGGGGGCGTACCTCGCCGAGAGCCACCGGAACGCTGCCTGTGCCCACGAGCACCCGGGACTTCTCCGCCCGCAGCCGGCCGGGCGGCAGCACCTCGGCGTCGGTGACGACGGTGACCGGGCCGAGCTTGAGGCGTTCGCCGCGAAACGTCGTCCAGGCGCCGGGCGCGGGCGTGGCCGAGCGGACCAGCCGGTCGACGGCGAACGCCGGTGCCTTCCAGTCGACGCGTACGTCGTCCACGTCGACCTTGCGCGCGTGGGTCACGCCGTCGGCCGGCTGGGGCCGGGCCTGCAGCGTGCCGGCGGCGATGCCGTCGAGGGTGTCCGCCAGCAGCCGGGCGCCGCTGTGGGCCAGCCGGTCGAGCAGGTCGCCCGCGGTGTCGGTGGGGGCGATCGGCTCGGTGAGCACGCCGTAGACCGGCCCCGCGTCCAGCTCCTCCACGATCTGGAACGTCGACGCCCCGGCCACGTCGTCACCGGCCCGGATCGCGTGCTGTACCGGGGCCGCACCGCGCCAGGCGGGCAGCACCGAGAAGTGCAGGTTGATCCAGCCGTGCCGGGGGATGTCCAGCACGCTCGCCGGCAGCAGTCCGCCGTACGCCACCACTGGGCAGGCGTCGGGAGCGATCTCGCGCAGCCGGTCGGCGAACGCCGGGTCCTTCGCGGACTTCGGGGTGAGCACCTCGATCCCGGCCGCGCGGGCGCGTTCGGCGACCGGCGACGGGTGCAGCTTGCGGCCCCGGCCCGACGGCGCGTCCGGCCGGGTCAGCACGGCGACGACCTCGTGCCGGCCGGCCAGGATCGCCTCGAGGGCCGGCACCGCAGCCTCGGGCGTCCCCGCGAACACCAACCGCAGCCGGGTGTGCTCCCCTGCCGCGGCGTTTTCCTCTGGTACCGCGGACTGCCCCGCGTTCACCGCCGCCACTACAGCGCCCGGCCCAGCGTCGGATGCGGCGACACCCGGACCGCGGGCGGCGCCTGTCCGGCCCACTCCGCCTCCCGGATCGCCCGCAGGGCAGCCTTGCGCGCCTCCCGGTCGAGCCGGTCGACGAAGAGCACGCCGTCCAGGTGGTCGGTCTCGTGCTGGACGCAGCGCGCGAGCAGGTCCGTGCCCTCCACCGTCACCGGCTCGCCGTGCATGTCGTGGCCCTTGGCCACGACCCGCAGCGCGCGCCGGCAGTCGAAGGTGAAACCGGGGATCGACAGGCATCCCTCCGGCCCGAACTGCTCCTCCTCGGACAGGTCGAGCTGGGGGTTGATCAGGTGACCGATGATGTCGTCCACGTGGTAGGTGAAGACCCGCAACCCGACGCCGATCTGGGGCGCGGCGAGGCCGCTGCCGGGGGCGTCGAGCATGGTCTCGGTGAGGTCCGCGACGAGCTTGCGCAGCTCCTTGTCGAAGTCGCGGACGGGTTCGGCCGGGGTCCGCAGCACCGGGTCACCGAACAGTCGGATGGGCTGGACAGCCACGCAGGTCTCCTCGATCAGCTCACAGGCGTCCCCGCCAGTCTACGGACGCCCCGGATCCGGCCCGACCGGGCCGTTTCGCCAGGAGTTGCGCCAAGACTGTGTACGGCCACGCCGTAGGGTCGGCGCCATGCGATGGACCGTGCACGGCGAGCGGGAGATCTACGCCAGCGACTGGGTACGGCTCACCCTGGCCGATGTCGAGGTGCCCGGACTGCGCCGGTTCGACCACCACGTCGTGCGGATGCCCCGACCGGCCGCCGGGGTGGTCGTCCACGACCCCGAGCGCGGCCTGCTGCTGCTGTACCGGCACCGGTTCATCACCGACACCTGGGGCTGGGAGATCCCCGCCGGCGGTGTCGACGCGGGCGAGAGCCCGGTGCAGGCCGCCGAGCGGGAGGTCGTGGAGGAGACCGGGTGGCGGCCGGGCCCGTTGCGCGAGCTCGTGGCGTACCACCCGAGCAACGGGATCGCCGACCAGCGCTTCCACCTCTTCCTCGCCGACGGCGCGACCAGGGTCGGGGCGCCGAGCGACCCGGCCGAGTCGGAGCGGGTGCAGTGGGTGCCGGTTCCGCAGGTACGCCGGATCGTGCGCGACGGGCGGATGCGGGACGGGCTGTCGTTGACCGCCGTGCTGTACGCGCTGGCGTTCGACGAGGTCGACGAGTTGGGCGCCTCCGGCCGGCCCGCGGCGGAGGGGGCGTCGACCGCGCCTGTGCCCTGACCGCCCGCCGGCGTTCACCCGAACGGGCGCCCGGGGCTCACACCGGCAGGCCGGCCGCCTTCAGCTGGCCACGCAGGGTCGCGCCGTCCACGAAGACCTCCGCCCGCAGCCCTGCTTCCCGTGCGGCGTGCACGTTGACCGGGAGGTCGTCGGTGTAGAACGTCGTGTCCGCGGCCAGGCTGTGCCGGTCCAGCAGTAGGCGGTAGATCGCGGGATCCGGCTTGGAGACCCGCTCCACACCGGACACGACCGCGCCGTCCAGGTCCGCGAGGAACGGCCACTTCTCGCAGGCGACTGTCCACTTCTCGGCCGAGAAGTTGGTCAGCGCGTACGTCGGGACGCCGGCGGCCCGCAACCCGTCCAGCACCGCGACGGTCTCCTCCAGGGTGCCGGCGACCATCTCCGCCCAGCGTTCGTCGTAGGCCTGGATCAGGTCCCGGTGCTCGGGGAAGCGGCCGGTCAGCTCGGCCACGCCCTCGGCCCAGGTCCGGCCGGCGTCCTGCGCGGCGTTCCACTCCGGGGTGCACACCTGAGCGAGAAACCACTCGACCTCCGCCTCGTCCGCCAGCAACGTGCGGTAGAGGTGGCGCGGGTTCCAGTCCAGTAGGACCCCTCCCACGTCGAACACGACCGCCTGGAGCGGTGCCTGGGAGGACGAAGTGGAGGACGGCGAAGTCTGGGACGGCGAAGGGGCCGGGCGGTCTGCGTGGGTCACGAACGCCGACCCTACCCGCGGCGGTCACCCCGGGCCGGAACTACCCGGGCCGGAACTACCCGAGGGCTGCGGGGTCGACCTGGACCCGGACCGGCCCGGGCGCCTTGCGGGCGCTGCGTACCGCCTGGGCCGCCTTCAGCGCCGACGACAGGCGGGCACCGTCTGCCCACCGCACCCGCAGGACGAGTCGGACGACCTCGTCCTCGGCGGCCAGGGGCACCGGGCCGAGCTCCTCGGTTCCCGGCGGGAGCTCGACCAGCCCGGCCAGGTCGCGTACGGCGTCCGGGGCGCCGGTCAGGGCGGCCAGCCGGACGGCCGGCGGGAACCGTGCGGCCTCGCGTTCGGCGAGTTCGCGGGCGGCCTGGTCCTGCGGCGACCACCGGACCAGCGCCTGGATGGCCGGCGAGCTCGGGTCGCCCACCACCACGACCGAGCCGCCCGTACGCGCCGGCCGGACCAGCGCCGCGGCATTGAGCCATCGGCGCAGCGCCTCCTCCCCCGCGCGCAGGTCGGCGCGGGCCAGCGCCAGCCAGGAGTCCAGCAGCAGCGCGCCGGCGTACCCACCCTCCGCGACTGGTTCCGCGCCTGGGGTGGCGACCACCAGGGCGGGCTCGGCGCCGACGGTGGACAGCACGCGCGGGCCGCCGGACGTGCGCACCGGAACTCTGGGGAACGCCCGGCCGAGTTCCTCGGCGGTGCGCCCGGCCCCGACGACCGGGGCGCGCAGCCGTCCGCCGCCACAGTTGGGGCACCGCCACGAGACCGCGGGCCGGCCGCACCATCCGCAGCTCGGCGGTGCGCCGGCGGAGCCGAGCTGGAGCGGCCCGGCGCAGGTGGTGCAGCGCGCCGGGCCCCGGCAGGTCTGGCAGGCCAGGGCGGGGAGATAACCGGACCGGGGCACCTGCACCAGCACCGGCCCGGCGCCCAGCGCGGCCCGGGCCTGTTCGAACGCGCGGTGCGGCAGGCGCACCGCGCGGGCGGCCGGGTCGCGGGCGAGGTCGGTGTCGTTGTCGCCGGCCACCACCACGCGCGGTCCGCGCTCGCGGACGACGGTGCGCTCGGGGACCAGCGGCCGTGCCCAGCCGGTCGCCAGCAGGTGAGCGCCTTCGGCGGTGCACGCGAACCCGCCGAGCAGTGCCGCACAGCCGGTCTCGTGCGCCCGCAGCAGCAGCACCTCACGCACGTGCGGGTAGGGCGCGCGCGGCTCAGCGTGCAGGTCGTCACCGTCGTCCCAGCAGGCGACCAGCCCGAGGTCGGCGACCGGTGCGAACGCCGCCGACCGGGTGCCGACCACGCAGCGCACGGTGCCGCGTCGGACGGCCAGGAAGCGGCGGTAACGCTCGGCCGGGCCGAGCTCGGCGGTCAGGACGACGTGCCGGTCCGGGCCGAGCACCTCACCGAACGCCGCGTCCAGCCGGGCCACGTCGCGCTGGTCGGGCACGACCACGAGCACACCCTTGCCACCGGCGAGGGTCGCGGCGGCGACGTGGGCGAGCGCGGCGGGCCAGTCCTCACCGGGTACGGCGGTCCAGACCGCGCGCGGTGCGTCGCCGCGACGCAGCGCCTCCAGAAACGCGACACCGGTCTGGTAGGAGCTCCAGGGCCCAGGGCGCACGGCGCCGGCTGAGTCGGCTGAGTCGGGCTCGGTCGACCCCGCGGGGTCGCTGGAGTCGGCAGGGTCAGCGGGGTCAGCAGAGTCGGCGGAGTCGGCGGCGGGTTTGGAAGCGGCGCCCTCCACCCGCGCGTGCCGTGGCGGCACCGCCAGCCGCAGCACGTCGGCGAGTGTGCCGGCGTAACGGTCGGCGACCCGGCGGGCCAGCCGGGCGATCTCCGGCGCCAGCACCGGCTCGGCGGACACCACCCGCCGGAGCGGCATCAGCCGGCCGCGGTGGTCGGACTCGGCCACGCGGTCGAGCACGAAACCGTCGAGGTCCTGCCCGGCGAACCGGATCCGCACCCGGGCGCCCGGCACGCAGGTGCTGTGCATCCGCTCGGGCACGAGGTAGTCGAAGGGCCGGTCGAGGTGCGCCAGCGGCACGTCGACCAGCACCCGCGCGACCGGCAGCTCCGGCGCCGGCTGCTGCGGGCTGGTGGCGCGCGGCTTGCGCACCCTGCCGCGTACCAGCGCCAGCTGGCCCCCGTCGTCCTCGGTCACGGCAGCAAAGAGTAGGGCAGGCCACCGACAGGTGACCTGCCCCTCTCGTGGGTCGGTGGATCAGCGATCAGCCGAGGCCCGCGGCGGCTCGCAGCTCCTCGGCGCGGTCGGTCCGCTCCCAGGTGAAGTCGGGCAGCTCCCGCCCGAAGTGACCGTAGGCGGCGGTCTGGACGTAGATCGGCCGGCGCAGGTCGAGGTCGCGGATGATGGCCGCCGGGCGCAGGTCGAACACCTGCTGCACGGCCTTCTCGATCACGTCGATCGGTGCGGTCTCGGTGCCGGAGCAGTTGACGTAGAAGCCGACCGGCTGCGCCTTGCCGATGGCGTAGGCGATCTGGCACTCGCACTTCTTCGCCAGCCCGGCGGCGACGATGTTCTTCGCCACCCAGCGCATGGCGTACGCCGCGGACCGGTCGACCTTTGTCGGGTCCTTGCCGCTGAAGGCGCCGCCACCGTGCCGGGCGTACCCGCCGTAGGTGTCGACGATGATCTTCCGCCCGGTCAGGCCCGCGTCACCCATCGGGCCGCCCAGCTCGAACCGGCCGGTCGGGTTGACGTAGAGCCGGTAGCCGGCGCTCTCGACGTCGAGCTCGTTGATGATCGGCTCGATCACGTGCTGCCGGATGTCCGGGGTCAGCATGTTGTCGAGGTCGATGTTGGCGGCGTGCTGCGTGGACAGCACGATCGTGTCGATCCGGGCGGGCCGGTCGCCGTCGTACTCGATCGTCACCTGCGTCTTGCCGTCGGGACGGAGGTAGGGCAGCGTCCCGTCCTTGCGGACGTCGGTGAGGCGCTTGGACAGCCGGTGCGCGAGCGTGATCGGCAGCGGCATCAACTCGGGAGTCTCGTCACAGGCGAAGCCGAACATCATGCCCTGGTCGCCCGCGCCCTGCAGGTCGATCGGGTCGACCGAGCCGTCGGTGCGTCCCTCGTAGGCGGTGTCCACCCCCTGGGCGATGTCGGGCGACTGCGAGCCGATGGAGACCGTGACACCGCACGAAGCGCCGTCGAAGCCCTTGGCTGAGGAGTCATAGCCGATGTCGAGGATGCGTTCGCGCACCAGCGAGGCGATGTCGGCGTAGGCACTCGTGGTGACCTCGCCGGCCACCACGACCAGGCCGGTCGTCAGTAACGTCTCCACCGCGACCCGGCTGTTGGGGTCCTCGGCGAGGAGTGCGTCGAGTACGGAGTCGCTGATCTGGTCCGCGATCTTGTCCGGGTGGCCCTCGGTAACCGACTCGGATGTGAACAGTCGTCGCGACACGGCCATCCTTTCTTATAGGCACTGCCTTCGGGGCGCCAAGGCACGGTCAGGTGAGCGGTGCGCGCGAAGGCCGCGAGCGGCCGCTCTCGATTGTGCGGTGCCCGCAAGCCTAGCCAGGTCGGTTGGGAGGAGGTTCGCTATGGGGGGCGTTTCGGTGAGAATCGCGTTCTGTGCCCACTCCGTGGCGTCGCGCGAGCATTGCGACGGTCGCCGAGATCCGCTTCCGGTAGGCCGCCTGGGCGTAGGAACCGGAGCCGTACAGGTCGCGATAGACGGGCACCAGATCGGGGTGCTCCCGGGCGAGCCACTGGTGGTACCACTCCCGGGCGCCGGGCCGCAGGTGCAGAACGAGCGGGGTGAGGCCGCTCGCCCCCGACTCGGCGATCGCGCGGACCGTCTCCTCCAACTGGCCGGGTGAGTCACCGAGGTACGGGAGGATCGGCGCCATCAGCACGCCGACCCGAAACCCCGCCTCGGTCAGCGTCCGGACCATCCGCAGCCGGGCCTGCGGGCTCGGCGTTCCCGGCTCCACCCGCCGCCACAGGTCGGCGTTGACCGACCCCACCGAGACGCTCAGCCCCACGTCGGTCACCCGCGCCGCCTCGCGCAGCAGGTCGAGGTCACGCAGCAGCAGCGTGCCCTTGGTGAGGATGGAGAACGGGTTGCCCGTGTCCCGCAGAGCGGCGATGATCTCCGGCATCAGGGCGTACCGGCCCTCGGCACGCTGGTAACAGTCGACGTTGGTGCCCATCGCCACCGGCTCCCCGCGCCAGCTCGGCCGGGCCAGCTCCCTGCGCAGCACCGCGGCAGCGTTGACCTTGACGATCACCTTGGTGTCGAAGTCGTGCCCGGCGTCGAGGTCGAGATACTCGTGCGTACGCCGGGCGAAGCAGTAGACGCAGGCGTGTCCGCAGCCGCGGTAGGGGTTGATGGTCCAGTCGAAGGGCACCTGAGCGGCCGAGGGCACCTTGTTCAGTAGCGACTTCGCGTGGATCTCGTAGAAGGTCATGCCCCGGAACTCCGGGGTGTCGAAGGTGCGGGCGCACGCGTCCAGCCCGAACAACGCCAGCTCGGCCGGTTGGCCGTCGCCGGCGCGGCCGGTCAGCCGCTGTCGGTCCCATCGCACCGGCCCAGCCTATCGAACGCGCGTTCGAGGTGCCGTCCAGGTGACCGCTCAGCCGGTGAACGCCCGGGCCGCCACGAGGTAGACGCCCAGGCACACCAGGAGGATCACCAGGGCGCGCAGCGCCGGCCAGCGGGCGGCTCCGTAGCGGTGGACCTGCGCCCGGGCCCGCTTGTGGTCGTCGACCGTCCGCACGAAGTGTTGGTATCGCCGTCCGGCGAGGAACGCGATCACCGCCGCACCGAGGATCAGGACGGTAGCGATTTCGGCCATTCCGGGAGACTAGCCAGGGCCGACCGGTCAGGCCGGGCCGTGACACGCCGGATGAGGGAACTCCCATGCGTGTTCGGCCGGGCGTGTCAGGCGGTGAACGCGATGCGTCAGCGGCCGGGCACGGAGGGGGGCGCTTCGGTGTCCCACCGCGCGGCCACGAGGTCCCAGATCCGGTGGGCGAGCGCTTCCTTGGCACCGCGCGGCACCACGGTCTGCGACCCGTCCGCGGCCAGGATGACCGCCTCGTTGTCGGGGCTCTCGAACCCCTTGCCCTCCCCCACCTCGTTGACCACGAGCAGGTCGCAGCCCTTGCGCGCCAGCTTGGCCCGGCCGTGGTCGAGGACGCTCGCGGTGGCGTCACCGGTCTCGGCGGCGAAGCCGGCCACCACCAGGTCCGGTTGCGGCCGGTCGTGGGCGAGCTCGGCGAGGATGTCGGGATTCTGAGTGAGCTCCAGCGTGGGAGCAGTGCCGTCGTCGGCCTTCTTGATTTTGGCGTCGGTGTAACTCGCCGGGCGGAAGTCGGCCGGTGCGGCGGCCATCACCACCGCGTCGGCGTCCTGCGCGGCGGCGAGGACGGCGTCGCGCAGCTCCCGCGTGGATCCGACGTGGGTGACCTTGGCCCCGGCCGGGTCGGGCAGCGAGACGTTGGCCGCCACCAGGGTGACCGAGGCGCCCCGCAGGGCCGCGGTGCGAGCGAGCGCGTAGCCCTGCCGACCCGAGGAGCGGTTGCCGAGGTAACGCACCGGGTCGAGGTACTCCCGGGTGCCACCGGCGCTCACCACGACGTGCCTGCCGGCGAGGTCGGCCACCAGCGGTTGGTCGCCGCGGGCGAGGACACCGCGGCAGACGTCGAAGATCTGCTCCGGCTCCGGGAGCCGGCCCTTGCCGGTGTCGACGCCGGTCAGCCGGCCCTCGGCCGGCTCGAGAACCAGCGCTCCCCGCTCGCGCAAGGTGGTGACGTTGGCCCGGGTCGCGGGGTGCTCCCACATCTCGGTGTGCATGGCGGGGGCGAACACGACCGGGCAGCGGGCGGTCAGCAGCGTGGAGGTGAGCAGGTCGTCGGCCTGCCCGTGGGCGGCCTTGGCCAGCAGATCGGCGGTGGCCGGAGCGACCACGACCAGGTCGGCCTGCTGGCCGAGCCGGACGTGGGGCACCTCGTGCACGTCGTCCCAGACCGTGGTGTGCACCGGCTGGTGGGACAGCGCCGCCCAGGTTGCCTCCCCGACGAAGTGCAGAGCACTCTCGGTAGGCACGACCCGGACGTCGCAGGGAACCTCCACCAGCAGGCGCAGCAACGAGCACGCCTTGTAGGCGGCGATGCCACCCGCGACGCCGAGCACCACTCGAGGTCTGGGGGCACCCGGCATCGTCAGCTCCGAACTCGGGTCGGGAAACGCGGTGGGTCAGAGCGGCCTGCTGGTGGCCGGGGGTTCGGCGGTCAGGAAGCCGCCGGTTGGCCGCCCTCGTCGGTGGGCTCGATGTCCTCGACGGTGAGCAGGCCCTCGTTGATCTCCCGCAGCGCGATGGACAGCGGCTTCTCCTGGACGTGGGTGTCCACGAGAGGTCCGACGTACTCGAGCAGGCCCTCGCCCAGCTGGGCGTAGTAGGCGTTGATCTGGCGGGCGCGCTTGGCGGAGAACAAGACGAGCTTGTACTTCGAGTCGGTCTTTTCGAGCAGGTCGTCGATGGGCGGGTAAGTGATGCCCTCGGCAGCAGGCTGGGTCCCAGACAAGCTCAGGCCTCCGGAGAATGTGGGTAGGAGCGCATCAAGGCTACCAACTCCTCCGCAGCGACGCCCACCTCGGTGTTGACCACGGTGACGTCGAACTCCTTTTCGGCGGCCAGCTCCTCCCGGGCGGTCTCCAGCCGGCGTTCCTGCTCCTCCGCCGACTCGGTGCCCCGGCCCAGCAGTCGGCGGACGAGCTCCTCCCAGCTGGGAGGAGCCAGGAAGACGAACAGCGCGTCCGGCATCGTCTGGCGGACCTGCCGGGCGCCCTGCAGATCGATCTCCAGCAGTGCCGGGCGGCCCTCGGTGAGCTTGTCCTGGACCGCGGTCCGGGGGGTGCCGTAGCGGTGGGTGCCGTGCACGACCGCCCACTCCAGCAGGGCGTCGTCGGCGACCATCCGGTCGAACTCCTCGTCGGAGACGAACCAGTAGTGCACCCCGTGGATCTCTCCCGGACGCGGCCGGCGGGTGGTGGCCGAGACCGAGATCCACACCTCCGGATGCGTACGCCGGATCGTCGCGGCGAGGGTGCCCTTGCCCACAGCCGTGGGTCCGGCGAGCACGGTCAGCCGAGCCACCGGACGTCGGGTCTCCCCCGCCGCGGTCCGGTCGTACACGGTCTCAGGATTCGCCGAACTCACGCTTCAGCGCAGCCACTTGGTTGTCTCCGAGCCCCCGCACGCGGCGGCTCTCGGAGATTCCGATGCGTTCCATGATCTGCTGGGCGCGGACCTTGCCCACGCCCGGCATCGAACAAAGCAGGTCGAACACCCGCATCTTGCCGATCACTTCGTTGGAGTCACGGCCGAGCTTGACGACCTCGCCGAGCGAGGCGCCGGAATTCTTGAGTCGGTTCTTCACCTCGGCACGCTCACGCCGGGCCTGTGCGGCCTTCTCCAGCGCGGCCTGCCGGGCTTCGGGGGTCAGGTGAGGTAGCGGCACGAACGGTCACCTCGAGGCTGTACGACGGGTCTTGGGTCCAGCGATTCTTGCTCGGCCATCCGCGCGCCCGGCGGCCGGGGTCCCGAAACCGTCCGTGCATCGCGAATACCCACGATGGACGCGAACCTACCCAGCAAGAACGACTGCGGCAAACCGGGGTCACCCCTGCCGAAGTGGGGCGGGTCGGGTTCCGCCGAAGGCGACGAACGGTGAGTTGGCGAATCCGGGCTTGGCGTAGCGCAGCGCGGCGCCGTCCGGGGTGACCACCGCTCCCCCGGCAGCCAGCAGCACGGCGTGGCCGGCGGCGGTGTCCCACTCCATCGTCCGGCCGAACCGCGGGTAGACGTCGGCCGCGCCCTCGGCGATCCGGCAGAACTTCAGCGAGCTGCCGGCCTGGACGAACGAGCCCACCTCCACGCCCTCCAGCCACTGCTGCGTCTGCGGGTCGAGGTGGCTGCGGCTGACCAGGGCCCGCGCGCCCCCGGCCGGGGTGGGTACGACCGCGAGCGGCGTGCTCCGGCCGTCCTCGAGGCGCTCGGCGCGCCCGGGCCCGCCGACGTACGTCACCCCGATCGCGGGCAGGTGGACGACGCCGAGCACGGGTGTCCCGGCCTCGACCAGGGCGATGTTGACGGTGAACTCGCCGTTGCGGGACAGGAACTCCTTCGTCCCGTCGAGCGGGTCGACCAGCCAGAACGGCGTACCGTCCACGTCCGGAGCGTCGCCGGCGGCGACGGCCTCCTCGGCGACCACCGGCAGGGCGGGTGAGAGCTCGGCCAGCCCGGCCACGATCACCGCCTCCGCACGCAGGTCGGCCTCGGTCACCGGGGTGCGGTCGGCCTTCTCCCGGGCGCCGGGGTCGTCGGCGGCGTAGACCGCGAGGATCTCCTCACCGGCGCGTTCGGCGAGCACCCGGATCTGGTCCACGAGCGTGGCGGTGTCATCAGGCATGGCAGGCATGACAGGCATGGTGCCTATCGTGGCAGACCCACCGGGTGTCGCCGCCGGTGCTCAGCCCGGCGCGTCCAGCGCGGCGCGCAGTGAGTCGTTCGTACGGTCGGCGGCGTCGGCCAGCGCCTTCGGGGACGGCCCGGTCCGCAGCAGCTCCCGCGACGTGGCCGGGACGACGTTGCGCGCCGCCGCGCCGAAGACCCGCCGCACGTCCTCTGGGGTCGCGCCCTGGGCGCCCAGGCCGGGTGCCAGCAGCGGGCCGTTCACGGCGGTGAAGTCCTCACCGCTGTCGCCCACCGTCGCGCCGACGACCGCGCCGTAGGAGCCCAGCGGTGTGGCTCCGGCATTGGCGGCCGCGAGCCGGTCGAGGATGCCGCCGGCGACGGTACGCCCGTCCTCGTCGCGTGCCCGCTGCACCTGCGCGCCCTCGGGGTTGGAGGTCAGCGCGAGGACGAACACGCCGCTGCCGTGCTTGGCCGCGGTGTCCAGCAGCGGTCGCAGCGACTCGAAGCCGAGGAAGGGGCTCGCGGTGAGCGCGTCGGCGAACAGCGGCGACGCGGGGTCGAGGTAGGCGTCGGCGTAGGCCTGGACGGTGGACCCGATGTCGCCGCGCTTGGCGTCCAGCAGCACCAGCGCGCCGGCGGCCCGGCTGGTGGCGACCACGCGTTCGAGCACCGCGACGCCGCGGCTGCCGAACCGCTCGAAGAACGCCGACTGCGGCTTCACCACCGCCACCCGGGGCGCGAGTGCCTCGGCGGCGGTGAGGGCGAAGCGTTCCAGTCCGGCCGGGTCGTCGGGCAGGTCCCACGACGCCAGCAACGCGGCGTGCGGGTCGATGCCCGCGCACAGCGGCCCGCGTTCGTCCAGCGCGGCCCGCAGCCGGGCACCGAACGTCTGCGTCATGTCAGGCCTTCCCCTCGGTGCCGCCGTTGTCGGCCCACTCGTCCTTCGCCCACGACTGCAGTGAGCGGACCGTCACCTCACCGGCCCGCAGTGCCTCGATGCCCTGCACCGCGGCCGCCAGGCCCTGCACGGTGGTGATGCACGGGATGTTCGCCATGATCGCGGCGGTGCGGATCTCGTACCCGTCCACCCGCGGGCTGCCGCCGGAGGTGGTGCCGCGCGGGGTGTTGACGATCAGGTCGAGGTCGCCGTCCGCGATCCGTTGCACGATCGTGGGCTCGCCGTGCGGGCCGGTCCCCTGGGTGGCCTTGCGTACGACACTGGCCACGACGCCGTTGCGGCGCAGCACGTTGGCGGTGCCCTCGGTGGCCAGGATCTCGAACCCGAGATCGGCCAGCCGCTTGACCGGGAAGATCATGTGCCGCTTGTCGCGGTTGGCGACCGACACGAACACCCGGCCCTTCGTGGGCAGCGCGCCGCCGTAGGCGCCGGCCTGGGACTTCGCGAACGCCACTCCGAAGCCGGCGTCGATGCCCATCACCTCACCGGTGGAGCGCATCTCCGGCCCGAGCAGGGTGTCGATGGCGCGGCCGTCACCGGAACGGAACCGGTTGAACGGCATCACCGCCTCCTTCACCGCGATCGGTGCGCTGGGCGGCAGCTGGCCGCCGTCACCGGTCGCGGGCAGCATCCCCTCCGCGCGCAGGTCGGCCACGGACGAGCCGAGCATCACCCGGGCGGCGGCCTTGGCCAGCGGCGTCGCCGTCGCCTTGGAGACGAACGGCACGGTCCGCGAGGCACGCGGGTTGGCCTCGAGGACGTAGAGCACGTCGCCGGCCAGGGCGTACTGCACGTTGAGCAGGCCGCGGACACCCACCCCGGCGGCGATCTGTTCGGTGGACCGGCGGATGCGGGCGATCTCCTCGGTGCCGAGGGTGATCGGCGGCAGGGCGCACGCGGAGTCGCCGGAGTGGATGCCGGCCTCCTCGATGTGCTCCATCACCCCGGCGAGGAACAGCTCCTGGCCGTCGTAGAGCGCGTCCACGTCGATCTCGACCGCGTTGTCGAGGAACCGGTCGACCAGCACCGGGTGCTCGGGCGAGATCGCCGTCGCCCGGGCGATGTAGTCCTCCAGCGCGGAGTCGTCGTAGACGATCTCCATCCCCCGGCCGCCGAGGACGTAGGACGGGCGCACCAGGACGGGGTAGCCGATCTCGTCCGCGATCAGCTTCGCCTCCGCGAACGACGTGGCCGTGCCGTGCTTGGGCGCGGGCAGCCCGGCCTGGGCGAGCACCCGGCCGAACGCGCCCCGCTCCTCGGCCAGGTGGATGGCCTCCGGGGGCGTGCCGACGATGGGGACGCCGGCGTCCTCCAGTCCCTGCGCGAGCCCGAGCGGGGTCTGGCCGCCGAGCTGGCACACCACCCCGGCCACCGGACCTGCCTGCTCCTCGGCATGCACGATTTCCAGGACGTCCTCCAGCGTGAGCGGCTCGAAGTAGAGCCGGTCGCTGGTGTCGTAGTCGGTGGAGACGGTCTCGGGGTTGCAGTTGACCATCACGGTCTCGTACCCCGCCTCGTGCAGGGCCAGGGCCGCGTGCACGCAGGAGTAGTCGAACTCGATGCCCTGCCCGATCCGGTTGGGCCCGGAGCCGAGGATGATCACCGCGGGGCGTTGGCGCGGGCCGACCTCGGTCTCCTCGTCGTAGCTTGAGTAGTGGTAGGGCGTACGGGCGGCGAACTCCGCCGCGCAGGTGTCGACGGTCTTGTAGACCGGCCGGATGCCGAGCGCCCAGCGGACCCCGCGTACGACGTCCTCGCGCATGCTGCGGATGGCGGCGATCTGCCGGTCGGCGAAGCCGTGCCGCTTGGCCGCGCGCAGCACCTCGGGGGTGAGCTCGGGTGCCTGCTCGACCTCGGTGGCCACCTCCGACAGCAGGAAGAGCTGGTCGAGGAACCACGGGTCGATTTTGGTCGCCTCGTGCAGCTCCTCAGGTGTCGCGCCGGCGCGGATCGCCTCCACGACCTCGCGCAGCCGGCCGTCGTGCGGGGTGGCGACCGAGGCCAGCAGGTCGTCCTTGGCGCGCGGCTCACCCGACCAGACGAACGCCGCGTCGGACCGCTCGATCGAGCGCAGGGCCTTGTTCAGCGCCTCGGTGAAGTTACGCCCGATCGCCATCGCCTCCCCCACGCTCTTCATGTGCGTGGTGAGGGTCGGGTCGGCGTGCGGGAACTTCTCGAACGCGAACCGCGGCACCTTCACCACCACGTAGTCCAGCGTGGGCTCGAAGGAGGCCGGGGTCTGTTCGGTGATGTCGTTCGGGATCTCGTCCAGGGTGTAGCCGAGGGCGACCTTGGCGGCGATCTTGGCGATCGGGAAACCGGTGGCCTTCGACGCCAGCGCGCTGGACCGGGACACCCGGGGGTTCATCTCGATCACGATCATCCGCCCGTCGGCCGGGTTGATCGCGAACTGGATGTTGCAGCCGCCGGTGTCCACGCCGACCGCGCGGATGACGCCGATGGCGACGTCGCGCATGTGCTGGTACTCGCGGTCGGTGAGCGTCATCGCCGGCGCGACGGTGATGGAGTCGCCGGTGTGCACGCCCATCGGGTCGAGGTTCTCGATGGAGCACACGATGACCACGTTGTCGGCGCGGTCACGCATGACCTCCAGCTCGTACTCCTTCCAGCCGAGTACGGACTCCTCGAGGAGCACCTCGGTGGTGGGGCTGGCCTGCAGCCCGGCACCGGCGATGCGGCGCAGGTCGTCCTCGTCGTAGGCCATGCCCGACCCGGCGCCGCCCATGGTGAACGACGGCCGGACGACGACCGGGTAGTTGAGCTCCTCGGCGGCCGCCAGGCAATCCTGCAGGCTGTGGCAGATGCGGCTGCGCGCGGACTCCGCGCCGAGCTCGTCGACGATCTTCTTGAACGACTCGCGGTTCTCCCCGCGCTGGATGGCGTCGATGGACGCGCCGATCAGCTCGACGTCGTACTTGGCGAGGACGCCGGACTCGTGCAGCTTGACCGCGGCGTTGAGGGCCGTCTGCCCGCCGAGGGTGGCCAGCAGGGCGTCCGGGCGTTCCAGCGCGATGATCTTCTCGACGTGCTCGGGGGTGATCGGCTCGATGTACGTCGCGTCGGCGAACTCCGGGTCGGTCATGATCGTGGCCGGGTTGGAGTTGACCAGCACCACGCGCAGTCCTTCCGCGCGCAGCACCCGGCAGGCCTGGGTGCCGGAGTAGTCGAACTCCGCGGCCTGGCCGATGACGATCGGGCCGGAGCCGATGACGAGTACCGAGGAGATGTCGGTCCGCTTGGGCATCAGGCGGCTCCTTCCGGGTGGGTGGTCGTCCCCGTGGAGCCGGCGCTCACGCCGGCGTCTGTGTCGTTGGAACCGTTGGAACCGTCGGAGCCGGCCATCAGGCCGACGAACCGGTCGAAGAGGTACGCCGCGTCGTGTGGCCCGGCGGCCGCCTCGGGGTGGTACTGCACGGAGAACGCGCGCAGGCGGCCCTCGCGGTCGGTCAGCTGCAGGCCCTCCACCACATCGTCGTTCAGGCACACGTGGGTGACCCGGGCCGGGCCGAAGTCGGTCTCGATCGCGGCGTGGGCGTGCCGCTTCGCAGTCCCCTCGGCCGAGGCGTCACCGGCTACGTCAGGGCTGTCCTCGCTGCCGGTGGGCCAGGCCACCGCGAAGCCGTGGTTGTGCGCGGTGACCTCGACCTTGCCGGTGGTGAGGTCCTGCACCGGCTGGTTGATGCCCCGGTGGCCGTACCGCAGCTTGTAGGTGCCCAGGCCGAGCGCCCGGCCGAACACCTGGTTGCCGAAGCAGATGCCGAAGAACGGGATGCCGCGGCCGAGGACGCCGCGCAGCACCTCGACCGGGTGGTCGGCGGTCTGCGGGTCGCCCGGGCCGTTGGACATGAACACACCGTCGGGTTCGAGCGCGAGCACCTGTTCCAGCGTCGTGGTGGCGGGCAGCACGTGCACCTCGACACCGCGTTCGGCCAGCCGGTGCGGGGTCATCGACTTGATGCCGAGGTCGACCGCGGCGACGGTGAACTTCCGGATGCCGATGGCGGGTACGACGTACGGCTCGGTCGCGGTGACCTCCGCGGCCAGCTCGGCGCCCTTCATCGCGGGGGTGGCGCGGACACGCTCGAGCAGGGCGTCCGGGTCGGTCTCCGTGCTGGAGATGCCGACCCGCATCGCGCCCCGTTCGCGCAGGTGCCGGGTCAGGGCACGGGTGTCCACGCCGCTGATGCCGACCACGCCGTCGGCGCGCAGCGCGTCGTCCAGGCTGCGGCGCGAACGCCAGTTGGAGGGCAGCCGGGCGGGGTCGCGGACGACGTACCCCGCGACCCAGATGCGGCGCGACTCCGGGTCCTCGTCGTTCATCCCTGTGTTGCCGATGTGCGGTGCCGTCTGCACGACCACCTGGCGGTGGTACGACGGGTCGGTCAGGGTCTCCTGGTAGCCGGTCATCCCCGTGGAGAAGACCGCCTCGCCGAAGGTCTCACCCTCGGCGCCGTAGGACCGGCCGCGGAACACGCGGCCGTCCTCGAGGACCAGCAGGGCACTGGGCTGGGTGTTCCTCGACAACCGTCCTCCACTCACGCGCATGGTTCTGGTGCTGATCTCGTGCTGGTCTGGTGTATGTCCCGGCCCGCCGGGCCCGCGCTCACTGCGGCTTCCCGTCCAGGACCGTCGCCCGGCCCCGCAGGAAGGTCGCGACCACCCGGCCGGGCAGCGTCCGGCCGGCGAACGGGGTGTTGCGCGAGCGGCTGGCGGACTCGGCCGGGTCGACCTCCCAGGCCGCCGCCGGGTCGTAGAGCGTGAGGTTGGCGGGCGCGCCCACCTCGACGTCGTGGCCGTGGCCCGCGAGCCGGCCGATCCGGGCGGGGCGGCCCGACATCCGGTCGGCCACTCCCACCCAGTCGAGCAGGCCGGTGTCGACCATGGCCTGCTGGACGACGGGAAGCGCGGTCTCCAGGCCGGTCATCCCCATCGCCGCGGCGAGCCACTCGCATTCCTTGTCCTCGACCGGGTGCGGCGCGTGGTCGGTGGCCACCGCGTCGATGGTGCCGTCGGCGAGCGCCGCACGCAGCGCCTCGACGTCCTCACCGGAGCGCAAGGGCGGGTTGACCTTGTAGATCGGGTCGTAGCTCGCCACCAGGTCCTCGGTGAGCAGCAGGTGGTGGGGCGTCACCTCCGCGGTCACGGGGTAGCCCCGGCTCTTCGCCCACCGCAGGATCTCCACCGAGCCCGCGGTGGAGACGTGGCAGATGTGTACGCGAGAACCGACGTGCGCGGCCAGCAGCACGTCCCGGGCGATGATCGCCTCCTCCGCGACCGCGGGCCAGCCGCGCAGGCCGAGTACGCCGGACAGCGCGCCCTCGTTCATCTGCGCGCCTTCGGTGAGGCGGGGCTCCTGCGCGTGCTGGGCGATGACGCCGTTGAACGCCTTGACATACTCCAGCGCGCGCCGCATCAGCACGGCGTCGGACACGCAGTCGCCGTCGTCGCTGAACATGCGGACACCGGCGGCGGAGTCGGCCATCGCGCCGAGCTCGGCGAGCTGGGTGCCGCCGCGCCCGACGGTGACCGCGCCGATCGGCTGGACGTCGCAGCGGCCGTACTGCTGACCGAGCCGGTAGACCTGCTCGACCACGCCGGCGGTGTCGGCGGCGGGAAGGGTGTTGGGCATCGCGCACACCGCGGTGAAGCCGCCGAGGGCGGCCGCGACGGTGCCGGTGTCCACGGTCTCGGCGTCCTCGCGGCCTGGCTCGCGCAGGTGGGTGTGCAGGTCGACCAGGCCGGGCAGCAGCACCAGTCCGGCGGCGTCGACCACGGTGGCACCCCTGGCCGAGGGGCGGTTGCCGATCTGGGCGACCTGCCCGTCGCGGACGAGGACGTCGGCCGGCTTCGCGCCGAGCACGCCGGCTCCGCGCAGGAGGTAGGTCTCACTCATGGCGTCTCCCTGCTGCGTTGCTCGGGAACGGTGTCGTCGACGGGCTGGCCGCCGCCTGCCAGCAGGAGGTACAGCGCGGCCATGCGTACGGCCACGCCGTTGGTGACCTGCTCGACGATCACCGACCGGGTGGAGTCGGCGACGTCGGCGGAGATCTCCATGCCGCGGTTCATCGGGCCCGGGTGCATCACCAGCGCGTGCTCGGGCAGCGTCGCCATCCGGGTGGAGTCCAGGCCGTAGCGGCGGCTGTACTCGCGGGCGCTGGGGAAGAACGCGGCGTTCATGCGTTCGCGCTGGACTCGCAGCATCATCACCACGTCGGTCTTCGGCAGCACCGCGTCCAGGTCGTACGACGTCGAGCAGGACCACTGCTCGACCCCGACCGGCAGCAGGGTGGGCGGTGCCACCAGGGTGATGTCGGCGCCCAGGGTCTGCAGCAGCAGCACGTTGGAGCGGGCCACCCGGCTGTGCAGGACGTCACCGACGATCGCGACCCGGCGCCCCTCGAGGTCACCGAGGTGGCGGCGCATGGTGAACGCGTCAAGCAGCGCTTGCGTGGGGTGTTCGTGGGTGCCGTCGCCGGCGTTCAGGATGCTGGCGCTGATCCAGTCCGACGCGGCCAGCCGGTGCGGCGCGCCGCTGGCCTGGTGGCGTACGACGACCGCGTCCGCACCCATCGCGGCCAGGGTCAGCGCGGTGTCCTTCAGGCTCTCGCCCTTCTCCACGCTGGAACCCTTGGCGGAGAAGTTGATCACGTCCGCCGACAGCCGTTTGGCCGCCGCCTCGAACGAGATGCGGGTGCGGGTGGAGTCCTCGAAGAAGAGGTTGACGACCGTACGCCCGCGCAGCGTCGGGAGCTTCTTGATCGGCCGGTCGGCCAGCTCGCGCAGTTTCTCCGCGGTGTCCAGGACGAGCAGTGCCTCGTCCCGGTCGAGATCGCCCGCGGACAACAGGTGCTTCACGACGCACCCCCCTCGGTCGATGGTTCCTTCGTGATCACCACGGCCTCGCGGCCGTCGGACTCGCTGAGGTAGACCGCGACCCGCTCGTGTGCCGCGGTGGGGAGGTTCTTGCCCACGAAGTCGGCCCGGATCGGAAGCTCGCGGTGGCCGCGGTCGACGAGGACCGCGAGCTGCACCGCGCGGGGGCGGCCGATGTCGTCCAGGGCGGTGAGCGCGGCCCGGATGGTGCGGCCGGAGAAGAGCACGTCGTCGACGAGAACCACGATCCGGCCGTCGATGCCGCCCTCGGGGATGGCGGTGTGGCCGAGTGTGCGGGTGGGGCGCAGCCGAAGATCGTCGCGGTACATCGTGACGTCGAGCGCGCCGACGCCGCCGAAACCGCCCTCCACCGAGGAGATCCGCTCGCCGATCCGCCGGGCCAGCTCCACGCCGCGGGTGGGAACGCCGAGGAGCACGACGTCACCGGCGCCCTTGTTGCGTTCGAGAATCTCGTGGGCGATCCGGGTCAATGCCCTGGTGATGTCGGCCTCGTCGAGCACCGCTCGGTGGCCGTTGCGCCGGGCCGGGTCTGGCTCCGGGCTCGGCGGGGGGTTCGGATCGCGGGCAGCAGGCATCGAGGTGACCTCCTTCCCCGCCTCTCTGGACGGGCCGTTAAAGGACGTCGAACTGGGTGGCCGGACTCGGCTCGCCGCTGCTCGAGCGGACCGGGATCCAACCGGTCCCGACACTAGCAGCCCCTCTCCCGCGCACCCACGCGGGCGGTGCCACCGGTGTGGCGGCCGCCATCCCAGAGCTTTCCCGGAGCTTTCCGGCGCTTTCCAGGTGGCGTCGCCGGCGTTGTCGCGGCGACGTGCCGCAGGTCACTTCCGGGCGTTCGTCCGCCGCCGGTCCCGCGTGAACCGGTCGCGAACGATCTTGAATCGGAACAACTCTCGGCCGGGTTGGCTTGACGTGGGAGTCGCTCCGGGTTACCGTCACGCTCCGTGACTATTTTGGGCGCGGCATCACCGTGTCCCTCGATGATCTAAGGATGGTTGAGCTACGGATGCCGAGTGACTACGCACGGTCCCTGGGCGCGAAGCTTCGCGCGATCAGGCAGCAGCAGGGACTTTCTCTCCACGGGGTAGAGCAGAAATCGAAGGGCCGCTGGAAAGCGGTGGTCGTTGGCTCATACGAACGCGGGGACCGGGCCGTCACCGTCCAGAAGCTCTCCGAACTCGCAGAGTTCTACGGCGTGCCGATCACCGAACTACTGCCGGGCGTCGGCCCGATCGGTGCCGCCGCAGAGCCGCCGCCGAAGCTGGTGCTCGACCTGGAGCGCCTCGGCGAACTGGAGGGTGTCGAGGTGGCACCGCTGGCGCGGTACGCCGCGACCATCCAGGCCCAGCGCGGCGACTACAACGGCAAGGTCCTGTCCATCCGCAAGGAGGACATGCGGACCCTCGCGGTGATCTACGACGAGCGCCCCAGCGTGCTCGCCGACCGGCTCGTCGCCTGGGGCGTGCTGAACGCCGAGGCGGCCGAGGCGGTCTCCGACGACGAGGCCTGAGCGCCGCCGAACACACCGCCCGGGTGCTCGACAGCGTTACTTGTCGTCAGTTGTAAGTAGTTGTAACTAGTTGTCACTAGTTGCCGAACAGTGTCACAAGTTGTCTGGTTCGGCCCGGTCTCGGGGCTTCCCGCCCCGCGGCCGGGCCGACCGCGTTCCTGGCCCGGGTTCAGCGCCTCGACGCCGCCGGCCGGGAGGCGCCGTCGACGACGTCCGCCTCAGTGCCCTCTGAGGTTCAGCACGACCACGCCGGCGATCACCAGTGCCACCCCCACCACCTTTGTCGGGGTGAGCGGCTCGCCGAGGAACACCGCGCCGACCGCCACGATCGCCGCGGTGCCGAGCCCGGACCACATCGCGTACGCCACGCCCACCGGGATGTCGCGCACCACCTGCGCCAGGAGCAGGAACGCCAGCAGGTAGGAGCCCGCGACGCCGAGCGTCGGCCACAGCCGGGTGAAGCCGGAGGAGGCCTTCAGCAGGCTGGTGCCGAACACTTCGGCCGCGATCGCGGCCAGCAGGAACACGAATGCCATGGTCTCGCCCATCGCTCGGCAGGTTCGGGACGTGACGTCCACAGGTCGTGGACCACCTACCCCGCCTCCCGGCCGGGATGCGGCGCGGATGCCTTCCGTGGAAGGCGAAACCGTCCCTACGTGCCGAGTCGGCTCGCCCCGGCTTGCCTGATCGGCTCGTCTACTTGACGAACCCCTTCGAGCGCATCCAGTCGCGGGCGACGAGTCCGGGGTCCTCCCCGTCGACGTCGACCTTCGCGTTGAGTTCGAGCATCGTGGCGGTGGTCAGCTTCGCGGTCAGGGGTTCCATCACCGCGCGCAGCCGCGGGTACTTGCGGGCCACGTCCTCGCGTACGTTGAAAGCCACGTTGTAATTGGGGAAGAAGTGCTTGTCGTCGGCGAGCACCTTCAGGTCCAGCGCCTTGATCCGGCCGTCGGTGGTGAACACCTCACCGAAGTTGCAGCGCCCCTTGTCGGTGGCGTCGTACACCACGCCGGTGCTCATCGTGCGGACGTTGCCGCGGGGCACCTTCGAGCCGAGCGGGACGCCGTACGTCTTGAGCATCGGCTCGAAACCGTCGTCCCGGCTGGCGAACTCCGACTCCACGCAGAACGTCAGGTCCTTCTTCGGCAGCTTCTTCAGGTCCGAAAGCTTCGACACCCCGAGCTTCTTCGCTTCCTCGGACCGGATCGCGAACGCGTAGGTGTTGTTCAGCGGCGCCGGCGCGAACCACTCCAGGTGGTGCTTGGCAAGGTCTTCTTGACGTACGGCCTTCCACTGCGCCATCCGGCCGGGGATCGGCTTGGTCTTGCCCAGATAGCTGATCCAGGCCGTTCCGGTGTACTCCCAGTTGGCGTCGACGTCACCGCGCAGAAGTGCCTGGCGGACGGCGACACTGCCGGTGATGTTGGTCTGGTCCACGACGTCGGCGCCGGCGGTACGCAGCGCGATCACCGCCATCTTGCCCAGGATCAGCTGCTCGGTGAAGTCCTTGGACCCCACCACGATGCGGGCGCCCTTCAGCGAGGGCTCGGGCTTGATCGAGCCGGGCTCGGCTTCGGGGGCGAACTGCGAGGCGCCCTTGAGCCCGCAGCCGCTCGCCAGTAGCAGCCCGGCGAGGACGACCAGCGCGACGGCCCGCACCGGTGCCCGGCGTCCGGACCGGGGCCGGCTGCGCCCGGTGCGATCCGGGTGAACTCGACTCGGATGTTCCTGCGTCATCTGACCGGCCTCCCTTCACATGCCCTTGGGTCGGGCGACTTCCTCGACGACCCGGCCGAGCCAGTCGATGAGCAGGGCCAGCGCGGCCACCAGGACCGCACCGACCACCAGCACGCTGGTGCGCTGGAGCGTGATGCCGGTGGTGATCAGGCTGCCCAGACCACCGCCGTCGATGAACGTGGCGAGGGTGGCCGTGCCGACCAGCAGCACCAGGGCGACGCGGACACCGGCCAGGATCACCGGCACCGCGAGCACCACCTCGATGCGCAACAGCACTCGCATCGCGGACATCCCCATGCCCCGGCCGGCCTCGACGAGGTTGCGGTCGACGCCCTGGATACCGGTGATCGTGTTGCGGAGCACCGGGAGAATCGCGTACGCCGCAAGGGCGATCACGCACGTGGTGAAACCCAGCCCGAGCCACAGGGCGAGCAGGACGAGCAGTCCGATCGCGGGCGCGGACTGGCCGATGTTGGCGAGCCCGACGACCACCGGCGCCGCTGCACGGGTCCGGCGACGGGTCAGCACCACCCCGAGCGGCAGCGCGATCACCAGCACGACGGCGGTGGACACCACCGTCAGGACGATGTGCTCCCAGGCCCGCTCCCACAACGCCGACAGGTCGAGCTGACGGGCAGCGACCGCGTCGTGGTGGGCGAGTTTCACGTAGGCGACCACACCCGCGACCATCAGGGCGGCGACCAGTGGCTGGCCGATCCAGCGCTTGCGGGCCGGTCGGCCGGGTGCGTCGTCGGTGAGCTCGATCGCGTCCGGGTTCGCCGTGCTGGCGCTCACGGCGCCACTCCGGCAGTCCCGGCACCCGCCGACGACGGGTCGTCCGGACCTGGCTTCGGCCCGTCCCCGGGTGCGCCCGGGGACGTACGGTCGGCTGCGCCGTCGTGACCCTCGGAACCGAGTTCCTGGATGGCGTGCATCACCGTCTCCACCCGGATGACGCCCTGGTAGGCGTCGCGCCGCCCGGTGACCACCACCACGCCGTGGCTGGAGGTGAGCATCGTGTCCAGCGCGTCGTTGAGAGTGGCCTGGGTGCCGACCACGGCCATGCCGTCGTCGCGGCGCCGCGCGGCCAGCGCACCCTGCTCGCGGTCGAGGTCTCGCAGCGACAGCCAGCGAACCGGCCGGTGGCGCTCGTCGAGGAGGATGCAGTGCTCGCGGTCGGCGGCGCGGATCCTGGCCGCGGCCTCGTTCGCCTGCTCCCCCACCGTGGCCGTCACCGCCTCGTCCAGGTCGACACCGCCGACCCGTTGCAGGGTCAGCTGCTTCAGCGCCGCACCCGCACCCACGAAGCCCTCCACCGACTCGTCGGCGGGGTTGGCGAGGATCTCCGCCGGGGTGTCGTACTGCACGATCCGGGAGCGGTCGGCCAGCACCGCGATCCGGTCGCCGAGCTTCACCGCCTCGTCGAAGTCGTGGGTGACGAACACGATCGTCTTGCCCAGCTCCTCCTGGATCCGCAGCAGCTCGTCCTGCAGGTGCTGGCGGGTGATCGGGTCCAGCGCGCCGAACGGCTCGTCCATCAGCAGCACCGGCGGATCTGCGGCCAGAGCCCGAGCCACGCCGACCCGCTGCTGCTGGCCACCGGACAGCTCACGTGGGTAGCGGTCGCGGTACTGCACCGGGTCCAGGCCCACCATGTCCAGGAGTTCCTCGACGCGTTCGGCGGTCCGGGAGCTCTTCCACCTCAGCAGGCCCGGCACGAGTCCGATGTTGGCGCCGACGGTGAGGTGCGGGAACAGGCCGCCGGCCTGGATGACGTAACCGATGCCCCGGCGCAGCTCGTCGGCGTTGCGGCGGCTCACGTCGTCGCCGCCGAGCAGGATCTGCCCGCCGGTGGGTTCGATCAGCCGGTTGATCATCTTCATCGTGGTCGTCTTGCCGCAGCCGGACGGGCCGACGAAGACGACGATCTCCCCGGCGGGGATGTGCATGCTGACGTCCTCCACCGCGGCGGCCTGCTGGCCGGGATACCGCTTGGTGACGCCGACAAGGTCGATCGGAACGCCGTGCCCGTTGCCGGAATGGTCGGTGCCGCCGGGTCCGGTCGACCCGGCTGACTGCTGTGTGGACTCAGACACGGATACCCCTCGAGGTCGTGTACTTGCCGACGAGCACGAGGATGCCGTCGAAGATCAGGGCCAGTACGACGACGCCCAACGTGCCTGCCAACGCGGAGTTGACAGAGTTGGCGCCGCCCAGCCGGGACAGGCCGGTGAAGATCAGCCCGCCAAGACCCGGGCCGGAGACGTACGCCGCGATGGCGGCGATTCCCATCACCATCTGGGTGGAGACGCGGATGCCGGCGAGGATCACCGGCCAGGCGAGCGGGATCTCCACCCGCACCAGCGTGGTCAGCCGGCCCATTCCCATGCCGCGGGCCGCGTCGACAAGTGCCGGGTCGACCCCGGCCAGTCCGACGACGGCGTTGCGCAGGATGGGCAGGCTGGCGTAGAAGACGACCGCGGTGACGGCCGGTGCCACCCCGATGCCGAGCGGTGCGATCAACAGCCCCAGCAGGGCGAACGACGGAATCGTCAGGCCCACGGCAGTGGTGGCGGTGGCCAGGCCGACCGCACGTTGGTTGCGTTGTACGAGGACCGCCACAACGATGGCGAGCAGCGTGGCTATCACCAGGCACTGAGCCACCATCGAGGCGTGCTGGAAGCCCTGGAACACCAGCACTTCACGGCGGTCGACGAGGAAATCCCACAGGTTCACGCGGCGGTCTCCTCCTAGCTGGACTTGGCCACCTGGTTGTCAACCCGGCCTTGCCGGACCGCAACCCGGCCATGCCACCGGATCGGGCGTACTCCCCGTGCGTTCCCCGCGAGCGGACTGTACCCCGCCGGGGCGGACATCAGCCACGCTCAGGTCATCGGGGACCGTCCCGGACAGCGTTCTCCGGGCCGTGGCACGCGTCGGATGTGCCGGCGCGGCCGCGAGATGGGCCGGTCCGGTACAGGGGGTCTTTCCTACCGAAGTGGCAGCGGAAGTGCAAATTTTCGCCTAGAGACACCGCGGCCCCGCGCGCCGGAATCAGCGCACGGGGCCACCGAACGAACTGAGGTCAGGACACCGGGTCACGAGCCGGGTCGCGACAGCGGGTCAGGCCACAAGATCAGGTCACAGGATCAGGACAGCAGTGTCGGCTTGAGCTCCAGCAGGTGTGCCAACAGGCCGTTGACGAAGGCCGGGGACTCCTCCCCCGCCAGCTCCCTGGCCAGCCGGACCGCCTCGCTGATCGCCACCGCGTCGGGCACGTCGTCGGCGTAGAGGAGTTCGTACGCACCGACCCGCAGGATGTTGCGGTCGACCGGCGCCATCCGCTCCAGGGTCCACCCCTGCGCGTGCGCCGCGAGCAGCTCGTCCAGCCGCTCGGCGTGCTCGACGACGCCCTCCACCAGCCGGGCGGCGTACTCCGGCACCGGCGGGTCGGCCAGCTCGATCCGGTCGGCCAGCGTGGTCAGCGGCGCGCGGTCGCGCAGCTCGGACTCGTAGAGAACGTCGACCGCGCGCTTGCGTGCCTTCGATCGTGCAGGCACTACACCCGTCCGAGGTAGTCGCCGGAACGGGTGTCGACCTTGACCTTCTCGCCGGTGGTGATGAACAGCGGCACCGCGATGTCGTAGCCGGTCTCCAGCCTGGCCGGCTTGGTGCCGCCGGTCGACCGGTCGCCCTGCAGGCCCGGCTCGGTGTACTCGATGGTCAGCTCGACCGACGCCGGCAGCTCGACGTACAGCGGGACCTCCTCGTGCACCGCGACCACGGCATTCTGGTTCTCCAGCATGAAGTGGGCCGCGTCACCGACGGTCTCCGCGGAGATCGGCAACTGGTCGTAGGTGGTGGCGTCCATGAAGACGAAGGACTCGCCGTCGTTGTACAGGTAGGTCATCTCGCGCTTGTCGACCGTGGCGACGTCGACCTTCACGTCGGCGTTGAACGTCTTGTCGACCACCTTGCCCGACAGGACGTTCTTCAGCTTGGTGCGCACGACCGCACCGCCCTTGCCGGGCTTGTGGTGCTGGAACCACACCACGCCCCAGAGCTGGCCGTCGAGGTTGAGCACCATGCCGTTCTTGAGGTCGTTCGTGGTTGCCACTGCGGTATTCGCCTCTCAGCTGCGTGCGTTTCGTGTCGCTTCGACCCGTTCGGGCGGAGCCGGCCGGCGCGCCTGGCGGTAACCGGCCGGAGCCGCCTTCCGTCAGGCCAGGACGAGGAGGTCCCTGCCGGCCTGGGTGAGCACCTCCACCTCGCCGTCGTGAACGATCAGCGTGTCCTCGATGCGGACACCACCGCGGCCGGGCAGGTAGACGCCCGGTTCGATGGTGACAGGAGTGCGAGGGCCGAGTTTACCCTCCGCGGTCTGGGCGAAGAACGGGTCCTCGTGGATCTCCAGCCCGACGCCGTGTCCCAGGCCGTGGGTGAACCGGCCGCCGTAGCCGGCGGCTTCGATCACGTCCCGGGCCGCCGAGTCCACGTCCGCCAGCGCGGCGCCGGGCGCCAGGGCGTGCCGGCCGGCCCGCTGGGCCGCCCGGACGACGTCGTGGATCTCCTGCTGCCAGCCGGCCGGCTCCGCTCCCACGACGACGGTCCGGGTGCAGTCGGCGTGGTACCCCTCGTAGCGGGCGCCGAAGTCGATCTTGAGGAAGTCGCCCGGCGCGAGCAGCCGGTCGGTGGGCTGGTGGTGCGGAATGGCCGAGTGCTCCCCACCCGCGACGATCGTGTCGAACGCCACCGCCTCCGCACCCGCCGCGAACATCCGCGCCTCCAGGTCTCGGGCGATCTCGCGTTCGGAACGGCCCACCAGCCGGCCGGCGAACAGGCCGGCCAGCGCCTTCGTGGACACCGCACAGGCCTGCCGTAGATGGTCCAGCTCCACGCTGTCCTTGTCGACCCGCAGCCCCTCCACCGCCCGGTGCAGCGAGCCCGGCGCGAGGCCGGGTTCAAGGGAACGGAGAGCCTCCAGCGCGTCGACGGTCAGCGAGTGCGTCTCCACACCGAGCCGGGAGACTCCCCACGCGGCCGCGCGCCGGGACAGCGCCGCCAGCAGCTGCCGGTCGACGACGATCTCCAGGTCCGGGCACTGGGCCGCGGACTGGTCGGCGTAGCGGCCGTCGGTCGCGAGCACGGCGACGTCTGAGCCTTCGGTGCCGTCGGCGCGTACGAGCAGGGCGGCGTTGGAGCCGGTGAACCCGGAGAGGTACCGGACGTTGACGAGGTGGGTGATCAGTGCGGCGGGGACGGCCCGGGCGGCGAGCAGGTCGCGCAGCCGGGCCCGGCGGGCGGCGTGAATGTCAGGCACCGCTCCACCCTCGCGCCCCGGCCCCGTCCGGGGCAAGCCCCGGAGGAGATCACGCCGGGGCTGAGAGTTCAGGGGCGGTGGGTGGCCGCCACGGCCGACAGCGCCAGGCGGTAGGAGTCGAAGCCGAAACCCGCGATCGTCCCTGTCGCCACCCCGGCCACCACGCTGGTGTGCCGGAACTCCTCCCGGCGCGCCGGGTTGGTCAGGTGCACCTCGATCAGCGGCGCCGTGAGCTGCGCACACGCGTCGCGTACGGCGTAGGAGTAGTGGGTGAACGCGGCGGGGTTCAGCACCACCGGGGTCGAGGAGTCCGCGGCCTCGTGCAGCCAGCCCACCAACTCGGCCTCCTGGTCGGTCTGGCGGACCTCGACCTCCAGGCCGAGCTCGGCGCCGGTCTTGGCACAGGAGGCGACCAGATCGGCGAACGACGTGGAGCCGTAGACGTCCGGCTCACGCGAACCGAGGCGGCCGAGATTGGGGCCGTTCAGGACGAGAACACGCACCCGGTCAGGCTAGGGCATCGGCCGGCCGCCTCCCCGCGGGGCCACGCACCCCGGTGGCCAGGGCTGACGGACCGTGTGCGCGGGATTAGCATCCTCACGTGACCGACGTCCTGGTGGTGATCCTCGCCGGACTCGCCGTCCTCGTGGGGATGGTGCTGTTCCGGCGGCGCGGGCCCGAGGCCGACCGAGCGGTGCCCGGTGGACCGCACGCGGGATCCGGCCTCCCCGGGCAGTCCGGACAGCCGGGACAGGCTGGACGGCCGGCCCGGACGAACACGGCGCGGATCCTGAACCAGCCCGTCGACCCGATGGTCGTGGCCGTGGTGGTGGCGCTGCTCGGCCAGAACAAGAAGATCAAGGCCGTCAAGGAGTTGCGGGACGCCACCAGGCTGGATCTCGCCGACGCCAAGGCACTGGTCGAGGCGATCGCGGCCGGCCACCGCCCGCCCACCGTGGTGCTGCGCGGCGACGCGGTCGACGTCACGCCGTCGCCGGCGACGCCCGAGGCCGACAAGACGGACGAAGCGCGGGACTCGTCACCGGCCGACCTGGCCGCGCGGGCCCGTTCGCTGCGGTCGCAGGGGCTCGAGATCGAGGCGGTCTCGCTGGTCCGGGCGGAGACCGGGATGGATCTGGCCGACGCGCAGCGGTTCGTCCGCGCCCTCGGCTGAGCTCGCCGCGCTCGGCCCCAGACCCCGAGTCAGGACCGGAGGTGTCCCGCGGATGCGGATGAAGGAGATGGTGGCGCGGACCGGGGTGAACGAACGCCTGCTGCGCTACTACGAGCAGCAGGGACTGCTCACCCCCGACCGGTTGCCGAGTGGCTACCGCGTCTACAGCGACGGCGACGTGGAGGCCGTCCGGCGGATCCGCTGCCTGCTGGCGGCCGGCCTGCCCACGGCCACGATCGCCCAGGTGCTGCCCTGCGTGCGCAGCGACGACGACCGGCTCGTCCCCACCTGCCCCGATCTGGTCGCCCAGCTGCACCGGGAACGCGACCGCATCAGCCACGCCATCGACGAGCTCGCCACCTCGCGGGCGATGCTGGACCACGTGCTGTCCGCCGCCCCCTCGGCCGCGGCCGAGCCGAAGCCGGCACCGCAGGCCGGCCGGAACAGCTGATCCGGCCTGGCCCGAGCAAGCCCCGAGCAAGCCCCGACCTGGCTCCCACGTGGGCTGAGCGAAGTGTGCCGGTGGGCGCGGCCGGGAAGCCTGGTGCCATGAGCGCCTGCGAGGTCTGCGGCAACGACTACTGGATGTCGTTCGAGGTACACACCGGGAGCGGTGCGGTGCACACGTTCGACTCCTTCGAGTGCGCGGTGCAGCGGCTGGCTCCGGTGTGTGAGCAGTGCCGCTGCCGGATCATCGGGCACGGGGTGGAGGTCGACGGCAGGTTCTTCTGCTGCGCCCACTGCGCCCGTGGCTCCGGTGCCACGCACGGCAAGGAGATCAGGGACGCCGCGGGAGCACGCCCCGGCTGAGCGGGCATCCGGTCCGGCGCAGGGTGCGTCAGCCCGCGATCGTGTCGTACGCCGAGCGCATCAGCCCGGCGTCGGGGCCCTCCAGCAGGCCCGGTTCGGCCAGGCCGTCGAGGACGACGAAGCGTACGACGTCCCCGCGGGCCTTCTTGTCCAGCCGCATCCCGGCCAGCAGGGTGGGCCAGTCGGCCCCGCGGTAGGCGGTCGGCAGCCCGAGCAGGTCCAGGATGTCCCGGTGCCGCCGTGCGGTCTTCTCGTCCAGGCGACCGGCCAGCCGGGCGAGCTCGGCGACGTAGACCAGACCCACCGACACCGCGGCACCGTGCCGCCAGCGGTAGTGCTCGGCCCGCTCGATCGCGTGCCCCATGGTGTGCCCGTAGTTGAGCACCTCCCGGCCGATGCCGCCGCCGGCGGTGGCCGAGGTCTCGGTCAGGTCGCCGGCGACGACGCCGGCCTTGATCCGGACCGAGCGTTCCACGAGCTCGGCGGTGAGGTCGCCGGCCGGGTCGGCGGCGGTGGCGGGATCGGCCTCGATCAGGTCCAGGATCACCGGGTCGGCGATGAACCCGCACTTGACCACCTCGGCCAGCCCGCTCACGTAGTCGGGCGCCGGCAGGGTGCGCAGGGAGGCGAGCTCGCACAGCACGCCGGCGGGTTCGTGGAAGGCACCGACGAGGTTCTTGCCCTCGGCGGTGTTGATGCCGGTCTTGCCGCCGACGGCCGCGTCGACCATGCCGAGCAACGTGGTCGGCACCTGGACGACCGCCACGCCGCGCAGCCAGGTGGCCGCGACGAACCCCGCGAGGTCGGTGGTCGCTCCCCCGCCGACGCCGACCAGCGCGTCGGACCGGGTGAAGCCCCACGCGCCGAGCGCGGACCAGCAGCGGGCGGCGACCTCCGCCGTCTTGGACTGCTCAGCGTCGGGCACCTGCAGCAGGTACGCCGAGAAGCCGCGGCCGGTCAGCAGGTCGCGGATCCGCTCGCCGGTGGCGGTCAGGGCCTGCTGGTGGACGACGGCGACCTTGCGTACGCCGTCGCCGAGCAGGCCGGGCAGCTCGTCGAGCACGTTCGTACCGACGACGACGTCGTAGGGGCGAGCGGTGCGGACCGGGATCCGGACGGGCTCGCTCACGGCCGGTGCTCCCCCGCCGCACCGGTGCCCCTGATCGTGCGGAGCACCTCACCGGCGATGTCGGCCGGCTCTCGGCCGTCGGTGGAGATCACCTCCGAGGCGACCTCGCCGTACAGCGGGCGGCGGGCGTCCATCAGCTGCTTGAGCTGGCCGCGGACGTTGCCGAGCAGCAGCGGCCGGGAGGTGTCCAGGCCGACCCGGCGGGCCGCGTCGGCGAGCGAGACGTCCAGGAACACCACGTGCTGGCTGCACAGGTCGCGGCGGGTGTCGGCGTCCAGGACCGCACCGCCACCGAGGGCGAGTACGCCCGGATGCTCGGTCAGCGCCCGCCGGACGGCGGCGCGTTCGAGCCGGCGGAACGCGGCCTCGCCCTGGTCGACGAAGATGTCCGCGATCACCGCACCGGCCGCTGTCTCCACGTCGCCGTCGGTGTCGCGGAAGGTCACGCCGAGCAGCTCGGCGACCAGCGTGCCCACGGTGCTCTTGCCGGCACCGGGCGGGCCGATGAGGACGACCTTGGGCGCGGTCACCGGATGCTCAGCTGGTCGAGGTAGGCGGCGACGTTGCGCCGGGTCTCCGGCACCGAGTCGCCGCCGAACTTCTCCAGCACGGCGTCGGCGACGACCAGCGCCACCATCGCCTCGGCGACCACGCCGGCGGCGGGGACGGCACACACGTCGGAACGCTGGTGGTGGGCCCGGGCCTCCTCGCCGGTGGCCACGTCGACGGTGCGCAGGGCACGGGGCACGGTGGAGATCGGCTTCATCGCCGCGCGCACCCGCATCACCTCACCGGTCGACATGCCACCCTCGGTCCCGCCGGAACGCCCGGAGGTGCGGCGCAGGCCGTCGGCCCCGCGTTCGATCTCGTCCTGGGCGGCCGACCCGCGGGTCCTGGCCAGCTCGAACCCGTCGCCGACCTCGACGCCCTTGATCGCCTGGATGCCCATCAGCGCGGCCGCGAGGCGGGCGTCCAGCCGCCGGTCCCAGTGCACGTGGCTGCCGAGTCCGGGCGGCAGTCCCCACACGACCACCTCGACGACGCCGCCGAGGGTGTCGCCCTCCTTGTGCGCGGTGTCCACCTCGGCCACCATCGCCTGGCTGGTGGCGGGATCGAGGCAGCGCACCGGGTCGGCGTCGATCCGCTCCAGGTCACCCGCCGACGGGACGCTGCCCGCCGGTGCGCGCACCCTGCCCAGCTCGACGACGTGGCTGAGCACCGTCGCGTCCAGTGTCTGGCGCAGGAACGCCGTGGCGACCGATCCGAGCGCGACCCGGGCCGCGGTCTCCCGGGCGCTGGCGCGTTCGAGGACCGGGCGGGCCTCGTCGAAGCCGTACTTCTGCATCCCCACCAGGTCGGCGTGACCCGGTCGGGGTCGGGTCAGCGGGGCGTTGCGGGCGAGGCTGGCGAGCTCGTCGGGGTCCACCGGGTCCGCGGCCATCACCTGCGCCCACTTGGGCCACTCGCTGTTGCCGACGCGCACTGCGACCGGCCCGCCGAGCGTGCGGCCGTGCCGGACGCCGCCGAGGAAGTCCAGCTCGTCACGTTCGAACGACATCCGGGCGCCGCGGCCGTAGCCCAGCCGCCGACGAGCCAGCTGGCGGCTGACGTCGTCGGTGGTGATCTGGACGCCGGCCGGCAGTCCCTCGAGAATTGCGACCAGGGCGGGGCCGTGCGATTCGCCCGCGGTGAGCCACCGAAGCATGCCGGAAAGTCTTTCACGGCACCCCTCGGCTCAGCGCGTGAGGTACCAGCCGAGCACGGGTTCGCCGTACATCACCGTGAGCAGGAAACCCGCGAGCAGGAACGGACCGAACGGGATCGCGGTCTTGCGGTGCGCTCGGCCGGCCACCACCAGGGCGAGGCTCACCACCCCGCCGAGCACGAATGCCGCGAACGTGCCGACCAGGACGTACGGCAGGCCGAACCACCCCAGGCCGACGCCGAGCACCCCGGCCAGCTTGACGTCGCCGAAGCCCAGCCCGGACGGAGCCAGGGCCCCCAGCAGCGCCAGGAACAGCCACAGCGCCGCTCCGCCGGCCAGTGCCCAGCCCAGCCGGGCCCAGTCCCCGGTGACCAGCGCGGCGCCGCCGAGCAGCACGACCACCACGGCGTACGACGGCAGGACGACGGCGTTGGGCAGCAACCGCACCCGCAGGTCGACGTAGCCGAGCAGGATCCCGGCCAGGGCGAGGTAGAGCACGGCCGGCAGGGCCGCGTCGGGTCCCAGCCGCCAGGCCAGCAGGCCCCAGATCAGCCCGGTCGCGACGGCCGCCACCACCGGCAGCGCCGGCCAGCGGGCGAGCTCGGCGTAGGAGACAGGGATGTCGTACGGGTGCGGATCGTCCTCGCCCGCGGCCCCGCCGATGCCCAGGTCGGCCTCGCCGCCGATCCTCTCGTCGAGGTTCCCGACCGGCTCACCGTCCACCCCGTCCGCTGCACCTTCGTCCGGCTGAGCGGGGTCGGGCAGCCGCGCCACCCAGGCCGGCACCAGAGTCCCGGCGACACCGCCGGCCGCGACGCAGCCCGCCACGAACGCGATGTCCCATGCCGTCACGGTGACGGAGCCTAGTCGCCGGCGCGGGGTCGCGGCCGGTTGTCCACAGGGGGTGGCCGCAACGGCAGGGGACGCGGTGAGCTACCCGGCCCGGCTGCGCAGGGCGTGCTCGCCGGCGGCCCGCATCGCGTCCACCGGCGCGGGCGTCTTCCCGGTCATCTGCTCCACCTGCACCGCGGCCTGGTGGACCAGCAGGTCGAGTCCGCCGACGACGACCCGTCCCGCCGCGTCGGCGGCCTCGGCCAACTGGGTCGGCCACGGGTCGTACAGCGCGTCGAAGACCACCTCGGCCCGCCCGGCGACCTCGGCCGCGAGCGGTGCGGCCGCCGCGTCGGGGACCGTGGACACCGCGAGGTCGACTCCTGCGGGCAGGTCGGCCGCGGCGTCACCCCAGGCGACCACCCGCAGGTCGACCCCGAGCTCGGCCGCGAGCCGGCGCAGGTCCTCGGCGCGGGCGGGGTCACGGGCCAGCGCCCACACCCGGCTCGCGTCCATCGCCGCCGCCGCGGCGAGCGCGGAGGAGGCGGTGGCACCGACACCGACCAGCAGGACGTCGTGGACGGTCGTGACGCCGCGTTCGCGCAGCGCCTCGATGGCGCCGGGCACGTCGGTGTTGGTGCCCGTACGCCGGCCTCCGGCCAGCAGCACGGTGTTGACCGCGCCGACCAGCCGGGCAGGCTCGGCCACCTCGTCACACAGCGGGATGACGGCCCGCTTGAGCGGCATGGTCAGGGACAGGCCCCGCCACGAGGCGTCCAGGCCGTCGAGGAACTCGGCCAGCCCCTCCTCGTCCACCTCGAACGCGTCGTAGCTCCACGGCAGCCCCAGCTCGGCGTACGCCGTGCGGTGCAGCACCGGCGACAGCGAGTGCCCGATCGGCGAGCCGAGCACCGCGCACCGGCGTACGTGCTTCTCTTCGGGTTTCTCGCGGTGTCATGGCCGTCAGCACCGGTCGGAGTGCGTACGGCACCAGCTCTGGAACTGCCGGACGTATTTCTCGTGCTCGGCGAGAGTGGTGGCGAACTTCGTCTCACCGGTGTCGGGATTGACGGTCACGAAGTACATCCAGGTGCCCTCGGCGGGATGGATGGCCGCGCGCAGCGCCCGCTCACCGGGTGAGTTGATCGGGCCCGGCGGCAGGCCCGCGTGCACGTAGGTGTTGTACGGCGAGCGGTTGGCGCGCTCGGCCCGGGTGGTCGACGGCGTGTTGTAGCGGTTGATCGCGTAGTGCACGGTCGAGTCCAGCTGCAGCCTTCTGGTTCTTCGCCACCCGGTTGTAGATCACCCGGGCGACCTTCGGGAAGTCCGCGGGCCGGCGGGCCTCGGCCTCGACCAGGCTGGCGACGGTGATCACCTGCAGCGGGTCGAAGTCGGACTGTGCGGTGCTGTCGGTCAGGCCGAGCTGCGTGCTCACCTGGTGGTGCCGCTTGGTCATGTCGCTCAGCAGGGAGGCGGCCGTGGTCCCCGGGTCGATGTCGTACGTCGCGGGGAACAGCATCCCCTCCGCCTTGCCCTTGGCGTACTTCGGCAGCCCCAGCGAGGAGGGGTCCTTCAACGCCTCGTCGAACTCCGACTTCGGGATCTTGGTCTTGTCGGAGAGGATCGACACGATCTGGGAGACGCGCCGGCCCTCGGGCACCGTCACCCGCTCCATGATCCTGGAGTCCGGGTCGAGCAGCAGGCCGAGCGCGTTCTTGGCCGCCATCTGCTCCCGCAGCCGGTAGTAGCCGGGCTGGATCGACAGTGCCCTGGAGTCGTTGCGGGCGGCGCGGGTGAACGCCTCCGCGCTCTTCACCACGTCCTTGCGCTCCAGGGTGTCGGCGATGTCGGTGCTGGACTCGCCCTGTTCGACCTGGACGACGACCTCACCGTCGCCGGAGCCGGTGTAGTCGGGGACGCTGAACACGTCCGACAGCAGGGCGCGGCCCTTGATCACCCCGACGGCGCCCAGGCCGCCGATCACCGCGAGGGCGAGCAGGACGGCGATGCAGCCACGCCCGCGGCGGTGGCGGACGCGGCTGGAGGAGGTCTGGAACCCGAGCTCACTCACTGGCGGTCGTTCTCCTTACGGTCGAGCCCGGCGGCTTTCCGGTCGAACGCTCGGTGTCGAGCGCGTTCTGCAGGATGAGCGCCGCGGCCGCCTGGTCGATGCGGTCGCGGGTGCTCCGGGTGGACCGCCCCTGCGCCCTGAATCCCTGCTGTGCACCCACCGTGGACAGCCGCTCGTCGAACAACCGCACCGGGACCGGCGCGACCCGGTCGGCGAGCTGCCCGGCGAAGTCACGGGCCTTCGCCGCGGCCGGTCCCTCCCGGCCGGACAGCGAGACCGGCAGCCCGACGACGACCTCCATCGCCTCCGACTCCGCGGCCAGCGCGGCCAGCCGGTCGAAGTCGCCCGGGCCGCGGCGGACCGTCTCCACCGGGACGGCGAGAAACCCGGACGGGTCACAGCGGGCCACCCCAATTCGGACGTCGCCCACGTCGACACCCAGCCGTACGCCGCCGCGCATCGTCGCCGTCCGCGCTCAGCTGCTCGTGACCCGCGTGCCGACGGCGTACTCGACCTCGCGAAGGGCCTCGTCGGTCTTGCCGGGGTCGGTGCCGCCGCCCTGCGCAACGTCGTCCTTGCCCCCGCCACCACCGCCGAGCACGCCGGCGGCGATCTTGACCAGTGCGCCGGCCGAGAGCCGCCAGTTGCGGCCCTCGTCGTTGACCGCCACCACCACCGAGGGCCGGCCACCGCTGGCGCCGGCGACGGCGACCACGGCCGGCCGGTCGGCGGGCATCCGGCCCCGCACGTCCAGCGCCAGCTTGCGCAGGTCACCGGCCGACGCGCCGTCCACCCGGTGGGCGACCAGCGACACCCCGAACACGTCCTTGGGGTTGGCCGCGAGCTGGCCGGCCGCGGCGAGCACCTGCTGTACCCGGATGCGCTCCAGCTCCTTCTCGGCGGTGCGCAGCCGATCGATGATCCCGGCCACCCGTTCGGGAAGCTCCTCCGGGCGGGCCTTGACCGCTTCGGCGAGCTGACCGAGCAGCACGTGCTCGCGGGCGAGGAAGCGGTAGGCGTCAGCGCCCACCAGCGCCTCCACCCGGCGGATGCCGGCACCGATCGAGGACTCCGTGAGCAGCTTGACCACACCCAGCTGACCGGACCGGCCGGCGTGCGTGCCACCGCACAGCTCCCGCGCCCAGTCACCCACCGAGATCACCCGCACCACGTCGGGGTACTTCTCGCCGAACAACGCCATCGCTCCGGCCTGGCGCGCGTCGACCAGCGGCATCTCCTCCGCGGTCACCGGCAGGTCGGCGAGCAACAGGTCGTTGACGCGCTCCTCGGCCTCGGCCAGCACGCTCTCCGGCACCGGGCCGGTGGAGGTGAAGTCGAACCGGAACCGGCCGGGCGCGTTCTCCGAGCCGGCCTGTGCCGCGGTCTCCCCCAGCGCCTCCCGGAACGCCTTGTGCACCATGTGGGTCGCGGTGTGCGCGCGGGAGATGGCGCGCCGGCGCTCGACGTCGACCACGGCCTGCGCGACGGCGCCGGGCACGACCTCGCCCTCGAGGACCTTCGCCTGGTGCACGATCAGGCCGGACAGCGGTGACTGGACGTCGTGCACGACCAGCCGTGCGCCGTTGGCCAGCTCGACCACGCCCTCGTCGGCGAGCTGTCCGCCGGACTCGGCGTAGAAGGGCGTGCGGTCCAGCACCAGCTCGACGGTCTCGCCCTCGCGGGCGGAGGTGACCGGCTCACCGCCGACCAGCAGGCCGGCCACCCGCCCCTCCGACGTCACCTCGTCGTACCCGGTGAACTCCACCGACCGGCCGAGGGTGTCGGCGACCGAGCGGTAGGCGGACAGGTCGGCGTGTGCGGTCTTGCGGGCGGCGGCGTCCTGCTTGGCGCGGGTGCGCTGCTCGGCCATCAGCCGCCGGAAGCCCTCCTCGTCCACCGACAGGCCGCGCTCGGCCGCCATCTCCATGGTCAGGTCGAACGGGAAGCCGTAGGTGTCGTGCAGCTGGAACGCCTTGGCCCCTGGCAGCACCGAACCGCCGGAGCGGCTGGTCTCGGAGGCCGCGAGGTCGAAGATCTGGGCGCCGGTCTTCAGCGTGCCGAGGAAGGTCTCCTCCTCGGCGTAGATGACCGAGCTGATCCGCTGCCAGTCGCTCTCCAGCTCGGGGTAGGACAGCTTCATCCGCGACTGGCTGACCGGCAGCAGCGCGGGCATGGTGGCCTCGTCGACGCCGAGCAGCCGCATCTGGTTGACGGCCCGGCGGATGATCCGGCGCAGCACGTAGCCGCGGCCCTCGTTGCCGGGCGTGATGCCGTCGCTGACGATCATCAGCGCCGAGCGCACGTGGTCGGCGACGACCCGCAGGCGTACGTCGGTCTGGTGGTCGCTGCCGTAGGAACGCCCGCTCAGCTCGGTCGCCCGGTCGAGGACCGGCCGGATCTCGTCGTTCTCGTAGATGTTGTCCACGCCCTGCAGCAGCGCGGCCATCCGCTCCAGGCCCATGCCGGTGTCGATGTTCTTGGCCGGCAGGTCACCGAGCAGCTCGTAGCCCTCCTTGGCCGGGCCCTCGCCACGCACCCACTGCATGAAGACGAGGTTCCAGAACTCCAGGTAACGGTCCTCGTCGACCTCCGGGCCGCCCTCGGGGCCGTACTCCGGACCGCGGTCGATGTAGAGCTCGCTGCACGGTCCGCACGGCCCGGGGACGCCCATCGACCACAGGTTGTCGGCCATGCCGCGGCGCACGATGCGGTGCTCGGGCAGCCCGATGAGGTGCCGCCAGATGTCGGCGGCCTCGTCGTCCTCGTGGTAGACGGTCGCCCAGATGCGGGACTCCGGCAGGCCGAAGCCGCCGTCGGCGACCGGGCGGGTGATCAGCTCCCAGGCGTACTCGATCGCCTGTTCCTTGAAGTAGTCGCCGAAGGAGAAGTTGCCGTTCATCTGGAAGAACGTGCCGTGCCGGGTGGTCTTGCCGACCTCTTCGATGTCGCCGGTGCGCACGCACTTCTGCACGCTGGTCGCGCGGGGGTAAGGCGGCTTCTCCTGGCCCAGCAGGTAGGGCTTGAACGGCACCATGCCGGCGTTGACGAACAGCAGGTTGGGGTCGTCGAGCAGGAGCGAGGCCGATGGAACGACGGTGTGGCCGCGCTCCCCGAAGAAGCGCAGGTAGCGCCGGCGAATCTCCGCCGTGTCCATCAGTTTCCGTCCCTCCAGCTCGAGTTGGGGTCACGGGCGAGGCGCGCGGCGGCCTCGGCGTCCAGACCCGCGTGTCCGTTCGGCTCCGGTGCGTCCAGGGCGAGCGCGCTGCGCAGCTCCTGCTCGCGGGCGTCCATGCCGGCCCGGATCTCCTCGCCGAACGCGCGTACGGCATCACCGAGCCCGCCCAGCTGCCGGGCCAGGCCCTGGGGGCTGAAGTTCTCCGCCTGCTGGGACAGCTTGCGGACGACGACCACGCCCACGGTGGCGCCCACGACGACCCACACCAATCGCCTCATACGACGTCGGCCCCCTTACGGCGCCGGCCGCCGCGCATCTGCGAACGCACCTCACGCTCGACGTCGCGGCGGCTGCGGGCGGTGATCGCCCGGCGGACGCCGTAGGAGAAGGCGGCCGCCTTCACCAGCGGGCCACCGAGCGTCGCCGCGAACAGCGAGCTCAGGCCGGCAACGTTGTCGGAGACGGTCTGGACGCTCGAGGTGATCGCGTCGACGCGTTCGAGCTGGGCGTTGGTGGTCGTCACCGTCGTGGTGACCTCACCCAGCAAAGGTACGCTCTCGTCGGAGACGCCCCGGACGAGCAGGCGGGTCTCGTCCAGCACCTTGCCGAGCTTGAGGATGGGGTAGGCGAGAAGCCCCACGAGCAGCAGCAGCGCCGCGGCCGCGATCAAGCCCGCGATTTCACCGGCAGTCATGGCGACCAAACCTATAACGGTTGACGGCGCGGCGCGCGCCGCCCCTGGGTGCCGTGTCGCGGTGCCGGGATGGCACGGTTTGCCCGGAGCGTTCCGCCGCGGGTACGGGGCCGGGACACAGCCGCCCCGGCCGGCTCACTCCTCCCCGGCGAGGATGCGCCGGATCCGCTCCAGGCGCTGCGCCGCGGCACCCTCCGCACCCCGGTTGGTGGGCTGGTAGTAGGTCCGGCCGGCGATCTCGTCGGGTGCGTACTGCTGGGAGACGATCCCCCGCGGGTCGTCGTGGGCGTAGCGGTACGCAGAGCCGTGGCCGAGCTTCTTGGCGCCGCTGTAGTGCGCGTCGCGCAGGTGCGCCGGCACCCGGCCGATCCGGCCCGACCGTACGTCGGCCTGGGCAGCGCCGATCGCGGCGACCACGGCGTTGGACTTCGGTGCCAGGGCCAGATGGATGACGGCCTGGGCGAGGTTGATCGCGGCCTCGGGCAGGCCGACGAACTGCGTCGCCTGGTGAGCGGCCACCGCCACCCCGAGCGCGGTCGGGTCGGCCATCCCGATGTCCTCGCTGGCCGAGATCACCAGCCGGCGGGCGACGAACCGGGGGTCCTCCCCCGCCTCGACCATCCGGGCGAGGTAGTGCAGCGCGGCGTCCACGTCGCTGCCCCGGATCGACTTGATCAACGCGCTGGCGACGTCGTAGTGCTGGTCGCCGTCGCGGTCGTAGCGGACCGCGGCCCGGTCGACCGCCGTCTCCAGCGTGGCCAGGTCGACCTCGCGGGAGTCCTTGGACTGCGCGGCGCCGGCCGCGGCCTCGAGGTAGGTCAGCGCGCGCCGGGCGTCACCGCCGGCCATCCGGACCAGGTGCTCGCGGGCCTGGGCGGCAAGCTCGACCGCGCCGGCGAGCCCACGCTCGTCGGTGAGCGCCCGGTCGACCAGAGAGCCGATGTCGTCGTCGGTCAGCGGCTCCAGCCGCAACAGCAGCGAACGTGACAGCAGCGGGGAGATGACGGAGAAGAAGGGGTTCTCGGTGGTCGCCGCGACCAGGGAGATCCAGCGGTTCTCCACGCCCGGCAGCAGCGCGTCCTGCTGCGCCTTGTTGAACCGGTGCACCTCGTCGACGAACAGTACCGTCTCCCGGCCCTTGCCGAGGTCGCGGCGGGCCGCGTCGATGACGGTGCGGACCTCCTTCACCCCGGCCGAGACGGCCGAGACCTCCACGAACGCACGGTTGGTCTGGCGGCTCACGATCGAGGCGATCGTGGTCTTTCCCGAGCCGGGTGGGCCCCACAGCAACAGCGACATCGCCTGGTCGCCCTCGACCATCCGGCGCAGCGGCGCTCCCGGCGCGAGCAGCTGACGCTGGCCCACCAGGTCGTCGAGGGTCTGCGGACGCATGCGGACGGCCAGCGGCGCCGCCTGGTGGTCGGTGTCGGCCAGGCTCCCCGAGCCACGGGGCGCACCGGAGCTACTGGTGGCACCCGGGCTACCCTGCCCGGCCGGGCCGCCGGATCCGCCGGCCCGGCCGGACACCTCGAACAACGCCTCGTCGGTCACGGCCCCGAGACTATCCGGGGCCGCCCCCTCCCCTCCCGGCGAGCGGTCAGCGCAGGGACGTGAGGTCCTCCGGGTGGACCTCGCCGTCACCCTCGGCCGCCGCGGCCGCGGCCACCTGGCTCGCCTGGGCGTCCGCCGCCGACGGTGGGCCCGCGAAGTGACAGGCCACCCGGTGCCCGCCGGCGATCTGCACCAGCGGCGGTTCCTTGGCGGCGCAGATGTCCTGCGCCTTCCAGCACCGCGTACGGAACCGGCATCCCGACGGCGGGTCGATCGGGCTGGGCACGTCGCCGAACAACCGGATCCGCTCCCGCCGGCCGCCGATCGCCGCCTGCCCCACGTCGGGCACCGCGGACAGCAGGGCCTGGGTGTACGGGTGGTGCGGCTGGCTGTACAGGCGCTCCCGGTCGGTGACCTCGACGATCTTGCCGAGGTACATCACCGCGACCCGTGGGCAGAAGTGGCGGACCACCGCGAGGTCGTGGGCGATGAACACGAAGGAGATGCCGAACTCCTTCTGCAGGTCCGCCAGCAGGTTGACGACCTGGGCCTGGATCGACACGTCCAGCGCGCTGACCGGCTCGTCGGCCACGATCAGCTTCGGCCGCACCGCAAGCGCCCGGGCGATCCCGATCCGCTGCCGCTGGCCGCCGGAGAACTCCCCCGGATAGCGGTTGTAGTGCTCGGGGTTGAGGCCGACCACCTCGAGGAGCTCCTGCACTCGGGAGAGAATCTTGTTGCGGGGAACGATGTTGTGCACCCGCAGCGGCGTGCCGATGATGGCGCCCACGGTGTGCCGGGGGTTCAGCGAGGAGTACGGATCCTGGAAGATGATCTGGATCTCGCGCCGGTACGGCAGCAGCTTGCGCCCCGCCAGCGTGGCGATGTCGGTGCCCTCGAAGCGCACCTCGCCGCTGGTCGGGTCCAGCAACCGGGTGATCAGCCGCCCGGTCGTCGACTTGCCGCAGCCGGACTCACCGACCAGGCCCAGGGACTCCCCGCGCCCCACCGAGAACGAGACGCCGTCCACCGCCTGGACCTGGCCGACGACCCGCCGGACCACGCCACTGGAGCGGACCGGGAAGTGCTTGACCAGGTCGCGTACCTCCAGCAGCGGCGACGTGGGGTCGCCCACGGGCCGCCGGGAGTGCCGCGGGGCCGAGGTCGTGGGTGTGGTGGTGCTTTCGGTCATGGCTTCTCCCTCACCCGATCCGCGGCAGGATCTCTTCGACGAAGATCTCGTCGGGATCCGGTAGGTGGCACGCCTTCACGTGGTCAGGCACCCGCCCGCCGGGCCGGAGCTCGGGCAGGGTGGTGACGCACCGGTCGTCGGGCAGCCGGGACGCGTACGGGCAACGCGGGTGGAACGAACATCCTGACGGCAGGTTGATCAGGCTCGGCGGCATCCCCTTGATCGGGTTCAGCCGCTTGTCCGGGTCGCCGGTCAGGTGGGGAGCGCTGGAGAGCAGGCCCCATGTGTAGGGGTGTTCGGGGCGGGTGAGGATCTGCTTGCCGGTGCCGTACTCCACACAGCGTCCGCCGTACATCACCAGCACGTCGTCGGCGACCTCGGCCACCACGCCGAGGTCGTGCGTGATCAGGATGATCGCCGACCCGAACTCCCGCTGCAGGTCCTGCAGCAGGTCGAGGATCTGCGCCTGCACCGTCACGTCCAGGGCCGTGGTCGGCTCGTCGGCGATCAGCAGCTTGGGGTCGTTGACGAGCGCCATCGCGATCATCGCCCGCTGGCGCATACCGCCGGAGAACTGGTGGGGGTAGTCGTCGACCCGGCGGACCGCCTGCGGGATGCCCACCCGGTCCAGCATCTCGATCGCCCGCTTGCGGGCCTCCCCCTTGGGCGCCTTGTGGTGGGCGAGATAGGCCTCGGCGATCTGGTCGCCGATGCTGAAGAACGGGTGCAGGCTGGACAGCGGGTCCTGGAAGATCATCGAGACGGCGTTGCCGCGGATGCGCCGCAGGCGTTCGTCGTCCACACCCACCAGCTCCGTGCCCCGCAGGCGGATGCTGCCGGTGATCCGCGCGCGGCGCCGGTCGTGCAGGCCCATGATCGCCATGCTGGACACGCTCTTGCCCGATCCGGACTCACCGACGATGCCGAGGGTCCGGCCCAGGTGCACGTCGTAGGAGAGTTCGGTGACGGCGTTGACGACGCCGTCCGGGGTCGGGAAGCGAACGGAGAGGTTGTCCACCGCGAGGAACGGCGTGCCGTCGCCCGCAGGGGTCCGGGAGGTCCCGGTGGCTTCGGTGGTCCCCGTGGTTTCGGGGTTGTCGTTCGTGGTCATCCGAGTCGCACCCGCGGGTCGAGGAAGCTGTAGACGATGTTGACGACGATGTTGAGCGCCACCAGCAGGAACGACGCGTACAGCACCGATCCCATGATGACCGGCAGGTCGCCGTTGCCGAAGGCGTTGAGGGCGATCAGGCCGAGTCCCTGCACGTTGAAGATCTGCTCGGTGAACACGGTGCCGGTGAGCAGGTTGGCGAGGTCGAGGCCGAGGATCGTCACCACCGAGGTCAGGCCGGCGCGCAGCGCGTGCTTGAAGTTGACCTTGCGTACGGTAAGTCCCTTGGCCCGCGCGGTGCGGACGAAGTCCTCACCGAGCGCCTCCACCATGGCGGCCCTGGTGTAGCGGGCGTAGCTCGTGGCGTACACCGCGCCGAGCACCACCCACGGAAGCAGCAGACCTTTGAACCAGCCGAACGGATTGTGCAGTAATGGTTCGTACCCGCTCCGTGGAAGGACCTGGTACTGAATCGTGAGGTAGATGGCAGCCAGCAGCGCGACGAGGTAGTACGGGAACGACGTCAGCACCATGGACCCGCTGACAAGTGTCTTGTCCCACAGAGTTCCGCGATGGATCGCCGCCAACGCACCGGTGGTGACGCCGAACACGGTGAAGATGACCATCGCGCCGAGTGCGACCGAGATGGTGACCGGAATCCCCTGCACGATCATCGTGGTGACCGGCTGGTCGGCGACAAACGAGTAACCCAGGCAGGGAACGTCGCACTTCTTCACGAAACCACCGGAGTGGATCTCCCGCCCGGTGACGATGCCGGTGAAGAACTCCGCGAACTGTTCGGGCACCGGCTTGTCCAGTGACAGACTGCGCCGGATGTCGGCGAGCCGGTCGGGCGTGCAGTTGCGGTTGCCGCAGATGGAGTACTCGGGCTGGGACGGCCCGAGGAAGAAGAGGAAGAACGACGCGATCATCACCACGAGGATCACGGCGATGCCGGCGACGATCCGTCGCACGATGTATCCGAACATGTTGGCAAACCTCGCGGTGGCGGCCCGGAAGACGGTTGACCCAGCGGCGGGTGGGAAGGGGATCGCCCTTCCCACCCGCCGCGGTACTACCTACTGCTTCACGTACAGCTTGGTGAAGTCAGGCCCGCCGCTGAACGGGTCGAGGACGACACCGCCGAGCTTGGAGCCGAAGAGGAAGTTGGTCTTGTTGTAGTCGACCGGGATGACCGGCACGTACTTCTGCATCATCGTCTTGTCGAGCTTGGCCCACTCCGGCTCCTGCTTCTCCAGCGGAAGCGAGGAGATCCGGTCGATCTCGGAGTTGATGCTCGGCTCGTTCAGGAACGACTTGTTCGGCGCGCTGTTCGGGTTGAGGGAGATCAGCCGGCCGTCGAAGATGGCGGGGAACACCGTCGTTCCGGACGGCCAGTCCAGGCACCAGCCCAGCGGCCGGATGTTGATCTTCGACTTGGGGTTGTCGAACTCCGCCCGCACCTGGTCGCGCGGCATCGGGATGGCGGTGGTCTTGAAGCCCGCGGCCTTCAGCTTCTGCGACCGCACCGCGGAGACCTGTGCGGCGATGTCGTTGTCGTTGGAGTAGGCCCACACGACGTCGAAGCCGAGCTTGCCCGCCTTCTCCAGCATCTTCTTGGCCTTGGCCGCGTCGCCGTCACCCTTGCCGGCGTTGCCGAACAGGTCGTAGTTGACGAAGCCCGGCGTGACCTTCGGCAGGATCGTCGTCGCCGGGGAGTAGGTGAACGGGCTGTCGCCACCCGCCTTGTGGATCGAGTCGAACGGCCACGCCGTCACCAGCGCCCTGCGCACCTCGAGCGGGATCCGCCGGGTGTCCAGGTAGATGAAGTCGGTGCAGGTACCGTCACCGGTCAGCATCCGCTTCTCCGGCTCCTTGCCCTGGATCTTGGGCAGCAGCGAGGAGTCGACACCGTCGTAGGTGATCGCGGTCTGGTCCGGGCCGTTGTCGGCGATCAGCTGCTCCTGCAGCTTGATCGGGTTCTGGCTGAACTTGAAGTCGTACTTGTCGACGTACTGGTGGCGCACCGGGTCGGTCTTGGGGTCCCACTGGTCGTTTTTGACCAGGACCAGGCGCTTGCCCTTCTGGTACGTGTCGAACTTGTACGGGCCGGCCGCCAGCGGCTTGTTCCCGTAGGCGTCCTTGGTGTCCTTGGCCTGCGGGATCGGGCTGAACACCGGGAACGTCGCGTAGTAGGCGAGGTCCGGGAACGGCTTGGCCATCTTCAGGACGACCGTCTTGTCGTCCGGGGTCGAGACGCCCGGGTAGTCCAGGCCGCCGCCCTTGGCCTTGGACTTGAACGGGCCCTTGTACTTGCCGCCGTCCAGGAAGTAGCTCTGCTGGTAGGTCGGGCCGCCCGGGCAGTTCCTCGGTGGCGAAGGAGCGCTTCACCGCGTAGGCGATGTCCTGGGCCTTGATCGGGGAGCCGTCCTCGTACTTCAGGCCGTCCTTGAGCGTGAACTTCCACTCGGTGTAGTCAGCGTTGTGCTGACCAAGGTCGGTGGCCAGGTCGGGGACCAGGTAGTACTTCCCGTCCGCGCGAAGTTCCAGCGCGGTGAGGGTGCGTGCGGTCAACCGCAGCACCGCCAGGGAGTCGATGTAGTAGGCCCTGGTGGGGTCGAATGTCTCCGGCGCCGCCGCGGTGAGGACGGTCGCGGTGCCGCCCTGCTGCGCCCCGGCTATGTCCTTGGCGGGCCCCTTGGCCTTGGCGTCGAGAACGACGTCGAAGCCGCCACCCTTGGGCGCCTCGGCGGACCCACCCGACTGCTGCTTCTTCTGCTGCTCCTGGGCCTTCTCCGAAGGCGAGGCGCCTCCCCCACAGGCAGCCGTTGCGCCGAGCGCGAGCACGCCGGCGGCCGCAGCCAACCTTCTCCATCGCATACGAGTCACTTACTTGCCTTCCTTGCTGTGGGCCGTCGGCACGTGCTACCGACGGGTCGTTGGGTCGAAGGCGTCGCGGATCGCGTCACCGAGAAGGTTCAGGGCCAGCACGAGCACGAGAATCGCCAGTGCCGGTTGCCAGAAGTAGATGGGGTACGTCGAGTAGTAGGTGAGCGCGGAGTTGATCGTGCGCCCCCACGACGGCGTCGGCTCGGTCAGCCCGATCCCGAGGTAGGAAAGCCCTGCCTCCGAAGCGATGTAGCTCGGCACCGCCAGCGACAAGAAGACGATGATCTGCCCGGTGAGGTTGGGCAGCAGCTCGCGGAACAGGATCTGGTGCGTCGGTACGCCGATCGCCCGCGCCGCCTGGATGAACTCCCGTTCGCGCAGCGACAGCACCTGTGCTCGGACCAGCCGGCCGAGACCGGTCCAGCCGAAGATCGCGAAGATCGCCACCAGCGACCACAGGCGCACCTTGGACACGGTTGCGTCGTCGGAGGAGAACCGTGCCTGCACGACCGGGACGATCGCGAACACGAAGAGAATCAGCGGCATCGACAGCATCAGGTCGATCAGCCAGGAGATGGCCCGGTCGATCCGGCCGCCGAGGAAGCCCGCCAGCAGGCCCATCCCAGTGCCGATGATCGTGGAGATGACCGCCGCGCTGGTCGCGACGATGAGCGACGGGCGGCTGCCCTCGACCCAGCGGGCGAACAGATCCCTGCCCAGGCGGGGTTCCAGCCCGAAGGGGTGCGCCGCGCTGGGGTTGACGGTCGGGAATCCGTAGTCGTCGATCAGTTTCTGGTGAAGGGTGTACGGGTCGGTGTGGGTGACGGCGGTGATGACGTCGGCGAAGATCGCGAGCAGAACGAAGAAAAGAACGACGACCGCGCAGATGATCGCGATCTTGTCCTTACGAAGCCGCTCCAGTGCGATCTGCATCGGAGACTTGCTCTTGACCGGGTTCTCCGGAGGGGCGACCGGTGTGTTGCTTCCGGTCTCGAGCAGGGTCGGGTCCGCCATGGGATGCCGTACGCCTTCCTGGCTTCACGAATCACGACACACAGCAGTCGGCGACAGGCTGTGTCCAAAGAATGTGACGCCTGACGATAAACGACAGATGGGCACATACACAGCGCCGCTTGGATCACGATTTGTAAACGCTTGCCATGACAATGTGTCAGCAAATGGCAGCAGCTACGGCACGCTCGGTAATGAAAACGGCGGCCGACCCGGTTGGGTCGGCCGCCGAAACGCAAACGTCATCGATGGGTACTTGACGGTGAATCCCGTCGACCACCCGTAAATGCCGTTGACAGTAAAACCAGATCAGGTTCCTGACGCAGTGTCGTCCTTGCCTGCCGAATCGGTGACGTTCGCGTCGTCCGCGCGGTGGCGACCGGATTCGGCCGACTTGCCCGGGACCACGTCGATTCCTGCCTCCCGGCGCTGCGCCGGCGAGATCGGTGTCGGTGCACCGGTGAGCGGATCGGCGCCGGACGCGCTCTTGGGGAACGCGATGACGTCGCGGATGGACTCCGCACCGGTCAGCAACGCCACCAGCCGGTCCAGGCCGAGTGCGATGCCGCCGTGCGGGGGCGGGCCGTACTTGAACGCCTCGAGCAGGAAGCCGAACTGACCGGCCGCCTCCTCCTGGGACAGCCCGATCAGGTCGAAGACGCGCTGCTGGACGTCGGCCCGGTGGATACGGATCGACCCGCCGCCGATCTCGTTGCCGTTCAGCACGATGTCGTACGCCTGGGACAGCGCCTGCCCCGGGTCCTGCTCGAATCGGTCGGCCCATTCGGCTGTGGGCGCGGTGAACGGGTGGTGGATCGCGGTCCACCCCTTCTCCCCGCCGAAGGTCTCCACCGGCTCGAACATCGGCGCGTCGACCACCCAGCAGAACTCCCACCGGGAGTGGTCGATCAGCCCGCAGCGCTCGCCCACCTCCAGCCGCACGGCCGCCAGCAGCGCCAGCGCCTCCGTGCGGGGTCCGGCCGCGAAGAAGACGCAGTCTCCCGGCTTCGCGCCGGCATGTGCGGCGAGACCGGCCCGCTCCTCCTCGGAGAGGTTCTTGGCCACCGGGCCACCGAGCTCGCCGCCCTCACCCACCAGCACGTACGCCAGGCCCTTCGCACCGCGCGAACGGGCCCACTCCTGCCAGGCGTCCAGCTCCTTGCGCGCCTGCCCCGCTCCCCCGGGCATCACCACGGCGCCGACGTGGAAGTCCTCGCCCTTGGCCTGGAACACCCGGAACGGCGTCTGCGCGAAGTACTCGGTGAAGTCGACCAGCTCGTTGCCGAAACGCAGGTCGGGCCGGTCGATGCCGAACCTGCGCATCGCCTCGGCGTAGGTCATCCGCGGGATCGGCAGCGAGATGTCGTACCCCACGACGTTCTTCCACACCAGGGCGAGCACCTGCTCGGTCAGCGCGATGATGTCGTCGGTGTCGCAGAACGACATCTCCACGTCGAGCTGGGTGAACTCCGGCTGCCGGTCGGCCCGGAAGTCCTCGTCCCGGAAGCACCGCGCGATCTGGTAGTAGCGCTCGATACCCGCGACCATCAGCAGCTGCTTGAACAGCTGCGGCGACTGCGGGAGGGCGTACCAGCTGCCCGGCTGCAACCGGACCGGCACCACGAAGTCGCGGGCGCCCTCGGGGGTGGACCGGGTGAGGTAGGGCGTCTCCACGTCGACGAAGCCGTGCTCGTCCATCACGTCGCGGATCAGCCGGGTGACCCGCGACCTGGTGCGCAGCTTGGCCGCCATCTCCGGCCGGCGAAGGTCGAGGTAGCGGTGCCGCAGCCGGACCTCCTCGTTGACCGGCGTCTGGTGGTGTTCCTCGATCGGGAACGGCAGTGCCTCCGCGGTGCTGAGCACCTCCACCTCGTCGGCCACCACCTCCACCTCGCCGGTGGGCAGGTTCGGGTTGGCGTTGCCCTCCGGCCGGCGGCGAACCTGACCGACCACCCGCAGGCAGTGCTCCTGGCGCAGGCCGTGCGCGACCTCCTCGTCGCGGATCACCACCTGGACGGTCCCGGAGGCGTCACGCAGGTCGAGGAACGCCACGCCGCCGTGGTCGCGGCGCCGGGCGATCCAGCCGGCCAGGGTCACGGTCGCGTCCAGATGGTCGGCGCGGAGCGTGCCGGCCTCGTGCGTACGGATCACCCGTGCGTCTCCTTCGTCGTCGGTGCTGCTTGGTCCTGCCCAGGTGCGTTCTGGTCGGCGCGGTCCTGTTCGGCGTTCGCCGTCGCCAGCGCGCCGGCCACCACGTCGACCAGGTCGGCGAGCGGGACAGGCCGCTGGCCGCCGCCGCGCAGGTCCTTCAGCTGGGCGCTGTCCTGCTCCAGGTCGCGGTCGCCGATCACCAGCGCGAACGCCGCGCCGGAACGGTCGGCCGCCTTCATCGCGCCCTTGAGGCCCTGCCCGCCGTAGCTCGTGTCGGACCGTACGCCCGCCTCGCGCAGGTCGCGCAGGAGGGTGACCGTCCGCCGCCGGGCTGCGGCGCCGAGGGGTACGACGTACACGTCGCACCGGCTGGTCTCCCCCACCGTCAGGCCCTCCGCCGCCACGGCCAGCACAGTGCGGTCCAGGCCGAGCCCGAAGCCGACCCCGCCGAGGTCCGGCCCGCCGATGGTGGCCAGCAGCCCGTCGTAGCGGCCGCCGCCACCGATGGCGGACTGCGCGCCGAGCCCGCCGTGGACCAGCTCGAACGTCGTACGGACGTAGTAGTCCAGTCCGCGCACCAGCCGCGGCGCGTCCTCCCACTCCACGCCGAGGTCGGCGAGGTAGGAGCGGACCTGCTCGTGGTGTTCCTTGCAGGCGCCGCACAGGTGGTCGGTGATCATCGGCGCGTCCGCCAGTTGGGCCTGAACCTCCGGGCGCTTGTCGTCCAGCACCCGCATGGGGTTGATCGCCGCCCGACGGCGGGTGTCGTCGTCCAGGTCGATCCCGCGCAGGAAGTCCTGGAGGAGCTCGCGGTAGGCGGGGCGGCACTCCCGGCAGCCCAGGCTGTTGAGCAGCAGCCGGGTGCCGGTGATGCCGAGCGATCGCTGGGCCTGCCAGGCCATCCAGACGACCTCGGCGTCCAGCGCGGGATCGTCGCCGCCGATCGTCTCCACCCCGACCTGGGTGTGCTGGCGATAGCGGCCGGACTGCGGTTGTTCGTACCGGAAGTTCTGCCCGACGTACCACACCTTCACCGGAAGCTGCCCGCGGTGCAGGCCGCGTTCGGCGATCGCGCGCAGTACGCCGGCCGTGCCCTCCGGGCGGAGGGTCAGCGAGCGGCCGCCGCGGTCGGCGAAGGTGTACATCTCCTTCGTCACCACGTCGGTCGACTCACCCACGCCGCGGACGAACAGCCCGGTGTCCTCGAACATCGGTGTCTCGACGTACTCGTACCCCGCCAGTCGCGGCGGGCGGCTCAGCGCCTCCCGCACGGCGAGCCAGGTGGCGGATCTGGGGGGTACGACGTCGAAGGTGCCCTTGGGCGCCTGGAAACTCATCTGGGATCTTCACCCGCTCCGTGCCGGGCCGGGCACGAGCCCTCTCAGGTAGGGATTGGTCTGGCGTTCCCGGCCGATGGTCGTCTGGTCACCGTGGCCGGGCAGGACGACGATCCGGTCGTCGAGCGGCAGCACCTTGTCGGCAAGGCTGCGCAGCATCCTCGGATGGTCACCGCCCGGCAGGTCGGTGCGTCCGATCGACCCGGCGAAGAGCAGGTCGCCCCCGAACATCAGCTCGGGCGCCGCGCTCGCCTGGCCGGTCCACGTGGGGGCACCTGCCCCGCGTACGTCCCCCTCGACGGGGGTACGGAACGCGACCGACCCGCCGGTATGGCCCGGGGTGTGGTCGACGGTGAAGCTCAGCCCGGCGACGTCCACCCGGACGCCGTCGGCGAGCTCGCATACGTCGTCGGGCTCGGCGAACGTCTGCCCGCCCCCGAGCAGCGCTCCGGCCCACTCCGGCGGCAGGCCGCGCAGCGGATCGGCGAGCAGCGACCGGTCGGCCGGGTGGATCCAGCAGGTCGCGTCGTAGCTCCCGCACACCGGCAGCACCGACCACATGTGGTCGAGGTGTCCGTGGGTGAGCAGCACCGCCACCGGCCGGAGCCGGTGCTCGCGGACCACCTCGTCCACCGCGCCGGCCGCGTCCTGGCCCGGATCGACCACGACGCACTCCTGCCCCTCCCCGGTCGCCACGACGTAGCAGTTCGCGGCGAACACTCCGGTCGGGAAGCCGGCGACGAGCATGAAGTCCTCTACGGTCGGGATGACGGTCGGGATCGGTTGGGGGGACCTTCGAAGACTACCGGCGGCCGGTCCGGCGCGGCGAACCTGGCCGGTCCTGGCGACTACCGGGACACACACCCCTACCGGCCCCAGTGCGTCTCCTAGACTGGCACACCGGTCATTGGACAGCTAAGCGCAGAGAACGGGGCTTCGGTGGTCACCAGAGAGCAGCGCCGGCGCCGACTCGCCAGGCAGCACTGGGAGCGTCAGCAGGTCCGCCGCGCCACCAACCGGCGCCGGGCACGGCGAAACGGCATCATCGTGGCGGTCGTCGTCGGCATCCTCGCGGTGGCCGCGGTGATCTACATCGTCTTCTTCCTCTTGCGCGGCGACAGTTCCTCCGCGGCCGCCAGGCCGGGCACCTCGGCGGGGATCGGCGTACTCGCGGCACCACCGGCCGCGCCGGGAGCGGGCTACATTCTTGGGAACGGGGCCGATCGTCCGCGCCACGGCGAGCAGCGCGTCGGGCCGGTCCGGCTGGTCCCGGTCGTGGCGAAAAACCCGATGCCGAGGGATTCCTCACTGGCTACGGTGACTCGTCCCCGTTCGATCGCGGGGGCTGCGGGGACCGGGCAGGCGGCGTCCTCGATCATCGGCAAAGATGTCAAGGTCACGACGACGTGATCCGCGACGGGAGCGTGCAGTGAGCGGAACGGCAGAGGAGCCCTGGGGCAGGGTCGCGGACGACGGCACCGTCTACCTCCGCACCGACGAGGGCGAGCGCGCCATCGGATCCTGGCAGGTCGGTGATCCCGAGGGAGCGCTGGCCTTCTTCCGCCGCAAGTACGACGCCCTCGCGCTGGAGGTCGACCTGCTCACCTCCAGGGTGGAGAGCGGCATCCTCGCCCCCGACGACGCCCACAACGCGCTGCGCCGTGAGCGCCGCAACCTCGCGGGCGCCCAGGCGATCGGTGACCTCGGCGCACTGTCGGCCCGGCTCGACCGGCTGGAGGAAGTGGTCGCCGGGCGGCGCGCCGAGCGACGCACCGAGCGCAAGCGGCAGCTGGAGGAGGCCCGGACCACCAAGTCCGCGATCGCCGACGAGGCCGAGGCACTGGCCACCGGCTCGGACTGGCGGCACGGCGTCGGGCGCTTCCGCGAGCTGCTCGAGCAGTGGAAGGCGCTCCCCAGGCTGGACAAGCAGACCGACGACGAGCTGTGGCGGCGGTTCTCCAGCGCCCGCACTTCCTACACCCGCCGGCGCAAGCAGCACTTCTCCGAGCTGAACGTACGCCGCGAGGACGCCCGTGAGGTCAAGGAGGCGCTCGCCGCGGAGGCCGAGGCGCTGGCCGAGTCCACCGACTGGGGCCGCGGCACCACGCAGTTCCGTACCCTCATGCAGCGCTGGAAGGCGGCCGGTCCCGCCGCGCGGGACGTGGAAGACCAGCTGTGGAAGCGATTCCGGGCAGCGCAGGACCGGTTCTTCAACGCCCGCAACGCGACCTTCGCCGAGCAGGACGCGGAGTACCGCGCCAACCTCGAGCAGAAGGAGGCGCTGCTGGTCGAGGCGGAGGCGCTGTTGCCGGTGCGCGACCATCGGTCCGCCAGGGAGGCCTACCGTTCGCTGCTGGCACGCTGGGATCAGATCGGGCGGGTCCCCCGCGACTCCGTTCGTACAGTCGAGGGCCGGTTGCGCAAGGTCGAGGAGGCCATCCGTTCCGCGGAGAGCAACGAGTGGCGCCGGACCAACCCCGAGACGCGCGCCCGGGCCAACGACACGCTCACCCAGCTGCGCAACTCCATCGCCGACCTCGAACGCGACCTGGAAGCCCAGCAGGCGAAGGGCGACGTGTCCGGCGAACGCCGTGCGCAGGAAGCGCTGGACGCCCGCCGCGCCTGGCTCGCCGAAGTAGAGAAGACCCTCGACGAGTTCTCCGGCTGAGCGATTCTTCCGCGGAAGAATCCGCCGCACAGCGCCCCGAGAAACCGCGGGTCAGTTGGTGACGCGGTAGGCGTCGAACACACCGTCCACGCTGCGCACCGCGCGGAGCACGTGGCCCAGATGCTTGGGGTCGCCCATCTCGAAGGTGAACCTGCTCTTCGCCACTCGGTCGCGGGTCGTGGTCACCGACGCCGACAGGATGTTGACGTGCTGGTCGGACAGGATCCGGGTGATGTCGCTGAGCAGCCGGGCGCGGTCGAGCGCCTCCACCTGGACCGCTACGAGGAACAGGCTCTGTGCCGTCGGTGCCCACTCGACCTCGACCATGCGCTCGGGCTGGGCGGTCAGGTGACCGATGTTGACGCAGTCGCCGCGGTGCACCGAGACCCCCGCGCCCCGGGTGACGAACCCGACGATCGCGTCGCCCGGCACCGGCGTACAGCACTTGGCCAGCTTCACCCAGACGTCGGTCACACCCTTCACGACCACGCCGGAGTCGCCCCGCGGCAACCGCTCCTTGCGGGTGGTCTCCGGGGAGATGATGACCGCCTCGGAGACGTCCTCGGCCTCCTCACCGGTGCCGCCGACCGACTCCACCAGCCGGCGGACCACCGACTGCGCGGTGATGGTGCCCTCCCCGACCGCGGCGTACAGCGCCGACACGTCGGAGTACTTCAGGTCGCGCGCGATCGAGGCCAGCGACTCGTGGGTGAGCATCCGCTGCAGGGGCAGGCCCTCCTTGCGGACCATCCGGGCCAGCTGCTCCTTGCCCTGGTCGATGGCCTCCTCGCGGCGCTCCTTGGTGAACCAGTGCCGGATCTTGTTGCGGGCGCGCGGGCTGCGGACGAAGGTCAGCCAGTCGCGACTCGGCGCGGCGCCCTCGGCCTTGGAGGTGAACACCTCCACCAGGTCGCCGTTCTCCAGCTGGCTTTCCAGCGGGACCAACCGGCCGTTGACCCGGGCGCCGATGCAGCGGTGCCCGACCTCGGTGTGGATGGCGTAGGCGAAGTCGACCGGCGTCGACCCGGCGGGCAGGTCGATCACGTCGCCGCGCGGGGTGAAGACGTAGACCTGGGTCGAGTTGATCTCGAACCGCAGCGAGTCCAGGAACTCTCCCGGGTCCTCGGTCTCGCGCTGCCAGTCCAGCAGCTGCCGCAGCCAGGCCATGTCGTTGGGGCCACCGTTGTCGGTGTCGGAAGCCGCGGTGGGGTCTTCCTTGTACTTCCAGTGGGCCGCGACGCCGTACTCGGCGCGCCGGTGCATCGCGAACGTGCGCAGCTGCATCTCGACCGGCTTGCCTTCCGGCCCCATCACCGAGGTGTGCAGCGACTGGTACATGTTGAACTTCGGCATCGCGATGTAGTCCTTGAACCGCCCCGGCACGGGGTTCCATCGCGCGTGGATGACGCCGAGAGCGGCGTAACAGTCGCGTACGGAGTCGGTGAGGACACGGATGCCGACCAGGTCGTAGATGTCGCCGAACTCCCGGCCGCGCACGATCATCTTCTGGTAGATCGAATAGTAGTGCTTCGGCCGGCCGGTGACCGTCGCCTTGATCTTGGCCTCGCGCAGGTCCGACTGCACCCGGTCGATGACCTTCGCGAGGTACTCATCGCGCGAGGGCGCCCGCTCGGCGACCAGCCGCACGATCTCGTCGTACAGCTTGGGATGCAGGGTGGCGAACGCGAGATCCTCGATCTCCCACTTCAGCGTGTTCATGCCGAGCCGGTGGGCCAGCGAGGCGTAGATCTCCAGCGTCTCCCGCGCTGTCCGCTCCTGCGAGGCCTGCTTGACGTATCGCAGCGTCCGCATGTTGTGCAACCGGTCGGCGAGCTTGATCACCAGCACCCGGATGTCCTTGGCCATCGCGATGACCATCTTGCGGATGGTCTCGGCCTGGGCGCTCTCGCCGTACTTGACCTTGTCGAGCTTGGTCACGCCGTCGACCAGCAGCGCGATCTCGTCGCCGAAGTCGTTGCGGAGCTCGGTGAGGGTGTACGGCGTGTCCTCCACCGTGTCGTGCAACAACGCCGCGCACAGGGTGGGCGGCGTCATGCCGAGCTCGGCCAGGATGGTGGCCACCGCGACGGGATGGGTGATGAACGGGTCGCCGCTCTTGCGGGTCTGGCCGCGGTGGTAGCGCTCGGCCGTGTGGTAGGCGCGCTCGATGAGCGCAAGGTCGGCCTTGGGGTGGGTGCTGCGAACGATCCGGAACAACGGCTCCAGCACGGGGTTGCCCTGCGGAGCCCGGCCCAGCCGGGCGAGCCGCTGGCGCATCCGCCGCGACGAGGCGGAGAACGGGCCGACCGGTGTCTGCCCGCCGGAGGAGGCGGAGGCGCGCCGGCCGCTCGACGGAGCGGGCTCCGCGGCGCCGTTCGAGCCGTTCGGCTCCTGGGGCGATTCAGCCGGTCGGGTGTCGGAGTCCGGGGCGGTCGCCTCCAGGGCAGCCGCGCGACTCCTGGACACGCTCACCGAGCGGTGCGGCGCCGGAGACACCTCACGGCGGGCACGCGCGGATGGAGCGGTCTCGTCGGCCACGGCGGTCTCCTTGGGGGCGGCAAGAAACCAGTTTACGGGCACCGGGGCGGGTTGCGGTCAACCCTGTCCGAGCCCGTCCGACGTCGACCCGCCCGTGCCCCGTCGTACCACCCTGCCCAGGATTGTCAGAGGGGCGTCCCCTGTGGGCGGGCTGTCCGGCAGGTCCGGTTGGGCCGCTCCACCAGTGTCCCCCTCAGGCCTCTTCCCCGCCAGCCAGGCAGGGCGCGGGTCGTCACACCGGCAGCAGCGAGTGGACGGTGAGGTCGCCGGTTCGGGTACGCGGGGCGAGGAAGGTGAGCTCCAGCAGCACCGAGATCCCGAGCACCTCGGCTCCTGCGTCGCGGATGAGCGCGTGCGTCGCCTCGACCGTTCCGCCGGTGGCGAGCACGTCGTCGACGATGAGCACCCGGTCGCCCGGCTCGAAGGCGTTCTGCTGCACCTCCAGCGTCTCCTGGCCGTACTCGAGTGCGTAGGAGCGGGCATGGGTCGGGCCGGGCAGCTTGCCGGCCTTGCGCACCGGAACGAACCCGGCGCCCAGGGCCAGCGCCACCGGCGCGGCGAGGATGAAGCCCCGTGCCTCGATGCCGACCACCTTGTCCACGCGCGGTGTGGCGTCCCGCCAGGGCGCGCCGAGTGCGTCGACGGTGTGCGCGAACGCCTCCGGCTCGGCCAGCAGCGGCGTGATGTCCTTGAAGACGACGCCGGGCTTGGGGTAGTCCGGTACGTCCCGGACCAGGTCCGCGACGAGGCGGTCCGCCGACCGGATCTCGCTCATCGGCCGTGTCCCTTCGGACGCCGGGACGACCGTGGCTTGCGCTGCGGTTGGGTACGCCCACCGGATCTGCTGGTCGACTGCGGCCTGCCGGCGGGACGGCCCTGTGCGCGGGAGGACGCCGGTACCGACTGGCGGGTGCCGTTCGCCCCGGGCTCCTTGCCCGACTCCTCCCCCTCGGCGCCCGCCGTGGTGCCGGAGCTGCCGGTCGCGCTGGTCGCGCCCGCCGCGGCGGCCGATCCGGCCGAACCGGCAGAGGTCGCGCTCTTCGCGGCGCCGGCCCGGCGCTGCTGCACCCGCCGGGCGAGCGCCCGCATCGAGGGCTCGCGTTCCTTCAGGTCACACAGCAACGGGGTGGCGATGAAGATCGAGGAGTACGTACCGACCGCGATACCGATGAACAGCGCGAGGGACAGGTCCTTCAGCGTCCCCGCACCGAGCAGCCCGGCGCCGACGAACAGGATGCCGGCCACCGGCAGGAGCGCGATGATCGAGGTGTTGATCGACCGGACCAGCGTCTGGTTGACGGCCAGGTTGGCCGCCTCGCTGTAGGTCCACCGGCTGCCCGAGGAGATCGACCGGGTGTTCTCGCGCACCTTGTCGAAGACGACCACCGTGTCGTACAGCGAGTAACCCAGGATCGTGAGCACGCCGATGATCGTGGCCGGGGTGACTTCGAACCCGACGAGGGCGTAGATGCCGACGGTGATCGCCACGTCGTGCAACAGCGCGACCAGGGCCGACACCGACATCCGCCATTCGCGGAAGTAGAGCCAGATCACGCCCATCACCAGAACGAGGAACACCCCGAGGCTGAGCAGCGCCTTGTCGGTGATCTGCGCACCCCAGGTCGGCCCGATGCTGGAGTAGTCGATCTGGCCCTCGCTGACCTTGAGGTGGTCGGCGATCGCGGTGCGGGCCTTGGCGATCTGGTCGGTGCTCAGCGGCGGGGTCTCGATCCGGACCTGGTTGCTGCCGATCGAGGTGACCAGCGGCTCGGCGCGACCGAGGACACCGGTGTCGGCGACGGCGGACCGGACGCCCGGAATGGCGTCCTGGGCCGTACCCGAGGACACCGGCGCCTGGAAGTCGACGCCGCCGCGGAACTCGATGGAGAAGGCCAGGCCGCGGATCAGAACGGCGCCGATCGCGATCACCAGGACGACCGCGGAGATGAGGTACCACAGCTTCCGTCGGCCGACGAAGTTCAGCGAGACCTCGCCGGTGTAGAGCTTGTGCCCGACGGCACCCAGGCGCGACATGTCAGGCCCCCTTCGGCGACGAAGCGCGGGTTGACGAGGCGCGGGTTGCGGTGCGCGGAGCCAGGCGTTCGCGCGGCACACCGAGCCGGGACGGATCGAGTCCGGAGAAGCGGTGCCCCTCACCGAAGAAGTGCGTGCGGGCCAGCAGCGTGATCAGCGGCTTGGTGAAGACGAACACGATGATGATGTCGATCAGTGTGGTCAGCCCCAGTGCGTACGCGAAGCCGCGGACGTTGCCCACCGACAGCGCGTACAGCACCACCGCGGCCAGCAACGACACCGAGTCGGCCGCCAGGATCGTGCGCCGGGCACGTATCCAGCCGGTCTCCACCGCGGTACGCAGACTTCGGCCGTCGCGCACCTCGTCGCGTAAGCGTTCGAAGTAGACGACGAAGGAGTCCGCGGTGATACCGATGGCGACGATCAGGCCGGCGATCCCAGCCAGGGTGAGCGTGAAGCCAGCCGACTTTCCGAGCAGCACCACCGACTCGTAGACGAGAGCGCCCGCGGCGGCCAGGGACAACACCACCACCAGGCCGAGGCCGCGGTAGTAGAAGAACGAGTAGACCACCACGAGCGCGAGGCCGATCGCCCCGGCGATCAGGCCGCCGGTGAGCTGGTCGCTTCCCAGGGTGGGAGAGACCGCCGAGACCTGGCTGGTCTCGAAGCTCAACGGCAGGGCGCCGTACTTCAGCGTGTTGGCGAGGTCGGTCGACTCCTGCTGGGAGAAGTTGCCGGTGATGCTCGCCTGCCCGTCGGTGATCGGGCCCTGGATCACGGGGTACGACACGACCTTGCCGTCCAGCACGATCGCGAACTGGCTGAGCGGCTGCTGCAGTTGGTACATCTGCGTGCTCGCCTGCGCGAACTTGCTCTTGCCCTGGCCCTTCAGGCGCAGGCCCACCTGCCACGCGAGCTGGTTCTGCGGCAGCTGCGCGCTGGCGTCGGCGATCTCCGAGCCGAGCACGATCGCCGGGCCGAGCACGAACTTCGTGCCGCCCTCACGGTCACAGGTGAACAGCACCTGCTTGGAGTTGTCCTTGCCGGGCGCGTAGTCGGAGCACTTGAACTTCTGTAGCTCGGCCAACTGCTGGGGCGACGCGCCGGTGGTGGAGACCTGGACCTTGCCGTTGTCCACCGTGGGCGTGGTGGCCCCGGGACTCGGAGTGGCTGTCCTCGGGGTCGCCTTGGGGCTGGTGGTCGCCTTGGGGGTCGGCGTCGGCGTCGGAGCGTTCTGCCGGAACGCCTGCGGCACGGCGCGGCCCGGAGCACGCGGCTTGGGGCTCGTGGTCGCCTTCTTGGAAGGCGTGACCGACGGGGAGGCCGTCGGCTTCGGGGTGGCCTTCGACGTGGCCGGCGACTTCGAAGGCGTCGGCTTGGTCTGAGGGGGCGCCGACACCTGGGCCGCGGCCAGCACCTGCCGGAACCGCAGCTCGGCGGTGCTGCCCACCAACCGGACGATCTGGTCCTGACCGACGCCCGGCACCTCGACCACGATGTGGTCGTTGCCCTGGGTGGTCACCTCCGCCTCGGCGATCGCGCCGACGCGGTTGCGGATGATCTCCACCGCCTCGGCGAGCTTCTCCGGGGTGACCGGACCCTGGCCCGCGGAGGGCCGCGCGGTCAGCGTGATGGACGTACCCCCGCGCAGGTCGAGGCCGAGCCGCGGTGTCCACGCACCGAGCGTGGCCATCAGCCCGACACCGACCAGCAGCGCCACCAGAAGCACCGCGAGAGAACGCCAGGGATGCGGTCTCTTCGTCGCCACGTCGTCTACTCACTCTCCCCGTGAAGCGGGTTTCATGCCGTGGGGTCCTCGGGACGGTCGCTCGGCGGCGTGGTTCCTTCGCCTACCTGCGGCTGCGAGGGCTGGTCCGGCTGGTCGATGATGCGGACGATGGCCTGGCGTACGTGCCGGGCGTAGACACCCGGCGCGATCTCGAGCACCACCGCGTCGTCCTCCACGGCGTGCACGGTGGCCAGCAGACCCGCACCGGTCATCACCTGCTGACCCGGCTGGAGCTTGGTCTGCATGTCCGAGGTCTCACGCTGGCGACGTCGTTGCGGGCGGATCGCCACGAACCAGAACAACCCCAACAGAAGGATCGGAAGGAGCAGCGTCCAGTAGTTGGCGCCGCCGCCGGTGGCCGCCTGGCTGAGAAGCATGGAGGTCATTTCCTTCCCCGACGTCGCGAACGCCGGTTTGGTCGTCTGGCCACGGCCATGTCACGCACGGCCACCGGCGGAGTCTAGCGACGCCGTCCGGCGCGCAGGTGTGCGACCTGTCCGTGGCGGGCGAGCCTTTCCGTCGGCCGCCCGGCGAGCACCGTGACCAGCACCGTGACCAGCACCGCGACGATCACGGTGATGACCACCGTGACGACCATCCGATCGGTCGGCGCGGCGCGGTGCTCACGGGTCGTCGAACAGGCTGGGCGACTGACCGAACGCCGCGTCCGCCGGAGGCGCCAACCCGAGCTGCCGCCAGGCCGCCGGCGTGGCGACCCGCCCGCGTGGGGTCCGGGCGAGATAGCCCCGCCGGACCAGGAACGGCTCGGCCACCTCCTCCACCGTCTCGCGTTCCTCCCCGACCGCCACGGCGAGGGTGGACACGCCCACCGGGCCGCCACCGAACCTGCGGCACAGCGCGTCGAGCACAGCCCGGTCGAGCCGGTCCAAGCCCTCCTCGTCCACCTCGTACAGCTCGAGTGCGGCCTGTGCCGTCTTCGTTCGTACGACACCGTTGGCGCGGACCTGGGCGTAGTCGCGGACCCGGCGCAACAGCCGGTTGGCGATCCGCGGCGTGCCACGGGACCGGCTGGCCACCTCCCGGGCGGCGTCGTCGGTGATGGGTACGTCGAGAAGGTGTGCGGACCTGCGGACGATCTCGTCCAGCTCGTCCACCTCGTAGTACTCCAGGTGGCCGGTGAAGCCGAACCGGTCCCGCAGCGGACCCGGCAGCAGACCGGCGCGGGTGGTCGCGCCCACCAGCGTGAACGGCGGGATCTCCAGCGGGATGGCGGTGGCGCCCGGGCCCTTGCCCACCACGACGTCGACCCGGAAGTCCTCCATCGCCATGTAGAGCATCTCCTCGGCAGGCCGGCTCATCCGGTGGATCTCGTCCAGGAAGAGCACCTCGCCCTCGGCCAGGGAGGACAGGATGGCGGCCAGGTCGCCGGCGTGCTGGATGGCGGGACCGCTGGTCACCCGAAGCGGTGCGGACAGCTCGGCGGCGATGATCATCGCCAGGGTGGTCTTGCCCAGTCCGGGTGGGCCGGCCAGCAGCACGTGGTCCGGTGGCCGGCCGCGACTGCGGGCCGCCTCCAGCACCAGTCCGAGCTGGTCGCGCACGCGTGCCTGGCCGATCAGCTCGGTCAGGGTGCGCGGTCGCAGCGCCGCCTCGACGGTGCTCTCGTCGGCGGCGGCCTCCGCGGCGATCAGGGAACGGCCGACGGAGTGGTCGCCGCCGTCGTCGACGTGGGACGTCATGCGGACAGCTCCTCGCGGATGGTCGGATCGCGGTTCGCGCCGGTCAGTGCGGTCAGTGCGGTCAGTGCGGTCGTGGGCGGACGGGTCTCGGGCGAGTGCTGGTGAAGAGTCTTCCTCAGGCCCTGGAGAGCGTACGGAGGGCGGCCCGCAACAGCGCGGCCACGTCGGGCGTGCCGGCGGCGCCGTTGGTGCCGTTGCCGCCCTCGGCGCCGGCCTCCTCCGCCATCGGGGTGACGGCGTCCAGCGCGGACTCGGCTTCCCTGGCGGACCAGCCCAGGCCGAGGAGGGCGCCGCGTACCTGGTCGCGCCAGGCCGCACCGGGTGCGACCCCCGCCACCGGGAGCGTGGCTCCGGCGCCGGCCGAGCCGCCGTGCGGCGGGCCGAGCCGGTCCTTCAGCTCCAGCACGATCCGCTGGGCACCCTTGCGCCCGATGCCCGGAACCTTGGTGAGCGCGGCGAGGTCCTCTGCGGCGACCGCGCGGCGCAGCTCGTCCGGACGGTGCACCGCCAGCATCGCCTGCGCCAGCCGCGGCCCGACCCCACTCGCGGTCTGCAGCAGCTCGAAGACGCCGCGCTCGTCGTCGTCGGTGAAGCCGTACAGCGTCAGTGAGTCCTCCCGGACGACCAGGCTGGTCGGCACCTTCGCGGTCGCGCCCACCCGCAACTCGGCCAGGGTGGCCGGGGTGGCCCGGACCTCCATACCGACACCGCCGACCTCGACGACCGCGGTGTCGAGCCCGACGGCGGCGATGGTGCCGCGAACGAATGCGATCACGTACTGCTCCTCGGTGGTTCGGGGGCGCGGCGTGGAGTCTGCCACCTGACCGCCCCGGGCTTCGCTCCGGTCGTGGTCCTGTCCGCGGATCTGCTCGTGGTCTTGCTCGCCGGCCCTGTGGTCTGCGCGGTCGTACTTCGCGCGGCCTGGACCCGTGCCGCCTGCGCCCTGGCCGTACGGGCCTTCGCGGCCTGGATCTGGGCCGCCTGCAACTTCGAGGCCTGAGCCTGCGCGGCCTCGATCCGGGCCGACGCCGGGCCGCGCCACAGGTGGCAGATGGCCAGCGCCAGCGCGTCCGCGGCGTCTGCCGGGCGGGGCTTGCTGGTCAGGGCGAGGATCCGGGTGACCATGTTGGTGACCTGCTCCTTGCCGGCCCGGCCGCTGCCGGTGACCGCGGCCTTCACCTCGCTGGGCGTGTGCAGGCCGACCGGGATGCCGCGCCGGGCCGCCGCGGCCAGCACGACGCCGCTCACCTGGGCGGTCCCCATCACGGTGCGGACGTTGTGCTGGCTGAACACCCGCTCCAGCGCTACCGCGTCGGGGCGGTGCTCGTCGAGCCAGTCACCGACCGCCCGGTCGACGGCGAGCAGGCGGGCACCGAGGTCCTCGTCGGGGCCGGTACGCACGACGTCGACCGCGACCAGCGCAAGCTGCCGGGGATGCGCGCCCTGCACCAGCCCGAGCCCGCAGCGGGTCAGGCCGGGGTCGACTCCGAGCACCCGCACCGGCTGTCGTACCTCCCGCGTCGTTCACCGAACACCTGTTCGGAGCCTAGCGGTGGTTGATCAGCGGCGGCGGGCGACGCGCCGAGCGAGTGCGAAGGTCAGCCGGGCCAGTCCAGTCGGGGGAACGGGTTGTGCCCCAGCGGCCACCAGGAGAGGGGCTCGCTGCTCGCCACCGTCACCAGGAACAATGTCAGCGCGGCGAGCACCACCGCCGTGGCGACCAGAACGCTCCGCCGCCTGCCGACGATCCGGCGCAGGATCCGCCGGGAGCCCTCCTGCAGGCCCTCGCCGCGGATGCCCCACCAGGTCAGCGCGGCCACGACCAGTCCGGCGATCCCACAGGCGAGGTCCCAGCGCGGGCTGATCGCACCGGCGTAGAAGAACAGGACCAGTACCGCCGCGAGGAAGCCGGCGCCGATGAGCGCGGCGGTGACCGTGAGCAGGGTGACCGCCGCGGCCCGGACGACGTGCCAGGGCAGCACCGCCGTCGCGGCGAACGGGTCCATCCGCCGGCGGCCCCGCTGGTGGCGGCGGCGCTCGACGAACCCGGCCGAACCCTGCACCGTCCACGCGATCAGCAGCCAGCCGACCAGCAGCGCGAGCGCACCGAACGGCACCACGGCCGCGAGCGCACCGACGGTGAGGAAGCCGAACCCGGTCAGCACGCGGTACGACGACCGGGGCAGACCGGAGTGGGAGTCCCGGGCGGCGGGTTCGGCGCCGCCCGCTTCGTCGCCGTCGGGGTCCTCGGGGTAGCGCTCGTCGCGATGATGGTCGACGTACCGCCCGTCATGCCCGTCGTCCGCCTGGTCATCGCCGGGCACGGCCGGGTAGACGGCGGTCCCGTCGGCGGCGTCGTAGGGGTCGTCGGCGTGGAAGTCGTCTGTGTGCAGGTCGGCGTACGTCCCGACCGGTACGCCGGTGCCCAGCCGAACGGTCTCCGGGTGGTCCGGGTCGTCGGGTTCGTACGCCCCCGCCGGGTCGTATGCCTCGTCGTACCCCTCGACCGGGTCCGGTGCGGGCGGCTCCTCCCCCGTCTCCAGCCAGCGCAGCAGCCGCGCCGACGTCGGGCGCACGCCGGGGTTCTTGGCGAAGCACCGGACGAGCACCGGCGCCAGCCACTCCGGGCAGCCGACCAGGTCGGGCTCCTCGTGCAGGACACGGTAGGCGACCGCCTCCAGCGGCCCTCGCCCGAACGGCGGCCGGCCGGTCGCGGCGTAGGCCACCGTGGCCGCCCAGGCGTGCACGTCGGCGGCGGCGGTGATGTCGGTTCCGGTGAGGATCTCCGGAGCGACGTACCCGGGCGTGCCGTAGACCAGGCCGGGGGTGGTCATCCGGGTGTCGTCGGCGATCTGGGCGATGCCGAAGTCGATCACCACGGCGATGCCGTCGGCGAGCAGGACGTTGCCCGGCTTCAGGTCGCGGTGCACCACGCCGGCGCCGTGGATCGAGCAGAGCGCGTCGGCCAGGTCACCGGCCAGGTCGGCCAGCTCCGCTCCGGCCAGCGGGCCGTCGGCGTCGACCACCTCATACAGCGCCGGCCCGTCCACGAAGTCGGTGACGAGGTACGGCGTGGCCGCCGCGACGTCGGCGTCGAGCACCTGGGCGACGTGCCGGCCGCGAACCCGGGCGAGGACTCCCGCCTCGCGCGCGAACCGGGCACGGGACTCCGCGTCACCGGCGATGTGTGGGCGCAGCAGCTTGACCGCCACCACCCGGCCGCGGGGGTCGGTGGCCCGGTGGACCACCCCCATGCCGCCCTCGCCGACCCGCTCGTGAAGCACGTAGCCGCCGAGTCGGGCCGACTCGACGGTGGTGGCGTCGTCGGCAAGGTCGCGTCGCACGCCAACACGGTAACCGCCGCCGGTGGCCGATGTCGGGCGCAAGGGTGCCCTGCCGACCCTGACCGAACCCTGAGGTCGACACCCCGGGGGTGTGCGAAACCGGTCGAAACCCCAGCGGTCCGTACGACAAACCGCCGCCCGCACCCGGCCGGCGGGTGGGGGCGGCGGTGGAGCGTCGCGAAGAGGGCTGTCCGGAGCCGGGAAGGGCTAGCCGACCTTCTCCATGATCTCGTCGGAGACGTCGAAGTTGGCGTAGACGTTCTGCACGTCGTCGCAGTCCTCCAGCGCCTCGACCAGCCGGAAGATCTTCGGCGCGGTCTCCTCGTCCAGCGGCACGGTGACGCTCGGCACGAAGCTGGCCTCGGCCGACTCGTAGTCGATCCCGGCGTCCTGCAGCGCGGTGCGCACGGCCACCAGGTCGGTCGGCTCGGAGATCACCTCGAACGCCTCGCCGAGGTTGTTGACCTCCTCCGCACCGGCGTCGAGGACAGCGCCGAGCACGTCGTCCTCGCCGAGTTCGCGGCCCTCCTGCTCGCGCGGGACGACCACGACGCCACGCCGGCTGAACATGTAGGACACGCTGCCGGCGTCGGCCATCGTCCCGCCGTTGCGGGTGGCGGCGGTGCGCACGTCACCGGCGGCGCGGTTGCGGTTGTCGGTGAGGCACTCGATCAGGATCGCGACCCCGGCCGGGCCGTATCCCTCGTACATGATCGTCTGGTAGTCGGCGCCGCCGGCCTCCAGGCCCGCGCCACGCTTCAGCGCGCGGTCGATGTTGTCGTTGGGGACCGAGGACTTCTTCGCCTTCTGGATGGCGTCGTAGAGCGTCGGGTTGCCGGCCGGGTCTCCCCCGCCCACTCTCGCGGCGACCTCGATATTCTTGATCAGCTTCGCGAAGAGCTTGCCGCGCTTGGCGTCGACGACGGCCTTCTTGTGCTTCGTGGTCGCCCACTTGGAGTGGCCGGACATGGCGGGCTACGCCTCCTTCACGAGTTCGACGAAGAAACGGTGGATGCGCGCGTCGCCGGCGAGCTCGGGATGGAAGGCCGTGGCGAGCAGGCGACCCTGGCGGACCGCGACGATCCTACCGGCGGCCTCACCGGAGGCGACGCGGGCGAACACCTCGGCGCCGGGACCCACCGACTCGACCCACGGTGCCCTTATGAACACCGCGTGGTACGGCTGCGGCTGCGGGCTGGGGTCGATGGCGTCCAGCGGCACGTCGGCCTCGAAGGAGTCGACCTGACGGCCGAACGCGTTGCGGCGTACGGTCACGTCGATTCCGCCCACGGTCTGCTGGCCCTCGATGCCGTCCTGGATGCGGTCGGCCAGCATGATCATCCCCGCGCAGGTGCCGAACGCCGGCATGCCCGCGGCCACCCGCTTTCGCAGCGGCTCGAGCAGCTCGAACGCCGCCGCCAGCTTGAACATCGTGGTCGACTCTCCACCCGGGACGACCAGGGCGTCGACGGCGAGGAGCTCCTCGGGGCGGCGGACGTTGACCGGCTTCGCGCCGGACTCCGCCAGCATCCGGTGGTGTTCGCGGACGTCGCCCTGCAGGGCGAGAATGCCGATGGTCGGTTCGCTCACTGGGTTCCTTGCGCACTCGGGGCACATTGCGGGGACGCGCGCCTGGGCGTGCTTCTGTGCGTAGGTGCAAGCACACTCAGGCCAATGTCCAAGTCTACGAGGGCGGCCCAACTCCCCCGAGTCGTGCGGAGTCATGAGGAGTCGTACGGAGTCGTACCAAGTCGGTGACAGCCGGACCGACTCATGCGTTCGGAAGCGGTGAGGGCGCCGGACGGCGGCCGGCGCCCCCTCATCCGCGGGTGGTCACCAGCCGCGGGTCGCCAGCCGCTCGCTCTCGGGAAGGTCGCGGACGTTCAGGCCGACCATCGCCTCACCGAGGCCCCGGGACACCTTCGCCACCACGTCGGGGTCGTCGTGGAAGGTGGTCGCCTTCACGATCGCCTCGGCGCGCTTGGCCGGGTCGCCGGACTTGAAGATGCCGGAGCCGACGAAGACGCCCTCGGCGCCGAGCTGCATCATCATCGCGGCGTCGGCCGGGGTGGCGATGCCGCCGGCAGTGAACAGCACGACCGGAAGCCTGCCGGCGCGGGCCACCTCCTGCACCAGGTCGTACGGCGCACGCAGCTCCTTGGCGGCGACGAACAGCTCCTCGTCGTCGAGCGTGCCCAGGCGGCGGATCTCGGCGCGGATGGACCGCATGTGGCGGGTGGCCTCGACGACGTTGCCGGTGCCGGCCTCACCCTTGGAACGGATCATCGCCGCGCCCTCGGACAGGCGGCGCAGCGCCTCGCCGAGGTTGGTGGCACCGCACACGAACGGGACGGTGAACGCCCACTTGTCGATGTGGTGCGCCTCGTCGGCCGGGGTCAGCACCTCCGACTCGTCCACGTAGTCGACGCCGATCGCCTGCAGGACCTGGGCCTCGACGAAGTGGCCGATGCGGGCCTTGGCCATCACCGGGATGGAGACCGCGCTGATGATGCCGTCGATCATGTCGGGGTCGCTCATCCGGGCCACGCCGCCCTGCACCCGGATGTCGGCGGGGACCCGCTCGAGCGCCATCACCGCGACGGCGCCGGCGTCCTCGGCGATCTTCGCCTGCTCGGGCGTGACCACATCCATGATCACCCCGCCCTTGAGCATCTCGGCCATGCCGCGCTTGACCTTGGCGGTCCCGGTGACGGGCGCGGTCGTGGGCCGGCTGGTGGCGTCGGTGGGTGTGGACTGGGCTTCGGTCACTGTCTACCTCGCGAGAATGGGCACGGAACGGCACATCCATGGTAGGCGACCGCGCGTGACGCTCTGCCGCGTGGCGGGTGCTCAGGGCGCGAGACCGGCCGGCAGGGTCACGTCCATCTCCACCGTGGCGGGCATCCGCGCGTGCCCGGCGAGCCGGAACCACCGCACCAGCCGCCGGCCGCGCAGGGCGCGGGTGGTGGCCACGGTGTCGTTGTGGAACCTGCGGGCCATCTCCACCCGCCGGCAGGCGGCGCCGAGTTCGGCGAGCAGTTCGGCGGCGCCGGGTTCGACGGCGATCTCCTGGCTGGTCTCCACGTCGGGGAACACCACCGCCAGTGCCTTGGACAGGTCAGAGCCCGCGACCTCGCGTTCCTCCTCGTCGTCGGCGGCGCTGGAGCGCTGGGCAGCGTCGATCACCAGCAGCGAGGTGGCCGGGTCGAGCATGCCGGAGGTGGCGACCTCCAGCGCGATCGCCGCCCGGCGGAACAGCTGGGCCTCCAGGACCGCCTGCGCGGCGTCCAGCCGGGCGTGCAGCCGGTCGATCCGGCCCGCGGTCCAGGAGAGGTAGACCCCGGCCACCGCGAGGACGGCCAGCACGAGCAGCAGCCAGTTCCAGCTCATCGGACCTTCCCGCCCGGACGGACACCGCGGCCGCGGTCGTCGGCCTCGCCGACGCCGGGGTAGCCGGCGGCCACCATCTCGTACACCGAAAGGATCTCCTTGGCGACGCTGCTCCAGTCGTAGCGGCGGACGGCGACCCGGGCGGCCTCGCGCAGCCGGTCCCGGAATGCCTCGTCCCCGAGCAGCTCCAGCGCACCGGTGGCCAGGTCGTCGCTGTCGCCGACCCCGAACAGCCGGCCGAGCCGGCCGCCGTCCACCACCAGCCGGAACGCGTCCAGATCGCTGGCGAGCACCGGCGCGCCGGCCGCCATCGCCTCCACCAGCACGATGCCGAACGACTCACCGCCGGTCTGCGGAGCGACGTACACCTGGGAGCTGGCGAACATGTCCGCCTTGCCCTCGTCGTCGATCTTGCCGAGGAACGTCACCGCGTCCCGGCACTGCGCGGGCAGCGAGGAGCGGACCTCGTTGACGTCACCGGGGCCGGCGACCAGCAGGCGTACGCCGGGGCGTTCCCGCCAGATCGCCGGGAACGCCCGCAGCAGGACGGCGAGCCCCTTGCGCGGCTCGTCCAGGCGGCCGAGGAAGCACATCGTGCCGCCCTCGCCCTGCCACTCCGGCCGGGGACGTGCGCGGGCGAACCGGTCCACGAACAGGCCGTTCGGGATCACCACGGGCTCCCCGCCCAGATGCTGGACGAGGGTGTCCCGGGCCGGCTCGCTCACCGCGATCCGGGCGGAGATCTTCTCCAGCGCCGGGCGCAGGACCGACGAGGCGACGCTCATCATCCGCGACCGCGGCATGGCGGTGTGGAAGGTGCCCACGATCGGGCCGACCGCCGACCACAGCGCGAGCAGCGACAGCGACGGGGTGGCCGGCTCGTGGATGTGGAGTACGTCGAACTGCCCGTCGCGGATCCAGCGGCGCACCCTGGCCGCCGACACCGGGCCGAACGCCAGCCGGGCCACCGAGCCGTTGTACGGCACCGGGACGGCCCGGCCCGCCGGCACGACGTACGGCGGCACCGGGGTGTCGTCGTCGGCAGGGGCGAGCACGGACACCACGTGCCCCTCGGCGAGCAGGACCTCGGCCAGGTCGCGGACGTGGTTCTGCACCCCGCCGGGTGCGTCCAGCGAGTACGGGCAGACGATGCCGATCCGCATGCCGGCCCGCATCAGTGCCCCCGGTCGAGGTCCGCGCGGCGGGCGGGTTCGAGGTCGGCGATCCACAGCCGCTGCAGCATGTGCCAGTCCTGGGGGTGCTCGGCGATCCCGGCCGCGAAGGCGTCGGCAACCTGCTGGGTGAGGTCGCGAATGGCCTGCCGGGAGCCGGGCGGCTTGGCCACCGCCGGGTGGAATCGCACGTGCATGGTGGGTCCGTCGTACCACAGCGTGACCGGCATCAGGGGGGCGCCGGTCCGCAGCGCCAGCGCCGCCGGCCCGGCGGGCATCCGGGTGCGCTCGCCGAAGAAGTCCACCTCGACGCCGCGGGTGGACAGGTCGCGGTCGGCGACCAGGCAGACCAGGCCGCCTTCCCGCAGCCGGTCGGCGAGCACCCGCATCGGGTCCGGGCCGCCGGTGGCGGCGAGCACCTGGATGCCGAGCTCCGCGCGGTAGGCGACGAACCGGTCGTACAGGCGTTCGGGGCGTACGCGTTCGGCGACCGTGGTCACCGGCGCGCCGTTGGCGGCGGCCCAGGCGCCGCGCGAAGTCCCAGTTGCCCATGTGCGGCAGCGAAGCCACCACCCCCTTGCCGGAGCGCACCGCCGCCCAGAACGCGTCCTCCTCCCCGTGGATGACGACGGCACGCTTGATGTCGTCCGGGCCGAGGTCAGGCAGCCGGAACGCCTCGCACCAGTAGCGGAAGTAGGACCGCATACCGGCCCGGGACAGCCGCCGGAGCTCCTCCGGGGTGGCGCCGGGGCGTACGCGGGCGAGGTTGCGTTCCAGTCGGCGTACGCCCTTGGTCCGGCGGCGCCAGACGAGATCGGCGCCAACGCGCAGCAGGCCGTACGCCGCGGGCGCGGGCAGCAGGCGCAGGACCTTCCAGCCGGCGGCGTAGGCGCGGTAGCTGGCGGCGTACTTCAGGCGGAGCGGAAGCGACAGCCGCTCGGCCGGGTGGCCGTCCGCAGTACGGCTGTCGGCGGCGGGTTGGCCGGCGGCGGGGTGGTCGGTGTGCTGACGGTCTCGGCCCGGTTCCTCGGCGGCGGGCCGGCCGGCTGCGATCACCGGGCCTCCCTCTTCGTGCCCGGCCGCCCCGTGCCCGGCCGCCCGGCACCCCGCTGCCCGGGCTGTCCGGCGCCCGCGGCCGCTGTCCCGCGCTCGTTCACGAGCGCCTGGGCGCGGACGGCGAGAATCCGCTGCACGACGGTGACCGTGCTCGCGACCGCCAGCACGCACAGGACGATCGGCAGGAGGTACGGCACGCCCAGCCCGGCCAGCCCGGTGGCCACCAGGACGGCGACCAGCCGGTCGGCGCGCTCGGCGATGCCGACGTTGGCGGTCATGCCCAGGCTCTCCGCCCTGGCCCTGGCGTACGACGTGACGTTGCCCATCACCAGGCAGTACAGCGCCACGCAGGCGAGCCAGAACGCGTCGCCGCCGCCGGCGAACCACAGCGTCAGGCCGCCGAACACCGCGGCGTCGCCGATCCGGTCGAGGGTGGAGTCGAGGAACGCGCCCCATTTCGACGACCGCTGCGACATCCGGGCCATCAGCCCGTCGATCATGTCCGAGAACACGAAGAAGGTGAGGAACAGCGTCCCCCAGAAGAGCTCTCCACGGGGGTAGAAGGCGAGGGCGCCGACACATACCCCGGCGGTACCGACCACGGTGACGATGTCCGGACCGATGCCGACACGCAGGAAGAACCGCGCGATCGGAGTCAGCAGCCGTAGCCAGAACTGGTGGAACCTTCGCAACATGTGGGGGCAGCCCGCTCGCTCGGTGACCTGGTCGTCCGTCTGCGTCTCCGCCTGGTCCGGGTGCCGGGTGGGTCCGGGTCGGTCCGGTGTCCGGCCGGGTTCGCAAGACGCGCCGATGCTACTCAGCGCGGGGGGCTTGTGTGCTGGCCGGGCCGGGTGAAAGGTGGAAAACCACATGTCAGGGCGCCGTCACGGACGGCAGCCGCCCGGGGCGCGTCCGGCTGTATCCACGCACCGCGCGCGCAAGGAGGCGTCGCCATGGCGGACAAACAGAGCAACCCCGGTGGAGCCGCCGGTCAGGCACCGACGGCCGACCGGCCCGATGCGATCCGCAACATCGTGCTGGTCGGCCCTTCCGGCTCCGGCAAGACGACCCTGGTCGAGGCGCTGCTGGCGGCCACCGGGGCCATTCCCCGCCCCGGCCGGGTGGAGGACGGCGCGACCGTCAGCGACTTCGACGAGGTGGAGCACCGTCAGCAGCGGTCGGTCGGCCTGTCCCTGGCGCCGGTCGTCCACGACGGCATCAAGATCAACCTCCTGGACACCCCCGGCTACGCCGACTTCGTCGGTGAGCTGCGGGCCGGACTGCGCGCCGCCGACTGCGCGTTGTTCGTGATCGCCGCGAGCGAGGGCGTCGACGGTCCCACCCAGGCGCTGTGGCAGGAGTGTGCGTCGGTACGCATGCCGCGGGCGGTGGTGATCACCAAGCTCGACCACCACCGCGCCGACTACGCGGGCGTGCTGTCGCAGGCGCAGGCGGCGTTCGGGGACAAGGTGCTGCCGCTGTACCTCCCGGTCGACGGTCAGGGCGAGGTGACCGGCCTGGTCGGGTTGTTGTCGGAGAAGCTGTTCGCCTACTCCTCGGGAAGCCGCACCGAGGGCACCGCGCCGCAGGAGTACGCCGACGCCACGGCGGACGCGCGGGGCACGCTGATCGAGGGGGTCATCGAGGAGTCCGAGGACGAGACCCTGATGGACCGCTACCTCAGCGGTGAGCAGATCGACGCGAAGGTCCTGGTGGACGACCTGGAGAAGGCGGTGGCGCAGGCGTCGTTCTTCCCGCTCCTGCCGGTCTGCTCGACCACCGGCGTGGGCACGGCCGAGCTCCTGGAGGTGATGACGAGCGCGTTCCCCTCCCCGCTCGAACACCCCCAGCCGGAGGTCTACACCCCGGTAGGCAAGTCCGAGGGACGGCTGCCCTGCGACCCCGACGGCCCGTTGCTGGCAGAGGTGGTGAAGACCTCCTCCGACCCCTACGTCGGCCGGATCAGTCTGGTGCGGGTCTTCTCCGGGACCGTACGACCGGACACCGTGCTGCACGTGTCCGGCCACTCCGCGGCGTTCTTCGGCGAGGAGCGCGGCCACGAGGACCACGACGAGGACGAACGCGTCGGCTCGCTGTCGTCCCCGCTGGGCAAGCTGCAACGCTCGCTGAACCACTGCGTGGCCGGGGACATCTGTGCCATCGGCAAGCTGTCCCGCGCGGAGACCGGCGACACCCTCTCGGCCAGGGAACACCCGCTGCTGATGCGCCCCTGGTCGATGCCCGAGCCGCTGCTCCCGATCGCGGTCACCGCGCACGCCAAGGCCGACGAGGACAAGCTGTCACTTGGGCTCGCCCGGCTGGGTGCGGAGGACCCGACGCTGCGGATCGAGCACAACGCCGAGACCCACCAGCTGGTGCTGTGGTGCATGGGCGAGGCGCACGCCGACGTCGTCCTCGACCGGCTCGCCAACCGCTACGGCGTGTCGGTGGACCAGGTTCCCCTGCGGGTTCCGCTGCGGGAGACGTTCGGCCGCAAGGCGTCCGGGCGGGGGCGGCACGTCAAGCAGAGCGGTGGCCACGGCCAGTACGCCGTCTGCGAGATCGAGGTGGAGCCGCTCCCCCAGGGCTCGGGCCTGGAGTTCGTGGACAAGGTGGTCGGTGGGTCGGTGCCCCGGCAGTTCATCCCGAGCGTGGAGAAGGGCGTCCGCGCCCAGATGGAACGCGGGATCAACGCCGGCTACCCCGTCGTCGACATCCGGGTGACGCTGGTGGACGGGAAGGCGCACAGCGTCGACTCCTCCGACATGGCGTTCCAGACGGCGGGCGCGCTCGCCCTGCGCGAGGCCGCCCCGAACGGCCAGGCCTGCCTCCTCGAACCCGTCGACCTGGTGTCGGTGCTGGTCGACGACGACTTCGTGGGCACCGTGATGGGCGACCTGTCCGGACGGCGCGGCCGGGTGCTCGGCACCGAGCCGGTCGGGCAGGGGCGGACGCTGGTGAAGGCGGAGGTGCCGCAGATCGAGATCACGCGGTACGCCGTCGACCTGAGGTCGATGGCACACGGCAACGGCACGTTCAACCGGGAGTTCGTACGGTACGAGCCGATGCCGGCGCAGCTGGCGAGCAAGCTCGCCCGGGAGCAGCACTCCGCGGAGGGCTGAACCGAGGGCTGAACCGGGCCCTGAACCGGGTGACGGTCCGCCGGGGACGAAGCGCTGAGCATCGGGCCCGGCGGACCGTCGGTCGTCCGGTCGGCGGTGGCCAGTGGTGGAAGGCGTACCCCGGCATGGGCCGATGCCTCACTACGCTCGATCTCAAGCCCAGCTCCACCTGCCTCAGGAAGGACCGTCCATGCCCCTGACGTTCGACATGCCGAGGGACCAGCTCGAGTCGTACACCGGAACCAACCCCCGGCCCGCGGACTTCGACGAGTACTGGGACGCCGCGCTGGCCGAGCTGGACGCCCTCGACCCCAAGGTCGAGCTGGAGCCGGCCGACTTCCAGACGCCGTTCGCCGAGTGTTTCCACCTGTGGTTCCAGGGCACCGGCGGCGCCCGGGTGCACGCCAAGCTGCTCCGCCCCCGCAACGCCTCCGGTCAGCATCCGGGCGTGGTCCACTTCCACGGCTACTCCGGCCGCTCGGCCGACTGGTCGGAGTTGCTCGGCCACGTGGCGATGGGATTCACCGTCGCCGCGCTGGACTGCCGCGGCCAGGGCGGGCTGTCCGAGGACGTCGGCGGGGTGACCGGCTGGACCCTGCGCGGCCACATCGTCCGCGGGCTCGACGACGGCCTCGCACAGTCTCCCGACAAGCTCTACTACCGCCACGTCTATCTCGACACCGCCCTGCTGGCCCGGATCGTGATGGGTATGGACGACGTGGACGAGAGCCGCGTCGGTGCCACCGGCGGGAGCCAGGGCGGCGGCCTGACCCTCGCCTGTGCGGCACTGGAGCCCCGAATCAAGCGGGCCGCGCCGACGTTCCCGTTCCTGACCGACTACCGGCGGGTGTGGGACCTCGACCTGGCCAAGAACGCCTACGCCGAACTGCAGGAGTGGTTCCGCCGCTTCGACCCGCTACACGAACGCGAGGACGAGGTGTTCTCCACCCTCGGGTACATCGACGTCCAGCACCTCGCCCCGCGGATCCGGGCGGAGATCCTGATGGGCGTGGGGCTCGGTGACCAGGTTTGCCCGCCGTCCACGCAGTTCGCGGCGTACAACAAGATCACCAGTGCGAAGTCGCTGCGGATGTACCCCGACTACGGCCACGAGGGCCTGCCCGGCAACGGCGACGCGATCTACACGTTCCTGTCGCAGCTGTAGGGCTCGAACCACCAGGCCGACGTTCGGGCCGGGGCCGGGTGAGGTGCGCGTCGGCGGTGCACTCTCAGCTCGGCTCCGGCCCGAATCCGTACTGCGCCCCCGAATCCGTACTGTGCCCACGTCCGGGGAGCAGGCACAGTGGGTCCATGAGCACCGAACCAATCGCGCTGAACGACGCGCTGAAGCGCTTCGACGCACTGTGGAGCCCGCGCATCGTCACCCGGGTCAACGACTACGACGTCCGGGTCGCCAAGGCGCAGGGCGACCACGTTTGGCACGTCCACGAGGACACCGACGAGTTCTTCCTGGTCCTCGACGGGGAGTTCCACATCGCACTTCGCGAACCCGCCGGCGAGCGGACCGTGGTGCTGGCGCCGGGGTCGGTCTTCACCGTCCCGCGGGGCACCGAGCACAAGCCGTCCGCACCCTCGGGCGCGTCGATCCTGCTGCTGGAGCCCACCGGCACCTCGACCGTCGGTGACCGGCACGACGACGTACCCGACCACGTGGACGCCACCACCGGACACGAACTGGGAACCTGAGGCCGGGCCGGGAGCCCGGTCGTTCGGATCCGACGTGGAAGTCGGGTCAGTCGGTCGGCCAGGACCGCGCCAGCAGCGCCCGGGTGTCGTGCAGCAGCACCGGCAGCACCCTGGTCCGGCCGACGACCGGCATGAAGTTGGTGTCGCCCGCCCACCTCGGCACGATGTGCTGGTGCAGGTGCGCGGCGATGCCGGCACCGGCGACCGGGCCCTGGTTGAGCCCGATGTTGAACCCCTGCGCTCCCGACGCCGCCCGCACCGCACGCATGGCCTGCTTGGTGAGCTGGGCCAGCTCGTCGGTCTCCTCGTCGGTGAGCTCGGTGTAGTCGGCGACGTGGCGGTACGGGCACACCATCAGGTGGCCGGGGTTGTAGGGGTAGAGGTTGAGCACCGCGAAGGTGACCTTGCCGCGGGTCACCACCAGGCCGTCCTCGTCGGAGCGCTCCGGGATGTCGCAGAACGGACATCCGTCGCCGGGCCCGTCGCCACTCGGCTTGTTCTCGCCGAGGATGTACGCCATCCGGTGGGGGGTCCACAGCCGCTCGAGCGAGTCGGGGGTGCCCACACCCTCCTGCCGCTCGAGCGGGTCCGGCCGCCCGGGCTGACCGGGCAGTCCGGCCGCCCGAGCTGATCCGGCTGGTGCTGGTGCTCCGGCTCGTCCACCCACCAGATCTTACGGACGGCGCCCGTCCGCCGCTGGCCTCGCCCGGCCCGCACCCGGTCCGGCTCAGGCCAGGTTCGGGTTCGGGCTCAGGTCAGGAAGCGCTGCACCGCCCGCATCTTGTTCATCGCGTCCAGGGCGGCCACCTTGTAGGACTCCGCCAGCGTGGGGTAGTTGAACACCGCGTCCACGAGGTAGTCGACGCTGGCGCCGCACCCCATCACCGTCTGCCCGATGTGCACCAGCTCGGTCGCGCCGGTGCCGAACACGTGCACGCCGAGCAGCGTCCGGTCCTCCGCGTGCACGAGCAGCTTGAGCATGCCGTAGCTGTCGCCGAGGATGGCGCCGCGGGCCAGTTCGCGGTAGCGCGAGATGCCCACCTCGAACGGCACGTTCGCCTCGGTCAGCTCGTCCTCGGTTCTGCCGACGTAGCTGATCTCGGGGATGGTGTAGATGCCGATCGGCTGCAGCTCTCCCATCTCGGTCCCGACGGGTTCGTCCAGGGCGTGGTAGGCGGCGCGCCGGCCCTGCTCCATCGAGGTGGCCGCCAACGCCGGGAAGCCGATCACGTCGCCCACGGCGTAGATGTGGGGTACGGAGGTGCGGTAGTGCTCGTCGACCTCGAGCCGCCCGCGCGCGTCGGCCTCCAGCCCGGCGTTGCCGACGTCGAGGCCCTCGGTGACGCCCTGCCGGCCGGCGGAGTACATCACCGTGTCGGCCGGGATCCGCTTGCCGCTTTCCAGCACGGTCAGCGTCGCACCGTCATGGTGGTCGACCCGGGCAACCGTCTCGTTGAAGCGGAACGTCACCGCGAGATCGCGCAGCTGGTACTTCAGCGCCTCCACGATCTCCAGGTCGCAGAAGTCCAGCATCCGGTCGCGGCGTTCGACCACGGTGACCTTGGTACCGAGCGCGGCGAACATCGAGGCGTACTCGATGCCGATCACCCCGGCGCCGACCACCACCATCGACGACGGGATCTGGTCCATCTCCAGCAGCTGGTCGGAGTCGACGATGCTGCGGCCGTCGAAGGCCACCGAGGACGGGCGGGCCGGGCGGGTGCCGACCGCGATCACGATCCGGCCGGCGGTGACGGTGCGGACGCCGCCATCGGGGCCGGTGACCGCGACGGTGTGGTCGTCGACGAACCGGCCCACGCCGAACAGCATCTGCACGCGGTTGCGGGCGAGCTGGCTGCGGATCACGTCGATCTCGCGGCCGATGACATGCTGGGTGCGGGCGGACAGGTCGGCGACGGTGATGTCGTCCTTGAGCCGGTACGCCGAGCCGTACAGCTCCCGCTGGTTGAGCCCGGTGAGGTAGAGGATCGCCTCGCGCAGCGTCTTGGACGGGATGGTGCCGGTGTTGATGCAGACCCCGCCGATCATGTGCCGCTTCTCCACCACCGCGGTGCGGCGGCCGAGTTTGGCACCGGCGATCGCGGCCTTCTGGCCGCCGGGCCCGGATCCGATGACGAGCAGGTCGTAGTCGTACATCCGCACTCTCCTGACACGAGCTGGCTGACACCGGCGAGGGCCCGACCCGACCATCCTGCCGGGCCGCCGCACTTGTGTCGATCAATGCCGCTCGGTGCCGCTCAGGGCGGCTAAGGACGGCTCAGGGCCGCACGCACACCTCACCGAGCAGATCGTCACCGACGACCGAGGCGAACCGCACGTCCTGGCCCAGGGCGTGCAGCGCCGACGCCACGTTGACGCCGACCCCGGACACCGAGGTGGACAGGACGTGGTCCCCGAAAGCGTCGGCGTCACCCAGCAGGCCGGCCGGCACCGTCGTCTCGACGCTGGTGTGCCCGACGACCGCGATCACGGTGCCGTGCCGCAGCGGATCGGAGCTAGACCTGGACGCGGCGGCGTACGGCGTCGAGGATCTCCGCCACCGCCTCCTCGACCGGGACGCCGTTCTTCTGCTCGCCGGAGCGGTACCGGAACGACACCGCGCCCTTGGCGACATCGTCATCGCCGGCCAGCAGCATGTACGGCACCTTCTGCTTCTGCGCGTTGCGGATCTTCTTCTGCATCCGGTCGTCGGAGGTGTCGATCTCCACCCGGATGCCGTGCTCGGAAAGCTTGGCGGCGACGTCGTGGAGGTAGGGCACGTGCTCGTCGGTGATCGGGATACCGACCACCTGGACCGGAGCCAGCCAGGGAGGGAACGCGCCCGCGTAGTGCTCGACCAGCACGCCGAGGAACCGCTCGATCGACCCGAACTTCGCCGAGTGGATCATCACCGGCTGTTGCCGCGAGCCGTCGGCGGCCTGGTACTCCAGTCCGAACCGGGCCGGCTGGTTGAAGTCGTACTGGATGGTCGACATCTGCCAGGTCCGCCCGATCGCGTCCCGGGCCTGCACGGAGATCTTCGGGCCGTAGAACGCGGCGCCGCCCGGGTCGGGCACCAGCTCCAGGCCGGTCTCCTTGGCGGCGTCCTCCAGGATCCTGGTGGCCTCGGCCCACTGCTCGTCGGTGCCGATGAACTTGTCGGAGTCGTCGCGGGTGGACAGCTCGAGGTAGAAGTCGTCCAGGCCGAAGTCCTTGAGCAGGCCGAGGATGAAGCCGAGCAGGTGCTTGATCTCGCTGTTGGCCTGCTCAGGGGTGACGTAGGAGTGCGAGTCGTCCATCGTCAGGCCGCGTACGCGGGTGAGGCCGTGCACCACGCCGGACTTCTCGAACCGGTAGACGGACCCGAACTCGAACAGCCGCAGCGGCAGCTCGCGGTAGGACCGCCCGCGCGACTTGTAGATCAGGTTGTGCATCGGGCAGTTCATCGCCTTGAGGTAGTACTGCGCGCCCTCGACCTCCATCGGCGGGAACATCGTGTCGGCGTAGTACGGCAGGTGGCCCGAGGTCTCGAACAGCCCGCCCTTGGTGATGTGCGGCGTCCCGACGTACTGGAACCCCTCCTCCAGGTGGCGCCGGCGGGCGTAGTCCTCCATCTCCCGCTTGATGACGCCGCCCTTGGGGTGGAACACCGGAAATCCGGAGCCGAGCTCGTCCGGGAAGGAGTACAGGTCGAGTTCGGTGCCGAGCTTGCGGTGGTCGCGCCGTTCGGCCTCCTCCAGCCGCTGGAGGTAGGCCTTGAGGGCGTCGCGGGACTCCCAGGCGGTGCCGTAGATGCGCTGCAGCTGGGGGTTCTTCTCACTGCCCCGCCAGTACGCCGCCGCGACCCGCATCAGCTTGAACGCCGGGATGGTACGGGTGGTGGGCAGATGCGGCCCGCGGCACAGGTCCTTCCAGGCCAGCTCGCCGTCACGGCGCAGGTTGTCGTAGATGGTCAGCTCACCGCCGCCGACCTCGACACCGGCACCCTCCGCGGCCGCGCCGGCGCCGCCCTTGAGCCCGATCAGCTCCAGCTTGTACGGCTCGTCGGCCAGCTCGGTGCGCGCGGCGTCGTCGCCGATCACGCGGCGGGAGAACGTCTGCCCCTCCTTGACGATCTCCTGCATGCGCTTCTCGATGCGCTTGAAGTCGTCGGGGTGGAACGGCTCGGCGACGTCGAAGTCGTAGTAGAAGCCGTTCTCCACCGGCGGGCCGATGCCGAGCTTCGCCTCGGGGTAGAGCTCCTGCACCGCCTGGGCCAGCACGTGCGCGGTGGAGTGCCGCAGGATCGACCGGCCGTCGGTGCTGTCGATGGCCACCGGCTCCACCTCGTCACCGGCGGACAGCTGCCGGGCGAGGTCGCACAACTCGCCGTTGACACGAGCGGCCACGACGGTGCGGTCGCCGGGCTGGACGCCGAGCGCCTCACCGGCCGTCGTGCCCGTCGTCACCTCGGCCTCGGCGCGCTCGCCGGAACGGACGACGGTGACGGTGATCTCGGACACTTCGGACTCCTCCGGGGGTACGGGGACGACACGGTGGACTGAGCGAACTACCCGGCGATCCTATGCGGTGGCCCCGGGCGCCCCGGAGCCGCCGCACGCGCCGTCAGGACCGTGCTCCGCCCGGCCGGTAGCCGACCCCGACCTGGGCGGGACGCAGCAGCCGGTCGGCCAGTGCGTAACCGGGCCGGCGTACCTCCACCACCCGGCCCACCTGCTCGTCGGGGTCACCAGGCTTGACCGGCACCCGGGCCACCGCCTCGTGCACCCGGGGGTCGAACTGTTGCCCGCTCGCGTCGACCTCGCGCAGCCCGCGCCGGTGCAGGATCTCCAGCAGCTCCGCGCGGACCGACCCCAGGTTGCCGGCGTCGTCGGCACCCCCGCCTGCCGCGGCGGTGCTCTGGCCGGCGAGCGCGTCGATCCGGTCCACGACGAGCAGGATCTCCCGGGCCAGAGGCGCCACGAACTCCTCGACGAGACCCTGCCGGGCGAACTCCAGCTGGCGGTACAGCTCGTCGTACATCCGCTGCCTGGCCTGGTCCTCCAGCAGGCGGCGCTGGAACAGGTCGCGCAGCGCGGCCACCTCCTGTGCGAGCTCGGCCACCTCCGGCGACCCGGCCGGCTGCTCGACCAACTGGTCGCCCGGCTGCGAGGTTCGTTCCGACATGCCTAGATCCCCTTCCGGAAGGTCCCGCCGTAGGTGGGCCCGCGGCCGCCGCCGCGACCGCGGCCATATCCGCGCCGGTGCTGCTTCCAGGCCGGCTGCCGATGGCGGAGTACGTACAACGCGAGAATCAACACGATCCAGCACACGCCCACCACGCGCAGGCTCTGCACGTGCGCCAGGGCGACGAACAGGATCGCGCCGACGAGCGGGACGAGATACAGCCGCAGCGAGCGGCTGCGCACCCACACCGGGGAACGCGCCTCGGCGAGCAGGTCCTTCAGCTCCTCGGCGTACATGGTGACGTTCCAGTCGGTCAGGCCGAGCTTGCGGATGCGCCGCAGGTGCCGGCGGACCAGGGTGTACTGCCGCCGGGAAGTGATGACCGGCCGGTCGGTTCCCCGGCCGTCGCCCCAGTGGTCGACGCTGGTGACGGCCACCTCGTACAACGCCGTCGCCAGCGCGACCTTGACGTCCTCGGCCTCGGGGTTGGCCTCGATCGCGCGCTGCAGGACCGCGAGCCCCTCCTTCACCCGGCCGGCGCCGACCTGGGCGGCGCCAAGGCCGGTGAGCGCGCGGAGGTTGTCCGGCTCGCGCTCGCGTACGTAGTCGTACTCGGCCTGGGCGAGGCGCCAGCGGCCCTGCTCGAGGTAGCGGTCGCCCCGGCGCAGGTGGTCGTGCAGGTCGGGGTCGCGTCGGTGGCCGGACGTGCCCGGACCGGTGGTGCCGCCGGAGTTGCCCTGGCCCCGCGGCCCGCCCGGAGCGGGGGTCGGCGCCGGCACCCGGTCGCGGACGCCGCCACCGTTGGAGCCTCTCCCCTGTCCGCCGGAGCCGGAGCCCGCGCCGGAACCGGAGGTCGCCGTCTGCCGGGCGCGGGCGAGTTTCTCGTCGTACGCCGAACGCGCCGCCGGGTCCAGCAGCGCCTTCTCCGCCGCGTCCACGTCACGAACGCGTTGTTCGGCGTGGGCCCGGCGCTCGGGGTCGGGGCTGGACTGACGGCGCACCCAGACCCGGCGCTGGGCCGTGATCGCCGCCCGGATCTGCTCGGCGCCGGCGCTGGGCGCGACCTCGAGGATCTCGTAGTAGTCGACGGGTGTCGGCATGGCTTCGGTCGGCTTCGGTCGGCTCGGTCGTGGCTTCAGCTGATGTCGAGCAGCCGCATCCGGTCGGTGGCCGACGCGACCTCGCCCTCGGCCATCGTGGCGACGTTGTTGACCTCGAAGGTGCCGATCCGCTCTCCCGACGTCTTGTCGTGCACCTCGATGAAGACGGTCTGGTCGATGTCGTACGCGTAGACCACCTCGAACGGCGCTCCCGCCGGATAGGGCGGGACGTCGAAGGTTTGCTCGCCGATCGCGCGTACGTAGTCGGGGTCGTCGTCGTCGCCCTGGGTCACCTCGACCTTGAGCCGGGTCTGGTTGTTCTCGATGGTCTCGAAGACCTGGCCGCGCTTGGCGGGGATCTTGGTGTTGGCCGGGATGATGACGACGTTCTCCACGTCCTCGGGCGAGGCGGCGCCGCGGCGGACGGCCAGCGCGCCGAGCCCCTGAGAGGTGACGTCGCGGATCCGGGGGCGGGTCACCGCCGACGCCAGCACCGGCAGCGGCTCCGCGGTCACGCCGTCGGCGGTGCCGGTGGTGTTGCCGTTCTCCTCACTGCCGGCGGCGCCGGAGTCGGCGAGATCGAGGTCGACCAGGTGCGCCTGGATCGCCGCGCCGAGCGCGACCACCTCGTCGGGGTTGACCGTACGGATGGGCTCGCGGCCGGAGACCTTCTCGATCATCGTGCGCACCATCGGCATCCGGGTCGACCCGCCCGCGAGCAGCACGTGGTCGACGCCGGACCAGTCCAGGCCGGCGTCACCGACCACGATCTCGGCGATGTCGCGGGTGCGGCTGATCAGGCTGGAGGTGACGTCCTCGAACTCCGCCCGGGTCAGCGGCACGACCTTCGACACCCCGCCGCCGGACAGCACCACCCTGGTCTGCTCGACGGTGGTGAGGCTGCGCTTGGCGATCTCGGCCTTCTCCCGCAGGTCTGCCTCGGCCTCGGCGCCGTCCAGCAGGCTCGGCCCGCCGGCGGCCTGGAAGCGTTCGTCCAGCAGCCGCATCAGCAGGTTGTCGAAGTCGAAGCCGCCGAGGTTGCGGTCGCCCTGGGTGGCGAGCACGTCGAAGTCGCCGCCGCCCACCCGCATCACGGTCACGTCGAAGGTGCCCCCGCCGAGGTCGTAGACACAGACTGTGCCCTCGACCTCGTGCTCGACGCCGTAGGCGAGGGCTGCCGCGGTCGGTTCGTTGAGCACCCGGGCGACATTCAGCCCGGCGATCCGGCCGGCGTCGATGGTGGCCCGCCTGGGCGCGTCGTCGAAGTACGCGGGGACGGTCACCACCGCGTCGGTCACCGGCGCGCCCAGGGCGAGCTCGACGTCGTCCTTGATGCGGCGCAGGATGATCGCGGAGATCTCCTCCGGCCGGTAGGTCGTACCGCCGCTGGTCTCGAACTTCCAGCTCGGGTCGCCCATCGACCGCTTCACGAACTGCACGACGTCCAGCGGCGCGGTCACCGCGGACCGCTTCGCCATCGTGCCCACGATCGGCAGCTCGTCCTGGAAGAGGACGACCGACGGAGTGAGCCGCTCGCCGTCCCGGTTGACCACGATCTCGGGCTTGCCGAGGTCGTTCACCCGCGCGGCGGCGGAGTAGGTGGTGCCCAGGTCGATGCCGATCGTGTGCCCCACGGATCCGTCCCTTCCAACGCACCGGTCACCACACCGGCGACCGGGCCGGTGCCGGTCCACCCAACGTAGCTGAACCTTCACCTTCGCGGCGTTCCGCCATCCCGGCAGCATGCGTCCCGGCTGCGCCATCCCGTGCCGACCGCCGGCCTGCGGTCTCCCGTTACCCTCCCGTTCGTGCTCATCCTGTTGCCGCCCTCGGAGGGCAAGGCCGCCGCCGGCAGAGGGCGTCCGCTCGACCTGGACTCCCTGTCGCTGCCCGAACTCACCCCCGCCCGCACCACGGTTCTCGACGCGCTGACCGAGCTGTGCGGCGACGCGGAGCGAACCGACGAGGCGATGGCGGCACTCGGGCTGTCGGCGGGCCAGCGCGGCGAGGTCGCACGCGACGCGCGACTGCGGGACGCGCCGACGCTGCCGGCTTCCAGGCTCTACACCGGAGTGCTGTACGACGCGCTCGACCTGGCCTCGCTCGGCCCGGCGGAGCGGCGCCGGGCGCAGCGCTTCCTGCTGATCTGCTCCGGCCTGTGGGGCGGGGTCCGGTTGCGCGACCGCATCCCGCCGTACCGCTGCTCGATGAGCGTACGACTGCCCGGCGTCGGCGCGCTGGGTGCCTTCTGGCGGGAGAGCATGCCGGCCGCGATCGAGGGCGCCGCCGGGCGCGGGCTGGTGCTCGACCTGCGTTCGTCGGCGTACGCCGCCGCCTGGACGCCCACGGGCGAGTTGGCCGGCCGGACGGCGACGGTGCGGGTGCTGCAGGAGACCCGGCCCGGTGACGCCTCCAGCCGTACCGTCGTCAGCCACTTCAACAAGGCCACCAAGGGCCGGCTGGTCCGCGACCTGCTGACCGGCGAGGACACCCCGCGCCGCCCCGGCGACCTGGTTGACGTGCTGCGCGGGCTGGGCTACCAGGTCGAGGGCGAACGGCCCGAACGCGGGCGTGCATGCCGGCTGGACGTGGTGGTCACCAGCACCTAGGCGCCGCCGTTCGGGCGGTTGCGAAGAGTCGCCGCGGATCCGGCGTCGACGACGGTCTCCACCGAGATCGAGGTCAGCTGGGTCAGCGCGCGTACGGCGTGGGCCGCGAACACCCCCAGCGCGAGCGTCCTGGCTCTCAACGCCCGAGAACGTCCACCAGTTGCTGCCCCAGGCCGGTGCAGGCCTCCATGTCCAGGCGGTACGTCACGTAGCGGCCGCGGCGCGCCGAGATCAGCAGCCCGGCCGTCCTCAGCACCGCGAGGTGCCTGGAGACCTGCGGCGCCGTCAGCCGCCAGAGGTCGGCCAGCTCGCCGGTCGTGTGCGGACCCCGGGCAAGGGTGCGGCACAGACGTAACCGCAGCGGGTGCGCGAGCGCAGTCAACCGGGCATCCAGCTCGTCCACCCGCAACACCGGGCGCGGGTCCCAGCCTGGTGCCGGGTACTGCAGCACGGGCACCCAGCCGGGCGCGTACACGACGGTCATGTGCGGTGCGCCGTACGCGCTCGGGATGAGCGTCATCCCTCCGCCGCGACCGTCTGCGGTCTGGTCCTGCAGCTTGTCGATCGTCAGAATGCCGCGCTCGGTGTCGATGCCGATCGCGTGCGAGATCCGGCCGAGGGCGCCGACACCCTCCCGGGCCAGGTCGAAGCGTCGGCGGTCGGCTTCCTCGGCGAGCGTCGGGCGGACGCGGTTCCAGACCATGCCGAAGAAGGCGGACTCACAGGCGAGCAGAAAGCGTCGTACCCGCTCGCGCTCGGCGGCCGGATCGGCGAGTACCCGCTCGGCCCACGCAGCCTGCCGCGGCCCTCTGGCGCGGGCGGCGGCCAGCGCCCGCTGCCGCACGATCGGGTCACGCAGCGGCGACCACGTTCGCGGCGCCGGCGAGACGGCCCGATGGGCGGCGAGCGCCGCCGCCACCCAGCACTCGTCGTCCAGGCGGTCGACGTCGTCCAGTTCCTCGCGCAGGCTCGGCCGTGGATCGGACGGGAACAGGAAGTCGGCCCGGCCGGAGTGCCAGAGCAGACCGAATTCCTCCAGGTCCGGAGCCAGCTCTCCGGGAAGGGCAGCGGCCATCGTCGCGACCACGGCGGCGGTGTCCGGATGATGCTGCGGCTCCGCGAGCACGTGCAGCACCGCGCCGAGCTCTGCGAGCGGCGACGGCGTTATCCGGATTCGATCGGCTCGTACGCCGGCGATGTCGACCGAGGTGACCACGGTCCCGATCATGGCAGGGGTCCGCGCCGCCCGGGCAGACCGATTGACGTCGTTCGTCAATCGACGGGGCACGGATTGACGACGCCGGCCAACCTTGGTCCCTTCGTTGCCGTAGGACCAGACGATCGAAGCCGTGACGACCACCCGTACGACGCTTCGTGAGCTGGTCCGCATCCGGGGCGGCGGCCGCTACGCGCTCAGCGCCACAGTCGAGGCAGCGACCTCCGGTTTGCTGCGCCCGTTCATCGTCATCTACGCCGTGCAGATCGGACTCGGCGTGCGGCAGGCCGGTATGACGATGACCGTCGGCATGCTGGCCGGCCTCGGCGCCGTTCCGCTCGCGGGATGGTGGATCGACCGCGGAGCACGACGGGCCCCCGCCGTCGCCGCACTCCTGATGCGAGGGCTGGGGTCGCTGCTGCTTGCCTTGGTGCCCGGCATCGCCGGATTCGCGATCGGCGCGGTGCTCATCGGTGCCGGCACGCAGATCGCTCCACCCACCAATTCCGCGCTGGTCGCCGCGCTGGCCGGCCCGACCCAGCGTACGGCGGCGCTGGCCGCGGGCCGCTCCCTGCGCAATGCCGGCCTGGGCGGCGGCGCCCTGCTCGGCACGGTCCTGGTCGCGAGCGGGCCGGAGGTGCTCCGCTGGCTCGCGCTGGCGACGGCGCTAGGGTGCGCGTTCGGTGCGGCGGTGATCGCCCGGGTGCCGTTGCCCCATCAAGATGTTCCAGCCGCCCCGGCTGCGGCAACGAAAGAAGCACGCGGTGCCGGCCTACGCACCGTCACCATCCTGGCCGTGGCCGGCATTCCGTACGCGTTCTACGCCGACATCCTCGAGATCGCCCTGCCGCTGCTGCTGGTGCAGGGTCTGCACGCGTCCCTGGCGTGGCCCTCCGGCATCTTCGCCGCCAACACCGTCATGGTGATCGCGCTGCAGTTGGTCGTCGTGGTACGCCTCGCGAAGTGGCCGCCCCGTACCATCCTCTTCTGGTCCGGACTGTTGCTCGCAGCCTCCTACGTCGCGTTCTGGCTCGGTGAGGCGACCGGCGGCGGCTCCGACACGGTGCTCGTGGCACTGGTCATCGTGCCTTACACGCTGGGTGAAATTCTCTACACCAGCAGCAGCGTGCCGCTGGTGATCGAGTCGGCACCGCCACACCTGATGGGGCGCGCGCTCGCCCGCTGGCAGCTCACCTACGGCGTGGCGCGGGCCTTCGATCCGACTGTCATCACCGGTCTGCTCAGCCTGGGCACGGCGGCGCTGTGGCTGCCGCTGGCAGCCGCGACCCTGCTGGGCGCAGCGACGGTGCGCCTGGGCACTCGACAGCATCGTCCGCGCCGTTCGAGGGAGCAGCCCATGAGACATGCGGTGGCAGACGGCGGGAGCGGGCCGTCGATCGTCTCCTGACCAAGAGCGCCTCGGCGATTCAACCGGCCACTGATGCCGTTGCTGTAGCCGACTGGTGTACGGCAGCACAAAGGCCACTCCCGAAACCGGAAGTGGCCTTTGACCTGCGGTGGGCGATACTGGGATCGAACCAGTGACCTCTTCGGTGTGAACGAAGCGCTCTCCCGCTGAGCTAATCGCCCGTCTGCACACCCCGAACGGGGCGACAGAAACCCTAGCGCATCGGCATCTACCGCAACGACCGGACCCACTCCCAGGCCGAGACGACCGGGCCGGGCCATCCCTGGGTCGCCACCCAGGCGGCTGCCGCCGCGACGACGAGCACCGCCACGGCAGCGCCGATCAGGAGGTTGCGCCGGCGGGCCCTCGGGTCCATCGCCTTCTCACCCGCGGCGCGCGCCTTGTCCTTCGACCACTCCAGAGTCCGGTGTGCCCACGCGAACTCCGTGGCCAGCACCGCGAGTCCGAGGATGACCGTCAGCCAACCGGGACCGGGCGCGACGAACATGATGAGCCCGGCGACGATGAGCAGCACACCGACCACGAACACCGCGCCACGCCAGGTGGCGTTGAGCGTGGGATGGCGGCGGATGCGACGGCGCGCGCGGTGGTGCCACTGGATCCGGCGCCACCAGCGCTTCTTGTCGTGGTCGTCATGGTCGTCGTAGTCGTCGTGGTCGGCTGATCCCCGAACGTCCGACCCGCGCGGCGTGTCGCTTTCGGAGTCGTTGGTGACGCCGTTGCTCCGCCCTGTGCCGGTCCGGTCGCGGAGGCGCGACGGCCTGCCGGCCATCGGCCACGCCTTCGTCGTGGTCGGTGTGTCGGTAGGCGCTCACGAATCCTCCTGCGTGGTTCTCCGCGCTTCGTCCGTTATGGTTTGAGCGCGGGGCCCGGAGACACAATGCCCCCGCTGCCAGTGGTATAGCCGCAGAGCCTACCGTGAGGTCCGACCCCCTTCTGCGGAAGGGAAAACCGCGATCTCGTCTCGCATGCTGAGAAGTTTGACGGGGCGAATTCGACCAGACCGGGACGCACCAACCTCCCCGGTTTGATGCAAGGGACTTTGGAGTAGCAGACTCTCGCGCTATGGCCCTACCGCCGGTCCCGCACCACCCACGGAAAGGCCCCCGCCCCCCGATGGATGCACTCCCCGCTTCGGTCACCCACGCGCTGCCGCTCCGGCTTATCGACGGAACGGGAGCCGCGCTGCGGCTGACCGCAGAACTCCGATACGACGCCGCCGACCCGTATGCCGTCGACGCGGTGTTTCACACTGGCGAACCCCGCGGTGTCCGCTGGGTCTTCGCCAGGGAACTCCTGTCCGAAGGTCTGTTCCGTCCCACCGGTGAGGGTGACGTGCACGTTTCGCCCCTCGTGGACGAGACGGGCCGCGCCATCGTGCTCATCGAGCTCCGCTCCCCCGACGGGGAGGCGGTGCTTCATGCTCCGGCGGACGGTCTCGCGACCTTCCTGCAGAGCACGTACTCGATCATCCCCCCGGGTGAGGAGAGCGGCCACGTCGACCTCGACCTGCTGGTCGAGGAGCTTCGCCGCAGCTCCGGCCCGGCGGTCTAGCCAGGCTACGCGCGGATCGACCCCGGCCACCTTCTGGGTGGTCCGGGGTCGATTCGACGTTGCGTACGACACCTCGGCGCCCTCACCCGGTCACCGGGTGTCGTCACGACCTGCGGCTCGGGCTCGGCTCAGGGGTCGATCCGGTCGGCCGCGGCGCGGGCGAACTCCCCCATCACCCGTGCGGTCACCGGACCGGGAGCGGGCAGCTTCCGCCCGTCCAGAGAGTGCACCGCCTGCACGTCGCGGGTGGTCGAGGTGAGGAACAGCTCCTCGGCCTCCTCCAGCGCGCTCATCGGCAGGTCCTTCTCGTACGCCCCACACCACTCCAGCACCAGGGCGCGGGTCACTCCCGCCAGGCATCCCGCCGACAGCGGCGGGGTGTAGACCTCACCGCCGAGGACGACGAACAGGTTCGAGCCCGTCCCCTCGCACACGTTGCCGACGGTGTTGGCGAACAACGCCTCGGTCGCACCGTGTTCGCGGGCGCGGGCCAGCGCGACGACGTTCTCTGCGTACGACGTGGTCTTCAGCCCGGCCAGTGCGCCGCGTTCGTTGCGCGGCCACGGCACGGTGGCCAGAGCGGTCGAGTCGGGCCGTGCCGGCAACTCGGCGATCGCCACCATCACGGTTGGTCCCTGGTCGCCGCGCTCGGAGCCGAGCGGTGCCGGTCCGCCGGTGACGGTGATGCGCAGCCGGCCGGCGGGCTGGTCCCGACGCCCCCAGCACCGCCGAGACGCCCCGGCGGACGGCGGCCGGGTCCAGCCCGGTGAGCCCGAGGCCGTGCGCGGAGCGGGCCAGCCGGTCCAGATGCCTGGTGAGCGCGAACGGCCTGCCGTCGACCACCTTGAGCGTCTCGAACACCCCGTCCCCGACGGTGACGCCGTGGTCGAGCGGCGCCAGCGCGGGCGCGTACGGATCCTCGACGAGCCGGTCGTCGACCCAAACTCTCATTCTGCGCACGCGTCCCTTTCTGCGACTTTCGACCTGACCCACGCCGCTGTTGGCCGGTACGGCCAGCCTATGGCCCCAGCCGGGCCCCTTCGCATACCTACCCTCCAGGCATGGGGGGCCACGGGGGGCCCGCGCGGCTACTGCGCGTCCGGGCGAAGGTGCTGGTGAAGGTGTCGTTGTCGTACGTCGCCGTGGGGGCGCTCGCCCTCGGCGCGGGCTGTTCTGCGCCACCGGGCGCCGATCCGAGCCGGCCGGCCGGTCCGGTGGGGGGCGGCTCGGACCCGGCCTCGGACCCGGCGTCGGTGCCGGACCGCGCCCCTGACGTCAGCACACGCACCGGTGGGACTCCGGCGCCCCGGGTCACCCCGCCCGCGCCGGGGCCGATCACGTTGGCGTTCGCCGGCGACATCCACTTCCAGAACCAGCTCAGGCCGCGGCTGGCGAACCCGGAGACCGCGCTCGCTCCACTGCGCCCGCAGCTGTCCGCCGCCGACCTGACCGTGGCGAACCTGGAGACGGCCGTCACCACCCGTGGCCGGCCCGAGGACAAGCGCTACCGGTTCCGGGCGCCGCCGAGCGCCTTCGCCGCGGTGGCCGCCGCCGGGGTCGACGTGGTGACGATGGCCAACAACCACGCCGTCGACTACGGGCCGGTCGGGCTGCGGGACACCCTCGCCGCGGCCGCCCGCGCTCCGCTCGCGGTGGTCGGTATCGGGTCGGACGCCGAGCAGGCGTTCGCGCCGTACGTGGCGCGGATCAGGGGTACGACGGTCGCGGTGATCGGCGCCGACGGGGTGCCGGACCCCACCACCCGGCACTTCGCCGCGGACGGCGACAGCGCCGGAATCGCGGTGGCCGTGCAGCCGGACCGGCTGCTGGCCGCCGTGCGGGCGGCACGGCGTAGGGCGGACGTGGTGGTGGTCTACCTCCACTGGGGCCAGGAACGGGTCGGCTGTCCCACCTCCTACCAGCGCGAGCTCGCCAGGCGGCTCGCCGGCGCCGGAGCCGACGTCGTGGTGGGCAGCCACGCGCACATCCAGCTGGGCGCGGGGATGCTGGACGACACGTTCGTGGCGTACGGCCTGGGGAACTTCGTGTGGTACTCCCGGAACAACCGGCTCCAGTCGACGACGGGCGTCCTCACGCTGACCCTGGAGGGGCGCTCGGTTCGGGGTGTGCGCTGGACGCCGGGCCGGGTCGGCGCCGACGGACTGCCCCGATTCGCCTCCGGTGACCAGGCTGAACGCCTCCGCCGGGAGTTCGCGGATCTGACCGGCTGCACCGGTTTGGGACGGATAGGGACACCCCCGGTTTGAGCCTGGCGCGGGATCCGATAATGTTCTCTGCGCGTCGAGGAAACAGCTCGGGGCACATGCGGACGTAGCGCAGCTGGTAGCGCATCACCTTGCCAAGGTGAGGGTCGCGGGTTCGAATCCCGTCGTCCGCTCGGAGCGGGCCTGGGGCTTGGGTTTTTCATCCAGGTCAGCAGGGCGGCGCCGTTGGTGGAGTGGCCGAGAGGCGAGGCAACGGCCTGCAAAGCCGTGTACACGGGTTCAAATCCCGTCTCCACCTCCAAACCCTCCGCACCATACGGGCGATTAGCTCAGTGGGAGAGCGCTTCCTTGACACGGAAGAGGTCACTGGTTCAATCCCAGTATCGCCCACCCCGTATGCGCAGTCTGGCCCCGCTTCGGCGGGGCCTTTCGCTTTCCGGTGGCCGTCCGACGCCCGGACCAGCCGCGCTCGTCGCGGCCCCGCTCGCCAGGCCCAGTAACGTAAAGGGACGGTAAAGCGAGCGGAGGAGGTGCCGGCTCATGCGTTCCTCCCCCAGCGCTGCCCGAGCGGGCCATCTCCGGCACCACTCGACTCCCGCGGGACCGCCGGTCCTGCTCCTGCTGAGCGTGCTGGCTGTGCTGTTCGGGACCCTGCTGACCGGCCCGCAGCCCGTCTCCGGCCCCTGCTCGACGCTCCTCGCCTCCGCTGCCGCCAACCCCCGCGCCTCGAGTCCGCCCGGCGGTCCTGCCGCCACCGCGGTGGCCCGCGGTGAACACACCGCCAGCTCCGCGTCACCGGCACCCGACCACGGCGAGCGCCCCGACGCCGTGGTCACCGGGGCATCCCTGGCCTCCTGGGTGCACGGACTCAACTCCACCCTCCCCGACCAGGGGCCCGCGCTCGGCGCCACCGTCGCCGCCGCGCCCCTGCCCGGGGCGACCCCGCACGTCCACGCCGTTCACACCGACCACCACCCGAGCCGCGCACCTCCGAAGGCCTGACGAGCCGACTCCGTCCGCTGCAAGCTCTCCGCACGCCCTCGCGCGTGCGCACCATCCGGAGGTCCGACCCGTGAACCGCTCCTGCGCGGTGCACGGCGTGGTCGCACACCCCGGCCGGCCTGTCACCAGGATTCGCGCCGGCATCTGCTCGTTCGTGGCTTCCCGCCACGACCACCGCGCCGTGACCCCACCCTCGCCACCTACGCCCGCCGTGGCGTCCTGCCCACCTGACCGTCCGCGCTCCCACGTCGGCACCCACCGAGGCTGCCGGCTCCACGGCGACCGCCGCGACTCTCGCGGAGGTCGCCATGAGCGCCGCTGAGCTCAACGTCGTCCTCGCGGGCGCCATGCTCGTCCTGCTCGCCGCGACGGCCGCCGTCCGGCTGTCGGCGAAGGCGGGACTGCCCACCCTGCTGGTCTACCTCGCGATCGGGCTGGTGATCGGCGAAGCCGGCCTCGGCCTTGAGTTCGAGGACGCCCAGCTCACCCAGAACCTCGGGCTCATCGCGCTCGCGGTGATTCTCGCCGAGGGCGGGCTCACCACCCGCTGGTCGGTGATCCGGCCGGTCGTCGGGGTCAGCGCGATTCTGGCCACCCTGGGCGTGGCGATCAGCGTCGCCGTCACCGCGTTCGTCGCCCATGCGGCCCTGAACTTCGACTGGCGTACGTCGATCCTGCTCGCCGCCGCGGTCGGTTCCACCGACGCGGCCGCGGTGTTCTCCGTACTCCGGCGGCTGCCACTACCCGGGCGGCTCGGCGCGACGCTGGAGGCCGAGTCCGGGTTCAACGACCCACCGGTGGTCATCCTGGTGACGCTGGTGGTCTCCGACGGCTGGAGCCAGGCCAACCACGTCGCCGCGCTCGGCCAGGTGGGCTACCAGCTGGTCGTCGGGGTCCTGGTCGGCCTGGTCGTCGGCCGGGTCGCCCAGTGGGTGCTGTCCCGGAGCGCGCTACCCGCCGCCGGCCTGTATCCGATCGCGACCCTCGCCATGGCGCTGCTCGGCTACGCCGGGGCCGGGATGCTCAACGCCAGCGGACTGCTCGCGGCGTACGTCACCGGACTGTGGCTCGGCAACGCACGACTGCCGCACCGGCGGGCCACCCTGGGGTTCGCCGAGGGCACCGCCTGGCTGGCCCAGATCGGGCTGTTCGTCCTGCTCGGGCTCCTGGTGAGCCCTGCCCGGCTGGCCGCCGCCCTGGTGCCGGCACTGGTCGTCGGTGGCGCGCTGTTGTTGCTGGCCCGGCCGCTGACCGTCCTCATCTGCACGACCGGGTTCCGGGTGCCGTGGCGGGAGAAGGTGTTCATGTCCTGGGCCGGACTGCGGGGCGCGGTGCCGATCGTGGTGGCCACCTTCCCGCTGAGCGCGGATCTGCCCGCGGCCACCATGATCTTCGACGTCGTGTTCGTCCTGGTGGTGGTCTTCACCCTGCTCCAGGGACCGACATTGCCCTTCCTCGCCCGGTGGCTGGGGATCGGGTCCGCCGGGCAGGCACTCGACCTCTCCGTCGAGTCGGCCCCGCTGGAGGAGGCGGGCGCCGAACTGCTCCAGGTCCGCGTACCACCGGGGTCGCGTCTCGTCGGCGTCTACGTCGACGAACTTCGGCTTCCGGCCGGCGCGGCGGTCAGCCTGGTCGTCCGCGACGGCAGGGCGTTCGTGCCCGACGGCCACACCGTCGTCCGCTCCGATGACCAGCTGCTGGTGGTCACCACCGAGAGCGCCCGCCCGCAGGCCGAACGCCGGTTGCGGGCAGTGGGCCGGGCCGGGCGGCTCGCCCGGTGGTTCGGCGAACACGGCGACGACCCACCATCGGCCGCCGACTCAGCAGCCGACACGGCGACCAGCTCGGCGGCCAGCCCAGCGGCCGGCCCGGCAGCCGACCCCCGCCCCGTCTCGACGGCCGGGCGCCTCGTGCGCCGGCTTCATCCGCGAACCATCCGGCCGCGCTCCATCCGCCCGCGAACCAGGACGGACATCTCATGACCCTGACCGCCCACTGGCCGGCGACGATGGTGCCGATCGTGCAGGGCGTGGTGGACGCCGCACCCGACCACGAGCAGGAAACGGCGCTGTGACGGTGGCGATCGCCTGGCCCTACGTCTGGCTGCGCTACTTCGCCCTGGGCTGATCGGAGACGTCGCCGGGCACCTCGTCCGGCACGTCGTCGGGGCCATCGGGGTTGCGCGCCTCCAGCGGGTGCTCCCGGATGGTCACTCCGGGCAGGACATCGGTCGGGTGCGGGGACGCCTCCCGTGGCGCCTCTGCCCCGTCCGCCACCCGGCGGCGGGCCTCGGCCCGGCGTTCCAGATGGGCGTGCAGGGTCGCGTTGAACGCCGCGCCGACCAGCAGTGAGATCACCACGACGTACAACCACAGCAACACCACGATCGGTGCGGCCAGCGGACCGTAGATCGAGGTGCCGCCGATGGTCTGGGTGAGGGTCGTACGCAGCACCCAGCCGCCGGCCAGCCACATCACCACGGCCACCGCGGCGCCGCCGAAGTCGTGCCGCCAGGGAGTCCGCTCCGGCAGCGCGAGGTGGTAGAGCGTGGCGAGGAAGCCGGTCGATGCCACCACCACGATCGGCCAGTACAACGACACCAGGAAGCCCAACCGCGACGGCAGGAAGGAGTCGACCAGCGTCGGGCCGGCGAGTACCAGCGGGATGAGCACGATGCCGATGGCCAGGGCAACGACGTACATCGAGAACGACAGCACCCTGGCCCGGATGATGCCGCGCCGCCCGCCGAAGCCGTACATGATCGTGATCGTGTCGATGAGGACGTTCAGCGCCCGCGAGCCCGACCACAGGGCGAGCACGAACCCGATGGAGATGACGTCGGCGCGGCCGCGGTCGAGGACGGCGTTCAGCGTGGGGACGATCACCCGCTGGACGCTGTCCTCGGTCAGTGCGCCGCGGGCGATGTTGACGAGCTGGCTCTTGACCTCGCTGATGGCGTGCGGGCCGAAACCGCCCACGACATAGCCGACGGAACCGGCAAGCCCGAAGACCAGGGGCGGAAGGGACAGGATGGCGAAGAACGCGCCCTCGGCCGCCAGACCGGTGACGCGGTAGCGCAGGCAGGTCGCGACCGTGCCCCGGATCAGGCGCCACGCGAGCGTTCGGCGGACCCGGCGACGGGTCCTGACCACGCTTCGCGCCCCCATGGGTCCGGCCCTCATGAGGCATACCGTAACGACATGAACCCAACGGGCCGGTTCGCCACCCACACGGTGTCCAACCAGCCGCCGCCGCTGGCACCATACGACGCGCTCGCCGCCGACCACGCGCTCGGCGAGGCGCTCGTTCGCTGGGGCAGCCCGGACCTCGCCGCCCCCGGTGGGCGGCTCGCCGAGATCGGCGCGCTGGCCGGGTCGGAGCAGGCCCGGGAATGGGCGTTCGACGCCCACCGGCACCCGCCGCGCCTGCTCACCCACGACCGCTACGGCGAACGCGTGGACGAGGTGGAGTTCCACCCGTCCTGGCACCGGCTCCTGCAGCGGGCGGTCGGGTGGGGGCTGCACGGGGCGGCCTGGACCTCCGGTGAGGCCACTCCGCACCTGGCCCGGGCGGCCGGCTTCTACCTGTGGAGCCAGGCCGAGGCCGGGCACGGCTGCCCGGTGTCGATGACGTACGCCGCGATGCCGGCCCTGCGGGCGGAGGAGTCACTGGCCGCCGCGTGGACACCGCTGCTGTCCTCCACCGCGTACGACCCGGGGCTGAGGCCGGCCGCCGGCAAGCGGGGCGCGCTGGCCGGGATGGCGATGACGGAGAAGCAGGGAGGTTCCGACGTACGTGCCAACACCACCCGGGCGGAGCCCACCGGCGCCGACGGCGAGTACGTGCTGACCGGGCACAAGTGGTTCTGCTCGGCGCCGATGAGCGACGTGTTCCTCGTCCTGGCCCAGGCGCCCGGCGGGCTCACCTGCTTCGTGCTGCCGCGGGTGCTGCCCGACGGAGCCCGCAACGCCGTCCGGCTGGTTCGGCTGAAGGACAAGCTCGGCAACCGGTCCAACGCCTCCGCGGAGGTGGAGTTCGAGGGTGCACTGGCGAGCCGCCTCGGCCCGGAGGGGCGCGGTGTGGCGACGATCCTGGCGATGGTGAACGCCACCCGGCTGGACTGCGTACTCGGCTCGGCCGCCCTGATGCGCCGGGCGGTCGGCGAGGCGATCTGGCACGCCACGCACCGGTGGGCGTTCGGCCGGCCGCTCGCCGGCCAGCCCGCGATGGCGAACGTGCTCGCCGACCTGGCGCTGGAGCAGGAGGCCGCGACCACGCTGGCGATGCGGCTGGCGGCGGCGACCGACGCGGCGGAGTCCGACCCGGGCGAGCGGGCGCTGCTGCGGATCGCGCTGCCGGCGGCGAAGTACTACGTGTGCAAGCGCGCCTCGGCGGTGGCCGCGGAGGCGCTGGAGTGCCTCGGCGGCAACGGGTACGTCGAGGAGTCCGGGATGCCGATGCTGTTCCGGGAGTCCCCGCTGAACTCCGTCTGGGAGGGCGCGGGCTCGGTCCAGGCGCTGGACGTGCTCCGCGCGCTGCGCCGCGAACCGGACGCCCTGACCGCCTGGCTGGGCGAGATCGCCCCCGTCCGCGGCGCCGACCCGCGGCTGGACAACGCGGTGGAGGACCTGCTGACCTCGCTCGCGGACCTGTCCGAACCGGAGTACGCCGCCCGCCGGCTGGCCGAGCGGATCGCGGTGGTGTTCCAGGGCGCGCTGCTGGTGAGGTACGCCCCGGCCGAGGTGGCGGACGCGTTCTGTGCTGCCCGGCTCGGCCCGGGCGGGTGCGCGACGTTCGGCACGCTCCCCCGCGGCACCGATGCCGCGGGGATCATCGACCGCGCCGCGCCCGTCGCGTTGCCCGGCCGCGAGAGCTCCCGGATGTCCTAGGGCATGGCGGCGTACTGCGCGACGCCGTCCCCGAACGACCAGTCCGGCAACTCGTTCTCGGTGATGGACACAAAGACGTTGCGCGGCTCGGTCCCGGCGTACTCCTGGGCGAGCTCGGTGATCCGGTGGTACAGCGCCTGCTTGCGCTCGTTCGTACGCCCCGACCGCATGGTGATGACGACGAACACCAGGTCGTCGTCGCGGTGGACCCCGAGGTAGTCAGGGTCGTAGCGCAGGGTGCCGGTGGTGCCGTCATGACTGGTGAGCACCTGGAACCGGTCGTCCGGCGGGATGGCGATGGTCTCCACCAGGGCGTCGTGCACAGCGCGGCCGAGCGCGTCGAGTCGCTCCGGGCCGGCCCTCAGCGCGTCGATGCGGACGAAAGGCATGTCGATGGTCTCCGTTCGGGTCACAGGCCGGGCGCGGACAGGTGCTGCACCTGGTAGCGCTCGGCGGTCTCGGGGATGTCGGTGGTCTCGGCACGTTCGGCGGCTGCCGGCACCGCGTCCCTCCACAGCACGAACCGCACCGCCTGCCAGTGGTGCGGGTCGACGGCCAGGGCCGCGGTGTGGACGTCGTCGCGGGCGGCGAGCTCCCGAAGGGCCGCGGCCTCCCGCTCGGCCCACGCCGCCAGCCCCAGACCCGACCCGTCAGCGTCCGGATCGACCGGTACGGGAGCGACGAGCCGGGACGCCGCCCGGGGAACCTCCGTCCGGGCCCGGCCGGCATGGCACGCGACACCGGTCCAGTGCCGGACGAGCGGCCTCCCGAAGTCGCGGACGATGTTCTGGAACCCGCCACCGCCGAGCAGGAAGTGGGTCATCGCGCCGGTGTCGTTCCACAGGTAGAACGGCGCGTACTGGTTGACCGGTGAGCCGTCGACCCCGCGTTCGCGGAGGAGGTACGCCTTCAGGCCGAGCCCGGCGCGGTCGTCGAGAACGTGGCCACCGACCGCCACCCGCTTCCGGATCACGTCCATGTCGTAGTCGGCGGGCAGGGTGAGTTCGTACTGCATCGCGTACACGGGGGTCGCCTTTCAGCTCGGTTCGGCCGGGTGGGTCAGCTGTCCCGCCCGAGTTCGTGCCGGGTGGATGTGTCGTACGCGGTGAGGAGGTGCAGGACTCCGGCGACGGCCTGGTCGAACGGCTCGGCGGAGTCGGCGGCGCGGGCCAGCACGTACCCGCCCTGCACCACGGCGGCCACGGTGGCGGCGGCGCTCTCCGGATCCAGCGCCGCGTCCAGCTCCCCGCGTTCCCGTCCCTCCCGGAGCACCTCGCCGATCCTCCCGGCCAGCCAGGCGAACGTCTCCCGCACCGGCTCGCGGAGGGTGGCGTCGGCCATCACGTCCGGATCCTGGGTGAGCCGCCCGACCGGGCACCCGCGCAGCACCGCCCGCTCCCTGAGCAGGTAGGCGGCGACCCGGTCCAGGGCGGTGCCGGGCGCGGCCAGCAACGCCTCGGCGGTGGCCCGCATCTCCTCCGCCGTACGGCCGATCGCGGCGCGGGCGAGCTCCGGCTTGCCGGAGAAGTGGTGGTACATGCTGCCCTGGCCGGCTCCGGCCCGCTGCTGGATCGCCTTCGGGCTGGTGCCGGTGTAGCCGCGCTCCCACAGGAGTTCCCGCGTGCTTTCGATCAGACGCTCCGCGCTGGTCATGCCCGCACTATACGTACTAGTAGGTACAGTCGTCGCGTCAGGGCCGGAGGCGGCGCCTGGCCGTGCCGGTTTCGAGACAATCGTCTCGGATAGCGGTCACCTTGGTTGCCTGGTGAGGTCTCGATCACGCAGGCTGATGCCCATGACTGCGCCCGTCTGCCCTCTGCTCGTCGGGCGGCGCCATCTCGATTTCGGCCGAATGCGCAGCATGCTCTGTCGCCGGGCGCGCTGACGCGCCCCGCTTCCGGCCGCACTCGACCCTCCTGCCGGTGGCCACCCGGGCGCCCGGTCGCGCCGATCCACCGCAGACCCGCTTCTCGTCACACCTGTCCGTGACCTGCTCTCCAGCGAGGATCGCACTCCATGGCTACTGCGCCCCAGGCCGCCGACCGCCGCACCGCCGCTCCCCGTAAGCCGCGCCCGAAGCGCGGTGAGGGCCAGTGGGCGCTCGGCTACCGCGAGCCGCTGAACAAGAACGAGCAGCTGAAGAAGGACGACGACGCGCTGAACGTCCGGGCACGGATCGAGAACATCTACGCCAAGCGCGGCTTCGACTCCATCGACCCCTCCGACCTGCGCGGGCGGTTCCGCTGGTGGGGCCTCTACACCCAGCGCAAGCCAGGGATCGACGGTGGCCGCACGGCCACGCTGGACCCGGAGGAGCTGGACGACGAGTACTTCATGCTCCGGGTGCGCATCGACGGCGGACAGCTGACGGTCGCCCAGCTGCGGGCCATCGCCGACGTCTCCTCGACGTACGCCAGGGACAGCGCCGACATCACCGACCGGCAGAACATCCAGCTGCACTGGATCCGGATCGAGGACGTCCCGGCCATCTGGGAACGCCTGGAGTCGGTCGGCCTGCAGACCCAGGAAGCGTGCGGTGACTGCCCGCGGGTGATCATCGCCAGCCCGGTCGCGGGGATCGCCGCCGACGAGATCATCGACCCCACCCCCGCGGTGGAGGAGATCGCCTCCCGCTACATCGGCAGCCCGGAATTCTCCAACCTGCCCCGCAAGTACAAGACCGCGCTCACCGGCCATCCGAACCACGACGTGGCGCCGGAGATCAACGACATCGCGTTCGTCGGCGTCGAGCACCCCGAGCACGGCCCCGGCTTCGACGTGTGGGTCGGTGGTGGGCTGTCCACCAACCCGATGCTGGCCGAGCGCCTCGGCACCTGGGTGCCCCGCGAGGAGGTGGCCGAGGTCTGGTGGGCGGTCACCAGCGTCTTCCGCGACTACGGCTACCGCCGGCTGCGGCACCGTGCCCGGATCAAGTTCCTGATGGCCGACTGGGGCCCTGCGAAGTTCCGCCAGGTGATCGAGGACGAGTACCTCAAGCGGAAGCTGGTCGACGGCCCCGCACCCGCGATCCCCGCCGTACCCGGTGACCACGTGGGCGTCCACCGCCAGCGCGACGGGAAGTTCTTCCTCGGCCTGGCCCCCGTCGCCGGCCGCGTCTCGGGCACCCTCCTCGGCAAGTTCGCCGACGTGGTGGAGGCGCACGGCAGCGACCGCGTACGCACCACACCGCACCAGAAGCTGCTCGTCCTCGACGTCGAGGAAGCCCAGCTCGAGCCGGCCGTGGCCGCGCTGGCCGACCTCGGTCTGCACGCCCGCCCCTCCGCGTGGCGGCGCAACACGATGGCCTGCACCGGCATCGAGTACTGCAAGCTCGCCATCGTCGAGACCAAGAAGCGCGCGCACGACCTGATCGACGACCTCGAACGCCGGATCCCCGAGCTCGACACCCCGGTCACCGTCAACCTCAACGGCTGCCCCAACTCCTGCGCCCGCATCCAGGTGGCCGACATCGGCCTGAAGGGACAGATCGTCCTGGACAAGGACGGGAATCAGGTCGAGGGCTACCAGGTTCACCTCGGTGGCGGGCTCGGACTGGACGCGGGCTTCGGGCGCAAGCTGCGCGGCCTGAAGGTCACCTCCGCCGAGCTGCCCGACTACATCGAACGCGTCGTACGGCACTACCTCGACCAGCGCGAGCCACAGGAGCGGTTCGCGCAGTGGGTCACCCGAGCTCCGCAGGAGGCCTTGGCATGACCGAACGCGCGACCCCGTTCTACTGCCCTTACTGCGCCGATGAGGACCTGCGACCCGTCGAGGAGCCGCACGGCGCCTGGGAGTGCCGCGGCTGCACCCGGGTCTTCTCGCTCAAGTACGTCGGGACGAAGGTGCGGCCATGACACTGGCGACCACGGCGGCCAAGCGCTGCCGGGACGACCTGGAGACGCTCGCCCGGCAGGCGGGGCGTGACCTCGAGGAGGCCAGTGCCGCACAGATCGTGCGCTGGGCCGCCGACACCTTCGGCGACCGGTTCGCGGTCACCTCGTCCATGCAGGACACCGCACTGGCCCACCTGGTCTCCCAGGAGGTGCCCGGGGTGGACGTGGTGTTCCTGGATACCGGCTACCACTTCCCCGAGACGCTGGGCACGGCCGACGCCGCGTCGGTCACCATCCCGATCAACCTGGTGACCGTGCGACCGCGCCAGACCGTCGCCGAACAAGACGCCACCCTCGGGCCCGACCTGTACCGCCGCAACCCCGAGCTGTGCTGCCAGCTGCGCAAGGTCGCCCCGCTGGAGCGGGCACTCACCAACTACGACGCCTGGGCCACCGGGATCCGGCGGGACGAGAGCCCCACCCGGGCGAACACGCCGGTGGTCAGCTGGGACGCCCGGCGCGGCAAGGTGAAGATCGCGCCGCTGGCCCGCTGGACCCAGGAGGACGTCGACCGCTACGTCGCCGACAACGGCGTCCTCACCAACCCGCTGCTGGACGACGGCTACGCGTCGGTCGGCTGCTGGCCGTGCACCCGCCAGGTCGCCGAGGGCGAGGACGCGCGTGCGGGCCGGTGGTCCGGCCGGTCGAAGACCGAGTGCGGCATCCACAAATGACCCCGCGCTACCCGCTGCTGCTCGACCTCGCCGGCAGGCGCGCGGTCGTGGTCGGCGGCGGGCCGGTCGCGTCGCGGCGGGTGGGCGGGCTGCTGGACGCGGGCGCTGTGGTCACGGTGGTCGCGCCGGCGTTGTGTGAGGACCTGGCCGCCCTGGTCGAGCCAGGACGGCTGGACTGGGTGGCCCGGGAGTACTCCCCTGGAGATCTGGGCGGGGACCTGGCCGGGGCCCGGGTCGTGCAGGCCGCCACCGACGACCCCGGCACCAACGCCGCGGTGGCCGCGGAGGCCGAGGCCGCCGGGATCTGGTGCGTACGCGCCGACGACGCGGAGCGGTCCGCGGCCTGGACGCCCGCCACCGTCCGGTTCGACGACGTGACCGTGGCGGTCTCCGCCGGCCGGGACCCGCGCCGGGCCCGCCGGCTGAAGGACCGCATCGCGACCTGGCTGCAGTCCGGGGAACTGCCGCTGCGCCGGGTACGCCGGACTCCGGGCATCGGACACGTGGCACTCGTCGGAGGCGGCCCGGGCGACCCCGAACTCATCACCGTCCGAGGGCGTCGGTTGCTCGCCGACGCCGACGTGGTGGTGGTCGACCGGCTCGCGCCCCGCGCGCTGCTGGAGGAGCTCGACGCCGAGGTCGAGGTGGTCGAGGCCGGCAAGGGACCGCAGGCGCACGCGCTCACCCAGCTGGAGATCAACGACCTGCTGGTGACCCGGGCACGGGCCGGCCAGCGGGTGGTTCGGCTCAAGGGTGGGGACCCGTTCGTGTTCGGCCGCGGAGCCGAGGAGGCCCTCGCCTGCGCGCGCGCCGGCATCCCCTGCGAGGTCGTCCCCGGGGTGACCAGCGCGGTCGCCGTACCCGAGTCGGTCGGCATCCCGGTCACCCACCGCGCGGTGGCCCGGCAGTTCACGGTGGTGTCCGCCCACTATGCCCGCGAGGGTGAGACGCCCGACTGGGCGGGGCTCGCCGCCACCGAGGGCACGCTGGTGTTCCTGATGGGCGTCGGGCAGCTGCCGACCCTGACCGAGGGGCTGCTGCGCAACGGCCGGCCGGCCACCACCCCGGTCGCCGTGGTCGAACGCGGAACCCTCCCCGGCCAGCGCACCACCACCGGCACCCTGGCCACGATCGCCGAGGTCGCCGCCGCCCGCGAAGTTCGCTCCCCCGCCGTGATCGTGGTCGGGGACGTGGTTGACGTCGCCGCCGAACTCGCCGCGCTCACCGCCAGCGCCGCCGAGCCGGACGTCCAAGAGCCGGACGTCGAAGAGCCAGCCGTCGAAGAGCCGGCCCACCGGAGTGCGGAGGGCCATGACGACGGACACCCGTCCTGACGGACTGCTGCTGGTCGCGCACGGCAGCCGTGATCACCGGGCCGCGCCGGTCGCCCACGAGGTCGCGGCCCTGGTCGAACGACTGCGTCCCGGAGTCGCCACCGGCGCCGCCTTCCTCGAACTCGCCACCCCCACGCCGCAGGACGCCGTTGAGACCCTCGCCGCGCGGGGCGTCACCGCCCTGGCCGTGGTGCCGTTCCTGCTCAGCGACGCCTACCACGCCCAGGAGGACCTGCCGGCGGTCGCCGGCCTCGCCCGGTCCCGCGGCTGGACGGTCCGGCTGAGCCGGGTGCTCGGCCCCGACCCCCGGCTGGTGGCGGCGATGGCCGGCCGGCTCGAGGAGGCCCGGTCCCCCGAGACTCCTGCGCCGGACGCGGTGGTGCTCGCCGCCGCGGGGTCGAGCAACCGGCACGCGAACGACACGGTGGCGGAGGTGGCCGCCGACCTCGGTCGCCTGCTCGGCATACCGGCCCGCTGCGCGTTCGCCTCCGCCGCCGCGCCCACCGTCGAGGAGGCGGTCGCGGACCTGCGGGCCCAGGGCGCCAGGCGGGTGGGCGTCGCGACGTACCTGCTGGCGCCGGGATTCTTCGCCGACCGGATCCGTACGTCCGCGACCTCCGCGGGCGCGGTGGTGGTCGCCGAGCCACTGGGCGCCTGCCCGCAGGTGGTGGCGATCGTCGCCGACCGTGCAGGGCTCGACCAGGGCTGATCCTCACGCCATCCGGGTTGCCGGATCGTCTGGATCGCCCGGAGGATCGCCCGGATAGCGGAAAGGCCGTAACGGGGAATTGACACGGCCGTCCGGGTTCGGGACGGCTCGCGGGGTATGACGGACCCGTGTGCTCCCGTCCGCTGGTGTCCGGGCCGGCCCAGGCCGACCTGAGTCCACCCCCGACGGCCGGGCGCTATGGGATGCCGGCCCTCCACCAGCCGCTCCGGCCACCGCCGTCCATGCCGGTCGGCAGGGCCCGGCGAAGGCCGGGCCGTCATCGCCGGAGCGCACATCGCTGACCTGGTTGGGAATCGCGGCCGCCCCGGATCCGGTGACTGACCGTGATGGCATCTCCCGGTGAGGACGGAGCGAAAACGCTGACCGCCGCCGGGCAGGAGGCGCCGAGCCGATCGATTCCGAACCTGGCAGTATTCGCGCAAGAGGACAAGGAAAGGAAACGCGAATGGTCGACGTCTGGCCGGGAACGCCGTACCCCCTGGGGGCGACGTTCGACGGCGCCGGCACAAACTTCGCGTTGTTCAGCGAGGTCGCCGAATCCGTCGAACTCTGTCTGTTCGACGACGACGGCAACGAAACCAAGGTCCCGCTCACCGAGCGGGAAGCCTCTGTGTGGCACGGCTACATCCCCCGGGTGGCGCCGGGCCAGCGCTACGGCTTCCGCGTGCACGGGCCCTACGCCCCGAGCAAGGGCCAGCGCTGCAACCCCGCGAAGCTGCTGCTCGACCCGTACGCGAAGTCGATCGACGGTGAGATCGACTGGGACGAGGCGTTGTTCTCGTACCGCTTCGAAAACCCCGAGACGCTCAACACTCTCGACTCCGCGCCGCACATGATGAAGTCGGTGGTCATCAACCCGTACTTCGACTGGCAGGAAGACCGTCCGCCGCGCCGGCCCTACAACGAGAGCGTCATCTACGAGGCGCACGTCAAGGGCCTCACCATCGATCACCCGGAGATTCCGGAGGAGATCCGCGGCACTTACGCGGGCCTCGGCTCGCCGGCGATGATCGACCACCTGACGTCACTCGGCGTCACCGCGGTCGAGCTGCTGCCGGTGCACCAGTTCGTGCACGACGACCTGCTGGTCCAGAAGGGTCTGCGCAACTACTGGGGCTACAACACCATCGGCTACTTCGCCCCGCACAACGCCTACTCCTCCACCGGGCAGCTCGGTGAGCAGGTGCTGGAGTTCAAGGCGATGGTGCGCGCACTGCACCGCGCGAACATCGAGGTCATCCTCGACGTGGTCTACAACCACACCGCGGAAGGCAACCACCAGGGCCCGACGCTGGCGTTCCGCGGCATCGACAACGCGGCCTACTACCGCCTGGTCGACCACGACCCGCGCTACTACATGGACACCACGGGCACCGGCAACAGCCTGCTCATGCGCCACCCGCACGTGCTCCAGCTGATCATGGACTCGCTGCGCTACTGGGTGACCGAGATGCACGTGGACGGGTTCCGGTTCGACCTGGCGGCCACCCTGGCCCGGCAGTTCCACGAGGTCGACCGGCTGTCGGTGTTCTTCGACCTGGTCCAGCAGGACCCGATCGTGTCGCAGGTGAAGCTGATCGCCGAGCCGTGGGACGTCGGACCCGGCGGTTACCAGGTGGGCAACTTCCCGCCGCTGTGGACGGAGTGGAACGGCAAGTACCGCGACTGCGTACGTGACTTCTGGCGCGGTGAGCCGGCGACGCTCGGCGAGTTCGCGATGCGGCTGACCGGCTCCTCCGACCTGTACGAGGACGACGGCCGCAAGCCGTACGCGTCGATCAACTTCGTCACCGCCCACGACGGGTTCACGCTCAACGACCTGGTCTCGTACAACTCCAAGCACAACGAGGCCAACGGCGAGAACAACAACGACGGCACCGACGACAACCGGTCGTGGAACGCGGGCGCGGAAGGCCCGACCGACGACCCGGGCGTGCTCGCCCTGCGCCGGCGCCAGCAGCGCAACTTCCTCACCACGTTGTTCCTGTCCCAGGGCGTGCCGATGATGCTGCACGGCGACGAGTTCGGGCGTACGCAGAAGGGCAACAACAACGCCTACTGCCAGGACAACGACATCTCCTGGATCGACTGGGAGGCGATCGACACCGATCTGCTCGGCTACGCCCGGGCGGTGAGTGAGCTGCGGGCCGCGCACCCGGTCTTCCGCCGGCGGCGGTTCTTCGCCGGTATCGACGGAGCCGGCGACAAGCTCGGCGACGTCGCCTGGCTCAAGCCGGACGGCAACGCCATGACCGAGCGCGACTGGACCGCCGGGTTCGCCAAGTCGCTCGGGGTGTTCCTGAACGGCGAGGCCATCCACGAGCCGGGTGACCAGGGCGAGCGGATCGTGGACGACTCGTTCCTGTTGCTGTTCAACGCCTCCGAGGAGGACCTGGAGTTCGCCCTGCCGCCGCAGAAGTACGGCGAGGCGTGGGAGGCGGTCCTGGACACCACCGAGGACGACGTGAGCGACCGGGAAGCCGTCCGCGCCGGGGAGCAGGTCAAGCTGCTCTCCCGCTCCCTGCTGGTGCTCAAGCGGGGATAGCCTCACGTCACCGCCTACGACGAGACACATCGCGACCCGCCCCGGAGTCCTCGGGGCGGGTCGCGGCATTCTGTAGGCGTATCCCCACAGACAGGCGTATCCCCCGGAAAGAGGTGGCGACTCGCGATGCCGGCCGTTCCCGTGCCCGCCGACCCGACCGTGCTGCATCCGATGCCCGGGAAGCCGCGGGTGGTGCTGCTGAAGCCGCTGGTCACCTCGCCGCTGATCGAGGTCGGGGAGTTCTCCTACTACGACGATCCCGACGACCCGACCGCGTTCGAGACCCGCAACGTGCTCTACCACTACGGGCCGGAGAAGCTGGTCATCGGGAAGTTCTGCGCGCTGGGCGAGGGCGTGCGGTTCGTCATGAACGGCGCCAACCACCGGATGGAAGGCCCCTCGACGTTCCCTTTCCCCATCATGGGTGGCTCGTGGGCCGAGCACTTCGACCTCATCACCGGACTGCCCGGTCGCGGCGACACGGTTGTCGGCCACGACGTCTGGCTCGGCTACCGGTCGATGGTGATGCCCGGTGTGCGTATCGGCCACGGCGCGATCGTCGCCTCCGGTTCGGTCGTCGTCGACGACGTGCCCGACTACGGCGTCGTCGGCGGCAACCCGGCCCGGCTGATCCGCCGCCGCTACAGCGACGCCGATGTCAACCGGCTCCTGACACTGGCCTGGTGGGACTGGCCGCTGGAGCGGATCACCGAACACGTCCGAACGATCATGTCCGGCAGCATCGACGACCTGGAGAACGCCGCAGCGGCCAGGTGACGGCGGGCGCCGAGGCCCCCCGGTTCCGGTGCCGGGAACATCCGGGGCACCCACGTCGGTTAGTTTAGTTAGCGTCAAGCAACTATCTCTGGCCGACCGTGGAGGCCCACACCCGTGTCATTGCCGAGCAACCCACCGAGCGACGCCGGAGCCGTCCGGGAACGAGACGAAAGGTCCGTTCGCAAGACCGCCCGTAGGCGCGCACGGTACGAACGCGACCACCCGCGCTACCCGTGGGTGGCGCTGTCCAACACCACGCTCGGCGTCCTCATGGCCACGATCAACTCCTCGATCGTGATCATCTCCCTGCCGGCGATCTTCCGCGGCATCCACCTGGACCCGCTGGCCCCGGGCAACGTGAGCTACCTGCTGTGGATGATCATGGGCTTCCTGCTGGTCTCCGCGGTCCTGGTGGTCTCCCTCGGCCGGCTCGGCGACATGTACGGCCGGGTCCGCATCTACACCTTCGGCTTCGTGGTCTTCTCGGTCGCCTCGATCATGCTCGCGGTGGACCCGTTCGTGCACGGCGCCGGAGCGCTGTGGCTGATCGGCTGGCGGGTGGTCCAGGGAGTTGGCGGCGCGATGTTGTTCGCCAACTCCACCGCGATCCTCACCGACGCGTTCCCGGCCAACCGGCGGGGCATGGCGCTCGGCATCAACCAGGTGGCCGCGATCGCCGGGTCGTTCCTCGGACTGATCATCGGCGGACTCCTGGCCGAGTGGCACTGGCGGGCGGTGTTCTGGGTCAGCGTCCCGATCGGCATCCTCGGCACCATCTGGTCCTACCGTTCGCTGCGCGAGCTCGGCGAACGCCGGCGCGGCTCGATCGACGTCGCCGGCAACCTCACCTTCGCCCTCGGGCTCACCGCCGTACTGGCAGCCATCACGTACGGCATCCAGCCCTACGGCGGGCACACCATGGGCTGGACCAGCCCGTGGGTGCTGACCGGCCTGATCGGCGGAGTGGCCCTGCTGGTGGCGTTCTGCGTGATCGAGTCCCGGGTGGCCGAGCCGATGTTCCACCTCGGGCTGTTCCGCAACCGCGCGTTCAGCGCCGGCAACTTCGCCGGGCTGCTCGCCTCGATCGGACGCGGTGGCATGCAGTTCATGCTGATCATCTGGCTCCAGGGGATCTGGCTTCCGCTGCACGGGTACGACTACGCGGCGACGCCCCTGTGGGCGGGGATCTACCTCGTACCCCTCACCATCGGGTTCCTGCTCGCCGGGCCGGTCTCCGGCTTCCTCTCCGACCGCTACGGCGCGCGGTCCTTCGCCACCGGTGGACTACTGGTGGTGGCCGCGACGTTCGTGGGTCTGCTGATGCTGCCGGTGGAGTTTCCGTACTGGGCGTTCGCCGCGCTGATCGCGGTGAACGGCATCGGCTCGGGGCTGTTCTCCTCCCCCAACACCTCCGCGATCATGAACAGCGTCCCGGCCGACCAGCGCGGCGCGGCGTCCGGGATGCGCGGGACGTTCTTCAACTCCGGCACCTCCCTGTCCATCGGCATCTTCTTCTCGCTGATGATCGCCGGCCTGGCCAACTCCCTGCCGACCACGCTCACTCGCGGACTGGAAGCGCAGGGCGTGTCCTCCTCTGTCGCTGAGTCGGTGGGCAACCTGCCACCGGTGGGCAGCCTGTTCGCGGCCTTCCTCGGCTACAACCCGATGGCCAAGCTCCTCGGGCCCACCGGCGCGCTGGACCACCTGCCCGCCTCGAACGTCGCGACGCTCACCGGCAAGGAGTTCTTTCCCCGGCTGATCTCGGCGCCGTTCCACCACGGGCTGGTGATCGTCTTCGCCGCGGCTGCCATCATGACTGTCATCGGCGCTTTCGCCTCGCTGCTTCGGGGTGAGCGCTACGTTCACGGCGAACGCCAGACGATCGAGGAAGAAGGTGCCGCCGCATGACAGACCACGCGACGACACGATCCGCCACCATGGACCGGGAGGAGGCCACCCGGCTCTACCTCGCCATCGCGCGGCTGTCGCGCTGGATGCGCCGGCAGGGCGCGTCCCAGCGTGGTGATCTCGGGCACGGCGGAATGTCCGCTCTGGCGACGTTGACCCACGCCGGGCCGATGCGGCTCGGCGACCTCGCCAACCGCGAGCAGGTCGCCCCGCCCACGCTGTCGCGGGTGGTGGCCACGCTGGAGAGCGCGGGGTACGCCGTCCGCACCTCCGACCCGGCGGACCGCCGCGCAAGCATCGTCTCGGCCACCGAGGAGGGGCAGCAGGTCGCCAAGGGGCTGCGCTCGCTGCGTACCGACGCACTGCGCACCCGGGTCGAGCGGCTCACTCCCGAGCAGCACGACGCGCTGGTCGCCGCGCTGCCGGCGCTGGAGGCACTGGTGGGCGAGGACGCCTGAGGTGCGGCCTACGGCTGGACCGCGCGCTCAGGTGCGGTTCAGCCGGGCGAGCTCGCCCCGGACGTCGAAGTCCGCGGCCGGCCACTGCGGATCGAGGTCGGCCAGCCGTTCCACCAGGAGCTTGGTGATGGCGAGGTTGCGGTACCACTTGCGGTCGGCCGGCACGACGTACCACGGCGCGGCCTCGGTGTTCGTGCGTTCCAGCGCCGCCGCGTAGGCGACCTGGTAGTCATCCCACCGGGCGCGCTCGTCGACGTCGCCGGGGTTGTACTTCCAGTACTTCGTCGGGTCCTCCAGCCGGGCGGTCAGCCGCTTCTTCTGCTCCTTCTTCGACAGGTGCAGGAAGCACTTCACGACCGTGACGCCGTTGCCGGCGAGCTCGCGTTCGAACTCGTTGATGACGTCGTAGCGGGCCATCCAGGTCTCCGGCGGGACCAGGTCGTGCACCCGGGCGACGAGCACGTCCTCGTAGTGGGAACGGTCGAAGATCCCGAGGTAACCGGGCTCGGGCAGCGCCTTGCGGATCCGCCACAGGAAGTCGTGCCGGAGCTCCTGCCGGGTGGGCGCCTTGAACGACGTGATCCGCACACCCTGCGGATCCACCAGGCCGACCGAGTGGCGCAGCGTCCCGCCCTTGCCGGAGGTGTCCATCCCCTGCAGGACGAGCAGCAGGCTGCGGTTGCCGCCGGTGTGGCCCTCGGCGAACAGCCGCTCCTGAAGGTCGGAAATCGGGGGGGTCAGTTCGGCGAGCGCGCGCTTGCCGGCTCGCTTGCCGCCTGCGAACCCCGGGGTGGTGCGGGTGGGAAGCTTCGCCAGATCCACCGGACCCGGCTTCAGCGCGAGTACGTCGGCCAGCCGCTCCGTCACGTCGTCCCTGCTCATCGGCGCTCCGTTCCCTCCGTTGGATCTGTGCTGACCGATCTGCCCCGGGTAAGTCTGCCCGCATCCACGCCCGCGGGCGAGGGGCCGCCGACCGGCCCCTGGCGTCGGCGCACGTACGCCGGTCTGGTGGGATCGGCAGGGTGCGCATCCTCACCACCGGCCCGGCCGGGCCCGCACCGGCGACCGCGGAACCGACGGACCAGGGCCGGACGGATTCGGCCCGGACGGATGCCGGTCTGACAGACGCCGAGCTCGCCGAGATCTACGCCTACCCCGCCGACCGGCCCTGGCTGCGGGTCAACTTCGTCTCCTCGGTGGACGGGGCCGCGCAGGGACCCGACGGACGGTCAGGGACGATCTCGGGACGTCCCGACCGGCACGTCCTCGCCCTGCTGCGGGCGCTGTGCGACGTGATCCTGGTCGGCGCCGGCACGGCCCGAGCCGAGCGCTACGGGCCCGCGACCATCCGGCCCGCGTTCACCGCGCTGCGGGAGAAGCTCGGTCTGGCGCCCACGCCGCCGATCGCGGTGGTGAGCCACTCCCTCGACCTGCCGGACAAACTGCTGGCCGACCCGCGCACCGTCGTGATCACGTCCCGGTCCTGCTCTACCGAACGCCGGGCCGCGCTCGAGAGCCGGGTGGACGTTGCGGTCGCCGGCGAGTCCGAGGTCGACCTGACCGAGGCGGTGGCCGCGCTGACCGACCGGGGCTACCGGCGGATCCTCTCCGAGGGCGGCCCGAACCTGTTCGCGGAGCTGCTCGCCCGGTCCCTGGTCGACGAGGTGTGCCTCACCCAGTCCCCGGAGCTGCTGGCCGGGCCGGCGATGCGGATCACCCACGGACCGCTGCTCGCCGAACCTACCCGGCTCACCCTGGCCGGCCTGCTGGAGGAGGACGGCTTCGTGTTCCAGCGCTGGCTCACCGGTTCGCACCACGAAACGCCGGGGTGACCTCGGCGGGCAGGACGGCGTTCGGCCAGACTGGGCGGATGCAGCTGCCCGTGATGCCACCGGTCTCGCCGATGCTCGCCAAACCGGTCAAGCACATCCCCCACGGCGACCACAGCTACGAGCCCAAGTGGGACGGCTTCCGGTCGATCATCTTCCGCGACGGCGACGAGGTGGAGATCGGCAGCCGCAACGAGCGGCCGATGACGCGCTACTTCCCCGAGGTGGTGGCGGCCGTCCTGGACAGGCTGCCCGCCCGCTGCGTGATCGACGGCGAGCTCGTGGTGCCCGACCGCACCCGTGGCCGGCTCGACTTCGACACCCTGCAGCAGCGGATCCACCCGGCCGCCAGCCGGGTGCGGCTGCTCTCGGAGCAGACGCCGGCCCACTTCGTGGCGTTCGACCTGCTCGCCCTGGACGACCGCGACCTCACCGGTGAGCCGTTCTCCGTGCGCCGTGCCGCCCTGGAGGAGGCGCTGGCCGGCGTCACCTCACCGATCCACCTGACGCCGGCCAGCACCGACCGGAGCCTGGCCGAACGCTGGTTCCACCAGTTCGAGGGCGCCGGGCTGGACGGGGTGATCGCCAAGCCGCTGGCCGGACCGTACGAGCCGGACAAACGGGTCATGTTCAAGATCAAGCACGAGCGCACCGCCGACTGCGTGGTCGCGGGTTACCGCGTGCACAAAAGCGGACCGGACGCGATCGGCTCGCTGCTGCTCGGCCTCTACAACGACGCGGGCGACCTGGCCAGCGTGGGCGTGATCGGCGCGTTCCCGCTGGCCCGGCGGCGGGAGCTGTTCACCGAGCTGCAGCCGCTGGTCACGACGTTCGACGACCACCCGTGGGCGTGGGCCAAGCAGGAGGCCGGCAGCCGTACGCCGCGCAACGCCGAGCAGAGCCGGTGGAGTGCCGGCAAGGACCTGTCGTTCGTCCCCCTGCGGCCCGAACGCGTCGTCGAGGTCCGCTACGACCACATGGAAGGCGTGCGCTTCCGGCACACCGCGCAGTTCGTCCGGTGGCGGGAGGACCGGAAGCCGGAGTCGTGCAGGTACGACCAACTCGAGGAGCCGGTCCGCTTCGACCTCGCGGAGATCCTGGGGCTTGAGTGACATCCTGTGCCTCTCGACCCGTGCACCTGCGGACCGGCGCGGGACGATGAACCTGAGCGAGGAGGTGGTCGCCGATGTATGAGGTCGTGCTCCTGATCGAGAAGCCGCTGTCACAGGTCGATGCGGGCCAGGTCGCCGGACTCTACGGAGCCCGCACCCATCCCGGGCGCACCCACGTGCACGTGCTGCTCCCGGTGGAGGACGCCTCCGCCCGGGTGGAGTCCGCACTCGGGTCCATCGCCGCCAGCGAGGTGCTGGCCACCTCGGCGCTGAACTTCCCCGACGTCGACCTGGCCAAGATCCAGGCCGAGATCGTCGAACGCAGCCAGGCCGCGCTCGAGGAGAGTTTGGCCGCCCTTTCCGATCGCGGCTGCGCCGTCGACGGTGAGGTCACCTCCGCCGAACCGGTCGAGGCGCTGTCGAACGCGGTGCGGGAACGGCAGGCGTCGGAGGTGGTCATCCTCACCCGCCCGCACGTGGTGGCGGAGTTCTTCCACGTCGACTGGACGTCCAAGGCGCGCCGTCGGCTCGGCGTACCCTGCCTGCACCTCATCGAGCACCGAGACCCCGGCAAGCCCGGAGACCCGTCGGTACGCGACGAGCGGTCGGTCTGACGGACGGCGTTCCGCAGCCGCTCCGTCCCTCAGGTCGAGCGCTGGTCACGTCGTCGGCGGCTCCGGGGAGGGCGCGTCCTGGTCGCCGAGGTCGGCGAGTTTGCGGCCCAGGAAGTCCCGCTCGGCGTCGTTCCCGGCCAGCTCCCGAGCCCTGGTGTAGGCGCGCCGCGCGGCGTCGTGGTCGCCGGTCCGGCGGAGGAAGTCGGCCCGGGTGACCAGCAGCGGTTGGTAGTCGCCGAGCCGGTCGTCCAGACCGTCCAGCAACGCCAGCCCGGCGTCGGCTCCCGCGGTCTCGGCGACGGCGACCGCGCGGTTGAGCCGGACCACGGGTGAGCCGCCGGTGAGGCGTTCCAGTCGTTCGTACAGCTGCGCGATGGCCGCCCAGTCGGTGTCGGCGGCCTCGGTGGCGCTGGCGTGTTCGGCGGCGATCGCCGCCTGCAGGAGGTACGCCGACACCCGCCCGAACGACGCCGCTCGTTCGACCAGCGCGATCCCCTCGTCGATCTCGGCTCGGTGCCAACGGGAGCGGTCCTGGTCCGGCAGCACCACCAGCCGGCCCTGCTCGTCGGTGCGCGCGTCGCGCCGGGAATGCTGGAGCACCATCAGCGCGAGCAGCGCCACCGGATCCGGCTCCTCCGCGAGCAGGTCGGACACCACCCGGGTCAGCCTGATCGCCTCCGCGCACAGTCCCCTGCGGAGGAGGGTCTCGCCCGACGACGCCGCGTGGCCCTCGGTGAAGACGAGGTACAGGACGGCGAGGACGCCACCGAGGCGCTCCGGCAGGTCCGCGCCGCGCGGCACGCGGTAGGGGATGCCGGCCGCGGCGATCTTCTTCTTCGCCCGGGTGATCCGGGCCGCCATGGTGGGCTCGGACACCAGGAACGCCCGGGCGATCTCGGCCGTGGTGAGGCCGCCGACCATGCGAAGCGTGAGCGCGACGCGGGCCGGCATCGCCAGCGCGGGGTGGCAGCAGGTGAAAAGCAGCCGGAGGCGTTCGTCCGGTATCTCCCCCTCCGCGGCGTCATCGACCAGATCGGCGATGTCCGTGGTGCCGGTGGCACCGGCCGGCTCGGCGTCGACGACGAGCAGGGGCAGCTTTCGGGCCAGGGTCTTCTCCCGGCGCAGCCGGTCGACCCCGCGGTTGCGGGCGGTGGTGAGCAGCCAGGCTTCCGGCCGGTCCGGCACGCCGTCCGTGGCCCAGTGCCGAACCGCCCGTTCGAAGGCGTCGGCCAGCGACTCCTCCGCGACCTCCAGACTGCGCAGCTGCCCGGTGAGCAGGGCGAGCAGCCGGGCCCAGTGGTCGGCGAAGGCCTGCTCGACCGCCTTGGTCGCGGCCTGTTCGTCTGCCATTGCCTCGGCGTGCACCTCCTCCTCGGAACTCCTCGGAACTCCTCGACTTAAATCGTGGGCCCCGTCCGGGATGACGGACGACATCCACCGGATCGATACCGGAGACGGCGGGAGCTACCGGCCGATCGTGAACCAGGCCGTCGATCTCGCCGTCAGCCCGAGCCGTCAACCTGGCCTTGCGCCAAACCAGCCGCGCCAACTCTGGCGTGCGGTCAGGCCTTCTTCGCCCGGCTGGGCTGCACCCGCATCGGCTCACCCGGCATCTTCGGGTAGTCGGGCGGGTAGGGCAGGTCTCCCAGGTCGTGGTCGCGGGCGTCCCGGTCGGCCCACTCCAGCAGGGGCGTGAGGTCGAACGCCTCATCGTTGACGGGAGCGTGCAGGTCACCCACCTCGGCGAACCGTTCGGGCATCGTCTCCAGGTCGAAGTCGTCGGGACGGACCTCGGTCAGCTCGTCCCAGCGCAGCGGAGCCAACACGGTCGCCCGCGGATTGGGCCGCAGTGAGTACGCCGAGGCGATCGTGCGGTCGCGGGCCATCTGGTTGTAGTCGACGAACACCTTCTCCCCGCGTTCTTCCTTCCACCACGAGATCGTCACGTGGTCCGGCATCCGGCGCTCCAGCTCCCTGCCCAGGGCGATCACGGCGCGGCGTACCTCGGTGAACGTCCAGCGCGGCTGGATCGGGACGTAGACGTGCAGGCCGCGGCCACCGGAGGTCTTCGGCCAGCCCTCCATGCCGAGCTCGTGCAGCAGCTCCCGAACCCGCGGCGCCACCGCCGCCGCGTGGGTGAAGTCGGTGCCGGGCTGGGGATCGAGGTCGATCCGGATCTGGTCCGGATGGTCGACGTCGGCCCGGCGGACCGGCCAGGGGTGGAACGTCAGCGTGCCGAGGTTGGCCGCCCAGGCCACCACCGCGAGCTCGGTCGGGCACACCTCGTCGGCGAACCGTCCACTCGGGAACGCGATGCGGGCGGTCTCCACCCACTCGGGCGCACCCTTGGGGATCCGCTTCTGGTAGAACGCGTCGCCACGGTTGTCGGCCCGGGTGGACAGCTTCGCGCCCTCGAACACGCCGCCGGGCCAGCGCTCCAGGGTCGTCGGCCGCTCGCGGAGCGCGCCCAGAATGCCGTCACCCACGGACAGGAAGTAGCGCACCACATCGCGCTTGGTGAAGCCCCGCTCAGGAAAGTAGATCTTGTCGGGGTTGGTGAGGCGGACGGTGCGGTCACCGACCTCGATCTCTTCGTACGGCGTCGCCATGGAGGAACGCTAGCGCGCACCACCCCCAGCCGGGCCGGTAGCGACCGGAGGGTCGTACCCGAGTCCGCGCGATGCCTTGCACTGGGTCAGTCCCGCACCGGGCGAACGGCGAACTCGTGGCTCACCACCCGAGGGGAGTCGGCCGTCCCCGTGAGCCGTGGCGTACAGACCAGAGTGCTGGCACCCGCCACCGTCTCCGCGGTCCGGTCGCTGAAGCAGCCACCGGCCCAGGACTGCGCGGGTCCGGCGGCACCGGACTTTCCGACCACCAGGCCGGTGAGGGTCCGCGCGGTCGCCCGCAACTCCGGGTTGACAACCCCGCCGGTCGACGGCGCGGTGGCCGTCAGCTCGGTGATGTTCTGGTCGGGGCCCTTCATGACCGGCCGGGGGAACGTCAGGTCGACCTTGACGTCGCCACGGGTGCAGGTCATCGACTGCTCCGCACGGTGGCAGCTCATCCCCTGCTTGCGCAGCGCGGCGGACACCTCCTTGGGGGTGATCAGGTTGAGACCCGGCGTGTAGTCGAGGTTGCCGCTCTCCTCGTCCCGGCGGAGTTCGAAGGTGGACGGACCCGACTTCCGCACCGTCACGGCGACGTCGGCGACCGACGTCTTCGCGGTCTCCCGGCTCTTCTCCGACAGAGACTTCTGCATCGCCTTGTCGAACTCCGGGCGCTCGCCGTCGGGAATCGCGGCCAGGCCCAGCACGACGAACGTGCGGTACGCCACGGCCGACACGTCCGGCGCGCCATCGAAATTGTTGCCGCTGCCGGAGTCCAGGTCCGACCAGGCCGGGTCCGGGCGTACGTCCGCGTCGACCCGGACGACCTTCTCGCGGCCGGTCAGCACGGTCACCTTCGCCACGAACGGGGCGGGGTCCTTCCCGGTCTGGACGCAGGTCAGCAACGCGGAACGATTGCCGGGAGTGCGGGTGCAGGAGAAGCCGGCGGAGGTGAGGCTGGAGCGCAGAGCCTGTCCCATCGCGCCGCCGGTGCCACCCGGCTCGGCGTAGGTCGGCGCCTCGCGCGGGCTGTCCGCCTGCCTGCCGTAGTAGTCGCCCGCATCGTCGGAAGAGTTGCGGTTCCAGTTCTTGCCGAACCAGACCGCTCCCCCGGCGACGGCGACGAGAACGATCACCAGACCGACCGCGCCGAGAACGCGACCGGTGCGCCGCTTCCGCCGCTCCGGTGCCGGCGGCGGACCCGGTGGACCAGGCTGGGCCGACCGACCGGTGGGCCGTCTCGGAGGACCTGCTGGTGCCGGGCCACCTGCCTGCGCCCCGGGCGCCTGCGCCGGACCACCTGCAGGTGCCGGGCCGCCGGGTGGCCGTCCACCGGCGTCCGGTCGCCGCCACTGGCCGTGCCCCTGGGGAGGACCCTGTGGCCGCGGAGCGGCCCCCGGCCCCCCGGCGTACTTGCGTACCCCCTGTGAACCCGGCGGTCGGCCCTGCGGGGATTGCGAACCCTGATGAGGACTCTGATGCGGGCCCTGGCGAGGACCCTGCTGGGGGCCTTGTCTCGGGTCCTGGTTCTGCCGAGGACCTTGCTGCGGCTGCGGTGACGGCGATCCCGGCCGGCGGCCTGCTGGCGGTTGCACTGGCCCGCTTCTCCCCTCGTCGTGTCGGTCGGGCGGACCGGACGGCATGCAGATCCGATCGATCGGTCAGCGGCTCTTGCGCGCCACCGTCACCACGGCTGCCACGGCCACCGCGAGGAGCGCGATCACCAGGAGTACGGCCAGCAGCACGAGGATCGACATGGGGGTACCTTTGCCGCCGGTTCGTCCGTTGTCAAAGCCGGGCAGAAGGTGTGCAACCGGACCATCTCGAGAAGGCATACTGGGCGACCATGAGCCAACCGCCACCGCGACGACCGGCCCAACCTCCGGGACGAGCCGGCGGTTCGTCCGGGCCTTCGGGCCCGCCGCGACGGCCTGGTCCTCCTTCCCGCCCCCAGCGCGGGCCATACCAGCGTCCGGGCTCGGGACAGGCACCACCGCCTGGACAGACCTGGCCGCCTGGACAAGGGCCTCACCCGGGGCCCCAGCACCCGGCACCCGGTCAGGCTCCGCCGCCCCACCGCGGGCCGGGTGCTGGTACCCCAAGACCGGGTACGGACCCGTGGCAGGGCACACCTCCACCAGCCGGCTCACCTCCGCACCAGGGCCCACCGCCCCGGCAGCAAGGTCAGCAAGGTCGAGCAGGGGCAACCGGGCCGGCCGGGTCCGCCCCCGGGCCGGCCGGGATCACCGGACCGGGGCGGGTCCGCCCCGCGCCAGGCGCCGCCTGGGCGACGCCGGAAGGGCCTGCTGCTCGGCGCCGTGGTCGTCGTTCTCCTCGTCGTTGTCGTCATCGGCGGCTACCTCTTCGGCTCGGGCGTGCTGGGCGGCGGACTCGGCGGATCCGCACCGCACGAGGCGCTGACCAGTCCCGCGGCCGCGCCCGTACCCGCCACCGACCTCACCGAGGCTCTCTCCGGCAAGGGATTCACCTGCTACGACACGCAGCCGGCGCCCACCCCGGTGCGCTCGTGTTATCGCACCGAGTCCGACGGCACCCGGCTGGTGGTTCGCATCGGGTCCGCGAGCGGCGACCAGGCGGCCGTAGTGGAGATCGACGGCGCACCGTTCACCGGTATTCGAGGAGAGCACCAGTCCGGCGGCGACGCGATCGGCCCCGTGCGGGAAGTGATCGAGCTGGTCGGAGAACCGCTGCTCGGCCAGGAGTACGCCGGACTGCCGACGTTCGGCGACGAGGACGAACGCGACACCCGCCTGAGCTGGGGGTCGGTGACCTTCAGCGCACACCCGGAGACGGCCACCGCCTCGTTCGCCAGGTCCGGGGCGCCGACGATGCCGCGCGGGAGGGACTTCCCGAAGGACCCCGCCGCCATGTCCGCGGCTCTCGGCAGGACGGGTTACGACTGCGACACCTACAGCTGTAGTCCGAAGTCCTCGGCGTACGACGTCCGGGCGAAGGTCTCCGCCGCGGAAGCGACCATGAGCACGATCCATTACGACGGCAAGGCGAAGGTGACAGACGCCGAACTCCGGCGCCGGTACGCCGACCTGCTGCACCAGGTCGCGGATGGGAAGGCCTACGACGAAGCCCACCGGTGGATCGAGGGCCACCTGACACCCGAGCACGGCTTCGCGGAGGGTGACGTCGCCGGGCTGCACCTGGCCACCGTCCGGACCGGCAGCGGGGACGGACAACTCACCGTCACCCCGGCGCTCACCGGCGGCCGGTAGGCCGCACGCAGAAGGGTCTGCCTCACCGGAACACTCCGTACAGCATCGGCGGACCGAACCATCGAGGGTTCGGTCCGCCGCTGCTGTTCATCCGGATCGCTCTGGCTCACCAGTCCGGCGCTGCGATGCCCTTTTCCGGGAGACTCTGCGGAGTTCTAGAAGCCTCCGCCGAGCACCGGGGGCGGCGCGTCGTCGTCGCCACCACCCCAGACGTCCTCGTCCTCGTCGAGCCAGGTGGTGCGCTCCTGCTCCTGACCGCCGTCGTCCCCGGCCATGCCGCCACCCATCATCGGCATCATGCCGCCCATGCCGGAGCGGGCGCCTGCCGCGCCCGGGCCACCCATGCCGTTCGCGCCGGTTCCGGTGCCGCCGACGTTGAGCGATCCGGCCGGCGCGCCCGCCGGCATACTGCCGTCCGCGAGCCCACCGCCACCGGGGATTCCGCCGCCGGGCAGACCACCACCGGGGATCCCGCCGCCACCGGAGAAGCCACCGCCACCGCCAGGGATTCCGCCACCGAACCCACCAGCGCGAGCCGTGCTCGTACCGGTGTCCACGTTGCCGGCTCCCCCGCCAGGGAAGCTGCCGCCGCCACCGCCGCCGCGGGTGGGGTCGTCGGGGAACCGGTCCTTGTAGTCGGGGACTCCGTCACCGTCCCGGTCGGGCAACTCGAACCCGCCGCCACCGCCGCCGCGGGTGGGGTCGTCGGGGAACCGGTCCTTGTAGTCGGGGACTCCGTCACCGTCCCGGTCGGGCAGCTTGGGCCCGTCGCCACTACCCCCGCGCGTCGGGTCGTCGGGATACCGGTCCTTGCTGTCGGGGATCCCGTCACCGTCGCGGTCACCCGGCACCTGCGGCCTGCCGCCGTGGGTCGGGTCGTCTGGGATCCCGTCGCCATCGCGGTCGCCGGGCACCTTGGGGCCATCGCCGCCACCCGGAATCTTCGGGCCATCGCCCCCACCCGGAATCTTCGGGCCGCCGCCGCCACCCGGAATCTTCGGAGCGCCGCCACCACCACCACCGCCGCCTCCGCCGAACTTGCCGGGGTCGGCGGAGGAGAAGGTGAGCTTCAGGCCGGTCGGCGGGTTCGGCATGACCTTGTTGGCGTCGCCGTACTTCTCCAGCAGAGTCTTGGCCGACGCCCGGCAGGTCTTCTCCTCGTTCTCGTTGAACCTGAAGTGCGTCATCAGCTTGTTGTTCTCGGTGTCGTTTTTCGGCAGGAAGCCGTGACACCAGCCGTCCTCGCTGCGATCGACCTGCACCTGTGCCGTGGCGTAGATGCCGCCTCCGCCGTCGTCGCCTCCGGACATCTCATCGGAGTCGTAGCATGCCTTTCCACCCGGAGGGGTGATGATGCTCCCGTCGCCGGTGCCCTTGCGGATCTCGTACTTGATGGTCCAGTCCCACCCGAAGTCGGCCCACCACTTCACCCAGTACGGGGTGTTCCAGAACGGAGGTGCCGGTAGACCCGAGTCCTGCTGCGTCGCGGTGAGCTGGTCGTAGAGGTCCCCGAACACCTGCGCGAAGCTCTTGGGCGCGTCGGCGGACTGGAAGTTGCTGTCACTCTTCTCGGCCTCGCCACCGGGCTTGGGATACTTGCTGTCGGCGGTATGCGCGATCTCGCGGGTGAACCGCACGATCTGCTTGACCGTCTTGCGGAACTCCTCCGCCGCGTCGCCTTCCCAGCTGCCGTTGCCGCCGTCGAGCAGCGTCTTCAGTGCCTTGTCGAGGCCCTCGGCGAGGGTGTCGGCCTGCGAACCGACGTTCTCCCACAGCGTCTTGGTGTTGTACGTCGTGCTGCTCGACGGAACCGTGTCGGTATCGGTGTCTGTCTCGGGCATGCCGGACCAGGCACCCCACAGCTTGCCGATGACCTTGGCGTGTTCGGTCTTCTCGAACTCGTCGGTAGGGAAATCCCCCATCACACTCTCCCTCGTCGGTGGATCCGAAGCGCGGTTTCTCGGTGGCGCTACGCCTTGGGCCGGTCGATGCCCGGGTTGTTCGGATCCGTGCTCGGGGGCTTGATGTTCTCGCCCAGGATCTTGTCGATCTGGGCGACGTTGGCGTGGTTCAGCTCCTCGGCCGAGCGGTACTTGTCGGCGATCTTCCGGGTGGCCTTGGCCAGGCCACGAAGCGCGGAGTAGAGCTCACCACAGGACTTGGCCGTGTCGGCACGCTTCTGCTCGTAGGTCGACGTCACCGTCTTGGCGCCGCCGAAGTCACCGAGCCGGGGGTAGTTGTGATCGCCCTCCTTCGACTCGGCCATCCGCACCGCGTCCGAGGTCGACTTGTCGTTCCATCCGTCGGCGAGCTCGTCGACGTACTTCGCGAAGGAGTCCAGGGCTCCCGGCTCGACCCGTGTCCCCATCTACGGCCACCGTCCTCGTGTGAAAGCTGGTGTACGAACCCTTGCCGTGGCGGCCGAAGATGCCGCACGGCGGATCGTCGAAGGTTGTGTGGGCGCCGGCGGATGGCGTCCGGGAACGACGGTACGCGACTCGATCACCTCGGCGCATCCGGCTTCGTCGGCCTTGTGGATAACCACGTGTTCACCACGCTGCGCGCACTTGTCCGCCTGGAGTGGTAAGAACGCTCGAGCAGGTTTCGACCACCCCCGGGAGCCTTTCGATGATGCGTCGGCGCATCCCTACCTCCTCAGCACCCAACGCTTCACCACGCAACGCTTCACTACACGGCGCTTCACCACGCAGAGCGCGAAGGGCGCTGGCCGCGGGATCGACCCTCGCGCTCGCGCTCACCGGTCTCACCGTCGCCACCACCTCCGCCTCGGCCGCCTCGACCGACCTGGTGCTGAACGAGGTGTACGGCGGCGGGGGCAACTCCGGTGCGGCCTACACCCACAACTTCGTCGAACTCGCCAACCACGGCAGCGGCCCGGCGTCGCTGGAAGGTCTGTCGCTGCAGTACGGCTCGGCGACGGGCAACCTCGGCGGCGGCGCCGCGCCCGGGTCGGGGTCGCTGAAGGTCGACCTGCACGGCAGCGTGGCGCCCGGTCACACGTTCCTCGTTCGGCTCGCCCAAGGTTCAGGCGCCGGGCAGACGCTGCCCGAGCCCGACCAGTCCAGCACCGCGATCAACCTGTCCGGCACCGCCGGTAAGGTCGCCCTGGTGCGCGGTACGACCGTGCTCTCGTGCGGTCTGTCCTGTGCCACCGACCCGGCCGTGGTGGACTTCCTCGGCTACGGCGGTGCCAACGACTTCGAGGGGCACCCGGCGGCGGCCACCACCAACGCCACGTCCTCCGCGCGCGGCACCGCCGCGGACTCCCGCGACACCGACGACAACGCGGCCGACTTCGCGTCCGGCACGCCGACCCCGGTCAACGCCGCCGGGGAGAGCGGCGGCGGCACCGACCCCGGCCCCGAACCCGAGCAGGCCCGGGTCCCCGCGATCCAGGGCCACGGACACCGCTCGCCCTACGACGGCAGGCGGGTCGTCACCACCGGCGTGGTGACGGCGAAGAAGTTCGACGGCTACTGGATTCAGGACGCGTCCGGAGACGGCGACGACACCACCTCCGACGGCATCTACGTCTTCGCCGGCGCTTCCGGCGCGAAGCCGGCCGTCGGTACGACGGTCACCGTCACGGCCACGGTGAGCGAGTTCCGCCCGTCCTCGCGCACCGGTCCCAACCTCGCGCTCACCGAGCTCACCGACGCCACCTTCGCCGAGGCGGCGCAGCAGGAGAAGATGCCGGCGCCGGTCCTGATCGGCCCTGGCGGCCGGGTCGCACCCACGGAGAACGCCGACAGCGGCGACGGGTCCGGCAACCGGGTCGACGTGGAGACAACCGGCGACTTCCGGCCCGACCGGGACGCGATCGACTTCTACGAGACGCTGGAAAGCATGCTGGTGGAGGTCCGTGACGCGCAGGTGGTCGGGCCCACCAACAGCTACGGCGAGCTGACCGTCGTACCCGGCGGCACCACCGGTGCGCCCCGCACGCGTTCCGGCGGCGTTCGCTACGCCTCCTACGACACGCCCAACACCGCCCGGCTGACCCTCGACGACGAGATCGTCTACCAGCAGATGCCGGCCGCGAACGTCGGCGACACGTTGCCCGGCGAGGTGAGCGGCCCGCTCTCCTACGACTACGGCACGTTCCGCGTCTACCCCACAGCCGTGCCGACGGTCCGCTCCGGCGGGCTGACCAAGGAGGTCACCCAGGCGCCGGCGCGCAACGAGGTGGCCATCGCGACGTTCAACGTGGAGAACCTCGACCCGACCGACCCGCAGGAGAAGTTCGACCGGCTGGCCGAGACGATCGTGCACAACCTCGCCGCACCCGACGTCCTCGCGCTGGAGGAGGTCCAGGACGACACCGGACCGGAGTGCCCCGACGGCCCGTCGTCCACGTGCACCTCCGACGGGGTGGTGTCGGCGGACAAGACACTGCGGATGCTCACCGACGCCATCGCCGCCGCCGGCGGCCCGGCGTACCAGTGGCGGCAGATCTCCCCGGTCAACCTGGCCGACGGCGGTGAGCCGACCGGCAACATCCGGGTGGCGTTCCTGTTCCGCACCGACCGCGGAGTGTCGTTCGTGGACCGGGCCGGCGGTGACGCGACGACCGCCACCGGCGTGACCCGCAAGGCCGACGGACAGGCGGCACTCACGCTGTCACCCGGACGGATCGCACCCACCGACGCCGCGTGGAACAACTCGCGCAAGCCGCTCGCCGGTGAGTTCACCTACCGCGGACGGACGTTCTTCGTCATCGCCAACCACTTCAACTCCAAGGGCGGCGACGAGCCCCTGCTCGGCCGCTGGCAGCCGCCGGCGCGTTCCTCGGAGACGCAGCGGCACGCCCAGGCACAGCTCGTGCACGACTTCGTGGCCCGGGTCCGCGCGGTCCAGCCGGACGCGGAGGTGGTCGTCGTCGGGGACCTGAACGACTTCGAGTTCTCGCGTACGGCTCAGATCCTGCAGGAGGGCCGGACGCTGGTCAGCCTTCCCAGCCAGCTGCCGCCGGTCGAGCGCTACTCCTACGTCTTCGACGGCAACTCCCAGGTGCTCGACCAGATCCTGGTGAGCCCCGCCCTGATCGGCAACCGGTCGGCCGGGTTCTCCGGCCGGGTACATGGCTATGACGTCGTGCACGTGAACGCGGAGTTCGCCGACCAGGTGAGCGACCACGACCCGCAGGTGGTGCGGATCAGCCCGTGACCCGAGCGGTCGGTGCGGCCGGTGCGGCCGGTGCGGTCCGAACGGGGCCGCACCGACCGCCGGTGTGGCCCCCCGGCCGATCGGTGTATCCGGGCTCAGATTCCCTGGGCGAGTCGCTCCAGTACTCCTGCCACGAGGGCCGTCTGAAGAGGTACGGCGTCCGGGTGCATGTACTCCCCCCGCGCGTGCGCGCCGTAGCCGACCGCACCGAGCCCGCACAGCACGGGTTTGCCGAGCGCAGCAACGAAGTTGGCGTCGCTGCCACCGCCGACGGAGGCCTCCTGCAGGTCGTGGCCGAGGTCTACCGCGACCGAGTGGGCGACGTCGCGCAGCCGGCGCGACTGCTCCGTAAGCGTCATGGGCGGCCGGTTCCAGCGGTGCTCGACGGCGAGGCGCACTCGCGGGTCGCCGGTCTCCAAGGTGTCGAACGCCTCGTCGACGCGGGACATCTCCGCGGGGTCGGACACGCGGATGTCGACCACCGCCTTGGCCCGGCCGGCAACCACATTCGATCCGGATCCGCCTTCGACGAGACCCACGTTGATGGTGGTGCCCACCTCCGGTCGGGCGATCGGCACCACCTGCCCGATGACGTGTGCCATCGCGTGGATGGCACTGGCACCCGCTTCGGGATCCAGCCCGGCGTGTGCTTCGACGCCGGTGGTCTCCAGCCCGAAGATTCCGATGCCCTTGCGCGCGGTCTTCACTGCTCCCGCGGCCGACGGCTCCAGCACGAGAGTCGCGTCAGCGGCGGCCGCGACCTGCTCGATGACCGGCCGTGACCCGGGCGAGCCGAGCTCCTCGTCGCCGTTGAACAAAAACGTCACGGTAGGCACTGTCGCTCCGGCCTCGCGCAGCAGCCGCAGCGCCCAAATTCCTTGCACGAGACCGGTCTTCATGTCGAAGATGCCGGGGCCGGTGAGCCGCTCCCGGCCCTCGACCTGCGAGGAACCGACGGGCCAGTCGGCCAACGTCCCGGTGGGCCACACGGTGTCGTAGTGGGCAAGCACCACCACCTGTCCGGGACCAGTCCCCTCGTAGGTCGCGATCAGCACGTCGCCGTACCCGTCGATGTCGTCGCGCCGGCGTGCGTCCGGTGCTCCGAGTCGTCGCTCGAGCAGCGCCTCGACGTGCGCGAGTCCGGTGTCGAGCGCGGCCAGGTCGTAGCTGGACGTCTCCACCTCCACCAGCGCGGTGATGTCCTCGAGGACCCTTGCGGCTCGCACGGTCGCGAGGTCGAGCAGGCCGGCCCCGGTGGTGGCCCGCTGGCTCATGCGCCCACCGCCGCCACGTCCACGAGCCGCTCCTCGCTCATCTCGCCACCCCGTTCGAGGTCGGCGATGTGGTCGAGCACGCCGCGCAGCAGGGGCGTGGAAACTCCTGCGGTCGCGGCCAGATCGAGCACCGGACCGTAGTGGGTGGGCACCTCGGTCGGCCGCCTGCGCACGGCGATGTCCCGCCAGATGCCGCTGCGGTCCTTGGCCTGGGTGGCCAGCCAGGCCACCAGCCGGTCCGTCGCGGTGTTGCGCGCCGCGTCATCGCCCCTGGCGTAGGGCACCGGGTCGAAGGCATCGAACGGTTCGAGCGCGATCCCCTGGGTGTCGGACACCCGGTACACCTCCGCGGCGATGCCGTGCATCAGGTCGCGGTGGCGGGCCACGAGCTCGGCCATCGGGGCGTCGGCGAGCGCGGTGGCGGTCAGCATGGCGCCGAAGCCGAGCTTCGACCACAGGTAGCCGGACACGTTGGTCGTCGCCTTGGCGGGTCCCCAGGCCTGCAGGTCCGCCACGACGGAATCGACACGTGCCGACGTCGTGCCGTCCATCTCACCGACGACGAGCGCGCCGGCGCCGCCGTCACGGACCTCACCGGGTCCGATCACGTCGGCGAACAGGTTCACGAAGGCCCCCACGGTGCGCGCGGCACCGACACGGTCGGCGATACGGGCCTCGTTCAGGCCGTTCTGTACGGAGACCACGAAGCCGTCCGGGGCGAGCCGCGGCGCGATCCACTCCAGGGCCACGCCGGTCGCCTGCGCCTTCACCGCGAGCAGGACCCGCTCGACCTGGTCCGGTCCGCCGTCCGGGGTGGTGGCTTCGGCGACGGTGACCGCAAACCGGTCGTCGCCGCGGAGTACGACGAGCCCCCGATCGTTGATGGCAGCCACGTGCGCGGCGTCCGCGTCCACGACGGTCACCTCGTGTCCGGCGCGGGCGAGGTGGTGGGCCAACGTGCCGCCGATCGCGCCGGCGCCGACGACGGTGTAACGGTGGGTCGAGCTGTCGTTCACTGCGCTCCTGTCGTACTGGTCTGCAGGGGGGTCGTGGTGGGGAAGTGCCGGGGCAGGTCCCGGGTCCCGGCGGTCGCTCCGCCGTCGACGCGCAGCACCGCACCGGTGACGAACGAGGCCGCCGGGGACGCGAACCACAGCACGGCCGCGGCGATCTCCTCGGGGTCGCCCGGTCTGCCGAGGGGGTTGCGTGCCACGGCGTCGCGGTAGTTGTCGGTCACCGGATTCACGGGACTGTCCACGGTCACGAAGCCGGGGGCGACGGCGTTGACCCGAATGCCGTCGTCGGCCAGTTCGACGGCACAGGCGTGGGTCACCATCTCCACCGCCGCCTTCGACGTGCAGTAGTGAGCGGCGCCGGGCCGGGCTCTGGTCGCCGCGCCGGAGCTCAGGTTGACGACCGCGGCAGGACGCTCCGCCGCGGCGAGGGCGACGGTCAGCAGCATCGGCGCCCGCACGTTGACGTGCTGCACCCGGTCCCAGGCCGCCGCGGTCATCTCCCGCAGCGGGGTGGCGGGATACAGCCCGGCGGCGTTCACCAGGACGTCCACCGGTCCGAGACCCTGCGCTGCCTGCTCGACCACCCGGCCACAGTCCTCGGCGCCGAGGTCGGCGGACACGGCGGCGGTGCGTACGCCGTGTCGCTCCCGCAGGCCGCTCATCGCCGCGGCCAGCTCCGCCTCGCGAGCGTCCACGCCGGTGACGTCGTTGCCGGCTGCGGCGAACACTTCGGCACAGGCGGCGCCGATACCTCCCGCCGCACCGGTGACGAGGACGTGCCGGGTGCTCATACGAACTCCTTGTCCTTGGTCTCGGGCATGGTGGCGTAGACGATGCAGCCGATCAGCGCGGCCGCGGCCACGTAGATCCAGGTCTGGTCGCGGTGGCCATGGTTGGCCATCCAGGTCGTGATGTACGGCGCGGTGCCGCCGAAGAGCGCGACCGCTGCGGCGTAGGGCAGGCCGATGCCGGTGGCCCGGACCTCGGGTGGGAACTGCTCGGTCATGATGACCGCACAGTTGGCCGAGTAGCCGGTCAGCAGCGTCACGCCGATCAGCTCGACGATGAGCAGCGTGCCGAAGTCGGCGTCCTTGAGCATCGCGAAGGCCGGGTAGGCGAACACCAGGAACCCGAAGGCGAACGTGAACAGCGTGATCTTGCGGCCGAACCGGTCGGAGAGGAGTCCGACCAGGGGTAGCAGTGCGATGAAGTACGCCACCGAGATCGTGTTCACCAGGAGCGCCGAGCTGAGGCTGAGGTCGGTGGTGGTGCTGGCGTAGCCGGGCATGAAGCTCATCCAGATGTAGTAGAGCAGCGTGCCGGCGACGGTGATGCCCACGACCCGCAGCGCCGCCCGTGGATGCTTCGTGAAGATGCCCACCATGGGGTGTGCGCCCCGAGTCCGTCCGGACGCCTCGGCCTTGGTGAAGGAGTCGGTCTCGTGGACCGACATCCGCAGCCACAGACCGAGCAGGCCGAGCAGTCCCCCGATGACGAACGCGATCCGCCAGCCGAAGGCGGACATCTGGTCGTCACTGAGCAGCCGGGTGAGCACGTAGCTGGTGCCCGAGGCGACCAGCACACCGGAGCCGACCGAGACCTGTTGCCAGGAACCGGCGAAGGCGCGCCGGCCCGAGGCGGCGGACTCGACGAGGAAGGACGAGGAGGAGCCGAACTCACCGCCCGCGGAGAAGCCCTGCACCAGCCGCGAGAGCAGCAGGATGACCGGGGCGAGCAGGCCCACGGACGCGTAGTTCGGGGTCAGCCCGATCACGATGGAGGCACCGGCCATCATCGTGATCGTGAGCGTCAACCCCTTCTTGCGACCGTGGCGGTCCGCGTAGGCACCGAGGACCGCCCCGCCGACGGGACGCATCACGAAACCCACCGCGAAGATGGCAAGCGTGGACAGCAGGTTGACCGTGGGGTCCTTGCTGCCGAAGAACTGCCCGGCGAAGATCGGCGCGAGGGTGGCGTAGAGCGCCCAGTCGATCCACTCCACGGCGTTGCCCACGGACCCGGCAAGGACGGCCTTGCGCTGTTGGCGACTCAGCTTCGTGGTGCGGGCCGCGGCGACCGGTGCGGTGTCGGTCATGCGTTCGTTCCTCCGGAAGCGGGGCGGACGTACTCGGCGACCTGCGCATGGGTCGCGAACCAGACGTCGTTGTGGCCGCGCAGTGTTTCAAGAAGGGTGCGCAGCACCGTCAGACGTGACCGGTGGCCGATGATGTGCGGGTGCAGGGTGAGCTGGAAAAGTCCACCTTCGGTGCGGGCGGCGTCGAACTCGTCGAGCCAGATCTGCAGGGCGGAGCGCGGAGGCATGTAGGGCCGCAGGCCCGCGAAGCGCTCCATCATGAAGTACGGCGCGTCGTCGCGGATCCACTCCACCGGGATCTCCACGATTCCGGTGTCCTCACCGTTCGCGACGAGCAGGTACGGCTCGTCGTCTGCCATCAGCGAGGAGTCGTAGCGGAAGCCGAGCTCGCGGATCACCCCCAGGGTGTGCTCGGAGAAGTCCCAGCTCGGCGTGCGGATCCCGGTCGGGCGCACCCCGGCGAGGTTTTCCAGCGTGTCCAGGGCCCGGCCGGTGAGGTCCAGCTCGTCCTCGTGCGACAGCAGCATGTTGCGCTCGTGGATCCAGCCGTGCACCGCGACCTCATGACCGCCGGTGACGTACGACGTGACCTCCTCCGGGTGCAGCAGCCCCGAGACGGCCGGCATGAAGAACGACGCGGGAACCTCGAAGTCGGCCAGCATCCGCACGATCTTCGGAGCGGCCACCCGCGCGCCGTACTCGCCCTGGGCGATGCGGCCCGGGCTCGTCTCGCCGTCACGCAGCGGAATGGTCTCGTGGTCGGAGTCGAACGAGATGGCCACCGCGACGCGGGCGCCGCCAGGCCACGACGGCGGCGTGAGCGAGGCGCCGCCACGGACTCGCCCGACGAGGCCGCGCCAGGTCGCCTCGTCCCACTGCCAGGGTTGCGAAGTCACGCGTTCTCCTTCGAAGGGGGTTGTGGCCGGCCGCCGTCGTCGATGGGGACCCACGCGCGTTTGAGCACCTGGACCTGCAAGGTGAGGTCGGCGGCCTGAAGGCCGGGCAGCCGGCCGATGACGTCGGTGGTGTAGGGGTAGAGGTCGCCGTAACCGGGCAGCACCCCCTGGAGGATCAGGTTGTGCCGGCCGGTGGCGGCCGAGACGTAACGGGTGGAGGGCTGCCGGGCCAGCTGCTCCCCCACCTCGTCGATGTGCGCGGGGTCGACGGTGAGCCAGAGCAGGTACTCCACCTCGTAGCCGATCACCGGAGACTCGAAGACGGTGCGAAAGCGCAGGCAGCCGCGCTGCACCATGCTCTCCACGCGTCGCGCGGCAGTGGACTCGCTGGTGCCGACGCGGCCCGCGATCGTGGCGTACGTCGCCCGGCCGTCCTCCGCGAGCACCTTCGCGATCGCGAAGTCGAGCTCGCCGAGCTGCTCCGGCTCGACCCAGTTGCGGTGGTCGTAGTCGACGATCTCCGCGGTCTCCCGCAGCGTCTCCCGCGCGCTCGGGCCGAGTCCGGCCGGCACCCACTCCTCGAACGCGCTGAACTTGCGGATCACCACCATGGACTCGGTCTCAACGACGTCCTCGATGCCGTCGATCCCGGCGATCACGTCCATCACGTCGCGGTGGTGCGCGACCACGACCTCCGCGGCGACGTCGAAGGAACCCGTCATCACGGTGACGAAACGCGGCCGGTCGTGCGCGGCCAGAGCCCGCGCGACGTGCAGCGCTCGACCGGGACGCGCGCGCAGTCGCACGTAGATCGAGATGCCGAGGCCGCACCGCAGATGGTCGAGGACCCCCGTCACGGCCACGGCGCGCTCGGCGAGCAGCTGTTGCCCGCGGCGGGTCACCGTCGACTCCGAGATGCCCAGGGCGGCCGCGATGCGACGCCAGGACGCTCGACCGTTCACCTGCAGCGCAGACGCAATCTGCCGGTCCATCGGGTCAAGTTGGGGGAAACCAGTCACCGGAGTACCTTCGATGACGTTTTCCCTCATGTCAAGCGTGTGCGCGGACTTGCCCTGTCTCGTCGGCAGCCGCTGCCCGGCCGAACCGAGCCGACCACTCGCGTACCAGCTCGGTGAGCTCGGGTGGACCGACGACTTCGAACTCCGCGCCCAGCATCCCGACGGTCAACAGCACCCAGTCCAGGGAGTCGACCGTCATCCGCAACCGGCACCGGGCCCGGCGGTTCTCCTCGCCGGCCTCCTCACCGTTGTCCACGCCGGCCTCCGGGCCGGCGTCCTCGACGGTCGCCCACTGGCCCACCCTCGCGCGGACCTCGTCGGCGGTGGCGTGCACGAGCACCTCCACGGCGGTCGAGACCGCGCGGTTGTCGATCCCGGCCCGGACGAACGCCGCCGCGTCCTCCGCCGGGAGTTTTCGCGGGCGAAAACGCGTGGCGGTGCTCCGGGGTTCGGCCACCCGGTCCAGCCGGAAGCTGCGCCAGTCGTGCCGGGTGAGGTCGTACGCCACGAGGTACCACCGGCGGCCCAGCGACACCAGGCGGTGCGGCTCCACCCGGCGTTCACTGCGTTCGCCGGCGTAGGCGGTGTAGGAGAACCGCACCTGCTCCTCGTCGCGGCAGGCCTGGGCGAGCGTGGTCAGGATGTCGGCGTCCACGGTCGGCCCGCCGGTCCACGCCGCGGGTACGGTCACCGTGCGCAGGGTGTCCACCCGGCGGCGCAGACGGGGCGGCATCACCTGGGTGATCTTGGCGAGGGCCCGGACCGAGGACTCCTCGATGCCTGCGATCGCGCCCTGCGCGCCGACCTGCAGGCCGAGCGCGACGGCCACCGCCTCGTCGTCGTCGATCACCAGAGGCGGCAGCGCCGCACCGGCGGCGAGCTGGTATCCGCCGTCGACGCCGCGGTTGGCGTCCACCGGGTAGCCCAGCTCGCGCAGCCGGTCGACGTCGCGGCGCAGGGTGCGTACGGACACTCCGAGCCGGTCGGCGAGCTCTCGGCCGGGCCAGTACCGATGCGTCTGGAGCAGGGAGAGCAGCCGCAGCGTCCGGGAGCTGGTGTTCGCCATGCGCACAGCATGCCCGACATTGCGGCCAGTTCATGTCCGCTGGGGCCCGGGGCGGTGAGCCGGGGCGCTGGGCGGGGCGGCGTAGGGTCGAAAGCATGCCGGAGAACCAGAACGCACAGAACACCCAGAGCACGCAGACCACCCAGGCGCCCCAGGCGACGCAGTCCGGGCCGGTACGCAGGAGCGACGAGGAGTGGCGCGCCCAGCTGTCGCCGGAGGAGTACGCCGTTCTCCGCCAGGCCGGCACCGAGCGCCCCTGGACCGGCGAGTACGTCGACACGAAGACCACCGGCGTCTACCGCTGCCGCGCATGCGGCGCCGAGCTCTTCCGCAGCGACACGAAGTTCGACAGCCACTGCGGTTGGCCGTCGTTCTGGTCGCCGATGGCCGGAGACCAGGTGCGGCTGCTGGAGGACCGGTCGTTCGGCACCGTTCGCACCGAGGTGCGCTGCGCCCGGTGCGACTCCCACCTCGGGCACGTCTTCGAGGGCGAGGGCTACGGCACACCGACCGACCAGCGCTTCTGCATCAACTCGGTGTCGCTGACCCTCGAGCCCGACGAGGCGGCCGGCCAGTCCTGAGCGCCGAGCGCCGACCCAGGACTGCGTTGCCCGGCCGGTTGCCCGGTCAGTCGGAGGGGCGTTCGCCGGGAAGCACGGACTGGATCTCCGCGGCGGCGGCGAGCGCCTCCTCCTGAGGCGGCTCGACGGCGCGTACGTCGGGAGGAAGCTCGCCGCCGAAGACCGGCCGTACCTCGAACGCCACGTCCAGGATCTGCTCGCGGGTGAACCCGCCCGAGCGAAGTTTGAGGCACTCACCGGAGATCCGGCGGTACTCCGCCATGCGTTCCTTCCAGGCGGGGTTGGCCATCCGCTCGTCGTTGGCCTTCATCACCTCGACCAACCGGTCGAGGGCGTTCTCCAGCCTGAGCAACTGCGCCGTGCGTCGCTCGACGTCCATCGTCACCGGCGCCGCCGCCAGGTCGTCCCTGCCGCCGAACACCTTCCGCAACCAGCTCACGCCAGCTCCTCTCCCCTGTCCCCGGGCATCACCCGTCGCCCGCACCCACCTTCACACACGTGTGCGCCGATGTGAGCGCGGGCCGCGCCAGGCGGTCAGGGCAACTGGTCGACGATGTCCGCGATCGGCTTGCGCCGTCCGGCGTAGAACGGCACCTCCTCGCGAGTGTGCAGCCGGGCCTTCGCGCCCCGCAGGTGCCGCATCAGGTCGGTGATCCGGTGCAGCTCGTCGGCCTCGAAGGCGAGGATCCACTCGTAGTCGCCGAGCGCGAACGACGACACCGTGTTGGCGCGTACGTCGGGATAGTCGCGGGCCATCATCCCGTGCTCGGCCAGCATCGCGCGGCGCTCCTCGTCGGGCAGGAGGTACCACTCGTAGGACCGGACGAACGGGTAGACGCTCACATAGCGCTTGGGCTCCTCGTCGGCGAGGAAGGCCGGAATGTGGCTCTTGTTGAACTCCGCCGGGCGGTGCAGCGCGAGCTGGGACCACACCGGCTCGAAGTGCCGGCCGAGGGACGTACGCCGGAAGCGGTTGTACGCCTCCTGCAGGTCGTCGGCGTCGGCGGAGTGCCACCAGATGAGCAGGTCGGCGTCGGCGCGCATGCCGGACACGTCGTAGGTACCGCGGACCACCACGTCCTTGCCGGCCAGCTGCCCGAAGAGATCCTCGACCTCCGCGGCCAGCGCACGGCCCTCGACACCCAGCGGCTCACGCAGCCGGAACACCGACCACATCGTGTACCGAATCGTCTGGTTCAGGTCGCGCGCCCTGGGGCGCGCGGTGCCGGTCTCGTGTCGTGGTGCGCTCATGAGGTCATTGTCCCCGCGGCGGGCAGGGCGGCGAGCACCTGGGTGGCGGCCGACCGGGCGCTCGCGACGCAGGCGGGAATGCCGAGCCCGTCGTAGGCGGCGCCGGCCACGGCCAGTCCGGGATGTTCGGCGACGCCGGCGCGGATCCGCTCGACGCGTGCCCGGTGGCCGACGGCGTACTGCGGCAGTGCGCCTCCCCAGCGCTGGACGTGGGTGTCGACCGGCTCCCCCGTGATCCCGGTGGCGGCGGCCAGGTCGGTCCGCGCGGCGGCGACCAGTTCCTCGTCGGTCCGCTGCAGGTCGGCCTCCTCGCGGTGCCGGCCGATCGAGGCGCGGACGACCACCAGGTCCGGCGCCCGCTCCGCCAGCCAGCCCCACTTGCGGGAGGAGTACGTCGCCGCCTTGATCGACCTGTGCTCCACCGGCGGCACCAGGAACCCCGAGCCGGTCAGGTCGCCGGGCACCGCGGCCGCCGGGTAGGCGAGCGCGATCGTGGCCATGCTGGCGTACTCGATCCCGGCGAGGTCGGCGGCCACTCCCGCCGCGACCGTCGTCAGCAGCCGGCTCGCCGGGTGGGCCGGGCAGGCCAGCACCACGGCGTCGGCGCGGACGGTCTCCGGGGCGCGGGTGGGGCCGGTGAGGAGTTCCCAGCCGGTGGCGGTGCGGGCAAGCGCGCGGACGGTCGTGTCGGTACGTACGGTCGCCCCGGACGCCCGGGCCACCGCGGGAACCAGCCGGCCGACCCCGCCGTCCAGCCCGGCGAACACCGGCGCGTCGGAGGTGGGCGTGGCCGCCTTGGCGCGGGCGGCGGCGTGCACGAGCGAGGGGTCGGTACGCAGCTGGGCCGCGAGCTGCGGGACGGTCGCCTCCAGGGACAGCTCGTCGGCGTGCCCGGCGTACACCCCGCCGAGGAGCGGCTCGAGGAGCAGGTCGACGATCTCCCGGCCCAGCCGGCGTTCGACGTACTTCCCGATCGCCACGTCACCGGACAGCGGTGGTCCGGGCTCGTCGGGTTCGGCACCGATCCGGGCGATCGAGTCCGGGCCGAGGATGCCGCCGTCGGCCACTGCGGCCTGTTCGGCGGGGATGCCCATCACGGTGCCCGCAGGCAGCGGACGCAGGCCCCCGCGCGTCCACACCGAGGCGGAGGTGGTGGCGGGATGGCGGAGCGCGTCGCCGAGGCCCACGGCGCGGGCGAGCTCGACCGCCTCCGGGCGACGGTTGAGCATCGCCTCGGCACCGGTGTCCACGGAGATCCCGGCGAGCTCGGTGGTGGCCAGCTTGCCGCCGATCCGGGCCGAGCCCTCCAGGATCGTCACCGCGAGGTCGGTTCGGCCGGACTGGTGAAGAAACCACGCGGTGGCCGCACCCGCGATGCCGCCCCCGACGATCACGATCTCCCGCATAGGCCCACCTTCGCAGACCTGGCGCGGGCAACCTTGCCCGGCCCGCGCGCGTCGGGACAGCACCACTCGGGTGATCACGCCGTACGCCAGGTCATACGCCAGGCGATACGCCAGGTCATACGCCAGCTCATACGCCAGGCGATACGTCGGTACGACGTGGTGCGGCACCACACCCGGCTCGTCCCTGCGCGGAGGTCTGCCATGACCGGCCCAGAAGCCCGCCGTCCGACCCGTCCGACCCGCCCAGTTCCTCCGGCTCGTCCGGCCCGCCGGGCGCACCTCACCTTTCCGGCCCGATCCTCGTGGTTCGCCCGTACGTGTGGACTCCTGCTGGCCGCCGTCGTCGCTCTGGCGCTGGCCGGGTGCGCCGGCCGGCCGTCGCAGAGCGCTGCCGGTGGCGGTTCGGCGAGCAAGGCGGATTCCGTCGCCGCTCCGGGCTCCGCCGAACGGGCCGCCGCCAAACCTGGTGCGAAGGCCGGGGCGAAGGCCGGGGTGGAGCTGAGCGAGCTCCGCCGGTCCATCGTCCGGACCGCCACGCTCGCCGTCCGTACCAAGGACGCCCGGGCAGCTGCCCGCCGCGCCGCGTCCCTCGCCGAGGGTTCGGGTGGGTACGTCGCCAGTCAGGAGAGCACGTCCGGCGTGGGCGGTCCGGGTTCCGACACCCCCGGCAGTCGGGGCACGAAGGATGTCGCGACCTCCGGGGTCAGCCTGGTGCTGCGGGTGCCCGTCGCCGAGTTCGACCGGGTGGTCGGGGCGCTCCGCGAGCTGGGGACCGTACGCACCGACTCCCAGCAGGCCACCGACGTCACCGACCAGGTCGTGGACGTGGGCAGCAGGGTGAAGAGCCAGCAGCGCAGCATCGACCGGCTGCGCACGCTGCTCGGCCAGGCCAAGACCGTGGGTGAGGTGATGCAGGTGGAGACCGAGCTCGCCTCCCGTGAGGCCGAGCTGGAGTCGCTGCAGGCCCGGGCCGCGGCCCTCGACGGCCAGGCGACCCTGGCGACGATCCGGGTCGACTTCGAGACCCCGCCGGCCGCGGGCACCGACGACTCCCGGCACGCGGGAACCGGCTTCCTCGCCGGGTTGCGTTCGGGCTGGTCGGCGTTCGCCGTCACCGGTCGGGCGGTGCTGACCGCATTCGGCGCGGCGATGCCGTTCCTCGTCGCCCTCGGCCTGTTCGTCCTGGTCGGCGTACCCCTGCGGCGCCGGCTGCGGGAGAGGGCCAACCGCCCGTCGGCGCCGGTGGAGCCGACGCCCCCGCCTGCCGGCTCCTGAGGTGTGGGAGGTGGGCGGCGGTGAAGCGGGCGGCTCAGCCGCGGGTGGACTCGGTGTGCACGAAGTCGACCAGCCGGGTCAGAACGTCCGGGTCGGTCTTCGGCAGGACGCCGTGGCCGAGGTTGAAGATGTGACCGGGCGCTTTCTGCCCCGCGGTGAGGATGTCGGATGCCTTCTCCGCCACGATCTCCCACGGCGCGAACACCAGCGTCGGGTCGAGGTTCCCCTGCACCGCCCGGCCGCCCACCCGCTCGATCCCCTCGGCCAGCGGCACCCGCCAGTCGATGCCCACCACGTCAGCACCGGCCTCGGCCATGGAGCCCAGGAGTTCGCCGGTCCCCACGCCGAAGTGGATGCGGGGCACGCCGAGCTCGCCCACCTCCGCCAGGACCGCCTCCGAGTGCGGCCGGACGTAGGTGTCGTAGTCGTCGGGTGCCAGGCTGCCCGCCCAGGAGTCGAACAACTGCACCGCCGACGCACCCGCCTCGACCTGGATGCGCAGGAAGCCCGCGGCGATCCGCGCCAGCCGGCCGAGCAGCTCGTGCCAGACCTCGGGCCGGCCGTACATCAGCGCCTTCGTCGCGGCGTGGTCCTTGCTGGGGCCACCCTCCACGAGGTAGGACGCCAGCGTGAACGGCGCGCCGGCGAACCCGATCAGCGGCGTCCCGCCCAGCTCGGCGGTGAGCCCGCGGATCGACTCGGTGACGTAGGCAACGTCGTCGGGCTCGATCGGCCGCAGCGGCGCCAGGTCGGCGAGGGTCCGGATCGGTTCGGCGACCACCGGACCGACGCCGGGCACGATGTCGAGGTCCACACCGATCGCCTTCAGCGGCACCACGATGTCGGAGTAGAAGACCGCCGCGTCCACGCCGTAGCGGCGGACCGGCTGCATGGTGATCTCCACCACCAACTCCGGGCGGGTGCACGACTCGAGCATCGGCACGCCCTCGCGCAGAGCGCGGTACTCCGGCAGCGCGCGCCCGGCCTGGCGCATGAACCACACCGGGGTGTGCGGCACGGGCTCGCCGCGGCAGGCGCGCAGGAACGCGGAGTCGGCGAGATCGGCCGAAGCACCCGACCGGGTGGCGCCGGTGTTCGCGGCGTCCGTCTGTGCGGTGCGCGTCTGCGCGGCGTCGGTCGGTGAGGAGCTGGTCCGTGCGGTGCTGGTGTCCACAGTTTCGAAGCGTAGGCGGTCGCTCCGACAGCCCCGACGCCGCCGCCGCACACCGCCGTACTCCCATGAGGAGAAATGGTTCGGAGGTTTCTTTCAGGACATGTCCAGGTATCGCCGGGATTCCCGGCGCGTCGGTCCCCAGCGCGCGGGGGTGCGCCGACGTAGGCTCTCCCGCGTGGCTGCGCGTACGGATTCGAACGCCCCGCCCGAGATTTTCCAACGGGCGCTGAGCGAGATACGTGCCGCACCCTTCCGGCCGGAGATCATCGCCGAGGAGGTGCCGGCACCGCAGCGAGTCGCGCCCTTCGCGGCCGCGATCAGTGCCGACGTCGTGGTCGACGACCTGGACCTGGCCAGCGGCCGGCTCGTCCTGCTCCACCACCCCGACGGCCACGACGCCTGGAACGGTACCTTCCGGTGTGTGGCGTACGTCCGCGCGGAGATCGAGGCCGAGATGGTCACCGACCCTCTCCTGGGCGGCGTCGGCTGGTCCTGGCTGGTGGAGGCACTGGACGCCGAGGACGCCGACTACACCGCGCCCAGTGGCACCGTCACCCGTGTCGCCTCGGAGAGCTTCGGCGGGATGGCCGACGAGCCGGCGCGCGCGGAGCTTGAGATCCGGGCCTCCTGGACACCCGTGGACGACGCTCTCGGCCGGCACGCGCTTGCCTGGGGCCGGCTGCTGTGCACCTCCGCCGGCCTGCCGACCGTCCCGGCCGGTGTCGTCTCCATCCCGGGCCGGCGGGTGAGGAGCCGGTGACGGACCAGCCCCCCTCGTCTGGACCCGCGAAGGGCGCGCCTGTTCCACTGCTCAAGCCCCATGACGGGCTGCCACCGGTCGTCGACTCTGCGGAGTCGCTGGCCGCCACCGTGGAGGCGTTCGCCGCCGGGCACGGACCGGTCGCCGTGGACGCCGAGCGGGCTTCCGGCTACCGCTACTCCCACCGGGCCTACCTCGTCCAGCTTCGCCGCGCGGGGTCCGGCACCGCGATGATCGACCCGGTTCGCTGCCCCGACCTGCACGAGCTGGACGAGGTCCTCGCCGACACCGAGTGGGTGCTGCACGCCGCCACCCAGGACCTCCCGTGCCTGGCCGAGCTGGGCTTCCGGCCGCGCACGCTGTTCGACACCGAACTCGCCGGCCGGCTGCTGTCCTACCCCAAGGTCGGCCTCGGCGCACTGGTCGAGGAGCTGCTCGGCTTCACGCTGGAGAAGGGCCACTCCGCGGTCGACTGGTCGACCCGGCCGCTGCCCGAACCCTGGCTGGTCTACGCCGCACTGGACGTCGAGCTGCTGGTGGAGCTTCGAGACGTGCTCGCCGACGCGCTGGATTCGGCCGGCAAGCGGGAGTGGGCCACGCAGGAGTTCGCCGCACTGGTCGGGCACGAGCCGCGGGAGACCCGGCGCGATCCGTGGCGGCGTACCTCCGGCATCCACCGGATCCGCAACCGTCGCGAGCTGGGGTACGTCCGCTCGCTGTGGACCGCCCGCGACGAGACCGCCCGCCGGCGCGACATCTCCCCCGGCCGGGTGCTGAGCGACCTCGCCATCATCACCGCGGCGAGCACCAAACCCACCAGCCGGGCGCAGCTCGCGGCACTCGGGCCGTTCGAGAACCGCGCCGCCCGCCGCGATCTCGACCTGTGGTGGTCGGCGGTGCGCCGGGCCCGTGAGCTGGACGACGATGAACTGCCCGAGCACACCATGGCCTACGACGGCCCGCCACCGGCCCGCGCCTGGGCCGATCGCGACCCGTCCGCGGCCGCACGGCTGTCCGCCTGCCGGACGAGCCTGCATGCGATCGCCGACCGGTGCGAGCTGCCGGTGGAGAACCTCCTCACTCCCGACTCCGTACGCCGGCTGGCGTGGGACCCGCCCGCCGATCCCTCGCCGGAGGCGGTGGCCGAGGCGCTGCGCGAGCGGGGCGCCCGCGACTGGCAGGTCGAGCTCACCGCGGATGCGCTGGCACAAGCACTCGCCGCCCACCTGCCCGACCCCGCCTGACGTCCGCCCCTGCCCGACCCCTGCCGACGTCCGCCCCTGCCCGACGTCCGACCCGACGTGGCGTCCGCGGCCTGTCGGTGCGGGCTCCTATGCTCCGCGACGTGAACCCGTCACCGTCTGAATCCCGACCGCCTGCGGCTGGGTGGCCCGAACCAGACCGGCAGCTGGTCGAGGCCCTGCGGGCGGGCCTGGCCGCGGCCGGGGACCGCGAGCGCGCGGAGCGGATGCGGGCGTACATGAAGTCGGCGATGCCGTTCCGGGGCGTACCGGCACCTGCACTGAAGCAGGTCTGCCGTGACGTGCTGCCCGCACATCCGATCGAGGACCGAGCGTCCTGGGCGGCCACCGTCCGCACCCTGTGGGACGACGCGGCGTTCCGCGAGGAGCGCTACGCCGCGCTGGCCCTGACCGGGCACCGCTCCTCTCGCCGTTGGCAGGACGCCGGCACGCTGCCTCTCTACGAACACCTCGCGGTGACCGGCGCCTGGTGGGACTACGTCGACGAGATCGCCGCCAACCGCGTGGGCCCGATCCTGGCCGGTGATCCCGCGGTAGTCGCTCCGGTCCTGCTCGACTGGTCGGCTGGCGAGGACGTCTGGCTGCGCCGGGTGGCGATCCTGGCCCAGCTGAAGGCGAGGGGTGCCACCGACACGGCCCTGTTGCGGACATGCCTGGAGCCGAGCCTGGGCAGGTCGGAGTTCTTTCTGCGCAAGGCGATCGGGTGGGCATTGCGGGAGTATGCCCGGACCGACCCCACCTGGGTGCTTGCCTACGTCGCCGACCGGGAGGACCGGCTCGCCCCGCTTTCGCGCCGGGAGGCACTGAAGCACCTTTCACCGGCGGACGCGAACGGCTCGCACCCCGGCTCGGGACGGAGGAGTTGACCCGGATGCCGCGCGTTCTTGTTACCAGTGAGTAGCATCATGGCTGTCAGCCATCCTGCCAGGCAATCAGTCAGGCACCCCGACGGTCCGACGACGAGGAGAGCGACGTGCCCCGTGAGCTCCGTGACGTGGTCTTCGTGGACGGCGTCCGTACGCCGTTCGGCAAGGCGGGCGGCATGTACGCCGAGACCCGCGCCGACGACCTGGTGATCAAGTGCATCCGCGAACTGCTCCGGCGCAACGCGAGCCTGCCCGCCGAGCGGGTGGACGACGTTGCGATCGCCGCCACCACCCAGACCGGTGACCAGGGTCTGACCATCGGGCGCACCGCCGCCCTGCTGGCCGGGCTGCCCAAGACCGTTCCCGGTTTCGCGGTCGACCGAATGTGCGCGGGCGCGATGACCGCGGTGACCACCACCGCGTCCGGCATCGCCTTCGGCGCCTACGACATCGCGATCGCCGGCGGCGTCGAGCACATGGGCCACCACCCGATGGGCGAGGGCGTCGACCCCAATCCCCGGATCATCTCCGAGAAGCTGGTCGACCCGTCCGCGCTGGTGATGGGCCAGACGGCGGAGAACCTCCACGACCGCTTCCCCGGCATCAGCAAGGAACGCGCCGACGCCTACGCCGCGGCCAGCCAGCGCAAGCTGGCCAAGGCGTACGCCGACAACACCATCCAGCCCGACCTGGTGCCGATCGCGACCCGCAGCACCGAGGAGGGCTGGGGGCTGGCCACGGTCGACGAGCCGCCCCGCCCGGAAACCACCGTCGAAGGGCTCGCCCAGCTGCGCACCCCGTTCCGCCCGCACGGCCGGGTGACGGCGGGCAACGCCGCCGGCCTCAACGACGGCGCCACCGCCTGTCTGCTGGCCTCGGAGGAGGTGGCGAAGGAGCTGGGACTGACGCCGAAGATGCGGCTGGTCGCCTACTCCTTCGTCGGCGTGGAGCCGGAGGTGATGGGCGAGGGCCCCATCCCCGCCACCGAGAAGGTGCTCGCCAAGGCCGGCCTGACGATGGACGACATCGGGCTGATCGAGATCAACGAGGCGTTCGCCGTTCAGGTGCTGGCGTTCTGCGACCATTTCGGCCTGCGTGAGGACGACCCGCGGCTCAACCCCTACGGCGGCGCGATCGCTGTCGGGCACCCGCTGGCCTCCAGTGGGGTGCGGCTGATGCTGCAGCTGGCCCGGGAGTTCGAGGACCACCCCGACGTGCGCTACGGCCTCACCACGCTGTGCGTCGGCATCGGAATGGGCGGCAGCGTCGTCTGGGAAAACCCCCACTGGCAGGGCGCCGCGTGAGCGGGCACCACGACCGAAGCGCTTCAGGAGGCACCGTGACCAGCCCGACCACCCTGGCCCGAGACTTCGCCGACGTCTTCCCCGACGAGGTGGTGACGCACGCGCACGTGCGCGACGTCGACCTTCCGTACGGTGCCGGAACGATGGCGTTGATCACTCTCGACAACGGCCTCGACCACACCCGGCCCAACTCGTTCGGGCCGAAGGGGCTGGCCGAGCTGGACGCGGCCATCGAGTCCGCCCTCGCCCGCGAGGACGTCGCGGCGATCGGCATCACCGGCAAGCCGTTCATCCTCGCCGCGGGCGCCGACATCAGCGGCATGCCCCGGATCACCCGGCGCGAGCAGGCCAAGGAGATCGCGCGGTACGGCCACGAGGTGTTCGGCAAGCTCGACGACGGCCGCAAGCCGTCGTTCGGGTTCGTCAACGGCCTGGCGATCGGCGGCGGCCTGGAGGTCGCGCTCAACTGCACCTACCGCACCGTCATCGCCTCGGCGCCGGCGGTGGCGTTCAGCGAGTGCTTCCTCGGCATCCTGCCCGGCTGGGGCGGCACCTGGCTGCTGCCCAACCTCGTCGGCGCCGACCGCGCGGTGAAGGTGATCATCGAGAACGCTCTGAACAACAACCGCATGCTGCGCGGACCGCAGGTGCAGCCGCTCGGCATCGCCGACGCGACGTTCGAGGGCGCCGACTTCCTGGAGCGCTCACTCGAGTGGGCCGGCCAGGTGCTCACCGGGCGGACCCAGGTGGAGCGGGCGCCGGTCGACCGCGGCGAGGCATGGGACGCCGCCGTCGCCCGTGGCCGCGCGTTCGTCGACGCCAAGCTGCACGGCGCCGCGCCGGCCGCGCTGCGGGCCCTGGACATCATCGAGGCGGCGAAGACCTGCTCCAAGGAGGAGGGGTTCGCGCTGGAGGACGACGCCCTCGCCGACCTGCTGATGAGCGAGGAGCTGCGGTCCGGGCTGTACGCGTTCGACCTGGTGCAGCGGCGGGCGAAGAAGCCGGTCGGCGTTCCGGACAAGTCGCTTGCCCGGCCGGTGACGAAGGTCGGCATCGTCGGTGCGGGCCTGATGGCAAGCCAGCTGGCGCTGTTGTTCGCCCGCCGGCTGCTGGTCCCGGTGGTGCTCACCGACATCGACGACGAGCGCGTGGAGAAGGGCCTGTCCTACGTCCACGGTGAGGTGGACAAGCTGGCCGCCAAGGGCCGGGTGAGCGGCGACCAGGCCAACCGGATCAAGGCACTGGTCACCGGGTCCACCGACAAGGGCAGCTACGCTGACTGCGACTTCGTGCTCGAGGCCGTCTTCGAGGAGATGAAGGTCAAGCAGCAGGTCTTCGCCGAGCTGGAGAAGATCGTCTCCCCCGAGTGCGTGCTCGCCACCAACACCTCGTCGTTGTCGGTCAGCACGATGGCGAGCAAGCTGGCCCACCCCGAACGCGTGGTCGGGTTCCACTTCTTCAACCCGGTGGCGATCCTGCCGCTGCTGGAGGTCGTCCGGGGGCAGCGCACCGACGACGCGAGCCTGGCGACGGCGTTCGCCACCGCCAAGGGCCTGAAGAAGAACGCGATCCTGGTCAAGGACGCGCCGGCGTTCGTCGTCAACCGCATCCTGACGAGGTTCATGGGCGAGGTCACCCGCTGCGTCGACGAGGGAACCCCGGTGGAGATCGCGGACCAGGCGGTGCTCCCGCTCGGCCTGCCGATGACGCCGTTCGTCCTGCTGCAGTTGGTCGGCCCGGCGGTCGGGCTGCACGTCGCCGAGACACTGCACGAGGCGTTCCCCGACCGGTTCTACGTCTCCCCCAACCTGCAACGGCTGGTCGCGGCGAACAAGCCCGGCCTGTGGTCGTGGGACGCCCAGGGCAAACCGTTCCTCGACGACGACACCCGCGCCCTGCTGGAGCAGGGTGATCGGCCCTCCACCGAGGAGCAGGTGCGCGAGCGTGCGATGGCGGCGGTCGCCGACGAGGTACGCCGGCTGCTGGACGACGGCGTGGTCGCCGACGCACCCGACGTCGACTTGGCGATGCTTCTCGGCGCGGGCTGGCCGTTCCACCTGGGCGGCATCACGCCCTACCTCGACCGCAGCGGGATCGCCGAGCGAGTCGGCGGGCGCCGGTTCCTCCCGGTCGGAGCCGCCGGCCTGCCGGCCTGATCCGGCTGCGCCACCCGGCTGCACGACCGGTCGCTCGACGAGGCGCTCCACACGTGCTGACGTGGGCCGCACCATTGGTGCGGCCCACGTCTTTCCATTCCGCACGAGGGCTGGTGCTCGCCCGAGCCCACACGAGTGGCCCGGCCACCTGCTGAACGCGTGACGCCGGCCAAGCCGCAGGCGAGTCCGCCGGCTCCAACGCCTCTGCGCGGACTTGTGCGGAAGAGCCGCTGCCGGGACCTGCCAATTCTTCCGCGGAAGAATCGCTGTAGCTGTAGCTGTAGCCGCAGCCGGGCGAGGTCACGTCCGCCGGGACCCGGGCGGCCGACGGGAGCAGGCAGGGGTCGGCCGTGTCGAGACGCCGGGATTCTTCCGCGGAAGAATCGGCGTTCTTGCGACCGAGCCGCGCTGCTCGTTCGACCGAAGAGTGTGCAAACTCCCGGTGGCCCGTCCCCCGCCGCTATTCACGCTGCTGCCAACCCGAACGGTCCGTCGCCGAAGTGCGAAGGGTTCCGGTGGCTCGAGCCCCGGAAGGTCTTCACCCTTTCGGGCCGATTGCGCCCGGTCGCGAGTTCTTCCTGACGCCGGAGGCATTCTTCCGCGGAAGAATCGTCGGGCCTGGCTGATGCTGAGTACCCGCACCACGCCCGACCCGACGAAACGATGAGAGCTCTGGTCGGTGCTAGTTCCGGCCCGCACCGCCCGGCTTGCCGTCGGCCTCGACGTTGGCGGTCACCAGCCGGGACTTCCGGCGGCCGTACGCGAAATAGATGACCAGGCCGATCGCCATCCACGCCAGGAACCGCAGCCAGGTCTCCACCGCGAGGTTGAGCATGAGGTAGAAGCACACCAGCGCCGCCACGATCGGCAGCACCGGCACCAGCGGCGTACGGAACCCGCGCTTCAGGTCGGGCCGAGACCTGCGCAGGACGATCACGCCGACGCTGACCAGGATGAACGCCGCCAGCGTGCCGACGTTGACGAGTTCGGCCAGCACGTCGATGGAGGTGAACGTCGCGAGCACCGCCGCCGCCACACCGACCAGGATGGTGACGACGTAGGGCGTACGGAACCTCGGGTGCACCTTGGCGAACACCGGGGGCAGCAGGCCGTCGCGGGCCATCGCGAACGCCACCCGGCTCTGCCCGAGCAGCAGGATCATCACCACGACGATGATGCCGACCGCGGCGCCGATGGAGATGATCCTGGCGAGTGCGGGGTGCCCGGCGTGGGTCATCGCGGTGGCCAGCGGCGCGGCGTCGGCGGGGTCGATCTTCTTGTAGCTCTGGATGCCGGTCACCACCAGGCTGACGGTGACGTAGAGGACCGTGCAGACCGCCAGCGAGGCGATGATCCCGATCGGCAGGTTGCGCTGCGGCTTGCGGGTCTCCTCGGCGGTGGTGGCCACCACGTCGAAGCCGATGAAGGCGAAGAACACGACCGCGGCGCCGCTCATCACTCCGGCCCAGCCGAACGACCCCGGCTGCATGCCGAAGATCACCTGGACGAGCGGCTCGGTGAGCGCACCGCCTCCGCCCTTGACCGGCTGGCTCGGCGGAACGAACGGCGTGAGGTTGGCCGCCTTGACGAAGAAGATGCCGGCCAGCACGAACAGCAGGGCAACGCCGACCTTGATCGCGACGGCGACCTGGTTGATCCGGCTGGACAGCTTGATGCCGATGACGAGCACCGCGGTCAGGGCCAGGATGAGCAGCCCCGCCGGGAGGTTCATGAACCCCTCCTGGGTGTTGGCCACCGCCTTGGGGATCTGCAGCGGTGTTCCCTGCAAGGCGCTCGCGAGATAGCCCGACCAGCCGCTGGACACCGCCGCGGCGCCGACGAAGAACTCCAGGATGAGGTCCCAGCCGATGATCCACGCGATCAGCTCGCCGAGGGTGGCGTAGGAGAACGTGTACGCCGAGCCCGCCACCGGGACCGTCGAGGCGAACTCCGCGTAGCACAGGGCGGCGAGACCACAGGCCACCGCCGCGATCACGAACGACAGCGCCACCGCCGGGCCGGCGTACGTCGCCGCAGCCGTGCCGGTGAGCACGAACAGACCGCCGCCGATCGTGACGCCGACACCGAACACGGTGAGGTCGAGCGCACCGAGATTCTTGTTCAGCCGGTGCTCTGGCTCCTCGGTGTCGGAGATGGCCATTTCGACCGGCTTGGTGCGCATGACCGAGGTCGACCCGCGCGTGCTCCTGGGATTCATCGGACCAAGGTAGAGGACCGGACCCCTATCGGCCAGCGGGGTCCGCTCCCGGCCATCAGCGCAGGTCAGCGAATGGTTGCGGGGTGGTTACCCGCGCGACACCGCGCCGTGATCGTCGGGCACCAGAGCGGCCTCGTCGGCCTGGGCCATCCGCTCCACGATGTCGCGGGCGAGGTCTTGGGCACCGAGCCCCATCTCGGCCAGCAGCTGGGGTCGCTTGTCGTGGTCGAGGAACCGCTGGGCGATCCCGACGACGTGCAGCGGGGTGCCGACCCGGGCGTCGGCCAGCGCCAGCCCGAGGGCCGCGCCGCATCCACCGACCCGGCCGCTGTCCTCCAGCGACACCACCAGCCGGTGGGTGCGGGCAAGGTCGACCAGGACGGGGTTGACCGGCTTCACCCAGCGCGGGTCGACGACGGTCACGCCGATGCCCTGACCGGCGAGCCGGGCGGCCACCTCGACTCCGGTGGCGGCCATCGAGCCGACGCAGACGAGCAGGACGTCGGTGTCGCCCTCGCGGACCAGGACGTCGACACCGTCCCGGCGTTCGAGAGCGGGCAGGTCGTCGGGCAGCGCGCCCTTGGGGAACCGCAGCACCGTCGGCGCGTCGTCGACCGCGACCGCCTCGCGGAGCAGCTCGCGCAGCCGGGCACCGTCGCGCGGAGCGGCGAGCCGCAGACCGGGCACGACCTGCAGGATCGACATGTCCCACATGCCGTTGTGGCTCGGGCCGTCCTCGCCGGTCACGCCGGCCCGGTCGAGCACGAACGTCGCACCGCACCCGTGCAGGGCGACGTCCATCAGCATCTGGTCGAACGCGCGGTTGAGGAATGTGGAGTAGATCGCCACCACCGGGTGCATGCCACCCAGCGCCATGCCGGCCGCAGACGTCACCGCGTGCTGCTCCGCGATGCCCACGTCGAAGGACCGGTCGGGGAACTCGCGGGCGAACGCGTCCAGCCCGGTCGGATGACGCATGGCGGCGGTGATGGCCACGATGTCGGGACGCTCCCGGCCCACCTCGACCAGCTCGTCGCGGAAGACGTTGGTCCACTTCGCGCCCGGCGCGGCGACGGGGGTGCCGGTCAGCGGGTCGAAGGCACCGGAGGGGCTGTGGAAGCAGTCGGCCTCGTCCTGCTCGGCGATGTCGTACCCGAAGCCCTTGCGGGTGACGCAGTGCACGATGACCGGGCCGCCGAAGTTCTTCGCCTGTTCCAGCGCGTGCTCGACCAGGTCCCGGTCGTGCCCGTCGACGGGTCCGACGTACTTCATCCCGAGGTCCTCGAACAGGCCCTGCGGCGCCATCACGTCCTTGAGCCCGCGCTTGATGCCGTGCAGAACGTCGTAGAGCGGCGGCCCGACCAGCGGGGTCCGGCTCAGTGAGCGCTTGACGAGGTCCAGCACGCGTTCGTAGCGAGGGTCGGTGCGCAGGGCGGTGAGGTGGTCGGCGATGCCGCCGACGGTCGGGGTGTAGGAACGGCCGTTGTCGTTGACCACGATCACCAGCGGACGGTCCTTGGCGCCGGCGATGTTGTTCAGCGCCTCCCAGGCCATCCCGCCGGTCAGCGCGCCGTCGCCGATCACCGCGACGACGTGCCGGTCCTCACCACGCAGTTGGTAAGCCTTCGCCAGCCCGTCGGCGTAGGACAGCGACGTCGAGGCGTGGGAGTTTTCCACCAGGTCGTGCTCGGACTCCGCCCGGCTGGGGTAACCCGAAAGGCCGCCCTTCTGCCGGAGCAGGTCGAACCCGTCCTGGCGGCCGGTGAGCATCTTGTGCACGTAGGCCTGGTGGCCTACGTCGAAGATGATCCGGTCCTGGGGGGACTCGAAGACGCGGTGCAGGGCCAGCGTGAGCTCGACGATGCCGAGGTTGGGGCCCAGGTGGCCACCGGTGCGGGAGACCTTGGCCACCAGGAAGTCACGGATCTCGCGGGCAAGGGTGGTGAGCTGCTCCTCGGACAGAGCCTTGAGGTCGGATGGTTCCCGTACCTTCTCGAGCACACCCATGCCAGCTCCCTCCCGCGCGATTGGTCGACCGTCTGGCTGGGTCGAGTCTAGAGTGCCGCGTGGCCGTCGGGTGGGACCTGGACTGGTGAGTAACCTACGCCACGCCCGGCTCGGCACCCGCGGTGACCGCGACGACACGGGGGGGCAGCGCTGGAGTTGCGGGAAACGCCCGGGAAGCGACGCGCTCCGAAAGACCCGCAGCGGCGACGTACGGCGCGCTAGGCCGGACCGCCCACCGGGCTGCGGACTGCGGGGCCGAGGCCCGTCGGTGGGCCCGTGGCCGCCCGGAGACGCCCGTTGCCGAGGCCGGCTTCCGCGCGGATGCCGGGCGCGCCGGAGTCTTCGCGCGGCCCCTCCGCGGAGACTGCACCTCCCTGGGCCGGGCCTGCGCCGGTCCGGCCCGGATCGTCCCTGGCCGCATCCTCCCTGGCCGCATCGTCCCTGCGCGCATCCTCATCGGGGCCGTCCGAGCCCTCGGCCTGGTCGTGCCGGCGCTGGAACTGCTCGACCGCGAGGACCAGCGCGCCGAGGACCTCCGCCCGCTCCCCCGTCAGCGCGGCCACCACCGGGGTCGAGGCCACCGTGACCACGGCATACCGGGGCATCGCGGACCGCAGCGGCTCCAGCAGCAGGTCACCGGCCGCCGCCAGGTCACCGCCCACCACGACCCGCTCGGGGTTGACGACGTTGCACAGGTTGGCCGCCACGAACCCGATGTGCCGGCCCGCGTCGGCGACCACCCGCCGGCAGCCGCCGTCGCCGGCGAGCGCGCAGGTGACCAGCTGCTCCACCGTGCGCACGTCGGGGTGGCTGTGCCGGATGAGCTCCAGGAGGTACGGCGCGCCGACCATCGTCTCCAGGCAGCCGCGGTTGCCGCAGGAGCACACCGGGCCCATCTCGTCGATGGTGAGGTGGCCGATCTCGCCCGCGGAGCCGGCGAACCCGCGGTAGACGTTCCCGGCCACCACCAGGCCGGCGCCCAGGCCGGTGGCCGCCTTGATGTAGGCCAGGTCGGACACGCCGCGCCCGGCGCCGAAGTACAGCTCGCCGCGGGCACCCAGGTTGGCGTCGTTGTCGGCGTAGACCGGCGCGCCCAGCCGCTCGGCGAGGTGCCGGGCGGGGTCGATGGTCGACCAGCTCGGCAGGATCGGCCACGCCGCCAGCGTGCCGCCGTCGGGGCCCATCGGCGCCGGCAGGCCGAGCCCGACCGCCCGTACCCCACACCGGCTGGTGCCGATCTCGTCCAGCAGCTCACCGACCAGCTTCTCCGCGACCGCCAGCGCCGACATCGCCGACGCGCCGACGTCGCACTCCACCCGGCGTTCGGCGCGTACGACGAACCGCAGGTCGGACACCGCGACCCGGATGTGCCGGTGGCCGAAGTCCAGCCCGACGACCAGGCCGCCGTCGGACCGGACACGTACCTCCTGCGCCCGCCGGCCGCCCCGGATCCCCGGGGACAGCTCAACGGCGTCCGCGTCGGCGAGCTGGTGCACGATGTTGGATACCGAGGCCGGCGAGAGGCCGGTGAGCCGCGCGATCTCGGCCTGACTGAGTACGCCGTGTGCCCGGACCGCTGCCAGCACCCGACGTACGTTTGCCGCCCGAAGCGACGCCTGCGAACCAGGCCGGTGCGTCACGGGCCACAGACAACTATTCCGCCAGATGATCGTCAAGGGTTTACCGGCCGGAGCACGTTGCCGTAATCGGCACGTCATGTCGCCCGGTGCGCGCGGCGGTTCTGCGGTCCGGGACCGGACAGGCCGTAATCTGTCCACCATGCCTACCTCCGTGCCGGGCTCCTCCGCGTCCGCCGAGGCCGGCTGCGTCTTCTGCGGCATCGTCGCCGACGGCTCGGCCGACCTGGTGCTGGAGGAGGAGGACGTGGTGGCGTTCCTCGACGTACGCCCGGTGTTCAAGGGGCACACGCTGGTCGTCCCCCGAGCGCACGTGGACACCCTGCTCGACCTGCCCGGGGCGCTGCGCGACCCCTACCTCGAGGCCGTCCAGCGGGTGGCCCGGGCGATGGAGGCCGGCCTGGGCGCGAAGGGGTCGTTCGTCGCGGTCAACAACCGGGTCAGCCAGAGCGTGCCGCACCTGCACACCCACGTGGTGCCGCGCACCAAGGGCGACGGGCTGCGGGGATTCTTCTGGCCGCGGCACAAATACGCCGACGAGGACGAGGCCAGGGAGTACGCCGCGAAGGTACGCGCGGCCCTCTGACCAGGGAGACCTTCTATGCTGCCCGGCGTGCGTCGCCAACCGCTGAGTGCCCGCCCGCCGTTGTGGGACCGGTGAGGCAGCCCCGGACGGCTGCCCGCAAGGACGCCAGGGCAGCGGTCCTGGCGACCTGGATCGCGCGTTTCCTGACCGCGGTGGCGGTGTTCTGTCTGGTCACCGCGCTGTTTCCGGGGCTGCGGGGCGTGCTGGAACCCGTGCGCGACCTGATCGAGCTGACCACCATCGGGGCCCAGCCGAACCTCGCATATGCGGCATACCTCGGGATCCTGGCCGCGGCGGTCCGGCGCCGCAAGCGGATCGCCTGGTGGTTCCTCGTCGTGCTGCTGATCGTGCCGAACATGCTGTACGACGTCGCCGAGGTCGTGATCCTCCGACACGGCCTGCTGAGCCTGGTGGTGCTGACCGGTGTGCTGGTGGTGCTGGTCCTGGCCCGGCCGGCGTTCGACGCCGAGGTCGCGCCGCGGGCCGGCTGGCGGGCGCTGGGCACGGTGGCGCTCGCCGTCGTGGGCGGGTTCGTGCTCGGGATGGCGGCGCTGACGCTCTTCCCCGGGCAGATCGCGTCCGTCGGCGACCGGGCGGCGACCGCGCTGGTGTTCCTCACCGGCGGCACCAACGCCACGACGAACCGGTTCGACGTCTTCCGCGAGCTGGCCTCCCCTCCACCCCCGCACGGTGTGACGGTGTTCCTCGGCCTGCTCGGCGCGGCGGTCCAGCTCGCCGGCGCCTGGGTGCTGTTCCGCCCGCGCCGCAAGACGCTCTACCAGACTCCGGCCGACGACCGGCAGCTCCGCGGGCTGCTGACGACGTACGCCGAGGACTCCCTGGGGTACTTCGCGACCCGCCAGGACAAGTCCGCGATCTTCGCCCCGTCCGGCGCGGCGGCGGTCACCTACCGCGTGGTGGCCGGGGTCAGCCTGGCCTCCGGCGACCCGGTGGGCGACCCGCGTCAGTGGCCCGCGGCGATCCGCGCCTGGCTCGCCGAGGCCCGCCGCTACGCCTGGGCACCGGCGGTGACGGGAACGACCGAGGCCGGCGCGCACGCCTACGCCGACGCGGGCCTGCACGTCCTCGAGCTCGGCGACGAGGCGGTGCTCCGGGTGGCCGACTACGACCTGGCCGGGCGGCGGATGCGTGGCGTACGCCAGGCGGTGCAGCGGCTGGAACGCCTGGGCTACACCTGCCGGATCCGGCGGCACGCCGACATCCCCGCCGAGGAGCTCGCCGAGATCGGATCGGACGCCGACCACTGGCGGGGTACGCAGGGCGAACGCGGCTTCTCGATGGCGCTCGGCCGGCTCGGCGACCCGCGCGACAACCGGTGCGTCCTGGTCGAGTGCCTGGACCGGCACGGCTATCGGCGCGCCCTGTTGTCGTTCGCGCCGTGGGGCCGCCGCGGCCTGTCCCTGGACCTGATGCGCCGCTCGCCCGTCGCGCCCAACGGCGTCGTCGAGCTGATGGTGTCCCGGCTGGTCGAGGCGGCGCGGGCGCTCGGAGTGGACCGGATCTCGCTCAACTTCGCGATCTTCCGTTCCGGTCTGGTGGAGGGCGCGGAGATCGGCGCCGGACCGGTGGCCCGGGTGTGGCGGCGGACACTGCTGCTCGCCTCGCGCTGGTGGCAGATCGAGGCTTTGTACCGCGCGAACGCGAAGTTCGAGCCGGAGTGGGTGACGAGGTTCCTGTGCTACCCGAGGTCGCGGGACCTGCCCCGGATCGCGGTGGCGACGGGGGTCGCGGAAGGCCTGCTACCCGTACCTGTCTGGCCCGGCCATCGGCTGCGCCGGGGTGGTGCGCGCGGGCTGGTCCCGCAGGTGCCGCAGCGATCCGCTGCCGAGGCCACCGGCGCGGCCGGGCCCACCGGCGCCGTTGGTGCCGTCGGAACGCTCCAGCTGCCGGCTGCCGAGGGACCCGCCGGCGGGGACCACCCGGGCGAGGAGCCGGCCGCCGACCTCGACGCGCTCGAGGACCGGCGCGAACGCGCGCTGCCCGAACAGGAACGCGTCCGCCGGGACAAGCTTCGCCGGCTGCGCGCCGAAGGCGTCGACCCCTACCCCGTGGGCTATCTCCGCACCGCCACCGCTGCCGAGGTCACCGCGAAGTTCGCCGGTCTCGCGCCGGACACCTGGACGAGCGGCCAGGCCGGCGTCACCGGCCGGGTCGTCGGCCTGCGCACGTTCGGCGGGCTGAGCTTCGCCACCGTCCGCGACGGCACCGGCGACCTGCAGGTCATGCTCGACGCCCGGCACCTGAAGGAAGGGGCGGCAGCCCTCACCCGGTGGAAGCGCGACGTCGACCTCGGCGACCACGTGGGGGTCACCGGCCAGGTCGGTACGACCCGGTCCGGTGAGCTCACCGTCCGCGCGGGCGGGTGGGCGCTGACCGCGAAGTGCCTGCGGCCCCTGCCGGACAAGTGGCACGGCCGCACCGACCCGGAGGCGCGGGTACGCGAGCGCGCAGTCGATCTGGCCACCCGGCCCGACAGCCGGGTGCTGTTCGCTCAGCGGCGGGCCGTGGTGACCGCCGTGCGGGACACCCTGCGGGCCGGCGGGTTCGAGGAGGTGGAGACGCCGATGCTGCAGCCGGTGCACGGCGGTGCGAACGCCCGGCCGTTCACCACCCACATCAACGCCTACGACCTGCCGCTCTACCTGCGGATCGCGCCGGAGCTGTACCTCAAGCGGCTGCTCGTCGGCGGACTGGAGCAGGTCTTCGAGCTGAACCGCAACTTCCGCAACGAGGGCGCCGACGCGACGCACAACCCGGAGTTCACGATGCTGGAGGCCTACCAGGCCTACGGCGACTATCACTCCATGCGGCTGCTGGCCTGCGACCTCGTCCGCTCCGCCTGTCGCGCGGTGCACGGCGGCACCGTGCTCACCCGTACGAGCCCGGACGGATCCGAAGGGATCACCGAGGTCGACCTCGCACCCGAGTGGCCGGTGGTGAGCGTGCACGCGGCGGTGAGCGCCGCGCTGGGTGAGGAGGTGAGCCCCGGCACCAGCGCCGACACCGTGCGCAGGTACGCCGCCCGCGCGAACGTCCACGTCGACTCGGCGGCCGGCCCCGGCGCGGCCGTCCTCGCGGTGTACGACGCGCTGGTGGAGCCGAACACCGTCCGCCCGACGTTCTACACCGACTTCCCCACCGAGGTCTCACCACTCACCCGGCAGCACCGCGACGACCCGCGCCTCGCCGAGCGCTGGGACCTCGTGGTGTTCGGCGTCGAGCTCGGCACGGCCTACTCCGAGCTCGCCGACCCGGTGGAGCAGCGCAGGCGGCTCACCGCCCAGTCGCTGCTGGCCGCCGGCGGCGACCCCGAGGCGATGCAGCTGGACGAGGACTTCCTGCGCACGCTGGAGTACGGCATGCCGCCGGCCGGCGGCCTCGGTCTCGGAATCGACCGGCTGGTGATGACGCTCACCGGCCGGTCGATCCGGGAGACCCTGCTGTTCCCGCTCGTACGCCCACGCGTGGGCCGATTGGGGTAGGTTGCACGTTCGCGGGGGGCAGCCACACGGGGATCGGCACGACGCTGGAGGTCCGGCCATGACAATCGTTCGTCCTCGGGCGGCGGTACTCGCCACCATCGGAGCCATCGCGATCGCGAGCGGCGCCTACTTCGACTGGCTCGGAAACCGCTCGCCACAACAGGTTCGCCTGCAGGACCTGCTCACCCGGCCCGAGGTCAAGGACCTCGCCGGCCAGACGCTGAACTACTGGACGTCGATGGCCGCCCCGCTGGCGGTCGCCGGCGCGATCGGAATCCTGGGCGCGGTGCTGCTGGTGCGGGTGCTGCTGTGGTTGTCGTTCCTGCTCGGTGCGGCCACCGTCGGGCTGTGGGTGGCCCGGATCGCCTTCGCCGACGGGGCGGCGCAGTTCCGGGTGGCCGACGTCCAGCCCGGCGCGTGGATCGCGGCCGGCGGGGCACTTCTGGTGCTGATCGGCGCCGTGGCGCTGCGCCGGCGGGCCGCCACCGACGAGGAGGCCGGTGAGTACCCCACCCAGGCCTACGAGGCCGCCTGAGCGCCTCGTACACCTGAAGGCCTGAAGGTGTGAACGAGCCTGAAGGCCCGAAACGCGACGTCGCCCCCGCACCCACCGACGTGGGTACGGGGGCGACGTGGCGTACTGGCCCCGAAAGACCTCAGCGGCTGAGCAGGGACCGCAGGACGTACTGCATGATCCCGCCGTGCCGGAAGTAGTCGGCCTCGCCCGGGGTGTCGATGCGGACCACGGCGCGGAACTCCCTGCCGTCCGCGCGCACGGTCAGCTCGCGCGGGGTGTCGCCGTCGTTGAGCGCCTCGATCCCCACCACGTCGAAGGTCTCCTCGCCGGTGAGGCCGAGCGACTCCGCCGACTCCCCGTTGGCGTACTGCAGCGGCAGCACTCCCATGCCGATGAGGTTGGACCGGTGGATCCGCTCGTACGACTCCGCCAACACCGCCTTGACACCGAGCAGCGCGGTGCCCTTGGCCGCCCAGTCGCGCGACGAACCCGAGCCGTACTCCTTGCCGGCAAGGATGATCAGCGGCGTGCCGGCCTCCTGGTAGTGGGTGGAGGCGTCGTAGATCGTGGCCACCTCACCGCCCGCGGTGAAGTCGCGGGTGAAGCCGCCCTCGGTGCCCGGCGCCAGCTGGTTGCGCAGCCGGATGTTGGCGAAGGTGCCGCGGATCATCACCTCGTGGTTGCCGCGCCGCGACCCGTAGGAGTTGAAGTCGCGGAACTGCACGCCGTTGTCGCAGCAGGTACGCACCGGCCGGGCTGTCCTTCTTGATCGAGCCGGCCGGGGAGATGTGGTCGGTGGTCACCGAGTCGCCCAGCTTGGCCAGCACCCGGGCGCCGGAGATGTCGCCGACCGGCGTGGGCTCGGCCGCCATGCCCTCGAAGTACGGCGGCTTGCGCACGTAGGTGGACTGCGCCGTCCCACGCGAACACCTCGCCCTCGGGCGTGGGCAGGCCCTGCCACTGCTCGTCACCGGCGAACACGTCGGCGTAGTCGCGGGTGAACATCTCGCTGGCGATGGCGCCGGCGACGACCTCCTCGACCTCGCGCCCGGACGGCCAGATGTCGGCGAGGAACACGTCGTTGCCGTCGCTGTCCTGACCGAGCGGCTCGGTGCTCAGGTCGACGTCCATGCTGCCGGCGAGGGCGTACGCCACCACCAGCGGCGGGGACGCCAGGTAGTTCATCTTCACGTCGGGGTTGATCCGGCCCTCGAAGTTGCGGTTGCCGGACAGGACCGACACCGCGGCGAGGTCGGCGTCGTTGACCGCCTGGCTCACCTCGGGGATGAGCGGGCCGGAGTTGCCGATGCAGGTGGTGCAGCCGTAGCCGACCAGGTTGAAGCCGAGCTTCTCCAGGTACGGCGTGAGGCCGGCGCGCTCGTAGTAGTCCATGACGACCTTCGAGCCCGGCGCCAGGGTGGTCTTGACCCAGGGCTTGCGGTTCAGGCCGCGTTCGACCGCCTTCTTGGCCAGCAGGGCCGCACCCACCATCACCGACGGGTTGGAGGTGTTGGTGCAGGAGGTGATCGCGGCGATCACCACCGCGCCGTGGTCGACCTCGCACTCGGTGCCGTCGGGCAGGGTGACCCGGGTCGGCGCGCTCGGGCGGCCGTCGGCACCACGGGCCGCCGAGGTGTAGCCCGCCGGCTGGTCGGAGTGGTTGTCACCGTGGAACGCGGGCGCGTCGCTGGCCGGGAAGGACTCCGCGGCCGCCTCGTCGTAGCCCTTCTCGTCGCCGTTCGTCTTCGCCTCGGCGGTGACGTAGTCGGTGAGCACGCCGCGGAACACCTGCTTGGCGTCGGTGAGGCTCACCCGGTCCTGCGGCCGCTTCGGGCCGGCGATCGACGGGACGACCGTGGACAGGTCGAGCTCGAGGTACTCCGAGTAGGCGGCCTCGCGCTCGGGGTCGTGCCACAGGCCCTGCTCCTTGGCGTACGCCTCGACCAGCGCGACCTGCTCGTCCGGACGGCCGGTCAACCGCAGGTAGCGCACGGTCTCCTCGTCGATCGGGAACACCGCGATCGTGGAGCCGTACTCCGGCGACATGTTGCCGATGGTGGCGCGGTTGGCCAGGGGGACCGCGCCCACACCCGGGCCGTAGAACTCCACGAACTTCCCGACCACGCCGTGCTTGCGCAGCATCTCGGTGATGGTGAGGACCAGGTCGGTGGCGGTGGCGCCCTCGGGCAGCTCGCCGTTCAGCTTGAAGCCGACCACCCGCGGGATGAGCATGGACACCGGCTGGCCGAGCATCGCGGCCTCGGCCTCGATGCCGCCCACGCCCCAGCCGACGACGCCGAGGCCGTTGACCATCGTGGTGTGGGAGTCGGTGCCGACGCAGGTGTCGGGGTAGGCCTGCCGGGCACCGTCGACCTCCCGGCCGAAGACCACCCGGGCGAGGTGCTCGATGTTGACCTGGTGCACGATGCCGGTGCCCGGCGGGACGACGCGGAAGTCGTCGAAGGCGCCCTGGCCCCAGCGCAGGAACTGGTAGCGCTCCCGGTTGCGCTCGTACTCGATCTCGACGTTGCGGGCGAACGCGTCCGGACGTGCCGAACACGTCGGCGATGACGGAGTGGTCGATGACCAGCTCGGCCGGCGACAGCGGGTTGATCCGCGCCGGGTCGCCGCCGAGGTCGCGTACCGCCTCACGCATCGTGGCCAGGTCGACCACGGCGGGCACACCGGTGAAGTCCTGCATGATGACCCGGGCCGGGGTGAACTGGATCTCCTTGCTGGGTTCGCTGTTCGCGTCCCACTGCGCGAGTGCCCGGATGTCGTCGCCGGTGATGTTGGCGCCGTCCTCGGTGCGCAGGAGGTTCTCCAGCAGGATCTTCAGGCTGTACGGCAGCCGCTCGGCGCCGTCGACGGCGGCGAGCCGGTAGATCTCGTACGACGCCTCACCGACCTCGAGCTGTCCCTTGGCTCCGAAGCTGTCGACGCTCGCCATGGCCACTCCCCTTGTCCGTTGGGTCTGTCCGCTCGGTCCTGCTGCATCCTGCCCACCGATGCTCCGGGTGGACCGGTCGGGGTCCGGATGCGGTCCGGGCGCGAGCAGGTCCTCAGCAATTATCTCGACGTCAAGATACACGGGTAGGGCGAGCCGGCGCCACCCGTACCCGCGAGTGTCCGAACGGCCTGGCGGCCGATCTGTCAGGGCCGGCCGGTCTGTCAGCGGCCGGGGTCGTCCCGGGCGGCCAGCCGGGCCAGCATCGCGTTGTAGTCGGACAGCCGGTCGTCACCGGCGTCGGCGCGCCGGTCCACCCGCTTCGCCTCCCGGGCGTCGGAGCGCACCCACTGCGCGAACACCACGCCGAGGACGATGATCACCGGAACCTCCGCGGCGGCCCAGGCGATGCCGCCGCCGACGTTCTGGTCGGCCAGCGGGTCCAGCCAGGGCAGCCGCAGGCCGGCGAACCACTCCCCGCCGAGCACCGTCGTGGTGGCCATCACGATCACGCCGAAGAACGCGTGGAACGGCATGGACGCGAACAACAGCAGCATCCGGCCGAACGGCGGCAGCCGGCGCGGCATCGGGTCCAGGCCGATGATCGGCCAGAAGTACAGCGACCCGATCGTCAGGAAGTGGAACGTCATCAGCAGGTGGCCGGTGTGGCTGCGCATGGCCGCGGCGAAGATGCCGGTGAAGTAGAACGCGTACAGGCTCAGCAGGTACAACGCCAGCGCCACCAGGGGATGGGTGATCACCCGGGCCGACCCGGCTGTGCAGCACGGTGAGGATCCACTCGCGCATTCCACGATCCCGGCCGCCGTCCTCGGCTCGGCGCCCGGCCGGCAGGGCACGCAGCGCCAGCGTCACCGGCGCACCGATGGCCAGCAGGATCGGCGAGAGCATGGTGAGCGTCATGTGCTGGGCCATGTGCACGCTGAACATCGCCGGCGCGTACGTCGCCACGCCCGAGCACAGCACGAAGACGGTGACCGCCACGCCCAGCAACCAGCTGACCGTACGCCCGACCGGCCAGCGCAGGTCACGAGTGTGCAGCCGCCACACCCCGCGCAGGTAGAGGACGACGCCGGTGGCCGCCGCGACCAGCACCAGCGTGTCCGGGCGCCACAGGGTGAGCACGTGCGACCAGGAGAACGGCGGCACCGCCCACCCGATCAGCGCCTGTGCGGTCGACTGCCGCTCGGCCTCTTCCGGCACCGGCGTGGGTGTGCGGGACAACGCGACGGCCAGGCCGATGGTGGCGGCCATCACCGCCGCCTCCACCGACGCGAACCGGCGGAACGCCCCCGGCGACTTCCGGTCCAGGGCCGGCAGCGTCCGGCGGCGGTGCCACCAGCCGAACCAGCCCAAAGCGACCAGCGCGACCAGCTTGCCGAGGACCAGCCAGCCGTACGACGAGGTGACCAGCGGCGCGATCCCGCCCAGGCGTACCCACGCGTTGACCAGCCCGGAGAAACCCGCGGCGGCGAAGCACCACAGGGCCAGCGAGCTGTACCGGCCGGCGGCGCTGCCCAGCGCGGGCGTGGTCGCCCGCCGCCCGTACACGGCGAGGCCGACCAGGCCGCCGACCCACAGGGTCACCGCGACGATGTGCACCAGCAGGCTGGAGGTGGCGATGTCGTGGTCGGCCGCGCCGGCCGAGTGGCCGGTCAGCGCCGGCGGGAGGGTGGCGGTGACCGCCAGGACGAGCAGCAGGGCGACGCCGTTCAGCGTCCGTACGCCGCGCGCGGTGCCGGCGAGGATGACCGCGAGCAGGAAGACGACCGCCAGCGACCGGCCCTGGGTCACCTCGGAGACGAAACCGGCCAGGTTGTCCCGATAGTCCAGCCGGGCGACCGGGATGCCGAGGAAGTCCGAAATGGTGAACATCAGGGTGAGCGCGGTGGCGACCGCCCAGGCCCACGCGCAGGCCGCCGCTCCGCGCAGCGCCCGGGTCGCGGCGGGTTCGAGCGCGCCGGCCCGGGTGGGTGCCAGCACCCCGAACAACAGCGACCCCACGGCGCCGACGGCGGCGAGGTCCATGACCAGCTTGGCGATCGGCAGGCCCCAGCCGGTGAGCATTCCCGGGTCGGGGAGCCCGGGGGCGGTGGGCTGCGGCCGCCCCCCGCCCACCACGAGGGCGATCACGAGCACGCCCACCCCGGCCAGCAGCCAGCCGGCCATGATCCACGGGACGCGGGGCCCGCCGGGGGCGTGGCCGGCCCGGTCCTGGCCAGGGAGGGCGTCGCCGCCGCCCCGGTCCGGCCGGTTGGCGGCGCCTCGTCGTTCGGTCACGCTCACAGGATCCCCACCTAGCCCTCGTCCGGTGACGACGGGTCGCCGTGGTCACTCTGGCCGCCGTCGCGCCGCCGCCGGGCGGTGATCACCCCGCCGCCGGCGAACACCACGAGCACGGCCACCCCGATCGGCCACCACGGCGTGCCCGAGGAGTTCTCCTGGCCGGACGCGGCGGGCGTGTCCCGTGCGCCGGGGGTGGCGGTGGATCCGGCGGTTCCCTTCCCCGGCTTCGTGGTCGCCGGCGAACCGTGCCCTCTCCCGGCGGCGCGGGTGGTGAACTTCAGCGTCCCCGAGACCGGGTGCCCGTCGGCGGAGACCACCCGCCAGGCGACCTCGTAGGTCCCGGCCGGCCCCAGGTCGGCCAGCCGCTGGGTCAGCTTGTTCCCCAGCACCTGCGGGCTGTCGGACTGGTAGGTGGCCCCGCCGGGGCCGCTGACGGCGACGAAGTTGAACTTCCGCGAGATCGGATCGTCGAACTCCAGGGTGATCCGCCTCGGCGGCCGGTCGAGCACCGCACCGTCCTTCGGGTCGCTGGAGACCAGCGCCGCGTGGGCGAACGCCGGAACCGACGACCAGGCCTGCAGGCCCAGGCAGCCGGCCAGCACCAGCGCGACGGCGAGCACCCGCGCTCCGACGCCCCGTGGTCTTCCACGCACACCGGCGGGCTTGGTTCGGCCAGGTGTCCTGGGCCCGCCAATCATCGTGCGCTGCCCCGGCCCAGGCGGCGGACGGCCAGCGCCGCGTACGCGGCGGCGGCCAGGCCGAGAATCCCGACGACCAGTCCGGCCGTTCCGAGGGTGCGGGCGGTGGAGTCCGCCGACGCCGCGGTGGTCGTCGCGCCGGACTTCTGCTGCCCGGACGGGTCAGCGGTGGCGGTGGGGTCCGCCGCAGCCGCCGCGGTGCCGTGGTGACCGCCGGATCCGGCCACCAGCGTGAGCGTGGGAGCCGGATGCTCCGGCTCGGCCGCGCCCGGCGCCTGCGCCTGGTCCCAGCGCACGACCTTGTTGTCGTCGTAGGTCTGCACGGCCGGGAACGACATCGACGACGCCTTCGCCGGCAGCGGGCCGACGGACACGTCGAACTCGTCGAACTCCCCCGGCCCGATCGCCGAACCCTTGGCGGCGGTCCAGGTGACCGCGGTGACGGCACGGTCCAGCCGGACGTCCCCGACGTCGACCGGCCGCGGAAGCTTGGACTCGGTCACCTTCACCGTCCAGCCCGGGTGCGGCTTGACCCGGACCGACGGGAGCGGCGTCGCCTTGGGGAACTCGAACCGGACCCGGACGGTGGAGGCGGTGTCGGACTCGTTGGGCACGCGGAAGCTGAGCTTGGCGTACTCCCCCTGTCCGGCCTCGCCGGGACTGACGGTCACGTGGGCGGAGGCGACACCGGTGGACAGCAACAGCGCACTGGCGGCGGCGCCGGTGATCACGGCGGCCCGCCGCAGTGACGTACGGACTTGTCGCGGCGTGCCGGAGCGGGATGGGAGGTGAAGCGGTCTGACCTGCATGAGAACCCTTCGGTGCGAACCCGCGCGCGGATGGCTGCCAGTTGCAGGGACCGGCGCGGTGTGGTGACGAAACGGTGGCTCGATGGGCTCCCGGCCGTCCGCACGATGGGTGTGGCGGCGGATCAGGCCGGAGCCGGCGTCACCGTCGGGGGTCCTCGCCGCCGGTGGGCTCGGCAGATCCGCAGCTCACGCGCACCGGGAAGATCGTCGTCGTGGTCCCGCACGGGGGTGACGTTGACCCCGGCTGGTACCGGCAGGGTCAGGGCGGGCAGGCGCACCAGTCCGAGCAGGTGGAAGACCACCCACACCAGGGTCTCGCCGGCCGCGGCCAGCGCCGCGAGCAGCACAGCGGCGCCGACGTGGACGAGCAGCATCACCGGTCCGGGGGTCGCCGTCTCCAGGGCGCCGGCGACCGGGCCGGGCGAGACTGTGGTCCCCCTCGTGAGGTCGTATCCGTGGGCGCACGCGAGGGAGAACCCCGCGTGGAAGATCGCCTGCGCCGCGAGCGCGGCTGCCAGGATCTGCCCGAACGCGCGCCGCCGGTCGGCCAGCACGGCGAACGCCGCGCCGACGATGACCGTTCCGGCCACCAGCGCCGCCACCGGAGGTAGCGCACCGCCCGCGCCGACGTGCCCCAGCACTGCCAGCGCGGTGCAGCAGGCCGCGAGCATCGCACCGCGGATGATCCGCAGCGGCCCACTGCCGGGGTGGCTCACGACCGGTCCCGTTCGTTCGGAAGTACGTCGGTGCCGAGTCTAGGTGCGCCCGGTGAGGCGGCCGTGCCCCGGTGCCGCGCGTCGCCCCGGTCGTTCATCCCACGACCCGGCACCGCCCGCGAGTCCACCGGCCGTCAGGACGAGCAGGCCGCCGCAGACGCAGCGGAGGTACGTCACCGTGCCGGCGGACGTGCCGTGCCGGGACAGCACCTCACCCGCTCCCCCGGTACGGCCCAGGTCGGTCGCCGGCCAGCCACATCCGGGACAGCCGTCGGGGACTTCGGGGACTTCGGGGATGTCGGGGGCTGGATCGTGGTCGCGCATCACCCCAGCGTGTTGTCATGGTCTTGTGCACTTCAACCATTACGGCGGATCGGCGGCGCAGCTGGCCACCGCGCTGGTCAACCAGTGCCGGGAGGCCACCGGCCGCCCCGATCCCGGCGAGCTGGCCCGGATCCTGACCGCCCACCAGGTCCAGGCGGGGCGGCTGACCCGGCGCGACGCCGACGACCTGGCCGCCTGGGCCGCACACCTGGACCGGGCGTACGGCGAGCCCGACTCCGACCGTCAGGTCGCGCTGGTCAACGAACTTCTCGACCTCGGCGCGAGCCGTCCTTTCGTCAGCCGGCACGGCGGCCGGCCACCGCACCTGCACTACTTCCCCGAGGACCCGGATGTGGTGACCCGCGTCCGGGCACAGACCGCCGCCGGTCTCGCGCACGTGGTGTGCGACGCCACCGGGCACCGGCTCGGGCGCTGCGACCGGGAGGGGTGCGGTGCGGTGTTCCTGGACACCTCGCGCAACGGGCGGCGGCGGTTCTGCTCGCTGCGATGCGCCAACCGGGTGCGCGTCGCCGACCACCGCGCCCGGTCGGCGAGCTGAGTCCTGAGCTGGGTCCCGCCCCCCAGCTCAGGAAAGCTGCGGGGCGACCCGCTCGGCGATCAGCTCCACCTGGTCCAGGTCGGTGAGGTCGAGCAGCTGGAGGTAGAACCTCGACACACCGAGGTCGGCGTACGCACCGATCCGGTCGACCAGCTCGGCCGGCGTACCGGCCAGGCCGCGCTCCCGCAGCGCCGCCGGGTCCTGGCCGATGGCCTCGGCCCGCCGGGCCACCTCGGCGTCGTCGCGGCCGCAACTCACGGTCAGCGCGGCGGAAAGCCGGAGGGTGCCGGGGTCGCGGCCGTGGTCCGCGCACGCTGCCCGGACCCGGTTGTAGGCCGGCGCCATCTCCGCCGGGGGTGCGAAGCCGAGGTTGAACTCCGCGGCGTACTTCGCGGCCAGCGCGGGAGTGCGCCGAGGGCCGGCGCCGCCGACGATGATCGGCGGGTGCGGCGACTGGACCGGCTTGGGCAGCCCGGTCGCGTCGGTGAGCTGGTAGTGCTCGCCGTCGAAGCTGAACCGCTCCCCTGCCGGCGTCGACCACAGCCCGGTGAGGATCGCCAGCTGCTCGGTGAACAGGCCGAACCGCCGGGAGGGGAACGGCAGTCCGAGCGCGCGGTGCTCCTGCTCGTACCACCCGGCGCCGAGGCCGAGCTCGACCCGGCCGCCGGACATCTGGTCGACCTGCGCCACCTGCAGCGCCAGCATCCCGGGCGGCCGGAAGGTCACCGGGGACACCAGGGTGCCCAGCCGGATCCGGGTGGTGTCGCGGGCCAGGCCGGCCAGCGTCGTCCACGCGTCGGTGGGACCGGGCAGCCCGTCCGGACCGGCGGTCGGCATGCCGTCGATGGCGAGCAGGTGGTCGGAGCGGAAGAACGCGTCGTACCCACAGTCCTCCGCCGCACGGGCGAGACAGAGCTGGTCGTCGTACGTCGCGCCCTGCTGGGGTTCGGTGAAGATGCGCAGATCCATGCCGGCATCCTTCCCGACCCGCCGGCGCGAGCCCTCGGCGCGGGTCAGCGGCGGGTGCCGGTCCGCTCCCTGGTCGCGCGTCCCGGCCCGCCCCGGCGTACCTGACCCGGCGCCCGCCACGGGCTGTCCTCGCGCCGGGCGGCGATCCGCGACGACCGCAGCTGGTACGGAACGCTGGTCACCAGCACCCCCGGGGTGAACAGCAGCCTGCCCTTCAGCCGCAGGGCGCTCTGGTTGTGCAGCAGCTGCTCCCACCAGCGGCCCACGACGTACTCCGGGATGTAGACCATCACGATGTCGCGCGGGCTGGCCCGGCGGATGCTGCGGGCGTACTCCACGATCGGCCGGGTGATCTCGCGGTAGGGCGAGGCGAGCACCTTCAGCGGCACCGGGATCCCGCGATGGTCCCACTCGTCCACCAGGCGGGCGGTCTCCTCCGGGTCGACGTCGACCGTCACCGCCTCCAGCACGTCCGGACGCGACGCACGGGCGAACGCGACCGCCCGCAGGCTGGGCCGGTGCAGCTTGGACACCAGCACCACCGCGTGCACCTTCGACGGCAGCGTCATGTCCTCGTCGGTGTCGATCGCGATCTCGGTGGCCACCCGGTCGTAGTGCTTGCGGATGCCCTTCATCAAGACGAACAGCACGGCCATCGCGGCCAGCGCGATCCACGCCCCGTGGGTGAACTTCGTGATCAGCACGATGATCAGCACCAGGCCGGTGGTCACCAGGCCGATCGCGTTGACCAGCCGGCTGCGCTGCATCCGGGCGCGTTTCGCGGGGTCCTGCTCGGTGCGCAGCAGCCTCCCCCAGTGCCGCAGCATGCCGGTCTGGCTGACGGTGAACGACACGAACACGCCCACGATGTAGAGCTGGATCAGCCGGGTCACGTCCGCCCGGAACGCGATGATCAGCACGATCGCGAAGCCAGCCAGCAAGATGATGCCGTTGGAGTACGCCAGTCGGTCACCGCGGGTGTGCAGCTGCCGGGGCAGGAAGCCGTCCCGGCCGAGGATCGAGCCGAGCACCGGGAAGCCGTTGAACGCGGTGTTGGCGGCCAGCACCAGGATCACGCCGGTGACCGCGGCGACCACGTAGAAGCCGAGCGGGAAGTGGTCGAAGATCCCGGCCGCGAGCTGGCTGATCACCGGCGGCTGGTGGTAGTTCGGCCCTACGGGAGTGCCGTCGGCGTGCAGCAGCTGGGTGGCCGGTCGCTCGGCCATCCGTACGTGCATCAGGTTGGCCAGCACGATCACGCTGATCGCCATGCTGACCGCGACCACCGCCAGCATCAGCAGGGTGGTCGCGGCGTTGCGGCCCTTGGGCTTGCGGAACGCCGGGACGCCGTTGCTGATCGCCTCCACGCCGGTGAGCGCCGCGCTGCCGGAGGCGAAAGCGCGCATGATCAGGAACATCCCGGCCAGGCCCATCAGCCCGTGGGCGTAGGCGGGCTCCGGCGCCACATGCAGCTCGGCGGTGGACGCCTCCGGCAGGTCACCGAACACCAGCCGGACGAATCCCCACGCCGCCATGCCGAGGATCGAGAACATGAAGAGGTAGGTCGGAATGGCGAAGGCCGTGCCGGACTCGCGGATGCCGCGGAGGTTCATCGTCATCAGGAACACCGTCGCGATCACCGCCACGAGAGCCTGGTGGCCCTGCAGCGACTCGATCGCGGTCGCGGCGTACTGCGCGGCCGAGGAGATCGACACCGCCACCGTCAGCACATAGTCGACCAGCAGTGCGCTGGCCACGGTGAGCCCGGCGGACTGGCCGAGGTTGACGCTCGCCACCTCGTAGTCGCCGCCGCCGGACTGGTAGGCCTGCACGGTCTGGCGGTAGGAGGCCACCACAACGAGCATGACCAGGGCGACCGCGATCCCGATCTTCCAGGAGAAGGCGTAGGCGGCAAGCCCCGCCGCGGAGAGGGTGATGAAGATCTCGTCCGGTGCATAACCCACCGACGAGAGCGCGTCGCTGGCGAAGACCGGAAGGGCCACCCGCTTGGGCAGCAGCGTCTCGCTCAGCTGGGTACTGCGGAGCTTGCGCCCGACGAGCAGGCGTTTGCCCAGATCACCTAATCCCACGAGAGGATGCTAGAGGTACGGGCTGATCCGGTCGCGTGCGGCTGGATCACCCGCCGGGCGGGCGAGGACGCTCGCCCCGGTGTAGCGTTCGGGATTGCCCTGACGAGAGATCGTGCGAAGAAGGACACTGTGCACATCGTGATCATGGGCTGCGGCCGGGTCGGTTCCACACTCGCGCACAGCCTGGAGGACCGCGGCCACAGCGTCGCGATCGTGGACCGGGCGGCCGAGGCCTTCCGCCGGCTCGGCCCGCACTTCGCCGGCCGCACCGTGACCGGCATCGGCTTCGACCGGGACGTCCTGATCGAGGCGGGAATCGAGCAGGCCGGCGCCTTCGCCGCGGTTTCCAGCGGTGACAACTCCAACGTCCTCGCCGCGCGGATCGCCCGGGAGATCTTCCGGGTCGACAACGTGGTGGCCCGCATCTACGACCCCGGCCGGGCCGAGGTCTACCAGCGGCTCGGCATCCCCACCGTGGCCACGATCCCGTGGACGACGCACCAGATCATCCGCCGGCTGCTGCCGGAGGGCTCCGAGCCGGAGTGGCGCGACCCGACCGGCACGGTCCGGCTGGCCGAGGTGCACATCGGGCCGGCCTGGGTGGGCCACCGGGTGAGCGACCTGGAGCAGACCTCCGGCGCCCGGGTGGCGTTCCTGACCCGGCTCGGCGAGGGGATCCTTCCCCACCGGGACACCGTGATCCAGGACGGTGACCTGGTGCACGTCATCATGCGGGAGGACGGCATCGAGAAGGTCGAGGCCGCGTTCACCACCGGACCGGAGGACGTCTGATGCGGGTCGTGATCGCCGGGGCCGGCAACGTCGGCCGGTCCATCGCCGCCGAGCTTCTGGAGAACAACCACGAGGTCCTGCTGATCGACCGGGACCCGCGGGCCACCAAGGCCGAGGCGGTGCCCAACGCAGAGTGGCTGCTGGCCGACGCCTGCGAGCTGTCCACCCTGGACGAGGCCGCGCTGCACCGCTGCCAGGTGGCCATCGCCGCGACCGGTGACGACAAGGCCAACCTCGTCGTGTCCTTGCTGGCCAAGACCGAGTTCGGCGTTCCGCGGGTGGTCGCCCGGGTCAACCACCCCAAGAACGAGTGGATGTTCAACGAGTCCTGGGGTGTCGACGTCGCTGTCTCCACTCCCCGGATCATGGCTGCGCTGGTCGAGGAGGCGGTCTCGGTCGGTGACCTGGTACGCCTGTTCACCTTCCGCCAGGGCGAGGCCAACCTGGTCGAGCTCACGCTCCCGCCCAACTCCACCTGCATCGGAAACCGCGTCCAGGACGTCTCCTGGCCACCGGACACCGTGCTGGTGACGATCGTGCGGGAGGGCCGGGTGCTGGTGCCCACCGGCGACACGCCGCTGGAGGCGCACGACGAGCTGTTGTTCGTCGCCGTCACCGAGCGGGAGAAGGAGCTCCAGGAGCTGCTCTGCCCGCACCAGGTGAAGAAGCCCCGCTAGGAGTCACTTGTCGGGGTGCTGCCGGGCGGCGATCCGCTCGGCAGCCTGCTTGACCGCGCGGAAGTGCTGCTGCGGCACCGTTCCCCTCACCACGACGTACGTCAGCCAGAGCAGGACCAGCCACAGCGGCCAGCCCATCACCACCCTGGCGATGCCGAGTGCGACCACCTGGTCGGCGAGGTACAACGGCAGCTGGACGGCGAGCTTGAGCAGGAAGAACCCCGTCCACAGCCAGCCCGCCCGGGTGAAAGCCCGCAGCAGCACCGGGTCGTCGCGCCAGGCCGTACCCCAACCGGCGGCCAGCCCGACGACGACCCCGATCAGCGGCCAGCGCACGAGGTTGGCGACGAAGTAGCCGATCGCGTAGGCGGCATTGATGAACAGGCCGGGCAGGTAGAAGTCGGCGGCCTTGCCGGTGGCGTTGGCGATCAGCGCCGCGATGGCCACGCCGAAGAAGCCGCCGACGACGTTCTGCAGCGGGTCGCGGCGGATCAACCGGATCACGGCGAACACCACGCCCACCCCGATCGCCACCATGAGGGCCGGCCGCAGCTGCTGGCCGGACAGGGTGAAGGTGGCGACGAACGCCAGACCGGGAAGTCCCGCGTCCAGCAGCCCGCCCCATCCGCCGAAGACGCGCAGCAGCGAGAAGGCGTCCTCGTCGTCTTCAGAGGCCTCGGGAGCCTCAGGAGTCTCGGCGGCCTCGGGGGCCTCGACGTGGTCGGCGGGCCGGCCCGGAACCCGGCCGGGCGCGTCGTCGTCTGGGCGGGGCGACGGTCCGTCGGTCACGTTCACTCTCCCAGGGGCCTGAGCTCGTAGCGGGGGTTGTACATGACCCGTCGGTCGTCGTGCACGGCGATCCGGCCGCGAACGATGATGTTCCGGCCGGGTTCGATGCCGGCGATGCGGCGCCGGCCGAGCCACACCAGGGCGACCTTGCCGGAACCGTCGTACAGCTCGGCCTCCAGCGCCGGCGTGCCCGCCCGGGGGCGCAACGTCACCGTCTTGATGGTGCCACGCAGCTTGACCTGCTCCCGGTCGGCGCAGCCGTGAATCGGGTCGTAGCCCGCCTCCAGCACGTCGTCCTGCAGTTCGGCCGCCTCGAGGTCGTCCTGGCTGCTGGTCAGTCTGGAAAGGGCACGACGCCACATACCGGTGCGTGTCGACCTGGTCGTGTCGCCGCTCATGCGACGCAGCGTACTCGGAGGGGTGGGAACCGACGAGACCGCACGCGCGTGGCGGCTCAGCCGAGGTCGTCGGGCTCGTCGAGGTCGTCGGGGCCGACCTGCTGGGCCTCGTCGGGCAGGCGCAGCGGGATCATGTCGCGCGGCGCCATCGGCCCCTTGCCCCGGACCACGACGACCTGCGCCATCGCCGCGAGCAGGGGCTCGGCGGCGTCGGGCTCGACCGCCGCGCGGCCGATCAGCGTGCCGCGCAGGAACCATCGGGGGCCGTCCACCCCGATGATGCGGGACGCCTGGGTGGCCTGCTGGCCGTCGGGCATCGTGGCCGGTACGACGACCTTCACCTCGGGCCCGAACGGTCCGGTCCCCTCGGTCACCATGCCTCCGCGGCGGGTGGTCTCGGCCGCGATCTCGCGCCGGATCTCGTCCCACAGGCCACCGGTGCGCGGTGCCGCGAACGGGCGCAGCTCCAGCGCGGAGTCCTCCTGGACGAACAGCGCGGCGACCACCGACTGGGACTCCTCGTCCACCTGCAGCCGCAGCTCCATCCCCTCGACCGGGTGCAACTGCAGCCCGCCCAGGTCGATCCGGCCGACCTCCAGCGGCTCGTGCAACGACTCCACGTCGGCGGCGTCGTAGGGTCCCTGGGTGCGCGGCGTGGTGCCGCCGGACGCGGCCGGTCCGGTGCCGGCGTCGGAGTCCTCGTCGACGGCGTACGCCGGCACGTCCTCGTCGGCCGGACGGCGGCCCCGGCGGCGGCGGTCGCGCGCGTCGAGGTCGGCAGGTGAGGAGTTGGCCCGTCGGAAAATCACGTCAGATCCCTCCACCGCGGGTTTGGCCCGCATCGGTAAAGCCCCCGGTCGAGCCGTGGCCGCCGGCGCCGCGCAGTGACCCCGGCAGGGAGTCGACCTCGACGAACCGGGCACGTTCGATTTTCTGGATCACCAGCTGCGCGATTCGGTCACCGCGCCGGAACTCGACCGTGGTGTGGGGGTCGAGATTGACCAGGACCACCTGGATCTCGCCGCGGTAGCCGGCGTCGACGGTGCCCGGTGCGTTGACGATCGACACGCCGAGCCGGGCCGCGAGGCCGGAACGGGGGTGCACGAAGGCGGCGTATCCGGCGGGCAGCGCGAGCGCCACGCCGGTCGGCACCACCGCGCGTTCCCCCGAGGTGAGCGTGACGTCGACCGTGGTCACGAGGTCGGCGCCTGCGTCACCGGGGTGGGCGTAGGCCGGAATCGTCACGTCGGGGTCGAGACGCCGGATCAACACCGGTACGTCGTCCGTGCTGGTCACGGTGCCCGACCCTACTCGCAATCCCGGGCGCTCGCGGTGGGAGGCTTGCCGACGTGAACGCGCCATCGGATCACGCCTCCGAACCCGCTCCGGGCACGCCCGCGGACCGCGCGCGGACCGGCTCGCCGGGCCCGTCCTCGAAGTCCCGGCCCGGACCGGCGCCTGAGCCGTTGTACGCCGAACGCTGGTGGGTGCCGGTGTGGTGGTGGGCGTTCGCGGCGGTGATGGTCGCGTCGTTGTGGTTCGCCGCGGAGCACGCGATGGGCCTTCCAGGACATGTGCTGGGCGCCGTGGTGGCGGTACTGTGCGGTGCGGGCCTGGGCTACCTCGGCAGCCTGCGGGTCCTGGTCGACGGCGCCGGGCTCTCGGTGGGAAAGGCGAGGGCTCCGCGGGCGGCGATCGGCTCGGTGCTGGCCCTGACGACCGGTCAGGCCCGGGCACTACGCGGCCCGGCGGCCGATGCGACCGCCCGGATGTTCCTGCGCCCGTACATCTCTCGGGGGATACGGGTGGAGATCACCGACCCGACCGACCCGACGCCGTACTGGTACGTCGCGAGCCGCCACCCAGAGCGGCTGACCGCGGCCGTGGAGCGCGCCCGGGACACCCGGCCCCTCACCGACCAACCTGACTGATGGCCTGACCGATGGCCTGAGCGATCGACCTGACCGTGATCGGACCGAGCCGCCGCGGGTCGTCCGACCGCGGTCGATGCTGTCCGTCGTGCCCGGACACTCGGGGCCGGCACCACCGGGATCTCGGGCGAGGACGAGCCCGACATGCCAGACTCGACCAAAACAGGGAGGTTTGCTTGTGACAAGGTTGAAACTCGGATGGACCCTCGTGCGGAGCGTCAGCACGCTGGCCGCGGTCGCGGTGACCCGCAAGGCGGTCGACACCAGCTGGCGCTACGTCACCGGCAACGAGCCGCCCTCGGACCCGGAGGACCCCGACCTGACCTGGAAGGAAGCGGTCACCTGGGCACTGGCGAGCGGGATGGGCATCGCCATCGCCAGACTGCTGGCGACCCGGCAGGCCGCGAAGCTGTGGCAGCGCTGGACCGGTGAGCTGCCGCCGTCGAAGTAGCGCCGCGAAACGGCAGAGGACTTCGCCCGGACACGACGACGCGTCCGGTGGTGAGCCGCCGCACGTGGCGGTCACTCACCCCCGGACGCGTAGGTCTTTGTCCCCGTCCAGCCTGCGTGGCTGTGCTTCCTGGCGTCACTGCCCGGAATTCTGCCCCGTCCGGATCCGCGTAGCGGACCTCAGGCGGCGCAGTCCCGGCAGATCGGCCCGCCGTTCTTCTCGAATGCGAGCTGACTGCGGTGGTGCACCAGAAAGCAGCTCGAACAAGTGAACTCGTCCGCCTGGCGGGGCAGCACCCGCACGGAGAGTTCCTCGTTGGAAAGGTCGGCGCCCGGGAGCTCGAACGTCTCGGCCACCTCGGCCTCGTCGACGTCGACCTTCCCGGAGTTCTTGTCCATGCGCCGCGCCTTGAGCTCCTCGATGCTGTCCTCGGAAAGCTCCTCGTCCGTCTTGCGTGGCGCGTCGTAATCGGTGGCCATCGTCCCTCTTCCCCCTGGCTCAGCGGGTCTTGCGGTGTGCACGTCGTTGTGCGCGGTGTGTAACGGAACCCTCGGTCTGCGGCGCTCGGGCAGCGGGTCCGGACTGCTTATCGAGCACCTAACGCTCGGCGGGCCCAACTTGTGCCCGATCCGGGGCGCAGATTCTGCCTTACCCCGCTCCGGGCCGGAGGCACCTGGATCAGGTGTCGTCGATCTGGTCGTCGAAGGTGCGGTCTCCCCGCCGTTCGACATGCGCGGCGCCCGGATCCTACCCCGGGTCGATGACAAACCGTCCCCGAGGATGACCCCTTTCGGGAGGAACGCCTGAAAGTCTGACCTCGTGCTGGAACTTGTAGGTGTCACCAAGCGGTACGGCGACCGCCTCGCGGTCGATGATCTCTCCTTGTCCGTGCGGCCCGGCCAGATGTTCGGCTTCGTCGGGACCAACGGCGCGGGCAAGACCACGACGATGCGCATCCTCATGGGCGTGCTCGAGCAGGACGCCGGCGAGGTCCGCTGGAACGGCCGTCCCGCCGACGCCGACGCCCGGCGAAGCTTCGGGTACATGCCCGAGGAGCGCGGGCTCTACCCGAAGATGCGCATCCGTGAACAACTCGTCTACCTCGCCCGGCTGCGCGGCACCCCACGCGACGTCGCCGCACCCGCGGTCGAGGAGCTGCTGGCGGAGTTCGGCCTGGCCGACCGTGGCGGTGACCGGGTGGAGGCGCTCTCCCTCGGCAACCAGCAGCGGGTCCAGCTGGCCGCGGCGCTCGTCCACGACCCGGCGTTCCTGGTGCTGGACGAGCCTTTCTCCGGCCTGGACCCGGTGGGCGTCGACGCATTGGCCGAGATCCTCGCCCAGCGCGTACGCCGTGGTGTGGGAGTGCTGTTCTCCAGCCACCAGCTCGACCTCGTCGAACGCCTCTGCGACGCGGTCGGCATCATCGCGGCCGGCCGGATCGTCGCCACCGGCACCGTCGACCAGCTTCGTACGCAGAACCGCCCGCGCCGCTACCTCGTCGCGGTCGGTGCGGGTCCGGGCTGGACCGCGGGCGTTCCGGGAGCCGAGGTGGTCACCGAGGATCGGCGTGACGGCAGCCTGGCCACCACGGTCGAGCTCGCCTCCACGGTCGACGCGCAGCATCTGCTCGACGCCGCCCGCGCGGCCGGGCCGGTGCACGAGTTCCGGCCGCTGATCCCGAGCCTGGTCGATCTCTTCCGCGAGGTCGTCTCCGAGGAGCTCCCCCAGTCCTCCTCCACCACCAACGGCACCCACCGCACCCCGGCCACCCAGGAGATCCCGGCATGAGCGCCCCGCTGACCATGTCCGAGGCCACCCGCACGGTGGCCCGTCGCGAGCTCACCGAACGGCTGCGGGACAAGTCGTTCTGGTTCTCCACCGTCCTCACCCTGGTCATCCTCGGCCTGGTGCTGTTCCTGCCGAAGCTGCTCGGCGGCGACGACACCTACCGCGTCGCCTACGCCGGGCCCGCGGCCGACCAGCTGGCCGCGTCGGTGAAGACCCAGGCCAGGACAATCGACGCGACCGTCGAGCGCCTTCGCTACGCCGACGAGGCGGCGGCCCGCGCGGCCGTCACCGACGGCAAGCTGGACGCCTACGTCACCACGGGCAAGGTCGTCGTCAAGGACAAGCTGGACCCGCAGATCGGCGCGGCGATCCAGACCGCCCACCGCGACGTCGTTGCGAGTCAGCGGCTTCGTCAGGGCGGGATGGACCCCGCGGCGGTCCAGGCGGCCCAGCAGGTCGCTCCGCTCACGGTCGACGCCCTCGAGCCGACCGATCCGAAGGCCGAGCAACGCGGGCAGATCGCGTTCATCGGCAGCATCGTCCTCTACGGCCAGCTGATCGGTTACTGCATGTGGGTGGCGTTCGGCGTCGTGGAGGAGAAGTCGAGCCGGGTGGTCGAGCTGATCCTGTCCGCGATCTCCACCAGGGCGCTGCTGGCCGGGAAGATCCTCGGCATCGGCTTCCTCGGGTTCTGCCAGCTCGCCGTGATAGCCGCGTTCGGGCTGACGTTGGGCAACGCCACCGGGATGCTGGACGTCACCACCGACCTGTTGGCCCCGGTCGGGTACGTGCTGGTGTGGTTCGTGCTCGGCTACGGCTTCTACAGCTCGGTGTTCGCCGCCAGCGCCGCCCGGGTGTCGCGCCAGGAGGAGCTCCAGAACGTCATCGGGCCGGCCAACATGCTGATCATGGTGTCGTTCTTCGCGGTGTTCTACGTGAACTCCCACCCGGACGCGCTGATCTCGCGGGTACTGGCGATCCTGCCGCCGTTCTCGGCGCTGTGTGCTCCGGTGCGGATGGCACGAGGCGACGCACCGCTGTGGGAGATCGGCCTGGCGCTGGCCCTGATGCTGGCCGCGATCGCCGCGCTGGTGGTGAGCGGCGCACGGATCTACGAGGGCGCGATCCTGCGGATGGGCGCCAAGATCTCGCTGCTGGACGCGTGGCGCGGCGCGCGGAAGCGTTCCACGCCGGCTGCCGTCGACGCGGCCGGCTGACAGCGGCGGACCAGGAGGTCCGACGGAAGGAACGACCCCCGCACGAGGTTCGTGCGGGGGTCGTTTCCGTTACTGCCGCTACGCGGCTACTGCGGCACTACCGAACGGCCGGACCTACTTGCTGGCCGGCTTCAGGTCGCCGGACAGCATCAACATGATGGTGAAGTTGTCGGCGTAAGGGGAGTTCTGCAGCAGCGGGTCGCTGTCGGCCGGCCACTTGTCCACCCGGACGCCCTCCAGGCACGGGTTGTTGCCGTACCGCTCGAACAGCGGAACGATCGGCAGCAACTCGTTGAACACCACCGCCGCCTTGGCGACGTTGCGCTTCTGCTCGGCCTCGTCCAGGCCCTGCGCGGCCGAGAGCACCACATCCTGCAGGTCGACCTGGCCGAACGCCTTGGTGTTCTGCTTCAGCTCGAAGTCCATCCCCTTACCGCCCTGGTTGGCCGCGATCGGGATGTTGTGGGTGAACAGGTCGGCGACGAAGGCGAAGTGCGGGTGCGGCTGGGAGGACGTTCCCCAGCCCTGGATCGCCAGCTCGAAGTTGCCCTTGTCAACGTCGATCGGCTGCTGGGTGAAGGTGACCCCGCGGCCGGTGACCTTGATCCCGAAGTTCGACAGCTGCTTGGCGGCGTTGTCCCCCGCCGCCGACCAGTCGGCGAACTCGGCCGGGAAAGTGAGCTCGTACGACGCCGGCTTGCCGTCCGGCTTCATCCAGGAGCTGCCCTGCTTCTTCCAGCCGGCCTGGGTGAGCAGGGCGGCCGCCTTCTTCGGATCCAGGTCGTACGTGTCGAGCTTGGCCTGCTCGGCGTCGCTCAGCCAGTCCGGCACCTGGTTGTCGGAGAAGCCGGTCATGAACTTCACGCCCTTGCCGGAGTCGCCCAGCGCGAACGTGCCGTTGTCGTTGCGGTTGATCGCGTGCGCGATGGCCTGGCGGACCCTCGCGTCCTTGAACTCGGGCAGCTTGGCCATGTTGAAGAAGATCGCCGGCCCGGAGTAGACCGGCGGCCGGATGATCCGCAGGCCCTTCTTGATCGCCTGCTTCTCGGTCGCCACCGGGAAGCCGTGCGTGGCGTAGTCGACCTGCCTGCCGAGCACCAGCGGGGTGACGGTGGGCACCTCGCCGTTGTAGAGCACGATCCGGTCGAACAGCACCTTGTCCGTGGCGTAGCCCTTGTCCTTCTTGAGCAGCGTCAGCTGGGCATTGGTGATGCTGTTGAAGTCGAACGTGAACGGGCCGCTGCTGATGAACTCCTTGGTGGGGTTCTTCGGGCGGTAGCCCTGCAGGTCCTCGTTCAGCTTCTTGCCCTCGGGGCTGTCGAGGTTCTTGCCGCCGCGGAACAGCTCCTGCGCCCGCTTGGCGAACGCGCCGTAGGTCGCGTCGGAGAAGATCGCCTGCCGGATGGCGTACCGCTCCAGCACCGTCGACGGCTTCTTCATGGAGAAGACCACGGTCTGGTCGTCGGTGGCCTTCACATCGTCGATCAGGTCCCATTCGACCTGGCGCATGATCCGCCGGCACCAGAACGTCGTCACGACGTCCTTGCTGGTGATCGGCTTGCCGTCACTCCACGAAAGACCCTCGCGGACGTGGTAGGTGAACGTCTTGGCCTTGTCGTCGAACTCCCACTTCTCGGCCAGCATGGGCTCCCACTTCTTCTCCGCCCAGCGGTACATGCCGCCGGGGAGAAGAATGAGGTCCTGGTACGGCGTACCGCCCATGATCGAGTCGGTCACACCGCTCATCAGGTTGAAGTGGCCCTTGGGCGGCACGGAGTACGGATAGGCGCCGTGGAACTCCCCGCCCTTGCCGCCGCCACCGCCGGCTCCACCGCCGCCGCCGCCACCGCCCCCTCCGTTACCGCTGTGCTGGCCGCCACACGCGGACAGCACCGCGGCGCCCGCGGCACCGAGGCCGAAGATCTCGAGCACCCGTCGCCGGGAAAGCTCGGGCCCGAACGGGCCTGGTGTTGCGTTCATCAGGTTCCTCCCCATCAAGGGATCAGTGCCGCGCTAGGAGGGTTCTGCCTAGCGATTCTTCAGTCGTACGAGAACGAAGACCAACGCCGCGAACACCAGACCCATGACGAGCATGAAGCAGGTGATCACGAACTGTGCCGTGCCGGGCTCGACGATCAGCAACAGCAGCCCGGAGAAGACGACGATGAACGCCGCCACCCGGAACGCCATGAGTCCGGCGCCGGAGCCGATCATGCCGCCGGGGCCCCACTGGTCGTGGCGCCGCTGGACCGCGACGCCCTGGCCGCCGAGGTTCGGGCGGCCCGCTTGCGCCGGGCGAGGTCGGGGTCGGCCTCGGGCACGGCTTCCAGCAGCGCTTTGGTGTAGGCGTCCTGCGGGTTGGCGATGACCTGCAGGGTCGGGCCGTACTCGACGATCTTGCCCTCGTGCATCACCGCGATGTCGCCCTCGGCGCCGAAGTACTTCGCCATCGCCAGGTCGTGGGTGATGAACAGGAAGCCGACGCCGAGCTCGGTACGCAGCTTGGTGAGCATGCCGAGGAGATCGATCCGGATGGAGACGTCGAGCATCGAGGTCGCCTCGTCCGCGATGATCAACCGCGGGTCGAGGGTCAGCGCCCGGGCGACGGCAACCCGCTGGCGCTGCCCACCCGACATCTGGTGGGGAAACTTCGGCATGAACGTCTCGGGCGGGTTGAGCCCTACCTGGGCGAGGAGTTCGGCCACCCGTTCGCGTGCCTGCGACCGGTTCTTGACCAGGCCGTGCCGGCGAAGCGGCGCCGACAACGTGGTGTAGACGTCCTGGATCGGGTTCAGCGAGGCGTATGGGTCCTGGTGGACGTACTGCACCGCACGCCGGAACCGCTTGAACCGGCTCTTGTCCGGACGCTTGCGCCCGAGGATGTCCTCGCCCTCGAACCGCACCACACCCTCGGAGGGGCGCAGCAGCCCGGAGGCGATCTTCGCCGTGGTGCTCTTGCCCGAGCCGCTCTGCCCGACCAGGCACAGCACCTCGCCCACGTCGAGCCGCAGGGTCACGTCGTCGACGGCCCGCACCTCGCCGCGGCGGGTGCTGAACACCTGCGTGATGCCGTCGAGTTCCAGCAGCCGGCCGGTCGTCGCGTGCTCAGCCATGGGTCGGCACCTCCTTGCGTTCCGCGGTCACCGTCGGCACTGCGTTGATCAGGCTCTTGGTGTACTCGTGCTGGGGACGGTAGAAGATGTCGCGGACGTCGCCCATCTCGACGATCTTCCCGTCGTACATCGTGGCCACCCGGGTGGCCAGCTCGGCGGCCACCGCCAGGTCGTGCGAGACGAAGATCATCGCGAAGTCCAGCCGCTCGTGCAGCTCGTGGATCAGGTCGACGATCGCCCGCTGGGTGAGGATGTCCAGCGCAGTGGTCGGCTCGTCCAGGATGAGCATCTGCGGACGCAGCAGCATCGCCATCGCGATCAGCACGCGCTGGCGCATACCTCCGGACAGCTCGTGCGGGTAGGACTTCAGCACCCGGTCGGGGTCGAGGTCGACGTCGCGGAGGACCTGTGCGGACCGCTCGTACGCCGTCCGCTTCGACATCGACCGGTCGTGCGCCCGCACGGTGTCGAACATCTGGTCCCAGACCTTCAGCACCGGGTTGAAGGAGTTCATCGCGCCCTGGAACACCATGGCGGCCTCGGACCACCGGAACTTCCGCAGCTGCTGGCTGTCGAGCTTGAGCAGGTCGACCTTCGAGCCGTCCCGGCGCCGGTAGGTCACCGATCCGCGACGGGATCGAGCCCAGCTTCGGCAGCAGCCGCAGCAGCCCCAGGCCCAGGGTGGTCTTCCCGCAGCCGCTCTCGCCGATCAGCGCGATGCTCTCGCCCGGGTAGAGGTCGAAGCTCACACCGTCCACGGCGCGGTGGGCGGGGTCGTTCACGCCCTGCCCGGTCTTGTACTCGACCACGAGGTCGCGCACCGACAGGACCGGCTCGCCGGCTGGGGCCCGCGTTCGAACCCTCGACTACGCCTTCTCCCACAGCGTCCTCCTAGTTGTGCCGCAGTCGGGGGTTCAGGATCTCCTCGAACGACCTCGCCATCGTCACGAGCGACAGCTGGAGGATGCAGATCGACAGCACCGGACCGAGGATGTAGCCGAGGCTGCCGTCGAAGAAGATGGCGCCACGGGTCCAGGCGAAGTTGATCATGATGCCCCAGTTGTCGCCCTGCATGGGCGCCAGGCCGAGGAGGTACAGACCGGCCATCGCGTAGATGGCGTTGGTCATGCCGATGACGAAGTTCATCAGGATGAAGCTCGCCATGTTGGGCAGGATCTCCCGGATCACGATCCGGCCGGTGCCGAGGTCGAGCAGCCTGGCCGCCTCGATGTACTCCCGCTGCTTGAGCGAGAACACCTGGGCGCGGACGGCGCGCAGCAGACCGGGCCAGCCGAGTACGCCGAGGATGACGGCCAGCGTGATGGAGTCGCCCACGCGGTAGAACGCCGCCAGCACCGCCAGCAGGATGATGCTCGGCACCGTCAGCACGATGTCGGTGGCGGTGACGATGATCGAGTCGGCCCGCCCGCCGAGGTAGGCGGCCAGCGCTCCGAACACCACCGCGATCACGGTGGAGATCAGTGCGGCCAGGAAGCCGACCAGGATGACCGCCCGGCCGCCGTCGATGACCTGGATGCAGGACGTCGCGGCCCTCGGAGTCGAAGCCGAACGGGTGGCTCCAGCTCGCCGGTCCGTAGATGAGGTTGGTGTTGGTGGGCAGGTCGTTCGGGGTGAACAACGGCCCGATCAGGCAGATCAGCACCATCAGCGTGAACACGCAGAAGCCGAGGAAGCCGGTCTTGCTGCGCATCAGCTGGCGTACGAAACTACGGAACGCGCCCGTGCCCTGCTCGTCCGGCGCCGGGGCCTGGGCCGGCTGCATCGTGCCGGTGTCGACGATCTGGGTCACGGTCAGCCCTCCTTGCTGGTGATGCGGATCCGCGGGTCGACCCGGCTGTAGAGCAGGTCGGCCACGAGGTTGGCCAACACCACGGAGATGGTGACGATCAGCAGGATGCCCTGGAGTACGGGGTAGTCACGACGCTGGACCGCCTCGTAGAGCAGGAATCCGATGCCTTGGTACTGCGTCACCTGCTCGACCAGGATCGAGCCGCCGACGACGAAGCCGAGGGAGAGGACGAAGCTGGTGAACAGCGGCAGCATGGCGTTGCGGCCGACGTACTGCACCTGGATCCGGCGGTCGGTGAGCCCCCGCGCCCGGGCGACCGTCACGTAGTCCTCGCCGAGGGTCTCCACCGTCGACGACTTCATCACCAGCATCCAGCCGCCGAGCGAGGTGAGCACGTAGACGAACATCGGCAGGGCCGCGTGGTAGAAGGCGTCGGAGAGGAAGTACAGGCTGAACTCCGGGTGCACACCGGGCGAGTAGGCGCCGCGCATGTTCGCGATCGGCAGCCACTCCAGCTGGACGCCGAAGAAGACGATGATCATCATCGCCAGCAGGAAGTTGGGGATGGAGTGCGTGATCGACGCGACCAGCGTCATCGCGTGGTCGAAGATGCCGCCGCGCCGGTAGGCCATCGCCATGCCGATGCCGATGCCGAGCACGAAGCTGACGATCAGCGCGATGCCCACGCTGAACAACGTCCACGGCAGGTAGGCACCGATCTGGGACGTCACCGAGGAGCCCGGCGAGAGCAGCGAGGTGCCCAGGTCTCCCTGGACCAGGCCGCCGAGGTAGTGGAGGTACTGCATGAACTTCGACTCGTTGGGGTCGAAGGCGAACAGGCCGGCCGCGGCATTGGCAGCCTCCTGGTAGCTCATGCCGTACTGCGCGATCTGCTGGTTGATGTAGACGTCCACCGGGTTGCCCGGCAGCAACCGCACCAGGAAGAAGATGGCGGTCGCGACCACGTAGATCGTCAGGAACGCCTTGACGATCCGACCCACGACGTATCTGGTCGTGGACGATTTCCGGCCGGCCGGTTTCGAGCCCTTCTCCGACTCGTCCGTGTCCAGGCTTTCGGTCGCAGCCACCTTCACCTCCCGGCTTCTCCCCATCACCGGTCCGACGGGCGACTTCCGCACACAATGCGGTCGGTCGGACACTGTTCGACACAGGGATGCGTGGTTCACATAGTGCTCCCCGTACGGATCCGCACCGGGAAACGTTGACTGCCCCGGAACGTATACCTTCACCGGGCAGGAGCGGAACCACATCAGACAAGTTGTAACCCGATTTTGTTGCGGATATCTGCACACTCCCGGCTGTGTGCACCCGGTTTCGCGCATCAACTCGCGGCTTATGTCCGTTTTGCATTGATTCTGGCAGCACTTGGGTGGCTCTGGCGGCGCCGCGCGCGGAGCGGCTCCGCGGCGTGTGTTCATCGGCAGTTGTGTACGAATCGGCGGGCAGGCCCAATGGGCCCCTCATGGCCTAATCGGCGTGGATTCACGACCAGGTTTCCTGACGACTCCGGAATGCGTTCTGGCAATTACTCACAGCAGTTGCCGGTGAATTCGTGCAGGTGAATTAACGCGATTTTCACAGCCGTCGACCCTGCCCCGTTGCTGCCCCGTTGCTGCCCTGTCGGTGGAACTGCCGGCACATCGTCGGGACGGGGCGTACCGGGGTGTCCGCCCGGAGGGCCTGCCGGGTCGTCAGCTGCCGGCGGTCACCACCGGGCTGCCCACGACGTCGGCCCCGTGATGCACCACCAGCGAGCGGAGCTCGTCGAACACCTCCGGCGCGGCGGCGATCGTCAGCCGGCGGCTCGCAGGCTCTCCCGGCAGGCCGCCGACCCGGGCACCGGCCTCCCGCGCCACCAGCACGCCGGCCGACCAGTCCCACGGATGGAGCCCGGTCTCGTAGTAGGCATCCAGCCGGCCGCAGGCCACCGAGCACAGGTCCAGCGCTGCCGATCCGATCCGGCGGACGTCGCGTACGCGGGGCAGGACGTGCCGCAGCAGCTCGGCCTGCCGGGCGCGCAGTCCGGAGTCGTACCAGAAGCCGGTGCCGACGAGCGCGCGGTCGAGTGTGGACACGGCGTTGACCCGCACCGGTACGCCGTTGAGCCGGGCGCCGGCACCTCGTACCGCCGTCCACAACTCCCCTGCCGCCGGACCGAACACGGCACCGGCCACCACCTCACCGGCCACTTCCGCGGCGATGCTGACGGCGTACGCCGGCAAGCCGTACAGATAGTTGACGGTGCCGTCGAGCGGATCCACCAGCCACCTGACGCCGGATCCACCCGGGACGCTGCCACCCTCCTCACCGAGAATGGTGTCGTCCGGCCGGGTGGCGCGGAGCCGGTCCCGGATCAGCGCCTCCGACGCGGTGTCCATCGCGGTCACGATGTCGGTCGGCGTCGACTTGGTGTGCGCGACGCTCACCTCGTCGGTCAGCCGCCGCGCGCGCAGCAGTTCGCCCGCCTCGCGCGCCGTCCGGGCCGCGAGGTCGAGCAGCGCCGCCGGATCGGTGTTCTTCCCGGCGTTCTCACCGGCGTCCTCGCCCTCGCGGCCCGGCATCGCGCTCACACCAGCTCCGGGCGTTCCCACCCCGTGCCCTCGACGTGCCAGGAGAGGAACGCGAACACCGTGGAGTACCACACCTTGGCGTGGTGCGGCGAAAGCACCCAGTGGTTCTCGTCGGGGAAGTAGAGGAACCGGTGCGGCAGCTCGGCCGGGTCGCCGTCGTGCAGGCGGTTGAGCTCCCACCACAGGCGCAGGCCCTCCCCGATCGGCACGCGGTAGTCGCGGTCGCCGTGGATCACCAGCATCGGCGTGCCGATCTGGTCCGCGGACAGGTGCGGGGAGTTGGCCAGAGCACGCTCGGGAGTGAGCTCGCGGAACCAGTAGGACGCCACGTCCGTGGTCGGGCCGAACTGGTCCAGCGCCCACAGGCTGGCGTGGGTCACGATCGCCTTGAACCGGTCGGTGTGCCCGGCCACCCAGTTGGCCATGTAGCCGCCGAACGAGCCGCCCATCGCCGCCGTACGGTCGGCGTCGATCTCGGGCACCTCGAGGGCGGCGTCGGTCACCGCCATCAGGTCGGTGAACGGCTCGGCGCCCCAGCGGCCCCAGCCCCGGTCGACGAACTCCTGACCGTAGCCGGTGGACAGCGCCGGGTCGGGCAGCAGGACGGCGTACCCGCGGGCGGCCATCAGCCAGGGGTTCCACCGCCAGCTCCAGGTGTTCCACGACGACAGCGGACCGCCGTGGATCCACAGCAGCAGCGGCGCGGGTTCGGCCGCGGACGCACCCTCGGGGAGAACCAGCCAGGCCCGCAGCTCCGAGCCGTCCTGTGCGGTCGCGCTCACCTCGGTGAGCCGCCCGGGCAGGGCGGGGGTCGCCTCCGGGCCGCGCAGCCGCTCCGCCTCCTGGTCGACGGCGTCCACGGCGAGCCGGACGATCGAGGCCGGCGCGTCCACGGCGTTGCGCAGCGCGTAGAGGAACCGGCCGTCGGGAGCCGGCTCCAGTGCCGCGTAGGCGCCGGACGCGGTGAGCCGGCGCACGCAGCCGGTGGCGACGTCGACGGCGAACACCGGGCAGTGGCCGCGTTCGTCGGCGGTGAAGTAGATGGTGTGCCCGTCCGGGGACCAGCGGGGCTCGTGCGGCCACAGGTCGAGCTCGGGGGTGAGGTCGCGTTGCTGGCCGCCCTCGGTCGGCACCAGCCACAGCGTGACGTCGGGCGCGGCTTCGGTGGTGCTGCGGCGCTCGCGCGAACACACCACCCAGCGGCCGTCCGGTGAGAGCCGGGGCGACTCGTGGTCGTGGTCGGGGTCGGTGGCCAGCACCCGGCGCTCGCCGGTCGCGGTGTCGAACGCCACCAGGTCGACGCGGTGGTCGCCCTGGCGGGTCGCGACCTTCCACGTGCTGACGACGGTGCGCCCGTCCGCGCTGACGTCGGCCGCTCCCTCGTCGAGAGCCCGGCCGGGCTCGGGGGTCAGGTCGCGGGACCGCGGGTGCCCCTCGTCGACGTCGAACGCGTCGGCGGCGAACAGGCGGAGCTCGTCCGGGCCGAGGTCGTGGTCCCAGTAACGAACGGGATAGCTCTCGTGCAGGATCGCCGACACCGACGCGTCGGCACGGGCCTTGCGGCGCTCGCGGTCGTCGTCGGCGGACTTGGTGCCGGGAAGGGTGGGCGCGGTGAACACGAGCGTCCCCGCCTCGCGCGCGACCATGACCCCGCCGACGCCACCCGGCCGGGTCGCCACCCGGCGCGCCTCGCCGCCGCCGGCGGGCAGCACCCACAGGGCGGGCTTGTCGTCGTTCGCGGCGTTCTCGTTCATCTCGGTGGTCTCGGCGGCCTCGGTGCTCGCCGCGTCAGCTTCGCCTGCGGGCGGCTCGGAGTCGTCGGAGCGGGTGGACTCCGGCGGCTCCGGCCACTCCTCGTGCGGGCGCTTGGCGACGAACAGCAGCGAACCGTCGGGCAGGAACGCCGCCCCGCCCTCGCCGGTGGTGCCGCGGGTGAGCCGCCGCGCCGGGCGGGCGCCGGAGGGATCGACCTGCCACAACGACGTGACGTACTTCTTCCGGTCGGGTGCGAGCTGCTGGGCGGCGGCCACCAGCCGGCTGCCGTCGGGCGCCAGCCACAGTCCGGCGAGCCGGCGCAACGCTACGTATTGATCGAGATCATGGAAGGGGGTCGCCGTCTCCGCAGTCATGTGGATCAGCCTAGAGGGGCCCACCCCCGCGGGGCGACGATGACCTTCGGCCCGTGCGGGCCCACTCCGGCCAGGGCCGCCCAACCGGCCCGACCGGTTCAGTCGGCGCCGCAGGCTGCCGGGCGGTCGCCGCGCAGGTTGCGGCAGCACCCGGCCGGGCAGTTGCCCCAGGTGGGCCCCAGCGAACCGGTCAGCTCGGGCCGGGCCCCGTCGCCCGCGCCGCCCCGGGCGCGTTCGTCCGCACCGTCCGCGGCGGCCTGCTCCCGGATGAGGTCGCCGACCATGCGGACGAACCTCGGGTCGACCCCCGGCGTGGCCACCCGGGTGAAGGCCAGCCCGAGCCGGTCCGCGGTGGCCTTCGCCTCGGTGTCCAGGTCGTACAGCACTTCCATGTGGTCGGAGACGAATCCGATCGGCACCACCGCGACGCCCGGCACGCCCTCGTCGGCCAGCGCCGCCAGGTGGTCGTTGACGTCCGGCTCCAGCCACGGCTGGCTCGGCGGTCCGGAACGGCTGCAATAGACGAGGTCCCAGCCGGCCTCCCGGCCGGTCCGGCCGGCCACTTCGGTGGCCACGGCCGTCGCGACGTCCCGGTGCTCGGCGACGTAGCGGCCGCCCTCGGGTCCGCTGGCGGCGTTCATCGCCTCGGGGACCGAGTGGGTGACGAAGACGATCCGCGAGCCCGCCGGCAGGCCCTCCAGCGCGCCGGCCGTCCCGTCCACGAACGGAGCGACGAAGCCGGGACGGTTGAAGTAGTGCGGCAGCCGGAGGAGCTCCGGTGCGCCGTCGCCCACCTCGGCCAGCGCGTCGGCGAGGTTCTCGCGGTACTGCCGGCAGCCGGAGTAGGAGGCGTACGCGCTGGTGAACAGGCAGGCCGCCCGCCGGATCCCGTCCGCGCGCATCCGCGCCAGCGTGTCGGACAGGTAGGGGTCCCAGTTGCGGTTTCCCCAGTAGATCGGGAGGTCGGGGCCGTCGGCCCGCAGGTCCTCCTCCATCGCCGCCTTCAGCGCCCTGCACTGGTCGTTGATCGGGCTGCGGCCGCCGAACAGGAAGTAGTGCTGACCAACCTCGGCGAGGCGTTCGCGAGGAATGCCCCGCCCGCGGGTGACGTTCTCGAGGAATGGCACGACGTCGTCCGGTTTCTCCGGTCCACCGAACGAGACCAGCAGGACGGCGTCCATCGGGACGGCTCGCATGGTCCCGATATTCGCAGGTGCCCTGTCGGTGCTGCTCGTTAGGGTGAACGGAGCGGTTCGCCGGACTCCTCGCCGCACTTCTCGCAGTACTGCGCAGCACGTAAGGCACCGCACCACCACGTCCCGACCTGTCTCGACCACCACGTCCCGACCGACCCCAACCGTGAGCCGCCCTGCCATGTTCAGCCCCTACCGCACGATTCTCGGCCTGCCCGGAAGCCTCTCCTTCTCCCTCACCGGCTGGTTCGCCCGACTCCCGCTGTCGATGGTCGGGCTCGGCCTCGTCCTGCTCGTGTCGGCCACCACCGGCTCCTACGGCCTGGCCGGCACGATCTCCGCGTCCTACGTCATCGCGGCGGCGGTGCTCGCGCCGGTGCAGGCCCGCCTGGTCGACCGGCACGGGCAGCACCTCGTGCTCCCCCTGATCGCGGCACTCAACGCGGTCGCGCTGGCCGGCCTGATCGTCGCCGTACGCGCCGGCGTGCCGGCCCCGCTCCCCCAGGCACTGGCGGCCGTGGCCGGCGCGTCCGGACCGCTGGTCGGTTCCTACGTCCGGGCCCGGTGGACCCACCTGCTGGAGGGCAAGCCCGAGCTGCACACGGCGTTCGCGCTGGAGGCACTGCTGGACGAGGTCGTGTTCATGGTCGGCCCGCCACTGGTGACGCTGCTGGCCACCACGGTGAGTCCGGTCGCCGGACTGGCGACGGCCATCGTCGCGGGTGTGGTCGGCGCCTGCCTGCTGGCCGTGCAGCGACGTACGCAGCCACCGGTCCACCGCCCCGGCAGCGGGCAGCAGGTGAAGCCACCGCTCGGCTGGCCGGTGCTCGGCCCGGTCGTCATCGCGTGCGCGGGTCTCGGCGCGCTGTTCGGCAGCGCCGAGGTCGTGGTCGTCGCGGTCGCCTCCGACGCGGGCCACCGGTCCGCGTCCGGTCTGCTGCTGGCGTGCTGGGCCACCGGGAGCATGTTGTCGGCGCTGGCACTGGGCGCGATGCGGCTGCGGATGCCGCCGATGAAGCGGTTCCGGCTCGGTGCGGCGGCAATCGCCGCGACGATCCTGCCGCTGCCGTTCATCGGCCACCTCGGCGTGCTCGGCGTCGTTCTCTTCCTTGCCGGGTTCGCGATCTCGCCGACGCTGGTGTCGAGCATGGCGGTCGTGCAGCGCACGGTCCCGGCCGCACGGCTGAACGAGGGCATGGCCTGGACCACCACCGGAATGGCTGCGGGCGTGGCCGCCGGCGCCGCTGTCGCGGGCCAGGTCGTCGACGCGGCGGGTGGCCGCACGGGGTTCTACGTCCCTCTCACCGCCGGGGTCGTCACCGCGATCGTCGCGTTCGTCGCCAGGGGTCCGCGGCGACGTTCACCCGTCGACGTCGCCGAGGTCGTCGAGCTGACCACGACGTGATGCCGGCCTGCCGTGCCCAACCTCGCCAGGCCTCCCGGGCTGCCGCGGGCCGCGGCGGCGCGGCCTCGGTCTGGTCTTTGCGCCGACGCGCTAGGGTCATCGGGCAAGGCGTACTTCCCCGAGACCACGGATCAGTCGAACCACCTCGGGTGTCACCGGCGCGGTGCCTGGCATCGTCCTCCCGGTACGCGAGAGACTGAGCAGGCTCGACATGTGGGGAGGCACACTGTGCGCGACGTCAGGCTGGTACACCTCAGCGACGACGGCACCCATCTGCTCCTGACTCACGAGGGCTCGGGTGAGGAGTTCGCGCTCAAGATCGACGACCGTCTCCGCGGCGCCGTGGTGAGCGACCGGGCGCGACAGGGTTCGGCGCCGCTGGAGAAGCAGAGCCGGCTCCGGCCCAAGGAGATCCAGTCTCGGCTGCGTGCCGGTGAGTCGTCGGAGACGGTCGCCGCGGCCGCCGAGGTGCCCATCGAACGGATCCTCCGCTACGCCGGACCCGTGCTGGCCGAACGCGAGTACACCGCCGGACAGGCCCGCCGCTGCGCCCTTCGCCGTAACGGCCGCGAGGGCCCGGCTCAGATCCTCGACGAGGCAGTAGGCAGCCGGCTGGACGCGCTCGGCATCGGCCGCGACCACGCCACCTGGGACGCCTGGCGCACCCCCGAAGGCCGCTGGGCGGTCACGGTCACGTTCACGTTCGAGGGTGACGAGCACCGCGCGATGTTCAGCTACGACCCGCTCGGCCGGGTCGTCGTCACCTCCGACGACAAGGCACGTGCCCTGGTCGGCGAGGCGCCGATGGACAGCATCGTTCCTCCGCCCGCCGCGCCGACAGCACCCGAGCCCACCGCCGAGTCGCAGTCGCGCGAGGCGCACCGGCTCCGGCTCGCTCCGCCGCCGGCCGACGCCGCGCCGGACACCGAGGACACCATCGACCTGTCGCACAGCATCGGCCGCCGGCTGGCTGCCGGACAGGGCCCGCGTGCCGTGCCCGCGCAAGCCGACAATCCGAGCGGCCGTGGCGCCGCGAGCCCGAACGATCCGGACGACCTCGCCCCCGACGAGGTGCCCGACCTGAACGAGGCGCCGGAGACCGAGCAGCCGGCGGCCGCGTCGGCGCCTGCGGACGAGCTACCTCCGCCCTCGGCGCCGGCCGCGGACGTGCAAGCCCGCGACTCCGAGCCCGAGATCACCGCCGAAGCCGACGTCGTGGAGCCGGAGGCGGCCGGCGTGCGCGAGACCGGCGCCGACGAGAAGGAGCAGCCCGCACCCGAGGAGTCCCCGGCGGCGGAAGCGGACAACCAGCAGCCTGCCCGTCGGCGGGCAGCGGAAGCCCGGCGACGCCGGGCTCGGGCCGCGGGCGGCAAGGGCAAGGGCCGCAGCGCCGTGCCCAGCTGGGACGACATCCTGTTCGGCGGCGGGCGCGGTTCGGAGTAGTACTCCCCCACCCGTCCGCAACATCGTGAACGCCCGCTTCGTCCTCGGCTGACACGTTCGCCCGACGGTTGGGGTGGACATCGCGTCCGGATACTGGACTCGATGTTCGGCCCGGCCGCAAGGCTGGCAGACTCCCGCTATGCGTTCTGGCGTCCTGCACCGCTGTTGTTGTTGCTGCTGACCTCATCCGGTCCCCGCGGCCTGCCGCCGCAGCATCGACTCAACGCTTTCGCAGAGGACGCCCGCGATGGATTTCGCTGCCTGGACTCGCACTCTTTTCGACCGCGGCCTGCGCGTCGTCCCGCCGAGCCACCCCGCGCCCGTGCGGCTGTGGGCTCTGCTCCCGGCCGGCGGGCTGCTGCACTTCCGCTGCCACGGCACCTTCGTGGACCTCGAGCGGTACGCCGAAGGTGACTTCCTGTTCGCCGACCCTGCGGGCCGCTGCGACTGCGGCTGCGGTCAGCACCTGCCCGCCCCGCAGGCGCCGCCCCGGCTGGTGCTGCGTACCGGCGCGCGACCGGTCGACGGCGTGCGCCACGACGGCGCGGCCGAAGGCGGCTGGCGCGCCTACGAGGCCGGGCTGCTGTCGGTCGACGCGGCCGCGGAGGTGTTCGACCGGCTGCTCGCCGAACTCGCTCCGCCCACGACCTTCAGGTCCACCACGCCCCTCAGGTTCGCCACGTCCGCCGGGGCGCCTGCGGGCCGGAGGTCAGCCGCGGTCGGGGCCGGTGGCCACCGGCCGCTCGCGGTCGGACACCCAGTCTGACCAGGATCCGACGTACAGCCCGGCGCGTACACCTGCCAACTCCAGCGCGAGCACCTGCTGTGCCGCGCTCACCCCGGAGCCGCAGTAGGTGCCCACGCCGTCCGCCGGTACGCCATTCGTAGCCACGTCACCGGGTGAGTCGGCTCCCAGCGCCGCGAACCGCTCCCGCAGCCGGCCGGCGTCCAGGAACCGCCCGTCGGCGTCGAGGTTCGCCGCGGTGGGAGCGCTCAGTGCGCCGGGGATGTGCCCACCCACCGGGTCGACGGGTTCGGTCTCACCGCGGTAGCGCTCCCCCGCCCGGGCGTCGAGGAGCAGGCCGGACCGGGCGAGCCGGGCGGCCTCGTCCACGTTCAGCACCGGCATGCCACCCGGCCGGGCGGCGAAGTCGCCCGCGACGTCGACCGGCGCCGGTGGTCCGGTCTCCACCGGTTGCCCGGCCCGCTCCCAGGCGGCGAACCCGCCGTCGAGCACCCGGACCGAGCGGTGCCCGAAGTACCGCAGGCACCACCAGGCACGCGCGGCGCCGAAGCCGTCGGGTGCGCCGTAGACCACGACGTCGGTGTCGGTGCGTACGCCGAGGTCTCGCATGGCCGCGGCGAACACCTCCGGAGCGGGCAGCGGGTGCCGCCCACCGCCGGCCGGGTCGGCCGGTCCGGACAGGACGGTGTCGAAGTCGACGTACCGTGCGCCGGGCACGTGGCCGGCCCGGTAGACCTCCAGGGCCGGTGGACCGGCCAGCGTCCACCGGACGTCGAGGACGACGGGCGGGTGGTCGCCCGCCAGCCAGGTGACCAGGTTCGGGCACGGAAAGGATCGGGCTCATGCCGGTCAGTCTCCCAGGCGGTGGACCGGTGATCGACCGGTGTCGGTTGATCTGACAGGCTGGGTCGCCCGGCAGCCTGCGAGCGCCGGCCGCCGAGGAGGGTTCGATGCCGACGTCCGCGTTGCCCCGTCCGGTCGCTCCACGCCGGTTGCGTCCTGGAGACCGGGCGGTGGTGGTGGCGCCGTCCGGGCCACTGGTGCCGGAGTACCTCGACAAGGGAGTCGCCGTCCTCAGGTCGTGGGGCCTGGAGGTCGAGGTCGCCACGCACGCCCGCGACCGGCACCCCACCTTCGACTATCTCGCCGGCGCCGACGCCGACCGGGCCGGCGACCTGACCAGCGCGTGGTGCGACCCGGACGTGGCGGCGATCTTCTGCGCCCGCGGAGGGTACGGCGCGCTCCGCATCCTCGACCTGCTCGACTGGCCCGCGATCGCCGCCGCCCCGCCGAAGGTGTTCACCGGCTCCAGCGACGTCACCGCGCTCCACCAGGTGATCGGCTCCCGGCTCGGCATCTCCACGGTGTTCGGGGCGATGGTGGGGACCGGGTCGTTCGTGGACGACCCGGCGGCGCAGGAGAACCTCCGCAGGCTGCTGTTCGAGCCGGACGCGGGCCTGGTGTTGTCCGGGCCGCTGACACAGACCCTGGTACCCGGGCGGGCACATGGGCGCACCGTCGGCGGCAACCTCAGCCTGGTGGTCTCCGGACGCGGCGTGCCCGACGTCGCTCCACCTCCGCCGGGGTCGATCGTGCTGCTCGAGGACGTCACCGAGGAGCCGTACCGCATCGACCATTTCGTGACCCACCTGCTGCGCGCCGGGTACTTCGACGACGTCGCCGGGATCGCGCTGGGCTCGTGGGTGGAATGCGGCGACCTGGAAGTCGTTCGCGCGGTACTCGCCGACCGGCTCGGCGGACTCGGCGTACCCATCATCTGGGAGCTCGGCTTCGGGCACTGCCCGGCCCAGCTCGCCGTGCCGCTCGGCGCGGAGGTGGAGCTGGTGGCCGACCCCGACGGCGGGGTTGCGCAGCTGACACTCACCGAGACGCTGGGCTGAGCAGACGTAGGGACCTGGCAGTACGGAGGACGAGCGAACGTGAGCGAGGGATCGAACGTGACCGGTACCGACGAGGCGTACTCCCCCACCAACCCCGACAGCGGCGCGACCGGCCGGGCTCCCACGTCGCCGGCGCACCGGCCGGAGGAGGGCGTGGAGGACCTGTGCGCCCGGCTGATCCGGTTCGACACCACCAACCGCGGTCCCGGGGACTCGGTGGGCGAACGCGAGGCCGCGGAGTACGTCGCCGGCGTGCTCACCGACGCGGGCCTTTCCCCCACGCTGCTGGAGTCCGCACCCCGGCGGGCCAACGTCGTGGTCCGCATCCCCGGAACGGACCCGAGCGCGGAAGCGGTGCTGGTGCACGCCCACCTCGACGTCGTACCCGCAGACCCGAGCGAATGGTCGGTGCCGCCGTTCTCCGGTGAGATCCGCGACGGCCTGGTGTGGGGCCGCGGCGCGGTCGACATGAAGGACATGTGCGCGATGGTTCTCGCGGTGCTGCGCTCGTGGTCGGCGTCCGGCATGCGGCCGCGGCGCGACATCGTGGTGGCGTTCGTCGCCGACGAGGAGGCGCACGGCGACTTCGGCGCGAGCTGGCTGGTCGACGAGCACCCGGACCTGTTCGCCGGCTGCGCGATCGGCATCAGCGAGTCCGGTGGGCACTCCTTCGACGTCGACGGCGTACGCCTGTATCCGGTGGCCGCCGCCGAGCGCGGCACCATCCACCTCCGGCTCACCGCCCGCGGGCGAGCCGGTCACGGCTCCCGGCCCAACCCCGACAACGCCGTCGTCCGGCTGGCGCACGCGCTGGCCCGGATCGCGGCGTACGAATGGCCGGTCCGGCTCACCCCGACCGTGCAGGCGTTCCTCGAACGCACCGGCGCGGCCCTCGGCGTCGACGTCGACCTGACCGACGTGGACGCCACGATCGACCGGCTGGGCAAGGCCGGGGCGCTGGCCACGGCAACCGTCCGGGCGACCGCGACGCCGACGATGCTGGACGCCGGCTACAAGATCAACGTCATCCCCGGCACCGCGCACGCCAACATCGACGGCCGCGCGCTCCCGGGCACCGAGCAGGAGTTCCTGGACACCATCGACGAGCTCCTCGGCCCGCACGTCGAGCGGGAGACCCTCGACTACACCGAGGCGGTTTCCGCGCCGATCGACTCGCCGTGGTTCGAGGCGATGGGCGCCGCGTTGCGTACGCAGGACCCGGACGCGGTGGTGGTGCCGTACTGCATGGGCGGCGGCACCGACGCCAAGTCCTTCGCCCGGCTCGGCATCGCCGGCTACGGTTTCTCGCCGCTGCGGCTGCCGGCCGACTTCCCGTTCCGGGGAATGGCGCACGGGGTGGACGAGCGGGTGCCGGTGGATGGTCTGCGGTTCGGGGCGCGGGTGCTGGACCAGTTCCTTCGTACGGTGTGAGGCTGCGTACGGTGTGAGGCCTGCGGCCGAGCCGGTCCGGGTGACCCGCTCGTCAGACGGACGCGCCGAACGGCAGGACGTCCGGCGACGGTGACCCGGCTCCGGCGGCGTGCGCGGTGACCCGCCGGCGGTGGTGGCGCCGGCACAGCACCTCGTACCCGATCTCGAGGGTGGCGCCGTCGTCGGTGTCGCCGACCACGACCTGCTCCCCCTCGGTGACCATCACCCCGCCCACCGTCCGGGCGTTGTGGGTGCCGCGCCGACCGCACCAGCACAGGGCCTGCACCTGCAGCGACTCCACCCTGTCGGCGAGTTCGACCAGCCGCTGGCTGCCCTCGAACAGCCGGGTGCGGAAGTCGGTGAGGATGCCGAACGCGTAGACCTCGACGCTCAACTCGTCCACGACCCGGCCGAGCTGCTCGACCTGCGCGCCGGAGTAGAACTGCGCCTCGTCACAGATGAGGTAGTCGATGCGGGCGCCCGCGGTCATCTCGGCGACGACGTACTGCTGCAGGTCCAGGTGCGGGCGTACCTCGACGGCGGGCACGGTGAGGCCCAGCCGACTGGACAGGGTGGCCGCGCCGGCCCGGTCGTGGCAGGTGAACAGCCGCCCCGCGAGGCCGCGTTGCCGGGCATTGTGGTCCAGTTGGAGGGCAAGGGTCGACTTGCCGCAGTCCATGGTTCCGGTGAAGAAGACGAGATCGGCCACGGCGGGCCATCCTCGCGTATCGTCCGCGCCGAGTGATCGGCGGGGGCTGAGTGATCGGCAGGCGTCAGTCGGCGACCAGCAGCGGCACCAGCATCTCCGCAGGCGTGAGCGAGCCGTGCCAGCCCACCATCAGCGGCTCCATCGGGAAGTCCCGCCGGCACTCCACCGCCGTGGTGCCCAGGGCGGCGATCACCACGTCACCGATCCGCGGCCGAACGCGGTCCTCCACCTCGCCGAACCATCCGGCGGCGATCGCCTCGTCCCGGGACAGCACGAGGGCGCCGTCGCCGAGGCGTTCCCGCCACGCCGCCAGGACGTCGTCGGCGGCGCCGGAGTCGGTGTAGAGGTAGCGCAGTCGCGGGTCGCCACCGACCATCCGCACCCCGGCGCGCAGCTGCGGAGCGGAGTCGACGTCCACCCGGTGTTCCTGCGGCACGTCCACCATTCCGTGGTCACCGGTGACCAGGAGTACGACGTCGGCGGGAAGCGACGCGCGCAGCCGGGCGGCGAAGTGGTCGACCGCGGACAGCTGGTGCCGCCACGCCGGAGCGTTCACGCCCTCGCGGTGGCCGGTCCAGTCCAGGTCGCCCTCGTACAGATAGACCAGGCTGCGGTCGCCGCGGCGGCTCGCCTCGACCGTGGCCGCGGTGGCCTGCCCGGCGCTGTCGGCGGGGGCGAAGTCGCCGCCGCGCAGGCCGGCGACCGTGATGCCGGACCCGCGGAACGCCTTGCGGGACACGGTGGTGACGGCCACGCCGGCCCGGGCTCCGCGTTCGAACGCCGTCTGGTGCGGCTGCCACACCAGCGGCTCGACCGTGGTGTCCCAGCGCAGGGTGTTCAGCAGTCGGTCGGTGCCGGGAACCGCCATCGTGTAGCCGACCACGCCGTGCCGGCCCGGCGCGAGCCCGGTGCCCAGGCTCGCCAGGCTGGTGGAGGTGGTGGAGGGGGCGCCGACGGTGAGTGAACGCCTGACCCGGCCCGGTCCGGTGAGGAACGGCGCGTCCTCGGCGTTGGCGTGCAGCAGATGCCAGCCGAGCCCGTCGACGAGCAGGACGACGTACCTGCCCGCCGGCGGCAGGCTGAGCAGGTCGCGCTCGCCCTCGACCCCGAGGGCGGCGAGGGCGGACGGCACCACGTCGGACAACGCGCCGGCGCCGTACCGCGGGAGCACCACACCAGCCGGTGCGGCCCGGTCCGGGGAAGGCGGCGGAGAGGTTCCAGCCAGGCCGCCACCCTCCGGTGAGGTCATCGAAACTGCGGCGGGCGCCGGGTGAGGACCGACAGCTCCTGCGCGAAGCCGAGCAGCCGGCCCACGGCGTCGCGGCCCTCCACCGCCGAGCTCACCCGCACGGTGAGGTCGTCGGAGGAGAAGGTGCCGGTGTAGCCGTGGTCGGCGTCGCAGTTGGGGTCGGCGCAGGTGGCGGGCTCCAGGTCGAGCCGTCCCATCGCGCCCCAGCCGATGGTGAGGATCGCCTCGTGCACGGGCCCGCCCGGCTCGTAGGCGGCCGGGTTGGCCACCACCCGGCTCACCACGATCGAGCTGACCCGGTCGATCGGCACCGCCTCGGTGGAGGCGGTGGCGTACGGCGTCGGCAGCGTCTCGTCGGCCGGGTGCTCGTCGGTGTGGCCGAGGACCAGCCTGCTCGGGGTGAGGACGAGCACCGTGATGTGCCGGCGAACCTCCTCGGAGTAGAACGTCGGCTCGTGGTGGACGAAGTAGGAGACGACCCGTTCGCCCGCCAGGCAGGTCTCCAGCGCGTCGGCGACGACGTCGGGGTAGTAGCCACTGCGGTCGATGGCCGCGCGCAGCCCCTGCGTCGCGCTCGCGGACTCACTCATGCGGTCATCCTTCCACGCCTGCCTCGAGGGCAGCCTCCTACATGCGGGTCGGCGCGGCAATCCCCAGCAGCGACAGGCCGGTGGCCAGCACCCGGGCGGTCACGTCACACAGCACCAGGCGGCTGGTCCGGGTCTGCTCGTCCTCCGCGCGCAGCACCGGGCAGCGCTCGTAGAACGTCGTGAACGCCGTGGCCAGGTCGAAGAGGTACCCCGCGATGCGGTGCAGCTCCACCTCCTCGACGGCCTTGTGCAGCACACCCTCGAACTCGGTGAGCCGCAGCGCCAGGGCGTGCTCGGCCGGGTCCGCGATCACCACCTGGGCGCCGGCCAGGCTCGCCGGGTCGATCTCGCCGCGCCGGAAGACGGAGTGGATCCGGGCGTGGGCGTACTGGAGGTACGGCGCGGTGTTGCCGTCGAAGGACAGCATCCGGTCCCAGTCGAAGACGTAGTCCTTCACCCGGTCGTTGGACAGGTCGGCGTACTTCATCGCGCCGATGCCCACGATCCGGGCGACCTGCGCCTGCTCCTCCGCCGACAGGTGCGGCGCCTTCTCCGCCACCACGGCCGCGGCCCGGCGGACCGCCTCCTCGATCAGGTCGATCAGCTTGACCGAGTCCCCGGCCCGGGTGCGCAGCCGCTTGCGGTCGGGGCCGAGCACGATGCCGAAGCCCTGGAACTCCGCCCGCGCGTCCGGGCCGAGCCAGCCGGCCTCCCGGCCGGCCTGGAAGATCATCTCGAAGTGCAGCCGCTGGCCGAGGTCGGTGATGTAGACCAGCCGCCGGGCCTTCAGGTCGTGCACGCGGTGCCGCAGGGCGGCCAGGTCGGTGGTGTCGTACCCGAACCCGCCGTCGCTCTTGCGCAGGATCAGCGGCAGCGGCCCGCCGTCGCGTCCGGTGAAGCCCTCGGGGAAGACGCACAGCGCGCCCTCGCTCTCCCGGGCCAGCCCGAGCTGGACGAGTTCGTCGATCACCGGCGCCAGCTGGTCGTTGTAGCTGGACTCCCCCGCGATGTCCGCGGGCGTCAGCAGCACCGAAAGCCGCTCGTAGACGGCGGCGAAGTAGCGGCCGGACTCCTCGACCAGCACCCGCCACAGCGCGAGTGTCTCGGTGTCGCCGCCCTGCAGCGCCACCACCCGGCGGCGGGCCCGGTCGGCGAAGCCGGGGTCGGCGTCGAACTTCGCCCGGGCCTCGCGGTAGAACACGCCGAGGTCCCCGACGGACAGCTCCTGTGCCGTCTCGCCGGCGCCGAGGTCGAGCATGTGCTCGATCAGCATGCCGAACGGGGTGCCCCAGTCGCCGATGTGGTTCTGGCGTACGACGTCGTGGCCGAGGTGGTTCAGCAGCCGGGACAGGGCGTCGCCGATGATCGTCGAGCGCAGGTGCCCGACGTGCATCTCCTTGGCGACGTTCGGTCCGGAGTAGTCGACCAGGACCCGCTCCGGCTCCGGCGTGGTGGCCACGCCCAGCCGCTCGGTGTCGGCCGCCATCTGCGCGACCAGCCCGGACAGCGCGGCGTCGGCGACGGTGAGGTTGACGAACCCGGGCCCGGCGATCTCCGCGGTGGCGACCAGCTCGCCGAGGTCGGCCCGTTCCAGCACCTCCGCGGCCACCTCGCGCGGCGGCCGGCCCAGCTGCTTGGCCAGGCGCAGCGCACCGTCGGCCTGATAGTCGGCACGGTCGGAACGGCGCACCGCCGGATCGGCGGGCGATCCCGCCACGTCGGCGAAGGCACGGGCCATCTTCTGTGCGAGCAGCTCGGGAAGGTCGGTCACAACACGTAAGGATGGCACGCTCACCCGCTCCCGGGCACGTGGTGGGTCCGATAGCGGCGGGTCGGTTCGCGGTGGGTCACCTGATGCAGCGTGGTGAGTGTGTTGCGCTACCGTCCGTGCCATGGCGTACGACGGAAATGTGCAGGTTGGCGGTCCGCCCGCGGTCCGGGAGCTCGCCGGGCTGACCCTGACCAAGGTGTCGGTGGGCCGGATGGACAACAACGCCTACCTGCTGCGCTGCCGGGAGACCGGCGAGCAGGTGCTGATCGACGCGGCCGACGACGCCGGCACGTTGATCGACCTGCTCGGCGGGGAGCCGCTGGCCCGGGTGGTCACCACCCACCGCCACGGCGACCACTGGCAGGCGCTGGCCGAGGTCGTGCAGCGGACCGGCGCGGCCACCGCGGCGCACGTCGACGACGTGCCCGGCATCAAGGTGCCCACCACCGAGCCGCTGCACGACGGCGACGAGGTACGCGTCGGGTCCTGCGTCCTCACCGTCACCCACCTGGTCGGGCACACGCCCGGCTCGGTCGCGTTGTGTTACGACGAGCCGGGCGGGCGACCGCACCTGTTCACCGGCGACAGCCTGTTCCCCGGCGGCGTCGGCAACACCCACGGGTCGAAGAAGGACTTCACCCGGCTGATCGACGACGTGGAGCACAAGCTCTTCGACCGGCTGCCGGACGAGACCTGGGTCTACCCCGGTCACGGCGCCGACACCACCCTCGGGACCGAACGACCGCACCTTCCGGAGTGGCGCGCCCGCGGCTGGTGAGGCTGGGAACGCCGGCTCAGGCGGGCCGGCGGACGAACGACCGCAGCAGGGCGTACGGATAGGGGCGGTCGAACTCGCTCGCCGCGTCCAGCCGGGCCATCTCCTCCGCACTCAGCGACCAGCCTGCTGCGCCGAGGTTGTCGTCGAACTGCTCCAGCGTCCGCGCGCCGATGATCGGTGCCGTCACTCCCGGCCGCTGGACGAGCCAGCGCAGCGCGACCTGGGCGACCGAGTGGCCGGTCGACTCGGCGATGTCGTGCAGGGCGTCCAGGACGCTCCAGGTGCGCTCGTTGGCGTACCGCTCCCAGCTCTCGCCGTTGTCGTTGCCGCTCGCCTCCGCGACCCGCGACCCGGCCGCCGCACCGCCCGCGCCGCGGCGGTACCTGCCGGACAGCCAGCCGCCCCGCAGCGGGCTCCAGGCGATCAGGCCGAGGCCCTCGCGTTCGCAGACGGGGACCAGTTCGAGTTCGGCGTCGCGGTCGAGCAGGTTGTACAGCGGCTGCAGGCAGGCGAACGGCTCCCAGCCGTTGTGCCGGGCGAGGTCGACCGACTTCTGCAGCTGCCAGCCGGTGTAGTTGCTTGCCCCGACGTATCGGACCTTGCCGCTTTGCACGAGCCGGTCGAGGGTGCCGAGCGTCTCCTCCATCGGCGTACCGTCGTCGAAGACGTGCACCTGGTACAGGTCGATGTAGTCGGTGCCCAGCCGCCGCAGGCTGGCCTCCACCGCCGCCATGATGTGCTTGCGGCCGGCGCCGGTGTCGTTCTCGCCGGCGCCCATCCGGCCGTACACCTTGGTCGCCAGCACGATGTCGTCGCGGTTGGCCGACGAAAGCCAGCGGCCGACGACCTCCTCGCCGGCGCCGGTGCCGTAGACGTCGGCGCTGTCCACGAACGTTCCGCCGGCCTCCACGAACCGGTCCAGCATCGTGTGGCTGGTCGCCTCGTCGGTGGACTGCCCGAACGACATGGTGCCGAGACAGAGCTCGCTGACCCGCAGGCCTGTTCGGCCGAGATAACTGTGTTCCATGAGCCAGACCCTAGGGGCGGATCAGCCCGGGCGGACGGGCCAATAGCGACGCCGGTCTCCGGACCAATCCGGTGTGCGGGCCAGTTGGCCCGCGACAGCGGGGCGAGACTACGAACGGCCGCGCCCGCGAGCTGCCCTGCGCCGGAAGCGTTCGGACGCACCGGACAGGATCGGCTCGCCGTGGCCGAACACGGCCTTCTCGAAGTCGAAATCACCTAGCCGGTGGAAGCTCCTGGCCGCCGCGGGCATGTCCTCGGTGACGATCTCCCCGGCCCGGCTCGCGGCCGACCGGATGCCGGCCAGGTTGACCGCCGCGTCGCCGACGAGGAGGGTTCCGCCGTCGCGTTCGAGCAGGAACGACAGGTGGCCGCGCGTGTGACCCGGTGTGTGGATCACCTGGATCCCGCCGGCGAACGGCAGCCGCTGTCCCTCGTCGACCTCGACGTCGACCGGAGCGGGCTCGGGGTCCCCGCTCTTCGCGTTCATCCGCACCACGAGTGGACCGAGCACCCGGGCGACGACGCCCTGCCACTGCGGCCACTGCCGCGGAACGTCGCCGCGTACCACGCCGGCGTCGATCGGATGCGCGTACACCGACGCGCCGGTGCGCCGGACCATCGCGGCCAGGCCACCCATGTGGTCGGGATGGTGGTGGGTCACCAGGATGTGCCGGATCTGCGCCGCCTCCCGGCCCAGCAGACGCAGGCCCTCGGCGATGTCCTCGTCGTCCTTGCGTTCGCCGGTGTCGACCAGGACGAGGCCGTCGTCGGACTCCACGACGTAGGAGCTGACGAACCCGTGCTTGATGCGGTAGACGCCCGGAACCACCGTGGTTGCCTTCATCCGCACCACGGTAGGGCAGCCGGCGCCGGCACGGAGCCGCTCCGGGTGCCCGGACCGTTCGTTCGCGGGCGGCCGGGCGGAAAATACCTGCGGTGGCGTCCGGTTGTGCGCAATCCGTTGACGCGGCCTCGCGGGTGGGGTAGTGCTGAGCGCGGGATCGCGCGGCCCGGGTCGATACCGCGTGCTGACGGGGAGGTCAGGGATGGGTCAAGTGGTACGCCGTACGTTGCGCCGGAAGTCGCCAGGGAAGTCGCCAGGGAAGTCGCCAGGGAGGTCGCCATCGCTGCGGGTGGGAGTCGCCACCGCCGCCGTGGCCGCCGCGGCGCTGGCGATGAGTGGGGTGCCCGCCGTCGGTGCGCGGGCGTCGGTTCCTGGTGCGGCCGTCCAGGCCGGCCGGAGTGGGCCAGGGGTTCAGAACTCAACCACGGCAGGGGTTTCGGCCTCTCGGCAGGCCGTCTTCGTACAGGCGGCACGGGAGTACGCCGTACCGCTGCCGGTGCTGCTCGGGGTGTCCTACCTGGAGACACGCTGGGACGCCCACAAGGGACAGCCCTCGATGGCCGGCGGCTACGGCCCGATGCACCTCACGGACCTGGCCGCCGCCACGGCCAACGACGGCACCAGAGCTCCGGGTGAACGCGGCGACCCGGCGCGTCCGAGTGCTGCGAAGACACCCAGCGGCCCGGCGTTCCAGACCGTCGACCTCGCCGCCCGGCTGACCGGAGTCGGCAAGGCCGGCTTGCGTACCGACGCGGCGGCCAACATCCGCGGCGGTGCGGCCGTGCTCGCTGAGTACCAACGCCGGTTGGGCGGAGCGGGCGCCACCGATCCCGGTGACTGGTACGGCGCGGTCGCGGCGTACTCCGGTGCCACCGAGCAGACCGCGGCCCGCGCGTTCGCCGACGACGTCTACGCCCAGATCGGCACGGGCGCGAGCCGGACCACCGACGACGGCCAGCGGGTCACCCTGGCACCGACCGGCGTACGTGCGGACCGCAGTTGGCTGCGCAAGCTGGGCTTGCGGACGACGGCGAAGGCCGCGCAGACGCCCGAATGCCCGGCAGACCTCGGATGTGAGTGGATACCCGCGCCCTACCAGGAGTTCGGCGACGGCGACTACGGCAACCACGACCTCGCCGACCGGCCGAACAGCCAGAAGGTGCGCTACATCGTCATCCACAGCACCGAGGGCAGCTACGCCGGCACCGTCAACCTCGTCCAGGACCCCACCTACGTCAGCTGGCACTACACGTTGCGCGACAGCGACGGCCACATCGCCCAGCACGTGCCCACCAAGGACGTCGCCTGGCACGCGGGCAACTGGTACGTCAACGCGAAGTCGATCGGCCTCGAGCACGAGGGCTACGCCGCGCGCGGTGACTGGTTCACCGAGGTGATGTACCGCAACTCCGCCTCGCTGGTGCGATACCTGGCCGCGAAGTACGACATCCCGCTGGACCGTCAGCACATCCTCGGCCACGACAACGTGCCCGGCATCACTCCGGCCAACGTCGCCGGGATGCACTGGGACCCGGGCCCCTACTGGGACTGGGCGCATTACTTCGAGCTGCTCGGTGCGCCGTTCACCCAGAACTCCACGGCCGCCGGCGGAGTCGTCACCATCAAGCCGGACTTCGCCACCAATCGGCCCGTCTTCACCAACTGCGAGGACCAGCCCGGCCCGCCGGCGCAGGGGCGCCCGCGCCGCTGCCATGCCTGGCAGTCGTCGGCGATCCTGCTGCACACCGAGCCCCGTCAGGACGCCCCGCTGCTGAAGGACGTGGGCAGCAACCCACCTGACGGTGTGAGTACGACCAACGTCGCCGACATCGGCAGCCGGGTCTCCACCGGTCAGCAGTACGCCGTCGCGCAGGTGCGCGGCGACTGGACCGCGATCTGGTACCTCGGCCAGAAGGGATGGTTCTTCAACCCACCCAGCGCTCCGCGTGCGGTGTGGGCGAAGGCGACGCTGGTGAAGCCCAAGCAGGGCAAGGATTCGGTGCAGATCTACGGCCGGGCCTACCCCGAGGCCGGCGCGTATCCGGCGGATGTTCCCGTGCAGCCGCTGGCGCCGTTGCAGTACACCTGGCCGGCCGGGCAGGAGTACGTGCTGGGGATGCAGGCGGACGCGGAGTACTACCGTGCGGTGACCTTCGACCCCGCCGACCACCAGGTGATCCGTGGGCAGCTGCGGTATTACCAGGTGCAGTTCGGTCACCGGATCGGCTACGTGCTCGCCGACGACGTTGACCTGGTGTCTGCCGGCAACTGAACCCGGCAACAGAACCCCGCAACAGAATGCGACCGAACTCGGCAGGAAGGCTACGTGCGGCCAACTATGTCAACGGCCGCTTGACATAGGGCGATCATCCAACCAGTCTGTCTCCATGGCTGTCAACGACTTGGATCTCGACCAGATCATCGCCGCGGTCGAAGGCGAACAGACCCAGGCCACCCCGCTGGAGCGGGTCAATGCCGCACGGGCGGCGGCGACCCGGTTGGATGCCCTTGCGCAGCACGTCGTAGCGCACTTCGTCGACCAGGCCCGCCACGAGGGTGCGTCCTGGACCGACATCGGCGCGGCGCTCGGCGTCACCCGGCAGGCCGCCCAGCAGCGCTTCGTTCCGGCTGAGGGGGTCGACGTGGAGGCGGCGGGCAGCCGCGCCGCACTCCCCTACAGTTCGCGGGCCACCACCACCCTGGCGGCGGCCCGCGAACTGGCGGTCTCCCACCACCACCGCTACGTCGACGACCTGCACCTGCTGCTGGCGTTGCTGGACAACCGCAGTGGCGGCGCGGTCGGTGCGGTGAAGGCGTCGGGTGTGCGAGTGGCCGACATTCGCCGCACCGCGCGGTCGCGGCTGACCGCGGAGGGGCCGCGGCGGGTGACGAAGAATCCCCCGCTCGGCCGGGCCTCGGTCCGGGCGCTGGACGTCGCCGTGCGCGAGACGCTACGGCTGGGTCGTGGCGAGATCGGCACCGAGCACGTGCTGCTGGCGCTGACCAGCGACCCGCGCACGCAGGCCGGTCAGGCACTCGCCGAGGCCGGGCTGGACTACACCGCTCTGCGCCAGGCGGTGAGCGGACAGTCCGCACCGGCCGCCGAACGCCCCGCGACCAAGCGGACCGCACGCAAGCGGGCCTAAGGTTTTCAGGGTTTTCGCACGGCTGTCCTCGGACGGCCTTGCGAGGCAGCGATCTCGGGCACAGGTCAGCCCGGTGACCGGCTCAGGGCCGGTCGCCGGGCTGACGCCCATCCGGGGTCGACGCCGAGTCGCCCGACATCGGGTCGCCCACGTAGCACGTCCAGCCGCCTTCGGGTTCGGTCATCGGCACGCACCGGTCGGACCCCGTCCACCCGTGGCCGGACCCGTAGTCCCTGAACGCGATGCCGTGATCGCCTGCCGAAGCGCTGGCGGCGATGGTGAACGAGGCCGGGACGACCAGGGCGGCGAGAACGAGACGTGGCTTGCGCATGCCCGGTGGATACCCGGCCGCGGCCGGATCCGAACCGTACTCCGAACCGCGGCTCAGAACAGCGTGTGCGCCACCTCGACGATCCGGTCCTCCTCGTCCACGACCGGGATCAGCCGCCACTTGTCGAACGCCGTGCACGGGTGGGAGATCCCGAACCGCACCAGGTCGCCGACGGCCAGGTCGGCGTCCGCCGGCACGTCGAGGAAGGCGTGCTGGTCGTTGAGCGCGCTGACGCGTACCCCCTCGACGTCGCGGCGACGGCCGTCCGGCCCCACGGCCGCCCGCACCGACGGCAGCGCGACGTCGAACGGCACGTCCCGTCGGCCGGCGCCCACGAGGGCACGGGTCGGCTCCGGCCGAGACAGGACGTACGCCCACACCTCCAGCGCGGCCCGCAACTCGTGCGGCCGTCCTCCGGTGGGCAGCGGAGTGGCGTGGCCGTACAGCTCCTCGTCGTGGGTGACGTAGCCGCCGCTGCGCACGACCACCGTCGACGACGAGACGCCGGTCAGCTCCTGCGCCACCACGTCGAAGTACGTGCTGCCGCCCGCGGACAGCAGCAGCCGACCGTCGGGCACGTCCACCAGGCCCTCCTCGCGCAGTGCGACGCCGAGCGTGCGCACCTCCCGGCAGAACGCCGCGGCAGCGGCCAGCGCAGCCTCGTCGCGACCGTGCCCGAGCACACCCTCGTAGCCGGTCGCGCCCGCGACCCGCAGCGTCGGCGCGGCGGCAGCGGCCCGGGCCACGGCCATCGCGGCGTCGTGGCCACGGGCGCCGGTACGCCGACCGGGTACGCCGATCTCGACGAGAACCGGCAGCGGACGGCTCGCGGCCTGCGCGCGCAGCGCCTCGTCCAGCAGCGCCACGCCCTCGGTGCTGTCCACGCAGACGTACACGGTGAGGTCGGGGTCGGCGGTGATCGCCGCGGCCAGCCAGCCGATGCCGGCCGGGTCGACCAGCTGGTTGGCCAGCAGGATCCGGCGTACTCCGCACTCGGCGTAGGCGCGCACCTGGCCGATCGTCGCCGCGGTGATGCCCCACGCACCGGCGCGCAACTGCCGCGCGGTGACCTCCGGCGACATCGACGTCTTGCCGTGCGGCGCGAGCACCACGTCGCGCTCGGCGCACCAGGCGGCCATCGTGGCGACGTTCGAGGCCAGTGCGGTCTCCCGCAGCACCATCAGCGGGAACGTGAGCTCGCCGGTACGCAAGCCGGCCTTGCGCTCGACCAGGTCCGCGGGCGTCAGCGGGGCGAGGGCGGTGAACCCCTTCTCCGCCGGGCCGATCGGCTGCTCGCGCAGTGTGGCCAGGGTGGCGTCCAGGACCCGCGCGTCGTAGGCGACGCCGCTTTCGGGTGCGGGCGCGCCGGGGGTTTCGGACGGGCCAGGTGGTGCGGTCATCGGCCGGCTTCTCCTCGTCGCAGGGCGCGTCCGGGGGTCGCGCCGGTGAGTTTCCCGCCGGCCAGCACGAGCTCGCCGGCGACGAGTACGTCGTCCACCCCGTCGGCCAGGCGCCTCGGGTGGTCGTAGGTTGCCTGGTCGCCGACCCGTTCGGGGTCGACCACCACGACGTCGGCGATCGCGCCCTCGGCGAGCAGGCCCCGGTCGGTGAGCCGGAACCGCCGGGCTGGATGCCCCGCGAGGTGCCACGCCGCCTGCGGCCACGTCCAGTCGCCGAGCTCGCGGGTGTGGTGGCCGAGGAACCGTGCGAACGCGCCCCAGCCCCGCGGGTGCGGGTGGCCGCCGAGGTAGATGGCGTCGGAGCAGCCGACGTGCCGGTCGTCGCGCAGCATCGCCCGCAGGTCGGACTCGTCGCCGCCGGGTGCCGGGATGATCGCGCCCACGGCCAGGTCGCTGTCCAGCAGCAGGTCGCACAGCAGGTCGGGCAGGTCCAGCCCGGACGCAGCACACGCCTGTGCCAGCGTGCGTCCCTCCGCCCAGCGGAACCTCTCCCCCGCCACGTAGCCGAGGATCGCCGGCGCCAGGTCGTGGCTGACCCTCGGGAACCAGTTCGCCCGCAGCTCGGTGCGCACGGCCGGGTCGGCGAGCCGGCGCAGGGTCGCCTCCACGCCGCCGCCCTGCACCTGCGCCGGCAGCGCCTTCATCGCCAGGATGGTGTTGCCGAAGATGTGCGGGTAGACGTCGAACGTCGCGTCCACTCCGTCCGCGGCGCAGTCGGCGAGGTGGGCGAGCAGCGGCTCGGCCCGCCCGCGCAGGTGCGAGATGTGGATCGGGACGCCGGTCGTCCGGCCGAGGTCGCGGGCCTCGACCATGCCAGGTGCGTGGCCGCCGTCGTAGCTGCGCAGATGGCTGACGTACGGCACACCCACCGCCGCCGCGACCCGGCACAACGCGGCGAGCTCGTCGAAGTCGGCGAACACCCCGGGGACGTACTCCAGCCCGGTCGACACCCCGACCGCGCCCTCCTCCAGACCCTGCTCGACCAGCCGGACGAGCTCGGGCAGCCGGTCACCGGCCGGATGGTCGTCGGGGCCGAGCACCTCGTGCCGGACGGTGCCGAGCGGAACGAGATAACTGACGTTGACCGGCGTCCTGCGGTCGTAGAAGTCCAGCAGCTGCGCGACGGTGCAACCGGCCGCGAGCTCCGGCGGCGGTGTGCCGTCCACCGCGGCGAAGTAGCGGGCGACGTAGGCCACCGTCTGCGCCGAGCCGGGCGCGAACGACAGGCCGTCCTGGCCGAGCACCACCGACGTGACGCCCTGCCGGAGCATGGCCTCCTGGACGTCGGGGCGGGTGAGCACCGCGTCGGCGTGCACGTGGGAGTCGACGAAGCCGGGGAGTACGTATCGGCCGGTCACGTCCAGCACGGTCCGGGCGGAGACGTCGCCGTCGAGGTCCCCGACGGCTGCGATCCGGCCGTCGCGGATGCCGACGTCCGCGCGTCGCGGGCGCTTGCCGGGGCCGCCGTCACCGGCAGAGCTGCTCGAGCTGGTCGAGTCGGTGCCACCCGGGTCGGCGCCGTCCACGACGGTCCCGCCGGTCAGGAGGATGTCGTACTCGCTCACTCACACCTCGCCGCGTCCGCGTGCTCCGGCCACCGGCTGGTGGCCTCGCGGCCGAGGCTATCCGGTCCCAGCCGAATAGACCCCGCGCAGGTGCCGTGTGCCGGGCCGGGATCGGCACCGCACCTCGGATCGCAGCCGGCGCTTGCCGGGCGGCGTCACGGCTCGGGGTGCAACTGCACGGCCCGTCCCGTCGCCGCCGCGGAGTAGATCGCGCACAACAGCCGTACGGTCTTCACACCGTCGGTGACGTCGACGGCCGGCGGACGGTCGTCCCGCAACGCGTCCAGGATGTCGCGCCACTGCGCCCGGTGCCCGGCCAGGCCGATCGCGGCCGGGTTCTGCGCACCGCCGGCAGGGCCGCCGCCGTCCGGTGGAGTTTCCGGCGGCGGGGGTACGCCTGGCAGGTCCCAGCGGGTGACCTTGTTGTGGGTGAGCTCGATCGTGCCCCTGTCGGTGCACAGGGTGAGGCGCGCCGGGTCGCCGGGGCGTACGGCCGTGGAGGAGACCACCACGCCGAGCGCCCCCGAGACGAACCGCAACGTCGCGACTGTGGTGTCCTCGGCCGACATCACCACCTCGTCGTGCCCCAGCGTCGCCGACTGGGCGGTGACCTCGACCGGTGCGCCGAGGAACCACCGGAGCAGGTCGATGCTGTGCACGGACTGGTTCATCACCGAACCTCCGCCGCTGTCCTGCCGCCCTCGCCAGGAGGCGTGCGCGTAGTAGGCGTCGTCACGGTGCCAGTGGACGAACGTCTCACCGAGGATCGGGCGGCCGAGCTCGCCCGCGTCCAGGCGGCGTTTGATGTCCAGGTGCTGGGGTTCGAGCCGGCGCTGTGCCATCACCGACACCAGCAGCCCGGACTGGGCCGCCTCCCACGCGATCTCCTGCGCGGCGGCCACGTCCAGCGCCAGCGGCTTCTCCACCACGACGTTGTGGCCGGCGCGCAGGGCGGCCAAGGTCTGCGGCGCGTGGGTGGGTGTCGGACCGCACAGCACCACCAGGTCGAGGTCGCCGCGGGCGAGGATGTCGTCGGGCTCGGCCCTGATGGTCTGCGGCCAGCCGAGTTCGGCGAGGTCGGTGCCCGCTCCCCCGCTCACCGCCACCAGCTCCACCTCCGACGCCAGCTCGGCGAGGACCCGGGCGTGGGTGGCGCCGATGCTGCCCAGACCGACCAGGCCGACGCGCCGGCGCGCCGGCGGCGATGCCGGGCGAGGTGAGTCCATGTCGATTCCTGCCGTTCCCGTCGCTTTCAGTCAGGACCGAAAGTGTAGGTCAACCCCCAGGCACGCTCAACGGGGACCGAGCCCAGTCTGCCGCCGGGAGCAGCCGTACGGTGACGGAACGGGACCCGGCCCCGAGACCGGGCCGGGCGAGCAGAGCCCGCCGGTAACGTTCAGGCACGCGATGAGTGTCGACCAGCGGCCGGACGGCACACCCCCACCGTCCGGCGCAACGCTTCGGTGGGTACGCGAGGCCGTCGGGCCGGGCAGCCTGGTGGCGTCCGTGCGGTTGATGGGCGTCGACTCGACCACCCTGCACGCGGTCGACGTGCTCAGCGCCACCGGCGTACTGCACCGCCTCGCCCTGCGCCGCTTCCACCGAACCGACCGATTGCGCACCGACCCGTGGTACGCCCCCACGAACGAGGCCACCGTGCTCGACCTGCTGGGCAGCACCGACGTACCCGCGCCCCGGCTGGTGGCAGCCGACACCGCACCGACGACGTGTGACGTGCCCACGCTGCTCACCACCCGGGTGCCCGGCACCCCGCCGGCACGTGCCGACCGGGCCACGCTGGCGCAGTTCGCGGAGACACTCGCGATCGTCCACGCCGTCGACCTCCCGGTGGTGCGGGCCCTCCCGCCGTACCGGCCCTACTACGACCGCCGGCGCGACGGCAGCCGCCGCCCACCGGTTTGGTCCGCGGCACCGCGGCTGTGGGCCCGGGTCTTCGACGTACTGGCCGCCGGGCCGCCGCCGGCGACGCCTGGGTTCATCCACCGCGACTACCACCCCGGCCAGACGCTGTGGGACGGCGACCGGCTGGTGGGGGTGGTCGACTGGACCACCGGCTGCCTCGGCCCGCGCGGCATCGACCTGGCCCGGATGCGGCTCAACCTGGCCGGACGCTACGGCGGCGAGGTCGCCGAACAGTTCCTGGCGCTCTACCGGGGCGTCGGCGTGGCCGACGCGCACCATCCGTACTGGGACCTGCTGGACGCCTGCGACGGACTGCTCGACGCGCCCGAGCCGTCGACGCCGGTCTCCCGGGCGGAGTGGGCGCGGTTCGAGGACTGGCTGGCCCGAACGGCGGCCCAGCTGTGAGCGCCGAGCCGACCCCCGGGACGAACGCGGACACGAGCACCGACGCGTCTGCCGAATCCGAGGAGTTCCTGCGCTTCGTCCGGGCGCACACCCGGCTGCGGCCGGTGCCCGGCGTTCCCGAGGTGAGCCTGCACCTCGCCGACGACGCGATCGGGCTGTGGCAGGAGACCGAGAACACGTTCGGGCTCACCGACTCACCTCCGCCGTTCTGGGCGTTCGCCTGGGCCGGCGGGCAGGCACTGGCGAGGTACCTCCTCGACCATCCGGACGAGGTCGCGGGTGCACGGGTGCTGGACCTGGCCTCGGGCTCGGGGCTGGTCGCGATCGCCGCCGCGCGGGCAGGTGCCGCCGCGGTCATCGCGAACGACCTGGACCCGCTGTCCCTCGCCGCGATCCACCGCAACGCCTCCGCGAACTCCGTACAGCTCACCGGTCATCTGGGTGACCTGCTGGCGCGGCCGTCGGTGGACGCGGACGTCGTGCTGGCCGGCGACATCTTCTACGAACGCGGCACCGCTGCCCGGATGCTGCCGTTCCTGCGGCGGGCCCGGGCAGCCGGCGCCCGCGTCCTCGTCGGCGACCCGGGCCGGACCTACCTGCCACCGGACGGGTTCGCCGCGGTCGCGTCGTACCGGATGCCGGTACCGGTGACCCTGGAGGACGCGGAGGCCAAGCAGACAACGGTGTGGCGGCTGGTCGAGGACCGTCCCGCCGGTTGAACCACCCCCGGACATTCCTTACCGTTCTCGTCGGGTTCGCGAAACCATTTGTCCCGATCGGCCACGCGGGCACCCCGTCCGCTGTCATGATCAACTTCGCGCCGGACACACCCACCGGCGGCCAAGTCCGAGACACGCCCAGCCCGAGGACGAGAGGTAGCGCCGTATGCCCGGATCCAGTCCCGTGCCACCCATCGGGTCCACCGGCCCAGACCGGCCCAGCGGGCCCGACCGCCGGTCGTTCCTCACTCTGACCGGTGTCTCGGCCGCCGCCTTCGCACTCGGCACCGGCCGGGCAGTCGCCGCCGGCGAGCGGACCACCAGCGTCCCGGCGGACCCGTTCCGGCTCGGTGTCGCCTCCGGTGACCCGGAGCCGGACGGTGTGGTGCTGTGGACCCGACTGGCGCCCGACCCGCTCGCCGACGACGGCCACGGCGGGATGCCGCTGCGGCCGGTGAGCGTGCAGTACGAGGTCGCCGAGGACGAACACTTCACCCGGATCGCCACCCGTGGCTCCGCCGTCGCCACTGCCGAGCTCGGGCACTCGATCCACGCGGAGGTGCGCGGCCTGCGACCCGGACGCGAGTACTACTACCGCTTCCGGGCCGGGCGGGAGATCAGCCCGGTCGGCCGTACCCGGACCGCTCCCGCGCCGGACGCCCCGGTCGGCACACTGCGCTTCGCCGCCGCGTCCTGCCAGGCGTGGTACCACGGCTACTTCACGGCGTACCAGCACATGGCCCGCGAGGACCTCGACGTGCTGTTCTTCCTCGGCGACTACATCTACGAGTACGCCATCACCGGCGCCAACCTGTGGCGGCAGGGTGCGACCGTCCCGTCCTCCCAGGCCGCCGACACCATCACGCTGGAGCAGTACCGCCTGCGGTACTCGCTGTTCCGTACCGACCCGGACCTGCAGGCGATCCACGCGCACGTGCCGTGGGTGGCGACCAGCGACGACCACGAGGTGGTCAACAACTACGCCGCCGACCACGGGCAGTACGACGTGTCGCGGGAGGACTTCCTGCGCCGGCGGTCGGTGGCCTACCGCGCCTACTACGAGAACCTGCCCCTGCGGGCCGCACTGCTGCCGTCCGGGCCGGCGATGGCGCAGTACCGCCGGTTGCGGTACGGCCGGCTCGCCGACTTCCACGTGCTCGACACCCGGCAGTACCGCAGCGACTTCCCGTGCGGCGGCATGGTGACCGGCACCTGCCCGGAGGCCGACGACCCGAACCGTTCGATCCTGGGCGCGGCTCAGGAACGCTGGCTGTACGACGGGCTCGGCGCCTCGCGGGCCACCTGGAACGTCCTCGCCCAGCAGGTGGTGATGGCCGCGATCGACCGCGACACCGGCCCCGGGGAGACGTACAGCTTCGAGCAGTGGGACGGCTTCACGGCCAACCGGAACCGCCTCTTCGCCGCCTTCCGCGACCGCCAGGTGGCCAATCCGGTCGTGCTCACCGGGGACATCCACCGCAGTGTCGCGGCCGAGCTCAAGGCGGACTGGGACGACCCGGACTCCGCCACGGTCGGCACCGAGCTCGTGGCCACCTCGATCGGTTCCAACGGCGACGGCGCCGACACCGACAGCCTGGGGCCGGTCTGGCTTTCCAACCCGCACGTGAAGCTCTACAACGCGCGACGCGGATATGTCAGCGCCACCATGACGCCGACCGAGCTCACCTCGGAGTTCCGCGTGGTCCCCTACATCGAACGCCCCGGCGCACCGGTGTCCACGCTGGCGCGGTTCGTCACCGAGGCAGGCCGGCCCGGACTCGACCCGGCATGAGCACCCGACTACCAGGAAGGGACGAACCGATGACCAGGTCCACCGTCAGCGCGCGCGTCGCGGACCCCGGCTTCGGCGCCGAACCCCGACCGGCCCGTGACCTCGCGACCAGCGGCACGATCGGGCGGATCGACCTCACGTTCACCCACGCCGGCCCGTACGACCCGCAGATCGACCACTACGCCATCCACGCGGCGCAGACGCCGGGCGTGCCGATCGGGCCGGAAACCCTGCTGGCGAAGACCGTCTACACGAGGTTCCGGCACGATCGGCTCGGCGGCCGGTCGCAGACCTGGCACTACCGGGTCGTGGTGGTGACCGCGGCCGGGCGGCGCAGCAAGCCCTCGGCCGAGGTGGCCGGGCACAGCACGGAGTCCGTCGTCTACGCCGGACGCCCCCTGGCGACAGCCGGGACGTTCGACGGGAGGAGCCTGGAGTTCGCGCTCGCGCCGAACCACTCCTCGCAGTACCCCGCGCGGTTCCCGAACGACGTCGACTTCACCGCCGGCACCGACGACCCGGCAACGGACTGGTCCTACATCCATCCCGGCCCGTCGGACGCGTGGGCCGGCCGGAAGGCGCACCGGGCGACGTTCCGTTTCGGCCTGGACGCGGTTCCGGACCAGGAGATCTGGCTCGCGATCTGGCTGATCGACACCCACGCGACGTTGGCCGGCCGGGGTCTGCTTCGCCTGAACGGCCAGCAGGTACGCGAGATCACCTTCGAGCCGGGGGCGACGCGGGGGTCGCTGGAGGGTGACGCCAACCTGCCGGGCAGCCCGCTGCGGCCGTCGTACGTCGAACTGCCGCTCCCCCGCGAGCTGCTGACGACCGGCGAGAACGTCCTCACGCTGGACAAGGTGGAGGGTTCCTGGCACGTCTACGACGCGCTCGGGATCTTCGTACGCCCGTAGGGTCGCAGGTGGCCGGTCCGTCTCGGCCGGGCAGAATCCGGCCCCGGCGGACCGTCCGGGAATAACCATGCGGACCGGGGAACTTGCCAGAACATGCCGACCAGCCCGCACGCCCTGCTCGGGATCGCCGCCATCGCCCTCGGCCTCGTCCTCACGCCCGGGCCGAACATGATCTATCTCGTCTCGCGTTCGGTGACGCAGGGACGCCGCGCGGGCCTGGTGTCGCTGACCGGCGTGGCCGCCGGCTTCCTTGTCTACCTCCTGGCGGCGACGGCGGGCCTGGCGACGGTCTTCTCGCTGGTGCCCGTGCTCTACACCGCGCTCAAGCTGGGCGGTGCGGCGTACCTGCTGTGGCTGGCGTGGAAGGCGGTGCGGCCGGGTGGTGAGTCGGCGTTCGCGCCGAAGGCGTTGCCGATCGACCCGCCGCGCCGGTTGTTCACGATGGGTTTCGTCACCAACCTGCTGAACCCCAAGATCGCGATCCTGTACGTCTCGCTGCTGCCGCAGTTCGTCGATCCCGCGCGTGGGCACGTGGCCGGGCAGAGCCTGGCGCTCGGACTGACGCAGATCACCGTGGCGCTGACGGTGAACGCGCTGATCGTGCTCAGCGCGGGGTCGCTGGCGGCGTTCCTCGGCCGACGGCCGGCCTGGCTGCGGGTGCAGCGCTACCTGATGGGGACGGTGCTCGCCGGACTGGCGGTACGGATCGCCGCGGACCGGTCCCGCGTACTCGCCACGCCGTGACCCGGCCACCGAAGCGACGATTGCCGGATAATCCGCTTCGGATCGAGTTGTAGCCTGGACCGCATGACCGCGATGGCGCCCGCCCGTTCCGAACCCGATCTTTCGTTCCTGCTGGATCACACCAGCCACGTCCTGCGGTCGCGGATGGCGGCCGCGCTGGGCGAGATCGGGCTCACCGCCCGCATGCACTGTGTGCTCGTGCATGCCCTGGAGGAGGAACGCACCCAGATCCAGCTCGCCGAACTCGGTGACATGGACAAGACCACGATGGTGGTGACTGTGGACGCTTTGGAGAAGGCGGGCCTGGCGGAGCGGAAGCCGTCCAGCACCGACCGCCGAGCCCGGATCGTCGGGGTCACCAAGGAGGGTGCGCGGATGGCCCGGCGTAGCCAGCGGGTGGTCGACCGGGTGCACCAGGAGGCGCTTTCCGCGCTTCCCGCCGCCGAACGCAAGGTGTTCCTGCACGCGCTGGAGCGGCTGACCACCGGCCACCTCGCCGAGCCGGTGGAGGCTGCCCATCCGGTGCGCCGAGCCCGCCAGCGCGAGACGTAGCTCTTCGCGGCAGCGGTGACTCTGCCGTCGAAGGCCGATGGAGTTCCGAAGTCGGAACGGCGTGCATGCCTGTCCCTCCTTCACGGGCGGAGGATTCTCTGCAGCGGATCCACCCATTCCGGGGGGCATCCGATGTTCGTCGTTTCTGTCTACCTGGTTGAGTTTCCTGCTCTTGCTCCTGACCCATCGCCTCATGCGGCGTCGGTTCACCGGCGTGGCCAGGGTTCTTGGCCGCACTCTTGGCGCTCTTGGCCTTGGGAGCTCCGTACTTGGGGTCGGTGCAGGGGCAGCTGCACGGGCGGGGTCGGATGGTGGTGGCGGTGTCGTCGATCGTCCCCGCACCCGTGCCCCTCAGGAGCACGTCGACGGGGATGGTCACCGCGACCTGCGGTGGTCTGCCACCGCGGACGGGTGCGGTGGTGGCGGCTGCGAGGAGGCCGAGTGCGAACGCGTCACCGCGGCGCTGCTCGATCGGACGCAGATCCCGGTCTGGTCCCTTCTTCGGTTCGGCCAATGGTTCGATGATTTTGCGGAGCATTTCCATCTCCCAGGCGGGGAGCGTGATCCGCACCGACTCCGACTGCGGGATCCCGTTCGGGACGTAGCGCAGGGACCGTTTCTGTTCGGCCTTGCGGTCCTTCTTCGCCAGTTCCTCACCCAGCAGCCGCTCGGCCTCCTCCGGCGCGATCCACTCCAGCAGCGACGTACCCAGCCGGGACAACTCCTCGGGGCCGGCCCATGCGGCCGCCTCGATCAGCAGCTCCTCCGCCTCATGCCGCTCATCAGCCCCGACGTACTCCGGAAGCGCCTTGATCGCCTCGGCGATCGTGGCCGCCTGCCGCGACGACACCACCCCGGCAGCGAAGGCTTCTCCGGTGAGCCGGACCTCCTTGTCCAGATCCCGCGCCAACCCAACGGTCTGGGACGCCTCCCGGAACCCGAGCCTCTGCGCGGTACGCAGGTAGACCGTGGCGTTCGGTGCGCCGGTGAGCCCCCCGATGTCAGCCGCCTCGGCCTGACGCACCAGCGCCAACTCCAGAGCCTCGAAGCGGGCCTTCTTCGACCGCGACTTCGCGATCAGCGCCCCCAACTCCTCCGCACTCAACGACCCCTTCGGCGCCACCCAGGCGTCATCCAGCGGTGCATCGACCTCATCGAGCGCAGCGTCGATCCGGGCGGCAGCACCACCGGCCGGGACTCCCCAATCGCTCGAAGGCATGATCGAATGCTATCGGTGACCACCGACAACCCTTACAGGGAAGCAACTTGAGCGTCGTCGGGTGGTAGGTGAGGCGGCCCGCGCGCGGGAGCGCCGAGGCGGCCACGTACCGTAGTACGGTCGAAACGGCCACAAACGCGACAAGGAAGCCTTACCGTGCACGACCCCGCCACCGCCGGCATGCGGAACCGCCTACGACGAGCGGCCGGCGCCGCGCTACGCCGGGACGAGCCCGTCGTCTCCCAACGGCCGCGGCACTCGCCGTACCCCGTACGCACCGCCGCCCACGCCGACGACCGCGATCTGCGGCACGCACTGGACTTCCTGCTCCGACTCGGTGAACTGCTGTTGCGAAGCGGAGCCGGCTCGGTCGACGTCGAGGCCTCGATCGTGGCCAGCGCCACAGCTCTGGGACTGGAGGACGTCGAGGCCTCGGTCACCTACACCCAGGTTCTGGTCTCGGTCGCGGTCGAGGGTTCGGGCGCACCGCTGACCGACCTGCGAATTGTGCGCGTCCGCGCCGTGGACCACAACCGGCTGGTCGCCCTGCACCAGTTGGTGCTCGGGCTGACCGAGGGCTCCCTCACTCCCGACGCCGCCTACCTCCGCCTGAACGCGGTCGTCCGCGCGCCGAAGCGCTATCCCCGCTGGGTGGTCAGCGGCGCCTGGGGAGCCCTCGCCGCCGCGGTGGCCGTCCAGCTCGGCGGCGGGTGGCTGCTCGCTCTGCTCACGTTCGCCACCACGGTCGGCATCGACCGGCTGGGCCGGCGACTGGCCCGGCGCAACCTTCCGGACTTCTACCTGAACTTCATCGGCGCCGCCCTGGTCACTTCCGTCGCCGTCACCCTGACCGGTCTGGGTGCTCCGGTCCAGCCCGGGTTGGTGGTGGCTGGTGGCGTGGTGCTGCTGTTACCCGGAATCGCCCTGCTGGGTGCGGTGCAGGACGCGCTGACCGGGTTCATGGTCACAGCGTCGGCCCGTGCCATGGAGGTGGTGCTGCTGGCTGCCGGCATCACCGGCGGGGTGGCGGCGGCGCTGATCGTGGCCCGCCAGGCCGGCGTGACGATGACGGTGGCGCCACCGGCGCCGTTCACCCTGGCCGGCCTGCCGCCTCGGTTCCTGTCCGCCGGGGTGGTCGCCGCCGCGATGGCGGTCGGCCTGTACGCCACGATGCGGTTGTTGCCGGCGGTGTTCCTGCTCGGCGGGTTCGGCTGGGTCACCTACCTCGCCCTGGACGAGGTCCTGTCCTCACCGTCGATGGCCCGCGGCGTGGTAGCGGTCCTGATCGGTATGTGCGGCCAGGCGCTCGCGACCCGCCGCCGGCTGCCCGCGCTGGCGGTGGTGCTGCCGGCCATCGTGCCCATGCTGCCCGGTCTCACGATCTACTCCGCGATGCTGCAGATCACCCAGGGGGACAGCCGCGCCGGAATCTCCGGACTGATGCTGGCCGCCACCGAGTCGCTGGCCCTTGCCGCCGGAGCGATCCTCGGCGAGTTCCTTCTCCAGCCGTTGCGCCGAGGGTTGTCGCGTTCGGAACGCAGGTACGCCGGACCGCGGATGGTCGGCCCGGCTCGCGTGCTCGTGCACCGTTCGCGCCGCGACCATGGTCCACGCCGCGGCCCGGCGTACCGGCGGTCCCGCCGCGACCGTGGCGACCGTAGCGACCTCCGGGACTCGGTTGATACCAGCCTGCCGGGCTAGCATCGGGCACATGACTTTCCGATAGGTACATGCACGAGCACCTCCTCGCCTCCCGCCTTCGAAAGCGCTGGACACCAACCAGAGGCGAGGACCGTTCATGCATACCTACGAACCATCGAACCACCCGAGCCGCCGGCCGAGCGTCCGCTGGCCCTGAACAGGTGAACCGGACCGGGTCCTTCCTCAGCCGGTCGCCGGGCCGGGCAGCGGCAGCGACCTTGGGGCGACGGGAGTGGACACCACGATCGAGGTGGTCGTTTGCCCGAGCATCAGGAATCGGTCGAGGATCTCCTCCAACTCGGCGATGGACGGTGCGTACACCTTGAGGAAGAAGCAGTCCTCGCCGGTGATCCGGTGGCATTCGACGACCTGAGGGGTCTCCTGAGCAGTCGCCGCGACCCGCGGCAACTGCCCAGGTCCCGGGCGGATCCGCACCAGGGCCGTCACCGGCATGCCCAGTGCGGCGGGGTCGAGGTCCATCCGGTAGCCCGCGATCACGCCCGCCTCCTCCAGTCGCTGGACGCGTTCGGTGATCGCCGGTGCGGACATGCCCACCCGCCGGGCGAGTTCGGACATTGACAGGCGGGGGTTGTCAAGGAGTTCGGCCAGCAGGCGGAGATTCGACCGCGTCCAGCAGCCTGGGGCCATCGGTCACGGTGAGCCCCCTGGCGGGCCTGGGTTCTTTAGGCAAACTGGTTCTCCTGCCTTCAGAGTGCCATTCAGCCACACGACGGCAGCCAGGACGATACTCCCGTGACCGTCCACGTGAAGCCCGCAGCGACTCCCGGGCCTTCGCCGACGACCGCGGGCGTCATCGCTCGCCGGGTGCGGTCCCCGGTGTTGCTGGCGTCGAGTTCGGTGTTCCACTATCTCGGCCCGGCGTTCGCCGTCCTGCTGTTCGTCCACCTCGATCCGCTCGGGGTCGCATGGCTGCGGATCGCCACCGCCGCGGCGGTGTTCGCCGCCTGGCGTCGGCCGTGGCGGCTGCTGGGTCGGCTGACCGCTGTCCAGCGCCGGGACCTGGTGGCGCTGGGAGCGGTCCTGGCCGGGATGAACTCCTGTTCTACCTCGCGATCGCCCGCCTGCCGCTGTCGACGGTGGGCGCGATCGAGTTCCTCGGTGTCGTCGTGCTTGCCGCGAGCGGAGTACGGACGGTTCGGAACGCGGTCGCGGTAGTCCTCGCAGTCGTCGGCGTGGCCACCCTCGCCGACGTACGACTCGCCGGCGAACCGCTCGGCTTCGTGCTGGCGTTCGCCAACTGTGCGTTGTTCATGCTGTACGTCGTTCTCGGGCACCGGGTCGCCAACGCCGCGACCGGCCATGGTGACCGGTGGAGCGGAATCGACCAACTCGGAGCCTCGATGTTGGTGGCCACGATCGTCACCACACCGATGGGGACTCGCCCACGCCGCGCCCGCGCTCACCCACCCGGGCTGGCTGGTGGCGGGCGTGGGTGTCGGCGTCTGCTCCTCGGTCATCCCTTACGTCACAGACCAGCTCGCGATGGCGCTGCTCCCCCGGGCGGCGTTTGCGCTGGCGCTCAGCGTCCTGCCGGCATGCGCGACCGTCGTCGGACTCGTCCTACTGGCACAGCGGCCGGCGGCGGCGGACCTGGTCGGCGTGGCCCTGGTGATCGCCGGCATCGCCGTTCACCAGGAAATCCACGGGGACATCCGAGGACATGCGCGAAGCGACTCCGACCAGAAGAAGCTCCAGGAAGGAAACCCGTGCAGTACGTGAGACTCGGCTCGTCCGGACTGAAAGTGTCCCGCCTCGGCCTGGGAATGATGAGCTACGGCGACCCTGCGCGGCTGCGCTGGAGCCTAGCCGAGGACGCCGCCGAACCGATCGTGCGCCGGGCGGTCGAGGCCGGTGTGACACTCTTCGACACCGCAGACATGTACTCCGACGGGGCCAGTGAGGAAATCACCGGACGCCTACTGCGCGGGCTGTTCGGCAGGCGGGACGACTACCTGCTCGCCACCAAGGTCTACTACCCGACCGGCGACGGCCCCAACGACCGTGGATTGTCCCGCGCGCACATCCTGGACGCCGTCGACGCGTCCCTGCGCCGGCTGGGCACCGACCACATCGACCTGTACCAGCTACACCGCTGGGATCCGGAAACGCCGATCGAGGAGACGCTGGCCGCCCTGGACGACCTCGTACGCGTGGGAAAGGTGCGCTACCTCGGTGCCTCCCTGATGTACGCATGGCAGTTCGCGAAGGCGCAGTACACCGCACGGCTGGGCGGATGGACCCCATTCGTGTCCATGCAGACCCGCTACAACCTCCTCTACCGCGAGGAGGAACGGGAGATGCTGGCGCTGTGCGCCGACCTCGGCGTCGGCGTCCTGCCGTACAGCCCGCTGGCCGGAGGCGACCTCGCCCGTGCCGGGCTGCGCGAGCGCGGGGCTCACAGCGCACGAGCTGCCGCACGGTCGTCACGGACCTCCGGTGCCGGCAACAAGGCCGACGGCAACGACGGAGGGGTCCTGGACGCGCTGGCCGCGGTGGCAGCAGGCCGTGGGGTCCCGCCCGCGCGGATCGCGCTGGCCTGGTTGCTCGGCCGTCCGGGAGCGAGCGCGCCGATTGTCGGGGCGACCAGGCAAGGTCACCTTGACGAAGCCGTCGCCGCACTCGACCTGGTGCTCGACGAGGAGGAGACCAGGCGTCTGGAGGAGCCGTACCGCCCACGCACACCGTACGGCTACTCGTGACGCTCTGCCGCGAACTACCGCACCACGAGCAGCCCTAAGAGCTCTCCTCGTCGAACCAGCGGGCCCGGTAGATCTGGGCGCCGGGGAGAACCTTCTCCTGTGTTCGATTCGCGCCGACGAACAGGTCAACCGCATCGGTGCACCAACTACACGGGTTGCCGGCCTTCGGCGTGGTCTCCAGGACCGTCCCGGTGGCCGCGTCCGTTCCCACGCTCTTGATGTTGGGCGCGTAAAGCTCACGTTGACGGGGGAAGCCGACGAACTTCCCGGTGGACTTCTGGAACTGGTGGACGCCGTACACCGTGGTGAGCCACAGCCGGTCGGGGTCACCAGGCACCGGCCCGAGGTCGTGACCCCAGTTGGTCGGCAGGTTGTACGCCGCCTGCTGGGTCAGGGTCGGCGCCGCCGGCGTCCCGCCCACGGTGTACTTCACCAGCAGGTGGTCTCCGATCGCCCACAGCACACTCAGCCGCGCGTCCCACCAGACCTCGTGCGCACCGGGCAGCGCCGCCTCGACGTAGGTGCCGGAATGCCTGCCCTGGCTCGCGGTGTAGACGCGGATCCAGCTGCCGTTGCTCGCGGCGATCGCGATGTTGCCGTCGGGCAGGAGGTCGATGCCGTGCGGGTTGGGACTTCGCCCGATGTCGACCGACCATGCCACCGGGCCCTTGTCCGGATAGGACACCGAGGCGAGCAGCCCGTAGGAGTCGGTGACCAGGACGTACTGTCGCCCGTCGGCGCCGGTGCGCAGGCGTGCGTCGTCGGGTAAACCCCACGACATGCTGGTGTCCCCGGTGTCGCTGTCAACGCCGGGTTGCCACGACCACAGAGTGGCATTCGGGTTCGCCCAGTGCCTGGTGCTGTCCAGCACCACAACGCGGTCACTCGCCTGCTCGGTGACGATGATAGGCGCGGGACGGGTGCGGTCGGTGGCCGTGGCCGCGGTGGCGGGTCCGGCGACGGTGGCGGCCAACAGGCAGGCGGACACTCCGGCGAGGATGCCGCGGGTCACACGCATGCTCGTTCTCCTTCAGCGGTGGGGATTCGAAGTGCGACTACTGCTCCTGGTGCGTTCGGACTTCCCTGCCGGCTTGGACGCGCGCTTTCGCGCCGGCCCGACCTGATAGCGCGCTGTGGCGGCGCCGGCCAGATCGAGCAACTGCCGGGCGGACTCGGCCCGCCGCTGCGCCACGCGTACGTACAGCGCGTCGGTGACGAACAGCTGCGCGTGCCGCCCTGCAGTTCCGCGGTACCGGTAGGTCGCAGTACGGGCAGTGGTGGCCAGGGTGACGTCGGCGCCCGTGGCCAGTGGAGACGCGGCACTACTGGTGACGGCGGCCGTCGTCGCACCGCGGGAGCGGGCCAGGTCGAGGAGTTCGATCGCCTGGACCGCCCGGCCGGAGTGGCTGATCGCGATCGCGACGTCATCCGGTCCCAACGTCACGGCGTACGCAGCGGCGGTGTGCACATCGGCGGAGGTGAGCGTCGGGACGCCGATGCCGGTGAGCTGAGCGGCGAGATAGTGCGCGACGTCGGCGCTGCCCCCGAACGCGAACACCTGCACCTGTCCGGCCTCGGCCACGGCGGCGGCCAGCCGGTCGAGGTCCGCGGTGTCGAGCAGTTTCGCCGTACGCCTGATCGCGTGCACAGTCGACGACGCGAGCAGTGCGACCGTCGCGTCGGCATCGGCCTCGGCCGGAATGTCACCACTCGGGTCGGCATCCGGGTCGCCGGCCGGTCCGCCCCGGCCGGCTTCGCCCGCGAGCGCCAGCCTGAGTTCGGTGTAGCCGGCCAAGCCGAGCACCCGGCAGAAGCGGTTGACGCTGGCGGTGGAGGTGCCGGCGCGTTCGGCGAGCTCCTCGATCCCGATCCGGGCGACCAGGGCCGAGTCCTCGCTGATGACGTCGCCGATCCGGCGGGCGGTGGGAGTGAGCGTGTCGCGTACCGACGCGATCTGCTCCAGCAGTGTGGCGTCGGCGTCCGCGCGTTTCGCCCCCATCGACCCCATGCGGGCAATATTTACATCGAGTACTCTGAGTCGTCAATCATTTCCACTACGCGAGTTCCACCTTGCCCAGCAACGGAGGATCCGGTGCCGCCAGCCGAGTTCACCTCGTCGTCCACTGCCCCGTTCAGCGCTCAGTCCCCCACCTCGACCACCGCCCTGCTCGTCGACGTCGGCGGAGTGCTCCTGCTTCCCAACGCCGCGCTGCTCACCCCGGTCGTCGCCCGGCACGGCGGCGTCCGCACCGAGGCGGAATTCCTGCAGGCGCACTACGCCGCGCACAACGCCGCGTTCCCTGCCCGGGGCGAGCTGCGCGACTACTACGAACTACTGCCGAGGTTCGCGCGCGTCCTGGTGGAGCGGCTACCCGAGGCGGTCGAGGACTACCGCGCGGTCTCCCGTACGCGAAACATGTGGCACGCACCGGACCCCGCGTCCAAGGCTGCGCTCGCCGGGTTCGTCGCCGAAGGGGTTCGCGTGGCGATCGTGTCGCAGGCGGACGGGCGGATCGCCCGGATGCTGCGTGACGCCGCGATGTGCCAGGAGGGCGAGGGGCCGGGGGTGACCGTCGACGCGGTGCTGGACAGCGCGGTCGTCGGTTACGACAAGCCCGACCCGCGCTTCTTCCGGGCGGCGTTGGACGCGGTTGGCGCCACCTGCGACCGGGCGGTCCACGTCGGCGACACCGTACCCGCGGATGTCCGCGGCGCCCAGGCCGCGGACATCCTGGCCGTGCACTACGACCCGTACGGCGACTGCGACGACCCCGGCGACCACGCGCACGTACGCACCCTCGCCGAGGCCCGGGCCTTCCTGCCTGTTCCGCTCAGCCGCTCGTGACGCGCGACCCGCGGTCGAGAGCGGACGAGTCGGTCAGGGCCTGCGGCCGTGGAAGGTGCGGCGCAGGTCGCTCACCCAGGCGTCGGGGTTCTCCCAGGGGATGAAGTGGCCGCCGTGGTCGTGGGCGTTGACGTTGACGTGGTTGAACCAGTCGGCCTGCGGGCCGGCCTTGAACGCGCTGGACGCGCTCGTCGGCGGTGTGGATGCCGGGCGGGTTCTCGTACGTGACGAAGGTGAGGCCGACCGGGGCCTGCACGACCGGGGTGCGGTCGTGGGCGGGGGCCCAGGGGTAGCGGTTGGCGTTGGCGTAGTAGCGCATCGACGTGGCGATGGAGTTGTTCACCCAGTAGATCGTGGCGTGGGTGAGCAGGTCGTCCTTGGTGAAGACGGACTCGACGTCGCCGCCGTTGTCGCTCCAGGCGTTCCAGCGCTCCAGCAGCCAGGCGAGCAGTCCGGCGGGTGAGTCGCTCAGCCCGTGGGCCAGGGTGGCGCCGTCGAGCATGTGCACGGCGAGGTGGGACGCCGAGCGGTGGTCCAGCTCGATGATGCGGGCGCGGACGTCGGCGGGCTGGTCGTCGGTGAGGGGCCGGTTCCGGGCGAAGTCCCAGGCGCGGGGGCCGTTGAAGAAGTCGAGCGGCAGTCCGGAGCCGATGTGGATGCCGTACAGCTCGTCGGCGTACTTGTGGCCGAGCTGGCTGGAGACGATCCCGCCGATGTCGCAGCCCCCGGCGGCGTACTTCTCGTATCCGAGGGTCTCGGTCATCAGGGTGTGCCAGAGGTCGGAGACCTTCCAGAAGTTGACGTCCGGAAAGCCGGTGAGCGGGCCGGGGAAACCGAAGCCGGGCAGGGACGGCACGATGACGTCGAACGCGTCGGCGGGGTCACCGCCGAACGCGGCCGGGTCGGCGAGCGGGTCGATCACCTTCGACCAGTGCCAGAACGTCCACGGCCAGCCGTGGGTGAGGATCAACGGGATCGGGCGAGGGCCGCGGCCGGGCTTGCGCATGAAGTGCACCGGGACACCGGCGACGCTGCACCTGGTAGTGCTCGTAGGCGTTGATCGCGGCCTCGGCCTTGCGCCAGTCGTAGCCGTCTCGCCAGTAGGCGACCAGCTCACGGAGATAGCTGTCCGGTACGCCGTAGGACCAGTCCTCGTTCCCCTCGTCCAGCGGCGGACGGGTCAGGGCGAGACGGGCGCGCAGGTCGTCGAGGACCTCGTCCGGACACCTGGATCGGGGTGGGCTCCAGGGGGAAGGCGTGCGGCACGGCCATGGCGTAGGTCCTCACCGGGTAAGGGGACGCGGTGTCTCGGCCACTTCGGTGCTCGAGCGACCGACCCGGCCAGTTTAGGAAGTGCGCTCAGGTGCTCGTCGTCCGCCTCTGGTAGAACCTGCGCCGCCGAACGTCCCATCGAGGTGAGGGCCCGGAGCGCCCTGGAGTCGGTCCGCTCCTGCGCCCGGTGGCCGGGATCGATGCCTGCCTGCCCGGGATCGGCAGTCCGGTCGTCACACAGCGCAGGGCGCCCGGAAGGCCGGCCGGAGCCGACACTTCACGAGCGCCCTGTGTCGTTTCGAACTGACGGCTGGGAGCAGGTGCGGACTCCCGGCGGATGTCCATCCGGTGGGTCGGTCAGCGGACCGCCTCGGCGTGGCGCCGACGGCGACGTGGGGAAGGTCCCCGGCCGTTGCCGTTGCCGGCCGAACGGTCGTCCGGCTCGTCGACATCGTCGTCGGAAGGCTCGTCGTCCTCGTCGTCGAACCCGCCGTCGTCGTCCCGGTCGTCATCCTCCGGGTCTTCGTCGTCGTCCTCGTCGTCGAGTTCGTCGTCGAGTTCGTCGTCGAACCCGTCGTCGAACCCGTCGTCGAAGTCGTCGGAGTCCTCGTCGTCGCGGAGTTCGTCCGCGTCGTCGTCCTCCTCGTGCTCGTCCGCCTCGTCGTCGAGGTCCGCGTCCTCCGGACGCTCCTCCAGCCTCTTCCTGTCCCGCGTGGCGTACTCGTCCTCGCGGCGGGAGTCGTCGTTCTCGTCGGGCTCGCGTACCACCTCGCCGTCGCGGATCTCACCCCGCCACGACCCGGTGGCCTCGCCCTGGATCGTCACGAACCGCCGGAAGTGCTTGAGGTCCAGGCGGACTCGGCGGCCGAACGCCCGCCAGATGTTCGCCGTCTTCTCGAACAGTCCCTTCGGGTAGTACTCCATGACGAGGAGGAGCATCGTCAGGTCGTCGGCCAGCGGGTGGAAGGTCACGATGCCCTTCGTCGTGCCCTTCGCACCCTCGGTCGTCCAGGCGATCTTGCGGTCCGGAATCTGCTCGGTGACCCGGGCACTCCAGCTCCGCTTGGACCACCAGACCTTGCCGCGCCAGTTGCTCTCCACCTCGTCCTTGGCGTCGACACCCTCAACGCCCTTCATGAACGAGCCGAACTCCTGGAACTGCGACCACTGGTCGTACACCACCGACACCGGAGCACCGATCTCGATGTCCTCGATGATGTTGGTCAGCTTGGGTCCGGAACGACCGCCGCCGAACAGACCCTTGATCTTGTTCTTCAGGCCCTGGCCGAGCGCGCTCATCCCGGCCTTCAACGGCGACTTGCCCTCGAGCAGGGCCTTGACGCCGGTCATCATCGCGCTCGGGTTCTCGGCCTGGCCCTCGAGCTTCTCGGTCAACCCACCGAGCTTGCCGCTGACCTTGCCGACAAGGTCCGATCCACGGGCGGCGGCGTACTCCTTCGCCTCATCTTTGAGGCGTTCGACGACAGGGCTCTTCAACAGAGCCTTGCCGAGGTCCCCCAGAAGGGAGCTCTTCTTGGAAGCCACCCCGCTCTCCTCTCTCAGCCTCGCGACCGAGACTGCCGGCCAGAGCTGGAACCCTGCCGACGGGAGCCCGCCGAACGGGTCTTGCTCGCGGCGCGGCGAGGCGCGTCGGAGGCCGGCCGCTTACGGCGCGGCCGCTCCTCGGAGTCGCGGGAGCGACGGCGCGGCCGCTCCTGACGCTCGCCCGAGGGCTCCTCGCTGTCGCCGGAGTCCTCTGAGTCCTTAGCGTCCTCGGCGTCGTCCGCCTCGTCCGTCGGCTCGTCGTCGCCGGCGTCGTCGTCCGCCGAGTCGTCCGCCTCGTCGTCCTCGCGGTCGTCGACCTCGTCGTCGTAGTCGTCGTAGTCGTCGTCGAACTCGTCCTCGGCACCCTGGGTGGCCTCACCGGCCTTGTCCTTGGCCTTGGACGCGTTGTCGGTGACCTTGGTCTTGTCCGTCAGGGAGCTGGTGCGCTCCTGCAGGGTGTCGGAGAAACGGGTCAGCTGCGACTCCAGGGTCGCCAGCGCCGCCTTGCGCCCGGCCTCGGCGACCGGACCGCGCAGCTGCTCGCCGAGCTGGCTGATCTGTGGCGTGCTGGCCAACTTGAGCACGCCCTCCCGGACGAGCTCACTCGGCTGCAGGCCAAGCTGCTTTCCGGCGAGCCACAGTGCAAGGCTCATCGCGGCCTTGCCCTTCTTCGTCCGGCCGAGGAGGTATCCCCCGGCCACCGCGACAGCGATCTTAGTCCTGTCATCCACGGTTGCTCTCCTCTCGATTACGGCGAAAGACCCGGCCTGGACACACCGCAGTCCCCCGCGGGCGTTGGCCTTCCGACCGTGAGTCTCACCAGCCCCAGCGGGACGGTTGAGACTGCGCTGTGGTCGACGCCTCGGCAAAGCCGATCGCGTCAAAGCTGTAGAGCGGGAGCGGGCCGACGTACTCGATCTCGGCCAGCCCGTCCACGTCGTTGGTGAGCGTCCGGACCGCCTCGTCCAGCTCGTCCAACTGCCCCCGGCGGACGAGGAGGGCCACCTGCTCCCAGCCCTCTTCGGAGGAGCTGATCGACTTGGAGTCCTCGGTGTGCTCGCCCAGCGTCTCGACCCAGGCCGCGACCAGCTGGGACCGCTGCTCGGTGAGCCGCTGTGCGACGAGCTGCCCCACCTCGATGCGTTCGGACATCTCACTGCCCGGTCCGCCGCGACCGACCGCCGCGCGTAGCTCGGGATCCTCCCTGAAAAGCCGCTGGACGGCCCCGTCGGTGAGGGTGAACGTGAGCCGGAGCTCCACCAGATCGGCGGTCGCCTCCAAGGCCCCGGCGAACTCCTCCGCCGCGGGGGCGAGGACCTCCGAGCGGACCGCGTCCACGTCGGGCGCGAGCGTTCCGAAGCGGAGCGGCAGGACGGGCCCGCCGCGTACCAGCTCCACCAGGGCGTCGAGGTACTTCACCGCGTCGTCCTCGGTCAGCTCCTCCTCCCCGGCGACCTCCCGAGCGAGGACGGCCAGGTCGCCGCCCTCGACGAGCTGGTACTCCTCGGCCGAGATCTCACCCTGGTCGTCGAGTTCGCGACCGGCCGGGACCACTCCGTGCAGCAACAACATCTCAGGACTCCTGCGACTGCCGGCTCGGACGGCGCGTGCGCGGTGCGCTGCGGCTCGACGAGGACCGCCGGCGGGCGGTGGACCGCTCGCGGCCGGAGTCGTCGTCATCGTCGTCGTCATCGTCGGAGGAGAACGACTCCTTGATCCCGCTGATCGCGCCCTTGGTCTTGCTGCCGGTCTTGCTGCCGGAAGAGTCGCCGTCACCGGTCACCTCGCGGACCAGGCCCGGAAGACCCGCAACCTGGTCCTCCTGGCTACCGAGGTCCAGCCGGTTGACCGCCTCGGCGAACCGGAGGTAGGTGTCCACGCTCGCGATCACGATCCGGGCGTCGATGGTGAGGATCTCGATACCCACGAGCGCGACCCGGACGTAGGCGTCGATGACGATGCCCTTGTCGAGGATCACCTCGAGGACATCGGCAAGACTGCTCGGCCGGGGCGCACGGTTGATTCCCTGCGTCGCTACAGCTGCCATGGCGTGTTGCGCCTCCCTGTGGTGTCGAGCCGTTCGTGTTCGTCGAGCAGGTCGTCGACGTCGATCGGGAGGCGGAGTCCCTCGCGTTCGACTCCGAAGATCTCCCGAAGCTCGGCGAACTTGTCTTCCAGTGCGAGCAGCGCCTCCCCCAGGCGTTCGACTTCCTCGTCGTCGAGGCTTCCGCCGTCCATTCGCCGGATCGCCTGGCGCTCCAGGAGGTCGCGGACGAGTTCGAGCAGAGCCACCACGAGCTGTCCGAGGCCCCTGCCGAGGTCCTCGGCGTTCGCGTCGATGCGAGGGGTGCGCCGCAGGTCCGGGAGCTTCGGCAGCTGTACCGGTTCGCTCATCGCGCGCCCCTCCCCTCGAAGTTGGTGCGGTGCATCTCGTTGGCCGTCTCCAGCCCGATCAGCAACAGCCGGAGGTTCAGCTGGATCAGGTCGATGCCGGCCAGGGAGATGACGATGTTGCCGGACACCACCACGCCCCGGTCGACGACGCGGTCCAGCAGGTCCACCAGACTGGTCCCGCCTCCCGAGCCGGTGACGAGCGTGCGGTTAGCCATCGGCCGCCGCCTGCGATCCGATGGTCACCTGCGCGAAGCTGTACGGCGGCCAGGGTCCGGTCAGCTCGACCTGGACTCCTCCGGCCTCCAGGTCCGTGGCGTACTTCTCCACCACGTCGCGGAACTCCTGCGTCGCCGAGACGGGGACGAGATAGGTGGCGTTCAGCAGCAGGTCGGCGGCACCTCCGGCCGACAGCCGGGTGGCGTCGGTCGCATGCGCGGCCAGCCCGCGGTAAACCTCGTCGCCGGACTGGCGTACGGCGTGGCGCTGCTCCTGGCTTGCCCGCAACGCTTCTCGTCGCGCCTGCAGGTAGGCGCGCCCGGACGGACGTGCGGCCCGGGCGCGTTCACGTTCGGCGTTCGCGTCGGGTGCCTCACCCTCACGGCGCAGCCGGACACCCCACTCCTGGTGGTCGGCCAGCCGGGCGAGCAGGTCGCGGATCTCCGCCGATCGATCCTGCAGCAGGCGGCGGACGGCGTCCTCGTCACCGACGACGGTCGCGAGGCGCAGCGGCAGAGCGGGCGTCTGCTCGAAGACGGCGCGGATCACCGTGTCGTGGTCCATCGCCATCCGGGCGAGCCGGCCGTCCTCGGTGACCTCCTCCTCGCGTACGTCCAACGCCGCGAGAGGAACCTCCGCGACGACAGCCGCGAGGCCGCCGTGGTCGACCAGCCGTGGGCTTTCGCCCCCGGCGATGCCGGGCAAGCCGGACAGGTCCACAGCCGTGGAGCCGACGATGGCGAAGAGGTAGAGGCCGCGAGCACCGCCCGCCGTCATCAGTGATCCTCCTCCTGCTGGGCCTTTCCGGACCGGTTCGGTCGCTCCGACCGCTCCGGAAGCTCACCGTCGGAGATCGCCTGCTCGAGGCGTTCGATGCGTTCGCGCAACTGGTTGTTCTCGGCTTCCAGCTCCGCAGGTGCTCGTCCGCCGCCCTCGACCTCGCCGCTCTTCTTACCCGCGCCGGCCTGGGAGGTGAAGAACTCATCGCGCGTCCACCAGTCCATGCCCATCTCCTGGGCGGTCTGGGCCGAGGCGACGAACAACCGCAGCTTCAGGGACAGCAGCTCGATGTCGAGGATGTTCACCACGATGTCGCCGGCGATGACGACGCCCTTGTCCAGAACGCGTTCGAGGACATCGGCAAGCGTGTCGGGACGGGGGTTGCGGCCGGAGACCGACTGCGTCATGACGGATCCACCGAACCACGTACGTAGCGGCGCAGGCGTTCGTAGCCGTCCAGCTCACCGTCGGCAGTGACGTCGAGCCGGTAGGTCGCGATCACCGTGGTCGTGGACGGGATGCGCTCGAGTTCGACCACGTCGACCAGCAGCGACCAGCCCTCGCCCTCACGGCGTACGCCACTCACCCCGTCGGCCTGCTTGCCGGTGAGCTCGCCGAACTGCTGCACGGCCCCGCGGATCACCCGGGCCATGCTCGGCTTCTTCTTGGCGCGGGGTTCCCGCCCCCGGGTCTGGTCGGCGTCTGAATGCTGTCGCTCGGTCATAAGTCCCCAGCGCAAATATGGGTCAGGTCAGATACTTCGTACATGGCTTTGTAAGCCCCCCGGTGACGCCTTCGCGACGCTACCGCATCGGTTGGGTTGTGTCGCGCCAGGTGATTTGGCCTTCCTGGCTTGGGATGACTGTGTGTAGGTAAGGAAGATCTGTCCGTACCCGGACGTGCCCATACATTCCGTATGTCCGACTTCCGCCGCACTCCTGCCGAGATTTCCCCGCGTGAATTCGCCGGCTTCGATCCGGCCGCCGTCATGGGCGACTTGACGCAGTTGGCAGGTGTCGATAGGCAGAGATCACCGAACCCGGCAGGAGGAACACGGATGCGTGACCAGCGGGACGCGAACACCCACCACGACGCGGATCCGGCCGAGATCCAGGCTCAGGTCGACCAGGCCCGCGAGCACCTACGTGGAACCATCGACGAGATTGGGACCAGGATGAACGTACGAGCGATGGCCAAGGACAAGTCCGCCAAGCTGACCGACCGCGTGCGCTCCGGTGCCGGCGGCGCGTCGAAGTTGACCAAGGACAAGGCGAGAAGCCTGTCCGAGACCGCGCGGACCGACGGGCCGAAGCAGCTGCGCAGTGCCGGCACCCAGGTCGCCGCGATCACGCGCACCCGCAACGGAAAGGCCGCCGTGGTCGCCGTTCCGGTGGCGCTGTTGTCCCTGCTCCTGTTGCGCCGGATCAGGAAGCACTGACCAGCTCGACCCACCCGCGTGCTCGGATGGGGCCGGTCACGTGATCGCGAACGAGAGAGCCCATGACGAAGAACGCCATACCGTACGTCCGGCAGGCGGCCCGCGGTGTCCGGGACACCGCGGGCCGCGCAGTCGGCGTTCTGGCCGTTGCCGGTTCCGTACCAGCCACCGTCTACTCCCACTCGGCGGCGGCCGGGGGCATGGTGCGCGACCGGGTGGCGCGGTTGCTCAGTCACCTCGGCGCCGTCTCCGTGCCCGCCTCCTGGTCGGTCACCACCCGAGGTGAGCACGCGGACCTGTTGCGAAGCACCGAGGATCGCTAGACCGCAATCGCTGGACCTCAGACGTCGCCTGCTAGCCCATGTTGGCCGTCCGGTGGCCGTCACCATGCGTTGACGGCCTGTCGACCCGGTGCGACGATCCCGAACCATGTGCCCGGGAAGCCGTTCTCGCCCTCTTCTTCTCGTCGTTCTCCTCCTCGTCACGACCGCGGCCGTGAGTGGCTCGATGCTCTGCTCGCAGCCCGCCGTGGCGCAGGAGAAGCCGTCCGCCACGACTGCGTACGACTCCTTCCGGCCCGGGCAACCGTGGCTGGACGACCGACGGCAAGCCCATCCAGGCCCACGGCGGACAGGTCGTGGTGAGCCAGGACTCCTCCGGCGGGAAGCTCTACTACTGGTACGGCGAGGACCGCAGCAACGGCTACTACGACAGCCCGGGCGTCCACGTCTACTCCTCGAACGACCTGTACAACTGGATCGATCGCGGCCTCGCGCTGCGGTCGATGGACTCGCCAAGCCAGTTCACCGACGACCCGTACTTCCGCGCCCTGTACGGCGGCTACACCAGCGAGCACCAGGCGGCCGTCTACCGCGACCTCGGCACCCGCAAGGTCGAGCGACGACGTCAACCCCGCCATCCTCGAACGCCCCAAGGTCATCCACAACGCGCGCAACGGCACGTGGGTGATGTGGGTGCACGCGGACGGCCCGTCGGCCACCTCCAACGCGCAGTACGCCAAGGCGCGGGCAGGGGTCGCTGTGTCGGACTCCCCGACCGGGCCGTTCCGCTGGATCGACAGCTACCGCCTGCACGTCGCGCCGCCAGGTGAGCCGAACTACCAGCCGGACAACCCCGGCATGGCCCGCGACATGAACCTGTTCGTCGACGACGACGGCACGGCGTACATCATCTACTCCAGCGAGGAGAACTACTCGCTGTTCATCTCCCGGCTCGACGACGACTACACCTACCTCGCCACCCCACCCGACCGTGCGGTGAAGGGCGTGGACTTCGTCCGGCCCTACGTCGGCGGTCACCGCGAGGCGCCGGCGTTGTTCAAGTCGCGCGGCACCTACTACCTGATCACCTCCGGCGCCACCGGCTGGGATCCCAACCCCGCAAGCTATGCCACCGCGACCTCGATCCTCGGCGAGTGGACCGACCACGGCAACCCGGCGCAGGGCGAGGGCGCGGACACGACGTACCGCTCGCAGAGCACCTCGGTGATTCCCGTCGACCCCGACCAGGGACGGTTCATCTACATGGGCGACCGGTGGACGCCGGACGACCTCGCCGACTCGCCGTACGTCTGGCTGCCCATCCGGTTCGGTGAGGGCGACACGATGCGGCTTCCGTGGCTGGACCAGTGGACGCCGGCCGACCTGACACCGCAACCGCGCTACACCGTGCAGGCCAGGATGCCGGCATACGTCCGTCCCGGCGAGGCCGGCGCACTCCCCCGGCACGTCCGGGTCACCCGCGACGGGCGCACCGTCGGCTCGGCGGTCACCTGGGACACCGCCAACCTCTCCCGCCCGGGGATGGTGCCGGTGACCGGGACGCTGACCGACGCCGGCGGGCTGACGTTCACCCGCGACGTGCTCGTGGTGCCGAAACACCTGCGGTACGTCGTCAACGCCGGTGGTGACTCCACGACCGACTGGCAGCGAATCGTCACGATCGCCCACGAGGACGGCTCTCTGCTCAACTCCGTGCCCGAGCAGCCACTCGGCGTCGATCCCGCGACCGGTGCGCGGTGGGGCTACACCAGTGAGGGAAGCAAGCCGCGCGACGTCGTGGACGGCGACATCTACACCACCCTGCGGTACGCGGTCAGCCACCGCGATCTGTCGTACACGATGTCCGGACTCGACCCGCGTAGGCGCTACACGGTCTACGCCGGCTACTACGATCCGTGGCCGTGGGCGAAGCGCGCCGCCCGGGTCGGCATCAACGGGACCGTCGTGTCCGACCACCAGCTGTTCACGGCCGAGCCGGTTGCGGGCACCTACGCCGGCGTCGCGCCGGCCGCCGACGGGACGATCACGCTCACGGTGTCCCCGACGCGCGCGCCGGACATCCAGCTCAGCTGGGTGATGGTCGCGCGGCAGTAGACCGGGCGGTGCAGCGACGACGAACGAGGGCGGACATTGCCGGTCACGCGGTGGTGGTCGGTGGCGGCGAGGTCGGAGCCGGGCTGTCCCTGTGGCCGAACGGACTCGCACCGCAATGCGTCTGGACAGGAGCGGTCGCCGCCTGGGCGGACTGGACGCCGCCGGAGTTTCCCGCCGGTCCCGAAGCACCGGACGTGCGCTGACTCGCCGCGGACGAAGTCGTGCCCCCCCGCAGATCGCGAGGGGCACGACTTCGTTCACCGGAGTGCGCTGTGGCTCACGCCTTCGTGCTCATGCCGAAGCGGTCGACTTCCGAGCCCGGCGGGGCGAACGGCGGCCGTCACTCGAACGGCCGTTGCTCGAACGGCTGCTGCTCTCGTCGTCGGAGCTTTCCGGGCGCCGGCGCCGCTTGCGCGGCCTCTCGGCGGGCTCGTCCGAGCTGTCCTCGGACTCGTCAGCCTGGCTGCCGTTGTCGCCGGACTCCGCGGCAGGCTCGTCCGAGCTGTCGCCGGACTCACCATCGGAGCTCCGCTGCGAACGACGGCGCGAGCCCTGACGGGAACTCGGGCGCCGCCTGCGCGCCGGCCTCTCGGCGGGCTCGTCTGCGTTGTCCTCGGACTCGTCAGCCTGCTGCCCGTCGTCGGTCGGCTCGCCCTCGTCGGACTCGTCGGTCGGCTCGCCCTCGTCGGACTCGTCGGTCGGCTCATCCTCGTCGGACTCGTCGGTCGGCTCATCCTCGTCGGACTCGTCGGTCGGCTCATCCTCGTCGGACTCGTCGGTCGGCTCATCCTCGTCGGACTCGTCGGTCGGCTCGCCCTCGTCGGACTCGTCGTCCTCTACGTCGTCGAAGTCCTCGTCCTCGTCGTCGAAGTCCTCGTCGTCGTCGTCGAACTCGTCGTCGAACTCGTCGTCGAAGTCGTCGTCCTCGTCCGCCTCGTCGTCCGCGTTCTCCTGGTCGTCGTCGGAGTGCAGCTTGTTCGGCGGGCGGAAGTCATCCTCGCGGCGGTAGTCGTCGTTCTCGTCGGGCTCGCGTACCACCTCGCCGTCGCGGATCTCACCCCGCCACGAGTCGGATGCCTCGCCCTGGACCGTCACGAACCGGCGGAAGTGCTTGAGGTCCAGGCGGACCCGGCGGCCGAACGCCCGCCAGATGTTCGCCGTTTTCTCCATGAACCCCTTGGGGTAGTACTCGATGACCACGAGGATCTTGGTGAGGTCATCGGCGAGCGGGTGGAACGTGAGGATGCCCTTGGTCGTGCCCTTGGCGCCGTCGGTCGTCCAGGCGATCTTGCGATCCGGAATCTGCTCGGTGACCCGGGCACTCCAGCTCCGCTTGGACCACCAGACCTTGCCGCGCCAGTTGCTCTCCACCTCGTCCTTGGCGTCGACACCCTCAACGCCCTTCATGAACGAGCCAAACTCCTGGAACTGCGACCACTGGTCGTAGGCCACCGACACCGGCACGCCGACGTTGATGTCCTCGATGATGTTGGTCATCTTCGGGCCCGACCGACCCTTGCCGCGGCCCTTCTTGTCGCCGCCCTCGCCCTCGCCGCCCTCGCCGTCGCCGTCGCCGTCGTCACCCTCGTCGTCGTCGCCGCCGTCTTCGTCGCCGTCTTCGTCGTCGTCATCGCCCTTGCCGACGAGTGACTTGGCCTTGTCCTTGATGCTCGAACCGAACGACGCGAAGCGGCCGGGCTCGGAGTCCTCGCCGTCCTCCTGGCCGTCGTCGTCGCCGTCGTTCTGCTTGTCCTTGCGGCCGTTGGGGTTCTCGGCGTGATCTTCCAGCCGCTGGGTGATCCCCTCCAGCCGACCGCCGATGGACTGGACGAAGTCCGAACCCTTGGCTGTGGCGAAGTCCCGTGCCTCCTTCTTGAGGCGATCCCCCACAGGGCCCTTCAGCAGTGACGACCCGACACCGGTCAACACCGACTTTCCATTGCCTGCCATCTGCACTCCTCTCCTTACCGGCCGATGCGCGTGGACCTACGTCCTGAGCTCGAGGAGACGCTCTAAGACGTGGAGGCTGCCTTCTTCGCCCCGCGTCGGGGCGAGGCTGCCTTCTTCGCGCCACCGGTCGATGCGGTCTTCTTGGCACCGGCGCGGGAGGACGCGGCCTTCTTCGCCCCGCCGGCAGTGGTGGTGGTCTTCTTCGCAGCTGAGCGCGACGCGGCCTTCTTCGCGCCACCCGCAGATGTGGTCTTCTTGGCACCGCCCCGAGCAGGGGTCGCCTTCTTCGCGCCACCAGCCGAGGAAGCGGCCTTCTTCGCTCCACCGCGACCGCCAGTGGCCTTCTTCGCCCCACCGTCGGTAGAGGCGGCCTTCTTCGCTCGACCACGGGTCGGCGTCGTGTTCTTCGCACCGCCATCCGCAGCGGACGCGGCCTTCTTCGCCCCGCCCCGAGCAGGGGTCGCCTTCTTCGCGCCACCAGCCGAGGAAGCGGCCTTCTTCGCTCCACCACGGGTCGGCGTCGTCTTCTTCGCCCCACCGTCGGCAGAGGCAGCCTTCTTCGCTCCACCACGGGTCGGCGTCGTGTTCTTCACACCGCCATCCGCAGCGGACGCGGCCTTCTTCGCCCCGCCCCGAGCAGGGGTCGCCTTCTTCGCGCCACCAGCCGAGGAAGCGGCCTTCTTCGCTCCACCACGGGTCGGCGTCGTCTTCTTCGCCCCACCGTCGGCAGAGGCAGCCTTCTTCGCTCCACCACGGGTCGGCGTCGTGTTCTTCACACTGCCATCCGCAGCGGACGCGGCCTTCTTCGCCCCGCCCCGAGCAGGGGTCGCCTTCTTCGCGCCACCAGCCGAGGAAGCGGCCTTCTTCGCTCCACCACGGGTCGGCGTCGTCTTCTTCGCCCCACCCCGTGCAGAACTCGTCTTCTTGGCCCCGCCGGAGGCGGCCTTCTTGGCACGCCCGCTGCCAGCGGACTTCCTCACACCGCGGCCGGTGGACGCCTTCTTGGCCGGCAGGTCCGAAGTCCTGCCTACCTCTTCGGCACTGGCCTCGAGTGCGGAGTCGGTGACCTCCTGGGACTCCGAGCGGTCGTCGGAGTCCTCGGAGTCACCCGAGTCGTCGGAGTCACCCGAGCCAGACTTGTCGTCGTCTTCGTCGCCGGCGTTCTCCGTACCGCCGTCGTCATCCGCCTCGTCGTCGGACTCATCCTGGGACTGGGGCTCATCGTCCGACCCATCGGCATCCGAACCATCGTCGGCGCTCGGGTCGCCAGAGTCGTTCGCCTCCGGCTCGTCGACATCGGCACCATCGGCTACATCACCGTCGTCGATGTCATCAGACTCGTCGTCGGCGTCCTCGGCGTCGGCCTCATCCTCAGACCCGTCGTCGTACTCATCGTCCGCTTCGGCGTCGGCCTCGTCGGCAACCTCACCGCCATCAGAGTCGGTGTCGTCGTCATCGGAGTCGTCGAACTCAGCCTCAGGCTCGTCATCCGCCTCCGGCTCGTCAGCCTCGGCTTCATCGGCTGCGTCACCGCCGTCCTCAGCCTCGTCGGCGTCCTTGTCGTCCGCCTCGGGCGCGTCGGCGTCGGCCTCGTCGGCTGCGTCACCGCCGTCAGAGTCGTCGTCGGCCTCGTCGCCGTACTCAGCCTCGGGCTCGTCATCCGCGGCTCGTCGCTCGGCTCGTCGGCCTCGGGCTCGTGGGCCTCAGCCTGGTCGGCTACGTCGTCGCCGTCAGGGGCGTCGTCCTCTTCGTACTCGGCCTCAGCCTCGTCATCGGCCTCAGGCTCGTCGTCGTACTCGTCTTCGGGCTCGTCATCGTCCGACTCGTCGTCATCGAGGTCTCCCTCGTCGTCCGACTCGTCATCGTCGTACTCGTCGTCGAACTCGTCGTCATCCGACTCATCGTCATCATCGTCCGACTCGTCGTCATCGTCGTCCGACTCGTCGTCATCGTCGTCATCGTCGACGAACTCGTCGTCCGACTCGTCATCGTCGTACTCGTCGTCGAAGTCGTCGTCTTCGTCGTCGGGCTCGTCCGCGTCCTCGTGGCCGTCCTCGGGCTCGTCGGACTCCTTCTCGGCCTTCCGTCGCCGGAGCCGGTCGGTGAGGCCCGTCGCCCTGCCGGCTCCGGCGAGCCCGGCACCGCGCTTACCTGCCTTCTCACCGGCCGAGGTCGCCTTGCCCGTCGCCTCAGTCGCCTTGTCCGTCGCGTCCGATGCGGCGTCGGAAGCGGTGCCCGTCGCGCGGTCGGTCGCCTTCGCGGCAACGTCCGACGCGGCACCGGTCGTCTGGTCGGCCGCCTTCGACGCACGGTTGGTGATGTCGCTCGTGCGCTGGTTCAGGTTGTCCGAGAGGCTGTTCAGCCGGGACTCGAGGGTGGCCAGCGCTGCCTTGCGACCCGCGGCCAGCAGCGGTCCTCGGAGCTGAGCGCCGATCTCGCTGACCTGCTGCGTCTGGGCCAGCTTCAGTAGTCCGTCTCGCACGAGCTCGCGGGGCTCGACGCCGAGCTGACGCCCGGCCAGCCACAGAGCGAAACTGGCCGCGGCCTTGCCCTTCTTGGTTCGGCCGAGGAGGTAACCTCCCGCGATCGCCGCGCCGATCTTGGCTCTGTCGTCCACTGCTTCTCCTTCCAGATGTGTCCGGTGACTGGGCGCGGCGGCACGACCCCCCGGCGTGCGACCCGTCAGCCGTTGTCGTCGCTTCGACGGGAACGCGATCCCGAACTGCTGGACGAACGCTTGCGGGGCGTCGACTCTTCTTCGTCGTCGTCACCGGTGAAGGAAGAGATCACTTCCTTGGCGCTGTCCTTGACGCCTGAGAGTGCGCCCTTCGTCACGTGCTTGGCCCCGCCCTCGGTGACTTCGCGGATCATGCCGGGAACACCCCCGACCTGCCCGTCAGGCTGCATGTCGAGCCGGTTCACCGCTTCGGCGAAGCGGAGGTAGGTGTCCACGCTCGCGATCACGATGCGCGCATCGACGGTGAGCAGCTCGATCCCGACCACCGCCACCCGGACGTACGCATCGATGACGATGCCCTTGTCGAGGATGACCTCCAGCACGTCGGCAAGACTGCTCGGCCGGGGCGCCCGGTTGATGCCCTGTGTCGCTGCTGCCACTGGATCCCTCCACGTGTTCGTCTCGCTACCTGCCGGTCAGAGGGTGGTTGCGTCTGCGGTCCAGGGCCCCCGCGTGACCGGCGGAAGAAGTTGAGGCAAGGAAGGTCGCGCACACTGCGACCATGGCCGGCGATGACGACCTGTCACGCCACGTCCGCCGTACCGCAAGGGTCAGCGGAACATCGCGTGGCGCTACTCACAACCTGGGCGACATCACTCCTCGGCCGACCCCGGGCGACGCCGGACCCACCGGGCCGTCGGGCCTGTGTCTGCTCGCTCATCACCACTACCAGGTTTCGGGCGCAGGTTTGTCAGGTCGTCGTGCACATGATCCCTTTCGGGATCTGGCGACCATAACGCAAACGCCGCACTGTGTCGCGCGGGCGAATACCGGCCCGGTCCGGGAGAACTCACGAGACGAGCGGCCGATGGCCGACATGACGGCAAGGCGCCTGTGCAGGCTGCGGAGTCGGCGATGCCGGCGCCCCGCATCCGCTCTCTCCGCGGGCAGGCCGACAGGCCGTGGGTCTCGTCAAGGTCGCCTTGACACCGCACCCCGGCCTGCCGGCGTTCGGCGGCGAGCGCCGCCGAACGCCGGGGAGTACAAGGACAGCTATATGTCCGATTCCACCCGAAACGGGCGATTGGAAACGGCGTTACTGCTGAGTGGTGTGTTCGGGGCGTACGTAAACGGTCACGCGGTGGTCACCTGGCTGGTTCCACGGATACTCGTCGGCGCCGAGGTACTTCTTCGCCAGCTTGTTGATGAAGGCGTTGCCGGCGTCGTCCTCCACCCTGTCGACACGTCCTCTGATCTCGACATACTGGTGCGGCTCGTCCGGGTCGGTCACCGACACCGCGATTCGGGCCTCCCGTTGCAGGTTGCGGAACTTCTGCCGCCGGTCCGTCTGGCTGAACAGCAGGAACTCCCCGTCCCAGTCGATCCACACCGGACTGGACTGCGGCTCTCCGTCGGGTCCGATCGTGGCGACGTGACCGAACGAACGCTTGGTCAGAATTCCTACTCGCTCCGCTGGTACGACAGACATGTCCATCCTCCGGATCCGACGTGCTGACTCGGGCGGTGCTCACCGTGCAGTGGTATCCGTGTTACCGCAGCGGGGCCTACCCGAGCAGAGGCCGACAACCCCCGGCGTTGAGGCCGTGGTCCCGGCGTTCGCCGACCGCGCCAAAGACCAACGTTTGCCGCACATCGTGCCGGGCATCGAAGCCTGATCGAGACGGCGACCGGACGACCGGCGCCGGCCCGGACGGCAGACCCCACGGGAAAGGTGGACGCGTGAAGGCAGCGGTGTGGCACGGTAAGCGAGACGTCCGCGTCGACGAGGTTCCCGACCCGGTACTCAAGGAACCCACCGACGCGATCATCCGTACGACGACGACCGCCATCTGCGGCTCCGACCTACATCTGTACGAAGTGTTGACGCCGTTCATGACCGAGGGCGACATCCTCGGCCACGAGCCGATCGGCATCGTGGAGGAGGTCGGCGAGCAGGTCACGCACATCAGGCCGGGTGACCGGGTGGTGATCCCGTTCAACATCTCCTGCGGCCACTGCTACATGTGTGAGCGGAATCTGCAGAGCCAGTGCGAGACGACGCAGGTGCGCGACCAGGACAAGGGTGCCGCGTTCTTCGGCTACACCAAGTTGTACGGCCAGGTGCCCGGCGGGCAGGCCGAGTACCTCCGCGTGCCCCAGGCACACTACGGGCCGATCAAGGTCCCGGAGGGGCCGTCCGACGAGCGCTTCGTCTATCTGTCCGACGTACTCCCGACCGCATGGCAGGCGGTGGCCTACGGAGACGTGAAGCCGGGCTCGACGGTCGCGGTGATCGGCCTCGGGCCGATCGGTCAGATGTCGGCCCGCGTCGCCGCCCACGTGGGTGCGCGCAAGGTCATCGGCGTCGACCTCGTTCCGGAGCGCCTCGCCCTGGCCAGGAAGTACGGCATCGAGACCGTCGACGTGAGCAAGGGCAACGTCGGCGACGCGATCCGCGACCTCACCGACGGCCGGGGCGCGGACACGGTCATCGACGCCGTGGGAATGGAGGCGCACGGCGCACCTTTGGGCAAGGCCGCCCACCAGCTGGTCGGGATGCTTCCCAAGCCGCTGGCCGCGGCGATGACCGAACGCGGCGGTGTCGACCGACTCTCGGCGCTGCACTCCGCGATCGACATGGTGCGACGAGGTGGGACCATCTCGGTGAGCGGTGTGTACGGCGGCATGGTCGACCCGATGCCGATGATGCAGATGTTCGACAAGCAGCTCACCATCCGGATGGGCCAGGCCAACGTCAAGCGCTGGGTGGACGACCTCATGCCCCTGGTGACCGGAGACGACGATCCGCTCGGCGTGGAGGACCTCGCCACCCACCGGCTCCCACTGAGCGAGGCGCCGGGGGCGTACCAGATGTTCCAGCGCAAGGACGACGGCGCCGTCAAGGTCCTCTTGGCACCGTAGGCAGGCCAGGCAAAGCGCGGCAGGCAGGAACACGAACGGTGGGTCGCGGCCTGGAGCCGCGACCCACCGTTCACTGCAGGAACTCTCAGACGATGAACTTCTCAGGCGGAGAGCTGCTCGGCGATGGTCTTCAGGGCCGCCAGGGTCCGCAGGTGCAGGCCACCGCCGAAGGTGATCCGGGTGGCGCCGAGCCGGCCGAGCTCCCGCGGCGACGGCCCGTCCGGCCGGGCGACCGCGTTGACCGGCAACCCGATCCCGTCGGCGAGCGCCCGCAGCTGGTCCGGCGGGGCGAAGATCGGATACACCCCGTCGGCTCCGGCCGCTGCGTACTGCCTGCCGCGTTCGATCGCCTCCTCCGGTGTTGTGTCACCCCGCAGGTAGGTGTCGATGCGGGCGTTCACGAACAGGTCGTCACCCGCCGCCGCGCGTACCGCCGCCAGGTAGTCGGCCTGCCGCTTCGGCTCCACCAGCTCGTGGGTCGCCGGGTCGGAGTCCTCCAGGTTGACACCGACGGCTCCGGCCTGGAGGACGCGTTCGACGAGCTCGGCCGGCGCCAGCCCGTACCCCGCCTCGACGTCGGCGGACACCGGGACGTCCACCGCACGGGTGATCCGGGCGATCGCCGCGAACATCTCCGCCGGCGGCGTCCCCTGCCCGTCGGGGTAGCCGAGCGACGCCGCGATCGCCATGCTCGGCGTGGCCAGCGCGGGGAAGCCCGCGTCGACGAAGACCTTCGCACTGGACACGTCCCACGGCCCGGGCAGGATCAGCGGATCTCCGGGCGCCCGGCCGTGGTGGAGTGCGCGGAAGGCGTCGACGGACATCAGTGCTGGCCCGCGAACTGTCCGGGCGTGTAGCTGCCGGCCTCGCGGCGGGTGGCGACGTTCAACCGGTTGAACGTGTTGATCACCGCGATCGTGGCGATCAGCTGGGCGAGCTCCTTCTCGTCGAAGTGCTTGGCCGCCCGCTCGTACACCTCGTCCGGCACGAAACCGTCGGTGAGGACGGTGACCGCCTCGGTCAGGGCCAGTGCGGCCCGCTCCTTCTCGTCGAAGAAGTTGTCCGCCTCCTCGAACGCCGCCACGAGTGCGATCCGTTCGTCGGTCTCCCCGGCGGCGCGGGCGTCCTTGGTGTGCATGTCGATGCAGTACGCGCAGCGGTTGATCTGCGACGCCCGCAGCTCGACGAGGTGCGCGAGCTTCGGGTCCAGGCCCTCGGCGGCCGTACCGGCGAGCTTGACCAGCTGGGGAAGGATCTTGCGGCGAGTCGGCTCGTACACGTTGACTCGTTGTCGTGTCATGGCCTCAACGCTACGACCGGATCAGCCCAGGGATATGGTCCATTTCCATGGCAGAGTCGTGGGCCACTTCGCTGGACCTCCACCTTGAGCTCCGGGATCTGCGGCATGACCGGCGAGGGCTCGGTGCCGCGCTCACCCGCGAACTGCGCGACGCCGTCCGCGGTGGGCGGCTGGCGCCGGGCACCCGGCTGCCGTCCTCGCGGGCGCTGGCCGCCGACCTGGGATCGCCCGCAACACCGTCGCCGACGCCTATGCCGAACTCGTCGCAGAGGGCTGGCTCACCGCCCGCCAGGGCTCGGGCACGGTGGTCGCCGAGCGAGCGAGGTCGCGGCGCACGAGACCGCGTGCCGTGCCCGAGCCGACCCATCCGCTGCTGCCGGGTACGACGTACAACCTGATGCCCGGCTCGTCGGACCTGTCCGCCTTTCCCGGGACGGCCTGGGCCGCGGCGACCCGCCGGGCGCTGACGGCCGCGCCCAGCGAGGCGTTCGGCTACCAGGCGACGTCGGGGCGGCCAGAGCTGCGCCGGGCGCTCTCCGACTACCTCGCCCGGGTGCGCGGGGTGTACGCCGACCCCGACGCGGATCCTGGTCTGTGCGGGATCATGCAGGGCCTGTGGCGGATGGCCGAGGTGCTCCGTGCCCAGGGTGCGCGGCGGGTCGCGGTCGAGGCGTACGGCCTGGCCGAGCACCGCTCGCGGCTGACCGATGCCGGGCTGCGGGTGTCGCCGCTGCCCGCCGACGAGGCCGGCGCCGCCGGCGCCGCTGACCCGACTCGGCGTACAGGCCGCGCTGCTGACCCGTCGCACCACTTCGCCACCGGTGTGACCGCTGTCGCCCGGAGCGCCGCGCACAGGCGTCGACTGGGCGCGCGCGGGTGGCGGCGTGATCCTGGAGGACGACTACGACGGCGAGTTCCGCTACGACCGCCAGCCGGTCGGCGCGCTGCAGGGCCTGGACCCCGAGCACGTGGTCTACCTGGGTACGGCCAGCAAGAGTCTGGCGCCCGGCCTGCGGCTGGGCTGGATGGTGCTGCCGGAGCGGCTCGTCCCCACCGCGTACGAGCTCGGCAACTCCCGCTGGCAGGTGTCCCCGCGGTCGACCAGCTGACCCTGGCGGAGTTCATCACCTCCGGTGACTACGACCGGCACGTCCGCGCGATGCGGACCCGCTACCGGCGGCGCCGGGACTACCTGGTCGCGGCACTCGCCCGCGCAGTGCCGCACGTGCGGGTCAGTGGGATCGCCGCCGGCCTGCACGTCCTGCTGGAGGTTCCGGCCGGTACAGAGGAGCAGGTGGTCGCCCGGGCCAGGCGGGAAGGACTCGGGGTCGCCGGGCTCACCCCCTGACGTTCGGTACGCCGAAGCCGGTCCGGCACGCGATCATCGTGGGGTACGGCACGCCGCCGGACCACCTCTTTCCCGGCGCGGTCGCGGCGCTGTGCCGCGCGCTCAACACGCCCTAGCGAGGCTTGGTGGACCGCGTGGACTGCGTGGGCTCGCCGAGCGCCCTTCTGGCGAGCAGGGTGGCGCCGGCCACCGCCGCCGGGGTGAACACCACCGCGCCGAGCGGGATCAGGAACGCCACGAACACCGCGACGCCGAAGCCCGCGGTCACCGGCCGGATCGCGCGCAGCGCCCGGCGGCGTTCGGCGAGCCCCATCCCCCGGCGTTCGAACGGCGTACCGACGAGCTCCACCGACAGCAGCCAACCGCCCGCAAGTGCACCGACCACTGGTACGGCCGTCTGCCCCACGATCGGCAGGAAACCCGCCGCGAACAACGGAACGCCGACCAGGGCGGAAGCGGCGAGGAGCCTGGAGGAGTCGGTGACGCCGCGCCGCAGCGACCGGGCCCAGCCGATCTCGACGGGGTTCTGCACGCCGCCGTACCGCTCCTCCACGCGGTCGGAGATCCGTTCGTAGAACGGCCCGCCGATCGCGAGGGTGACCGCGGTGAACGCGAGGACGCCGATCAGCGCGGCCAGGCCGAGCAACGCCAGTCCGGCGGTGAACCTCGCAAACGTACGGGCGCTGCCGGACCAGTCGTCGGCGAACGGGGTGAGCGCCGCGGCCACGTCGCCGACGAAGTACGCGAGGGTGACGAATGCGCCGAAGAACAGCACCCCGGTGATGAGCGCAGGTACGACGCCGAGCAGCGCGAGCCGAGGGTTGGCGGCGTACATGCGCACACCGCGCACCAGCAGGCCCACGCCGGTGAGGAAACCGCCGGGATAGCCGATCGCCGACGCCGGAGCCGAACGCGTACTCACGATCGTTGAGTCTAGGGTCTGTCCGGACGTCGGCAGTGGCGTTCGGTGTGCTGGTGGAAGTGGCGCTCAGTACGTCTCTTCTTCGCCGGGCCGCCGGTCGTCGTCGTGGATGACCACGCGGCTGGGGCTGTCGCCACCCGCGAGCTTGCGGGCGTCGGCCAGGGCCGCGTCCCGGTCGGTGTAGTAGCCGACCACCTCGTCACCGCGCTTGACGTGAAAAGCGCCACCGGCGGGCAGCACGGAGTACGTCACCGGTGCGGGCGTGGCGCCCGCGGTCTCCCGGGCCGTCGTCTCCTGCTCGGTCTGGCGCGTCTCGCTCACCTGTTGCGCGGCCTCTCCCGCACTGGCCCAGGCCTGGGCCAGCCCGGAGTGGGTCTCCTGGGGCACGTCGGGTCGCTCCGGCAGCTCGCTCATGTGCCCAAACTATCCCCGGGCCGGGCCATTCGCCGTTCGGCCCCGGCGCCGCGGACACCGGTGGTCGCCGCGTTCAGCCCTTCGGTTGGTAGCACGTGCGGGCATGACCCTGGCGTACGCCGGGGCACCTAGGCGACTTTGCCTGCGCTTTACAATTACGGGCTCCGGGTTCTATCCTCCCGTCCGCCACGACTGGAAGGCTCCAAGCCGTGACGCTAACCCGCCGCCCGTCGTACGTCTCATGGACGACCGTCGTACCAGTACTCGCCCTGATCGCCCTGGCACTCACCTGGGGGCGGTACATCGCGATCCCGATCGCCGTGGTGATCGCGGCGGTGCTCGCCGGGGCGGTGCTGTCCGCGGTGCACCACGCGGAGGTGGTGGCGCACCGGGTCGGTGAACCCTTCGGCTCACTGGTCCTCGCGGTCGCGGTCACGGTGATCGAGGTCGCGCTGATCGTGACCCTGATGGTGTCGGGAGGGCCGGAGACGTCCCAACTCGCCCGGGACACCGTGTTCGCGGCGGTGATGATCACCACGAACGGCATCGTCGGCCTTTCCCTGCTGGTCGCCGCGCTGCGTTACGGGACGACGCGGTTCAACGCCGAGGGCAGTGGCGCCGCGCTGGCGACCGTGGCGACCCTGGCGGCGCTGTGCCTGGTGCTGCCGACCTTCACCCAAGGCGCGCCCGGCCCGGTCTTCTCCACCAACCAGCTCGTCTTCGCGGCCATCGTTTCCCTCTTGCTGTACGGCATGTTCGTGCTCACCCAGACCGTGCGGCACCGCGACTTCTTCCTGCCCGTCCACCACGACAACGACCCGCTCGCCGGACGTGGGCACGCTCCCACATCCGAGCCGGTGGAAGTAGACCCCGCCGATGACGTCGCGGAGAGCGCCGACTCAGGCGCGCACGCCGCTCCCCCGAGCACCCGGGCCGCACTGACCAGCCTCGGGTTGCTGCTGGTGGCACTGGTGGCGGTGGTGGGCCTGGCCAAGGTCGAGTCACCCTCGATCGAGGCCGCGGTGAAGGCGGTCGGGTTCCCGCAGTCGTTCGTCGGCGTGGTGATCGCGTTGCTCGTCCTGCTGCCGGAGACGCTCGCCGCCGTCCGCGCCGCCGGGCGGCAGCGGACGCAGATCAGCCTCAACCTCGCCTACGGCTCGGCGATGGCGAGCATCGGCCTCACCATCCCGGCGATCGCGATCGCCTCGATCTGGCTGAAGGGTCCGCTGCACCTCGGACTCGGGGCCACCCAGCTCGTGCTGCTGGCCCTGACCGTGGTGGTGAGCGTCCTCACGGTGGTGCCCGGCCGGGCGACCCGGCTGCAGGGAGGCGTCCACCTGGTGCTGCTGGTGGCGTTCCTGTTCCTCGCGGTCAGCCCCTGAGTTCCTCGCGGTCGGTCCCTGAGCTTCGGGGGCTCACCCAGGAGCGGGTGAGGGAGTGCGGCCGGCACGTTGCCTGCCGTACTCCCGCCAGGTCAACCACACGATGAACGCGTCGAAGATCGTCAGCAACGTCAGCCCGATCGTCGGGTGCAGCGCTATCCGGTAGAGCTGGTAGGCGATGAACGCGAGCAGGACCACGATGGTCCAGGGATATGCCCACAGCTGGTTACGCAGCAACGCGGCGACGAGGACGACCTTGACCACGCCGTGCAGGAACAGATAGGCGGCCGCGAACCACATCGACGACTGGGTGAGCCCGGCGCTCAGGTGCAGCAAGTGGGTGGCGATGACGTCGTGCGGGTCCTCGGAGATCTCGTGCTGGGTCAGGGTGACGACCAGACGGTTGAGGGTGGCGGGTGACACCGTCAGCAGCAGGATCGCGCCGATCAGTTCGAGGATGCCGTCCAGACCCTTGAGGATGATCCCGATCTCGAACGTGCGGTCCAGCAGGTCCCCAGGCTTGAACCACGCCACGTCGCCACCTGCCGATCTTGCTGCTGTTGCGCCTGCCGGTCCTTTCCTTCCCGCACGCTAGTAGGCCACCCTGGGAGATCGCCGCAACCACCCGGGCCGTGGACGCCCTACGTCACGGGAACGATGGATGCTTCCTTCACCCGGCCGCGTTCCAGAACGACGATGCCGATCGTTCCGTGCGGCTGCCGGCGCCGGTCGGTCGGCGAGCCGGGGTTGAAGATCCGTACGCCGTCCTCGGTCTGCGTCAACGGAATGTGCGAGTGCCCGAACACCACGAGGTCCGCGTCCGGGAACCGCCGCCGCATCCGCGCCATCCGGCCGGTCGCCTGCCCGCTGTCGTGCACCATCGCCACCCGGACCCCGGCCAGAGTGATCTCCAGCACCTCCGGCACGCCCGAACCCCATGCGGCTACCTCGGGGCCGTCGTTGTTGCCGCGCGACCGCATGAACGGGGGCGAACGCCGCGAGCTCGTCCAGCACCTCAGGTGTGCACACGTCACCGGCGTGCAGGATCACGGCTGCCGTCCGAAGGTGCTCGGCCACCCTCGGCGGGCAGGACTTCCACCGCCGCGGCGCGTGCGTGTCGGACAGCACCACTACTCGCATGCCCTCATCATGGCCTACCTCGGCGCAGCGGCAGCGGATGGTGGAGGCGGCATGGCAGTCTGGGCGGATGGCGTCGCACGGGGCTGAGCACGCGGTGGACTGGGCGAGTGCCCGCTGGGGCAATGATGCGGTCGGCCAGGTCATGCGCCGTACGCCGATCACCAACGGCTACACCTCACCGTCGGTCGAGCGCCTGGACCTGCTCGTCGAGCTGGGCGACGGTTCGGCAGCCGAGGTGCCGGTGCTGCGAAAGCACGCGACCGACGCCGAGGTGACGGCACTGCGGGCCCTTCGCGACGTCACCGACGCGAGGGCGACCGCGCTTCCGGAGTTGCTGGCCGACGGGACCGACGCCGCAGGACCGTGGGTCGTCCTGCCGTTCTACCCCGGCAGCACGCTGGCCTCGGAGGCCGAGGTGTCCGACGAGGTACTCGAATCCCTGGCCGTACTGCACGTTCGCCATGTCAACGCAGCCTTGCCCGGCGTGCCGATCGTCGACCGTACGTGGTGGGACAACGGGTTCCGGCACGTCGAGCGGCGCCTGTCCGACCTCCTGCCGACCGCGCCCGAACCCTCGCCGCTGCACAAGGCGCTCGCCTTCGTTCAGCAACTGCGAGGGGACACACTGCTGGTTCGTACGCCCGAACGCCTTTCCCGCACCCTGGTGCACGGCGACGTCCACGCGAACAACATCATCGCCGGGCCCACCGGCTCGAAAATCATCGACTGGGGAGGCGCCACGCTCGCCCCCGCGATGCTCGACCTGGCCAACCTCGTCGCGCCCGACAGTCCACGGTTCGCGGTCTACGTCGACGCGTGGGAGGCCGCTGCGGGCCGGCCGCTGGACCTGCGGCGGGCGAACGTCGAGTTCCAGTGGGCCACCGCCTGCGTCAACATCAAGTACCTTGGCTTCGCCGCTCACCACCTCGGCGGCAACGCGGTCCGCCACATGCTTGCGCGGGCACGAGGAGCACTGAACACCCTCGAACACGCGGAGGTGTAGGCCAGTGGATGACAGGCTGGCTCGTGGACGAGTCCGCCGCTTTGACCTACCCGGTCGAGGACGCGAACGTGCTCACCCTACGCCGGCTCGAGGCGGAGGCCCTCCGACGCGCTTCGGTCATCGCCGCCGAGACGGCCGCCGGCTGGGCCGCGACCGCCCTGTCCTTGCGCAGCCAACGGCAGCAGCTCCTCGCGGACGCGGTAGCGCAGTACGAACGTGATCTCGAGCGCTGCGAGGGCCTCGCCTACTACGTCGAGGGAAGAGCAGCCGGCAGCCCACGGTGCTTGCAGACACTGGCCGAGCCGGTGCGTCCGGACGGCATCCGGCGCGCCGCCTACGCGACCGGCGAGGCGATGGCGTTGTTCCTCGACCGATTCAGGTCGGGCTGGACGACCGAGGTGGAAGCCGGCGACACGTCGTACCCCGACGACCTGCTCGGACGGGCCGTCTCCGACGCCGCGCCGGAGGACTTCACCGCCGGACATCGCGCCACCGTCGCCGACCGGGCACGGGAGGACGTCGCGACGCTGCGGGAGGAGCGCCGGGCACGGCGTCAAGCCTTTCTTGCCCGCGACGACAAGGTGGTGCTCACTGCCACCGGGAATCCCTTGCGAGTCAGGGGATTCGATCCGATCAACCTCCAGCATCTCGGCGGAGGCGGCGTCCTGCACACCCATTATCTGAAGATCGCGGGTGAGGATTTCGAGCTGGAGCTCTTCGACAGCCAGGCGCTGACCGAGGCCGCCGGTGACCACCCGTTGTTCGACGGGGTCCGGCGGATCACGTTCGCCAGCGGCGGTGGTGCTACCGCTCCCTGACGTCCTCGCTGGTGGTCATCACCGGGCCGGTCCAGCGCAGATCCGGCTGGTTGACAACGATCGCCTCCTGCGTCGTACGCGCGATGACGACCAGGGCCTCCTGCTCGGGGTCAGGGTTCTCCTCCCGGTGCGGGACGAACGGCGGCACGTAGATGTACTCCCCCGGTCCGGCCACGATCCGGACCTCGCGCGGCTCGTCGCCCTCCAGGTCGAGGAAGACGAACTCGGGCCGCCCGCTCACCACGAAGATCGCCGTCTCGGAGTGGCCGTGGTGGTGGTTCTCCAACGCGGTCGACGGCGCGACGTGCGTCTGCCCCATCCACAGCTGCCGGGACCCGACCGACTTGCCACTGATCGCCTCCACCCGCCGCATCCCCACGCTCTGGGCGGTCGCCTCCGACAGCCCAGCGGGCGCGACGTGATGCAGCATTCGGTGGAACGGGTCGTCCGGGACGTGCGAATCGAGTGGACGGCTCATGCGCGTACTCCCTGCTCTGCAACGAAGTCCGGGACCTCCACCCGCTCGCCGTTCCGCAGTGCCGACTCGTGCCCGCAGATGCCGGGTGCGGTCCAGGCCGCGGCGGTGAGCGCGTCGACCACCGGACGGCGGGACTCCTCGATGCTGGTCACGAACTCGTGCACGAGGTGCGGGTGCGAGCCGCCGTGTGCACTTCCCAGCCGTACGGCCGGCGCACCGCCGCCGGGGTCGAAGGTGGTGGGCCGTACGAACGGCGCCAGCTCCGGTGGCAACAGGTCCGGCCGGTCCAGCGGGTGCACCGTCGTCACCGAGGCGCTGCGGCCGCGCCCGCCTGGCCCGTCGTCACCGCCGGACGGCTCCAGCGTGAACACCCGCAGCCCGTCGTCCTCGTTCACCTGCGGCCACTCCACGCCCGCCTCGTGCCCGTACACCGAGAAGCCCTCGTAGTACGTACGCCCGGTCTGGAAGAAGGACACCGTGACCTCGGCGGCCAGGTCGTCCTTGTCCAGTTGGAAAAGTGCCGTCTCCACCGGGAACGGGTTGTCGAAGTCGCCACGGCGGTCCGGGGTCAGCCGGCCCGACCCGAGGCCGACGGCGGTCCGCACCCGCGCTCCGGCCAGCGCCAGCAACGGTGAGAGCGCGTGAGTGGAGTACGTCATCGGCGGGTAGCCGTACCAGTAGCGCGGGAAGCCGTCGAGGTTCTGGATGTGCGCGCCGCGCAGGAACGTCAGCGCACCCAGATCGCCGCGCTGGTGGAGGTCGCGGACGTGGAGGTACTCCCGTCCGAAGACCATCGTCTCCATCATCATGTACGTACGACCAGACGATCGCTGCGCCGCCAGCACCCGGCGGATGCCGTCCAGCGTCGTGGCCATCGGCACCGCCGACGCACAGTGCCGGCCGCTGTCGAGGACCGCGACGCTCTGGTCGACGTGGAAGCGAACCGGACTGGCGACGTGCACCGCGTCGAAGCCGTCGGAGGCCAGCAGCGCTTCCAGGCTGCCGAACCGGTCACGTACGCCGTACCTGTCCGCGACGGTGTGCAGGGTGTCCTTGTCGATGTCGCAGAGCGCCACCCGGTCCACGTTCGGATGGCTGCGGTACAACGGCAGGAACTCCCCGCCGAACCTCCCGCCCACCACAGCCACGTCGATCGTCACCGGGCACCCACCTCCGTGCTGTCGCTCGGACCGGACCGGTCGACGGCGCGGAAGGAGTCGACGGTGCGGTAGGAACCTGCATGGTAGACGAGTGGTGTGTGCTGCCTGCTCGTGCCGTCGACGATCCGGGCGACCACGAGGTGGTGGTCACCGACCGGAAAGCGGTGTTCGACGCGTCCTCGCAGCACTCCGGCCGCGTCGTCCAGCACGGGCTCACCGCCCGGCAACCGGGACCACCGCGTCGGCGGCGCGAACCGGTCGATCCCGCTGGTCGCGAACGTCCGCGCCAGCGTGTGCTGCTCGGCGTCCAGGAAGTTGACCACCACCGACTCCGCGACGCTGATCGTGCGCCAGCTGGAGGCGGTCGTGGACAACGCGAACGACACCAGCGGTGGGTCCAGCGAGATCGAGGCCAGCGAGGTGGCGGTGAACCCGGCCGGGCCGAAACCCGCGTCCGCGGTGACCACGACCACCCCCGCGGCGTAGCGCCGGAAGACCGACCTGAACAGGTCGGGCAGCAACTCGGCCGGCGTGGTCGTGGTCGGTCGTTCTACGCAGCTGGTCATCGCGCGACCTCCGGTGGAACTCCCAACACCACGAACGGCGTCTCACACCGCAGCTCGAATCCGAGCGCGGTGTACAGGCGGACAGCACCTGCGTTGTCGGCCCCGGTGTGCAGGAACGGCCGCTCCCCACGGGCCAGGATCTGGCCGGCGACGGCCCGGACCAGCCGGCCGGCCAGCCCCTGGCCCCGGTGTGCGTCGTCGGTGCACACGGCACTGATCTCGGTCCACCCGGGCACCCGCACCCGGGTCCCGGCCATCGCCACCAACCGGCCGCCACGGCGGATCCCGAGGTAGCCGCCGAACTCGACGGTGCGCTGCCGGAACGGCCCCGGCCGGGTCCGCTCCGCCAGGTCGAGCATCTCCGGCACGTCAGCGGTACCCAGTGGCACGGCCTCCGCGTCGTCGGCCGGCTGCACACCGGAACCGACGAACTGGACGCCGTCCAGGCGCTGGACCACGTTCCAGCCGTCCGGTGGAGAAACGACGTGCCGACCGGAAACGGTCACCACCGACCCGGCCCCGGCCAGCCGGGCAAGATCGTCCCAGTCCCGCGCTGTCGGCTCGTCCGGCAGTCCGGAGAACGGTGCGACGTCGGGCTGGTAGCGCACCGCACGTCCGAGCGTCTCGCCCAGGTGTGCGTGTGGACCGGTCAGCGCCGCGTACACCGGGTTGTCCAGTGCATGGAACTCGACCGTGGTGGGGGGAAGCTGCTTCGCCATGGTCATCGGCGGCCTGCGGGCAACGGGACCTCCAAAGGGGCAAGTCCGAGGTGATCACGCAACGTCGTGCCAGCGTAGTCGGTCCGGATGACGCCACGCTCCTGCAGGATCGGCACCACCTTGTCGGCGAAGCCGACGAACGACTGGCGCCCGTTCCCCCGATCATCAGCTCGCGGATGGACAGCTTCTTCGCCTCCGCGAGCTCGCGCCACTCCTGTGCGGTCTGCAACGGGTCGCGTCGGTGTCGCCGAGCACGAACGTTGCGAACTGCCGTGCCACCTCGTGCGGCTCGTTGAAGGCCGAGTTGATCGTGCCGGCCAGGCCCGGCCGTTCGGTGACGGCAGCCGGCGCGGTCAGGTGAACAGCGCCTGGCCGACGTACTCGCCGGGCCGCACTCCCGGCGGCACGGCGAACAACGCCGACCCACGGTGCTGGAGGTATTCCATCAGGCCGTCCCGCGCCGCCAGCCTGGTCTGCATCGGGATGTAGTGCGTGTCGGGATTTCGGACGTACGCCACGAAAAACAGCCCCGCGTCCAGCCGGCCGAGCGCGTCGTTGCCGTCGGTGAAGTTGTAGCCGCGGCGCAACATCCGTACGCCGTCGTTCTGGCTGGGATGCGCGAGCCGGACGTGGGAGTCGGCTGCCAACAGCGGCTTGCCGTCGGATCCCTTCACCGTGAGGTCGACCGGGCTGAACTCCGTCCCGCCCGACAGCGGCGCACCCTCGCGCCGGTCACGACCGACGAGATTCTCCTGCTCCTGCAGGGATGTGCGGTCCCACGTCTCGATGTTCATGGTGATCCGCCGGGCCACGAGGTAGGAGCCGCCGGCCAGCCAGCGTGCCCGTGGATCGTCGCCGGCGCCCACCCACACGTGCTCGTCGACCTGCCGGGTCTCCTCCGCCTTGAGGTTGGCGGTGCCGTCCTTGAAACCGAACAGGTTTCGCGGCGTCTGCTGTGTCCTCGACGTGGACGACGTACGGCCGAAACCGAGCTGGGACCAGCGCAGTGCCGCGGTGCCGAAGGCGAGCCTGGACAGGTTGCGGATCGCGTGGACGGCGACCTGCGGGTCGTCCGCGCACGCCTGCACACACAGGTCCCCGTCGCTGCGGGCAGGGTCGAGGTTGTCCTTCGGGAAGTGCGGCAGCCGGCGCAGTGCCCGGGGCCTTCGGCGGTCGATGCCGAACCTGTCCTTCCCCTCCGCGTCGCGGAAGAGGGTCGGCCCGAAGCCGAAGGTCAGCGTGAGCCGCGAGGGCGGCAGGCCCAGTGCCTCGCCGGTGTCGGCCGGAGGCGCCTCGTACACACCCGGCGTACCCCCACCGACCTGGTGCCCCTGGGTCATCGCGGCAGCGGCGGCGGTCCACTCCCGCAGCAACGCGACCAGCTCCGCGCGGGTCGACGCGGTGACGTCGAACGCCGCGAAGTGCAGCCGGTCCTGGGCGGGGGTGACGATGCCGGCCTGGTGTGCCCCGTGGAACGGGTAGTGGTCAGCCGTGTTCTCGTCCCGTGTGCCGTCCGCGGCGTCCGGCCCGGCGGCGTGCGCCACACCGAGTCCACCGGCGAACCCGGCCGCACCCACGGCCGCACCTGCACCGGCCAGCCCGAACAGCCGGCGCCGGCTCACTCCATGGTCTGCACTCATCCGTTGCTCACCCCTCACGCCAGGACGGTCGCGGTGAGCCGGGACAGCGGCTCGGCCAGTGCGTTCACAGAGTCCGAGAGCTGCTTGACCTGGGCCTGGGACAGGTCGGTGTAGGAGACGAACCCGTCGCCGCGGCGGTACGTTCCCAGGTCCTTCCGCAGGGCGGCGAAACGCTGCTCGATGACCTTGCCCAGCGCGGGATCCTTCTTGTCCACCACCGGACGCAGCGAGTCGAACGCCACCTTCGCGCCGTCGACGTTGGCCTGGAAGTCGTACAGGTCGGTGTGCGACCAGATCTCCTCCTCACCGGTCACCTTGCCGGTGGCCACCTCGTCCAGGAGTTCCTTGGCGCCGTTGGCGAGCTGGTCCGGCTGGTATTTCAGGGTCGCCACCCGCTTGTGCAGGTCGCCGGTGTCGGCGAGCAGCTGGTCGGCGTACTTCGCCCGCTCGGCGTCGGTGAGCCGGTGCGCGCCGTGCGCGTCGGCCGGCCACCACAGGTCCTTTTCCAGCAGGTGCCAGCCGGTCCAGGTCTGGCCCTGCGACAGGTCCGCCTCGCGCAGGTCCATCCTCGGGTCGAGGTCGCCGAAGGACTCGGCGACCGGCTCGATCCGCTCCCAGTGCACGCGCGCCGGCGCGTAAAGGTCGCGGGCCCGGTCGTAGTCGCCGGCCTTGTACGCCGCCACGAACTGCTTCGTACCGCCGAGCAGCCTGCCGACCTCACTGACGACGTAGGCCCGGTAACGTCCGGCCGCCTGGTCGAGCAACCGCTGGTCGGCGCCGGCGGCCGCCTTGCCCGAACCGGTCACGGTGAACCGCGCCCGGATGCCGTCACCGGACATGCCGGGCTTGCAGGCCGTGGTGTAGGTGCCGGGCTGGGCACGCACGACCAGCCGGCGGGTCAGACCCGGGCCGATGTTCTCGACCTCGCCGGCGATCGTCGTGCCGTCCTCGCGGTAGAGATAGAACTCGGTGACCTTGCTGCCGTCGTTCGTCACGTCGAACACCAAGGTCCCCGACCGTGCCTTGGTCGTGGACACCGAGCACGTGTCGTCGCCGGCGGAGACGGAGATTCCGCCCTTGTCACCTCCGCCGTTGCCCCGGCCGGTGGAGGTGTGCGGCTCGTTGGACGTACAGCCCGCCGACGCGAGCAGGGCCGCCGTCGCGGCGAGCGCGCAGAAGACGGCGGAAGGATGCTTCGGGAAGCGCATGGACGAGTGGCCCTTCGTGGTTCTACGTTGTCAACCAGTGCTTGACGCCGACGATGCGGGCATGGGCGGGGTGGCTGCCGGGGAGGGGTGGTTGCTCTGGCGGATCCGGCGGAAGAACAGCACCATCACCGGGACCACGTAGACGACCCACACGCCCGCCTCCAGCCAGGTGGTGGCGGGTGAGAAGTTGAGCGTTCCCTTGAGCAGCGTCCCGAGCCACGAGGTCGGGGGGATCGTGCCGCTGACGTCGAAGGCCAGGCTGTTCAGCCCGGGCAGGATCCGGGCCTCCTGCAGGTCGTGCACGCCGTAGGCGACCACGCCGGCGGCGACCAGGATCAGGAACGCGCCGGTCCAGGTGAAGAACTTGGAGAGGTTGAGCCGGAGCGCTCCGCGGTAGATGAGGTAGCCCAGGGTCACGGCGGTGAGGATGCCGAGCGCCGCGCCGGCGAGCGGCGCGACGGTCGAGGTGGCTCCCCGCGTGTTCCGGGTGGCGGCCTGGGTGGCCGCCCACAGGAACAACGCGGTCTCCAGACCCTCCCGGCCGACGGCGAGCATGGCGACGACGACCAGGCTCGCCCGGCCACCGTCAGCCACCCGGTCGAGTTGGCCGCGAAGCTGCGAGGACAGCCCGCGGGCCGAGCGGGCCATCCAGAACACCATCCAGGTGACGAACCCGACGGCCACGATGGACAGCGAACCGCCGACCGCTTCCTGTGCCTCGAAGCTCAGGCCACGGGGGCCGAAGCTGAGCAGCGCGCCGAAAGCCAGCGAGACCCCGACAGCGACAGCCACCCCCGCCCAGATCCGCGGGATGAGGTGACGGCGATCGGACCTCACCAGGTAGGCGACCAGGATGACCACGACCAGGGAGGCCTCGAGCCCCTCGCGCAGTCCGATCAGGTAGTTCGCCAGCATCCGTTCCACTCCGGCCCGACAAGGGCGTTTGGTAGGTAAGCCTTCCCAAGCGAAGGCTAGCCTAACTACCGGTCCGGCCGTAACTCCCCTGGCAGGGGTCGGCCGCACTCCGTCCGCGCCCGTGGCTGCGGTCGGGTCGCCCATCCGTAGCGGATCAGCACCTGCGCGTAGCCGCGGGCCGCCGGGCGACCGCTCTTCCGCAACCCGACGCCACCTCAGGACCTTCGGCCCTGTCCCGGCGAGCAGATGGTCAGGTGGTGTGGAGGGCGCACCGCGAAGATTCCCGTGCCGGGCGCCGAACGGCTCCCACGGTCGAGGAACGCACCCCCAGACCCCCGGAGATCGCGTTGACCACTCGCGCAACAGGCGCTCGACGCAAAGCCACCCGCTCGAACCCCCCGAAAAGCAGTAACGGCTGTGCCGGAGATGCACAGGATGTCGCCCTCGACCGCCTGCTGGCGGCGATGGAGGACCTGCGGGACGGCAACTTCCGGCGCCGGGTCACCGTCGGCGGCGACGACGAGGTGACCGCCAAGCTCGCCTCGGTGTTCAACGAGATCGCCGAGCGCAACCAGGGGCTTGTGGGCGAGTTGATGCGGGTACGCGAGGCCGCGGGCCGGGAGGGTCAGTTCACCGAACGCGTACGCCTGGACGACATGCCCGGTGGCTGGTCGATCGCCGGGAACCTGGTGAACGACACCATCGACGACCTGCTGCAGCCGACGGCCGAACTCAGCCGGGTGCTCGGCGCGGTGGCCGACGGTGACCTGAGTCAGCGGGTCTCCTTCCACGCCACCAGGGCGCCGGCCGGCGGTGAGCTGGACTCCCTCAGCAAGACGGTCAACGGTCTGCTCGACCAACTGTCGATGTTCGCCTCGGAGGTCACCCGGGTGGCCACCGAGATCGGCATGGAGGGGCGGCTCGGCGGCCAGGCTCAGGTGCCCGGCGCCACCGGCACCTGGAAGGACCTGACCGACTCCCTGAACTCCATGATCGCCAACGTCACTGCGCAGGTGCGCGACGTCTCCCAGGCGGCGAAGGCGGTGGCCCGCGGCGACCTCAGCCAGAAGATCTCGGTGGACGTGTCCGGTGAGGTGCTGGAGCTGAAGTTCACGTTCAACACGATGGTCGACCAACTGTCCTCCTTCGCCGACGAAGTGACCCGCGTCGCCCGCGAGGTCGGCAGTGAGGGACGTCTCGGCGGCCAGGCACAGGTCCCGGGAGTTGCCGGCACGTGGCGAGACCTCACCGACTCGGTGAACTTCATGGCCGAGAACCTCACCGGCCAGGTCCGCAACATCGCCCAGGTCGCCACCGCCGTCGCCCGCGGCGACCTCAGCCAGAAGATCGACGTCGACGCACGAGGCGAGATCTCCGCCCTGAAGAACACCATCAACACGATGGTCGACCAGCTGTCCTCCTTCGCCGACGAAGTGACCCGCGTCGCCCGCGAGGTCGGCACCGACGGGCGGCTGGGTGGTCAGGCGCAGGTGCCCGGAGTTGCCGGCACGTGGCGAGACCTCACCGACTCGGTGAACTTCATGGCCGAGAACCTCACCGGCCAGGTCCGCAACATCGCCCAGGTCGCCACCGCCGTCGCCCGCGGCGACCTCAGCCAGAAGATCGACGTCGACGCACGAGGCGAGATCTCCGCCCTGAAGAACACCATCAACACGATGGTCGACCAGCTGTCCTCCTTCGCCGACGAAGTGACCCGCGTCGCCCGGGAAGTGGGCAGTGACGGGCGGCTGGGTGGTCAGGCGCAGGTGCCCGGAGTAGCGGGCACGTGGCGTGACCTCACCGACTCGGTGAACTTCATGGCGGAGAACCTCACCGCGCAGGTGCGAGGCATCGCCCAGGTGACGACGGCGGTGGCCCGCGGCGACCTCAGCCAGAAGATCGACGTCGACGCGCGCGGGGAGATCCTGGCGCTGAAGAACACCATCAACACGATGGTCGACCAGCTGTCCTCCTTCGCCGACGAGGTGACCCGCGTGGCCCGCGAGGTCGGCACCGACGGACGACTCGGCGGCCAGGCACAGGTGCCCGGCGTCGCCGGAACCTGGAAGGACCTGACCGACAACGTCAACATCATGGCGGAGAACCTCACCGCCCAGGTCCGCAGCATCGCCCAGGTCACCACCGCGGTCGCCCGCGGCGACCTCAGCCAGAAGATCGACGTCGACGCACGAGGCGAGATCTCCGCCCTGAAGAACACCATCAACACGATGGTCGACCAGCTGTCCTCCTTCGCCGACGAGGTGACCCGCGTGGCCCGCGAGGTCGGCACCGACGGACGACTCGGCGGCCAGGCACGGGTCCGCGGCGTGGGCGGCACGTGGAAGGACCTGACCAACAACGTCAACATCATGGCGGAGAACCTCACCGCCCAGGTGCGAAGCATCGCCACCGTGGCGACGGCCGTCGCCGGTGGCGACCTGAGCAAGAAGATCACCGTCGAGGCCAAGGGCGAGGTCGCCGCACTGGCCGAGACCATCAACGGGATGGTCGACACGCTGCGTGCCTTCGCCGATGAGGTGACCCGGGTGGCACGTGAGGTCGGCACCGAGGGAACGCTGGGCGGCCAGGCACGGGTGCCCAACGTCGCCGGCACGTGGAAGGACCTCACCGACAACACGAACTTCATGGCGAACAACCTGACCAGCCAGGTGCGCAACATCGCCCAGGTCACCACCGCGGTCGCCCGCGGCGACCTGAGCAAGAAGATCGACGTCGACGCACGCGGGGAGATCCTGGAGCTGAAGAACACCATCAACACGATGGTCGACCAGCTGTCGGCGTTCGCCTCGGAGGTCACCCGCGTGGCACGCGAGGTCGGTACGGAAGGAAAGCTGGGCGGGCAGGCCGAGGTTGTCGGTGTCTCCGGCACCTGGCAACGACTCACCGAGAGCGTGAACCACCTGGCCGGAAACCTCACCTCCCAGGTGCGCGCGATCGCTGCCGTCGCCACCGCCGTCACCGAGGGCGACCTGAGCCGGCAGATCACCGTGGACGCCTCCGGTGAGGTCGCCGAGCTCAAGGGCAACATCAACCAGATGATCGCGAACCTGCGCGAGACCACCACGTCCAACCTCGAACAGGACTGGCTGAAGACCAACCTGGCAAGGATTTCCGGCCTGATGCAGGGATGCCACGACCTGAAGGCGCTGGCGTCTTTGATCATGAGCGAGCTCGCCCCGCTGGTGTCCGCGCAGTACGGCTCCTTCTACCTCGCCACCAGCGACCTCGACGCCGACGTGATCCTCGAACGCACCGCCGGCTACGGCTCGATCCCCACCGACCTGGTGGACGCGCCGGCCGCGAGGTTCTGCCTGGGCGAGTCGCTGGTCGGGCAGGCCGCCGCGGACAAGCGGACCATCGTGATGGCCGGCGCGTCCAGCTACGCACGCATCTCCACCGGCCTGGGCACGGTGATGCCGTCCAACGTCATCCTCGTGCCGGTGCTGTTCGAGGGGCAGACGCTCGGCGTGATCGAGCTCGCGTCGGTGAAGGACTTCACCGCGGTGCACCGTGACCTGCTGGAGCAGCTGAAGGAGACCATCGGCGTCAACGTCAACACGATCGTGGCGAACTCGCGTACGGAGGCATCGCTCGCGCAGTCCCAGCGGCTGGCGCAGGAGTTGCAGGCCCGGTCCGAACAACTCCAGCAGCAGCAGGAGGAGCTGCAGCGTTCCAACATCGAACTCGCCGAGAAGGCGGCCCTGCTGGCCAGCCAGAACCGCGACATCGAGATCAAGAACATCGCCATCGAGCAGGCCAGTCAGGAGCTGGAGGAGCGCGCCCGTCAGCTCTCGCTTGCGTCGACGTACAAGTCGGAGTTCCTGGCGAACATGTCGCACGAGTTGCGTACGCCGCTCAACAGCGTGCTCATCCTGGCGAAGCTGCTGGCCAACGACCTGCACGGCAACCTGACGGCCCAGCAGATCGAGTTCGCCCGGACGATCTACTCCGCGGGCACCGACCTGCTGCAGATGATCGACGACGTTCTCGACCTCGCCAAGGTGGAGGCCGGCCGGATGGAGGTGCTCGTCGTACCGGTGACCGTGGAGGACCTCGTCGGCTACGTCGACTCGCTGTACCGGCCGATGGCGGCGGAGAAGGGGCTCGACTTCTCGGTGACCGTGTCCCCCATGGTGCCGCCCACCCTGCAGACCGACCGGCACCGGCTGCAGCAGATCCTGCGCAACCTGCTGTCCAACGCCGTGAAGTTCACCCACACCGGCGGGGTTCAACTGCACATCCGGCTGGTCGGCCAGTCCGAGGTGAACAGCCCGTCGCTGCAGGCAGCGCACTCCCGGGTGGCGTTCGTCGTCGAGGACACCGGGATCGGCGTGGCCGCGGACAAGCTCGCACTCATCTTCGAGGCGTTCCAGCAGGCGGACGGCACCACCAGCCGGAAGTACGGCGGGACCGGCCTCGGACTGTCCATCAGCCGCGAGCTGGCCCGCCTGCTGGGCGGCGAGCTCCAGGTCTTCAGCGAGGCCGGGCGAGGAAGTACGTTCACCCTCGTGCTGCCCATCGGGGAGCAGATCGCGCTGACGGACCAGACCGGACCCGGGTCGCAGACGATGCGGGGTACGCCGGCGCACGGTGGCGCGATCCCGGCGACGAGAGCGCCCGGGCCAGCCATCCCCGGCGTGAAGGTCCCCGAAACAAGGCCGTCCGATGCCACTCCGTCCGGCACCAGGGCTTCCGACACCCGCACCACCGCCGCGGAGGCCGCCCCGCCGGACGCACCCGAGGCGGGTGCCGACGCCGAGCCCCAGCCTGAGGGCACGCGAGCAGAGGACGCCGAGACGAAGCCGTCCGATCCGCGGCCTCCTGGTCACGGGTCGATTCCCGGTGCGAAGACACCCGGGATGAGGATTCCCGGCCCGACCATTCCGGGCCCGGGCGGCCCCACACCGATGCCGCCGGGCAACGTCGTGCCCGGTGAGGCGACCGACACCACGCGATCGAACGCCGAGCGGCACGAGCAGACGCCACCCGACGCACAGGACGGGCAGGTTCGCGACGACAGTGCCCGCAGGGGCATGGCCGAGCACCCGCGGCCCTCCCCCTCCGCGCAGGCCGCCTACGCCGGAAACGCACCGCGGCCGGGCTCGGCGGAGGAGGCGCACTGGCGGCACTTCCGGTCGTTCGAGGGTGAGCGCATCCTCGTCGTCGACGACGACCCGCGGTACATCTACGCGCTGGCGACCGCGCTGGAGCAGCACGGACTGAACCCACTTTGTGTCGAGAACGGCATGGAGGCGGTCCGCACGCTGGAGCAGGACACCGACGTCGACCTGGTGCTGATGGACGTGATGATGCCGGGCCTGGACGGCAACGCGACGATGACGACGATCAGGGGGATGCCGAAGTACCGCGAGCTGCCGATGCTCGCGGTCACCGCCAAGGCGATGAAGGGCGACCGAGAGCAGAGTCTTTCCGCCGGCGCAACCGACTACGTCACCAAGCCGGTGGACATCGACCAGCTGCTGCACCTGATCGCGACGTACCTGCCGGGTGATCCGGCGGTGCCGCAGCAGAACCATCCTGACCGCTCGTAGCTGCTCCCCGCGAGCCGATCAGTGCCCGGCGGCGAGGATGGCAGGGACCGGCTCGGCCACCGCCGCAACCGCGTCGGCCACCACGAGGTCCACCAGCGCCGTGCACGCCGGGTCGGCGCACTCGCAGTCGAAGGTTCGTACGACCGTCGAGGTGTCCACCGGCACCTCCGGCCTGGTCAACGGGCCGGCGTGCTGGGTGACGAGCGCGTCGTTGCCGTACCGGATCAGGGCACGGCGTTCCTCCACGACGGTGGCCGTCGGGCCCTCGGCGAGGGCCGGCGCGAAGATCCTCTCCACCTCGGCTAGCGTCTCCTCCTCGGTCAGGCCGTCGACCACCAGCGTGCTCACCGGGGACTCCGCGAGCGTGGCGGTCAGCGTGTCCCAGGTCTGCAGGTAGTACGCCGGCACACCTTCCGGATGCCGCCGGCGCAGGCGTTCGTGCTGGACCTCCCGCGACGGCATCAGCCACACCGCCCGTCCGGGCACGGTCACCATCGCCGGGGTGATCGGGCCGCCCTCGGCCACCACCAGCGGAGAAGCAGGCAGCGCGCGCAGGTCGTCGGCGATCATCGGCGCGCGGTCGTAGAGGTTGTGCGCCGGCCCGCGGTCGGGCACGGGTACGCCGGCGAGGCGCGCCCGCTCGCGATGGATCCAGGTCCGGGCGTCGGAGTTGTACCAGCGAAGGCCGTGCCGGCGCGCCAGCCGCCGGGCGACGGTCGTCTTGCCCGCACCGGCCGGTCCGCCGATCCACAGCACGTACGAAAGCTCCATGTCCCCCATCATGTTCCGGGGATGCGGGGCGGGACGTCGCGGGTGGTGACCGGCTGTGTCGTGGACGTGTCGGCCGCCTCGTAGTAGGACGGACGACGGGAGGCGACCCGTGCGGGTCCGCGTCACCGGCGTGGACCCGCGGCAGTTGAGGCCGAGGAGCGGTGAAGGTCATGAGGATTCTTGTCACGGGGGCCGGCGGCGGGATCGGTGGAGCGGCCACCGCGCGGCTGGTCGAGGCCGGGCACGACGTACGCGCGCTGGTACGCGAGGACGACACCCCGCCGGGCACCGATGGTGTCGAGGTCGTCCGTGGAGACGCCACCGACCCGGCGGCGGTGTCGAAGGCGGTGACCGGTGCCGACGCGGTGGTGCACCTGGCCGCGACGGCGGCACCGGTCGGCCGGCCCGAGGACGTGTTCGTCAACAACTCCTGCGCGACCCTGGTCGTGCTGCAGTACGCCGCCGAAGCCGGGGTGGGCCGGGCGGTCATCGCCTCCAGCCTGTCCGCCCTGGGGCTGGCATGGGCGCGGGAGGTCAACTCACCGGCGTACGTGCCGATCGACGAGGACCATCCGTTCTGGCCCGAGGAGTCCTACGGCCTGTCCAAGCAGGTGGACGAGGCGACCGCGGCGATGATCCACCGGCGGTTCGGCATGCCGATCCTCGCCTACCGCTTCCCGTTCACCACGACCGCTCGGGCGCTGGCCGACCGGGCCGCGCAGGTGCGCGCGGACCCGGCGGAGGCGGTGCGCGAACTGTGGGCCTACCTCGACCTGCGGGACGCCGCCGAGGCGATCCGGCTGGGTGTCGAGAGCACGGTGCCGGGATTTCATCCGGTGCACGTCATGGCGCCCGACACCCTCGCCGACCGTCCGACCGCCGAACTCGTCGCGCGCTACCACCCGACCAGCGAGGTACGCACACCGCTGGCCGGGCGGCAGACGCCGTACGTCATCACCCGGGCCGAGAAACTGCTCGGATTCCACGCCCGCCGCCTGGTGGGTGGGGACACATAGAAGCGCGGGTGAGCCGGGGGAGACGGCCCTGCACGCCGGGCACGCGGACATCATCCGGGAGGCTCTGGACGGAGCCGGCGCCACCGCCCAGCGATGACCTCCGCTTATCGTTCAGGGGTGGCTGGAGCTATCGAGGTCGGCGAGCTGCTGAGTGGCCGGCCACGCAACGAGGAAGTGGTCCTGCAGACGATCCGATGCGCGGGCGCACTCCCCGCGCGCGAGATCGCCCAACGCAGTGGGCTACCGCGGCCGTCGGTCGACGATGCGATTCGAGACCTTGTTGACAAGCGATGGCTCGACGAGAGCGAGCCGGTCATCAGGGGCCGGGGACGGCCGGCACGGCACTACCGGTTCCGCGCCGAGTGCGGCCACGTCGCCGGGCTGGACGTCGGGGCTCACACGGTGCGCGCCGTCGTCACCGACCTTGCCGGGGGCGTGGGCGGCCGAAGCGAGGTCGCCGTCGCACCACAGGACCCCCGTTCGGTACGGATGGACGCGGTTGCCGCCGCGCTGGACGCCGCCGTCGCAGACGCCGAGCTGACCCGCGACCAGGTGTGGGCCGCCACCGCGGGCAGTACCGGCCTGCTTTCCTCCGAAGGCCTGGTCGAGATGTCGAGCGCCATACCCGACTGGGCCGGAGTCGACCTGACCCGCTTTCTGGGGACGCTGATCAGCGGTCCCACGGCAGCCGACGTGGACGTACGACTTGCCGCACTGGCAGAACGCATGCACGGTGTCGCTGTCGGCGTGGACGACCTGGTCTTCCTCCAAGCCGGTCGGCGTACCGGACTCGCGACGGTCCTCGGCGGACGGGTGCTGCGCGGACACTTCGGAGGCGCCGGTGACTATTCGTGCCTCCCGGTCGAGTGGAGTCGTGCCGTCGGCTACCTCACCTCGTGCCGCGCCCGACCCAGCAGGCCTACCGGTGATCCCCTCATCGACACCGTTGTCGCCGCCTCCGAGGGCAGGACCCAGGCGCGGCGAGCAGTGACTCGCTACGCCCGCGCCGCGGCGGTGGTGGCGGCGATGGTGGTGGCGATCGCCGACCCGCAGACGATCGTGATCGGTGGGGGCCTGTCGCATCTCGCGCACGTGTGGTTGCCCGAGTTCCGCTCTGCGCTGGCGGAGTGGTGCCGGCGCCCGACCGACGACGTTCGGATATCCGCGCTGGGAGGAGAAGCAGCTGCAATCGGTGCGGCCTGCCTGGCACTGAACCTGGTCGAGTCAGCTCTGCAGCTTCCAGATGGCTCGCGTGCCGAACTCACAGCTCCCTAGCCCAGGGTGACCGGACCAGGACAGCATGCTTGAACACCACGGAACCGCTATTAAACATGGCGACCATGAAAAATGGTTCCGGCACCTTTCGAGGCACATCCATGCGCCCGTCGCGCCGGCAGGTCCTGACGTGGACCGGTGCAGGTGCGGTCACGGCACTGAGCGGACTGGGTGCGCCGCGGGCGTACGCGGCACCGGACGCCCCACTGCGCTTCGCGATGTTCACCGACTGCCACGCCAACGTCGACTACCCGGCCCGGCGTGACGATCTGGCCCGTTGCCTCGAGCACGCCGCATCGTACGACCCGGAGTTCGTCCTGAGCTGCGGCGACCTCACCGACTACGGGGTGGACGAGGAGTTCGCGGTCTACAAGGCGTGCATTCCCGCGTCGCTGAAGGACCGGATGCGCAACGTGCCCGGCAACCACGAGTCCAGCTGGGACGCTACGGCGATGGAGGCGTACCGTCGCGCATTCGGCCCGACCCACTACAGCTTCGATGCCGGCGGCATCCACTTCGTCGCGCTCGATCCGATGGTCTCACTGGAACAGGCCTGGTACTACGGGCCGCACCTGCTCGAGTGGTTGCGTAGCGACCTGGAGCGGGTCGGTCGGGCTCGGCCGGTCGCGGTGTTCCAGCACTTCCCGATCGCGGGCCCGAACTACTTCGTCAACGACACCGAGGACTTTCTGCGAATCATCCGGCCCCACAACGTCCGCGCGCTCTTCGCCGGGCATATTCACCACACCCAGGTGCTGCGGTTCAACGGGGTGACCCAGGTGGTGGGGAACGCCGGAATCAACGGGCCGTACTACTACTGGATCGAGCGAGCAAACTCCGCCGACGGACCGGTTCTGGAAGTCACTGAGGTCGTGGTCCCCAAGGGGGCAGCGCCGACCCGTCGCGCCCTGGCCACCGTCCCTCTCGGCCATCCCGACGCGGGGAGAACGCTCGGCCCGTTCAGCACGGCCGTTGAGGTCGCCGGATCGGTTGCCCGCGTCACCGTCACGCTCCCCGTCGGCGCGCAGGTCGACGCGACCGCCAGTGCCCTGATCCATCCTCAGGGCGGCCCGGCCGGAACCTGGGTGCCACTCGCGAGCGGTGGACGCCGGCCGGACCGCCGACGGACCGCCGCGCTGGACATCACCGCCCTGCCCCCCGGCGAACACCGCATGCAACTCAGAGCAACGGAAAGGGACGACACCTTCGAGGACATCGTTCCGTTCCGGATTCCGGGCGGCCGGACCCACGTGGCCTGGCAGCATCAGCTTGACGGCAGGATTCAGGGCCCGCTCGCCGAATCCGGTGGTCTGGTCGTCGCGGCAACCGTGCGAGGCGAGGTGGCCGCGTTCCGCGCGGCTCCGTCAGGACCGGCCATCGAGTGGAGCACCCGGCTCGGGCCCGCGTACAAGGGTGGCCTCTTCACCCCGGACGGGTCCCACATAGTCGTGCCGTCCGCGGACCATCACTTCTACGCCCTGGATCCTGCCTCCGGCGAGACGTTGTGGCGCACCGACGTGAGCGCCCCGTCGACGGCCGAGGTGACCATGGCGGCCATCGACGGGGAAACGCACGTCCTCGGGTGCGCGGGCGACCGTCTCTTCTGTGTCGACTCGGCCGGGCGGGTTCGCTGGTCGAGCGATCTGCACGGAATCTTCACCGGCAAGGTCGCCTGCGACGGAAACCGCGTCTATGCCGGGAGCGGATCCGGCAGCGCCTACGCCTTCGATGCCCGGACCGGCCAGGAGCTGTGGTCGACCACGGTCACCAACAAGAACGACAGTTACCGGTGGCTGATCTACGGCTGCTGGGCAGGACAGGTCGTCCTCCTCCCCGACGGGGCCGTGCTCTTCAACGCCTTCGAGAATGCGTACTCGCTCGACGGTGCCACCGGAAAGGTCCGGTGGGTGCGGCCGGGTAACTTCATCTACACGCCTCCGCTCCTCACCGAGCACGGTCTCCTGCTCGTCGATGCCGGGCAGACCGCGCGAATGCTCGCCCCCGACTCCGGCGCCGTCACGTGGTCGGCTCCCGTCCTGCCGAAGAACTACAACGCCGGCCCGATGTTGGCGCCGCGCGGCGATGTCGCATGGCTGCCCGGCCTGACTGGCCGTCTCGTTCGCATCGAGTTGGCGACCGGTCAGACGGACCAGGCACTGCAGGTGACGCCGGCCCTGACGTTCTCGACGGGTGTTGTCGTCGGCACCGACACGGATCCCCTGCTGGCCACCGGCTGGCAGGACGGGATGCTGAGGTGCGTGGCCGGCTTGTGGTGAAGGATCAGCGCGGGATCACGCCGAAGCGGTCGATGTGCGGGCCGGCCACGGTGTCGGCGGACGCGGCGGCCACCATCGCGTCGGTGCCCTCGGTGACGGTCTGGTGCCCCTGGTGCCCGTTGAGGTCGGTGGCGGTGTAGCCGGGGTCGACGGTGGTGACTCGTACGCCGGGCAGATCTTTGGCGTACTGATTGGCGATCATGTTCAGCGCCGCCTTCGAGGACTGGTAGACCATCCCCGGTACGCGCGACTCGGTGCGCTCGGGATCGTTGATCAGGGCGATCGAACCCAGGCCGCTGGACACCATCACCAGCCGAGGGCGCGGCGACGCGGTGAGCAGCGGCAGGAAGGCATGGGTCACCCGCACCGGGCCGAGCACGTTGACGCCGAACACCGGAAGGAAGTCGGCGGGCACGGTGTCCAGTGTCTTCGTGGTGGAACCGGCCACGCCGGCGTTGTTGACCAGGACGTCGAGCCCGATGCCCGACTCCGCGACGATGTCGTACGCCGTCAAGACGGACTTGTCATCGGTGACGTCCACTCACGACAGGACGTACGTCCGCATCAGGCTGGTCCGCCCTGATCGAGGCAGCGGCGTCAAGACCGGCTTGCTCGTCACGGGCGGCCATCCAGACGGTCCAGCCCAGCAGGGCGAGCCGGCGAGAGGTCTCCAGGCCCAGGCCCTTGTTGGCGCCGGTGATCAGCACGGTCGTGTGGTCGGTGGTCGGGGTCTCGCTGTGGTTGCGGTTTCGGTCATGGGTCCACCCTGCGGCGGCCGGCAAGGGCCTGCCAGGACCGGCCGATCGTGGGACCGCCGGTCCCACCCTCGCCGCTGGCGCTGCCGGCCTCCGTGGGCATCCTGGGACGGTGAAGACCAACCGCGAGGAGCTGGCCCGGGTGATCAAGCGCGCCCGGGAGCGTGTCGGGCCCGCCGAGGTCGGGCTCCCGGTGGGCCGGCACCGCCGAGTGCCCGGCCTGCGACGCGAGGAGCTCGCCCAGCTCGCCGGGATCAGCGTCGACTACGTCGTACGCCTGGAGCAGGGCCGCGGCCCCCAGCCGTCGGAGCAGGTGCTGACCGCCCTGGCCCGGGCACTGCGGCTGGAGACCGATGAGCGCGATCACCTGTTCCACGTCGCCGGGGTAGCGCCGCCGCGGCAGGGCCTGATCGACCTGCACGTACGCCCCGGTGTTCTCCGGCTGATCGACCGCTTCACCGACCTTCCGGCCATGGTGCTCAGCGCGAAGAGCGACATCCTCGCCTGGAACGCGATGTCCTCCGCACTGCTCGGTGACTGGTCCGCACTGTCACCGGAGCGCCGCAACCAGGCCCGGCTGCGGTTCCTGCCGGACCCGAACGAACCACCGCACAGCCCCGATCGGCGGCTCGGCGAAGGAGCGCGCCCGCACCTCCGCCCAGACGGTCGCCAACCTGCGCGCTGCGGCCGGCCGCTATCCCGACGACCCCGGCCTGCGGCGGCTGCTTGCCGACCTGCGGCGTGGTTCGGCGGAGTTCCGCGAGCTCTGGGACGCCGTTGACGCTTCGGTCTGGCGCAGCCACACCAAGACGGTGGTCCATCCGTCGCTGGGCGATCTCACCCTCGAGTGCGACACCCTGCACATTCCCGAGTCCGACCAGCTGCTGGTCGTCTACTCCGCCGCGCCGGGCACCTCCGAGTCAGAGGCGCTGTCGCTGCTTCGCGTCGTCGGCACCCAGGACCTCAGACCCGCCCAGCGTTTCACCCCGGGGCGTTCGTCCACCCGCGGCCACTGACGCTCAGCGGCCGGTCTCGCCGCCACGCGCCGCGGCCAGGTGCGCGCCTGCCGCCTGCTCCAGATGCAGCAGATCCGAGGCGACGCTGGCGAACGTGAATCCCTCCGCCAGCCGCTTCGCGGCCACCTGACCGTCGTGGGTGTGGATGCCGGCCGCCACACCTGCCTTCTTCGCGGCGTCCCGCACGGCCGCAGCGCGGTCTCGAACTCCTCGGCCACGGCAGGATCACCCGGCATCGCTCCTCCGAGTCCGAGGACCAGATCCGACGGGCCGACGTAGACGCCGTCCAGTCCGGGCGTACGGCAGATCGCCTCGACGTTCTCCAGCCCCTCGCGGGTCTCGATCATCACGAACACCAGCGTGCCCGCGTTGGCCTCGTTCGGGCGTGGTCCGATCCGCAGGGCGGACCGCATCGGTCCGTACGACCGTCTGCCGGCCGGTGGGTACCGCGTGGCGCTCACAGCGGCAGCCGCTTCAGCCGGGGTGCTCACCAGCGGGACGATCACTCCGGCCGCACCGGCATCGAGCGCGCGCCCGATGGGGGTCAGGTGGTTGTCCTCCACCCGCACCAATCCGACCGTCTGCCCGCCGGCGTCGACCGCCATCAGGCCGTTGAGGATCCCGGAGTAACCGATCAGGCCGTGCTGCCCGTCGAGCACCACATAGTCGTAACCGAGCCGGCCGATGCGTTCGGTCGCCACCGGGGCGTCGAGGGCCGACCAGTAACCGATCGCCCTTTCCCGTCGACGAATCCTGGCCGCGAACTCCGTCGCAAGACCACTCACCGAACCACTCCTCACCTGCGTCGTGGCCGACGAGACTCGCGATGTCGACCGGTCGATCGTGTCGGTACGCCAATCCAAGCAGGCTTGGCCTTCCACCGGCACCCGGTGTCCGCTTCCAGCACTGACGTCTCCAACACAGCTATGTGCGCGACGCGTGGCCCTGACTCTCACGAATGTGAAACTGACAGAAATTTCCTTGTGGACAAGATGTTTCCCGCGAGCAGCGGTCACTCCTGCCGAGTAGAATCGAACGCATGAGCGATGGCGGCGAGTGCTTCGGTGAGGACCTGGTAGAGGCGCCCGGTCCTCGCCGTGTGTTGCCCGCGGGGTTCGCGGATCTGCCGGGTGGTCCGGAGCTTGCTGCCGCGATCGCTGCGGTCGATGTTCGTGAGTGCAACGGGTACGAACTCGAGGAATACATCAAGGGCACGCGGCGGTTGGCCTGCTGGTCGGAGTCCAGGTGCCTGACCGCGGTGAACGAACTGACCTACGCCGACCCAGACGGCATGCGGGATGAGCCGACCAAGCGCACGGTGACGCCGGACCCGATGACTCCTGTGGTCCTAGAGCCGTTGCTGGGCTGGACCGCTTATCGCGCGCAGCAGTACGTGCACCTGGCGGCCACGCTGCCCCGGCTCCCACAGGTGCGTGAGGCGCTGGCAACCGGTGGCCTGGAGTTCAACGAAGTCCGCATCATCGTCGACCGGATCACCGACGCCAAGCCCGACCTGTGGGGAGCGATCGAGGATGCGATCTTCCCCAAGGTGCTGGAGCTGCGGGGCGGGTTGTTGCGGGCGAAGGTCGAGGCCGAAGTACTCAGGGCCGACCCCGACGCTGCCGCCAAACGTCACCGCGCCGCACGCACCGGGCGCAACGTCGCGATCTGGCCCGCCGTCGACGGAGTAGCCGACCTGGCCGTCCGAGGACTGTCCGCTGACCAGGCAGCGGAGGCGTACGGCAACATCGACGCGATCGCCCGGGCGGTGAAGTCCACCGGCGACTCCCGCACCCTCGGCCAACTCCGCGCCGACGTGGCTGCGTCCCTGCTCACCGGCATGGCCGACATCATCGACTGCTCAGCTCCAACCGCCACCGACGACCACGCTGTGCGAGACGAAGCGGTTCAGGACGAAGCGGTGCAAGGCGAAGCGCAGCACGATCAGGGTGCGCAGAACAAGGCCGAGCAGGCTTCCTGTGCCGTTCACCGGTTCCCCGACCACGACCTGCACAACGCCACCTGTGACTGCGGTGACTGCGCTCCCGCAGGCACCGGAAACACCACGCCCACTACACCCCGTGCACCTGCTCCACCGTGCACGACACCGCGGCACACGACGCCGCAGAGCGCCACGCAGACACAAACGCAGCCGCCGGGCAGATCCCACAGCAAAACCGCCGACCCGATGAGACAGTCGACCCGCCCGGCCCGGCCGGCCCGGCCGGCCCGCCTGATCTGCCGGGTCAGCCTGATTCACCTGGATCGGCGACTGACAACTCAACGCCCCACCGCCACCGCCAACGCCGCCCTGGTCCTCCTCGCAGCCGAGCTGGGGTCCGATCAGGACGCGCGCCAAGATCCAGCTGAACGTGCCGCTGACCACCCTGATGGGGCTCAGCGCTCAGCCCGGCGAGCTCGGCGGGTTCGGACCCGTCATCACCGAGGTCGCCGAACGTCTCGTGGCGAACAACCTCACCAACCCCGAAGCCAGGTTCACTGTCGGCGTCACCCACCCGGTCACCGGACGCCTACTCCACCTGCACCCGATACCGGCAAGGTTCCTGCGCGGACTCCAAGCCGAACTCGTGCACGCCCGCGACCAACGCTGTGTCTGGACCACCTGCAGAAGACCCGCAGCAACCTGCCACCTCGACCACAACACCGAACACGCCGACGGCGGCGGAACGTCCGTCGACAACATCGCACCGCTGTGCCCACGCCACCACAAGGCCAAGTCCGAACGGGACTGGAAACTCCGACAGACCGGGCCAGGCGAACACACCCTCACCGACCCCTACGGCCGCCACTACACAAGCGCAGCAGCCACCCTCACCGACCCGGTTGTGCCGGCCGAACCCGCAGGCGCCACCGCCGGAGCGCAGCCGGCCGAGGATGATCGACCGCCGTTCTGAATGCCTGCCCTCACCTCAGCGGGGATCGGGCAGGGTGCTCGCGTTCCAGACTCTGCTCGGCAGCGCCGTCAGTCCAGCACACCCCTGACCACGGGCGGGTTCGCGGGCGCCCCGTCCTCGACCAGACGTACGACGGCATCGAGGTCGAGGTGTTCCTCAACCGCGTCGGCGAGGTCGTCGATGCGGCGCTCGCGGGCCGCGGGGAAGCTGACCTCCCCCGGCACGAGCTCCACACCGAGAAGGGAGGCGACCTCGCCCAGCCACGCCCGGCGGAACGCGTCCCCTTCCAGGCTGCCGTGCCACATGGTCCCGAACACCGAGCCGTGCCGGGCGCCGCCGAGGAACGCCTCGTCCGACCCGAGCGTGACCCGACCGTGGTGGATCTCGTAGCCTCCGGCCGGCGCGCCGAGCGCCTCGCCGGCCGGCAGCCGGAGCACCTTGGCGGGACCGAAGACCGTGCGTACGTCCAGCAGGCCGAGCCCGTCGGAACGCGCACCGGCCGGCCCCTCGACGCCGTCCGGATCGTGCACCTCGCGGCCGAGCATCTGGAACCCACCGCAGATGCCGAGCACCACCCCGCCGCGCGCGGCATGGGCGAGGATCGCGTCGGCCAGTCCCCGCTGCCGCAGCCAGGCCAGGTCGTCCAGCGTCGCCCGGGTGCCCGGGACCACCACGACGTCCGGCGAGCCCAGTCCCCGCGCGTCGCGTACGAACTCCACGTCCAGGCCGGGCTCCAGGCACAGCGCGTCGACGTCGGTGAAGTTGCTGATCCGCGGCAGCATCACCACCGCGACCCGCAGCCGCGGTCCGGGGGCGGTGAGGTCCGGCCGGGGACGGGACTCCAGCGCGAGCGCGTCCTCGGAGTCCAGCCACAGTCCCTGCTGCCAGGGCAGCACACCCAGCACCGGCCGCCCGGTCAGCTCCTCCAGACTGTCCAGCCCGGGCCGCAGCAGGCCGACGTCACCGCGGAACTTGTTCACCACGAACCCGCACAGCAGCGCCTGGTCGGCCGGCTCGAGCAGGGCCAACGTGCCGTACATCGACGCGAACACCCCGCCCCGGTCGATGTCGCCCACCAGGATCGCCGGGACCCCGCCGTGCCGGGCGAGCCCCATGTTCACGTAGTCGAACCTGCGCAGGTTGATCTCCGCCGGGCTGCCGGCGCCCTCGCACACCACCACGTCGTAGCGCGACCGAAGGTCGTCGAACGCCTCGAAGGCGGCCCGGGCCAGCGGACGTCTCCCGGCGAGGAAGTTCGACGCGTCGAGAGTGCCGTACGGCCGGCCCATCACCACCACGTGGCTGCGCAGATCGCTGCCCGGCTTGAGGAGTACGGGATTCATGGCTGCCTCGGGCGGCGCGCCGGCGGCCAGCGCCTGCACCCACTGCGCGCGGCCGATCTCCGCCCCGTCGGCGGTCACCATCGAGTTGTTGGACATGTTCTGCGCCTTGAACGGCGCGACCCGGTAACCCCGCCGGCGCAGGGCACGGCACAGGGCCGTGGTGACGACGGTCTTGCCCGCGTCCGACGTCGTACCGGCCACCAGCAACGTGCCCTGACCTGTCACCCGGCCGAGGATGTCACGCCGGCCGGGCGGGCGTCACATGAGGACCCGCTCGGTGGGCTCAGCCGCAGCGGGCTCGCCCCAGACCTCCGCGACCTTCTGCGTGATCCAGAACAGCACGAACCCGCCGATCACGATGGACTCCTCCACGAAGACCCAGTGCTCCATCGCGCCCCGCTTCCCCGCGATCCACACGATCGCCATGGCGAGGAGCGCGAGCGCGAGGATGCACCAGTACCACAGCCGCCGCCCTCCATGGTGATCGAGATGCAAGCCCGAGTTGACGATGACGATGATCAGCCCGACGAAGAGCACCAGGGCGGACCACCCGTGTCCCATCCTCAGGAACGTGGCCCGGTCGGCGAGGAAGACGGCCACCAGGAACACGTAACCGACCGCGAGCACGTGCAGCGCGATCCTCGCGTGCCGATCACCCGCGTGGGACAGGACTTCCCGCCCGGCACCCAGGATCGGTGCGAGGTAGGCGACCAGCAGGCCGACACCGCCGACGAACAGCACCGCCGCCACGTTCGCCCCGATCGTCGAGGTCGGGATGTCGCAGAAGGCACGGTGCGGGTCGCACTCGGCCTCGCCCCGGCTGGTGGGCACGAACGCCACCAGAAACGCCAGGAACCCGGCTGCGTTCAGGGTCACGTCCTCGAAGCCGGTGCGGCCGGGGTAGATGATCAGGCACGCGCCCAGCGAACACAGACAGGCGACGAACACCGCGTGCGCGGGCGTGTAGTAATACGCGCTGATCGAGTCCAGCAGTGAGCCGTACCTCATCCACTCCAAGGTGACGGCGGCGGCCAGGAGCACCACCAGCAGGACCATCCCGAGCCGCAGATAGAGATCTGTACGGCGAACCAGCTGACGAGCGCCGGCCGCGGTGGGATCCGTTGTCATCTCGCACACTCCCTCGAAGCCGCATGCGACGACCCAGCACCGGCTCCATGTGACCGCGAGGATGAGCCCGCGGCGGGCGGGTGTCAAGCGCTGCGGGGAGGGAGCCGCCGCGTTTGGCCGTACCGTTAACCCCCGCGTGCCGGAATCGAGACATGGCGGTCGCACAAGGAGTCCACCGCGCCCTTCGTGGGAACCTCGGTGAGCACCGATGAGTTCGGCCGGCATAGCGAGTCATAGCCGGCACAACGACCCCGAGGAAAGGCCGATCCAGTGACGGAGCTCCACCCCGAGCACGCCCGGAAGGCGATCGTCGAACACACTCACCGGCTCGTCGAATCGGCCGCCGCGGCCGGACCCGGCACCGCCGTACCGACAACCCCCAAGTGGACCGTCACCAACCTGGTCGAGCACGTGGGCCAGACCCAGCACTGGGTCGCGGAGATCATCGAGCGGCGGATCACCGACCCCACCCAGCTGCCCACCCAGCTGGCCGTACGCCCCACCGACCCCGGCGACTGGCCGGCCTGGCTGGCGGAATCCGCGCGGCGGGTCGCGAACGCCTGCTCCGACGAAGCCCTCGACGCGCCGGTGTTCAACGCCGCCGGGGACGGCCGGACCGGGACTCGGTTCTGGATGACCAGCATGCTCAACGAGTCGGTCGTCCACGGCTTCGACGCGGCCAACGCGGCGGACCTGCCCGCCGACATCGAACCCGAGATCGCAGCCGCGCTCGTCACCAACCACCTCACGATGCTCACCTCTCCCACCTGGGAGATGCTGCGGTCGGAGTCCGCGCACGCCGTCCGGGGCACCGGGCAGACCCTGCAGTGGCGAGCCACCGACGCCGCGGACGGCTCAGGTGGGTGGTTGATCGAACGCCGGCCCGACGGGGCGAGGTGGCAGCAGCCCGGGACCCGACAGGCTGACGTGACGGTGACCGGCCCGGCGGGATCGCTGCTGCTGGTCCTGACCCGGCGACTTCCGCTCACCGACCGCGAAGCCACCGGCATCAGCGTCGACGGGGACATCGACCTCGCCCGGCACTGGCTGGACAACACCGCCCACGACGCAGGCTGACCGGCCGCTACTCCTCGACGCCCAGCAGGCGGGCGTGCAGGCCGCGTACCTCGTCGGCGAGCTCGGGATCGGGGCCGGCGACCTCGATGCCCGGTGCGACCGTGGTGATCGGCAGCGGCGCGACCGGCGCCGGCGGGGCACCCCAGCCGGTCCGCCAGCCGAGGAGTTGCTCCGTGCTCGTGGCGTAGACGATCCGGCCCAAGCCCACCCAGGCATGCGCGGCACTGCACATCGGGCAGTGCTCCCCCGACGTGTAGACCACGCTGTCCTGGCGCTGCTGCGGTGAGAGGTTCGACGCCGCCCACTTGGCGATCTCGAACTCCGGATGCCGGGTCTCGTCGCCGTCCTTGACGCGGTTGCGGTCCTCGTGGCGAACGGTTCCCTGATCGTCGACGAGCAGGGAACCGAACGGCTCGTCACCGTCGTCGAGCGCCTCCCGCGCGAGGTCGACACAGCGGCGCAGGTAGCCGCGGTCGGCCGCGGTGAGTCCGGTGTCCTCGTGGTGTCCAGGCTCCATGCCCGAGAGGCTAACCCACCGGTTCCGGCACCGTCTCGTCCCGAACCGACCGCAACGCACGGGCCCAACTGAGCAGTTCGTCGAGCATGGTCGCGAGCGCCGCCTCGTGCCGGGCGTCGGGCCGGAACTCGTTCAGGTTCACGAAGTCGTTCCACAGCGACAACGTGACCTGTGGTCCGACGTCGGCGACCTTCAGATGCGCCATCACCTGCCGCAGTTGCTCGACGGCACGGACCCCGCCGTCCACGCCGTAGCCGACGAAGCCGGCCGCCTTGTGGTTCCACTCCGCGTACACGAAGTCGAGAGCCGTCTTCAGGACTCCGGGCATCGAGTGGTTGTACTCCGGCGTGACGAAGACGAAGGCGTCGAGGCCGCCGATCGTCTCCGCCCAGCTCCGCGTGTGCTGGAGGGCGTACTGGCCCGCCGCGGCCGGGACGATCTCGTCCAGCTGCGGCAGGTCGAAGTCGGCCAGGTCGACGAGCTCGTACTCCGCGCCGCCGTGGACGCTCGCGCGCTCGTGTACCCAGCGGCCCACGGCTTCGCCGTTGCGGCCGGGGCGGGTGCTTCCGATGATGATTCCCACTCTGGTCATGGGTTCGACCGTACGGACCACCACGAAGACGACCCAATGCTCGGAAGTCTCGCGATCATACTCGAGCGTCTTCGTGAGCGGGCGCCGGACAGACGGACGGGGGTACGCTGACGGGCGTGGACGCGCTCAGCCAGCTGGTCGCCGCGATGCGGACCGGGGAACCCGCGTCGTATCTGATCACCCACCACGGCCCGTGGCACCGCTCGTACTCACCCATGCAGGGAGCGGGGATCCACGTCATCCTGCAGGGATCCGCCGTCCTGCTCCCGCCCGGGGCCGAGCCGGTTGCGCTCGGCGTCGGAGACGTGGTGTTCACACCGAGGGGCGCCGGACACACGCTGGCGGACAGCTCCACCACTCCCGTCTCCGGCGCCGCCGCGGACACCGCCGCCGATGGCGACGGCCCGACCACTGTGCTTCTGTGCGGGGCGTACGGGCTGGACCGTTCACGGGTCCATCCGATGCTGCTGGAGCTGCCGGAGTACGTCCACCTCCCGGCCAGACTGGGTCACCATCCCTCGCTGCGCGCGGCCATCGACCTCCTCGGCCGCGAGGTGCAGGACCGGCGACCCGGAACCGACGCGGCGATACCCGCACTGCTCGACATGCTGCTGTTGTTGGTCCTTCGGGCGTGGACGGAGGACCAGGACTGCGACGAGGGCCGCGGATGGGCAGCCGCGCTCAGGGATCACCCGGTCAGTACGGCACTTTCGGCCATTCACCGAAACCCCGGGCATCCCTGGACCGTCGAGAGCCTCGGCGCCGAGGCGGGACTGTCCCGGGCCGCGTTCGCCCGCCGGTTCGCCGCCCTCGTCGGGCAACCCCCGCTCACCTACCTGACCTGGTGGCGGCTGGCCACCGCCGCACGGCTGCTCCGCGAGACCGACAGCTCGCTGCACACGGTGGCCCAGCGGGTGGGTTACGCCTCGGAGTTCGCGTTCGCCAACGCGTTCAAGCGGGAGTTCGGAACCGCACCAGGTGCCTATCGCCGGCAGTAGCCCGACTGCACCGGACGGCTCGTCGACAGCTCGTGGGTTGCGGGCCGGGAGCCACACCGGCCAGGAGGAACAACCCGTGGGACTACGACTTCTTCCTCGACCTGCCCGGCACCGAGGGTGCGGGCGACCGGGACGGCCTCTCCGAGTCGGTCCGGTTGGTCAGTGCCACGGCTGGTGACGGCTTCGCCTGTGCGGCGGGCACAGGAGGTGGCGCTCGCCGTACGACTCGGCCGCGAACGGATCCTGCTCGGTGCGCCTACCGGGGTAGCTCGGCGTGGGAGGGCACCTGGTTGCCGGCGATGGCGGCCCGCTCGGCGTCGGTCAGCCCGGCCGCCGCGAGAACCCGCTGCACCACGGCTGTCTTCAGGTGCCCGTACTCGTCGATGTCGGCGGCACTCGCGCCGGCATGCCGCTTTACCGCGGAGTACTCCTCCCGCAGCGCCGCGTCGGCCCGCAGCACCTCGCGCAGGGCCAGATGGTTGCGCAGGGACAGGCAGCCGTCCACGATCACGTAGGTGTTGGTGCCCGCCAGCCTCGCCGGCTCCTTGAACGCCCACCGCTGCGGGATCCCCAGCTCCCCCAGCGGCACGAAGCCGAGCGACACCAGAACCTCGCTCGCCGCCGCGACGTGCGCCTCGCCGACGATGATGTCGCAGTCGATGACCGGCTTGGCGGCGAGTCCCGGCACCGACGTGCTGCCGACGTGCTCGATGGCGACGACCGGAACCCCGGCCGCCGCCATCGCCGCGTCGTACTCGTCGCGCAGCGCCCGGAAGCGCTCGGACCAGGCGGGGTCGTACTCCTCCACGGTGATCACCCGCCCACCTTAGGACCTATTCCAGGACGACGACCTCGCCCGCTGCCTGCGGAGCGTCCGGCCAGGTGTGGGGATCCCTGCCCTGGAAGCGGATCGTGTCGCCGACGCCGTTGCGCCGCACCTGCAGCACGCCATCGTCCCTGACGCCGGCCAGCTCACAGGTGGACCAGGCCAGGACGCCGTTCTCGGTGCGTACGTTCAGTGGCAGCATCCGCCCGGAGCGGGCCGAAAGGTGCACCCGTGCGCCGTCGAACAGTGGGCCCGCCTCGTCGCGTACGACGAAGGACTGGTCCACCGGCCCGACGTTGATCAGGTGCAGCAGCCGCTGGCCGTGGTCGTCGACGGTGGATGTCACCACGATCCCGGGTGCGGTGGCGTCGTGGGTGTAGCGCGGCCGGACCCCGAGGCGTGCCAGCAGCGCGCGCCAGAAGTCCAGGTCGCAGATGTAGTCACAGGCCAGCACCAGCGCGTGCCCGCGACCCGGCCGCACCTCCACCGCGACCGGGTTGCCGGTCACGATGTCCCGGGCGAACACCTCGGCATCCTCGCCCGGCTGCAGGTACTGCATGACGCCGACCCGGACCTCGGCGTGCGCCGTGGTCCAGCCCTCGGCCCGGACGGAGGGGAACACCCGCTCGTTCCCGACGACCGTCTCTCCACCGATCGCCCCGAGGGCGTCGCCGAGGATGGTGCAGGCGGAGCCGTCAGTGTCCCGGGTCGGCAGCATCCCGGCCAGCAGCAGGCGGCCGCCGGCGAGTACGAAGTCCGCGAGCCGTCGCTGCACGGACGCGGCCAACGTCGACGCGCTCGTCAGAACGATCGCGCGACCCGCGGCAGCACTGCCGGTGGGGTCGGTGTCAAGGTCGGCTTGCAGGTCGACGGCCGGGAACGAGAACCCGCCCAGCAGCATCGCCCGGGCCACGACGTCCCGCGAACCCATGCCGCGGAACTGCTCCAGCTCCGCGACCACCTTCCGGCGGGCGTCGTCACCTGGGTGGCAGTACTCCGTCAGGTAGTGGTCGGGTACGAACGCCAGCGCCAGGTCGTCGTACTCCTCGTCCATGTCGGCGAGCAGCTGCCCGGCTCCGCTCACCGCGGTCACGGTGTCGCGCAGCACCGGGTAGGACGCGTTGGGCACACCCTCCGGCCCGATCGGCGCGCTGAACCCGTGCCGCTCGCCGGTGAAGGCGATCCGGTCGTTGCCGTCCCCGACCTTCTCCTCCAGCGGCGGGTTGTGGCCACCGGCGAAGAGGTAGTAGTTGACCAGCCGGTTGGCCTGGGCGACGCACAGCCGGGTCTTCAGCGCCAGCGCCTCCGGCGGCACCTGCCGGCAGAGGTCCTCGCCGTAGTCGCCGAGCCCGGCCTCGAACTCCAGCGAGGTCAGCGGCTGGTCCTCGTCGTGCACGGCCGCCATGAAGGCGTTCATGACGTAGAGGTCGGCGACGTTCTCCACGGTCAGGTCGCCGAGGTAGTGGTCGGACCCGGACGTCACCTGCGGCTTGCCCCGGTAGGAGGGGTAGAGCTGGCTGAGGCCGATCGGGTACGTCCGACCGCGCCCGCCGCCGGTGCCGTGGATGTTGATCAAGAACGGCACGTCGGTGAGACCGTGCGCCTCCGCGTTCTCCCGCAGGTGGGAGACGTAGCGGTCGTAGCGGTCGCGGTGGTACTCCGACAGGTCGTGGTGCAGCGCGAGCGAACCCGGCGCCGGTGAGCGCACACCCCGGCGCCAGGCCGGCACGTCGTCGGGGTCCAGTCCGTGGCGGGCCTGCACCCGGTCGGTCCCCCAGCGCTTCACCGACCACGCGGCGAAGCCCGCCAGCATCTCGTCGGTGAGCTCCGGAGTGTTGCTGACCCAGGACAGCATCCCGATCTCGTTGTCCAGCTGGACCGCGGCGACCGGGCCGCCTCGGCTCACCTGGCGTTCGGCGAGCACCGGCATGATCTGGGCGTACCAGCGGTCGACCTCGGTGAGGAAGCCGGCCGCGAGGTAGTCGACCGTACGGGTGGTGCCGGGCCTGCCGTCCCAGCCGACCGGAAGGATCTCCGGGTGCTCGCGGTAGACGCGGTACGGGATGCCCTCGTTCTTCAGCTCGGCCATCACGAACGGCCCGGGCCGGGCGATCACCAGCAGACCGCGCTCGGCCGCGAGGTCCAAGAACCCAACCAGGTCACGGTATTCGCTGGTGGTCCCGCGCAGGTCGATTTCGCCGTCGGGCCGTTCGTGCACCAGCCACGGCATGTAGCTCGCCACCGCTGTGCAGCCGGCCTCCACCAGCCGGTCCAGGCGGTCGGCCCAGTCGCGGCGGTGCAGCCGGAAGTAGTGCACCTCACCGGCGAACACCAGCTCGGGTTTGCCGTTCACCAGCAGCCTGCGCCGGCTCAGCCGAACGCTTTCCACCGCGCCGACCACCGCGTTGGCCACCGCCGTCACCGCGAGACCTCGATCAGGGCCGCGCCGGGCTGCGGCAGGTCGAACTCGAGCACGAGTACGCCGTCCTCGAAGTGCCCGGCCACGTTGTCCGCGGCCAGCGTGTCGATCTCGGCAAGCTGCTTCCACTGGGTGTCCGTGGGCCAGTCCTGCACGCCGAGGCGCTCGGCCAGCACCGAGATGTCCCCGTGCTCGCGGTCCAGCCGGGTCAGCGTCGCCGGACGTGCGCCGTCGGCATCACGTTCCATGCCGGCCACCTCCAGCCGGACCCGCCGGTCCAGGCCCGCGCCCCCGTTGGCCTTGCTCTGGTCCAGGGTGTGGTTCCACACCAGGATCGCCAGCGAGCCGTCCTCGCGCCGGCTGACCCAGTGCTGCACCAGCGCACCGGCGCCGTCGCCGTCCACCGTGGCGGGAAGCTCGGTGTCGCCGAGGCGGGACAGCAGGTACAGCGCGTGGTAGCGCGCCTTCGCCAGCCCGCCGACGGTGAGCAGGCCGAAGCCGCCGTGCAGCAGCCTGGGCGGCCGGCCGAGCTCCTCGAAGTGGTCCGAGGCCACCCAGTACGACAGCGCGTCCAGGCGCCCGGCCGACGACCGCATCCCCTGCAGCAGGAACATCGCCGAGGACGCGGAGTCGTTCACCGGGTTGAAGTGCGTCGGGGTGACGCCCCACTCGGTCCAGAGGATCTTCGCGTCCTCACGCCCGAACCGCGCCAGCGTCGGGCGCAGGTCGAGCGGCGGGCTGCCGTAGGTGTGGGTCGAGACGAAGTCCAGCGGCGCGCCGGAGTCGGCGACGTGGGCGAGGAGCTCGTCCACCCAGCCCGCGGCGGCCGAGGACGGCCCGCCGACCGGAAGCTGGGAGTCGACGGCCTTCACAGCGAGCGCCGTCACGTCGTACAGGTGCATCCACTCCTGCCGCGTGCCGGACCAGAAGACCTCGAGGTTGGCCTCGTTCCAGACCTCGAACTCCCACTGGCGGACCTGCTCGATGCCGTAGCGGCCGACCAGGTGCGACACCAGGGCGTACACCAGGTCGCCCCAGCGCTGCCAGTCCTTCGGCGGGGAGATGATCGCGCCGTACTCGAACACCGTCTTGTCCGGGTCGCTGGCCAGGTCGCGGGGCATGAACCCGATCTCCACCACCGGGCGCAGGCCGATCCCGAGGATCGCGTCGTACACTTCGTCGACCTCTGCGAAGTCGTAGACGGGTTCGCCGTCGACCTCGCGGTAGACACCCAGGTCGTCGTGCAGGATGGCGTGCGCACGGACCGACGTCACACCGATCTCGTCGGCCACCCGGCGCAGGGCGGCGAACAGCTCGGTGCCGATCTCCCGGCCACCGGAGGTGTCGGTGCACAGCAGCTGGCTGAGCCGCTCGCTGCCGATCATCGGCTGCCACGGCTTGGGCAGCGGGAATCCGGGCGCGGTGGCGTCCGCAGCCAGCGTGACCGTGGGCACCTTGCCGCTCGGCACCGTCGACGTGGCCTGCACGGCGGGGCCGACCTCGCCGGTGACGGTGACTTCGGGGACCGACGCGAGCGCGTAGTAGTACGTCCGGCCGGGCTCACCGCTGGTGTCGACGTAGCACAGGTCGGGCACCGAGAGCACGTCCCCACCCAGGTGGTCCACCGGGGTGAACGGGCCCTCCGGTGAGTCGGCGCGGTGGACGAGGTAGCCGACCGCTCCGTCGACGGGCTCCCAGCGCAGGGTCACCTGGCCGATGCCCGGCTCGGCCACCAGCCCGCCGGGCGGCGACAGCTGGGGAGGCTCGGTCGCACGACTGCTGTCCGAACGGGTGGAGATTCGCGCCTCCCAGTCGGCACGGGCGTCGGCCATGGGCTTACTCACGTCAATTGCTCCTTGCTGCTGCTTGCTGCCACGCTTGAATGACTTGCCTGTACTACTTCGTGGGGGCGGATCGGGCGTCGGGCGACGGGATCGCCTCCAGCAGCCGCCTGGTGTAGGGATCCTTGGGGTGACGGATGACGTCCAAAGACGGCCCGGACTCCACCACCCGGCCCTGGTTGAGCACGATGACCTCATCGGAGAGCATCCGGGCGCTCAGCAGGTCGTGGGTGATGTAGAGAATGCCGACGTCGCTTTCCTGGACGAGTTTGTTCAGCAGTTCGAGAATCTCCGCCCGGATGGAGACGTCGAGGCTGGAGATGGGCTCGTCGGCCACGATCAGTTCCGGCTCCACCGCGAGCGCGCGGGCGATGACCACGCGTTGGCGCTGGCCACCGGACAGTTCGTACGCGAAGCGGTTGATGTAACGCTCCGGCGGGTTCAGCGCCACGGTCTCGAGCAGTTCGATGACCCGCTCGCGGGCCGCGTCGCCCTTGATCCCCTTGTAGTTGGCCAGTGGCCGGCTGAGGGTGTAGCCGAGCGTCTTGGCCGGGTTGAGCGAGGAGTACGGGTCCTGGAACACCATCTGCACGTGGCTGCGGTAGTCGCGCAGCTTCTTGCCGCGGAACGCGGCGACCTCCTGTGCTCCCCTGTCGCCGTGGAAGAGGATCCGGCCGGCCGTCGGGGTGTCGACTCCGGTGATCATCGAGGCCAGGGTGGACTTTCCGCTGCCGCTCTGGCCGACCAGGGCGGCGACCTCACCTCGGCGCAGTTCGAACGACACGTCCTGCACGGCCTGCACCCGGTGGACCTTCAGGCCACGCCGGCGCTCGAACACCTTCGAGACGTTCTCGACCGACAGCAGCACGTCCCCGCGCAGAGCCGCCTTCGACTCCTCGGAGGTCTTGACGAACTTCGGCCCCGCGAAGGTCCGGATCGGTGGGCCGACCTCCTCCGCGCCGTCCCCGCCGAGGCGTTGCAGGGCTGCCACGTGGCAGGCGCCCCGTGCCGAACCGATCTGGAACAGCGGCGGGTCGTCGGTCAGGCACCGCTCGATCCGCTCGGGGCACCGCGGGGCGAAGCTGCAGCCGACCGGACGCTGGCTGAGGTCCGGCGGGCGGCCCGGCACGTAGGTGATCTGCACCGTCTCCGCGCGCGGGTCACCGTACGAACCCAGCAGCCCTTTCGAATAAGGGTGCAGCGGATCCCGCAGGATCGAGTCCGCTCGCCTGCTCCTCGACGATCCCGCCCGCGTACATGACGAGGATCCGGTCCGACAGATTGAGGACGGTGCCGATGTCGTGGCTGATGAACAGCACCGCGAACCCCTGCTCGCGTTGGAGCCGGCGTACGTTCTCCAGGATCTCGTGCTGGACCACCACGTCCAGGCCTGTGGTCGGCTCGTCCAGCAGGACGAACCTCGGCTCGATCGCCAGCGCCATCGCGAGGTTGACCCGCTGCTTCATCCCACCGGAAAGCTCGTGTGGGTAGGCGTTCACGAACTTCGGGTCGATGATGACCATCTCGAAGAGCTCGCGGACCCGCCTGGTGACCGCCTCACCGCGAAGCTTCGTGTGGTATTCGATGACGTCGCGGAACTGCCCCTCGATCCGGGCGACCGGGTTGAGGGAGTTCATCGACGACTGGAACACCGTGGAGACGTCCCGCCACCGGGTCGGACGCAGCTCGTCCTGGCTCAGATGCGTGATCTCGTTGCCGTTGAAGAGAATCTCCCCGCCGGAGATCCGGCCCGGCCGTTCCAGCAACCGCAGCAGCGCCATGCCCAGCGTCGTCTTGCCGCTCCCGGACTCGCCGATCAGGCCGACGAACTCACCGTCGCCCGATCGAGAACGTCACGTCCTGCGACCGCGGTCAGCGGCGGCTGCCGCTTGGGCTCGTAACGGACCGACAGGTGCTGAATGTCGAGCAGAGGCATGTCAGTCCTCCCTCAGGTGGGGGTTGCTGAGCAGGTCGACCCCGAAGTTGATGAACACATCGCGGTGATGAGGATCGGCCAGCAACAGGCCGGGTACGAACGACCCAGACGAACAGTCCCTGCGCGATCGCGCCCTGCGGCGTTGGCTCTGGTAGAGCATCGTTCCCCACGACGACCTGGTCGTTGTCGCCGAGACCGAGAACCGCGAGCCCTGCCTCGGCTCCGATGGCCCCGGTCGCCGCGCCGACGAAGCTGGCCGCGACCAGCGACGTCATGTTCGGCATGATCTCGCGGAAGACGATCCGCAACGTGCCTTCACCGGAGAACTTCGCCGCGGTGACGAAGTCGCGGTTGCGCAGCGTGATGATCTGCGCCCGCTTGGCCCGGGCGGCACCGGCCCAGGACGTGATCGCGATGACGACAGATGATCAGCGCCGACGCCGCGCATCGGGGAGTACGCGACGAGCGTGATGATCAACGGCAGCACCGGAATGACGAGGGCGACGTTGGTCACGAAGGACAGCACGTCGTCGAGCGACGTTCCCTCGGCGTAGCCGGAGATCATGCCGACGACCAGGGCGATCACCGTGGCGAACAGTCCCGCCGAACAGGCCCACGAGCAGCGAGACCCGGGTGCCGAAGACGAGCTGGGAGGCGACGTCCTGACCGTTGGTGGTGGTGCCGAGCCAGTTGGTCCCGCTCGGGCCGCATCAGCGGGGCGAACGAGGACGTCGGTCGGGTCGTGCGGCGCGATCAGCGGGGCGAAGATCGCGATCAGGATGAAGATCCCGACCGTGATGACGCCGACGCGGGCCTTCTTGCTGCTCCAGATGACCGCGTACCACGACTCGGGCCGCTCGGTCGAGGCCTCCTTGGCCGAGCCCTCCGGATCGACCTCGATGTTCTTCGCCTGGTCCGGAGCGCCGGCGGGACTGAATCCCGGTGTCGTCATCGTTCGGCCCTCCTGGCGCGCGGATCGAGAACTCCGTAGAGCAGGTCTGCGATGAGGTTGGCGATCAGCACGCCCGTCGTGCGTCAGGAGCATCAGGGTCTGCAGCAGCGGATAGTCCTTGTTCGCCACCGCCTCACCCATCAGCCGGCCCAGACCCGGGTAGTCGAATGCCGTCTCCACCAGGATCGCCCCACCCAGCAGGCCACCGAGGGCGAGCGCGAAGCCGGTGACGCTCGGCAGCAGCGCGTTGCGCGCGGCGTACCGCAGCGCGACTGTGCGGTCCGGCAGGCCCTTCGCCTTGGCGAGCCGGATGTAGTCCTCGCCGAGGTTCATGATCATCGTGTTCCGCATCCCGAGGATCCAGCCGATCGGGGTGACGATCATCAATGCCACCGCGGGGAGGAACGCGTGGGACACCGCGTCGTAGACGAAGGCGAGGTTCCACCCCGGTGTCGACTCGGAGTACCCACCGGAGGTGGGGAACCAGCCCAGGGAGTACGCGAACACGTACAGCAGCAGCAGCGCGATCCAGAACGGCTGGCAGCGTGCCGACGAACGTCGAGCCCAGCGTGACGATCGAGTCGAACCTGGAGTTGCGCCGCCAGGCCGCGTAGGCGCCGAGCATGACGCCGATGACGAACGACAGGATCTGGGTGCACGCCGACGAGGACGAGCGTCCACCACAGTCCCTGCCCGATGACGTCGGTGACCTTGTACGGGAAGTACGTGTACGACAGGCCGAAGTCCCCGTGGGCCAGGTGGTTCATGTACTCCCAGTACTGGCTCCACAGCGAACCATGCGGCGTACCGAGCATCGCGCGCATGGCCCGCACCTGGGCCAGGTTGAGCTGGGCGTCCTTACCCGCCAGCTTCTGGACCATGAGCTCTGCCGGATCCCCCGGCTGAAGCCGGGGGATCAGGAAGTTGAGCGTGACGACGGCCCAGAGCGTGAGCAGGAAGAAGCCGATCTTCCGAAGGAAGTACTTCATCTGCGCATCACCCTCCGCTTCGTCGGCCTCGTGTGCACTTCCACTACTTGGCCGGCCTGAGGTGGGTCATGATGAGGAGGATGCTGTCCTGCGGGTTGGCGTAGGGGTCCTTCTCCGTCGGCCAGCCGACCGCCTTGTCGGTCCGGTAGATACCCCGGGCCGGGGCATAGAGGATCGGCATGACGGGGTACTCCGTCATCATCGTCTTGGCCAGCACGCCGACCTCTTCCTTGACGTCGGCGGGATCGGTCGTGGCCTGGAGGGCCTTCACGGCCTGGTCGACGGCCGGGTCGGAGAATCGCTCGACGTTGCCCTTGACCTCGGTCTTGGTCGGGAACTGCGCGCTGGAGAGAGTCGCGCCGAGACCGTTGGCGTAGTCGCAACCGGACCCGACGAAGTTGACCATCATGTCGAACTGCGCGGTCTTCTTCGGCAAGGTCCACCGTGTCCGGCGGCGACTTGACCTCCTTGATGTTCAGGCCGAGTTTCCTGAACGATGCGGTGATGGAGTCGGCCATCGCCTCGTAGTCGATCCAGCCGGCCTGCACGGTGAACTTGACGGTCAGCGGAGAGCCGTCCTTGTTGGTACGGAACCCGCCCGCGCCCTTCTTGTAGCCGGCCGCGTCGAGGAGCTGTCCGGCCTTGCCGAGGTCGAACGGTAGCGTGGTGTTCTCCGCGGTGTACGGCTCGGGCAGCATCGACTCCCGCAGCGGCATGACGAGCCCGGACTGGCTGGCCACGTGCATCATGTTGTAGGTCGCCTTGAGCGTGGCGTCCTGCTTGTTGATGCCGTACGCCAGTGCCTCACGGAACTTCACGTCGTCGAACGGCGCCTTCTTGAGGTTGGGCGCCAGCGCGGTGATGCCGTTGGGCGCGTACCAGACGTGGTTCACCTTCGGGTTGGAGGAGACGAACGCCTTCTCGCGGGTTGGGGATCTCACCGCTGTAGAAGTCGAGTTTCCCCGAGCGCAGCTGCAGCAGGGCCTGGGTGGCGTCGGGCTGTCCCTCGAGGACGAGCTTGGAGACCTTGACCTTGTCCGCCTGCCAGTAGTCGGTCCGGCGGACGAGCTCCAGCCGGCGGCCGTTGAAGCTGCCGACCTTGAAGGGTCCGGTCCCGTTCGGCTTCTTGTCGACGTACTTGCTGGGGTCACCCACCGAGCCGTACTGCTTCTCCGAAAGGATCTTCTGGCCGATGATGCCCTGGAACTTCGGCGCCGCGGGCCCGCTGAACGAGAAGACGACCTTGTCGCCCTGGGCCGTCACCGAAGTGGCGTGCGCACCGAACGTGTCGTTCCACACGGCAGCCTGGTCGATGGCGGGGTATTTCTTGGCGAGGTTGAAGGTGAACGCCACGTCCTTGGCGGACAGCTCGGAGCCGTCGGCGAACTTCACGCCCTTTCGGATCGTGAAGACGAGCTTGTCAGCGCCTTCCCACGAGTAGCTGGTCGCGAGCCACGGTGTGACCTTGCAGTCGAGGGAGTTCTGCACCATGAGCGGCTCGTACAACCAGGTGGTCGTCGCCGGCTTGGCCGAGTAGGGGTTGTAGTTGACGAGGCTCCCGACCGAGGCGTCGACCTCCGCCGGCAGGTTGAGCTGCGGGATCATCCCGCCCCGACCGCCACCGCCGGACGAGGTGTCCTTGGCGCTTCCCGCGCAGCTCGGCAGAAGCAGCAGCGAGGCGGCCGCTCCGGTGACGAGTATCTTCCGCAACAACATGTACACCGCTCCTCATGAATGTCCGCGAACCCTTGGGTTCGGGGGCAGTCTCCGGTCTTGCCGATCACCTGTTCCTGTCAAACTGCGCCCCGCGGCAGCCGACTCGGCCCGGTCGGCCCACACAGTGGCCGCCGGTGTTTCCTGCTTGTCTACTTGTCAATTCCTGGCAGGGTTCTCCACGCCGCAGCCGCAGCTGCCGCGTATGACGACCTGCGTTTCGAGGACACGATCCAGTGACAGGTCGAGCTCTCCCTCGACGTGCCGCAACAGTTGGCGCGCGGTCTCCGCACCGAGTTCGCGCGTGGGTTGATGGACGGTGGTGAGGCCCGACGCCGCGAGCCCCGCCATGGAGATGTCGTCGAACCCCGTGACCGCGAGGTCCTCCGGCACCCGTACGCCACGATCCATGAGCGCGACCACGGCACCCAGCGCGATTTCGTCGTTGGCGCAGACGATCGCGTCCGGGAGCCCCTTCTGGTCGAGCAGTCTGCTCACGGCGATGAAACCGTGTGACTGGGCGAGGCCGACCCGGATCGGTTCGTTCGGCGGTTCGACGCCGAGTTTCCGATGTGCCTGCAGGAAACCCTGCCAGCGATAGGTGGTGTCGGAGGATCCGTCGGGATTGCCGACGAAGGCCAGCCGCTGGTATCCGTGGTCGGACAGCAGGTGCGTGGTGAGCCGCGCCATCGCTGCGAGGTTTTCGGTACGGACCATCGGAACACCGACCAGCGGGGTGCCGGCCAGCAACACCACTCGCTCACCCCGGTCGGTCAGCCGGCGTACCGCGTCCTCGGGAATGACGTCACCCATCACCGCGATGCCGTCGACCCGATCCGCCATGTCCAGAACCATGTCGACCGACTGGCGCAGGAAGTGCGTGCCCATGATGTGCACGCTCACCTGTGCGTTGACGGCCTCTTCCTCGAAGCCGTTGATGACGTCGGAGTAGTACGGCCCGGACAGGCCCGGAAAGACGATCCCCAGTGCCGCGTGCCGCCGGTTGACCAGCGCGCGGCCGAAGTGACTCGGACGGAAGTTGTGCCGGTCGATCGCCTCCTGCACCTTCTTCCGGGTCGCCGGTGAGACTTGGCCGACCCCCCGCGCCACGCGGGACACGGTCGCGATGGAGACGCCCGCGTCTCGCGCGATCTCGTGCAGGGTCGACCCTTTGCCCATTGCGGTCCCGTCATCGGTACAGGCGTTGCGGTAAACGTTTGCAGCAACGTGTCGAGAAGATTAACGACATCACACGAACCCACAACCCAAGCGTCCGGAACCGGACAGATCACTCGAATCACCCCGGCCGCGAACGGAAAGTCACGCCGGTCGGGCCTGGAGTGCTAGCTCTCGCCGAGCAGGCCGAGGTGGTCCAGCACCCGATAGCCGCAGTCCTGGTCGGTGAGCTGTCCCCCACGTACGTGCGCCACGAAATCCGCCTCTTCCAGCAGGACGACCTCGGTGAACTCCTCCGGTCCCGGATCCGGTTCGGTCACCCGGTGGCAGTCGTCGGCGAACACGAAGTGACGCTGGATCTGGAAGTTGGCCGCCAGCCAGGTGGAGCCGAGGTAGGTCGTCCCCCCGGGCTTGTAGCCGGTCTCCTCCAGCAGCTCGCGCACGCCGGCCTCGACGACCTCCTCGCCCGGGTCGACGTGGCCGCCGGGGATCTCCAGCAGCGTCCGGCCGGGACCGGCTCGGTACTGCTTCGCGATGACGAACCGGCCGTCGGTCGTCCGCGCCACCACGGCCACGGTGTGGCCTCCGACCAGGACGTCCCAGTCCGAGCGGCGTCCGTTCGGCAACACGTACGTCCTGCGGGTGATCTTCAGCCAGCCGTCGTAGACCGGCCGCTGTGACTCCAGCACCCAATCGTCCATCCGGCAGAACCTACCGGGCAGCTGTGACCGATCCAGGAAACGGTCCGGTCTGTGTGCGCCAGGTGCTGGTACCACTGGGAGATGATCTTGACGAGGTGGCGCGCGCGGCAGTGCGCCTGGGTGACGTTCCTGCTCGCGGCAATCTTCGCGGTCGCCTCGCCGGTCGCGAACGCGGCCCCCACGGCCACGACCGCCCCCGCCACCCCCGCGGCCCGCCCGCCTTCGTACCAGCTACTGCAGATGAACCTGTGCCTGTCCGGGATCGCCGGCTGCTATGCGGGTACGCAGTATCCGGCTGTCGTGGACGAGGCGATCGGCAAGATTCGAACGAACTCCCCGGACGTCGCGACCTTGGTGGAGACGTGCAGCGGCGACGCGCAACGCATCGCCGACGAGACCGGCTACCACCTGGCCTTCGGTGCCGTGATCTACAAGGGCGCCGAGCTGCCGTGCGTGAAGCCGACCGGTCGAGGCGTCTACGGCATCACCGTCCTCACCCGGCGGCCGATCGACTCGGTGGACGACGCTCCCTACCAGGCACAGAACGGCAACGAGCAGCGCCGCCGCGTCTGCGCCACCAGTGTCGACGGACAGACCGCCTGCGTCACGCATCTCGCCGTCCGCGACGCCGACCCCGCCGGTCCGAACTCGGCGGCGAACGACGGCCAGTGTGCGGAGTTCGGGGCGCTGCTTGCCCGATACGCGTCCACCGGCAGGCCGGTGATCGCCGCCGGCGACATGAACCGGCAGACCAGTTGCGCGCCGGTCGGCTTCTGGACCCGCCAGGACAGTGCGGCATCGCAGAGCCCCGGTATCCAGCACGCGTACGGCGCCTATCGCTGGTTCCACCGACCCGTCGCCACCACGCCGCCGATGACGTACTCCGACCACGACGCACTGCTGGTCACCTCGCTGTTCAGCTGAACGGGTCACGCGAACGTCCCGTCGTTCGGCGCTACCCGGGCGGCCAACCGCAGCTGAAGCAAGGTGCGGTTGACGCTGAAATTCTCTTGTGGACAAGCGGTTTCCCGCACCCATCGGCCGTTCCTGGCGGGTAGACTCGAACGCATGAGCGACAGCGGTGAGTACTTCGACGGCGACCCGGGTGAAGGCCCGGGTCGCCGTCGGGTGCTGCCGGACGGGTTCTCGGACATCCCGGCGGGACCACGGCTTGCGGTGCTGGTCGCCTCGATCGACCGGGCTGTGTGCAACGGGTACGAGCTGGAAGAACTGATCAAGGCGCGGCGAAAGCTGATCTGTGGGCTGGAGGCCGAATGTTTGGCCGATGTGAACGAGCTGGCCCACACCGGCCCCGGCATGCCGGATGACCCAGCCGAACGCAGTGCCGAGCTGGACTGGATGACCCAGGCCGTCCTCGAACCCACTGCTGAAATGGACCGGCCACCACGCCGGCTGGTACCTCGCTCTGGCCATCACCCTGCCCCGCCTGCCGCGGGTGCGTGAAGCTTTGGTCGACGGACACCTGGAACTCGCCGAGGTCCGCACCATCGTGGACCGGGTGACCGACGCGCATCCGGACCTGTGGGGTGCCATCGAGGACGCGATCTTCCCCAAGGTGCTGGAGCTGCGGGGCGGGTTGTTGCGGGCGAAGGTCGAGTCGGAGGTTCTCAAGGCCGACCCCGAAGCGGCCGTCAAACGCCTCCGCGCCAAGCGTTCGGCACGGGACGTGACGATCTGGCCCGCCGTCGACGCATCGCCGACCTGGCATCCGCGGACTCTCGGCCGACCAGGCCGCCGAGGCGTACGGCAACATCGACGCCATCGCCCGCGCGGTGAAGTCGCAGGCGACCCACGCAACCTGGGCCAGTTGCGCGCGGACGTGGCTGCCTCCCTGCTGACCGGCATGGCCGACATCATCGACTGTTCGGCCCCAGCAGCCACCGACAACACGGTTGAGCAAGACCGGGCGCAGGGCCAGTCTGAACAGGACGAGACCGTGCAGGGCCCGGAGGGGCACTGTGCCGTTCACCGGTTCCCCGACCATGACCTGCACGTCAGCTGGTGTGAGTGTGGCGACTGCTCTCCGACGCCCGTCGCCAGCTGCACGGTGTGTGGCGGCGCCGCGGTCAACGGCACCCCGATCCACGACACCGCCGCCCACCACGCAGCGGAGTGCAACGCAACCGAGCAGAACGCGGCGGAAGACAACTCAACATCGCCTTCCAAAGAGCGGCCCTGGTCTTCCACGCAGTCGAGCTGGGGTGGGATACGAACGCGCTCGAAGATCCAGCTGAACATGCCGTTGACCACGCTGATGGGACTGTCCACCCGGCCCGGCGAACTCGGCGGGTTCGGACCCGTCATCACCGAAGTGGCCCGCCGGCTCGTCGTGAACAACCTCACCAGCCCCGAAGCCCGGTTCTCCGTCGGCGTCACCCATCCGGTCACCGGACGGTTACTCCACCTACATCCGATACCGGCCAGGTTCCTGCGCGGGCTACAGGCCGAACTCGTCCATGCCCGCGACCAACGCTGCGTATGGACCACCTGCAGAAGACCCGCCGCCACCTGCCACCTCGACCACAACACCGAGTACGCCGACGGCGGCGACACGTCGGTCGACAACATCGCGCCGCTGTGCCCACGCCATCACAAAGCCAAGTCCGAGCGCGACTGGAAACTGCAGCAGACCGGACCCGGCGAACACACCCTCACAGATCCCTTCGGCCGGCAGTACCGCAGCGGAGCCCCCTCCCTCACCGACCCGGCCCCCGTCACTGCCATGGCGGCCGAGGACGACCTACCGCCGTTCTGAGAATCTCGTACCCGCGAGCGAGACGGTAGGTTGACGCCCATGGAACGGCCTGACGCGGCAGTCGGAGCAGACACGACGAGCACCGGAAGGGTTCCCCGGCACAGCGGCCGGGTGATCGTGGTGGACTTCAGCGAGCGGGTCCTCCTGTTCGGTATGGACAATCCGGAGGGGCCCGGACGGCAGTGGATCACTCCCGGTGGGCGTCTCGAGACCGGCGAAACTGCGCGCGACGCCGCGGTACGTGAACTCGCGGAGGAGACCGGGCTCGTCGTCACCGCGGACATGCTGGGCAACCCGGTGGCACAGCTGTCCCCCACGGCGGAAGTTGGCTTTGTGATTCTGCCGGTCGGGCTTGCGGCAGACGGCTCGACCAAGAACCTTCTCACCGGCGGACGCCCGGACAAGCCGGTGCGCCTCCCCTCCCTGTAGGGCGCACCCAGGAAGCTGGCATAGGCTGGCGTTCCTGCTTCGTACGGCTGACGTGTGCCGCGGCAGCGTCACCGACCGATGCGAAACGTCGTGTTGACGGAGGTGGCTTTCATGAACGCCAGCGATCGGTTTACCGAGCTCGGCCAGCAGCTGCGCGTCGACTCGGTCCGCGCCGCGGCGGCGGCCGGGTCAGGGCACCCGACCTCGTCGATGTCGGCGGCCGACCTGATGGCGGTACTGATCGACGGCGGCTACCTCGCCTGGAACGTCGACGACCTGAAGGACCCGGCGAACGACCACCTGATCTTCTCCAAGGGCCACGCGTCGCCGCTGTACTACTCGCTGCTGAAGGCCGCCGGCGTCATCGACGACGCCGAACTACTGACGTTCCGAAAGCTCGGCAGCCGGCTCGAGGGCCACCCGACACCGAACATCCCGCCGACGGACGTGGCCACAGGTTCGCTCGGGCAGGGCCTCCCGGTCGCGGTGGGCGTCGCTCTCGCCGGTCGCAAGCTCGACCGGCTCCCGTACCGCGTGTGGTGTCTGTGCGGTGACTCGGAGATGGCCGAGGGCTCGATCTGGGAGGCGTTCGAACACGCCGCCTTCAACGGACTCGACAACCTGACCGCGATCATCGACGTCAACCGGCTCGGCCAGACCCGCGAGACGATGCTCGGCTGGGACCTCGACCGCTACAAGGCGCGCGCCGAGGCCTTCGGCTGGCACGCGATCACCGTCGACGGCCACGACGTCGACGCCGTGAAGGCCGCCTACGACGAGGCGCGCGCCACCACCGGGCGTCCGACCGTCATCATCGCCAAGACGAAGAAGGGCAAGGGCGTCAAGGCCGTCGAGGACCTGCCCGGCAAGCACGGCAAGCCGCTCGACGATCCGGAGGCCGCCATCGAGGAGCTCGGCGGCGAACGCGACCTCTCGGTGCGGCTGCGCCGGCCCGAAGACGCGAAGCCGCACACCTTCGGCACCTCCGACGCGCAACTGCCTTCCTGGGACGAGGGCGAGAAGGTGGCGACCCGCCAGGCGTACGGCGAGGCGCTGGCCGCGCTCGGCTCAATCCGCGGCGACGTCGTCGCGCTCGACGGCGAGGTCTCCAACTCCACGCACTCGGAGCTGTTCCGCGAGGCACACGAGGACCGCTATTTCGAGATGTTCATCGCCGAGCAGCAGATGATCGCCGCGGCGGTCGGCATGCAGGTACGCGGGTGGGTGCCGTACGCCTCGTCGTTCGCGGCGTTCTTCTCCCGTGCGTACGACTTCGTACGGATGGCCGCGATCTCTCGTGCAAACCTGCGACTGTCCGGCTCCCACGCCGGCGTCTCGATCGGTGAGGACGGCCCGTCGCAGATGGCGCTGGAGGACCTCGCGTCGTTCCGCGCGATCCACGGCTCGACCGTGCTGGCTCCCTCCGACGCCAACCAGGCCTCGCAGCTGGTGGCCGCGATGGCAGACCGGGAGGGAATCTCCTTCCTGCGTACGCTGCGCGGCAAGACGACGGTGCGCACACCGGCCGGCGAGCAGGTCGTGATCGGCGGATCGAGAGTCGTCCGGGAGGGCAACGCTGTCGCGATCATCGCGTGCGGTGTCACCGTCGACGAGGCGGTCGAGGCGGCCGAAACCCTTGCTGGCGAGGGCATCGAGGCACGCGTGATCGACGCCTACTCCATCAAGCCGATCGATGCCGAGACGATCCGGTCCGCGGCCGAGGAGTGCGGGCGGATCTTCACCGTCGAGGATCACTGGGCCGAGGGTGGCCTCGGCGATGCCGTCCTCGAGGCTCTGGCGGAGACCGACCAGAGCCCGCCGGTGCACAAGCTCGCGGTACGGAAGATGCCGGGTTCGGGTTCACCCGAGGAGTTGCTGCACGAGGCCGGGATCGACGCGGACTGCATCGCCGCCGCCGTACGTTCCCATGCACAGGCGACTGGTCGAAAGTCCAACTGACCTTGTTTGCAAGGGGGTGACGGAGCTAACGCCGGCACCTGCGCCACGTGGCACTGGCGTGCTCGTCGACGATGCCTACGTGCCGGGTGAGCGATGGGCAGTCGGGGACGGCTCGAGGCTGTGGAACGCTTTTGCAGCCGACCGTGCCGGGGCGGCGGTCAGGTTCCCGCCGGCACTGCGACTACTACACTGGACGCCTACCTGAGCGTGGTTCTCATGACAGCCGTGACCTGTCCTTCTTGATGAGTCGTCCAGCGACCGCGACTGTCACGGCAACCACGATCGGAAGGAGAAGGTGCCGCCCGGCGAAGGGAACCGTGATCAGCAGCAGCGCGATCGTGACCCAGGCGAGTGCGCGAAGCCTTCCTGTGAACAGGCGCGCCGCGGCCGCCGCGCCGAGCAGGTAGGTGGCGAGCACGAGAACGGACGGGACGAAAACGATGTCATCGGTGCCCCAGCCGAAAAGCGCGGATCCCAGGAGTCCCGCCGCGCCAATCGCTCCCACGGCGAGTATCGCGAAGTGCGGAGCGCCATGCCGATTCTGTCGAACCAGCAGGCGTGGAGCCCAACCGTCACGGGCGAGCGCGTAGCCGAGGCGTGAGACCGATGCGACGAAGGCATTCGTTGTCCCGAGGCAGATGACGACGGCGGCAACCGCGACCACGACCGCCGCGGAGACCCCGAGCCCGCGCTCGATGATGACGCCGAGCGAGACGCGGTCGAGATCTCCGGAACCGTAGGAGCCTGTGCCGACGACGGCGAAAGCCACGCTGAGGTAGAGGGCGCTGACGATGACGATCGTCAGGATCGTCGCCCGGGGAAGGGTGCGGCGCACATCCTGAAACTCCGCAGACAGGTGGGCGATCGCCTCCCATCCCGCGAACGCGAAGAACAGCACCACCACGGCCTGCCCGATACCGGTGATGCCACGGGATGCGAACGGGTCGAAGGCCTCGACCCGGATCTTAGGTACTGCGACGACAACCACGAAGGTGAGTATCACCGCGACACCAGCGGCCAGCGCGATCTGCACTCTCGCGCCCAGGCGCATGCCGGCCAGATTCGCCATCAACGCGACCGCGAGGACGGCCGCGGCAATGGCCGGCGCCCAGTTCTGGCCGACGCCCAACGCGACAGCGACGTAGTATCCGGCAGTCAGCGGGACGATCGTCTGGCCGACCGACCCGGCGATGAAGTACCACCATCCCGCGATCCCGCCCGCGGGCGCACCGAAGGCTCGGGCCGCGAAGGTCGCGACTCCCCCGGCGTCGGGAAACCGGGACGCAAGAGCTGCGAAGGTGAACGCGAGTGGCAGCCCCAGCAGAGCACTGAATCCCCAGGCGACCAGCGACGCCGGCCCGGCCAGGGATGCCGCCTGACCAGGCAACACGAGCACACCCGCACCGAGAATCGCACATACGTAGAGAGCGACGCCCTGGAGGACCCCGATCGAGCCGGACGTCGCGGACGTCTGATTCGTTGTCGTCACCGTCTCATCCCAGGCCCACCGAACAAGAACCACCAGTGTCAAGATTGACGGCATGCGCAAGAAAACAGACACGCATGCTGTCGCGGTCGCGGTGATGCCCGGAGCGCCGATCTTCGAACTCGCCGTTCCTTGCGAGGTCTTCGGCATTCCGCGCCCGGAGCTCGTCGACCCTTGGTATGAGTTCCGGCTGTGCCCGACCGAACCCGGCGCGACGATCGCCGGAGGCTTCGCCTCGACGTCCCCGTTCGGTCTCGACGAGCTGGCAGCAGCGGACACTGTCATCGTGCCCGCCTGCACGAATGTCCACGAGACGCAGCCCGCGGACCTCGTCGCGGCGGTCAGCGAGGCTCATGCCCGGGGTGCACGAGTAGCCTCGCTCTGCTCGGGCGCGTTCGTGTTGGCCCAGGCAGGCATTCTCGACGGACGCCGCGCCACCACCCACTGGATGCACGCCGACGAGCTCCGCCGGCGCTTCCCCCGTGTCATCGTCGACGAAACCGTCATCAGCGTCGGCGACGGACGCGTCCACACCTCCGCGGGAACGGCCGCGGCCATCGACCTCTGCGTCAACCTTGTCCGCCAGGACCACGGAACAGCCGTAGCGAACACACTCGCGAGGCAGATGGTCACTCCACCGCATCGAGACGCGGATCAGGCTCAGTACATCCTGGCTCCGATCCCCGCGTCCGCGCCCTCCCCGCTGAACAACGTCACCGCGTGGGCCACGGCCAATCTGCACGAACCCATCAAGCTCCGCGACCTGGCCGATCGCGCGCATCTCAGCGAACGGCAACTGACCCGCAGGTTTCTGGACTCCTACGGACGCACCCCCGGCGACTGGCTCGCCCATGAACGACTCCGCCGAGCCCAGGAACTCCTCGAACTCACCGACCTCACCATCGAACAGGTCGCGTCACGAGCGGGATTCGGGACAGCCGCCGGACTCCGCGCCGCCTTTGCCCGGCGTCTCCACATCGCCCCCAGCGACTACCGCCGCACCTGGCGAGCGGCCTGACGCGCACCGCACGGCCGCGCACGTTGTCTGCCGCCCGCGCGTACCGCGAGTGTCCGTCACCCGAGGTTAGGCTGGCCGGTGACGGACTGCCCCGAGACTGTTCTCCGGAGGAAACGCATGAGCACCTACCGCGTGGCGCAGGTCGCCGAGCCGGGTGGAACGTTCGAGCTGGTCGAACGGGAGGTGCCACGTCCGGGGCCGGGTCAGGTGCGAATCGGTGTGGAAGCGTGCGGCGTCTGCCACAGCGACTCGATGTTCGTGAACGCGGGCGTACCAGGCATCTCTTTCCCCGTGGTCCCCGGCCACGAGATGGCCGGGCGGATCGAGGCGCTCGGTGACGGCGTGGCGGAGCGCGGATGGCAGTCCGGTGACCGGGTGGCCGTTGGCTGGTTCGGCGGCAGCTGCGGTCACTGCCGGTCCTGGCGCCCACCACTACATCGACAGCACGTCGGGCACCCCGGTCGCCGAGGCTCTGCAGGCACTCGGCGGCGCCAAGGTCGTCCTCGCCACCGCCGGCAACTCCGCGGCCATCACCGCGACCGTGGACGGCCTGGCCCCGCGTGGTGAGCTGGTGGCCATCGGAGCCGACCCGGAGCCGCTGGGCATCAGCCCGGTGCAGCTGCTGACGAGCGCCCGCGTTGTCCGGGGACACCCGTCCGGCACCTCCCAGGACGTGGAGGACACGATGGCGTTCAGCGTGCTGCACGGCATCCGCCCGATGACGGAGAGGGTCTCCCTCGACCGAGCCGGCGAGGCGTACCAGAAGATGCTCGACGGCAAGGCCCGCTTCCGGATGGTGCTCACGACCGGCTGACGCCGCGAGCGACCCCGACCCGAGTTCGGGAAGTTCGGGATTCCTCCGGGGCCGGGCAGAGTGTCATCCCGGATGTGCCACCGCCGTCGATCCGCCAGCCTCTCTGAGACGAACAGCTCAGGGAGGCTGGAATGCAACGAAGACTACGGACGATAGTGGCCGCGACCGCGGGGTTGGCGGTGACGGCTGCGGTGGCGACGCCGGCGTCGGCGTCGGCCTCCGCCCCGTCGGCCACCTCGGATCGCCCCGCGCTGCAGCAGCGGCTGGACGAGGTTGTGGCGGTGGGCGCGGTGGGCGCACTGGCCGAAGTACGTGACGAACAAGGGGTATGGCGCAGCAACAGCGGCGTCGCCGAATTCGGCACCACCCGGGAGGTCCCGATCCACAGCAGGTTCCGGGTGGGCAGCATCACCAAGACGTTCGTCGCCACGGTCGTTCTGCAACTCGCCGACGAGGGCCGGCTGCGGCTGGACGACCCGGTCCAGCGGTGGCTGCCCGGGGCCGTCCCGAACGCGCGCAACATCACCGTGCGCCATCTGCTCAACCACACCAGCGGGTTGTACGACTACCGGCTCACTCTGCCGCCGCCGGGGACGCAAGCGTTCCTTGACAACCGGTGGCGGACGTGGACGGCGACCGAGCTGGTGCACCGCGCCGTGGCCCACCCGCCGACGTCGAGGCATCCCGGTAAGGAGTTCGCGTACTCCAACACCAATTACGTCCTGCTCGGCGAGATCGTGCAGAAGGTGACCGGCCGGACCTACGGCGAGGAGATCGAGCGCCGGATCATCCGGCCGTTGCGGTTGACCGGCACCACGGTGCCGGGAACCTCGGCCCGCATTCGCGGACCTCATCCTCACGGCTACGTCCCGGCCGAGCGTGACGGCGAGCCCTACCTGCTGGACTACACGGCCATGAACCCCTCGGTCATGGGCGCGAGTGGTGAGATGGTCTCCACCGCAAGGGATCTGGACCGGTTCTTCGCCGCACTGCTCGCCGGGCGGCTGCTCCCTCCTCGCCTGCTGCGGGAGATGGAGACACCGGGGGTGCGCGGCGGGACGTACGGACTCGGGCTGGCCTGGCGGGACACCGCGTGCCACGTTCGCGTGTACGGCAACGACGGCGACGCTTTGGCCTACCAGGCCTGGTCCTACGCCACCGCGGACCCGCGCCGTCAAGCCACGGTTGCGCTGACGCCGGACTTCCGAGACGACGCCGACGAGGCGGTGGACGCGTTCCTGGACAAGGCGTTCTGCGGATGAGCCGCCGCGGGGAGCGGCGGATGAAGGTCACCGGAACGGGGTAGGACCGGGGTGGCCGGTTCGGCCGCCGGCCGCACACTGTCGGAGGAATCATGCCGAGCAGGGCCACTCCGGAGCCCGCCCACCCCGAGCCCGAGCTTGCCGGACAGAACGTCGTCCTCATCGGCGGGAGCGCCGGCATCGGGCTGGAGACGGCTCGGCGCGCCCGCGCCCAGGGCGCCCAGGTAATCCTCACCGGCCGTCGCGCCGATCGGCTCGAACAGGCGGCGCGAGACGTCGGCGCACTGCGGACGGCGGCGTTCGACGTCAACGACGAGGACGCCGTGGAGAGGTTCTTCCAGGAGCTGCCCGCGCCGATCGACCATCTGATGATCACCGCGGGCGGGCCGCGGTACGGACCGATGCTCGAACTGGACTCCACCCAGGTGCGCGAGGGGATCGCCGACCACGCGGTGCTGGCCCTGGTCGTCGCCCGCAGCGCGTTGGAGAAGATGCGGCCCGGGGGCTCGCTGGTGCTCATGGGTGGTACCGGGGCCCGGCGGGTCGCGCCCGGTCTCGGCATCGCCTCGGCGGCGACGGTCGCGCTGCCCGCGTTCACCGCGGCGCTCGCACTCGAGATCGCCCCGGTGCGGGTCAATCTCATCGCCGCAGGGTTCGTGGACACGCCGTTGTCGGCGAGGCTCCTCGGAGACCGGTTGGAGGAACGCCGGAACGAGCTCCGGACGAAGCTTCCCATCGGCCGCGTCGTCGGTCCCGCCGACGTGGCCGCCCTGGCGGTTCACCTGATGGCGAACACGGCGCTGACCGGCGCGACGTACGACATCGACGGAGGCCAGCAGTTCCTCTAGCGCCGTTGGCCGTTCGGAGCCCGGACCGCGTTGCGCAGGCAGATCAGCGCTCGGTACGGACTTGAGTTGGAGTGCACTCCAGGATCTAGCGTGCAGGACATGGAGCAGATGGAGCACATGGACCACAGACTTCTCGGGGCGACCGGACTCGAGGTCAGCGAGCTGTGCCTGGGCGCGATGATGTTCGGCAGCCAGACCGACGAGCAGACCAGTACTCAGATCCTGGACACGTTCACAGAAGCCGGCGGGAACTTCGTTGACACCGCCGACGTCTACGGCGCCGGTAGATCGGAGGAGGTCCTCGGCCGGTGGCTCAAGGCCCGGCGGCGGGAGGATCTGGTCGTCGCGACAAAGGTGTGGGGGCCGACCGGCGACGGACGCAACGACCGCGGGCTGTCCCGCAAGCACATCCTCGACGCGGTGGAGGCGAGTCTGCGCCGGCTCGGCACCGACCACATCGACCTCTACCAGGTCCACCGCTGGGACCCCGCCACGCCGCTCACCGAGACGCTGGCCACGCTCGACACCCTCGTTCGCAGCGGCAAGGTCCGCTACGTCGGCGTCAGCAACTTCAGCGGATGGCAACTGCAGAAGGCGATCGACCTGTGTCACCGCCACGGCTGGGAGCCGCCCGCCTGTCTGCAGCCCCTCTACAACCTGCTCGACCGGGAGGCCGAGTGGGAGCTGCTTCCCGTGTGCCGCAACGAAGGGGTCGGCGTGATCACCTGGTCCCCGCTGCGTTCGGGCTGGCTGTCCGGTGCCTACCGGCGCGGCATGACGGCACCACCGGCGAACAGCAAGGTCAGCTCTCCTGGTACGCACTCCTGGGAGAGGTACGGCAACGAGCACACCTGGCAGGTGATCGACCAACTGGTCGCGGTCGCCTCCGAGATCGGCCGCACGCCGGCGCAGGTCGCGATCCGCTGGCTGCTGCAACGGTCCGGCGTCACCGCGCCGATCATCGGCGCGCGTACCCACGCTCATCTCGAGGATGCTCTCGGCGCGCTGGGCTGGTCGCTCACCCCCGAACACGTGAGCCGGCTCGACGCAGCCAGCGAACCCGTACGACTCCCCTATCCGTACAACCTGCCCCCGCTTCCCGGCCGCTCTCGGTAACCATCCGGGAACGCGGATCGTCCTGGGCCATCGCTGTGGGCCCAGGACGATCGCGGTGTCAAGCGGCGGTTGTCAGATCCCGCGCAGGCGGTCAGCCGCCGAGCAGGTGGAACAGGTCGGTGTGGTCGTTGGTCCCCATGCACCGCCGACGCGCCCCGGCCCTGACCCCAGACCGGAACCACGGCACCGGTGTGCTGCTGGCTCGGCGGGGTGGCGACCGGCGCCTTGCCGTCCCCGCCGTAACCGGCCGTGCCGTAGGTGAGCGTCAGCGTCTGGCCGTCCTTGCTCATCAGATTGGTGGAGTAGCCGGTCGGCAGCCCCGAACCGGCCGCGTCCTCGGCCACGATCTGGCTGGTGTGGGAGTGGTCCGCGGTGACCACCACCAGCGTGTCCGGATGCGAGCGCTGGTAGTCCAGGGCGACACCGATCGCCTTGTCGAACGCGACCGTCTCACCGATCTGGCCGCATGCGTTCGTGGCGTGGTCCTGCTTGTCGATCGAGGCACCCTCGACCTGCAGGAAGAAGCCCCGCTTGTTCTCCAGCAGCTTGATCGCCTTGCCGGTCATGTCGGCCAGGCTCGGCTCGTCGGCCGGGCGCTGGTTCTCGGTGCACGCCGCCGGGTCGTTGCCCTTGCCGGTCGCGGCCTTGGGGCCGGCCCACTCCAGCGACATGTTGCTGGAGTTGAACAGGCCGAGCACCGGCTTGCCGCTGCGCGCCTTGGCCAGGCCGGCCGCATCGGTGACGTACTGGATGCCCTTGTCCTGAGCCTGCTGTACCACCGTCTTGCCGGCGTACGGTCCCCCGGTGATGGCCTGCTCGAACCGCGCGCGGCCACCGCCCAGCAGCACGTCGACGCGGTGGTCGACCTCCTGCTCGGCAATCGAGCCCAGTCCGCCGGCAGCCTTGGTCTCCTTGGCGCAGGCGGTCATGTTGGCCGGGCCCTGGCAACCGCGCAGCGAGATGTGGGAGGCGAGCACGGCGGGAGTCGCGTCGGTGATCTCCGCCGTCGACACGTCGCCGACTTTCATGCCCCGCTCCTGGGCGATCTCGAGCACCGTCTTGTAGTTGGTGCCGGGCACGTCCAGCGCGCTGCTCGGGCCCTGCGAGATGCGCTCGTCGACCGTCTTCTTCCCCGTGGCCCACGACGTTCCGGTGGACGCGGAGTCGGGGTCGTAGTCGGGCAGGTACGGCGCACCTGGCCCGGCTTGACCGACCACGTGGTGTCGAACCCGGTCAGGACATCCGGTCGACGTTCAGCTTGTTGTGCACACCCTGGTAGTAACGCGCGGCGGTGATCTCCTGCGTACCCATGCCGTCACCGAGCAGGAAGATGATGTTCCTCGGCTGTCCGTGCGAACGATGCGACGACTGCAGCGCTGCGGGCAACACGCCGTCCGCGGCCGCAGAGGCCACCCCGACGCCGAGCATCAGCGTCGACGCGGCAACAGCCGCGAGGACGCCCGTCTTCTTCACCATTTCGGCCCTTCTTGTGAACGGATGAGCCGAAACGTACGGGACCCACGAGCACTTTCCGGTGACCGTACGGCGGACGTCAGATGACCGCTTCACTGCGAACCGGCAACGGCACCCGTCGGCTCACACCGTGATGCGTGGGCGAACGTCAGATGAACACTCGTCGACATCGCCTCGGCTTTGTCGATCTTCACACCGAGCAGGTGGACCCTTGCGTTCGTGTCCACTGAGTCCCTGATTCTTGTGCTGGTGGTCGTGACCGCTCTCGGGTTCGACTTCACCAATGGTTTCCACGACACCGCGAACGCGATGGCCACCTCGATCGCCACCCGTGCGCTGAAGCCGAAGGTCGCCGTGGCGTTGTCCGGGGTGTTGAACCTCGTCGGCGCCTTCCTGTCGGTGGAGGTCGCGCTGACCGTGACCAACGCCGTCATCCGGATCCAGAACGCCGACGGAACGCCCAAGGAATCCATGGTCGCCGACGGCGGCGGAGCCCTGCTGATGATCGTGCTCGCCGGCCTGATCGGCGCCATCGTGTGGAACCTGCTGACCTGGCTGCTCGGCCTGCCGTCCAGTTCCTCCCACGCGTTGTTCGGCGGGCTGATCGGCTCCGCGGTCGCCGGGCTCGGCTGGGGCGGGGTCAACTGGGTCGGCGACGGCAGAAGCTGGACGGCGTTGTGGGCAAGGTGATCCTGCCGGCGGTGCTGTCACCGGTCATCGCCGCCGTCGTCGCCGCGGCCGGAACGTGGTTGATCTACCGCGTCACGGCGGGCCTCGAGCGCCGTTACCAGGAGTCGGGCTTCCGGTGGGGCCAGATCGGCACAGCGTCGTTGGTGTCGCTCGCCCACGGAACCAACGACGCGCAGAAGACGATGGGCGTGATCACGCTCGCGCTCATCGCCTCCGGGCACTGGAGCCACCCCGGAACCATTCCGTTCTGGGTGAAGGCCGCATGTGCCCTGACCATCGCCGCCGGCACCTACCTCGGCGGCTGGCGAATCATCCGCACCCTGGGCAAGGGCCTGGTGGAGATCGCGCCGCCGCAGGGAATGGCCGCCGAGAGCGCGTCGGCCGCGGTCATCCTGACCTCCAGCCACCTGGGCTTCGCACTCTCCACGACACATGTGGCGACGGGTTCGGTCCTCGGCACCGGCCTCGGCCGGCCGGGCGCCCTGGTGCGCTGGTCCGTCGCCGGCCGGATGGTGGCCGCCTGGCTGATCACCATCCCGTGCGCGGGCCTCGTCGGCGCGCTGACCTGGGCCCTCGCCCACGCGCTCGGCGGCCTCACCGGCGCCGCGGCGATCTTCGTAGCTCTGGTGGTGTTCTCCGCCGCGATGTGGATGCGGTCCCGGCACCAGCCGGTGGACCACAGCAACGTCAACGAGGAGTGGGCAGGCGCCGGCAGCCGGCGAGAGCCTGTACAGACAGCCGCCTGACCGCCAGGGCCGACATTCAGCTGACAGACACCATCGAAAGCAGGTCGAACGTCATGCACCTCCTCACCCTCGCCCTGGACGGCGCCTGGAAGGTCCTGCTGGCCGGCCTGGTGCTGGGGGCCGGACTGCCGGTGGTCTTCGCGTTCGGAGTGCGCGCACTGGCACACGGCCACGACACCGAAGGTCGCCCCCGCGACGCCGGCGTACTGCCGGTTCCGCACTCGCTCGGTTGGCCGGTCGCCGTCGTGTGCTTCGCGATTGTGGTCGCCGGGGTCGGGCTCGGGATCACCTACATCGTCGCCTCCGGACTGGGCCAGCAGCTCAGCTTCGACCACATCTATCCGACGCTGGTGCCCAAGAAGTGAATCCCTGAAGGAACACAGGGAACACCGCACCGAGAACCACCCGGGAGCACACAGTGGACGAGGCACGCGACAACTTCCTTCTCCGGTTCGTGGAGTGGGTACGCAAGGGCTACCCGGCTGGGGTTCCGCCCCAGGACTACGTGGCACTGCTCGGCCTGCTGAAGCGCAAGCTGACCGAGGAGGAGATCCTGCGGATCGCCGACGACCTGGTGGCCCAGGCGGTCGGCGACGGCGACACCATCTCCCGCGAGAACATCGAGAGGATGATCCGGGACTCCGTTCTCCAGGCCGCGTCCGACGACGACGTTGCCCGCGTATCGGCCCACCTCGCGGCCGGCGGCTGGCCGCTCGCGGACCCTCCCCCGGCCTCACCCGCACAGCATTCCTGAACAGGCGTGCGCAGCGACTTCCGGGTCGTGCCCGCGGTCAGCGGAGCGCGTTCTCGCGTGTAGCCGCAGCTCACCCGGGCACGCCGTGTTCTCCCACCGAGCCGGAGGACACGGCGTGTCTCGTGCGGTTCCCTACCCGAGGTGAGAACGAAAGAATGCCAGCGCTTCGGCGGCGACGGCCTCCCGCACGGGAACGCCACCCTCGTCCCCGTCCCCGAACGCGAAGTGGCCCACACGCTCCCCCATCGACCTGCCGTCCGCACCGGGGATCAGCCGGGTGTAACGGCGGCCGTTGTCCTCCGGGGACTCCACCTCGTCGGCATCACCCCAGCGCACCAGCACTGGTCGTCCGACGGCTGCCAGGCTGTCCTCGTCGAGGATCGGGCAGATCGCGGGTGCGAGCAGCACCCCCGTCAGGAACCGCGGATCCCGGAAGTCGGCGGTCGCCCTTCTCACCACGGCATCGCGGCCATGTTTGGTCAGCAGGGCGGCAACCTGCGCGGCAATGTCCGGGCGCTCCGGTGGGATCGGAAGCACCGGCTCCCCGGCGTACAACCGTTGCAGTTTCACGGCGTCGATCCGCGCGCCGAGTACCGCCGCCGCGGCGTAGCCGCCGAGGGAGTAACCGACAACTCCCACACCCGCGAGGCGTTCCGTCCGCTCGAGGTGGTCGACCACGACCGACAGGTCAGGTGCCCGCTCCCACCAGAACGATCCGCCCTCCAGGAGATGGTCCCGGCTGTTGTTGCCGTGGTGTTCGACCGCGGCGACCAGGAAGCCCTGTGTGGACAGCGATTCCGCCAACCAGGCCAGGTCGGTCGGCGCACCGCCGGAGCCGTGCGAGACGACGACGAGACGCGGCGCTTCGTCCTCATCCGGTGGCCGCCACACCAAGGTGCGTACCGGCCGCGGTCCGCCGCCCTGCCACGCCGGCCGCGTCGGGTCGTGAAGGTCCAGGACCTGTGGATCCGCCATGCCCGGAACCTAGTGCATCGAAGAAGGGGCTGCTCCCTCAGGAGCAGCCCCTTCTTGGCGGTGCCTTGCCGGTCAGCCGGACCTCAGCGCCGCGACTTCTTCTTGGCGCTCGACGACTTCTTGGCGCCGGAGGCCTTCTTGCCGGTGGACCGTCCGCCCGCGGGGCCGGCGTCCTCGGCGGGACTCTCCGGGGACGTGACGACCACGGGCCGCAGGCGTGCCCAGACGGCGAACACCACGGCGAAGACCACCATCCCGATGCCGGCCCACAGGTTGGCGTTCACGTTGCCGGTCTTGGCCTGGGCCGCGGCGTCGTTTGCGACCAGGCCCATGACGACCAGCACGACGCCGTAGAACCCGATCAGACCCGCGATGACGACCCGGACGTCGAAGGCACCGGCCTTCGTCTTCTTGCCGTCTCCTTGTGCGCTGCCGCTTCGGCTCGCGCTGCGCTGGCGGTCGTTCATGTGCCGATTCCCTTCCACTGAAGACCGATGCTCACCGGAAGACCACGTTGAGCGCGATGACGAGCACCAGGGAGACGCCCGCCAGCTTGACCGGCGCCTTGTACCAGGGCTGGCGACCCGCGGCCGGGTCGGAGCGCTGGTCCTTGGGGGTCAGCGAGAGAACGAACCCGCGCAGCTCACCTTCCGGCTTGGGCGCGGTCAGCAGGCTGACGATGATGCTGACCACGATGTCGACGACGAACGCCGCACCCGCGGACAGGAAGGCCGCACCCTGACCGGGCAGGCTGATCACGCCGAGTTCGTTCAGGCCCCACACGAAGACCGCACCCAGCGTTCCGGACACCAGCCCGACCCAGCCGGCGGTCGCCGTCATCCGCTTCCAGAGGATGCCGAGGATGAAGGTGGCGAACAGCGGGGCGTTGAAGAAGCCGAACAGCGTCTGGAGGTAGTTCATCAGGTTGTCGTACTGCGACGCGATGAACGCGGTGCCGATCGCCAGGATCGTCGCACCGACGGTCGCCCACCGACCGACCCTGAGGTAGTAGCCGTCGGGGCGGTTCTTCTTGACGTACTGCTGCCACAGGTCGTAGCTGAAGACCGTGTTGAACGCCGAGATGTTGGCCGCCATGCCGGCCATGAACGCGGCCAGCAGTCCGGTCAGCGCGATGCCCAGCAAGCCGGTGGGCAGCACGTCACGCATCAGCAACAGGATCGAGTCGTTGTAGGTGACGCCACCGGCCCCGTCGCCCGCCTTCACCTTGATCACCTCGGGCACCAGCACGCCGGCGATCATGCCCGGGATGACGACCAGGAACGGGATGAACATCTTCGGGAAGGTGGCGATGATCGGTGCACTGCGCGCGGCCGACATCGAGTTGGTGGCCATCGCGCGCTGGACCTCGACGAAGTTGGTGGTCCAGTAGCCGAAGGAGAGTACGAAACCCAGGCCGAACACGATGCCGACGACGGACAGGAAGGAGCTGCTGAATCCGGCGAGCTCGTTTCCCGGCCAGGAGTTGAGCTGCCCCGCGCCGCTACCCATGGCGGCGGTCACCTTCTGGGTCAGCCCGTCCACACCACCGATGCGGTGCAGCCCGACCAGGGTCAGCGGCAGCAACGCGGCGACGATCACGAAGAACTGCAGGACCTCGTTGTAGATGGCCGCGGACAGCCCGCCGAGGGTGATGTAGCTGAGCACGATCGCGGCGGCGAGGACCAGGGCCACCCACAACGGCCAGCCGAGGAGGCCGTGCACCACGGTGGCCAGCAGGAAGAGGTTGATGCCGGCGATGAGCACCTGCGCCAGGGCGAAGGTGAGCGCGTTGACCATGTGGGCGCCGGTGCCGAAGCGGCGGCGCATGAACTCCGGAACGCTGCGTACCTTCGACCCGTAGTAGAACGGCATCATCACCACGCCGAGGAACAGCATGGCGGGGACGGCGCCGATCCAGTAATAGTGCATGGTCGGCATGCCGTACTGCGCGCCGTTGGCCGACATGCCGATGATCTCCACGGCACCGAGGTTGGCCGAGATGAACGCGAGCCCTGTGATCCAGGCGGGCAGCGAACGGCCCGACAGGAAGAAGTCGAGACTGCTGGAGACTCCGCGGCGCGCCGCGAGCCCGACCAGCAGGACAACGGCGAAGTAGATGAAGATCAACGCGTAGTCGACGAACCCGGCGTCGATCGTCAGTGGGTTACCCACGGCTGTTCCTTTCTGGTCAGGCGGCCCGCCGACCTTACCCCCGTGTTTCCGCAGACGCTTGGCGGGCGTCTTTGCGGGCTGTACGGAGTACGGCCGAAGGCCCGTGACCAGTGGTGAGTAACCACTCGGTCACCGGCAGATCGCAGGAACTCTGCGTGCACCGCGGGACCGGGATTCTCAACCCCGGACAGGGGAATCTCATTCCCGGTCGTGGCTCGCTACGTGGACGACCGTGCTACCGCCAACGACGTCCGGTGCCGATGTGGCAACCGAACGTGAGTGAGCACCGACCAGCTCGACCGGCTCGTGGATCTCGACGTACCCGCCGCTCGGCGTCCGTACGATCCGGCCGGTCTCCCTTCCGTGCAGAAGAATCTCCTGGTCCTTGCGCTGCAGCCCGAGGCAGATCCGCCGGGTGACGTCGAACCCGGCCACCGGGCCGAGGACGAGCATCGCCTGCAGGAAGTACATGAGGCCTTCCACCGAGGAGTGGAAGACCAGCGCGATGGTGTTCGCGCCCGCGGCGGCCCACAGCACCCCGTAGAAGACGATCCCGGCCACGCCGACGCCGGTGCGGATCGGGTGGTTGCGCGGGCGCTGGAGCAGGTGGTGCTCGGACCTGTCCCCGGTCACCCGGCGCTCGAGGTACGGATACGCGGCCAGGACGGCGAAGAACAGCGTGCCGACGAGTAGCGGAAGCAGGACGGCGACGGACCAGGTTCGTCCCAGCCGGCTGAACTCCCACCCGGGCGCCAGCCGAAGGGCACCGTCGAGGAAGGCGAGGTACCAGGTCGGGGTCGATCCGGCGGTGGCGCTGGCCGGGTCCGCCGGGCCGTACCTCCAGACCGGGTTGACGGTGAGCGTCGCTGCCATCGTGACGACCACGCCGCCGACGATCAGGAACAGACCCGCGCTCCGGACCAGGAACGTGGCGAGGTTCGTGCCCGGGCGCTCCCGTCCGGCCCACTGCGCGGGTTCACGGCGAAGGCCGAGAGCCGCCATCGCCACGAAGACGATCACCAGTGCCGCGGGGAGCGCGACCACGTGAACGGGATAGAGAACCGTGGTGACGTCACCGGGGGTCCGGCCGCCGAACAGCACCTGCGACAGCAGCCCACCGACGAACGGCGTCGCCGCGAGTACGCCGTCCAGGACCGCCATGCTGCTTCCGGACAGCAGGTCGTCGGGCAACGCCGAGCCCGTCAGTCCGCCGCCCATCGCCAGCAGCAGGGCCACGACCGCGAGCACCCAGGTCCACTGCCGGGGCCTGCGGAACGCACCGGTGAAGAACAACCGCAGCAGGTACACCATGATCGCGGCCGTCATCACCAGGGAGCTCCAGTGGTGCACCTGGCGCAGCAGCAGGCCACCGCGTACCCCGACCGACAGGTCCAGGGTGGACGCGAACGCCCGCGACATCTCCACCCCCGTGAGCGGGGTGTACGTCCCGGCGTAGGTCACCTGCTCCATCGACGGGTCGTAGAAGAACATCAACGCCACGCCGCTGACGGCGACCAGGACGAAGCTGAAGACACCGATCTGGGCGAGCAGAACGGACAAGTCGTCCGGAAAGGCCCTCCTCCGCAGTCCGGCCGCGACCCGGCCCGTCCTCGGCTGGTCCCAGGCCCTGAGCAACCGGCGCATCGGGTGCCTCCCATGGTGATCGGCGTTCGTCACCACCAGGACAGGGCTCGCGCCCGGAACGTGACGCCAGAGCCGCGTTCCGGGCGGAGACCTTCCTCACATCCGGTGGCCCCTCAGACCCGCTCCCACCGCCAGCCGCCGTTGTCCTCGCACCTGATGGCTTTCCCGTAGGCGTCGACGCCGGAGGAACCGTGGTCGGCCTTCCGGCAGAACTGACCCGGCTTGTAGCAGTTGCCGCTACTGCTGCGCGGATAACAGGCCGGCTTGGGTGCGGGCTTGGGCGCGGGTCGATGAGGCTTCGGCCTGGCCGGCCGGTGGGTCACCTTCGGGGGTGCGGGCGCCGGCTTCGGCGCCGACTTCGCCCGCGGGACCGTCCGGTGGACGCTCGCCTCCGCCTGCGCGGTGACCGTGACCGTCGGCGCGGGCTCCGCCGTCATCGTCACGGTGACCGTCGGCGCGGGTTCGGGCGTCGCCGTCACGGTGACCGTGGGCACGGGCTTGGCCGTGTCGGCCGCCGCCCCCGGGTCGTCGGACCCTCCGGCCGCGCACGAAGCGAGCACCATGCCCAGAACGAGACCGCCGACCGCGAGGGCCGAGCGCCCGGCTCGCCCACGGCGCCACCTCGACCCGAGACGCGCCGGTGCCGAACCACTCGAGAGCTGCGGCTGGTCGAAGGCACGCCGCGGCTGCTGATCGGTCATACGTGAACCCCCCAAGGTTCCCCGTCCAGGTGCCGAACCATCTCGATACCTGCGGGAGTACGGGAGCCGCCCCCAGGTGGCTCCTCCGGCGGTCAAACGCCCCAACCACTCCCCCGGTTGCACAGTCCCGAAAGTAGGTAGCCGATCCGCCGGGACCGCCCTAGGGTCCTCCGGTGATCTATCAGCATCCACTGGCGTACCTGCTGGGCATGGAGGGTCTTGCCCTCCTGCGTGCCTGGGCCGGCGACAACGACTACGACCAGCAGTTCGTGACGGCAAGGCTCACCGAGATCCGACGGCTGCTCGACGACGAGACTCTGACCGGGCATCCCGGCGTCCTGGTCGAACGCGACGCGACCGGAACGGCGTACCAGCAGTGGGCGGCCGGATACGACGAGCCCGGCAACGGCCTGTTCGACCTCGACCAGCCCGTGGTGGAGGAGATCCTGGACACGCTGCCGGTCGGTACCGGAGCCAGGACCGGAGCCAGGACCGGAGCCGGGACCGCGGTCGACGCGGCGTGCGGCACCGGCCGACTGTCCGCGCCGTTGGTGGAGCGGGGGTATCGCGTGGTCGGCGTGGACGGCTCCCCCGACATGCTGCGCCAGGCTCGCCGGCGGCTACCGGACTCGGAGTTCCTCGCCGGCGACCTGCGTCACCTGCCGGTGCGCGACGGCTCGGCCGATCTGGTGGTGACGGGACTGGCGCTGACCCACGTCGCCGAACTGGGCCCGGCCTTCGCGGAGTTCGCCCGGGTGCTCCGGCCGGGCGGCCACCTGGTCGTCTCCGACGTCCACCACGACCTGGTGCTCCTCGGCTCGGTGGTCAAGGCCGTCGGACCGGCCGGTCAACCGCAGCTTGCCACCACCCATCGACACACCACGGCGGACTTCCTGCGGGCCGCACTGGCCACCGGATTTCGCGTACGCCGATACGAGGAACGCCCGCGGCCCGCGCCACCGGAGGAGCCGCTACCGGAGGCGGATCCGGAGCCGGCCACCCTTCCGGCACGAGACGTCGGCGACTGGCGGGACTGGCCATGGACGCTCCTCGGACTCGTACCCGAGGCGACCCGCGCGGCCTGGACCCACCCGGCCGTCACCGTGTGGCACCTCCAGATCGACTGACGTCCGCGGTCACCGCGACCACTCCACCAGCACCGGGGTGCAGAGCAGGCCGGAGTGCAGGTCGTCACCGGCCCGGTCCAGCTCCTGCATGACGAACCGCCGGCCGTACCGGCGCTCGCTGTCTGCGGCGAGCCGATGGATCTCGGTCTCCTCGGTCAGCGCGTTCGCGGCGGTGTTGCTGACGACCAGCCGCAGGGTGTTGTCCCCGTCGCGGAGCAGGTCGGTGATCTCCACGCGGTACGGAGCTGCCCACACCACGCCGGCGTCGGAGCCGTTCACGACGACGCGGACGACCTCGCCGACCGGCGGGCGTACCAGTGCCCGGAACGACCGCAGCGTCCGCGGCCGGTCCTCGGTGATCGGGCGCGGGTCGCCGAAGTCGAGGAACAGCCGGCGGCCGGCCGCCGAGTCCAGGTGGAGGTGCGTCTCGTACTCACCCTGGCCGGAGTACCCGCGCAGCGTGTCCTCCCAGCGGTGCGGCAGCTCGACCGGATCCCCGCGGAAGGTGAAGCCGGTGAGCGGTTGCCGGCCGACCTCGGCACCGGACGACGGGTATGTCTGGGCCGGTGCGTCGAAGGCGACGATCACGGTCGCCTCGTACGCGTCCAGGGCGAGGTCGACCGTGGGCCCGCTGCCGGACCCGACGACCGTGCCGCTCTTCGCGTCCCACACCTCATACGACGAACGCCGGGTGCGAGGCGTGAACGTCGTTACCTGGCGGGTGTTCGCGGTGTTGGCGACGAAGTAGACGTCGACGTCGTCGAAGCGTGCGGTGCGTCACGCCGATCGCGTCCGAGTCGACCACGAAGTCCGGCTCGGGAAGACCGGCCAGATCGTCGGAGGTGAGTACGGAATCCGGCCCCAGGTGGGCGATCGCCTCGTCGTCCACGAGGTCGAAGTCCCAGCCCCCGGTACGGATCCGGCGTACGACGTCGTCCAGCTTCGCCGCCGTCGCCTTCCAGAGGTCGAGCTGGGGATAGACGTCCTCGAACCCGACGTGGATCTTCACGTCGGCGACCGGGTCGCCCTGCCGGAGCAGCCAGCACAGCCGTTGCAGGTACGTCGTGAGTCCGGGGGCCGCGTCGTTCCACCACGGGTTCCGGTCGTCCAGCGCACCCGCGGCGTAGAAGAACCAGCCGAGCCCGGGCGCACCGTCCGGGGTGTACGGCAGGCCGTGACCGACGAGCTGGTTCACCCCGCACAGGAAGTGCTCGTGCGCCTCGGCCCGCAGGTCCAATGGTGTGGCGCGGAAGGACGGCGAGTGCACCCACGTCCACACCTCGGAGGAGACGATCTGCTGCCCGTAGACGTGGGCGGCAGATGACGCCCACCTCGTCTGTGGCAGGCCGGTCCAGCCCCAGCCCTCCCCCTCGGCGACGTCGGCGTACCTGTAGCTGCTGACCGACGCCGGCGGCACACCGTAACTCTGGATGCGGAACGGCACACCGCGTCCGCGGGCCCAGTCGCCGAGCACCGCGACGAAGTTCTCCTGGTAGAGCTCGGACAACGTGCGCAGGAAGTCGGCGCGGAAGGTACGGAAGTCGGCAATGCCGCTGATGTCGAAGCGCAGCAGGGGAAGCAGCGGCAGCGGGTCGTATCCACGCCGTTTGCCGAACTCCACAAGCACTTCCGGAGTCCAGTCGGAGCTGTAGACCTCCAGGCTGTCGCAGAAGACCGAGCCGACAGGTGCGGGGGCGACGCCGTCCAGCAGCGGCGCGGCCACACTGCGGATGTGGGCCTGTGTCGCGGCGGCCGAGTAGTGGTCGAACACCGGCCCCTCGGCGCCGGCTGCGGCCCGCTTGACGTTCTGGCCGGTCGGCCGGGACGTGGCGACCACCAGCGTGCGCGGTCCGGTTCCGTCCGGGACGTCCGGGGTGTCGAGGAGCGTGTACGCCTCGGAGCGGTCGTGGATCGAGCCGGCGAACAGGTACGCCGCGACGAGCTCGTCGCCCGGCATCACCGGCACCCGGCACGGGCCCGGCGTCAGCTCGCGGACCTCCCAGTGCAACCGGCGAGCCGCGAGGTCGGGCGTGATGTGCGGGCCGCCGAACGACCAGCCGCTGCCCAGCGTCAGGTCGAACCTCAGACCCAGCTCCTGGCAGCGCAACCCGGCATGGCGGAGCAGCTCGTGGAACCGTGCCGAACCGAAGTCGCAGGTGGCGGGCGCGAGCGGATAGACATAGGCGACCTCGACCCCGCCGAAGCCGGCCGCGGCGACCATCTCCAGCTGGCGGTCCAGCGAGGCTTCCTCGACCGCGGGCCCGAACCACCACCAGCGCAGCATCGGCCGGGTGTCGCTCGGGGGTCGGCGAAGGTCCGACGCAGTTCGTCCAGTCGCATGGCAACCAACCTATGCGGGCACCGATCCGCCGCGGGCCGGCTGACCAGGTGCGGTCAGGAGGTCATGACGTTCTCCAGGTCCCCGATGCGTCCCGGTGTGAGGTCGTACTCGGTGGCGAGGAAGGTGCCGAACGAGCCGTACCGGCCGTCGATGTTCGCCCACAGCGCCCGCAGGAGTTCCGGCCGCAGCTTCACCGCGTCGTAGATGCGCTGCGTGGTCTCACCGAGCTCGGAGGCGACCTTCCCGAACGCGTGGTTGCCGGTGGGCTGGACGTAGACGTTGGAGAACGTGAAGCGGCGAAACGACGTGCTGTCCGGGTCGTCCCGGTCCGGCTGCAGCAGAACGTTCGACGCCAGGTAGTGGGCCTCGATCGCCTCCTCCTCGACGCCGAGCGTGCGCAGCACGAGCGCGGCGGCGATCCCGGTCCGATCGCGTCCGCCCGTGCAGTGCATCAGGACCGCACCCTCCCGGCCCGGGTCGAGCAGCTGGTCGAACACCGTCTTGTAGGCGGGGAGCTTGGACAGGAACTCGGGCTTGCCGTAACTGTTGACCAGGTTGAACATCCGGTAGAACGGGCCGTGGGCGTCAACCCGCGCTTGCTCGTACATCCCGGCCGAGAAGCCATGCCGGTCCAGCAGCGTCTCGATCTCGGCGAAGTCCAGGTCGTCCTGGTCGACCGGCGCACTGACCGACACCGCGACCGCGGGCAGCCGGTCCGGGGCCGCCGCCTGCTCGCGCGGGCCGCGGAAGTCGACGACCGTACGAACATTCAGGTGCTCCAGCGTGGCGCGGTCGGCGTCGGACAGGTACGACAGCACGGAGCTGCGGTACAGGATGCCGGGGCTGATCCGCCGGCCGTCCCGGATGCGGAAGCCGGCGACGGAGCGGGCGTTCAGCGCGTTCTCCAGTGGGATCGTCTGCCCCGCGCCCTCGACGTTCATCGTCACGGGCATACGGTACGAGACCGCAACCGGCCCGTTCGACCCATATTCGACCACTGGTCCAACTGGTACGTTGTGTCCGGTATGTCCGCCACGCCACGTCGAGTTGTGGAAGGACGAACGCCGGTGCACGAACCCACGAATCCCACGCGCAGACAGCTGTTGCGAAGCTCGGGAGGTGCGCTGCTCGCGGGCGCCGCACTCACCGGTTGCCAGTGGCTCTCCACCGATCCGGCCGGCAAGCGGGGCGACGGGTCCTCCGGATCCGGAGGGTCCGCAGGACCGGCCGGGAAAGAATCGCCCCAACTGGCGGCGCAGGTCAGGGCGGGAAAGCTTCCGAAGGTCGAGGACCGCCTTCCCGCCAAGCCGATGGTGGTGAAGCCGGTCGAACGCCGCGGGACGTACGGCGGCGACTGGCACAACGCCGTCACCGGCTCGGCCGACAGCGCGTACTTCTACTGCCTCACCGGCTACGACAACCTGGTCCGGTGGCGGCAGGACTACCGCGGCGACACCGGTACGCGAGAGGTGGAGCCCAACGTCGCCGAGCGGTTCGAGGCCAGTGCCGACGGCACGACGTACACGTTCTGGCTGCGTGCGGGCACGCGCTGGTCGGACGGTCAGCCGTTCACCGCCGACGACGTGGTCTTCGCGGTCCAGGACTGCCTGCTGGACAAGGACATCTCGCCCAACGGCAACTCGCTGGTCGAGAGCCGCGACGGCCGGCCTGCCCGGATCGAGAAGCTCGACGAGCACGCGTTCCGGATCGTCTTCCCGGCGCCGAGCGGGATGTTCATGCAGCAGCTCGCGAGCCCGGACGGCTTCGTCCTCACGCAGTACCCCAGGCACTACCTGCAGCAGTACCACAAGAAGTACAACCCGAAGGCGCCGGAGCTGGCGAAGAAGGCACACGAGCGGGACTGGATGGGGTTGTTCAACGCCAAGGCAGCGGTGTGGGCCTGGGGTTCCAACCCCGACCTGCCGACGCTGTTCCCGTGGAAGCTCCTCACTCCGCTCGGCAAGGGCACCCGGGTGGTCTTCGACCGCAATCCCTACTACTGGAAGGTCGACTTCGGCGGCAGCCAGCTTCCCTACCTCGACCGGGTCATCTTCGACGTCGCCAGCGGGCCCGAGGTGATGCTGCTGCACGCGATGAGCGGCGAGCTGAACCTCGAGGTGGGACCGGACACGAGGTTCACCAGCCTCACCAACAAGCCGGTGCTCGCCCGCAACCGCGACAAGGGGAAGTACCGCTTCGTCGACGTGCTGGACTCACGGATGAACGCGATGATCATCTACCTCAACCTCACCCACAAGGACCCGGTGAAGCGGCGGATCTTTGCCAACCGCGACTTCCGGATCGGGCTGTCGCACGCGATCGACCGGCGCGAGCTGATCAACGCCACGATGCAACGCCAGGGTGAGGCGTACCAGCCGGCGCCGTTGCCACAGTCGCCCTTCTACGACAAGGAGTTCGCGACGCAGTACCTCGAGTACGACGTCGACCGGGCCAACACGTATCTCGACCGGGCCGGCTTTTCCAAGCGTGACGCCGCCGGTGTCCGGCTGGGCCCGGACGGCAAGCCGATCCGGATCGTCCTGGAGTACGTGCCGGGGTTCCGGGAGGAGTGGGGCGACATGCTCACCCTCGTCCGCGGGTACTGGAAAGCTGTCGGCGTCACGCTGGAACTCAAGACAGAGGATCGCTCGCTCTACCAGGAACGCCAGGAGGCCAACGCCCACGACGCGACCGTGTGGCACGGCGACGGCGGGCTTGAGGTCCCCATCTCCCCCGGTGCTTACTTCCCGAAGGACAGCGGTGCCGTCTTCGCCAACGCCTGGGGCAACTGGTACGCCACCCGGGGCAAGGAGGGCGAGCGGCCGCCGGCGCGGGTGCTGGAGCAGATGAGGCTGTACGACCAGGTGGTGGCGACGACGGACGAGAAGCGCCAGACCGCCCTGCTCAAACAGATCATCGCGATCGCGAAGGAGCAGTTCTACACGATCGGAACGGTTCGCGACACGCAGAAGTACTTCGTGGCGAGCACCTCCTTCCACAACATCCCCGAGCCGATGCTGCAGAGCTGGATCTACCCGACGCCCGGCCCCACCAGCCCCTGCCAGTACTTCATCGAGGCGGCCTGAGCACCGAGGAAGGCCCGTCGGATCAGGCGCGCCACCAGTCGTCGAGCGGGGTGACCGGGACGGTCCGCTTGTGCCGGGTCGCGAGGTAGGTCGACTCCACCCTGGCCGCCACCTCCGGCGTCACGTCGGCGCCTTCCAGGTAGTCGTCGATCTGCGCGTACGTCACGCCGAGCGCCACCTCGTCGGGCAGTGCCGGCCGGTCGTCCTCCAGGTCGGCGGTCGGCACCTTCTGCCACACACTCGACGGCGCACCCAGCTCCTGCAGGAGCGCGGCGCCCTGGCGCTTGGTCAGGCCGGTCAGCGGCGTGAGGTCGACACCCCCGTCGCCGTACTTGGTGAAGAAACCGGTGACCGCCTCGGCGGCGTGGTCGGTGCCCACGACGAGCAGGTTGAGCTGCCCGGCGACGGAGTACTGGATCACCATCCGCTCGCGAGCCTTGATGTTGCCGCGGACGAAGTCCCGCAGCTCGTGGTCGGGGCCCAGCAGTTCGCGCAGTCCCAGCGCCGACTCCGCGGCGGTGGCGTCCGCGCCCGGCTTGACATTCACGGTGATCGAACGGTCGGGCTGGATGAACTCCAGTGCGACCTGTGCGTCGTCCTCGTCCGCCTGGACGCCGTACGGCAGCCGAACCGCGACGAATGTCGCGTCGTGCCCCTCGGCACGCAGTTCCTCACCCGCGAGCTGACACAGCCGGCCGGCGAGGGTGCTGTCCTGGCCGCCGCTGATCCCCAGCACGAAACCCCTGGCCGGGCTCGACCGCAGATAGTCCTTGAGGAAGTCGACCCGCCGGCGGATCTCGACCTTGGGCTCGATGGTCGCCTCGACGCCGAGCTCGGCGCGGATCTGATCACGTAGGTTCGCCACCGGCACAATGTACTGGCCGTGAGCCCGACGGCCGCAGGGCAGACCCTACAGATCGATCTGGTAGCGAAGAAACCCCCGGTTGACGGCCACCCGGTCGTAGAGCCGACGGGCCCGCGCGTTCGACTCCTGGGTCGACCAGTAGACGCGGCTGCATCCTCGCGAGCGCGCCCAGGTGGCCACCTCCCGGATGAGTGCCCGGGCCACACCCTTCCCGCGAGCGTCCGGCGCGGTGAACAGGTCCTGCAGGTAACACACGTCCGCCGCGGTGGTGCTGGGATGGACGAGGAAGTGGGTGATGCCGACGAGCCGGCCGTCGAGCCTGGCGCCCAATGCGTGCAGTGTGGTGTCGCGGCGGAACTCCTCCCACGCACGGTCGTACGCCTCGTCGGCCAGCGTGGTCTCGTAGAAGGCGTTGTACGCGACGAACAACTCCTGCCACGCGGGCCGGTCGGCGTCGGCGAGTCTGCTGATGGTCACCATGGGTGGACTCCGTTGGTTCGGGGGCTGGCCTGGACCAGTCTTGACCAACGTCAGGGGCGCCCGCCAGCGGCTTTCCGCTCGCGGGCGCCCCGGCACCACGTGGTCCTCAGCGTCAGAGCTGAACTTCCTTGCCCTGGGCGGCAGAGGTGTAGACGCCGTCCAGGATCTTCATCATCTCCGCGCCCTGCCAGGCCGGCGCGACGCTCTCGGCCTCGCCCAAGCAGGCCGCGACGAAGTTCTCGATCTCGTTGCCGAAACCGTCGTCGAGGTCGAAGGACTCGAACCCGATCTGCGGAGTCACCTTCAGCAGGGTCTCGTGCTTCTCCGAGGCGATCTGCAGCTTGGGTTCGAGGTCCGCCCCGCCCTTGTCGCCGTACACCGAGACGTTCAGCGAGTCGCTCGTCGCGTGCAGCGAGAACGACGTGTCCATGATCAGCGACGCGCCGTTGTCGAACCGGATCAGGGCGTTGGCCATGTCCTCGACGTCGTTCTTCGTCGGGTCGTAGTCGGCCACCTGGTAACGCGGCAGGGTGGTGATGTTGGACCGGTTGCCCAGCTTCTCGTAGGTGTTCGCGCTGACCGACGTCACCCGCGGCGTCCCCATGAGGTACCAGCACAGGTCGATCACGTGCACACCGATGTCGATCAGCGGCCCGCCGCCGGAGATCGACTTGTTGGCGAACCAGCCACCGGGGTTGCCCATCCGGCGGATGCAGCTGGCCTTGGCGTAGTAGATGTCACCGAGGTCGCCCGCCTGGATGAAGGACTTCAGCACCCGGCAGTTCGCCGAGTGCCGGCGGACGAAGCCCACCTGGACGACGCGGTCGTGCGCGTTCACCACGTCCTCCAGCGCCTGCGCCTCGGCGTAGGTGCGGCTCATCGGCTTCTCGACCAGCACGTGCTTGCCGGCCTGGACCGCGGCGATGGCGAGTTCGGCGTGGGTGTTGTTCCAGGTGCAGATGCTCACCGCGTCGACGTCGGGGTCGGCGAACAGCTCGGCCGCGTCGCTGTAGGCCCTGGCGGCACCCCACTGCTTGGCCACCGCGGCGGCCCGGTCGGCGTTGATGTCGGCGACCGCGACGAGTTCGGCGCGCGGGTTGTTCTGGTAGGCCTTGAGGTGCAGGGCCGCGATGCTACCGACGCCGACGACGCCGATCCTTACCTTCTGCATGATTCTCCTTGTGAGGAACGGTTCTGAGCGTGAACGGCTGGCCGGCTCAGGCCTCGGCGTAGATGCGCTTGGCGTTGGCGATGCCCCGGCTGCAGCCGATCAGGCAGTCCTCGTGGCCCTCGAACTCGATCGAGGCGAAGCCGTCGTAGCCGGACTCCTTGATCGACTTCGCGACGCTCCAGGTGTCCAGGTCGCCGTTGCCGACGATCGCGCCGCGGAGGTACTTCCCGCCCCTGCTGCGGAACCAGCCCTCACCGGGGTTGCGGCCGGCCGGACGGACGTAGAAGTCCTTGAAGTGCACGATCATGGCATACGGCAGGTTGGACGGAACCGCGACCGTCGGGTCCTCGTCGACGCAGAGGAAGTTGCCGATGTCCAACGTGGTCTTGAAGTTGGGCTCGTCGACGGCGTGCACGATCCGGCGTACGCGGTCGCTGCTCTGCACGAAGAAGCCGTGGTTCTCCAGGCTGGTGGTGATGCCCTTCGTCGCGGCGTACTGCGCGATCTCCTTCGCCGCCTTGACGATCTTCGGCAGCGCCTCCTCGAACGCGGGGGTGTCGTCGCCCTCGAGTCCGGCGTGCCGGACCACGTCGTGGCGCATCAGCTTGATGCCCAGGCGCTCGATCAGGTCGACGTGGGCCTTGACCCGCTCGACCTCGGCCGCGTTCTCGGCGTCGTCGCCGAGGAAGCTGGCGCCGATCGCCATGTTGGACAGCGTGACGCCGCGGTTGGCCGCGTGCTCGGCCACCTTGTCGACGAACGCGAGGTCGGAGGCGGCGTTGGGGATAGGGCTGTCGGCGCCGTCGTAGATCGAGGCCAGTTCGAGGTGCTCGCCCTCGCTGTCGGCGATCCAGTCGATGACGTCGAAGAGACTCATCTCTCCGGTGCTGATCCGCTGGTGGAAGCTGTAGGAGCTGAATCCGAACTTCATCTGGACATCCTTCTCGTCGATCGGGCGGCGGGTGGTGCTGTTGGTGCCTGGACAGCCGTGACGGCAGTTGGGTGCGGCCTGGCCACGTCGGACAGGAGTACGTCGGGAACCGCGGTGTCGGAGCCGGCGGCGTCGGAGCCGGCGGCGTCGGAGCCGGTGGTGGGCAGGGGGCCGTCGAACGTACCCGGCCAGCGATGCCACCGGGTGGGCACGCGGGCGACTCCGAGGATCTGTGCGGAGTGGGTCTCGAAGGTGGAGCCGAGAGCGCCGCAGAGTGTTCCGCTGGACTTCAGCAGCGAGGTGGTGATCACCGGCTTCTCGTCGGTCATCAGCATGTGGTGGACGGCCTCGGTCAGCGGAGCGAGCAGTCCGGCGCCGGCCCGGGACAGTCCTCCACCGATCACGATCAGCGCGGGGTCGACGGTCAGCGCGATGGTGGCGATCATCGGCGCGATCTCGGCGCAGAACTCGCTGATCTCGGCCGTCGCCTGCCGGTCGCCTTCCCGGGCCCTGGTGAACACCTGCTCGCCCGTACGCCCGGAACCCCACTGCAGCCGACCGCGCCGGGAGGACTCGGTCCAGCGCATGCCGCGCAGGCTTCCCAGCTCGCCCGCCAGCCGGTGCCGGCCCTGCAGGATCGCGCCGTTCATGATCAGTGCGGTCGAGATCCGGTGGCCGATCTGCAGGAACACCAGGTCGTGGACGAGGTCGTCGTCGTGGGGCGCGGCCCGCAGCCGCTGCTCGGCCAGGGCGGCCAGCTTGATGTCGTTCTCGACCAGCACCGGGCAGTCCCAGGACGCCGACAGCCGGCTCGCGGGGTCGACACCGATCCAGTCCGGCACCGCCAGGCTCTGGGTGATCCGGCCGTCGCGGTCGAGGATTCCGGGTACGCCGAGCCCGGCGGCACGCAGGTCGGCGAGATCCGCCCCCGAGGCGCGGACCGCCTGCCGGACGGCGTTTCGGACGAGGCGGAGCCGACCGGCGCCGTCGATCCCGGCTGGCACGTCCACTTCCGTCCGGCCCACGATGTCGCCGGCCAGGTCGGCGATGCGGACCCGCACGCTGCCGCTGCCGATGTCGATCCCTGCCACCCGTCCGGCGCCGGCAGTGAACGCGTACACCCGCGCGGGCCGGCCGGCTCCCGCGCCGCGCTGCGGCTCGGCCGGGCGGACCGGTCCCGTCCGGAGCAGGTCACCGACGACCGCGTCGACGGTCGGGCGGGCGAGCCGGGTCGCGGTGGCGAGCTCGGCGATGGTCAGCGGGCGCTGCTCGTCGCGCAGCACCGCCAGGCACGCCGCGGCGTTGGCACGCCGCACGGCTGCCCCGGCCGGATCCTGGGTGGTCAGGAGGACTCCGTACAGATTGTGAAGAGGCGAGTAAGAAGATTATGAAACCCGGTTACCTAATTATCTGATTGGACCCTAGGCGTCCCTCACACGCCGGGTCAAGGCGTTCGTGGAGGGAACCAGGCGATCCGACCGGCCCCGGTCGCCCTCGTGGACACTGGTTGCCGGGATCTGGCGGGCGATCAAGTAGTTAGCAACCCGAAGTATTACTCTCGGCGAGTGCCATTGACGTCGACCCGCGTGGCGGGGCTCTGGAACGTACCCGGTGGACGCGATGCCCGTCTTCTCGTGGGTGCGCGGGCGGCTGTCAGTGCCCAGCGGGCGCTCGCGGGTGTGGTCGTGCCCATCTACCTCGCCCGGAGCGGGTTCTCGGCGTTCGACCTGGGTGTCCTGTTCGCCGTGGTAGCCGCCGCGTCGGCGCTGATGAGTCTGGCCATTGGCTGGTCCGCGGACAGGGTCGGCCGCAAACCCTTCCTCATCCTGCTACCCGCGCTCATGACCGGGGCCGCGGCCGTGTTCGCATCGACGGATGCGGCGTTCCTGCTCTTCGTCGCGGCTGCCGCCGGTTCGTTCGGCCAGGGTTCCGGCGCCGGCGCCGGGTCGGTGGGGCCGTACCAGCCTGCCGAACAGGCCCTCGTGGCCGGTCTTGTCCCCGACCGCGAGCGCAACCGGCTGTTCGGAACACTTGCCTCCGCCTCGGCCTTCGGGGCGCTGGTCGGCGGGCTACTCGCTGCCTTACCCCAAGGTGCCGGGCCGGTGGGACCCGCGACGTACCGGCCGGCGTTCGTCGCCGCCGCGATACTGGCCGCCGTCGCGGCGCTGTTGGCGGTGCCGGTGCACGATGCGGTGCACTCCCAACGGCGGCAACGAACCGGCCCCACCCGCGGCCGGCGGCTCTCGGCGACCTCCTGGCGGCTGGTGCTGAAACTGTGGGCGGTGAACGCGTCCAACGGCGTCGCGGTCGGGTTGTTCGGGCCGTTCGTCACCTACTGGTTCTATCGCCGCTTCGGTGTCGGCACCGCCGAGATCGGCGTGCTGTTCGCGGTCATCAACGCGGCCACGGTGATCACCAACTACGGAGCCGCCCCGGTCGCCAGACGCCTCGGGACCGTTCGCAGCGTGGTGCTCGCTCGCGCCGGCCAGGCCCTGCTGCTGATCCCACTCGCCCTCGCCCCCTCCTTCGCGGTCGCCGGAGGCATCTACCTGCTGCGGATGGCCATGCAGCGCGTGGGCCTCGCACTGCGGCAGTCGTTCGTGATGGGCGCTGCGCCGGAATCGGAGCGGGCGAGCGTGGCTGCCCTTTCCAACGTGCCGTCCCAGGTGCTCTCGGCCGGCGCGCCGACTCTGTCGGGGTATCTGTTCGAATCGGTGAGCCTGTCCCTGCCCTTCGAACTCGCCGGAGTTCTGCAGCTGGTCAACGCCGCGCTGTTCCACCACTACTTCGCCGACCACGACCGCCGCGCGCCCGCGACCGAGACGGCGGCGGAACCGAAGCCGTCGCAGCGTCAGTAGGGGCAGGTACGGGCGCGAACCGCGTCCGGCCCACCGGCGGCGTCCAGCTCCCTCAGCTCGTCCAGGAACGTTCCGAAGTGGCAGGTCGGTGTGTAGCCGATCGTGACGCCGGCCCCTTCTTCGCCACCGGCCACCACCGAGGGCCGTCGGCGTACGTCGATCGCATACCGCTCGACGAGCTCACGCGAGCCCGGGAACACCCGGTCACAGGTGGCGAGCGGGTCGTCCTCCCAGCCCCGCACCTGTTCCTCGGTGTAGGCGTTCGGTCGTACGGCGTCCACCACCAGGCCGTCGGGATCCGCACCGCTGGAGAGGTCCGGCGCCAGGTGCTCGACCGCCGCCTCGACGTATCCGAGGACGTCCTCCCGGTCGACCCCGCCGTACAGCAGGCGGGCGCCGTAACGGTTGAGGTAGTCCTCGCCCCAGGGCGTGAAGTCGTGCGGACGGATCGCGACGTACCGCAAGCCGTGGTTGCGCCGGTGGTATTCGCACAGCTCCTCACCGACCTGCTTGGTGAAGCCGTACTTGCCGTAGTGGTCGTGCCAGGACTGAGAGGACAGGAAGACCAGCCTGGTGATGCCGGCAGATCGCGCGGCCTGCAAAGCCCAGAAGGTGCCGTCGACGTTCAGCCGCCAGAAATCGGCCTCGGTCTTCGAACCGGAGTGGATGCCGTGCCAGGCGGGCAGATGCAGCAGCACGTCGCAGCCCTGCGCCGCCCCTTCGAGGCCGAAGCCGGCCTGGATGTCGCACTGCACGAACGGCAGGCCGGCGAACTGGGGCAGGTCCGGAAGGGGGACCAGGTCGGACAGCACGAGGTCGTGCCCCGCCGCGCGCAGCCTCGCCACGACGCCCTTTCCCACGTTGCTGCCGGCACCTGTCACCAGAATCCGCATGCTTGGTTCCTTTCCCACAGGGGCGTTTCGCCCGTGCCTACCGTCCGAGCGCGGACTCCACCGCGGCCATCTCATCCGCCGACAGCGGACCGTGCCGCAGCGCCCCGGCGTTCTCCCGGGCCTGCGTGACCGTCCGGCAGCCGGGAATCGGCACGAACGCCGGACTGCGAGCCAGCAGCCAGCACAGCGCACCCTGGGCGAGGGTGCGCCCGTTGGAGGTGAGTACCTCGCGGACCCGATCGACCGCGGCGAGGGTGTCCGCCTGGCCTCCCCGGAAGTCCCAGCCGTGGCGTACGTCGTCGGCGGCGAACTTCGTGTCCGCGGCCATCTTGCCCGACAGCACGCCCATGCCGAGCGGGCCGCGGACGACGCTGGCGAGGCCGTTCGCCTCGCAGACCGCGAGCGTCTCGGCGTTGCCGCCGAGCACGTTGAACGCCTGCTGGATCGCCGCGCAGTGCGGGCTGGCGGCGAACATCGCGGCGCGCCCGGGGTCGTCGGTGCTCCAGCCGAACGAACGGATCTTGCCCTCGTCGACCAGCTCCTCCAGGACCGCCCGGACGTCTTCCGCGGCGGCCGGGTCGCAGCCGCCGAGGTGGAACTGCAGCAGGTCGATGACGTCGGTCTCCAGGCGGCGCAGGCTCGCCTCACATGCAGTACGGACGTACGCCGGAGAGTCGTCGGTGCCCGGTGACTCCCGCCGCTCCTCGTCGTAGGTGAACCCGAACTTCGTGGCCACCACCACACCGTCACGCCGGCCACGCAGGGCACGAGCCAGCACCCGCTCGCTGTGCCCGCAGCCGTATACGTCTGCGGTGTCGAAGAACGTGACGCCCTCGTCGAGCGCGGCATGGATCGCGGCCACCGACTGCTCGTCGTCGACCTCGCCCCAGCCGATCGGCTCCCCGTTGCGGCTGTGCGGGCCGCCGATCGCCCAGCTGCCGAACCCGATCGCGCTGACCTCCAGCCCGGACCGTCCGAGTGGCCGGCGCTGGGTCGGCACGGTGTTCTCGGTCATGGTCGTCAGCCCTTCTCCGGGGACTCGCCCGCCTCGTCGAGACGTCGCTTGGCCTCTTCGTACACGTCGTCGGCGAGCGCGCCCGCCGCGGCCGCCCTGACGTTCTCCGCGAGGTGCGCGGGGTTCAGGGTGCCGACGATGATCGTGTCGACGCCGGGGTGGCTGAGGGTGAATCTCAGCTGCCACTGCGTACGGCTCTCGCCCTCGTCGAGGAGCTCGTCCAGCTTCGCCCGCTCCCACGTGGCCCAGCGGTCGGCCGCGCCCAGCCCGGCGCCGGGCTCACCCCGCGCCACACCGCCGCGGATGATCGTGCCGGCACCGGCCGCGTGCGCCTTCGTGATGAGGTCCTCGTGGCGTCGTTCGAGTGCGGAGTAAGGAATCTGGAACGCGTCGAAGACGCCCCAGTCGATGTAGGTGCCGAGGTCGGGGGACGTCGACGAGGCGCCGATGAACCTCGCCTTGCCCGAGGCCCGGATCTCGCGCAGGGTGTCGACGAGCCGGTGTTCCTCGGCGAGCGCGACCGAGGGATTGTGCAACTGCAGGAGGTCGACCTGATCCGTGCCGAGCTTGTACAGGCTGTCGTCGATGTTGCCCAGCAGGTGGTCCCGTTCCCACCGGTGCGGGGTCTCGTCGTGGTCGCCGGCCGGGATCATCGAACAACCGCACTTCGTCGCGAGCACGTACTCGGTACGGCGATCGGAGATGAACTGGCCGATGTAGGCCTCACTCTTTCCGTAGTCGTTGGCGGTGTCGACGAACGTGATCCCAGCGTCCAGGACCGCTGCGAGAATGTCGCGGGCCTGCTCGTCGCGGACCGGCCGACCGCCCCAGATCCGTTCGCCACGTACCTCCATGGCGCCGAATCCCAGCCTGGTGACTTCCAGGCCCGTGGAGCCCAGCTTTCGAGTGGCAAGCGTGCCGGTCATTGACTCTCCTTCGCCCGCTGTCGTCAGTCGTTGCCGGTGCGTCGTCGTCGCACGGTCCGCCGTAACGCCGCCGACCAGCCACCCAGCCTGGCCGTGCCGGATCGGGGATGTCCAATAGCCAGCCATGCTCGACCTGAGCGGCCACGCTGCTGAATACCGCCGACCACCGCTGAAAACTGCTGCGGATTGCGCGCCCTGCTCAGTCCGGTGTCTGCCCGGGTGCCCACAGTGTGGTCACGTCCTCCCCGCGGGCGTCGCGCCGGCGCAGGTCGGTCAGGAACTCGACCATCCCGTACGCCGGCCGCCAGCCGAGCACCGTGTCGGCCTCGGAGAGGTCGTGCTGCTCCACCTGGGCGGGCAACTCGATCTCGTAGCGGTCCAGCAAGGCCGCGGAGCCGGGCACCTGCGCGTCGCACCAGGCCCTGCCCCGGTTGGCGAAATCACCGGCGACGGCAGCCGGCATGCCGTGGACGGTGTGCACGACGGTGCGGAAGACGTCCACCCTGCGCTCGATGACACCGTGCAGAGCGGCGACCGTGGCCGACGCCACGTCACGCCGGTCCACCCCGTTGCGCAGCAACATCGACCCCCAGGCGAGATACGGCTTGGGAACGAAGTCGTGGTAGCGGAGCAGCGCGACGGAGGCGCCGGTGGTCTCGTGGTGCATGCGCCACAGGTCCTCACCGATCACCTTCGTCACGCCGTAGACACCGCCCCATCCGTAGGCCATCGACGACGCGAAGACCACCGAGGAGACCCTGTGGTCGCGGCACGCCTGGACGACGTTGAACGTGCCGTCCACGTTGACGGCGAAGATGGTCTCGTCACCGACCGGCGGTTCGTGGGCGCAGTGCCATGCCGCCAGGTGGACCACCGCGTCACATCCGCGGACTGCCCGGTCCACGTCGGCCGGCGTCCGAGTGTCACAACGAACGAATTCCACGTCACGAAGGTCGCGATCTACCGGTGGTGCTACGTCGGCCATGCGTACGTCGAAGCCGGCCTTCCGGGCCAGCCGGGCGATCACGCTTCCGGCGTTGCCGGACCCGCCCGTGATCAGCACACGGCGGCCAGTCCCTGTAGTTGTCATGGACGAACCCTGCCAGGCCCGGCGGCCCGAGAGCGCGGAGGTCCGGTGACGTCAGCTCAGGACCACCACCTCGTGGTCGGCTACCCGGTCGATCCGGAACGACACCCATCCGTCGTCATGGCCGAGCTCGGTGCCGAGCTCGGTCTCGCCTCCGGCGACGAGGAACTCCGCCGTCGTGGGCGAGGCACCGGCCGGTGGCCGGACGCGAACCTCGAAGGGACCGGACGGAGTGAGCTCCTGCAGCCGGCCGCTCCAGGCGCCTCCCTGGTCCAGGTTGACCAGGTGGAGCACCAGCGAAGCACCCTTGCGGTAGAGATGACAGTCCAGGACGCCCGCACCCTCGACCGCGAGCGGCACGTCGTCGTGGGCCGCCCAGCGCACGACGTCGGCGAGCAACTGCCCGTGGTCTGGGTGGTGATGTCTCGCGTAGCAGCGGTCGACGTCGGCCGCGAGATACACCGCCCTGCTCCCGTTCGTCCCCGTGCGGGTCGTCACCGCCGGCAGGTCCGTGCGCGGCGTGGCCATCCACGACTTCTCCGGCGGATAGATCGGGAACGGCGGCACCCACGTCAAGGCGACGTCGACATCGGCTTCGGCCCGTACGACCTCCAGTCGGCCACCGAACGGCAGCAGCTCGGTCTCCTCGAAACTCGTCGTCAGATCCGTCCGCTGTGCTGTTCCCCGATCGAGCCGTAGGTAGGTGTGGGCGCCGTAGGTCTCCCAGTTCGCCGGCGAGGTGCCGGAGTCGCCGTGATGACGACAGGTCGGGTGCACACCGAGCAGGTCGGCCAGGCCGTGGTCGGTGCGCCGGTCCCCCCACTCGTCGTAGCCGCCGGACTCACCGCTGACCACCAGTCCCCCGCCGGCCTCGGCGTAGGACCGGATCGCGGCGCACTGAGCCTCGGTGAGCACTCCCACGTTCGGCACGATCAGCGCCGCGAGGCTCGCGGCGTCGCGACCGATGTGATCGGCGTGTACCGGCAGGTACGGGATGCGGGCGCGGGTCAGCGCGTCGGTGAACCCGCGGTAGGGCGCCATGCTGCGGCTCTCGGCGTCGTCGCGGCCGTGGAAGTCGATGCTGCGCTGGCTCCACACCACCCCCACTGTGGCGACCGGCGTGCGATCGAGCAGGACGTCCTGGTGCCGCTCGTGCCAGCCGAACAACCGCGGCGCCGTGGCGTACTGCCGGCGGTCCTCGTGCACAGATCCGATGTGGTGCCACCACGGCTGGATACCGGCGGCGAAGCCCTCAACCGCCCACATCCTGGCCTCGGGCTCAGGTTTGCTGCCGAGCCTGAAGGTCGGCGTGCCCGCGTCGTACATCGCGGTGCTCTCCGGGATCAGCACGTCCCAGCCGAGCAGGCCGTGCAGCACCTTCCCGCTGTCGCCGTTGGCCTGGAAGCCGGCCTGCTCGTGCCGGTACTGCGAGTCCAGCATGAGGATCGGCGTCCGCTCACAGATCGCCTTGTGGTCACGAAACCTCCGGCTCTGCGACACCAGGTCACCGCCGTTCATCCCGATCCACAGGCAGTCCGGACCACCTGCCCGGGTGGTCACCTCGTTGTTCAGGTCCCACACGGCGAGGCGCTGCCGGTAGCTCCACTCGACCCAGCGCCGGTAGGCCGGATTGGCCCAGTCCACCGAGCCAGGCACGTCGAGGTTGACATCGCCGCCGAACGTGGTCCGGCAGCTCTCGCAGTAGCAGATGTGGTCGCGGTCCAGGCCGCTCCAGCTGTTGTCGGTGATGCCGTCCGGAGCGCTGCGGGCGATGATCTCCTGCAGCACCGACGGAAGGTACGACTGGTAGTACGGCCCGTTGACACACGCGACGTAGAGGTCGCCGGCCCGGTACGGCCGGCCGTCGGCGTCGACGGCGAACCAGTCCGGATGCTCGAGGTAGAAGTCCTCGGCCGCGCGGTTGGAGTCCATCCGGGCCAGGACCGTGAGGCCCTCCTCCCGTGCGGTCCGGACGACCTCGCCGTAGAGGTCACCGTCGCCGAGGAAGGCGGCACGGTGCTGCAGCCGGTGAGCGCTCGGGTAGTAGGCCACGATCCCACCGGCGTTGACGATCACGCCCTGCACCCTGGTCTGACGCCAGTACTCCCGCCACCACTGCGGGTCGTAGCGCACCGGGTCCTTCTCGGTGAGGTTCGTCTGCCCCCAGCGCACCGTGCGGCGGTACCAGGGATCCTTCTGTGCCGACTCCTTCCGGGTCACCGTCATCGCTTCTCCAGCGACCGCACCGCGTCACCCGCACCGGAGAGGTTCTCCAACGCCATCTCGGAGTACTTCCGCGACAGGACCACTCCCTGCGCACCGCCGTCGAACGCGCCGAGCACAGCGTCGCGCACGGACTCCCGCGTGCACTGCGTCAGGTCGCCCCGGGTCGTGTCCCAGTTCGCCTTGCCCACGTGAGTCGCCGGCTCGAGGTTCTCCCTGGGCAGGCCGACCGGGATGTCGATGTCGATGCCCGGGTAGATCGCCGCGTTGCCGGCCACTCCCTGAACCGCTCGGGCCGTCTCCCGGCGCACGTAGTCGGCCGAGAAGCCGGTCTGCGGCAGCTTCTCGTACGCGCCCTCGTCCAGCTGCAGGAGCTTGAGCATCAACGGGTAGACGTCCTCGGGCTCGGCGTCGGCGAAGAGCGCGGAGCAGATGTTCTGCACCCACGTGTAGAAGCGGGGACCCGCACAGTTGTTGTAGATCACCACCTTGATGAAGTCGGAGAACCTCGCCATCTCCTCGTAGTTCTGGTCGGCTCGGTAGAACGGGCTGAAGGAGATGTTGTGGTAAACGTGCCAGCCGACCTCGATATCCGGCGAACCCGCCTTCGCGACGCCGTAGATGTCGCGGTAGAGCTGGCGTTGACTCTCGGTCCACAACGTCTGCCAGGCGAGGACCTCCGGGTAGGTGAGCAGGATCCGCCAGAACGCCACGAACGCACCGTCCTCCGGTCGCTCCCCCGCCCCGACCTTCGCGTTCCACTCCACCAGGGCGCGGTAGCCCTCCTGCGCACGGCAGACGTCGATGCCGCGGTCCCGGGCGATCCGCGCGCAGTGAGCGCAGAAGCAGCCGACGTCACCGACCTGGGCCGGCCCCTGCAGGAGGAGGTTCAGCGGACCGGGACGTTCCGAACACCAGGCGAGCCCGTCGAGTTCGTAGCTGTGGACGTAGTCCTCGACGAAACCCAGGTGCCAGTTGCGGTAGTCGGGGTTGTTGAAGCACGGCCGCAGACCCGGCCGGGACCATGCGTCCACCTCGAGCACCTTGGCGAAGTTCGGATAGGTGCGCAGCTCCTTGGCCGAACCGCTCTCCTCCATCCAGGCGTACGACTTCATCCCGCGCGCACGGGCCCGCGGCAAAAGGGTCGCCAGCAGGTCGAGGTCGGGATGCTCCGGCGCCCGGCCGGTCGCACCGAGAACGGTGTTGCCGTAGTACTCCGGGTGCGGCGTGGCGTAGTTGCCGCCCCGCCAACCGAGGTCGTACGACTGCACGCCGTGGTCCGGCAGCGGGTAGCCGGGGACCTGGCGGCCGCCCGTCCCGCGCGTCCACGTCGGCGTCGCGAGGAAGAGTGCGTTCACCCCGCCGCGCTCGGCCAGCACGTCGAGCGTGGCGTCGACACCCTCGTCGACGAAAGACACCGCTCCGATCTGGACTGCCACCACAGGATCGTTCACGACATGCTCCTTCTTCGTCGGTGTCACTTCAGACCGGTCATGGTGATGCCCTGGATGAAGTACCGCTGGGCCAGCAGGAAGACCACGATCACCGGTACGACCGAGAGGGTCGCGCCGGCCATCAGCAGGCTGAGCTGGCTGAAGTACTCGCCCTGGAACTGCGCCAGTGCCACCGGCAGGGTCTGGAGGTTCTCGGAGTTCAGGTAGATCAGCGGGCCGAACAGGTCGTTCCAGGAGTCCAGGAACGTGAACACCGCGATCGCCGCGAGCACCGGCTTGGTCTGCGGCAACATGATCCGCCAGTAGATCCCGAACGTGGACGCGCCGTCGATCTTCGCCGCGTCCTCCAGCTCGTTCGGCACGGTCTTGAAGGCCTGCCGCATCAGGAACGTCGCGAACACAGGCGTGAGTACCCGCGGCACCCACAGCGGGTAGTGCGTGTCGATCCAGCCGATCTGGCGGAACACGATGTACTGCGGGATGAGGTACGCGATACCGGGGATGATCGAGGTGGCCAGCAGGACCATGAACGCGATGTCGCGCCCGGCGAACCGCAACCGTGCGAACGCGTAGCCGGCCATCGACGACACCACCAGGATCCCGACCACGTTGTACGCCGCGAGCTTGACGCTGTTGAACAGGAAGACCGGGATGCGGTCGAAAACGGCCTTGTAGTTGCTCCACAGCGGGTGGTTGGGGAAGAAGTCCGGTGGGATCGTCAGCACCTGCGCCTCGGGCTTGAGGGAGCTGGCCAGCATCCACACCAGCGGCAGCAGGAACGCCGCCGCGAGGACGAGCATCACCGCGTAGACGATTGCCCGGGCGCCGAGTCTCGCGATGCTCATGCGTAGAACACCCACCTGTTCTGGAGCTTCCACTGCCCGTAGGTCACGCTCGCGATCACCGCGAAGAGGATCCACGCCAGAGCACACGCGTAACCCATCTTCCCGTAGGCGAACGCGTTCTCGTACAGGTTGTAGATGTAGACACTCGTGGAGTGCCCGGGCCCGCCCTTGGTCATGACGTAGATCAGGCCGAAGACCTGGAACGAGCTGATGAACTGCGTGATCAGCAGGAAGAGGAAGTGCGGCGTCAGCAACGGCAGGGTGACGTACCTGACCCGGGCCAGGGAGTTCGCGCCGTCGATCTTCGCCGACTCGTACAACATCTCAGGAATCCCTTGCAGGCCGGCCAGCAGGATGATCATCGGATAGCCGACTCCCTGCCAGACACTGACCACGATCACCGCGGGCATCGCCCACGTCGAGCTGGACAGCCACTCCGGTCCGTGCACCCCGACCTGACCGAGCAGGCCGTTGACCACCCCGTCGGTGGGGTGGAAGAACCAGAACCACACGAAGCCGATCGCGACGACGTTGGTGACGTACGGCGCGAAGAAGGCCGTGCGGAAGAACGACACTCCGCGGACCCGTTGGGCGCAGAGCACGGCGAGGAAGAACCCGATCCCGACCGTCAGCGGGATGCTGGCCAGGGTGAAGTACGTCGTGTTCCACAAAGTGGTGTAGAACAACGGGTCGTCGGTGAAGATGTCGGCGAAGTTCGACAACCCCACGAACTCCGGGGACGAGATCCCGTCCCACTTGGTCAGCGAAGCCGCCATCGACACGAAGATCGGGAAGAACTGGAACGCCACCACGCCGACCACGATGGGACTGATGAACAGCCATCCGGTGAGGTTGTGCCGTCGTCGCGCCGCTCGGGCAGGATCCGTTGCCGTACCGGGCGTTTCGCGTGTCGTGTCGGCCGACACCAGTGACTGCATCCTGGCTCCCACCTGACCCCTAGCTCGGTCCTCCGAGACAGCTACTGCGAGATCTCAACCCTGCAGGGCCTTCTCCACCTGTGCCTTGACCCCGGTCAGGACGTCGTGTACCGGCTTCTCGCAGTTGTAGGCGTCATCCAGAGCCGGGCGGTACAGGTCCCGTGCGCCCAGCGTGTTCTTCGTCTGGTTCGGCGCGGTGAGATGTTTCGACGCCTCGCCGAAGAGGTTGAGGTGCGCTGGTGGCTTGCCACCAGCTCCGAGCTGAGCGGCCGCGGCATTGTTGATCGGGGTGAACTGCCCACCTTCGAGGAGGATCTTGCCGCCCTCCTCGCTGGCGAGGAACTTCAGCAGCTCCCACGCCTTGTCCGGGTTCTTCGCGGTCTTCGGGATCGTGAAGACGATGACGCTGGACTCGGTTCGCTGCTGCACGTCCCCGGGCGGCGGAGCGACGTCCCAGGTGAAGTCCTTGATGGTGCTGCGCAGGTACGGCACCGCTCCGAACGTGGCGAAGTACATCGCGACCTTGCCCTGCGCGAACAGCTGGTTGTCGATGCCGTCCTGCTGCAGCTGCGACCAGGGCGGCTGGGCCTTCTCCTTGCAGGTGAGGTCGGTTGCCCACTGCAGGGCCTCACTCTCCCGGCTGCCGGCGAGGGTGAACTTCGTGCCGTCGTCGGAGAAGATCCCGGTGGGGCTTCCGTGGTTGACGGTGAAGGTCTGCTCGTAACCGGTGTCGTAGTAGACGAGCGCTCCCCAGCGTTTGCCGGGCACTGTCAGCTTCTTCGCCCGTTCGGTGAAGTCGTCCCACTTCCAGCCGTCCATGGTCCACGTCGTCGGCGGCAGCTCCGCCTTCGCCTCCTTGAAGGCGTCGACGTTGTAGAACATCAAGCGGGGTTGGTATCCGAGGACCCAGGCGGTGTGCTGCCCGTTCGGCTGCCGGGCAAACTCGAACGACTCCTTGGCGTACGCGGTGACGTCGAGCTTGTCCCTCCTGATGTACTTGTTCAGGTCGAGCAGGGCACCGCGTGCGGAGAAGCCCCGGACGAAGTCGTCGTTGATCCGCATGATGTCCGGTGGCTGCCCGCCGGCCAGCAGCGTCCGCATCTTGGTGTCGTAGTCCGCCGTCGGCGTGGGCTGGACGACGACCTTCGTGCCGCTCTTCTTCTCCCACGCGGCGATGGCCTTCTCCAGTGGCGTGCCCTTCAAAGTCTCCCAGTTCAGGAAGGTCACCTCGTCGGAGGAGGACGACGCCTTGCCACCACATCCGGACACGAGACTCCCGCCGGCGAGGCCGAGTGCCCCGGCCACGAACGCGCGGCGGCTCACCGCTGAGGCCGTCTGATTCACCGGAATCTCCGATCGTCGACCGTCGCGCGGGCAGTCGCCGCGCTCGAAGGGTCCCCCTCGCCAGTTGCCTGGCGCCGGTGCCTGTCGCCGCCTGGTCGGCGGACTTGGGCATCGGGTGGATCGGGTTGTGAATACGTATCTACGCTTGCCCTGCAAGGCGGTCAACAGTTCCACGGGGATCACGTCCGGACTAGGACGGCACGGACGGTGAGGTGATTTCCTTGTCCCCCGAGGACGAGCGCAGGCGGAGGTTGCGATGACGAGTGTGGAACGCGTGGGTACGAGCAGGGACCTGGCTCGGCTGGCCGGCGTCTCCCAGTCCACGGTCTCCCGCGTGCTCACCAACCATCCGCGGGTCAGCGCCGAGACCCGCGCCAAGGTGCTGAAAGTGCTGGCAGAGACCAACTACACCCCGCACGCGCTCGCCCGGGCGATGAAGACCGGGCGTACGGACACCATCGGTGTCTTCATGTCCCGGGTGACCAGCCCCTTCCACGCCAAACTGCTGGACGTGATCGCCCGGCGCCTGCGCAGTCTCGGGCTGCACATGACGCTCTGGGACGTCGAGCACGACGACATCGAGGCGTCCAGCCGGTTCATCCAGCAGCGGCTCGTGGACGGCCTGGTGCTGACGTGCGCCACCTTCGACACCTCGCTGCACACGGTGGCGGTGGCTTCGGGACTTCCCACGGTCCTGCTGCATCGAGGCATCGACGACCTTGCCTGTGACCAGGTGATCGGCGACAACTGGCAGGGTGCGTTCGACGTGGGCCGGTACCTCGTCGAGGCCGGGCACACCACCGTCGGCCTGGTCACCTCTCCGCTGGTGGTGTCGACGGCGCGGGACCGCGAGCAGGGGTTCCGGGCAGCGCTCGCCGAGGCCGGGCTCACGGTCAGCCGGCGCAACACGGTCGTCGGCGGCTTCTCCCACGACGACGGTCATCGCGCCGCGCACCAGCTGCTCGCGCGGCGGAAGCCTCCGACGGCGATCTTCGCCATCACCGACGTCCTGGCCTTCGGGCTCCTCGACGGCGCGCGGTCTCTCGGGGTCGACCTCCCGGGCGACCTGTGGGTGGTCGGCTACGACAACACCGACATGGCGTCCTGGGAGGCCTTCGACCTGACTACGGTGAACCAGCCCGTCCAGGCCATCGTCGAGACCGGCCTGGACCTGCTCCTCCGCCGCATTGCCGATCCGGCCGTCTCCCCCGCCGTCTTGAAGCTGGCGTGCGAGATCGTGCCCAGAGGGTCGACGGGGAACGCCCCTCCTCCGCTCACCCGAGCAGCTCAGCCGTCCGGAGGTAGGGCCGAGCCATCTCCTCGGCGCCGAAGCTGAGCGCGTACAGCCCGGTCGACACCCGCTGGAGGAAACCCCACTCCCAGATGGCCGTCTCGTCCAGACCGGTGTGGCCTGCCAGGAGGGCGCAGTAGTGGCGCGCCAGGGCAGGGGCGTCTCCGGCGAGGAGTTGCGGGCTCCAGTCGCGAAGGACGACCCCGAGGTCGTACGTCGGATCCGCGAGGAAACCGTCCGGGTCGACGAAGACGAACCCGGTCTCCGCACCCGGCCTAGGGCTGAGCACGCGCAGGGTGTTGGCGGGATGCGGATCGCCGTGCGTCACGACACAGCGGTCGAGGTCGAAGGCAGCCGCCCGCCGCTCCGCGTATCTTAGGGCCCGCTTGAGGACCCGTTCGGAACATGGGTGGTCGAGCCGCTCCCACAGGGTGCGGACGAGGTCGGCCAGGCCCGCCGCCGGGTCGAGGGTCGGTCCCGTGGGTCTCGGTACCTGCCAGGCCTGGCGAAGGATCGTGCACAGGATCGCGATCTTGTCGTCGGGCGACACGTCGGTCTCTTCCAGCGACGGGCCGAGTGCCTCCATCAACACCGCGCGCCGCTCGACGTCGTGAGCCAGCACCCGGACGTACCCGTGTCCGTCCGCCTCGACGATGGTGCGTACCTGTCCGGCGAAGTCGAGTTGGGGAACCGCGATCTTGAGAACGGCGTCCTGACCGTCCGCCGTGCGCACCCGCGTGACGTAGGACGCGGTGCCTCCGGACAGCGGCGTACCGATCGTGATCGACCACCTGTGGGCAAGATCGTCGACGAGGCCGGGGAGTCCCGCCAGCCACGCCTCTCCCTCGGCGCCGAGGGCCGTGGCCTTGCGGCGTACGACGTCCTGCAGCTGGATCGCCCGGTCGGTCACGGCGACGATGCTCCCACACGAACCGCGACCGGGCCGCCTGCCGGCCGACCAGCGCACGCCGTGCGAGCCGGCCGACGGCGTGGGAGGCTCTGACCATGGCGAGCCCCGGCAGCGCATCCTCCTCCGGTTCCGACGGCGACGGCATCGACCCGGCCGATCGGACCACCGACACCGAGCGCGCCGTTCACGGTACGCAGTCGGCCGCCGAGCTGCGGGCGTTCCTCAGTGCGTACGCCCAGAAGCATCTCGGCAGCCCGATCAGGGAGGTCAGGTTCCGCGCCGGACGCATCGACGCCGTGTGGGGAGTCGAGCTGGACGACGGGCGGGCCGTGGTGATCAAGGGCCACCGCGCACCGGTCGACGCCGGCACCAATACTGACGCCGACGCCGACGCCGACGCCAACGCCGCCATCGTCGCCGCGAGGGATGCCCAGCGGTTCCTCGCCGCGGCCGGTTTCCCCTGTCCGCGACCACTGTCGGGCCCCGACGAGATCGACGGCCGGGTCCTGACCGCGGAGACGTTGCTTGCCGGTGAGGTTCCGCACGGCCGCGACCCGGCCACCCGCCGGCTGCTGGCGATGGGTCTGGCCCGCCACATCGACCTGCTGCGGGACCGAACGGACCTGCATCACCGAGTGGGGCCGGGGCCGTCCTGGTGCCGCTACCAGAACGGCCCCTGGCCCGTACCCCACGACCCGATCGTGAACTTCGACGTCACCCCCGAGGGCTACGACTGGCTCGACGACTACGCGCGGGGTGTCTGCGACCAGCTCCTCAGCTGCCGCGACGGTGCGGAGGTGGTCGTTGGTCACGCCGACTGGTACGCCGGCAACGCCGCCGTTCGCGACGGTGTGCTGGTCGGCACCTTCGACTGGGAGCTCGTCGCCGACACCGAGGCGGTCATCGCCGGCTTCGCCGCGGCGTGTTACGCGGCCAGCTCCACCAGCGGTGGCGGGCTGTCCTCACCCGAGGAGGCGGCTGCCTTTCTGCTCGACTACCAGACCGCCCGCGGGTCAGGCCTTGACGACCTCGAACGACGTACGGCAAGTGCGGCCACCGCCTGGATCATCGCCTTCAACGCCCGATGGGAAGCCGCCATGCTGGGCATCACCGGCAAGGAGGGCCCGAACCTCTCCCTGGCCCGAGACCACGGACAGGACTATCTCGACCTCACCTGGTAGCGCTGCGATCGTACGAGCCCGGGTCAGCCGTCCTCGAATACTGCCATCTTGGCCTCCGCCGGCGCCCTGCTCCCTAACGTTGAGCCGTGACGATCCCACGGCGCCGGCTGTTGTGGCGTGCGGTGTCGTGCACTGCCGCCGGCGTTCTGCTTGGTGCGTGCGCGGCCGCGAGACCCAAGGATCGCTCCACGCCGGCCACTGGCCACTCCGGCCACGCCGGCCACGCCGGCCACGTCGCCCACTGGGTCACCCCGTCCGGAGCATGGCGGGTCGACCGAGAACTCCCCGACGACGCCGACCCGGGCACGCACGCCGGCACGCACCGTCGAGATCGGGCACGGGCCGAGATCGGCGCCCCGGGTAGCACTCACCTTCCACGGAGCGGGTGATCCCTCCACGGCGGAAGCACTACTGCGGGCGGCCGAGCACGTCAACACGCCGTTGACAGTGCTGGCCGTCGGTACGTGGCTCACTCAGAACCCCGCCATGGCAGGCAGAATTCGGCGGGGTGGCCACGAACTCGGCAACCACACCCTGAACCACCTGCCGATGCGGGGGCTGGACCCGTCACAGGCGTACGACGAAATCTCCGGTTGTGCCTCGGTGTTGCGCCACCTCACCGGCAGCACAGGCCGGTGGTTCCGCGCGTCCGGGACGCAGTACACGACCCCGCTGATCCGGGCGGCCGCGGCCCGGGCCGGCTACCGCAGCTGCCTGTCGTACGACGTCGACACGCGCGACTACCTCGATCCAGGCGCGTCCGCGGTCGTCCGGAACGGAGTGGAGCCGGCGAGGCCGGGTTCGATCCTGAGCCTGCACATGGGACATCCCGGCACGGTCCGAGCCCTGCCGGCGCTCGTTGCCGGACTCCGCGCCCGAGGGCTGCAACCGGTGACCGTCACGGACCTGCTCCGGTGAACCGGCCAGGCGTGGGACGCCGCCTTGCCGCCCTGCTCGTCCTGACCGTGATGGCGACCACGGTGGCCGCGTGCCGAACCACCGGCGGGACAGCCCATCCCACCCCGACCAGGAACCCGCATCGGGCGGCAGGTCCGGCCACCACGGCCACCGGGGTGCACGCCGCGCCACTCACCTCGGCCTGGTTGCCCGGCATGCCGCCGCCGCTGCGTGCCGATGACGTCTGGGCCGCAGACCGACCCGGCCGGCTCGCACCGGCCGTGCGGAAGGACCCGTACCGGGTGTACGTCCCCAACACCAACAGCGACACCGTCACGGTGATCGACCCGAAGACGTTCAAGGTGCTCAAGACCGTCCCGGTGGGCAGTCAGCCCCAGCACGTCGTTCCCAGCTGGGACCTTCGCACGCTCTGGGTCAACAACGACGTGGGCAACTCCCTCACCCCGATCGACCCGCGCACGACGAAGGCCGGAAAGCCCGTGCCCGTGGACGATCCGTACAACCTCTACTTCACACCCAACGGGCGGTACGCCGTCGTCATGGCCTCGCTCCTGCACCGGATCGACTTCCGCGACCCGCACACGATGCGGCTCGAGCACTCGATCCCCGCCGACTGCGCCGGAGTCAACCACGCCGACTTCTCCGGCGACGGACGCTATTTCGTCGTGAGCTGTGAGTTTTCCTCGGACCTGCTCAAGGTCGACACCGCGAGAATGCGGATCGTCGGGAGGATCGAACTACCCGGCGATGCCAAGCCGCAGGACGTGAAGCTCTCCCCGGACGGACGCACCTTCTATGTCGCCGACATGACCGCGAACGGAGTCTGGCGGGTCACCGGCAAACCCTTCAGGGTCAAGAACTTCCTGCCTACCGGCCTCGGTGCCCACGGCCTCTACGTCACCCGCGACTCACGCCGCCTCCTGGTCACCAACCGCGACGAGGGGTCGATCTCCGTCCTCGACTTCGCCACCGACCGACTGGTCGGCAGGTGGCGGATCCCCGGAGGGGGAAGTCCGGACATGGGAAACCTCTCCCCCGACGGCAGGGTCTTCTGGCTGTCCGGCCGCTACGACGGAGTGGTCTACGCCATCTCCACCGTCAACGGCGCCTTGCTGGCCAGGATCGAGGTCGGCAGCGGCCCACACGGGCTGTGCGTCTGGCCCCAGCCGGGCCGCTACTCCCTCGGCCACACCGGCGTCATGCGCTGAGCACGCCCGAGCACGACGCCGGATCGCGGTTCCCTACGGCCAGAGCCTCGGCCGGCGGCGCGCCGCGACGTCCTCGATCCAGCCGAGGGCGAGGACGGCGACCCCGATCAGCGGCCAGGCCACGACGAACAGGAACCACTGCGAGTCCAGCGGCAGGTGGTTCTCGAACGCCGGCACCTGCCACATCAGGTCGATGAGGGGTACGCACACGATCAGGGCGATCTCGTGCCACAGGTACACCGTCACCGCACGGGCGTTGAGCACCGTGACGACCCGGCCGAGCCGGCCACGACGTGCCCAGTCACCGAGCGCACGCGGCCGGAACCTCAACAACACAAGGACGAACCCAATCGACCACAGCGCCTGGGCGAGCGGGATCTCCCCCAGGTCGTACCCCTCGTCGGTCTGGTGTGCGAGCGCGAACCAGCCACCGAGCACCACGGTCGCCGTCGCGAGCGCCGCCACCGCCTCCGGCGGAATCCGGTCGAGGAGCCCGTCGCGGTGAGCGAACCCGAGCAGCCAGCAGGCACCGAACGTCGCGACGTCGGTGAGCGCGCTCTCCAGGCCTTCCAGCCGTCCGGGGAACGGCAGTACGCCCGCCTGCAGGAGGGCGGTCAGCAGCACGAAGCCCAGGATCGACACCCACGGGAGCCGCCGGAACGCCCGTAGCAGCAGGGGCGACAGCAGGACCAGCCAGAGGTAGGTACGGATGTACCACAGCGGGCCGGTGGCCTGCTCCGCCCACGAGATCGAGGGCGGGTCCTGCAGCGGCAGGATCCACCAGCCGAGCCGGGCCCACCAGGCGGCCTGGTCGCCGCGGCCCGGCCCCCATCCGTGCACGACCATCGCGGTGACGATGACGAGCGCGAACGCCCAGAACGGCACCAGCAGGCGCCGCATCCTGCCCCGGATCACCGATATCGCCGGCCGGGCGAGCGACCTGGCCATCAGCGACCCGGCGAGGGCGAACATCACACCCATCGACGGGAACACCAGGCTGAGCCAGGCCCAGCCGAACGCGTGGTAGGTGACGACCCGCACCAGCGCCAGGGCCCGCAGCAGGTCCAGATAACCGTCGCGTCCGGCAGCGGGCCGGGGCGGCGCGGCACCGGCGGCGGGACCGGGCGGCTGCGGCACCTCGACCTCGCGGTGGTGCCCCGAGGTCGCTGTCACGGTGGCCAGCTCCGCCCCGGGGCGTTCGCGGAGGGACATACTGTCCTGCGTCATTGTGCGGCCGTTCCCGTTGGTGGTACGCCGACCTCACCGGTGCGGCGGAGTTTCTGCCACGACAGGCGCCCGCCGGTCAGTGCACGAAGGCACGACTGCAGCAGTACGACGTACATCACCTGCCGGTAGCACAGCTGTTGAAGAGGCAGCGCCCACAGTGGGCGGAGGGGTTCGCGGTCGAGCCGGAACGCGTACGCCGCGCAGAGCGCCTGGACGACGAGCAGCGCGATCCACACCACGGTGGTCCGCACGGGAGCGTGGAAGAGGATCCCGTACACCGCGAAGATGTCGATCAGCGGCGCGAGGATCGGAGCGAGCACCTGGAACACCACCACCAGCGGCAGCCCGACCCGTCCGAACCGGCCCGAGTGCCCCCGCTCGACGGCGGAGTGGCGGTGCTTCCACATCGCCTGCAGAGTGCCGTAGCTCCAGCGGTACCGCTGCCGCCACAGCTGTCCGATGGAGTTCGGCGCCTCGGTCCACGCCCGGGCATGCTCCTGGTAGACGACGTTCCAGCCGGCGCGATGCAGGGCCATGGTGATGTCGGTGTCCTCGGCCAGTGTGTCGTCGCTCATCATCCCGGCCTGGACGAGTGCCTTCCGGCGGAAGGCGCCCACCGCGCCGGGGATGGTCGGCATGCAGCGCAGCAGGTCGTACATCCGGCGGTCGAGGTTGAACCCCATGACGTACTCGATATGCTGCCAGCGGCCGATCAGCCGGTCCCGGTTGCCGACCTTGGCGTTGCCGGCCACCGCGCCCACCCGCGGGTCGGCGAACGGCTTGATCAGCTCGGCCACCGTCGACGGTTCGAAGACCGTGTCCCCGTCCATCATGACGATCAGCTCGTGCGACGCGTGCGCGACACCGTTGTTGAGCGCGGCCGACTTGCCGCTGTTGGGCTGCCGGATCACCCGCACGCCCGGCAGTCCGAGCGACTCGACGACGTCGGCGGTCCCGTCGGTCGAGCCGTCGTCGACGACGATGATCTCGATCGGGTGGTCGCTCGCGGCCAGTGACAACACCGTGTTGGCGATGCACTCACGTTCGTTGTACGCGGGGACGACGACGGTCGCGGGCGTGGTGATCGGGGCACCCCACGTGAATCCGGGCGCGTTGCGTGTCCGGGCGTGCCTGCGCGCGTACACGAGCATGAGGGCGAGGCGGCCGAACATCAGCACTCCGACCCCGGCCAGCAGAACGACCAGGAACGGCACCGCCGCGTCGGAGAACTGCACGGCCGCGACGAACGCCGTTCCCCTCAGCCGTTCGGCGGTGCCGGCCGGGTGGTGACCACTGCCGGCGCCGAGTGCCTCGCTGACCCCCGAGAAGCGGTATCCCTTGGCCTTGAGGCGGGGGATGAGGACGTCGAGCGCCTGAACCGTCTCGCTGCGGTCGCCGCCGGCATCGTGCAGGAGGACGACCGATCCCCGGCCCTCGGGCCTGGGGGTGGCCTGGTCGACGATGGCCGCCACGCCCTCCCGGCGCCAGTCCTCGCTGTCGGTGTCCGTCAGGACCGTGAGGTAGCCCCGCTTCCCCAGCTGCTGTACGACCGGCCACGAGTCGTTGTCGAGCGCGTCGGCGGAAGAGGAGTACGGCGGCCGGACGAGCGAACTCTTGATGCCGGCAGCACCGGCCAGGGCGACCTGGGTCTGCGCGAACTCGCGGTCGAGCCTGCCCGGCGACTGGTAGGCCAGGTCCGGGTGAGTGAAGGTGTGCAGGCCCACCTCATGACCCTCCGCCACCATCTGGCGCACGAGACCCGGGTGCTGGGCAACCATCTCGCCGAGGACGAAGAACGTGGCCTTGACGTGGTTCTTCTTCAGCACGGCCAGGATCTTGGGCGTCCACGTCGGGTCCGGCCCGTCGTCGAAGGTCAACGCGATGACCTTGCTGGGCATCGCGTGACTGCGAACCACTCCCCCGGCCGTCTCGATCACCGGGCCACCCGACAGCACCTTCTCGGGCACTTCGCTCTCGGAGACGAGCGGGTGGATGCGGTGGTCGGCCAGGAAGTCCCCGTGCACGTAACCCTCGAGCAGGAGAACGCACACGAACGCGACGAGCACCACGACAGGTGTGATCCGCAGCCGCGGAACCGACCGGCGAGCCGCCGAGTGCGCCCCCGACCGGCGTCGCGGTTCGGGCTCCGTCACGGGGACGAGGTCCAGGGCCGTCCGATCCCGCGCCGCCTTGTTCAGCGCCGCCTGGTCGAGGGCCGTCTGGTCGAGCGCTGTCTGGTCCAGAGCAGGATGGGTTGGTGCGAGTGGTTGGGTCCGGTCGCTCACAGCGTCGCAGCCGGCAGGAGACTCGCGACCGGCGAGAGCACGTCGGACAGGACGTCGGTCAGGACGTCGGAGCCGCCCGCGGTCGGGTCCTCGGTCGGAGACTCGTCCGGCGCCGGGTTCTCAGACGGTGTGGGTGACGGCGATGGTGTCTCCGACGGGGAAGGCTCCGGTGAGGGTTCCGTCGGCGGGTCCTGCGGCGTCGTCCCCGCCCGCGCCGGGTCCTGCGGCGCCGGGTCCTGCGGCGCCGGGTCCTGCGGCGCCGGGTCCTGCGGCGCCAGGGTCCTGCGCCGGAGGCGACGGATCGGGCTTGGATTGCGCAGGAGACGGGGCGGGGACCGGCGCTGGAGCTGCGGTCTTGCCCGGTCCGGGCGCGGCACCGCCCGCGGCGGCGTTCCCGGCGCCCGCGGTGCCGGCTCGACCGTCACTCGCGGGGGTCGGCGTGTCAGGGAGGCCGGACGAAGCCCCTGGTATGGCGTCCGTCGTCGCGGGGCCGGCGTCCGTGAGTGTCTGTGCACCGCTGCGAGCAGCCGGAGTGCCGACTTCGGTCTCGGTCGCGGTCCGACTCGTCAGCGGTTCGGACGGGACGCCCGGCAACGGTACGAGCGTGTTGGGCGCGATCGAGGTCACGCCGGCCAGGCTGAGTCCGAGGACGATCGTGTAGGTCGCGCAGAGCCCTGTCAGTAGGTATCCCACCCGGCGGACCACACGGGCGCGCCTGCCCGTCGCGTCCACGAAGATCGGGTCCTGCGACGTGCCTATCTCGATAGTGCGGCCGTTTTCGGGCGCGCTCGTTTCGTCTTCCCCCACGGAAGTTCCCCCCTGCGCTCGGCACACGGCCGATCGCACCCTGTTGCATATTTCACCGGCGCACCCCATGGTGCCGCCGGTACGCAAACGATACGTCAAATTTGCTCTTTTAACACCACGAAGTGCCGTCGCCGAATCATCACATTCAGCAACCGGACATTGACAGCGCAGACCAGTTCGGCGCCACACTCAGGCGACCGCGTCGGGTGGACGTCGGAGTGACCCACCCACTGCGAATTGTGAACAGCGCCGGCCTTGGCGACGAACGATTCACCTGTACGTATTGAGTGATCGCGTGCTCACGCATACGTACGAAGGCAAGGCGCGCAGACGGATAGTCGTCCCGGACAATCTCGATTGGCATCGTCGGAATTCGACGCCGCCGGTCAATTGGATGGTGCCGATGGCCGAATTTCCTTCACATTTCCCGTACGGCAGTGATGCTCCGTCTAGCCTTTCCACCGTCGATCGGCCGGCCGCACGGTGTACTCGGCAGCTTTCTGCAGCCGGATGAATGCGTGCTGAACGTCGTCCGGTACGTCGACGTGGGAAATGTAGTCGTGACCGGACGGCCCGTAACCGTCGGAGTCGTCCCGCAACCGCGGGATCTCGCCCATCAACAGCGACACGTAGTGATCGACGTCCCACATCCCGTCCGGCGCCGACTCGTACTCCACCACACCGTCGACCTCCCGCACGGTCGTCTGGTGCGAGGCGAAGTTGACCAGGGTCGTGGCCGCCGGCAGGTGCCGGCGAAAGCCGGCATCCATACGCTGCTGCATGGTGGCGTCCTGAACCAGCACGATCCGGTCCTGGCTGACACCGCGCGCGGCCAGCAGTGCCAGTGCGTTGGTCACGTTGTTGCCGCAGTTGGTGGACTTCTCCTCGAGCGCGTCCACCCCGACGCCGTGGTGCTCGCGCAGAAACCGATCGAAGAGTGCGGCCTCTGTGAGGTCGTCGACGTCCGGCCACCCCGTGCGATCGCGCAGCCGTCGTCGCAACGCGCCGGTGCTGTGCCCCTCGCCGCCGACGACCAGGTAGAAGCCCGCGACCCCGGCCCGGACGGCGTCGGCGAACACGGCCGCGCCGGCGAGAATGCTCCCTCCGAACAGGATCGCGACGTCGGCCGGACCACCGAGCAGGGCAGGCGTCAGCGCATCGACGTCACGTCGCGCGCAGAACCGCACCAGCGTGTTGATGCTCTCCGCTGCCGAGCCACCTCGCATCGGCTGAGCCTACGACGAGCACCGCCCGTTCCTGTCCTGGGTAGAGCCCTGTCGTCAGACCTGCACGGCTCCGCCGTCGACGAACATCTCGGTGCCCGTGACGAAGCTGGACTCGTCGGTGGCGAGAAAGAGAGCCAGAGCGGCGACTTCCTCCGGCCGGCCCATCCGGCCGAGGGGACAGAGCCGGCCAGGGAGTCCCGCAGCCGTGCGGCCTGCTCATCGTTCCGAAGGTGTCTGTGCTCGGCGATGGTGGCGTAGAGACGGTCCAGATCCGCCAGGTCGGCACTGCCGGCCTGGACGGGGGTGACGTTTCCCCCGACCAGAGCGGCAGCTCGGTCGAGGGTCTCCCTTCGGCGCCCGGTGATGTAGACGCGGGCGCCTTCCTCGCAGAACCGCGGGCTGTGGCCAACCCGATGCCGCTCGTCCCGCCGGTGACGACCGCCGTCTTTCCGTCCAGCTGCCCCATGGTCTCCCTCCGGCATCCGTCAGGAGGCCGCTGCCGGATGCGGGTCGCCGAGGTAAGGAAACCGGTCCAGGGTGTCGGTGTGCGGTGTCAGGCCGGTGGGCGGCGCCTCGTTCTTGGTGAGGAAAGCGACGCGGATGTCGATGACGTCCTCGGTGAAGGTCCGGCCGTTGGGGTACGCGGCAGGCTTGGAGGGGTCGAAGTGCAGCACGTCCGGCAGGAGCCCGTGCTCGTCGAGCGCGGTGATCGCCTCCTCGCGCGAGTAGCCGCCGGTGTGGCCCAGCAGGTGGACGAACTGGTCCGTCCACCTGGCCCGGTCGTTGACCGGCTCGCTGGCGTTGTACTCCTCCTTCGTGTCGTCGGTGTTGAAGAAGCTGCTCATCGACGGGTGCCCGGCCCGGTCCGCGTGGACGAGTTCGCCGTCGCGCAGGACGCTGCACCGGCCCCAGATGTGCAGCTCGGGCTTGGGCGCCAGCTTCGCGGTCGGCAGTTCGATCGCCATGGAGAAGACGTTGGCCGTGCTGTTGGAGTCGACGCCGGTCCACGGGGACTTCCCGCCCAGATGCGGTGCGGTGAAGTTCCGCTTGCCGCTGGTGTCGAACAGCTTCTTGATTCCGTCGAAGTCGAAGAAGAACGCGTCGCTGCGGCTGCCGGCGGCCACCTGGTAGTCGCCGCTGTTGACCACGTTGGCCTGCGGGCCGAAGGAGACGGCGGCGTCCGACACGATCTTGGTGCCGACCGCCTCGGGCCTGCGGGACTCCGCACCGCGTTGCCATGAAGACGCTGTAGGTCTGGGAGCCGTCGGCCGCCGGCGGGCCGAACACCCAGCTGAAGGCGACGTCGGTCAGGTAGTCGCCGTCGTTGTCGATGTTCAGGCGGTACACCGCGTCGGGGTGCAGGGCATCGGCGTTGGGATTGGCGTTGAGGATGAGCACGGTCCTGCTCGGATCGCCTGGTGCACCGAAGGCGTACAGGTCGCACAGATCGAGGCGCTGGTCGCCGAGTGGTGGCCCAAGGCTGAGGCCGGTGAAGTGGTTGGACATGGCGGGGCGCCTACCCTCACCTGCCGGCCAAACTCTCAAAGCGCGCGGCGTCGACCACTGCCCGGGCGAATTCGCCGGGTGCCTCCTGGGGCACGTTGTGGCCGACGTCGAAGGTCCGATGCCGGTACTTGCCGGTGAAATGCGTCCGGTAGGACGCGGCCGTCACCGGCCGGCGTGAACGGGTCGTGCTTTCCGTCGATCGTGATCGTCGGCACCGAGATCTCCGGTACGTTCTGCAGCGTGGCTTCCAGGGCGGCGTACTCCGGCTCGGCCGGGAGCAGGCTGAGCCGCCACCGGTAGTTGCCGATCACGATGGACTCGTAGTCGGGATTGTCGAACGCCGCGGCGGTGCGATCGTAGGTCGAGGCGGTGAACTTCCACGTTGGTGAGTTGAACTTCCAGATGAACTCACCGAGCTCGCGCTTGTAACGCTCAGTCCCTCACGCCCCTCTCGGTGGCGAAGTAGTACTGATACCACCACGCGTTCTCGGCCGCGGGCGGAAGCGGCGACTTGTTCGCCTCCAGGTTCGTGATCAGGTAGCCGGAGACCGAGACCAGCGCCTTCACCCGCTCCGGCCACAGCGCGGCGATGATGTCGCCTGTCCTCGACCCCCAGTCGAACCCGGCAAGCACCGTCCGCCGAAGACCGAGAGTGTCCATCAGGGCGAGAATGTCCACGGCGAAGGCGGCCTGGTCGACATTGCGAGGAGTGGAGGCTGATCGGAACGCAGTGCTGCCGTGGCCTCGCAGGTACGGCACGACGACGCGGTATCCGCGCTCGGCGAGCAGCGGGGCAACTCGTTCGTAGCTGTGGATGTCGTACGGGAACCCGTGCAGCAGCACCACCGGTGTTCCCTTCGCCGGTCCGAGGTCGACGTATCCGACGTCGAGCACACCCGCGGATGTCTGCCGTAACGGGCCGAAGCCGACATCACTTGATGCTCGCTTGGTCGATGGCACCGCCTCGGCCTCCCCCGACTGACCGGGACGGCGCCGGCAGCCAGCGCAGCGACGCCGGTCGCTCGCAGGAACTGCCGCCGGCTCTGGCCTTCTCTCCCGCGGCGATTTCGGTTCACGAGCTCGTCCGTAACTGTCAACACCAGCTTGCCTTGACCTTCGAACACTCAACACCCGCGCACGTCATGGGGTCAAGGCATCCGGGTCTTCGCGTTGAGAAGAAGGGCATGCAAGCTCGATGTGCCTCTGACCAGAGCTCATTGCAATCGGCCTGCGCCCGTGCCTACGGTGGGAACGGCTGGGCCCGACAGTCCGGGAGCAAAGCCAGGAGGCCGACGTAATGGCGAAAATCCTCTTCATAGTCAGCGGGGCAACGTACTGGATCCTCAAGGACGGCACTCGGTATGCCACCGGCTACTGGGCCGAAGAGTTCGCGATGCCCTACAAGAAGATCACCGAAGCCGGACACGACGTCACGGTGGAACACCTGGTGGCGTGACACCGAACGTGGACATGATGAGCCTGCGCCCGTCCATGGCCGGCGGTGAGGACGGAGCTTTGGAACTGGAGGAGATCATCCGCTCCGCGGAGGTGATGCGCCGGCCGCTGAGGCTGTCAGACGTCCGTCTGGAGGACTACGACGCGGTGTATCTGCCCGGCGGGCACGGCCCGATGGCAGATCCGCCTACGACGCGGACGTGGGCCGGCTGCTGACCTGGCGCTGCCTCCGGCAAGCCGCTGGCGATCGTGTGCCACGCTCCTTCGGCGATGCTGGCCACGAGGATCCACGGCGAGTCTCCCTTCGAGGGCTATGACGTCACGTGTTTCACCAACGAGGAGGAAGAAGCCGTCGGTCTTGCGCCCGCGCGCCCTGGCTCCTGGAAACCGAACTCCAGGACAAGGTCGGCGTGAACCTCAGCCGCGGCCCCATCTGGGAGCCGTACCAGGTGGAGGACCGCAACCTCTTCACCGGCCAGAATCCGCACTCCTCGTCGGTCCTCGCGGACCGGTTGCTGGAAGTACTGAAGTGAGAGACGGTGCGCGACCCACGACAGAACTCGAGTTGTCAGGGATCCCGGTCAGCGACGTCGGCCTGCCCTGACTCGACCCCGGGCATCAAGCTCAACCTCGGTCAGGGTTGGGCAAGGAGCCTCTCGCGTCGTCGAGGAGCCGTTCGCGTTCGTCGGCGACCCGGTCGCGTTCGTCGGCGATCCGGTCACGCCGGTCCGCGTCGGCCTCGCGTTGATCGGCGATCCAGTCTCGGTAGTCACCCGCCAGTTCGCGTTCGGCCATGACTCCGTGACGCTCGGCCGGACCGAGAGTGGCGCCTGCCTGGCCAGTTCCCCACGGTCTCGGCAGCGAGCTGACGGAGAAGGGTTCGAGGCTTCGACCGGCGACTGCCCGGACGCGTTCTGCCGCGGCGACTTGCCGGCAGCGCCACGACGCAGCCGCTCCGCCAACCCGGCCCGAGCTGTTTTGGTCAGCGGCGGTCGCGCGGCCACACCTGAGTCAACTGCAGGGCGAGCTTGTGAAGGTCAGCAGTTCGCACGCGCAGATCTTCGGTTGGTTACAGCTTCTTGCGCAGCTCAGGGACTTCGCTTCGCTCTGGCTGCACTGGCGCCGACCCTAAACCCGTGCGGACAGAAGCGTCGAGCCCGAAAAGACCCATGAGTTCGCAACTCACGTTCCGCAGTCGTCACCGGACCCCCCGAAGGAAGGACCGGCAGGGTTTGTGGAACCGTGGGTCCTTCCAGCGCTAATACGGTGGCTGGTTCACACCCCGGATCGCTCC
>CAWBTM010000007.1:0-388105 GCA_963791775.1 uncultured Actinomycetota bacterium | reverse complement strand
GCAGGAGATTAACAAAGCATTCGGAGTGGACATCGATAAAGATGTGGTCCGACGTGTACTTGAAAAGTACTACCGACCGGGGCCCGATTCCGGTCACGGCCCTTCCTGGCTGACGTTTATCGGTCATCTGAAAGACAGCCTCTGGAGCACTGATCTCTTTCGTTGCGAGTCCATTTTGCTCAACACCCACTGGGTGCTCGTGGTCATGGACCAGTTCACGCGCCGCATCATTGGCTTTGGTGTGCACAGCGGTGATGTCGACGGTGTGGCCTTGTGTCGAATGTTCAACACGGCTATCTCAACCAGGGGTGCTCCGAAGTATCTCAGCTCTGATAACGATCCGTTATTCCAGTATCACCAATGGCAAGCGAATCTTCGAATCCTGGATATTGATGAACTCAAAAGCATTCCCTATACGCCCTGCTCGCATCCTTTCATTGAGCGACTCATCGGAACCATTCGCCGTGAGTTTCTTGACCACATTTTATTCTGGAATGCCGGCGACCTGGTGAGAAAGCTTGCGGACTTCCAAACATATTACAACCATCACCGTACGCACAGCTCACTCGGCGGCGACACCCCGACTGAATTTGCTGGAGAACCCACCAAATTGCAAACCACGTTGAATAACTTCCGTTGGCAGACTCACTGTCGAGGGCTCTACCAGCTTCCCGCAGCGGCTTGACTATCAATTCGCCACGCACAGGTTCTCGCCGGCCGCAACTACCGGGTGAGACATTGACGATGTGCACGCAAACGGCCGCAGCGGCCGAACCGGCGGTGGCGCACCTGGCCCGCATTTCTCACCAGCCGGTCACGGGCCGGTGCGCAAGCGCCTGAAAACGAGGTGCCATGACCTACGCTGTCGGGAAGCCCGAGTGAACGGTTTGTCATCGGCCGCGCCAGCTATCCCGGATGCTGGTGAGAAATGCGGGCTGGCGCTGTACGCCGACGATCACCCGGAACTCGATAGCACGCAGGTCGACGCGGGCGATCGGCAAGGCACACGCGATCGCGGTCCGGCTATTGATACGATGATCGGCCTGGTTGCGCGTCGAAATCCTTACCTGGCGCACCGGCTCGAAAGCGAGTCTGCGACGCGCTCGACAACACCCGCCCAGTCTCCGGGCTCCGGTTGCCTGAATACGCGCATGCCCGGATACCAGGGCGTCGTATCGGACGCGGCGGGCCAGTACCAGGCGGGAATATCGCCATGCAGAACCCACGCCGGCTTGCCGAGTGCGCCGGCAATGTGAATGGTCGGAGAATCCACGCCGACGATCAGGCCGAGCTGGTCGATCAGCAGGGCCAGGTCGGCCGGATTCGAGATGCTGGCGCCCGGACTCTCAACGTTCAGAGCCGACAAAGATGCGGCTGTTTGACTCGTAGTACCGGCGTGCAGATTGAAGAAACATGCGCCGGGCGTACTGAACAGCGGTTTGAACGTATCGAAGCGACAGGCGAGGTGCCGATTGTCGTCGGCGTCCGCCGGCGGTGACCAGATGACACCAACCTTGCGTCCTGACGCTGCGCCCGGCAACGTCACGGCAGCCACGTTCCTGCGCCTGCGCAGCAGATTCACGTCAAGATAGGGAAAGGTTGCGGGAATCGTTTCGGGCATGGTGCTGAACAGCAGCGGCAGACTGTTCAGGGACACGTGCGTAGCGAAATCGCCGACACGGATGTGTCGGCTCTGCGGATGTCGCCGATGCCCGGTATGACGCAGAACAGCGCTGCGAGGTCATCGTCGCACGTCAGCAGCAGCTTTCCGCAGCGTTCGGCGCCCAGCGGTATGTAACGCGCCAGCTGTATCGCTTGGCCCGTATCCCTGCCTTCGGTGCGCAGCAGCAGCGTCTTGTCGGGAACCGGTTCGCCTTCCCACCGGGGCTGCGGCACCTGCGGTGACTGCACCTGGCCCGTCTTCAGCCGCCACTCGTACTCCTTGAGACCGCGCCGGTAGTCACCGAGCTGCAGCAGGGTAATGCCGAGGCTCCGGTGTACCAGCGCGTCGTCCGGTTGTCGTTCCAGGGCTTTCTCATACGCGGCAACGACGTCTTCCGGCCGGCGCATGCGGCTGTACAGACCGCCCAGGCTCTGGTGTATTTCCGCGCGATGCGGTTCCTTTGCCACGGCTGCCTGGAGGCAACCCAAGGCGTCGTCCAATTGACCGGCTTCCGCCAGGGCGACGCCCAGACTGAAGGTCGCTTCGGGATAATCCGGTTGCCGCGACAGGCACGCGCGAAACGACGCAACGGCCTGCGGATACTCGCCCTTGCGGAAATGCTGCACGCCCTGTTGCATGAAGGTCACCGGCCGCTCGGCCAGCTCCGCCTCGCTGGGCATGGCCACGTCCGCCAGCGCTTCATCCGGCAGCACGTAGGAATTGCCGATACGCGGGTCGTTCCATTCCAGCATTGCGGGAAAGCGCGTGTTGGCGAGAACCTGCACGGCGAATATCTCCTGCACGCCGGACTCGAAACGCAGAAAACCCCAGCGTCTCGCCGGTCTCGATGTGCACCACCCAGACGCCGCAGGTGCGTTCGGTGAGGTCCCTGACGATGGGGATGCCGCTGAACACCGCGCTTTCCCTGACCTGGGAAAGGCCGACGAAGGCCAGCGGCCCGATGAAGTCGATGCCGCGAGTGAAGCCCGGCAGGCGGGCGACGGATTCGCAGGTGCCGTTCTTCAGGTTCACCCTGGAGAGCGTGCCTCGGCCCGATTCCAGCACCCAGAGCTATCCCTGATACCAGCGCGGCGAGTGGGGCATGGACAGTCCGCGCAGCAGTACCCTGTTCTTCGTCGACGTCCATCAGGATGCCGCCATCGGCCTTGTTGATGCGCCACCCGGCCGGCGTGTCGGTTTCGCCCAGCGCGGTGACGTAGCGCGGCCGCCCGTCGACCGTCGCCAGCCCGTTCAGATGACAGCGGTCCTCGGGGGCGAGCGCGGAGACGAAATGCGGGCGCCAGCGCGGATGAAAGCTGTGATCGACGTCCAGCGTGCAGAGACAGCAGAAGCGTGTGTTGACCAGCCACAGCTCATCGTTGTCGTCCCACGCCATTTCGTGGATGTCGATGTCGCCGGTGATATGAATGCTGCGCGGCAGGCAACAGGCGTCGTACTTGCCGGGCGGATCGAGCCGGGCGGCGACCGCCGGCATGTTGCGGTATTCCCAGACGGTCCTGGCGCCGCCGATGGTCAGGCGGTTGTCGCGGACGGCGATGCCCATGGGTTTGTCGAAGTCACGGAAATGCGTGTTGATGGTGCCGCCTGCGGTCGAACCGCCGGTGAGGCCGGCATCGCGGCGAACGAGAATCACCTTGCCGGCCTGGTAGGTCGATACCACGAGGCTGATGTTCAGTTGCCTGAAGATATCCGGCAGGCCGGACGTGAATACGCTGCGCAGCGGCTGATCGTTCCTGTCAGCCGGGGTGGAAATCATTTGACCAAATCCGGTTCCCTGTGGGTCCTGGCACTAGTGTAACAGATGGCGAAGACGTTCCTGACGCCGCTCCCGCTCGGGTGGCATTGCTCCAGATGCGCAGCATGGCGGCGGAGACCGCAAACTCCGTCTTCCCACCGCACCGTGCGATTGAATCCGCTTCCCGTCGGTGGCCGGCGGCGCACGTTTGACGACATGGCGAACCTCTGTTTTCAACGACCGTCGTCGGCCGCCAGCGTGGGGAACGCGCAACGCGGAAGCAAACTCCAGGTGCCGGGAGAGTGCGTCGCTGCGCTTGCAATGACGGGAACAAGCCGGTAAATCGCTCGTTCCTTAGTCCCCGTCCGTGATGGTCACCGTCGCCTGGACGTCGGCGATGGTCGCATTGACCGGCGTGTAGAGCTTGACCGCAAAGGTCTCGGTCGGCTCCGGCACCTGGTCGTTGATGACGGTCACCGGGATCGTCTTGGTGGTCTCACCCGGGTTGAAGGTCAACGTGCCTTGCGTGCCGCGGTAGTCCTGGCCGGGCAATGCGGTTCCCTTGCGGGTTGCGTAGGTCACGGTCACCGTCTGGCTGCTCGCGTGATTCAATGTCACCTTGACGTTCGCGGTGCCGACGTTCTCGGGCACAGTGAGGTCTTGCACCTTCAGACTGACCGGCCCGATGGCATCGTCGTCGTTTATCGTCACCATTGCGTCACTGTTGGCGAAAGTCGCATTTGTCGGCGCGGATAATCTGAAAATGAAGCTCTCGGTTGGCTCCGGCACCGTGTCGTTGATGATCTTGACCGGAACGGTCTTGGTGGTGTCGCCCGGATTGAAGGTGAGGGTGCCGCTCTTGCCACGATAGTCCTGGCCCGGCAAAGCGGTACCTGGCTTGGTGGCGTAGTTCACGGTGACCGTTTCCGTGCTCGCGGGGCTCAGGGTAACTGTGACATTTGCAGTGCCGGTGTTCTCGGCAACGGTTTGATCGCCCACACTCAGTTGAGAAACGCTGGGAACCTCCAGCTCAAAGGCGCCAATGTCGCAGCCAGCGCCTTGTGGGCGTGTTATGCCGCGCTGGTCCGTCGGAGGACAATTCGTGCCATCTGCAGCATCGATCGCCGGGCTTCCGGGTACAAGCGCGATGGTCTCGGTGGGGCCGCCGTTATCTGCGAGGTACGGTCGAGCTCGACCGTGATTTAGATTACTGGAGTCTGTTTGAATTATGTCTGACAATGCCGTCGGTCGATTACCGTCAATAGTCGCCACGATATCGCTGGGATCTGGTGTGAAATTACCTATAGTACCCATAAAATAAGGCACACCGCCTTGATTCAACCCGCCGATGTAGAACTATCACCGAACACATTGTGGTCGCTGGCAATCGTCCCGTGTTATAAATTTCCGGCCATAATAACTACCTCCGAAATCCGAATAGAAAGCCCAAGGTTTCCGGAAATGACGTTATTGCTCAGGGTCAAGTCACCCTTGTTCTTGATCGCCATATCGTTACCGCTTAACGTTGAATGGATAACCGATAGTTCCCCAGGATTATTGCCTAGCCCGAGGTAAGTATTTTGAATAGTGCAATTTGTTATGGTTGCGCGCGAGCTAGAGAACGAGTTTAGTAACCCTCTATTCGAAATTTGCCAAAAAACACCCCTTGGGTGGGTCTCCCGTCACGGTCGAGTTGTTCAGCGTCAGTATGCTGTTGTTTTCCAGCGCCCAAAGGCCGCCGGAGATCGTACTATTACTGACCACCATGTTGGCGCTTTGGCCATTAACGAGTGTATATTCTCCCCATCCGTACTCGCTACTTGCAAAGGAATTGCGCAGCGTAATCTTCCCTGCGTTGCTTATTGCGCCACCCTTAATATTTCGGATATAGCCGCAGCCACCCGAACCAGGATCGGTGAAATATAAATATCCCAATTCCAATAGTCAGCCCAGTAGAAGAAGGAACCGCCACCGCGCAAGGTTGCGTTGCGTATTTCCAGATTACCGCTAACATCGGTTTCGAACAATTGATACGCGGGCTCTGTATTATAGACATTGCCGTTGCTATCGCGGGTTATCTTCGATGGTCCGTTACCTTTCGCTCGATAACCGACCCGCGACCGTCAATGAGTATCTGGCTTCGGATAACTGGCAGGCCGTTTGATTGGTTTGTGACCGGATCACCAATGGCCTTCGTCAACGTGTAGACCTTGTTGCGCTGCAGATGGATGGTGTCTGCGCCGTTGCCGCGCTGGCAGTCCGCATTTTCCCTCGCATCGGCATTGGCGTTTTCGATGGCTTCGATTAGTGAGCACTTGCCGTCGGTTGGATCGGTGTCCGGTGACAGCGCCGTGACCCAGATGTCGGCCGCTGAGGCGGGTAGCATATGGCCCATACCGAGCGTCAGTAATAAGGCGACTCTGGAAAGTGAATGCTTGCACTGCCTCTGCGTTCGGCGCCTTACCGACCGAGGCTGGGCTAGTAAGTGTTGGTAGAGACCGGCGAAACGCCTAAATAGATGCCAAGTATTAAGCGGCGTTCTTGGTATCTCAGGTGCTAGCGCAGCAAGCTCCGTCCGCCAAGTTTCAAAGTAATGGTCATGGGAAATTGTCCTGTGCAGACCTGTTGGAATCTTAGACATGGTTTCTCCCCCGAATTTGTCCGTTCATGGGTGATAGGCAAAGGCTCTATGCGTATGACGGTGAAAGGTTGGTTTGTTGGCGGATTTGGTCCGTCTCCGGCTATTTCTATGAATCTCGGACCCCGGGGCTTTTCCGAGCGCATAGACAATCGCACCCACCTCCTTGGGATCGCATTCACTGAGTTCGTCCAGTGCCAGCAGGCAGTCGTTGAACAGCGCCGCCGCGGCTTCCATGCCGTTCGCGGTGGCTCGCCAGCTTCGACGATAGTTCGGCCCGCCCCAGATCGAACACGACGCCTCGATGGCCGTGGTCTTGCCGGTCGAGGAATCGCCGACGAAGTGGATGCCGCCGCCCTCGGCGTTGCACCGCGCCAGCATCGGCCCCGCGAAGCCTGCCGACAGCGCCAGCAACAGCAGCGGATTGCCACTTGCCTTCGACGCGATGCCCTCCTGCCAGCCGGCCAGCGTTCCGGCCTGGGTATGTTCTTCGTGGCCGCGCTCGCCGCTTTGGAAGATCACGCCTGCCGCGTCCGGCCCGATCACCTGGTCGGGCAGCACGAAGGATTTTCCCACCCATCCCACTTGCAATGCACAGTGCATTTGCCGCGTCGGTCGTTCGCGTTGCAGATAGGCCGGAAGTTGCTGCCGAGCCTTGACGGGATCAAGCTCGACGCCCATCGCCAGCAGTTCACCGCGCAGTTCGTCGCCCGAACCGCGCAGCAGTTCCATCGGCATTGCCCATTCGCGCCAGCGTCCGAGCGAGTTCTTGAACCGCAGCAGGCGTCCGAAGTTGTTGGCTTGCCCGTCGAAGGTCACGGCTTCGACATACAGCGGCGAGCAGAACCACAGCTCAAACGGCATCGCTGGGGTGTCCCGCTTGGCCTCGGTCATGCCGCACAGATAGACGCCGGGGCGGTATTTGCGGCCAGCGTATTCCGTCCAGTCGTCCAACACGACGTAGCAGGGGCGCTCGTCCTCGCCGGGGAACGGCGGCGGTTCCGGAGCCGTCTCGTCGCTGCCGTCCTCCTCGGCGTCACCGATTTCGCTGGTGGCCGTTTCGGGTGTCGCCGCGCCGTCCGCATCGACCGCTGGCGGGGTTTCGGCATCCGGTTGTGGCTCTGCTGCCCGCGTCGCTAAGACCTCAACCACGCCCGCGATAATGCGTCGCACAGCGTCTATGCCCTCGGCCTGGTGCAGGTCGTTAAAGTCGGTGGCTCCGTCGGGTCGGTCCCCATGAAACACCGGCGAAACCATGACACCGCCGACGGCCAGCGCGGCCGCTGCCGCCTTGGTGCGTCCGGGATTGCCCTCGATGCGGTAATCGTCATCGGCGCAGATCACCATCGGAAGATCGGGAAACGTCTGCCGCATGGCCTTGGTCACCGGCTCCAGATTTCCGGCGCCGAAGGCGACGGCCACAGGCAGACCCGTTGCTTCGTGAATGCTCGCGCCGGTCGCAAAACCTTCGGCAATGCACAAAGCCGCCGCACCCTTCGGACTGCCGATGCTGAAAAAGCAGCCGGTGCGCCGCCCGCGAAAAAGCCCTTTCTTGTCCGGGCTGCCGTCGGCGGGTTTCTCTGCGGCGATGCGCTCGATGTTCCACAGTTTGCCCGCCGCATCGTGCATCGGCACCAGCAGGCGCCCATCCGAACCGACTTTCGTGCCGTGCGGTTTGACACCCTTCCTCACCAAGTACCCATGATTGGCGGGGGCAGGTTGTGCTGCCTGCCAGATCGCCGCGGCCTTGTCGGCAGCCTCTTCGTGGCCGCGGGTTTCGGCGGCTTCCCGCTCGTGTCGCAGGGCGTCGAACCTGGCACGTTGCTCTGCCTTCTCCTGCTTCGTCAGTTTGCGCCCGGTGTCGGCTTTCCATATTTCGGACAAGCCGATACGCCAGTCACCGAAGATGCCCACCGGAAAGCCGTCGAGGTGAAACACATACCAGCCGGCGTCATCTCCAGCCCTGCCGTTGCTGGCGAACCGATGCAGCTTGCCGTCGGCGTCGATCATGTCCGGCGGGATCAATCCGGAAGACTGGATCGCGTCGCGGAATTGCTCGATAGGATTGGCGTTCATACAGCACCGCCACGGCAATTTATGGCAGGCCATGAATTGAGAAAGTCGCGCATGCTCTCGATTTCAGCTTGCTCGATCCGGGCAGAATGCTCCCACCGGTCACGATCGATGTGCCTGATGATTTCATCCTCAACGACAGCCCTCAGATCGTTGGGAGCCATCGCGTCCAATTCGACACAGCGACGCCCGAAGTTGGCGCGAAACCAGTGCGCGCGCGTGTCGCCGGCCTTGGTCGCTACGTCGAAGCTTGGCAGATCGGTTATATCGTGCGCGGCAAGTGCGATGCGCTGGAAGTGTACTGAACCACCATAACGCGCCAGCCGGGCAGGTAGGTCGATCTCGGACATGTGAAGTCCAGACGGGTCCCAGTCGCCCACGTACAGCACCGCCATGGGTCGCGGGTCGGCGCGTGTTTCTTTTGCGATGTCGTAGAGGGCGGTCGCGGAACTGTACCCGTGCATGACGCGAAACGTCACCCCGTAGCGTGCCAGCACCGGCGAAAGCGTGCCGCGCACGGTGCCTTTCTCTGACCAAACCTCCAGCCGCTCGTTTTGCGATTGCCAGTGGTCTTTCCGATAAGACGCCTGAGCGGCATTTAGAATCTGGCTGGGACCATCCCACGTCCCCGCCCGCTCTGCCTCGCGTGTTTCATCAACGATGTGATTCCAGGGGATAATGCCCTGTTCCCTCGCATTGCGTAGGTGGACGCCAACAGCATTGGTATTGGATTTCGCCATTGAAGCTATGTGGCCATCGACGAACAGGCGATAGCACACCGCACGAACCGTTGCCGGGTGGTTTTCCTCCAAGAATTGCGCCGCCGCCGCGATGATGGCGTGGGTTTTGGGAGACTTACCACGTTTGCGGGGTCGCGCGGAAGTGTTATAATCGTTTGCGGTATATGTCTTAAGGGTCGCACGGTCGCCACCGTTGCGGCCTTTTTCATATCTGGTCATGGCCGCCCCTCAAACCGATTCGATGAGGGCGCGTATATCGTCGACGCGCCAGAATGTTCCGCGCCCGTTGCCGATCTTTACCGGCTTGGGAAGCGCCCGGACTTGACGCCGGCCCACCAGCAAGACTTCTTTACGGGGACGAGCGGGGGAATCGGCGGGTCCGCCTTAGGGTCGCCGATGATTTGCGGCAGTCTTAGGAAGCCGATTTCGGGGAGTTGATTCATTCGGGATAGCTCCTGTCCAAATTAAGACAGTGCCATCCTCGGTCTTCCGTTATCGAGCGTCGAAGATATTCAAAATAAATTTCACACTCGAATCTTCCGGGTGCCTGGAAGATTCGCGGTCTTTTTTTTCCTTGAATCTTCCACCGACTAACTGCCTAGCTTGGCAAGAAGCTTTTCGAACGTCATCATAGGACACGTCAATTTCAGGCTGATTAATCGCTACGTTTGCCACTGTGGCCATTGCCTGCATGATTCCGGTCGTCAACGTGAAATGGTGAACATCGGTCAGCAGGTTGCCGAAGGCCCGCAGGTATTCCGCTTTGAGATTCGATTTGCGTGAGTCGATAGCCGCGACCATCATCCCATTTTCGCTCGGCTTGAAGTCCCGCGCCGCTTTCGCCACGGTATCGAGTAATTCGGAAACATCCGGTGCCGTCCCCCACGCATAGCGCAGGGAGTTTCGTACCTCTTCCTCCGGATCAATCTCCGGTTTTTCGCCAGCTTTCAGAACGCGCCAGACAACCACGTGGGTGATCGCCGATTCGCCCTCTTCTTGCAGTGGCTCGCTTTCTGGAACCTTACGCTCGGGTATATCGCCAAGCACATACCTGCGCAATCCCTGCCACATGCGCAAGTCATGATTTTGCATTTTGTGGTTATCGGTTTTCCGCAGTAGTGCGGGGATGCTGAAGAATTCTGAGGGCCAGTAAGAAAAGCCAGTGTTGGCAGCGTTCCGCAACAGGCCCGCGAGCTTTGCGGACGTGTCGGCGATTTTGTCCCGCAGCTCCGTAACCTGCTTCAATCGCAGGCGAAATTGACGGTAGTCCATCCGAGCGGCCCGTGCTGCAGAATGAAGCATCGCCACTGTTCATCGTCGCTAAATTCACGGGTCAGCAAGGCAAAGGCTTCCTGCATGCGTGGTTCGAGCGCCAGCCGGCGCAGACATTCGACTTCGCCAGCCACCCTGTCTCGAAACTCAGCCGCTTCGGCTCTTTGTCGACGCAAGCTTTCCAGACACTCAGATTCGCCGCGCTGCGCTTGCGCCGCCATTTCGTCCTCGATCTTCGCCAAGTCCTCTTCTGCGCTGGCGAGCGACGCCGCCCATCCCTGCGGTTCCCAGGTGTCGCCTTCGATCATGGCCGAAATGTAGGCCCGGACTGCCGCCGGGACATAGGCCGGAAAATCCATAATCGCGCCCCTTCACGCTTCCCTTGAATTAGGTGCCGCGCCGGCCGGGCAAGGGTTCCCGGTTTTCGCCCCGTCGGGCTAGGTGCGGCTTACTCGTTATGCCACCGTTTTCCTGATCGGCGTCACGTTATTGTCGCCCTTCTTCCATGTCTCCAGCATGTCCACCCAGTGCTGCATCATCCTTGCACGGTCGGCAAGGTATTCGGCGTGGTTGTAGGTGCGACGTACCGCGTTAGGTTCGGCGTGAGCCAACTGGCGCTCGATCCAGTCCGCCGCGAAACCCAACTCGTTCAACCGTGTGCTGCCCGTAGTCCGGGTGGCGTGAGGGCTGTACTTGCCACCCCAACCCAGCACGTTCAGCATTTGCCGGAACGATGCCGCCACCATCGGCTTCGTGCGGTCATCGCGATGTGGGAAAAGATGCACATGCCGGCCAGTGATGCCGTGCAGCGCCCGCAGCAATTCGACGGCTTGCGTAGGCAGCGGGATCGCGTGTTCCTTGCGCTTCTTCATTCGCTCGGCCGGGATGCGCCAGGTCGCCGCATCGAGGTCGAATTCCGACCACCGAGCCTCGACCGCTTCGCTGGGTCGGCAGAGGGTCATCCACATCAGGCGAAAAGCCGTGATGGTTTCGTGGCGTCCGCCGTGTCCTTCCACGTCGCGCAGTAGCTGGCCAATTTCGGCAGTATCGAGCGGACGCTTGTGCTGGGTCTTGTTGGCCGGCAACGCCTTGCGCACCGGATAGGCCGGATCAGCTTCCGCCCGCAGGGTGGATACGGCAAGCTCGAAGATGCCGGACATGGTGCGCTTGGCCTCCGCCGCGACGGTCAGGCCGTTCTTCTTCGCCGAGGTATTCAGAACGTCGAGGATGTGCGCCGGGGTAATGCTCTTGACCGGCAACGAACCGATCTTCGGGAACACCACGCGGGCGAGCATGTCCAGCCGCCGGGCCTTGGTGACTTCCTCCCAGTCCTTCAAGGCCAGCCATTCCTTGGCGACGGCCTCGAAGGTGGTGGCGTTTTCCTGCTCGCGTTTGATGCGCTCAAGCTGCCGGTTGTGGACCGGGTTGATGCCCTGCTTGACCAGCGCCCGCGCCTTGGTGCGCTCGTCCCGCGCCTCGGCCAGGGTAAAGCGCCGACCACCCCGCCTGGCCTGCGCCTCTTCCGGCGTTTCGCCGCTGGGGGCGATGGCGTAGTCGCCAATTGCGAAGACGCTTTCCTTGGTGGCCTCGCCTTCGCGCAACTCGAAACGGTAGCGCCACGCCTTCACCCCGTTGGGTTTGATTTCCAGATACAGCCCCTTACCGTCCGACAGTTTGTAGGGCTTATCCCTGGGCTTGGCGGTGCGGCATTGGGTATCGGTCAGCATGGCCTGTCCTCCGGATTTGAGTCATACCCGGTTTATCAATAGCCGGCTTTGACTCCATACCCGGTATCGTACCCGGTTTATACCCGGCTTTCAACGGATCAACCTGGACGCATAGGGATTAAATAATTCCTCATCCTATAGGCCACACTGCGTTTTTTCTGTCCGCCGAAGTTCTGCAGAATCCGAAGTCCGGTTTAAACGTTGAACCGAAAGTGCATCACGTCGCCGTCATGCACGACATAATCCTTGCCTTCGAGCCGCAGCTTGCCGGCTTCCTTCGCACCCTGTTCGCCCTTGCACGCGATGAAATCGTCGTAGGCGATCACCTCGGCGCGGATGAAGCCTTTCTCGAAATCGGTATGGATGACGCCGGCGGCCTGCGGCGCGGTGGCGCCCACTGGGACGGTCCAGGCGCGCACCTCTTTCACGCCCGCGGTGAAATAGGTCTGCAAGCCGAGCAGACGGTAGCCGGCGCGGATCACGCGGTTCAGACCGGGTTCGTCAATGCCCAGCTCGTGCAGAAACTCCGTCTGTTCCGCGGCGTCCAGTTCGGCGATCTCCGCCTCGATGGCGGCGCACACCGGCACCGCCTCGGCGCCCTCGCGCTGCGGCCAGCGCCCGCACCGCATCCAGGTAGCGGGTTGTCGGTGAACCCGTCTTCCGCGACGTTGGCGATGTACATGGTGGGTTTGATGGTCAACAGATGCAGATCGCGCAGTGCAGACGCGCTGCTCTTCGTCGAGCGCCAGCGTGCGCGCAGGACCGCCGGCATGTCCAGTTGCACCCGCACCTTTTCGAGCAAGGCCAGTTGGCTTTCGCCTCCTTGTCGCCGCCCTTGGCGAGCTTTGGCGACACGGTGGCTGCCTTTCTCCACGGTCTCCAGATCGGCCAGCGCCAGCTCGGTGTTGATCACCTCGATATCGCCGATCGGATCGACCTTGCCGGCGACGTGAATGACGTTTTCATTTTCGAAGCAGCGCACCACATGGGCGATGGCGTCGGTCTCGCGGATGTTGGCGAGAAACTTGTTGCCCAGCCCCTCGCCCTTCGAGGCGCCGGCGACCAGCCCGGCGATGTCGACGAATTCCATGGTCGTCGGCAGCACCTTCTGCGGCTTGACGATCGCCGCCAGCGCATCGAGCCGCGGATCGGGCATCGGCACGACGCCGACGTTGGGGTCGATGGTGCAGAACGGATAATTCTCCGCCTGGATGCCCGCCTTGGTCAGCGCATTGAACAGGGTGGACTTGCCGACGTTCGGCAGACCCGACGATGCCGCATTTGAAGCCCACGCTTCACTCCATCTTGAATTGTCTGCGTCCCGGGCCCTATGCGCTGTGCAGAATGTGCATCGCCCGTTCCATTTCGCCGGCCAAGCACCTGCGGCATGACGGCGGCGGCGACTGCACCGCCGCATCGATCGCTTGCCGGTCGGCCTTGGACGCGCCGCTCGAACACGTAGTCCGAGACCTGATCCCGGTGCCCCGGATGCCCGATCCCCAGGCGCAGCCGGAAAAACTCTTGCGTGCCGAGCATGACTGATCAGATCGCGCAGACCGTTGTGGCCGCCGTGACCGCCGCCCCGCTTGAGCCGCGCCACGCCGGGCGGCAGGTCCAGTTCGTCGTGCGCGACCAGGATGGCTTCGACGCGGTATGTTGTAAGAACCGCATGATCGCCGCCACCGGCTGACCGCTGCGGTTCATGTACGCCATCGGCTTGAACAGGCGGTAATCGTGCCCGCCGCCCTGGCAGCGCGCCGACCTCGCCCTGGAACCGCTTCTCCTGCGCAAACGTCACCGCGCAGTGTCGCGCCAGTGCCTCCACAAACCAGAACCCGGCGTTATGCCGGGTCTGTTCGTACGCTTTGCCGGGATTGCCCAACCCGACGATCAGACCGGATGGCGGGCACAGCGTCAGCGGATTCAGGCGTGTGACTGCCGCGCCTCGGGCGCGCCCTCGGCCGGCGCGCGCGCCCTTCTTCCTCGCCGGCGCGCCGCGGCGCGTGAATCGACGCGACCATGCAGGTCGTGCGCCTCGCCGCGCACCATGTTCGACCAGCGCGCAGCTTTCGGGCAGCTTGAGATCGGACAGATGGACCGTGCCGCCGATCATCGCAGACCGGCGATATCCACTTCGATGAATTCCGGCAGGTCCTTCGGCAGGCACCTCGACCTCGACTTCGATCAGTTCATGCGACACGACGCCGCCGGCCTTGACGCCCGGCGCCAGATCTTCGCCCGACGAAATGCAGCGGCACGTGCACGCGGATCTGTCTCGTCTCGTCGACGCGCTGCAGTCGATGTGCATGACGATGGGCTTGGCCGGATGGCGCTGCAGGTCGCTTGCAGCACCGCCTTGGTCGGCTTGCCGCCAACGTTGACGGTCAGGATGTGCGAATAAAAGGCCTCGTGCTCCAGATGCTTCGCCACTTCGTTGTGCCGCAGCGTGATCAGTTGCGGTGCCTTCTTGCCGCCGTAGATAATGGCGGGCACCTTGCCGTCACGACGCAGGCGGCGGCTCGCACCCTTCCCCTGCCTCGTACGCACTTCGGCTTCGACTTCAAAACTCAGACATGACATGTTACTCTCCGATTAGCGTCTCAAGCAACACTCGCCCCGCGACCAGGGGACGGCTCGCAGACCGCACGCAGGCCGGCCATGCCGGCCGCATGCATCAATCCATGAACAGCGAACTGACCGATTCCTCGTCGCTGATCGCGGCGCATGGCCTCGGCCAGCATCTCGGCGATGCTCAGCTGGCGGATGCGGCTGCAGGCCTGCGCATCCGGCCGCAGCGGAATGGTGTCGGTCACCACCAGTTCGTCCAGTTCCGAGCTGGTCGATGTTCGGCGACCGCCGTCGCCCGACAGCACCGGATGGGTACAATACGCCACCACCTTCGCGCGCCGTGCTCCTTCAGTGCGCGCGCCGCCTGGCACAACGTGCCGGCGGTATCCACCAGGTCGTCGACCAGCACGCAGGTGCGGCCTTCGACCTCGCCGATGATGTGCATCACCTTGGCCACGTTCGGCCGCGGGCGGCGTTTGTCGATGATGGCGAGGTCCGCATCATCCAGGCGCTTGGCCATAGCCCGGGCACGCACCACGCCGCCCACGTCCGGCGACACCACGACCAGATCCGGATATTTCTGACGCCAGATGTCGCCGAGCAGGATCGGCGACGCATAGACGTTGTCCACCGGGATATCGAAAAATCCCTGGATCTGATCGGCAGTGCAGATCCACGGTCAACACCCGGTCCGCGCCGACGCTGCCGATCATGCTGCGCCACCACCTTGGCCGTGATCGGCACCCGCGCCGAACGCGGCCGCCGGTCCTGGCGCGCATAGCCGAAATACGGGATCACCGTCGTGATGCGCGCGGCCGAGGAGCGGCTGATGGCGTCGACCATGACCAGCAGTTCCATCAGGTTGTCGTTGGTCGGCGCGCAGGTCGGCTGCACGATGAAAACGTCCTTGCCGCGGACGTTCTCCATGATCTCGACCATGATCTCGCCGTCGCTGAACATGTCGACGACGGCTTTGCCCACGTTGAGGCGCAGGTAGCCGGTGATGGATTGGGCCAGCGCCGGATTGGCGTTGCCCGTGAACACCATCATGCGGCCGTCGGGACCTGATCCTGGAATACCGTTCATGACTCCCCGCACCTGTCCGACTGAAACCGTTTCACAGCGCGCTCAAACACCGCGGAGCGAAGTCGTGACAATCCGCACCAATGCACCCACCCAATGTCTTTTCACGTTTTGGCTGGGGCGCCAGGATTATTCGGGCTGCGCCCTCACCCCTCCGGGGCCGGCTTCGCCGTTCAAAACCGCCCCGCGGTTTTGTCGAACCTTTACGGTTCAAATCCTGGCGCGGGGCGAAACGCTATAGTCCGCACCAATGCACCCACCCAATGTTTTTTCACGTTTTGGCTGGGGCGCCAGGATTCGAACCTGGGAATGCGGGAATCAAAATCCCGTGCCTTGCCGCTTGGCTACGCCCCAATCTGTTAGCTCAGCCGGTCCAGCGCATCCAGAAGCGGCGAACGATTGCGGCCGCGCGCCACGAAACCGGTCCACTCCAGGGAAAGCCGCTCCAACAGGGTCAGCGCCTGACGCCGTTCGGAAAACGCCGCGAACACGCAGGCTCCGCTGCCGGTCATGCGCGCCGGGGCGAATTCCGCCAGCCACGCCAGCGCCTCGGCGACTTCCGGATACCGCCGCTCGACCACCGGCTGAAGATGGTTGCCCCCCCGGCCCGACAGAAAGTCGGCTATTGTGATCTTTGCGCCGTTGCGTGTCAATTCAGGGGCGGAGAAAACCTCAGCGGTAGATATGCTTACCGGCGGTTTGATCACCAGATACCAGGGCTCGGGCACCCCGTCGACCGGCGTCAGGCGCTCGCCGACGCCCTCCGCCCAGGCGGCTCTGCCGGCGACGAAGACCGGCACGTCGGCGCCCAGCGTCAGGCCGATTTCTCCGAGCCGGGCCGTGTCCAGCCCAAGGCCCCAGAGCCGATTGAGGCCGGCCAGCGTCGTCGCCGCATCCGAACTGCCGCCGCCCAGCCCGCCGCCGATGGGCACCCGTTTGTCGACCCGGATCGACGCGCCGCGCCGGCACCCGGTCGCCGCCGCCAGCCGTTGCGCCGCGCGGGCGATCAGATCGGACTCCGGACCCACCGCAGTGTTGCCGGTCACCCGGATCTCGCCCGGCGCGGCCGGCTCGAAGCGGAGTTCGTCGCAGTAATCCAGGAATTGAAACAGCGTCTGGAGTTCGTGATAGCCGTCGTCGCGGCGGCCGGTGACGTGCAGAAACAGGTTGAGCTTGGCGGGCGCCGGCAGCCTCAGCGCAGTCATGGCCGCTCGGTCTGCCATTGCCCGATCACCAGTTTGACCTGCACGTCGCCGTTGACCAGCCGCAGCCTGTGCGGCATGTCGAGCCCGTCGACCGACTGGTAACTGTCGTATTCGATCTCCCAATGGTCCTGCCGCAGTGCGGCAAGTCGCCCGTCGGCATCCAGTGTCCGTTGCGCCGGGCGGTCCGGCGCCGGCACGCCGAGAATCCAGTGCCGCAACCCGGCCACCGGGAGCCGCCAGCCGGTCTGGGCCGCCAGCAATTCCTCGGCGCTGGCCGCCCGTTGGCGGGAACGGTCGCTCTGGATCAGTTCGGCGCCGTCGCGGTCACCGGACAACTGCACGACACCCTGCCCGAAGGGACCGGCGAGCTGGATGTCGTAGCGGTCCCGCGCCTGCCGCCACCCGAACGATGCAGTCCACCCCTGTTCCGCAATCCTGATTGCGACCCGGCCCTCGGCGCGCCAGCGGTCGATCCCGTCGATGCTGGCGGCGTGGGCAAGCCAGGCCTGCTCCAGCACGGCGTCCGGACGCGGAGCGCGGGTGGCGCAGGCGGAAAGTTGCAGGAACGCCGCTGCCAGCAGCAAGGCGGTCAGGCGGCGCGCCGGGACGTCAAATTTCATAGTCTGGAAACCGCAGGGAGCTTCGGGCCGGCGCGCCGTCGTCCGCGATCACGCCGTTCCATGGAGCGCACCGCGGCGTCCGGTCACCGGCCCGGCGAACGTGCCGGCCGCCGTCCGGCCGGCGCGCCCCTCAGTGGCCGAGCCGTTTGATCGTTTCGAGCAGCGTCGCATCGTCGGGCTCGCTCTTGCGCGCCTTCTTCCACACCGCCCGCGCGCCGGCGCGATCGCCCGACATCCACAGCACCTCGCCCAGATGAGCGGCGATCTCGGCGTCATCGTTCGCTTCGTGGGCCTTCTGCAGATACTCGCGCGCCTTGTCGAGGTTGCCCAGCCGATACTGGACCCAGCCCATGCTGTCGATCACCGCGGCATCGTCCGGCGTCTGCGCATAGGCTTTCTCGATGTAACCCAACGCTTCCTGATAACGCGTCGTGCGGTCGGCCAGCGTGTAACCCAGCGCGTTCAGCGCGCGCGCATTGTCCGGTTCCTTGCGCAGTATCAGGCGCAGGTCCTGTTCCGCGACATCGAGTTTGTCGAGCGATTCGGCCACCAGCGAACGCGCGTACAGCACTTCCAGATTGTCCGAGTGCGCGGCGAGGAACTCGGTATAGAGCGCATAGGCATCGGCTTCGTGATGGACGCTGACCAGCAGGTCCCCCTCGATCAGGATCAGGCGCTCGGCGTGGGCCGGATCGGTCAGCCTCAGGTTCTTCAAGCGGGCGCGCGCCGCCGGCAGATTGCCGGTATCGGCCTCGATCTTGGCCAGACGGATCTGCACTTCCAGCCAGTGGTCGCCCGGCTCGACTTTGTCGTACCACTCGACGGCCTTGTCGTAGTCCTTGTTTTCCTCCGCGATGGCGCCGAGGTAGTAGTAGGCCGGCTGCACCTGGTATTCGAGTTCGAGCAGCCGATTGAAATACCGCTCGGCATCTTTCAGCCGGTTCGCTTCCAGCGTCAGCAAGGCCAGCGAGTAGACAATCGGGCCATCGTCGGGCTGGCGCTTGATCAGCCATTCATACTGCTTGCGCGCGCCGTCGAGATCGCCCTGGTCGACCAGCAGCCGCGCATAGGCCTTTCTCAGCTCGACGTCGTCGGGATCGGCGTCCAGCGCCTCCGTTATGCCCTTGTGCGCCTCCTCCGCGTTGCCCAGCTTGAGTTGGGCCTGCGCCTGGAGGATCACGGCATCCGAGCGGCCCGGTTCCAGCGCCAGGGTGCGCCGCGCCTCGCGCAGCGCCAGTTCCCAGTTCTGCTCGTGCAGCGCGAGCTGCGCATAGGTATAGTGCGCGTCGCCGTCGGTGTCGCGCTGCCCGACAATCTTTTCCATGACCGCCCGCGCCCGCTCCTGGTCGGCTTCGCGCGCCAGCAGACCGAGCACGGCCTGGTAGCCCTCGCGCGGCTGCGGCGATTTATCGATCAGGTAGTTCAGCTCCTGCAACGCGGCGGATTCGTCGCCCTTGCGCAGCGCGAGTGCTGCAACCGCCTGATGCGCTTCAAGATCTTCCGGCGCCAGTTCCACCCACCGGTTGGCGGCCTCGTACGCCTGCTCCGGCGCCTGGCCGTACACCGCGATTTTCACGGCGCGTTCGGCGATACGCGGATCCTTGGATTTTTTCGCCGCCTCCAGATACGCCGGCACGGCAACATCCATGCGCCCCCGCTGGCCGGCGATTTCACCCAGCAGAATGCGATAGAGCTCGTTCGCGGTCAGTTGTTCGTCGGGGAGGGACACCCGCGGCTGGGGCGTGATGCTTTCGAGCTGGCCGGCCGGCGGCTGGGGTGCGGCCTCGGCCGGCTGTGCCGATTCGGCGCCAGGATGCAGGTGCGCGCATGCGCTCAGAACCGGCAGCAAAATCAGCGGAACCCGGAACCGCCCACGGAAATTTCGACTGATTCCAATCATATTCAGAGTACTTAACCTAGCGTTCGGACATTCGAACGGCCACTATACTGAAATACACGAAATGTAGACAGCCATACCGGCAGCCCAGCTTGTATTCGCCTATACCATCACTCAAAATTTAATGTTTGCGCCACGCCAGACCCTGTCCATGACCCTGATCGCGCTAGGCATCAACCACCGCACCGCGCCCGTCGATCTGCGCGAACAGGTGGCCTTCAGTCCGGAGCGAGTTGCCGGCGGCGCTGCGCGAGCTGGCTTCACTGCCCTGCATCGCCGAAGCCGCCATTCTGTCGACCTGCAACCGTACCGAAGTCTACTGCGCAGCAGCAGCCGGCCCGATTTCGACGGCGTCACGGACTGGCTCGGCCAGTTTCACCGCGTCGCCAACGAGCGCCCTGCAACCTTACCTGTACCGGTTTCCGGACACCGACGCGGTGCGCCACCTGCTGCGCGTCGCCGGCGGTCTGGATTCGATGATCCTGGGCGAACCGCAGATCCTCGGCCAGATGAAGGCAGCCTATCAGCAGGCGGTCGACGCCGGCACCCTGGCACCTCTGCTCGAACGCCTGTTCCAGCACACCTTCTCGGTCGCCAAGCAGATTCGCACCGACACCGCGATCGGCGAGAGCCCGGTGTCGGTCGCCTTCGCGGCGGTCAGCCTGGCCAGGCAGATCTTCGGCGAACTTCGCGAGCAGACCGCGCTGCTGATCGGCGCCGGCGAAACCATCGAGCTGGCCGCCCGCCACCTGCAGCGAACACAGGCATCGGCCGCATGATCATCGCCAACCGCACGCCGCGGGCGCGCGCACCAGCTCGCCGCGCAGTTCGGCGGCTACGGCATCGCGCTCGCCGAAATCCCGGCGCACCTGGCGGAGGCCGACATCGTCATCTCTCGACCGCCAGCCGAGCACTTCATCCTCGGACAGGGCGGTGGTCAAGACCGCGCTCAAGGCGCGCAAGCACCGGCCGATGCTTCATGGTCGACATCGCCGTGCCGCGCGACATCGACCCGCGGTCGCGCGACTCGACGACATCTACCTGTACACGGTCGACGACCTGAAGGAAGTGATCGAGGAGAACCTGCAGGTCGCGCCAGGAGGCGGCTGAACAGGCCGAGGAGATCATCGAGGTGCAGGTCGAGCGCTTCATGGCCTGGCTGCGCTCGCTGGACGCGTCCCACGCATCTGCGCCTGCGCGACAGCGCCGAAGCGGAACGGCGACCAGTTGCTGGAACGGGCGCGGCAGATGGCTCGCCGCCGGCAAGCCGCCCGACGAGGTCACTGCGAGTTGCTCGCACACACGCTGACCAACAAGCTGATTCACGATCCGACCGTGCAGCCTGCGCCAGGCCGGCGAGGACAGGCCGCCACGACCTGCTCGAACGCGGCGCATGGAAATCTGCTCAGATCTCAACGAAAGACGTCATCGACATGAAACCATCGCTACGCAGCAAACTGGAATCGATCGTCGAGCGCGCGCAGGAAGTCAGCGCCCTGCTCGCCGAGCCCGAGGTCATGGGCAACCAGGACGCGTTCCGCAGCCTGTCGATCGAATACGCGCAGCTCGACCCGGTGGTCGGCTGTTTCGAGCGCCTTGCTGCAGGGCCGAGCGGGACATTGAGAACGCGCGGCGACATGCTGCGCGACCCGGATCCGGAACTGCGCGCACATGGCCGAGGACGAACTGCACGATGCGCAACGGCACCACGAGGCGCTCGAGCTGGAACTCCAGAAACACGCTGCTGCCGCGCGATCCGGACGACGACAAAAACATCTTCCTGGAAATCCGCGCCGGCACCGGCGGCGACGAGGCGGCGATCTTCGCCGGCGACCTGTTCCGCATGTATTCGCGCTACGCCGAAGCCAGCACGCTGGCAGGTCGAAATGCTCAGCGCCAGCGAGGGCGAGCACGGCGGCTACAAGGAAATCATCGCGCGCATCGTCGGGCCAGGACGTGTACTCGCGCCTGAAATTCGAATCCGGGCGCGCACCGCGTGCAGCGCGTGCCGGAAACCGAATCGCAGGGCCGCATCCACACCTCGGCCGCGACCGTGGCCGTGCTGCCGGAAGCGGACGAGAGCGAGGCAATCCGACATCAATCCGGCCGATCTCAAGGTCGACACCTACCGCGCCTCCGGCGCCGGCGGCCAGCACGTCAACAAGACCGACTCGGCGATCCGCATCACCCATCTGCCCACCGGCATCGTGGTCGAATGCCAGGACGAGCGCTCGCAGCACAAGAACCGCGCGCGCGCCATGTCGCTGCTGCGGCGCGCCTGAACGCCATCGAAGCCGAACGGCAGCCGCGCCGAGGAAACCGAGACGCGCCGCAACCTGGTCGGCAGCGGCGACCGCTCGGAGCGCATCCGCACCTACAACTTTCCGCAGGGCCGTGTCACCGACCACCGCATCAACCTGACGCTGTACAAACTCGAAAACATCCTGGAAGGCGCGCTGGATTCCGTCATCGAGCCGCTCGTCAGCGAAGACCAGGCGGACCGGCTCGCCGCACTGGGCGAGGACGCCTGACGGCAGGCGCAACCGTGCCCGCTGTCCGCCAACTGCTCGACGCAGCGGTCGCGCGCCTGCACGGCTCGGACAGTCCGCGCCTGGACGCCGAAGTGCTGCTGGCGCACGTGCTCGGGAAGTCGCGCACCTGGCTGCTGGCCTGGCCGGAGCGCGAGATCGATGCACAACCGGCCGGACGCTTCGCCACGCTGATCGCGCAGCGCGCCGCAGGGAAGCCGGTCGCCCATCTGACCGGTCAACGCGAGTTCTGGTCGCTGGAACTCGCCGTCGACGACACCACGCTGATCCCGCGCCCCGAAACCGAGCTGCTGGTGGAGCGGGCGCTCGCCTGGATTCCGGACGCTGCACAAGGGCTCGTGGCCGACCTCGGCACCGGCAGCGGCGCCGTTGCCCTGGCGATCGCCTCCGAACGGCCCGGCTGTTTCGTGCTGGCCACGGACATTCATTGCGCCAGCCTGCAGCTCGCGCGCCGCAACGCCGCCCGGCTCGCGGTGCGCAACATCGGCTTGGTCTGCGGCGACTGGCTTGCACCGCTGGCCGCACGCAGCCTCGACCTGGTGGTGTCCAACCCGCCCTATGTCGCCGACGCCGACCCTCATCTCGAACATGGCGACGTTCGTTTCGAGCCGCGGCGCGCGCTGACCGCCGGCGCCGACGGACTGGATGCCATCCGCGTTATCGCGCAAGCCGCGGGCGACGCATTGAAACCCGGCGGCCGCCTGCTGCTCGAACACGGCCCCGATCAGGCCGGCGCGGTGCGGTCGCTGTTGCGCGGCGCGGGATTCACGGATCTTTCCACGTTCGCCGACCTGGGCGGACGGCCGCGCGTCACCGAGGCGCGGCTCGATCCCCAGGGCAACCCGGTTCGGGCGCAGGTACGGCGGTAAGGTTGTCCGCCCAGTACGCCATCGACCGGCGCGTTTACGCTCGCACCAGCAGCGGCAGAAGCCCCAGCAGGCCGAACAGTATCAGGTAAAAGGCCACGATGTAGTTCAGCAGTCTCGGCCAGACAAGAATCGCGACGCCCGCCAGCAACGAAATGAGCGGCGGCCCGGCGATGGCAAGATTCAATTCCATGGCGGTGCTCCGGGGAAACAGGATTCGCGCACGACGCACGACTCCGGCGGCGGCATGCTCACGCACGCCGGCGTCGCTATGTTGCCAAGGGTCACACCGGTCTGCAACAGCCGACCCTGTTTTCCGTTCGGCGCACCGCCGGTCAACCGGACGCGGCGCCGCTAAGGCGGCGTACCCCAGCCGCCGCCAAGCGCCTTGACCAGCGCCACGGTGGCCGCCAGACGCTGTCCGTGGATCGTCAGCGCACTGCGCTCGTTGGCCAGTTGCGTCGCCTGCACGGTGACCACGTCCAGGTAATTGACGGTGCCGGCCTTGTACTGGTTGGTGGTGAGCACGACCGACTGGCGCGCCGCCGCCACCGCCGCATCCTGCACCCGGGCTTCCTCCTCGAGAATACGCAGCGCAGCGAGATTGTCCTCGACCTCCTGGAACGCGCCGAGCACGGTCTGCCGGTAGTCGGCCACGCCGGCATCGTAGTTCGCCAGCGCCTGCCGCGTCTGAGCGCGCCGCGCTCCAGCGTCGAACAGTGTTTCGGCAAGCGCCGGGCCCACCGACCACACGCGCGCCGGCGCGCTCAGCAGGTCAGCGAGGCTTGCGCTTTGATATCCGCCGCTCGCCGCCAGCGTCAGACTTGGAAAGTACGCCGATTTCGCGACACCGATCTGCGCGTTGGCCGCGGCGACCCGGCGTTCGGCGCCGGCGATATCCGGCCGCCGCTCCAGCAGCCGCGACGGCACCTCCGCCGGCACCGGCGGCACCGGGATCTGCAGTGTCACCGGCGGCAGCCTGAAGTCGGCCGGCGGCTTGCCCACCAGCACGGCGATCGCGTGTTCGAGCGCCGCGCGCTGCACGCCGACGTCGAGCGCCTGCGCGCGCGTGCTTTCGAGCTGGGTTTGCGCCTGCGCCACGTCGACCCTTCCTGCGACACCGGCGGCGTAGCGGTTGCGGGTGATTTCCAACGCGCGTGCGTACGCCGCGACCGTGTCTTCGAGCAACCGCTTCTGCGCATCGAGCACGCGCAACTGCAAATAGTCGCCGGCAAGTTCGGCGCGCGCGGACAGCCGCGCGGCGGCGAGGTCGGCGGCGCCCGCCTGTGCGGCTGCGGTGTCCGCTTCGACCGTTCTGCGGATGCGCCCCCACAGATCCACTTCCCAGGATGCATCGAGCGACAGTGCCTGGGTGGTCACCGCGGGACCATTGCCGGGCGCCCGCGTGCGTGTCGCCGAAGCGGCGCCCGAGACCTCCGGGAACAGTCCGGCGTGCGCCTGCCGCACCAGTGCGCGCGCCGCGCGGTACCGGGCATCGGCTACCAGTACGTTCTGATTCGCGACGTCGATCTGCGCGAGCAGCGTGGCGAGTTCGGGGTCGGCGAAGATCGACCACCAGTCGCCGCGCGATCCTTCGTCGCGCGGTTGCGCCGGCTGCCAGGGGCCGGCTTCCTTGTAGGCTTGCGGAACCTCGACCGGCGGGCGCACATAGTCCGGGCCGGCCATGCAAGCGGTCAGCAGCACGCCCAGCAGCGCACCTGGAACACCCGCCGGCAGAGCGCGCGGTTGCCTCATGGCGTCCCTCCGCTGACGCCCGCGCGTCCGAGCCGGGTGCGTTGCCACAACCGCAGGCACCACAGCCGGAAACGGTCGAGGTACAGATACACGACCGGCGTCGTATACAGCGTCAGCACCTGGCTCAGCAACAGACCGCCGATGATCGAAATGCCCAGCGGCCGGCGCAGTCGCACCGCTGTAACCGGTGCTGAGCGCGAGCGGCAGCGCGCCGAACATCGCCGCCAGCGTCGTCATCATGATCGGCCGAAAGCGCAGCAGGCAGGCCTGGTAGATGGCCTCGCGCGGGCTGCTGCCGGCCGTGCGCTCGGCCTGCAAGGCGAAATCGATCATCAGTATGGCGTTCTTCTTGACGATGCCGATCAGCAGGAAGACACCGATCAGCGCGATGATGCTGAATTCGGTATTGAACAGCATCAGTGCGAGTACCGCACCGACGCCCGCCGAGGGCAGCGTCGACAGAATCGTGATCGGGTGTACGTAGCTTTCATACAGCACGCCGAGCACGATGTACAGAGTTACCAGCGCAGTCAGGATGAGCCAGGGCTGGCTTTTCAGCGATTCGCCGAAGGCGCGCGCGGTGCCCTGCAGAAGCTGCCGTGGACGCTGTCGGGCATGCCGATGCGCGCGACGACGTCGTCGATGGCCTGGGTGGCCCGGCGACAGCGCCACGCCGGGCGCCAGGTTGAACGAGAGGTCGCTGCCGCGAACTGGCCCTGATGATTGACCGACAGCGCCGTGTTGGTCGGCGTCTGGCGCGTAATGGCCGTCAGCGGCACCCGCTTCCCGGCCGCGGTGATCAGGAAGATACCGTCCAGCGCCTGCGGTGTCTGCCGGAAACGCGGCGCGACCTCCATCACCACGTGATACTGGTTGAGCGCCGAATAGATGGTCGATACCTGCGCCTGGCCGAAGGCAAGGTTGAGCGCCGCGTCCACATCCTTCGGCGACAGCCCGAGGCGCGCGGCCGCAGTCGCGGTCGATGGTCAGCGACATCTGCAGCGCATTGACTTCCTGATCGCTGCTGACGTCGACCACCTCGGGCGCCTCGGTCAGCGCCGCCTGCAGCCGCGCTGTCCAGGCGCGCAATTCGTCGAGATCGTCCGACTGCAATGTGTACTGGTAGACCGCATTGCTCTGGCGGCCGCCGATGCGCAGATCCTGTACCGGCGTGAGGAACAGGCTGGCGCCGGCCTCGTGCATGACCTTGCCGCGCAGCCGGGCGATCACCTGTCCCGCGGACAGCTTGCGCGGCCCCAGCGGCTTGAGCGCGATGAACATGACTGCGGCGTTGGCGCCGCCCCGGTGGCCGCCGCCGGTGAATCCGACCACGTTCTCGACCGCCGGGTCGGTGCGGATGATCCTCATGAAGTCCGCGAGCTTGCGCTCCATCGCCTGGAACGAGATCGACTGGTCCGCCTTGATCGCACCGATCAGACGCCCGGTATCCTGCTCCGGGAAAAATCCTTTCGGCACTATCCTGTACAGATACAGGTTGAGCCCCACCGTCGCGGCCAGGATCAGGATGACGATCAGCGGATGCCGCAGCGCCCAGCCGAGGCTGCGGCGGTACGCCCCCAGCAAGCCGTCGAAAATCCGCTCACTGGCGCGGTAGAGCGGCCCGTGCGCAACACCGGTCGCCGGTTTCAGCAACCGCGCGCACAGCATGGGTGTCGTGGTGAGCGACACCAGCAGCGAAACAATGATCGCCACCGACAGGGTAACGGCGAATTCGTGAAACAGGCGTCCGACGATGCCGCCCATCAGCAGCACCGGGATGAACACCGCCACCAGCGACAGACTCATGGACAGCACGGTAAAACCGACTTCGCGCGCGCCGCGCAGCGCGGCCTCGAAGGGCGCGGCACCCTGCTCGATGTGGCGCGACGTGTTTTCCAGCACCACGATCGCGTCGTCCACGACGAAGCCCGTGGCGACGGCCAGCGCCATCAGCGACAGGTTGTCGAGACTGTAACCCAGCAGATACATCACTCCGAAGGTCGAAACCAGCGACACCGGCACCGCAATCGCGGGGATCAGCGTCGTGCGCGGGTTGCGCAGAAACGCAAACACGACCAGCACGACCAGCGCGACGGCGATCAGCAGCGCGTACTCGACTTCGCGCAGCGAGGCACGGATGGTGGCGGTGCGCTCCATCACCACGTCGACGTCGATCGCGCGCGGAATCGACGCCTCGAGCTGCGGCAGCGCCGCGCGCACCCGGTCCGCGGTCGCGATGACGTTGGCGCCCGGCTGTCTGTACATGATCACCAGCACCGCGGGCTTGGCGTTGAACAACCCCGCGTTGCGCACGTCCTCGACCGAATCGACAACGTCGGCGACGTCCGACAGTCGCACCGGCGCGCCCTTGACCGAGGTGACCACCAGGTTGCGATAGTCGGCCGGCCTCGGTGGCCTGGTCATCGGCGGCGACCTGCCACTGGCGGTCGCCGGCTTCGACCACGCCTTTCGGGCGGTTGGCATTGGCCGCCGCCAGCGCGTTGCGCACCTGCGTCAAGCCCGATGCCGTTTTCGCCAAGCGCGCGCGGGTTGAGTTCGACACGCACCGCCGGAAGCGAACTGCCGCCGACGGTGACCTGGCCGATGCCGTCGAGCTGCGACAGCTTCTGCGCGATGACGGTCGACGCCGCGTCGTACATCTGGCCGCGGCTCAACGTCGCCGAGGTCAGGGCCAGGATCATGATCGGCGCATCCGCCGGGTTCGCCTTGCGGTAGGTGGGATTGCCGGCATGCCGGTCGGCAGCAGACGTCGCGCGGCATTGATCGCCGCCTGCACGTCACGCGCCGCGCCGTCGATGTCGCGGCCGAGATCGAACTGCAGCGTGACGCGCGTCGTGCCGAGCGAACTCGAGGACGTGATCTCGGTGACGCCGGCGATGCGGCCGAGCGTGCGCTCCAGCGGCGTGGCCACGGTGGCCGCCATCGTCTCCGGACTCGCCCCCGGCAGATTTGCCTGAACCGAGATGGTCGGGAAATCGAGCTGCGGCAGCGGCGCGACCGGCAGCAACGCGAAGGCCACCGCGCCGGCCAGAGACAGACCCAGGGTCAGCAGCGTGGTCGCCGACCGGGCGCCGGATGAAGGGTTCGGAAATATTCACGCCGGCGCGCCCGCCGGAGCGCTCGGCGCGCCGCGCCAGGCGACTGAAGGCAAGGTAGATCACCGGCGTGGTGAACAGCGTGAGCATCTGGCTCACCAGCAGACCGCCGACCAGGGTGATGCCGAGCGGATGGCGCAGCTCGGAACCGACGCCGGTACCCAGCATCAACGGCAGCGCGCTGAACAATGCCGCCAGGGTGGTCATCAGAATCGGACGGAAGCGCAGCAGGCAGGCCTGATGAATCGCCTCACGCGGAGGCTTGCCCTCCTCGCGCTCGGCCTGCAGCGCGAAATCGATCATCATGATCGCGTTCTTCTTGACGATGCCGATCAGCAGGATGATGCCGATGATGCCGATGACGCCGAGGTCGGTGCGCGCCAGCATCAGCGCCAGCAGCGCGCCGACGCCGGCCGACGGCAGCGTCGACAGAATCGTGATCGGATGAATGTAGCTCTCGTAGAGCACGCCGAGCACGATGTACACGCAGGCGATCGCGGCCAGGATCAGCAGCAGCTCGTTGCCCAGCGCCGCGCCGAAGGCCTGCGCCGCGCCCTGGAACGCCGTGCTGATCGAAACGGGCAGGCGGATTTCCTGTTCGACCTGCTCGATCGCCTTCACCGCCTCGCCGAGCGACACGCCCGCTGCCACATCGAACGAGACGGTCGCCGCGGGGAACTGGCCGAGATGGTTGATCACCAGCGGCGCGGACTGTTCGCGCACCGCGGCCACACTGTTCAGCGGCACCTGGCCACCGCCCGCCGTGGGAATGTACAGGCTGCCCAGTGCATCGGGGCCGCGCTGGAATGCGGGCTGCACTTCGAGCACCACGCGGTACTGGTTGGCCTGCGTGAAAATGGTGGAGACCAGGCGCTGGCCGAAGGCATCGTAGAGCGCATCGTCGATGGTCGCCGCGGTGATGCCCAGCCGCGCGGCGCTGTCGCGGTCGATCGCCAGGAACGCCTGCAGACCGCGGTCCTGGAGATCGGATGCGACATTGGCGAGTTGCGGCTGCTGCGACAAGGCCGCCACCAGCCGCGGCGTCCATTCCGACAGTTCCTGTGCATTCGGCGTGTTCAGCGTGAACTGGTATTGCGTGCGGCTGACGCGCGTCTCGATGGTGAGATCCTGCACCGGTTGCAGGTACAGGTGAATGCCCGGCGCGTCCGCCGCCCGCACCTGCAGACGCTGGAGGATCTGACCGATGCCGGCGTCGCGCTGATCCGCGGGTTTCAGGTTGATCAGCAGGCGGCCACTGTTCAATGTCGTATTGGTGCCGTCGACGCCGATGAACGACGACAGGCTCGCCACCGCCGGGTCCCGCAGAATCGTTGCGGCGAGCGCCTGCTGGCGTTTTGCCATGGCGCTGAACGAGATCGACTGCGGCGCCTCGGAGATGCCCTGGATGATGCCGGTGTCCTGCACGCGGAAAGAAACCCTTGGGTATCCAGATATAGAGCAACACCGTCAACGCCAGGGTGGCCGCGGCAACCGCGAGCGTCGCGCCCTGATGGTTGAGCACGCGGTCGAGCAGACGGCCGTAACCCGCGATCGCGGCGTCGAACAGCCGCGCGCTGCGGCGGTAAAGCGCACCCTGCTCCGCCTCAGGCACGCGCCGCAGGAGACGCGCGCACATCATCGGCGTCAGCGTCAGCGACACCGCCGCGGAAATCAGGATCGCGACGGCCAGCGTGATGGCGAACTCGCGGAACAGACGTCCGACCACGTCGCCCATGAACAGCAGCGGAATCAGCACCGCGATCAGCGACAGCGTCAGCGAGATGATGGTGAAGCCGATCTGCGCCGAGCCCTTGAGCGCGGCTTCTCGCGGCGTCATGCCCTGCTCGATGTAGCGCGCGATGTTCTCGATCATGACGATCGCGTCGTCGACCACGAAGCCGGTGGCGATGGTCAGCGCCATCAGGGTCAGGTTGTTGATGCTGAAGCCGGCGAGGTACATCACGCCGAAGGTGCCGACCAGCGATAACGGCACGGCGATGCCCGGGATCAGCGTACCGGTGGCGGTACGCAGAAACAGGAAGATCGCCACGACCACCAGCGCCACCGCCCCCAGCAGTTCGAACTGCACGTCGCGCACCGAAGCGCGGATGGTGACGGTGCGGTCGGTCAGCACCGCGACGTCCACCGCCGCGGGCAGCGCCGCGCGCAACTGCGGCAACAGCCGTTTGATGCGGTCGACGACCTCGATCACGTTGGCGCCGGGCTGGCGCTGGATATTGAGAACGACGGCCGGCTTGTCGTTCATCCAGGCGGCGAGCCGCGCGTTTTCCGCGCCTTCGACCACCGTGCCCAGATCGGACAGGCGCAACGGCGCGCCGTTGCGATACGCCACCAGGATGTCGCGATACTGTTGCGCGGACTGCAACTGGTCGTTGGCATCGAGCGCCCAGGCGCGTTCGGGTCCGTCGAAGCTGCCTTTCGCCTGGTTGACGTTGGCATTGGCGATGGCGGTGCGCACATCCTCGAGTCCGAGGCCGTTGGCCGCCAGCGCTTTCGGATTGAGCTGAACGCGCACCGCCGGGCGCTGGCCGCCGGACAGGGTCACCAGCCCGACGCCCGTCACCTGCGACAGTTTCTGCGCCAGCCGGGTGTCGGCGAGGTCGACGACGTTGCGCAACGGCAGCGTCTGTGAGGTCAGCCCGAGCGTCAGAATCGGCGCATCGGCCGGATTCACTTTGCTGTACACCGGCGGCGCCGGCAGGTCGCTCGGCAGGAAGGTCGCGGCGGCGTTGATCGCCGCCTGCACTTCCTGTTCGGCGACATCCAGGCCGAGATCCAGGCTGAATTGCAGCGTAATCACCGAAGCGCCGCCGGAACTGGCCGAGGCCATCTGTTTGAGGCCTGGCATCTGTCCGAACTGACGTTCGAGCGGCGCGGTGATCGACGAGACCACGACATCGGGACCGGCGCCCGGATAGAAGGTCACCGCCTGAATGGTCGGGTAATCCACCTCGGGCAGCGCCGACAGCGGAAGTTGCCGGTAGGCCAGCAGACCACTAAGCAGCAGGGCGACCATGAGCAGCGACGTCGCCACCGGCCGAAGGATGAACGGCCGCGAAGGATTCATGTCAGTGGTGCTCGGGCGGTCGGGCGGAAGGCGTGCCGGGTTCCGGAGGATGGTCTTCCTGTCTGCCGGGCAGGGTGACACCGGCGCCGTCGCGCAGCCGGTCGATGCCGTCGACCACGACGTGCTCGTCGACCGCCAGACCCGACAGCACCGCGGTCAGTCCGCCCTCATCCGGACCGGGCTGAACCGAACGCAGCGACACGGTGTCGTCGGCCTTGACCACGTACACGAAACTGCCCTGCGGACCCTGCTGCACGGCGCTCGAAGGCACGGTGACGGCGTCGTGCAGCGTATCGACCAGCAGGCGCACGTTTACGAACTGATTCGGAAACAGCCGGCCGTCCTCGTTGGGAAATTCCGCTTTGAGTTTGACCGTTCCCGTGGCCGTATCGATCTGGTTGTCCACCGCGGTCAAGCGCCCGGAGGCAAGGGGTGTGACGGCGTCGCGATCCAACGCCTCCGCCGGCAGCCGCTCTCCGGCCGCGGAGTGCGCCAGCACCGCCGGCAGAGCGTCCTGCGGGACGCTGAAGACGACGCCCATCGGCCGCACCCGCGTGATCACCACCAATCCGCCGAGATCGCTGGCGTGCACGATATTGCCCGGGTCCACCAGCCGCAGCCCGAGGCGTCCGGCGATCGGCGCGGTGATGCGCGTGTAATCGAGTTGCAGCCTGGCGGTGTCGACCTGCGCCTGATCCAGCTTGACCGTACCCTCGTACTGCTGCACCAGCGCCTCCTGGTCGGCCACCTGCTGCGTGGCGATCGAGTCCTGCTTGAGCAGCTCGCGATAACGCTGCAGGTCGTTGCGCGCGCCGTTGAGCAGCGCCTGGTCGCGGGCAAGCTGTCCCTGCGCCTGTTCGAGCTGCACCTGGAACGGGCGCGAATCGATCTGCGCAAGCAGGTCGCCGGCCTTGACCGTCTGCCCTTCAGTGAAGTGCGCCGACATCAACTGGCCGTCCACCCGGCTGTGCACCGTCACCGTCTCGAGCGGCTTCACCGTGCCCAGGTTGGTCAGATAGACGTGGATATCGGCGCGCGCGACCGTCGCGGCGCTCACCGGGATGGGGCCGGACTTGCCGCCGCGCGGGTCGCGCCCGGCGCCCTGCTCGCCGCCCCGGCCGCAGGACGTCAACGCCAACACCAGGGCGACCGTGAGTACGATGCCCTTCATCCGCCGGCGACTCCGCCACTGCCGCGCACGTGCATTTCGCAAGAACCGTTCCGATCAAAGCACATTCGACGTCCTCAGGTTCGACCGTGGCCGCAGACGCCGGTGCGGCCCGGACCCATAGCGTCGCCGGAGCGTTTCCGCCCGGCATTGGCACCCTTTGCCAGCGCAATCGGCAGGCAAACCCTGCAAACCGGCGGCGATGGTACCCGGGCTGTCTCGAACATGCCAAGCAACGGACGCTGAACATACGTAGGTTCACCGGCGGAACCTACCCGGTGTCGCCTGCGCGCCGACACCGGCGGTCGCGCATCCTGGACCGGCGATGTCTCCGGACATCGGCTTGGTACAGCCCGCCGAAGATCGTAGTATTCCGCGTTGTCGCGACCACCGGCAGAGGATTTCCGATGAAACGCCCGACCCAGGAACGCTACACCTGTCAAATCTGCGGCAAGACGTTTCCGCGCCGCAGCCTGTTCCCGGCCGCCGCGGTGCGCGAGCCGGTCGCCGACCTCATTCGCGCCCAACACCCGCAGTGGTCGACCGACGGCTTTATCTGCGCTGCCGACCTGGCGGTGTTTCGTACCCGCCATATCGAGGAGATGATCGCCTCGGAACGCGGCGAGCTGACGGATATCGAAAACGAAGTCGTCAGCAGTCTGCGCGAGCACGAGGTGCTGGCAAGCAACACCGAGCAGAGCTTCGAGCGCGGACTGACGGTCGGCCAGCGCATGGCGGACCGCGTAGCGGGCTTCGGCGGAAGCTGGGTGTTTCTCATTCTGTTCGCCGTCTTCATGGCCGCGTGGGTGGGGCTCAACAGCGCCGCGCTGCTCGCGCAGCCGTTCGACCCATATCCGTACATTTTGCTGAACCTGATTCTTTCCTGCATTGCGGCGATCCAGGCTCCGGTCATCATGATGAGCCAGAACCGCCAGGAGGCCAAGGACCGGCTGCGGGGACTGCACGACTATCAGATCAACCTGAAAGCCGAACTCGAGATCCGGCACCTGCATGAAAAGATGGATCACCTGCTCACCCGCCAGTGGGAGCGCCTGGTCGAGATCCAGCAGGTGCAGATCGAACTGTTGACCGATCTCAACCGCGACGTTCACGGCAAGCGGTGACATGGCTGCGAACCACCAGCATGGGGACGCGTACGGCGTGCGCACCGGTCCGGGCGATTGCGCCGACAGCCGAACCGGCCGGTCGGCTCCCGCGCGAAACCTGATCCGTTGTGGCACTACCCCTGGCCTCCCGTTTCGGCGAAAATACGCGCTGTCGCCCACAACGGCAGTACCCCTGACCGGAGCAACGGCATGACTATCAAGCAGAGAATCCGGACCGTTCGGAAGCCGTGGTTGAAACCTGCCCGCCCAGCCGGGTTGATTCTGTACGCTGCAGCGGCGTGCCTGGCGGCACCGGTTGCGGCGGCCGCGAACGGCGACACCGCCGCATTCGAGCAGGTTCAGAAACAGGCGGCCGCGCTGGCCTCGCGGCCCTACCAGGCGAAGCCGCCGGACCTGCCGCCTTTCCTCGCCAACCTCAACTATGACCAGTACCGCGATGTCCGGTTCCGGCCGGACCAGAGCCTGTGGCGATCAGAACACCTGCCGTTCGAGGTGCAGTTCTTCTCGCGCGGTTTCGGGTTCAAGGACCGGGTCAATGTTCATGTCATCGAGAACGGCCGCGACAAGCCCGTCAAGTTCAAACCCGCCCTGTTCGATTTCGGCCGCCTGCCGGTGCCGGCCTCCGTTCCGGCCGACCTGGGTTTCGCGGGGTTCAGAGTGCACTATGCCATGAACCGCGACGACTATCGGGACGAAGTGATCGCCTTCCTCGGCGCAAGTTATTTCCGCGCTGTCGGACGCAGCGAGATCTATGGCCTTTCCGCGCGCGGACTGCGCTCAACACCGGCCTGGACGGGGCGAGGAATTTCCGGTGTTTCGTGAATTCTGGCTGGAGCGGCCCCCGCCCGACGCGAAACAGATGGCCCTGTACGCGCTGCTCGACTCGCCCAGTGTCGCCGGCGCCTACCGGTTCGTGGTCAAACCGGGCGCGCCGACCGACGTCGATGTGACGGCGCAATCTATGTTCCGCAGCGAAGTGGCGAAACGTCGGCGTGGCGCCGCTGACCAGCATGTTCTTCCACGGCACGACCACGCCGTATTGCGTCGACGATTTCAGGCCGGAGATACACGACTCGGACGGCCTGCTGATAGCCGCCGGCAACGGCGAGCGCCTGTGGCGGCCGCTGAACAATCCGCAGCGGCTCGGCTCAGCGATTTCCGCATCGAGCATCCGCGCGGGTTCGGTCTGTTGCAGCGCGAACGCAATTTCGACCGCTATCAGGATTTGGAAGCCGACTATCAGCGCCGTCCGAGCGCCTGGGTCGAGCCGGTCGGTGACTGGGGTACGGGCACGGTGAACTGGTCGAATTCCGACCGACCGGATACCACGACAATATCGTCGCCTTCTGGGTGCCGGCCGAGCCGGTCGACCGCCGGTTCGGAGCGCACCTTCGAATATCGGCTGACCTTCCGCGACGACCCGGAAGCCGGCCTGTCCGGCGGCCTCGTCTCGACGACGCGCATCGGCGCGGGCAACGGACGACCGTTCCGGCCAACGCAAGTTCGTGGTCGATTTTGCCGGGGCAAGCTCGCGCGATGCCCGAAACGACCCTGATTGGTCGCCGATATCTCAGTCTCGACCGGGACCTTGAGCAAACCGGTGGTGCAACGCAACCCTCATACGCGGGGTTATCGCGTCTTCTTCGAATTCACGCCTGGCGACGAGCCCGTGACGGAACTGCGGTGCAACCTGCGTTCGGGCTCCGACTACCTCAGCGAAACATGGACCTATCAATGGCGGAAAGAACACCCGTGAAACCGCCCGCCACACGCCTCGCCTGAGAGCAACGCCACAGCCGCCCGCAGCGCAGCCAGCGGCAGATCGCGAACAGCGGGGCGACCGCGAAACCTGCGTCCGGCAAGATACAGCGTGCGTGGCGCCAGCGAGAGAGTGCGACCATGAACGACGAACAACTGCTTCGCTACAGCCGCCAGATCATGCTCCCCCAAGTCGACTTCAAGGGCCAGGAGCGTCTGGGAAGGTCCTGCGCCATGATCGTGGGCGCGGGCGGGCTGGGCTCGCCGGCGGCCATGTACCTCGCGGCCGCCGGCGTGGGTCACCTGATCATCGCCGACGGCGACCGGGTGGACCTTACCAATCTGCAGCGCCAGCTCCTGCACGGAACCGCCGACATCGGCCGCGCCAAAGTCGACTCGGCACGCGATACGCTGGCGCGCATCAATGCGCTGGTCGCTGTCACCTGCATTCCCGAACGCCTGGACGAACCGCGCTTGCGCGCAGGCATGCGCGAGGCCGATATCGTACTCGACGCCAGCGATAATTTCCCGACGCGCTTCGCCGTCAACCGCGCGTGCGTGGCCGAGAAAAAACCGCTGGTGTCGGGCGCCGCCATCCGCTTCGAGGGTCAGGTCACCCTGTTCGACGCGCGTCGAACCGACAGCCCCTGTTATCGCTGTCTATACCAGGATGAGGCCGGTGAAGAGGAGCGCTGCGCGGATACCGGCATACTCGCGCCGATCGCCGGCGTGATCGGCTGTCTGCAGGCAGCGGAAGCCATCAAGGTGCTGCTCGACATCGGCGAAGATCTGTGCGGCCGATTGCTGTTGTTCGACGGGCTGCATCAGGACTGGCGGAGTCTGCGACTGAAGAAGGATCCGGCCTGCCCGGTGTGCGGCGTGAAGACCGATTGACGCACATCCGTTCTGCGCAAACGAACCGTCAGGCGCCGCTGGAAAACCCGATGTGAGGAGCGATCGTCAAACCGTGCGCGGATGATGCGGCCGCGTCTTCGCGTCGGTCGGGGGGACCGGCTGCCGGACCGCACGCCGTTGTTCGCCGCTGCGGCGGTGTTCGAAGCGGATGCCGGCGGCCGCACGCCGGCGGTCCGGTTTTCCGGCGCGTCGCTCGAAGACGAGAAACATCAGCATGACGCCGAACAGTAGACTGATTATGCCGCCGACGCCGGCGGCCACCGCCAATGCCTGAGGGTCATTGCCGGTCGGGTCGAGCCCTGCAAAAAACCCCGCGCCGGTGCCCGCGCCGTAGGTACCGATACCGAGTATGCCGATCAGCATGAAGATGACCATGAACAGGATCCGGTAGGGCGTCATTGCATCCGGACGCAATCGAACCATCGTGTCGCTTCCCCTGGTGGTTTCCGCGCTGCCCCGGCCCTCGTTGCCGGGGTAGAGGGCGCGCGTGCGCGCAAGGGTATGGTTCTGGTTATATGGAATTCGATCGATGCGGGTGGCATCCCCTGCCGCGGTGAACTTAACGGCGTGAAATTAAACGGCTTTAGACGGCGAATCCGGACGACGACCCGCCGCCGGCACGGTTGGGCGCCAATTCCGCGCCGCCAATTCCGGACACCCATCGATTGGACCTTGATTGGACCTTCAATCCGGCACTGCCGATTCCGGACACCCACCAATCGGGCCGGGTGAAACCGGTTCCGGACACCCAAAGGTTGCACGCGCCATCGGGTCGTTCGGTCGGACCGACCCGAGCCTGGCTTTGCGCCCTACCTGCACTGCGACAACGCAGCCGGATCGAGCGCGGTTGCATCCTGGTGCAAATCGCCGAGCACGCCATAACAATAATGCAGTACATACAAATAGTTATGCGCCTGCGTCTGTTGGCGCGGAAGTTGCTTTCCAATAATATAGCGGGAATCCACCCACCTGGATGCGTCGGGACCCACGCGTCGCCCCCGATCACAGTCGCCCGGGTATTCCATTTCACGGGAGTAAACAGCGCATGCATGCCGTCACCGAGCAATCGAACCTTGAACCCAAGCCGACGCCGGGCAACGGGCTGTTGGTCGAAAGTCTGCGCCGCGCCCGGCTGCACATGGATCTGCCGGTACCCAAGCTCGTGGAGATGGCGCTTCAACGCGGCGAGGGCGTACTGGCCGACAATGGCGCGCTGTGCGTTCGAACCGGAGCGCGCACCGGCCGTTCGCCGAAGGACCGGTACATCGTCGACACGCCACTGGTCGACGCCGAAGTGGACTGGGGCAAGGTCAACCGGCCGTTCGATCCAGCCGCCTTCGAAGACCTCTGGGCCCGCGCCTGTCACTGGCTGAAGGACCGCGAACTGTTCACGGCACAGCTTCAGGCCGGCAGTCACGCGCGTCACGCGCTGCGCCTGTTCGTCATCACGGAGTACGCCTGGCACAGCCTGTTCGCGCACCAGTTGTTCGTCCGCCCGGACCCCGCCACGCCTGAAGCGGCGGGCCCCCAGTGGACCGTCCTGAACCTGCCCTCCTTTGCCACCGATCCGGCGCGCGACAGCACAACCAGCAACGCCGCGGTGATCATCGACTTCGCCGGACGGCGCATCCTTCTGGCCGGCATGCGCTATGCCGGTGAAATGAAAAAGGCCGTGTTCTCCGTGCTCAACTATCTCGCGCCGGAATACGGCGTACTGCCCATGCACTGCGCGGCCAACGTCGGCGAAGGCGGCGACGTGGGGTTGTTCTTCGGTTTGTCCGGAACCGGCAAGACCACGCTGTCGGCGGATCCCGCCCGCTTCCTTATCGGTGACGACGAGCACGGCTGGGACGACGACGGCATATTCAATTTCGAGGGCGGCTGCTACGCCAAGTGCATCAATCTGAATCCGGAACGCGAGCCTGTCATCTGGAACGCGATCCGCTTCGGCGCCGTCATGGAAAACGTGGTGCTGGCAGGCGCCACACACGCGCCTGTCTTCGACGACGCGGGCATCACCGAAAACACCCGCGTCGCCTACCCGCGCGAGTTCGTGGGCATGCGCATGCCGGGCAACCAGGGCGTGCACCCGAACGCTCGTGATCTTTCTCACCTGCGATCTGTATGGCGTATTGCCACCGGTGGCGCTGCTGTCGCGCGAACAGGCGGCCTATCATTTCCTCAGCGGATACACCGCCCTGGTCGGCAGCACCGAAGTCGGACAGATGCAGGGCATCACGCCGACCTTCAGCGCCTGCTTCGGGGCGCCTTTCTTCCCGCGCCGTGCCAGCGTGTACGCCGAGCTGCTCATGGACAAGATCGCGCGTCACGCCGCGCCCGTGTATCTCGTCAACACCGGGTGGACCGGCGGCCCCCATGGCCGCGGGCGGCGCTTCAGCATCGCCACGACACGCGCCCTCGTACACGCCGTGCTGCGCGGAGACCTGAGAGAGGCGGAAACGAAGGTGCTGGGCGGATTCAATCTGCGCATACCGCTGCGGGTTCACGGCGTCATCGATGACCGCATTCTTGACCCGCGCGAGACTTGGCCGGACAAGGCGGCTTACGACCGCAACGCACGGGAACTGATCGGGCTGTTCCGGGAAAACTTCAAACGCTTTGACGTTGCGGCGGAAATTGCGGCCGCCGGCCCCAGCCTCACCTTGAACTGAGGACGGCTTCGCCGCGCCGGGCTCGTTGTGCGGGTCTTCCGGACCCCGAGCCGATGCTTGGGCTGAATGACATCCGGCGCACAGCGCGCCTCTATTACTGAACACCGTTCTTCCGTCGGATCTCTTCGACGGCCTTTGCCCGTGGGTCTGAATGACGCTTTGAAGTCACGAGACCACAGGCGCCTGCTCCGGGTTCCGCGACCGGGTTGGAGTAAGCGCGGCCGAACGTCCTATAATTAGCGGATGCCGAAAGCCCGTCAGAATAACGCGGCCAGCGCCACGAGATTGTTCCGCATCGGATTCTTAGCGGCCTTGGCGCGGCTTGCGCCGACCGGCGGTGCGTGCGCCGCCGCGCTGGACGATCAGTCCGGTCTGGCATTGCTCCCGTCACCGGTACGCATCGTCAGCGACGTTGAGGAACAGAGCGACGTCAAACGCGCCGCGAAACAGCTTGCCGCGCTGGTCGCCGTGGCTGAGTTCATCGATTCCAGAAACGAGAACCCGGCCGAAGCCGGCGCACTGCCGCCGGCGGCCGTTCAGATGCGGGGGAAATAGCTCCAGGCGCACGACGCCCATCGACGAGAGCGGGCGGAAAACTGGACCGCGCCACTCGCTGCGCTCTCCCCGCCGCCACAGTAACAGCAGAATTACGCGGCCGGGCGCCTGGGAGGCGCTGCAGAGCCGTTCCCGTGCTGCTCCGGGTGAAATTCCGCGCGGCCGGGCCGCGGCTGCCCCCGGTGCGGGCGCGAGAGCGGACGCGAACCGAGCCGGGCTTCGGCCCCGCATTAGACGCGTAATACGACAAACATAACCTGACGGTTGCATAAGAAAACCCACCGGGATTCGAGCGAACCCTGCTGTTGACGGGTTGGAGGGCGGGTAACGGCGCCGTGGGTGGATTGCACACCGGGTGAATTTCAATGCGTGTGCCTAGGTCGGCGCTGAGCGCAGCGAAGCCCAACGATCATTGGGTCCGGCGTTGGGCTTCGTGCCTCAGCCCAAGCCACATTGCTGCAATGATTGGGATCAGTATGAAGACGAACCACCGGCTCGCCGCGGAAATCATCCTTGTCGCCCTGTTGGGGTTTCTGACCGGCTGCGGCAGGAACGTCGGGGAAACGCCGCGGCTGCACTGGTACGTGTTCGACGAGCCGTCCGGCGCCTTCGAACAGGCCGCGCGGTTCTGCACCCGGGCGTCGCAGGGACGCTACCTCATCAAGCTGGCTTCGCTGCCGACCAATGCCGATCTGCAGCGGGAACAGCTCGTGAGACGTCTGGCGGCCGGCGATGCGGATGTCGACATCATCGGCATGGACGTCATCTGGACTGCGGAATTCGCCCAGGCCGGCTGGATACTTCCCTGGAACCAAGCCGCCGCACGCCGGATACGCGCGGTCCGGCTGCGAAGCGCGATCGACAGCGCCACGTGGGAGCATCGGCTGTGGGCGGCACCCTTCACGACCAACGCCCAGCTTCTGTGGTACCGCACCGACCGTGTCGCCACGCCGCCGGCGAACTGGAACGACCTGATCAGCGCCGCCGAGCGGCTGGGCGAGAACGGCCTCATCGAAGCACAGGGGGCGCGTTTCGAAGGCCTGACGGTGTTCTTCGTGTCGCTGCTCGCGTCGGCGGGCGGCTCGGTGCTGATGCCCGACAACGCTGACCGGGTTGCGCTTGCCGAGGAGCCCACGCGCCGTGCACTTGCCATCATGCGTCGCCTGGCCCGCTCGAATGCGGCCGACCCCGGCGCTCGCCACCGCGCGGGAGGATCAGGCGCGGCTCGCGTTCGAATCCGGGAAAGCCAGCTTCATGGTCAACTACACCTACGTGTGGCCCAGTGCCCAGCCAATGCACCCGGCGTCGCCGAGCACATGGGCTGGGCGCGCTGGCCCGCGGTGATCGAGAGTCAGGACAGCCACGTCACCGTCGGCGGCATCAACCTCGGCGTCGGCGCCCACAGCCCTCATCCCGACCTCGCCTTCGACGCCGCCGCCTGCCTTGCCGCGGAACCGAACCAGCGCCTGGCTGCGACGCGCGGCGGCCTGCCGCCGACCATCGCCGCGCTCTATGACGATCACGACGTGCGCGCGATGCTGCCGTTCGCCGACCTGCTGCGCGAAACGCTGAACGACTGCCGTGCAGCGCCCGCAGACACCCCGCTACGCCGATGTGTCGCTCGCCATCAGCCACACCCTGCACCCGATGCGGGATATCGATCCCGGAGTCGCGACGTCAAACGCCTGCGCGAAGCGGTCAATCGCGCCGCTGCGCGCGGAAGGTCTGGTGTGAAGCGGCCGGCGAACGCCGAACACCGGCTGGCGTGGCTGCTCTGCGCGCCGGCGGTCATCGCCATGCTGCTGGTAACCGCCTAGCCGATCGGCTACGCCCTGTGGCTGTCACTGTTCCGCTACGACCTGCGCTTTCCCGGCCAGCGCCGGTTCATCGGACTGGACAACTATGCCACCGTACTGGGCTCCGCAGCCTGGTGGCAAGCGCTGTTCAACACGCTGATCATCACCGCCGGCTCCGTGTCGGTCGAACTGCTCCTCGGCTTCGTCGCTCGCGCTGCTGATGCACCGCACGCTGGTCGGCGCGGCGCCGGTGCGCACCGTCCCTGCTGGTCCCGTACGGCATCATCACCGTGGTCGCCGCGCTGGCTGGCGTTCGCGTTCGATCCGTCCACCGGCTTCGTCAACGGACTGCTCGGCGCTCGATCACGCCTGGCTCGACGCAGCGCTGGTCGGCGTTTTTCGTCATCATCCACACCGAGATCTGGAAGACCACGCCGTTCATGGCCCTGCTGCTGCTGGCCGGCCTCACCCTGGTTCCGCGTGATCTGCTGCGGGCCGCGCGCGTCGACGGCGCCGGCGCGGTGCGGCGCTTCCTGCGGGTCACCCTGCCGCTGATGCGGCCGGTGGTCCTGGTCGCGCTGCTGTTCCGCACACTCGATGCCTTTCGCATTTTCGACACCGTGTTCGTGCTGACGCGCGGCGCGCAGAATACCGCGACCGTTGCGCTGGTCGGCTACGACACGCTGATCACGCGCCTGAACCTCGGCCTCGGCTCGGCGGTCTCGGTATTGATCTTTCTGTGCGTGATCCTGATCGCGGTGGTTTACATCAAGGGCTTCGGGCATCGATCTGTCGCACGGGGAACGCGGTGATGAGAACCGCCGCCTCTGCCGGCCTGCTGGATCGTCTCTTCTGGGGCGCGGCCGGCGCGGTCGTCGTTGGTCTACGCGCTGGTGCCGGTGATCTGGCTGTTGTCGCTGTCGCTCAAGCCCGCCGCCGATCTCGCCGACCGCCGTTTCCTGCCGCACACAGTCAGCCTGGAACACTACCGCACCATGTTCGGCGACGGCGCAATTCCCGGCCGCCCTGTGCAACTCGCTCGGCATTGCCGGCATCGCCACGCTGGCCGCCGTGCTGCTGGCCATGTTCGCCGCCTACGCCATGGTGCGACTGACGTTTCCCGGCCGACGGCTGGTGCTGGCCGCCGCACTGTCCATCGCCATGTTTCCGCCTGTTTCTATCATCGGACCGCTGTTCGATCTGTGGCGTACGCTCGGGCTGTACGACACCTGGGCCGGACTTGATCCTGCCGTACATGACGTTCACCCTGCCGCTCGCGATCTGGATCCTGTCGGCGTTCTTCCGGGAAATTCCCTGGGACCTGGACAAGGCGGCGCGGGTCGACGGCGCCACGCCCTCGCAGGCATTCGTCCAGGTCATCGCACCGCTGGCGGCACCCGGCGTGTTCACGCCGCCATCCTGGTGTTCATTTTCGCCTGGAACGACTTCCTGTTCGCGATCTCGCTCACGTCCACCGACAACGCGCGCACGGTGCCGGCCGCCATCGCTTTTTTCACCGGCAGTTCGCGCTTCGAGGAGCCCACCGGCTCAATCGCGGCGGCGTCGGTCGTCGTGACGTGCCGGTCATCCTCGTGGTGCTGCTGTTCCAGCGGCGCATCGTCGCCGGCCTCACCGCGGGCGCCGTCAAGGGCTGAGCGCGTGGCCGAGATCGAATTGCGCAACGTCAGCAAGCGCTTTCCGGACGCACGGCCGCCGTCAGCCGCGTCAGCTTTACCGTCCGCGACGGCGAATTTTTCATCCTGGTGGGCCCCTCCGGCTGCGGCAAGTCCACGCTGCTGAACATGATCGTGGGCCTGGAAGAGATCACCGAGGGCCAAATCCTGGTCGACGGCGAACGGGTCGACGAGCTCGATCCGCGGCATCGCAACATGGCCATGGTGTTCCAGAGCTATGCCCTCTATCCGCACATGACCGTGCGCGAGAACATGGCCTTTCCGCTCAGGCTCGCGAAACTGGCGCGGGCCGAGATCGACCGGCGCGTGACGTCGGCGGCCGGCATACTCGGGCTGAACGATCTGCTCGAGCGCAAACCGCGCGCGCCTGTCCGGCGGCCAGCGCCAGCGGGTGGCCATGGGACGCGCCATCGTGCGCGAGCCGCGTGCGTTTCTGCTCGACGAGCCGCTGTCCAACCTGGATGCGAAGCTGCGGCTGCGCATGCGCGCCGAGATCGCACGCCTGCAACGCCGGCTCGGGACGACCACGGTCTATGTCACGCACGACCAGACCGAGGCCATGACGCTGGGCGACCGCATCGCCGTGCTGCAACCAGGGCGAGGTCATGCAAATCGGCACGCCGCGCGAACTCTATGAACGGCCCGAGCAACCTGTTCGTCGCCGGCTTCATCGGCTCGCCGGCCATGAACTTCCTGCCGGCGCGGCGGGCCGGGGGACGCCTCGAGCTGCCGGTCGGTTCGCTGGATCTTCCGGAGACTCTGCGGGCGCGGTTGGCCGCCACGGACGGTCCGCTGGTCGCCGGCTTCCGGCCGGAACATCTTCAAGTCGTCACCGGCCAGGCGTCGAAGGGTCTGAACTTCGAGGCGCAGGCTGACGTTGTCGAGTGGCTGGGCAACGATCTTGTCGTGTATTTCGCTGTGCCGGCAAGCGGATTCGACGTGGCCACGATGGCGCAGAGTCCGGCGCTGGACGCGGGCGACCGCGACCAGTGTTCGCTGGTCGCGCGCATTGCCCCGGACACCGACCTGAAGCAAGGCGAACGGGTGCGCCTGTGCCTGCAGCCTGACGATGTTGAGGTCTTTGACGCCGCCGGCGGCCGGAATCTGGGTCTCGACGCGGGTGGCGCGGACTCGCCGGGCCGATGACAATGCCGCGGCGCGGTCCCTCGTCGCCAAGTTCCAGCGCAATTCCCACACCAGCACTGTTCTGGAATTCGCAGGCCCCGCTGCTAGGCTAGAATTATCTGGTGCGGGCCCCGCCCCTGAAATCAGAGAACTGACGTGCGTCTGCCGCAGCAAGGCGGGTGCCCCCCCCGCAGTTCAAACCTTTTCCCCACGGAGGACCGCACAGTGAGCAAGGTACTGGAAGACGTATTGAATGCCAACGAGGCGTATGCCGGCGCTTTCGACAAGGGCGATCTTGCCATGCCGCCGGCGCGGCGCTTGGCCATACTGACCTGTATGGACGCGCGTCTGGACCCGGCACGCTTCGCCGGACTGGCCGAGGGAGACGCCCACGTCATCCGCAACGCCGGCGGGCGGGCGAGCGATGACGCGATTCGTTCGCTGGTCATTTCCTACAAGCTGCTCGGCACGCGCGAATGGTTCGTGATCCACCATACCCATTGCGGCATGGAGACCTTTTCCGATGAAACGATGCGCAAGCTGCTCAAACACAGCCTGGCGACCGCAACGCTTGACAAGAATGGCTGGCGCGACACCGGCACGGGACCCGGCTCGCCCGAGGGCGACTTCATCGACTGGCTGACCATCGAGGACCAGCGCGAAGCGGTGATTGAAGACGTTCAGCGCATTCGCTCGCACCCGCTGGTGCCGCACGACATACCGATCTACGGATTCATCTATGACGTGACTTCCGGCCGCCTCATGGAAGTTCCCGAAGCCACGGAACTGGGCAAAGCCGCATAACAACACGCCAATCAAGGGGCGGCACCCTGTCGAGGCAAAAGGGTGCCGACCTCTTCCATCTCAACACCGCATCGCAGGCGCGGCGGACCGGTGACCGACAGCGCCTGGCAATCGACTGCGTCGGACGCACACACCCGGTTGCGACATCCACACAGGGCCAACGGCTACTGGCGCTCCGGTTCCGCCGGCGGATGGCCGGGCGGCGCGCCTTTCACGCGACCGACCCAGCGATAGACCAGCGGCATGACGATCACCACCAGCGGAATCTGCACCAGCAAGCCCGAAATGATGGCCACCGCAAGCGGTTGCTGCATGGAGGAACCCTGGCCCAGCGCAAGCGCCAGCGGCAGCAGCGCGAGGATGGTCGCCAGCGTGGTCATGGCAATGGGGCGCATGCGGTTGCTGCCGGCCAGGATCAGCGCCTCCTGCCGGTCGGTACCGCGGCGCAGCAATTCCTGGTACTCGGAAAAATAGAAGACGGAAACCTCGGTGACGATGCCGACGATCATCGTCATGCCCATCATCGCGGAAATGTTCAGTTCGATATCGGTCACCCACAATCCCACGAACACGGCGCCCATCGCCAGCAGCGGCAGGCTCATGATCGCCAGCGCAACCGCAAAGTCCTCGTACAGAAACAGCAGCAGCAGAAACACCAGGGCCATTGCGGCGGCAGCCACCGCGATCAGGCCGTGAAACGCAATCTGCTGCTGTTTGTACAAGCCGCCCAGCCGGTAGTACATGCCTTCGGGCAGCAACCCGGGTTTCGCCAGGACGCTTCTGACGGCGCCGATGGTGGAACCCAGATCGCGTCCGCTGATCCGGCCGGTAACCGCAACCATGCGTTTGAGGTTGTCGCGGGTGATCTGCGGCTGACCGGTTTCCACCGTCACCGTCGCGATGCGTTGCAGCGGAAACTGGTGTCCGTCGGGCGCGCGCAGCCGCATCTTGTCGATGTCGCTGATCCGGTCACGCACCTGGGCCGGCACCCACACGCGAACGCCCACCAGTTTGACGGCTTCCTGCACCTGCGTGGTAACCAGTCCGTTGAACCAGGCGTCGAGCTGGCGCGTCACCGTATTGGTGTCGACGCCTTCGAGCGCGGCCTTGTCGCGGTCGACAACGATGTTGATGCCGTCACCGGCCAGCACGATGCCGTCGATCACGTCGACGATACCCGGAATGCGACGGATGGCGTCGGCCACCCGCGGCGCGGACGTCAGCAGCGCGTCGGCGCTGTCGCTGTACAGTTTGATTTCGACCGGCTGCGGCACCGCGGTCAGGTCGCCGATCACGTCTTCCATCAAGCAGCGCCATTTCCACGTCCAGTCCCGGCACCTGCGTTTCGACCCGCTCGCGGACTTCATCCATCACCTGGTCGATCGGCGCGCGCGGGAACGGTTTCAGCCGGACAAAGAAATCGCCTTCATTGGCTTCGGTGAGGCCGCCGCCCAGTTGTGCGCCGGTGCGCCGCGAATAGGTTTCCACCGCCGGGTTCTGCTGCAGAATCGCCTCGACCTGGAGCAGCAGCCGGTCGGTTTCGGTCAGCGACGTACCGGCGGCGGCGCGGTAGTCGAGTATGAAGCCGCCTTCGTCCATGTGCGGCATGAAACCCGAACCCACCCGCTGCCAGGCGATCCCGCTCAGCACAACCAGCGGAAGCAGCGCCGCCGGCAACAGCAGCGGCGAGCGGATCAGACGCTGCATCGTACGTTGATAGCCCTGCTGCAGCCGTCTGAACAGCGGGCCGGCGTCTTCCCGTTCCGCTATCGCGGTCGTGCAGCAGATGTTCCGCCAGCAGCGGCACCGCCAGCCAGGCCACCAGAAAGGAAATGAACAGGCTGCTGGCCATGGTCAGCGACAGCGCCTTGAAAAAGGCGCCGGTCACGCCGCCCAGAAACGCCAGCGGCACGAAGATGATGATGGTGGCGGCCGACGATCCGGCCAGCGGCGGCGTAAACTCGATCGCCGCCTCGCGCACGGTGCAGAGCCAGATCGCCGCGGCGCTCGCGCAGGCGCCGCATGATGTGTTCGATCATGACGATGGCGTCATCGACGACCAGGCCCACGGCCGCGGCCATGCCGCCCAGGGTCATGATGTTGAAACTCATGTCCAGCACCGTCAGCAGCAGAACGGTGCTGGCCAGCACGGCGGGCACGACCAGCATCGCCACCAGCGTGATCTTCAGACTGCGCAGGAACACGAACAGCACCAGCGCGGCCAGCACGACGCCGATGCCGATGGCGTCGCGCACGCTCGCGGCCGACGCGACGATCAGCTGGCTCTGGTCGTACCAGTTGGCGATCTGCACCCCGTCGGGCAGCTTGTCGCGATAGGCCTGCAGCGTTGCCGCTTGACCGCGTCGACGATCTGCACCGTGTTGCCGCCGGGCTGCTGGTAGATCTGCAGCAGCACCGCAGTCGCGGCCGTCCGCAGTGACCCGCAGCCACTGCGGAACGGTCGCGGCGTAGACCCGGGCGATGTCTTCGAGCCGCACCAGACCGTCGGCGCCGCTGCGCAGGACCGTGTCGTCGATGGCCCGCAGCGACTGGATGCGCGTGTCGGACAACAGCAGATACAGCTTGTAACGGTCCTCCAGGCGCCCGACCGCCTGCAGCACGTTGCTGGCCGAGAGCGCGTCCGCCACGTCGCTGAACGTCAGACCGTAGGCGGCCAGTCGGGCCGGGTCGACTTCCACCCGGTATTCCGCCTGTTCGCCGCCCATGACCGTCGACCTTCGCGACGCCGTTGATCGACGACAGCAGCGGCACCAGTTGGTACCTGGCCAGATCGCGCAACTGCACCAGCGACTCGCTGTCCGACGTCAGGCTGTAGGCGGCAACCGGGAAACACGGTCGGGTCCATGCGCCGCACGGTGAAGCGGGTGCCGGCGGGCAGCTTCGGCAACACCTGGTTGACGGCCGATTCCACCTGCAGCATGGCCGCCACCATGTCGCCGCCCCAGCCGAAATTGATCGGACAGTTCGGCGCTGCCGCGGCTGGTGGTGGAACGCAGGCCGACGCACGCCCGGCACCGAACGCACCGCCGTCTCCACCGGCCGGGTGACGGCGATGACCATCTGGTCGGCGGGCCGGTCGCCGGCTTCGAGGGCAACCACCACACGCGGAAAATCCACATGCGGAAACAGCGCCACAGGCAGCTTGAGGCCGACGCCGATGCCGCCGAGCGCGAGCAGCGCGACCAGGAACAGAATGGAGCGGCGATGCGCCGCCGCCCAGTGAGCGACATCCACTAGGGCGCTTCCCGGACAGCCATGCCGTCCTCCAGTTCGTGGTTGCCGCTGGTCACGACCCGATCGCCGGCGGCAACGTCGCCGCTGATCTCCACCCACCGATCGGTCTCGGTCCCGACCCGAACGCCGACGCGCTTCGCCTTGCCGCCGGCGACGGTAAACAGGTAGCCCTCGTCGCCGTCGCCGAGAACGGCGCTGCGCGGCACGACCAGCGCGGGGTGCGACGCCAGGTGAATGCTGCCCAGAATGCGGCTGCCCAGCACCAGCCGGTCGACCTGCTTTTCGGGAATCGGCGCCAGCACTTCGACCAGGTGGGTGCCGGGGTCCACCATGGCGTGCACTTCCCTGACCTCGCTCTCGACGTGCACGTCGGGCACGAACACCGAGCGGATGGTCACCGGCGTGCCGGGCGTGATCCGACTCGAATCCTCCGGCTCCACGCCGAGGCGCGCGATCAGGCGCTGCTCCGCCGCGATCAGCATGGCCGTGGTATCCGCCTGCACGCGCTCACCCTGGGACACATCCAGCCGCGTGACGATGCCGTCGCGCGGGGCGCGCAGCGTTTCCTCGGCAACGTCCATGCCGCGCTGCTTGCAGCGCATTCAGGCCGGCCTGCGCATCGTTCAGAGTCCTGGCCGCGGCGTCGACCTCGGCGTGCGTCGCCAATTGGCCGGCCAGCAGCCGCTGCTGACGTTCCAATTCGCGGCGCGCATAATCCACTGCGCTCTGCGCCTGCAGATACTGCATGCGCGCATCCGGCGCCGTGACCACGTCCAACAGTTGATCGCCGCTCCTTACCCGTTGTCCCAGCCGCACCCAGACGCGGTTGATGAGGCCGGCGTGCGGCAGCGACAGGCTCAGCACCTGGTCGGGGTCCGGGTCCAGCATACCGTAGGCGGTCACCGTTGCAGAAATTTCCCGCTTCTCCACCGGCGCCGTGGTGACCAGGACGCTGGGCTCGTCCGCCGCGCTTCGGCCGGACACCGTGAAACCGGGAATCAAGCCCAGCACCAGCAGGGCGACGGCGCGGACCGGAGGGTAGAATTTCATGGCGATCTCTCCCCCGGTTCGGGCGCCGGCGACAGTGAATGGTCAGGGTAGCCTGGCAGCGCCAGCAAGGCTTCCAGGGCGATACGGTTCTCCCAGCCGGCCTGCACCAGGCTGAGTTGTTCCAGCCGCTTGTTGACCCAGGTGGATTCCATGTTGAGAAACGTCAGCGCGCCGATGTCGCCCTGCGCGTAGGCTGTGCGCGCGCGCTCCACCAGCGTCTGGAGCCGCGGCAGGTAGATCGCGAGTCCGGCCTGCTGGCGGCGGATGATGTCCTGCAATTCGAGCAGGCGATGAACGTCGGTCTCGGTCTGCGCAATGCGCGCCCGGTAGGCCTCGCCCAGTTGTTCGCGCGTGGCGCGCTCGATGGCGATGTTGCCGCGGTTGCCGCCGAAGAGCGGCAGGTCGAGCGTCACGCTCAGGCCGGTGGTCTTGACATCGCCCGTATCGCGCGCCCGGTTGACACTGATGCCGAGCGAGGGGAACTGCGCCAGTACGGCCGCCCTCACCCGCGCTTCCTGGCTGGCGTACCCGGCGCGCAGCGCCAGCAGGTCCGGCCGCCGCTGCGACAGTGTCGCGAGCCGCGCACGCAGGGTGTCGGCGGGCAGCGGCGGCACCGACGGCAGCGGTGTGAGTTCGACGGCCGCGTCGGGGCGCAGACCCAGCAGCAGATTGAAGTCGTGGCGCGTCTGATTGTGCGTCTGCTCGAGCTGACTGATCTGGCTCAACGTGTCGACCAGCGCGGTCAGGTCCGTGCCGTTGACGTCCAGCGTAAGATCGCCCTTGGCCAGTCCGGCGGCGGACTGCGCATAGCGCTCCTGGTAGTGGGCGAACATTTGGTGCAGCAACGCCAGCCGCTGCGCCTCCAGCGCCAGCGCCACGGCGAGCGTGCGCGCCTGCTGGATGACCTGCCACTCCTGCCACAGCAGATCGAGGCGCACCTGGCGCTGGGCCTCGCTTTCGGCGTCGATGCGCGCCTGGCGCGTGATCAAAGGGATGAGGTCGTAGCCCAGGCCCAGCGACCAGGCGTCGACCAGACCCGCGGTGCTGCCCGTCGGCTTGTCGAAACCGGCACTGAGCTGCGGGTCCGGCAACAGCCCGGCGGCGAAGACCTGGGCGCCGGCGACCCGCAGGCGCGCGCGTTCGGCCTTCAGATCGGGGTTGTTGAGAACCGCGAGGATGCCCACTTCGTCGAGGTCGAGACCGTCGGCGACATTGAATTCGCGCCGTTCGGCCGGCCCGCCCGATACCGCCGGCGCTTCGCTGCGCAGCGTTGCAACGCCGGCCGCCAGCGGGGGGCTGTCGTCGAGAGGATGCGGCCGATAGGTGGCGCAGCCGCTGAGCAGCAGGCCGGCGGCAATGCCCGGCAACAAACGTCGCGCCTTGCGGACGCAAGGATCGCCACGCGCAGGCCGTGCAGTCACCATTCGGTTTGTCGCTCCGGACTTTCAGTCACCACCGTCGTCTGCAGCCGCCGGCTGCCACCACGTCGTTCTGCCGCATTGACACCGGTCAATCGTTCCGCGGCAGCTTGAAATTGTGTCACATCGCCCCAAGCAACGACACAGCGCGGCCGACGGCGCGACCGGTGAATGCATTACAATCTGGTAATCTTGAGACAAACTGTCCGCAAGGTTGAGGCGGTAGCCTGAGCCCTATGAAACCCCATGAATCGACTTCCTTCGCCACGCCGGTCGCAACGCAGGACAGCGGAAGGCCGCGGGCACGCGGACATAGAATGATACAATCGCTGGTGCGGCGCAGCCTCGTCGCACTGACCATCCTGACCGGCGTGGTGCTCACCCCGCTGACTACCCGCTGGCCGGAGTCCGGTCCGCTGGTGCGCGACCTTGTGGTCATGCTCGGCACCTTGCTGATCTGCGCCGGTGCGGCGATCCGGTTGTGGGCCGGACTTTATATCGGCGGACACAAGGAACGCCGCCTCGTGACCGAAGGCCCCTACAGTTGTGTGCGCAACCCGCTCTATCTCGGCAACCTGCTGGCTGCCGGCGGCATTGCCGCGCTTACCGGGTCACCCGTCATTGCCGCGGTCACGGTTGGCGCCACAATCACCCTCTATCTCGTCACCATCCGCCAGGAGGAACGCAAGTTGCGCCCCATCTTCGGCGCGGGTTACGCCGCCTATCTGCGCGAAGTGCCCGCATTGCTGCCGAGCCCGGCGCGTTGCCTGCGACTGATCCGGGACGATACACCCTGCACCATCAGCCATCGCAGCCTTGCACGCGAGCTGCCCCGCTGCGGCGGCTTGCTGGCGCTCGGTCTCTTCGCTTTTCTGCTGACGCTGGCCGCGCCGATGATCTCCGGCGGCTGACGGGAGTCCCGCGCGATCCGTTCGATAAGATCAGAGTCCGGCATGATCGCCTGACGATCGTGCCGTGCGAAGGTTTTTCAAGAACCCACAGCCCGCATTTCTCACCGGGTTTCGTGGCGAGGCGGTGTCAGGTCGTGTGATGCCAGGCGTTCGTGACCGAGGCGCGTCAGAAAGAAGAAAAAGGCGCAGGCGTAGCTGACACTACGTTGAGCAGCCCGACCGAGCGAACGCCTGGCAGCGCGCGGCATGACGCCGTCGCAGCAGGAACTCGGTAGAGAAATGCGGGCTAGTGCCGCGTCGCCGGCACGTCCGGCTGGTCGGCGGCGGCAAACAGCCCCTCGGCGTCGACCGCGTCGAAGGCATATTCCTGGTTGCAGAACTCGCAGTTGACCTGCACCCGGCCCTGTTCGGCGAGGATGGACTGCACCTCCGCGTAACCCAGACCGCGCAATACCGTTTCGATGCGCTCCCTCGAACAGGTGCAGCGGAAGCTGAAAGGTTCCGGCTCGAACAGGCGCAGGTCCTCGTCGTGGTACAGGCGATACAGCAGATCGCGCGCATCGAGGTCGAGCAGTTCCCCCTCGGTGATGGTCTCGCCCAGGTGCACATCGCGGTTCCAGGCGTCGGTGTCGTCGGTGGCGCGCGGCAGTTGCTGCAACAGCATGCCGCTGGCGCGCTGTTCGCTGGCCGCCAGCCAGAGCCGCGTGGCCAGTTGTTCCGAGGTCTCGAAATAGTGCTCCAGCGAATCAGCCAGGCTTGCGCCTTCGACGGCGACGATGCCCTGGTAGCGTTCGCCGCCTTCGCCGGGATCGATGGTCAGCGAGATGCGCGCGGAACCGACGAGCTGATCGAAGCGCTCCGGCAGCTCTACATCCGGCTGCCAGTGCGCCAGTCCGCGCAGCGTGCGGTCGGCGCCGGCCTGCACCAGCACCAGCGACACCGGGCCGTCGCCCTGCAACTGGAAGTGCAGCGAACCGGAAATCTTGATCGTCGCCGACAGCAGCGCGGTCGCCGCGAACGCCTGGCCGAGCAGCGCTCGGACCGGCGCCGGATAGTCGTGACGATGCAGCACCGCCTGCCAGCTCGCGTCCAGGTGCACCAGCTCGCCGCGCACGTCGGTGCGTTCGAAAATAAACCGGTGCAGGCAATCGCGGTCGCGCGTGCTCATTTCCGTTCTCCGGCAGCGTGCGCCCTCAGGGGGACAGCAGCTTCTTCAACAGCTCGTTGACTTCGCCCGGATTGGCCTTGCCCTGCGTGGCCTTCATCACCTGGCCGACGAAGAAGCCGAACAGTTTGTCCTTGCCGCCGCGGTACTGCTCGACCTGTTGCGGGTTGTCGGCGAGCACGTCGTCGATCACCTTTTCGATGGCGCCGGTGTCGGTGATCTGCTTCAGGCCTTTCTTCTCGATCACCGCGTCGGCGTCGCCCTCGCCGGCCCACATGGCCTCGAACACCTCCTTGGCGATCTTGCCGGAGATGGTGTCGTCCGGCGATGCGCCTCAACAGTGCCGCCGAGCAGCGCCGGCGCTCGACCGGGCTGTCGGTGATGTCCTTCCCGTCCTTGTTCAAGAGCGCCGACAGTTCGCCCATCACCCAGTTCGCCGCGAGCTTGGCGTCGCCGCCGCCGAGCCGCGACCGTCGCTCGAAGTAATCCGCCATCTCGCGGCTGGCGGTCAGCACGCCCGCGTCGTAGCGCGACAGGCCGTACTCGCTTCATGAAGCGCGTCGCGCTTGGCGTCCGGCAGCTCCGGCAGTCGGCTTGCGCACCGCTTCGATGAATGCCGGCGTCGATCACCAGCGGCAGCAGGTCCGGATCGGGGAAGTAGCGGTAGTCGTTGGCCTCCTCCTTGCTGCGCATGGAGCGCGTCTCGTCCTTGTCGGCGTCGTACAGGCGCGTCTCCTGCACCACCTTGCCGCCGCCTTCGAGCACGTCGATCTGGCGCTCGATCTCGAAGTTGATGGCGCGCTCGACGAAGCGGAACGAGTTGAGGTTCTTGATCTCGGCGCGCGTGCCGAACTTCGCCTGCCCTGCGGGCGCACGCGAGACGTTGGCATCGCAGCGGAACGAGCCTTCCTGCATGTTGCCGTCGCAGATCTCCAGATAGCGCACCAGCGCGTGGATCTTCTTCATGTAGGCGACCGCCTCCTTGGCCGAGCGCATGTCGGGCTCGGAGACGATCTCCAGCAGCGGCGTGCCGGCGCGGTTGAGATCGATGCCGGTCAGGCCGTGGAAATCCTCGTGCAGCGACTTGCCGGCGTCCTCCTCCAGATGCGCGCGGGTGATGCCGATGCGCTTGGTCTCGCCGTCCTCGAGCTCGATCTCGACCTGGCCGTGTGCACCACCGGCAGTTCGTACTGGCTGATCTGGTAGCCCTTGGGCAGGTCGGGATAGAAGTAGTTCTTGCGCGCGAACACCGAGCGCGGCGCGATGCGTCGCGCCGATGGCCAGCCCGAACTTCACCGCCATGCGCACGGCCTCGCCGTTGAGCACCGGCAGCACGCCGGGCATAGCCGAGGTCGACGACGCAGGCCTGCGTGTTGGGCGCCGCGCCGTACGCGGTCGAGGCGCCGGAAAAAATCTTGCTCGCGGTGGCGAGCTGGGCGTGAATTTCCAGCCCGATGACGACTTCCCATTGCATAGCAATCACTCTCTGTTGCCGGTTGCCGGCTGGTTGGTTAATGCATTATTTTAACCGCGAAGGACGCGAAGGACGCGAAGGACGCGAAGGACGCGAAGGACGCGAAGGAAACCCTTTTTCGTCCTACCAACCCGGGGTCCGGCTGGCTAAAGTGGGGATGGGCGCACGATCGTGGCCGGGAAGCCGTTGTCGCGGTACGCCTCGACCAGGAGGTTCTCGCAGGCGATCTTGTTGCGGGAGTACTCCCAGCGCGGGTTGCGCAGCGGCGTCGACTCCACGATCGGCAGCCGGGCCGGGGGAGTCTGGTACGCCGAGGCGGAACTGATGAAGACGTACTGCCCGGTGCGGCCGGCGAACAGGTCGACGTCGGTCTGCACGTGGTCGGGGGTGAACGCCACGAAGTCGACCACCACGTCGAACTCGCGGTCACCGAGCGCCGCCCGTGCCGACTCGGGGTCGCGGATGTCGCCCTGGATCACCTCGGCACCCTCGGGCACGGGGCGGATCGAGGTCGAGCCGCGGTTGAGGATGGTGAGGTCGACACCGGACTCGACGGCGCGGGCGCCGCACGCCGAACTGATGATGCCGGTACCGCCGATGAACAAGACCTTGAGCGACGTCATACGGTCCGAGACTCCTCTGCTTCGCTCTGCTCGCGGGACCCGGACCGCCGGGGATGGCGTACGGGTCAGGCCCTGCCATCCTTCCACCGGCTGACCGGACTCGCGTCGGCCGCTTCCGGTGCTGGTCGCCTCGCCTGCCCCTTTGTGAGTCAGCTCGTGGGGGTCAGCGTTCGGTGCCGGGGTCGAGCACGGGCTTCACGTCCAGGACCGGGGTACCGTCCAGCGCCTCCAGGCCGGCCACCCGGATCCGGGCGCCGTCCACCGCGAGAATGCGCACCCGGTGCAGGCCGATCGGGTTCGGGCGGTCCGGTGAGCGGGTGCTGAAGATGCCCGTGAGCGGCCTGCTCGCGTCGCTGCGCGGGTGGACGGCGAGGACGTCCCGGTCGGCGAGGTGCAGCCAGGTGAGTACGAGAACGTCTGTGCCGGGCCGCAGGTCGCGCAGGCCGTCCTCGACCTCCGGAGCGAAGACGATGATCGCCTCAGGCGCGCCCTCGTCGCCCTGCTTGGGCGCGGCCGCCGGGTCGCGCAGCGGGGACTCGACCGTCCCGATCGGCCGCACGGCGTACTTGCCGTACTGCTCGTTCGTCTCCTGGCTCATCCGGGTGCCTCCTGTGCTCGTCGTACGACCAGCTGCGTTTCGACGTATCGTGCCCGATTCCGGTCACCCGTCGCGCGCGGAGCTAACCTCCGCGACCCCCAACCGCACTATGGGGCATGTCCCAGTCTGGTTCGGCGGCCGAAGGGCCCGACGACGATGCCGGATACGACGTGGCGGACGCCTCGGATGACGTGCTGGTCGTCCGTGCCAGAGCGGGTGACAAGGCGGCGTTCGCCGCGCTCGTCCTCCGGCACGGCGACCAGGCGCGCCGACTGGCCGGACGAGTGCTGAGCGACCCTGACCTGGCGAGGGACGCGAGTCAGGAAGCGATCGTCGTGGCACTGGTCAGCCTGGAGCGGTTGGCCAACCCGCTCAGTTTCGGGCCCTGGTTGTGCGGGATCGCGTTGAACGTCGCCCGCCGCTGGCTGCAGGAGTTCAGCAGGCTCGGACGGCTGCCGGAGACAGATGTGCCCGACCTTGGCCCTGGGCCCGAAGACCTCGCCGAGACGTCCGTACTCGCCCACCGAGTACGTCGTGCGATCATCGACCTCGCACCCGGTCAACGCGATGCGGTGTTCCTTTACTACCTGCAGGGTCTGAGCCACCGCGAGGTCGCTGCCGAACTCCGCATCAGTCCTGGCGCTGTCAAGGCGCGCTTGTATCAGGCGCGAGCCGCGCTCGCGCCCCGACTTCTCCCTTTGTTCAGGAGGATTCCGTGTCTCACACTCCACTGGCCGAGACGTCGACGCCGCCGCGATGGGTGGACGTTTCCGTCGCGGGGATCCGGCGGCCGGGCGGCGAGGATGCCAACCTCAAGGTGCACGTCGTGATCCTGCGGGAGAACGTCGGCATCCGGGAGTTGCCGATCGGCGTACTCGCCAACGCGGCCGTCGCACTGACGATGATCGTGGAGAGTGTGGAGATGCCGCGCCCGATGACGCACCAGTTCACCGCGAACCTGCTCGGCGCGGCCGGGGCGCGGGTCACCGAGGTGCGGATCAACGAACTCGCCGGCGGCAGCTTCTATGCGTCCGTACTGCTGAACGGCCCGGCTGGGCAAGGCGAGGTTGACGCCCGGCCGAGCGACGCGCTGTGCCTTGCCTGCATCACGGGTGCGCCGATCCGCGTGGACGAGCGCGTCTTCGGCGACTCGGAAGCGACCGGCAGCGGCTATGAGTGGCGCGAGTATCCGACCACCGAGTCCGACCTGGCCGAGGAGATCCGCCGCGGTACAGGAGCGAAGTAGCCCGGGGTGGTACGGATCCTCAGGCGTGCAGGCGTCCCCAGGTGATCTGGCCCTCGACTCGAAGGTCGAGCCGGTCGCCGACGCGCCGGATCTCTCCTGCTGCCACGAGGTCGTCGAGCAGGTCGCGGACCGCCCGGTCGAACTCCGCCACGGTCGCTTCTCCCATGTGGGTACGAGAACCACCCACCTGCGAATGCCGGGCCTCGACGAACTCCTCCACCGTCGGATGCCACGCCTCGGGCCCGCACACCCGCTCACCGAGCTTGGTGAAGTGCCCGTGGCGTTCCAGCTCACCGGGCACGTCGCGCCGCCTGTACTCGCGTACCGGAGAAAGGCGGGCGAAGATCTCGCCCAGCCGTGAGCTCATCGCGGGCGGTCCGTCCCACGAGCGCTCGACCACGGCGAGCACGGCGTTCGGTACCGCCGCCCGGGCGAGCCGCGGCAGCGCGACGTCCCAGTCCATCCAGTGCAGGCTTTGGCCCGCGGTGATCAGGGCGTACGGCGGATCGAGTTCGGCGTCCTCCGCGGTGCCCTGACTCCAACGCAGCTTGGGACTGTCGCCGCCGGGAAGCTCCCGGCCGCGCGCCAGCATCGCCGCCGAGCGGTCCACGGCGTCGACCCGGTCGACAAGGGGAGCGAGCCTTCGCGCCAGTTCGCCGGTCCCGCAGCCGATGTCGAGCACCGCCCGGTGGGGCGCGTCGCCGGCGAGGTCTGTGGGGCCGGCCAGGTCGGCCAGCAGCCGGATCAGTTCTTCGGGGTAGGGCGGGCGACGGTCGTAGACCTCGACGATCAACTCGTCCTGGAACCAGCCGCCGTAGTCGGTGTCGGTGTGGCCGGGAGCTTCGGATGGGTCGCCGGGCAGTGACTTCGTGGACATGACTCTTTCTAGCAAGCTTCGCCGGAGAAGTCTCGAGCGCCGGTGGCCTGTCGTACGGTGACCGGCATGGGCATATGGACGATCAACCCGAGCCGGTGGACGGCCAAGACACTCGAGGCCGACCCCGGCTGAGTTCGCTCGGTTTCCAGGGTCTCGTCCTACGCTCTCGGGCATGGCATTGCGGGACGGAGAGGTTGCCTACCGGGTGGCCGACAGCCGGGTGGCGGCGGCGGTGACTCTCGTGTACGAGCGGGCGACGGCGCGCCGGCTGGGCGGGGTCGAGCCCGTCGTGGCCGACCGGCGGATGATCGAGGTGCTCCGCGCCCGGCTGGACGCTCCGCGCACCGTGGTGGTGGTCGGGGAACGCGCGGCCGAGACGGTGGCCTGCTGTTTCGGGAGTCCGCTCCTTTCGGCTGACGGCGTTCCCTCGGAGGTCCAGGCGCACGTCAGCCTGGTCGCGGTGGCGCCGCCGTACTGGGGACTGGGATACGGCCACGCCGTGCTGACCTTCGCCGAGCGAGCGCTCGAGGCCGCCGGCTACCAGAGCGCACAGCTGCACGTGCAGGCTGCCAACGGCAGAGCGCGGAGGGCTGTACGAACGCTGCGGCTGGACGCTGCTCGGCCCGGGTGGACCGCACAAGGACGGTCCGCAGGTCGTGTACGGCAAGCACCTTGGCGGCGGCGAAGGAGTCGGCGGCGGCGTCCCGGCGGACGTCCCTCAGCCCGAGTCCTCCGTTGAGTCCTCCCCCGAATCCTCTTCGGACGCGGGCGGCAGGGTCGGGTAGTCGGGCATCGGGTAGAGCCCGACTGCGAACCCGTAGACGGTGTCGCCGGAGCGAGGCAGCTGGTCGAACTCGTGGATCACCTGGTCGACGCGGCGCCAGAACTCCTTCGCGCGCTTCTCGGGTATCCGTGCGTGCCGGAGGAAGGCACGCATCCGGCCGTCCTCGTAGGCCGCCGCCGACTCCTTCGCAGCGACCTCGAAGTCGTTGAAGTCGTGCGGGAGCTTGTCGCCACCGGCGGACTGCCGGCCGAGGCCGACGTAGAACATCCGCGCCGTACGGCCGTAGTAGCGCTCCTCGATCGCCCTGACCCGCCGGGTGCGTACGACGCGCAGCAGGCCGGCTCGGGCGAGCAGATTGACGTGGTGGGCGACCGTGCTCTTCGGGCGCTTCACAGCACCGGCCAGCTCCGTCACGGTCGCGGCCCGCTCGTGCAGGAGGCCGAGCAGGGTCGTACGCAACGGGTCGCTGATCGCCCGCACCTGCTCGGCGGTGGTGAGCTCGAGGCGGTCGTCGAGGTCGTAGTCCGGGGCGGGGGTATTGCTCGGCATGGTCCGAACAGACTAGCATCGTCGATCGTTCGAGATATTTGGATCATTCGTCCGGGAAGTGAGCCGAGCCATGGCCGAAGTTGTGTTGTTCCACCACGCACAGGGACTGACCGAAGGGGTGGAGAGCTTCGCGGCCGAGCTGCGCCGGGCCGGCCACACCGTCCACGTGCCCGACCTCTACGAGGGGCACACGTTCGAGACGCTCGAGGACGGGCTGGGGTACGCGCGGCAGACCGGGTTCGGGGTCGTCGGTGAGCGCGGGATCGCCGCGGCCGAGGCGCTCGGCGACGGCTTGGTCTACGCGGGTTTCTCGCTGGGCGTGATGCCGGCGCAGCAGCTGGCTCAGACCCGGGCCGGGGCGAAGGGCGCGCTGTTCTTGTCGTCCTGCCTGCCGGTGGAGGAGTTCGGCGCGTGGCCGGCGGGCGTTCCCGTGCAGGTGCACGGGATGGAGGGCGACCCGATGTTCGCCGACGAGGGCGATCTCGACGCCGCACGGGAGCTGGTCTCCTCGGTCGAGGAGGCCGAGCTGTTCCTGTATCCGGGCAAGGAGCACCTGTTCGCCGACTCCTCGCTGCCGTCGTACGACCAGGCTGCCACCGAGTTGCTGACCCGCCGGGTTCTGGACTTCCTCGCCCAGGTCCACTGACTCTGCTCGCTATCTACGAGATGCGCCCGTCCGTCAGAGGTGACGAGTGGGCGGGCGCAGGGCCCACGACAGCAGGCCAGGCCGGCGAACGCGAACGGCACGAGCAGGCTGCTGGCCGGCTGGTGCATGGCGATGTTCGACGCGATGGCGCCGACCAGGTTGATCAGGACGCCTGCGTACGCCCACTCCTTCAGCCGGGGCAGGCGGGGCGCTGCCAGCATTACGGCGGCGGCGGTATTCGCCGTACCCATGATCGTGGCGAGTTAGCTGGGGTATCCGAGCTCGATCATCACCGGATAGAACGGCGGCATCCGCAACAGGTCCATCGCTCCACCGATCGCGCACTCGCCGCCTGACCGAACGCCGCCGCGAACCCGTCCTCGCCGTACTCAGCCGTGGTCGCGAACGCGGTCAGCTACCCGACGACCTCGACGTGGAGCTGGTCACCGACCTGCTCACCAGTCCGTTCTTCTACCGCCGGTTCGTGCCCCACCGCCCCATCCCTGCGGGCGTGGTCGACGACGTGATCGCCCACGTGCTGGGGATCAAGGCCGGACGTCAACGATCCAGGCGGTCCTAGATCGACCGGGCACGCGGTCCAATACGGTTGCGGTCTGCGAGCGGTGCCGATTGGGTGTGGGCATGAACGAGCGAGTCGCCGGGGAGTTGCCTGACCACGTATCCCGCAACCGCGAGGTCTGGGACACCGTTCTGAGCGCGGGATTCGCCGCGCGGGCGCGTTCGCAGTGGGCCGCCGATCCGCACTGGGGCCTGTGGGCGACCCCGCAGGATGACCTTCCCGTACTCCCGTCCGATCTGGCGGGGAAGGACGTCATCGAGCTCGGCTGCGGCACCGGATACGTGTCGTCCTGGGTCGCCCGTGCTGGTGGGAGACCGGTCGGGATCGACAACTCGGCGAAGCAGCTTGCGACGGCGCGGGCGATGCAGGAGGAGTTCGGGGTCGACTTTCCCTTGCTGCACGGCAATGCCGAGCAGGTGCCTTTCCCTGACGGCAGCTTCGACGTGGCGATCAGCGAATACGGAGCCGCCGTGTGGTGCGACCCGTACAGCTGGATCCCGGAGGCGGCGCGGCTCCTGCGTCCCGGCGGGGAGCTCGTCTTCGTGCGCAACTCCGACCTGCTCATGCTGTGCCTTCCCGACGACGGGCCCGCCGGCACCCGGCTGCACCGGTCACAGTTCGGGCTGCACCGGGTCGACGACCCGGACGGCGCGGTGGAGTTCCACCTGTCGCACGGCCCGATGCTCCGATTGCTGCGTGACTGCGGCCTGGAGTTGGAGGACCTCGTCGAGGTCCAGGCACCTGAGAATGCCTCCACGGCCTTCGACTACGTCGACCTGGCATGGGCCCGGCAGTGGCCGTGCGAAGAGGTGTGGAAGGCCCGTCGTACCACTAGCTGACAAGCGACACTGGACAGGCGCGTGCACCAGAGCCTTCAGAACGGCGGGCAATCATCCTGAGTCGTCCAGGTGCGCGCCGGCGGTCGCGGTTGCCGGTTCGGGTGCCACCGGGTCGGTGAGGGAAGGCGCTCCGCTGCGGTACTGGCGGCCGAAGGGGTCGGTGAGGGTGTGCTCACCAGGGCTTGTCTTTCGAAAAAACTCGGGTTCCGCTCGCGGGAAAACCCTTACCCGCATGGAAACTCGCGTCGTTGACTTCAACGGTGGTAGGCGGTTACAGCCCTCCCCGCACGAACATAAAGCGCTCGTCGATACTCCCAGAAGTTCAGGCACAGGCTCTCCGCGCGGAGACCACCAACTCGTTGACGAGATCTCCCCGACGAAGGATGCTGACGCCCGTGATCTTCCCATCAGGCGTGTCCAGCTGTCCGACTATGACGCCCTGCGCCCGCTGATCGATCCTCGCGATCCCGAGCCGACGGCGCGGGAGGTGTTCGCCCGGCTCCTTCTACATCAAGCTCGGGTACACCGGGCTCGCCTGCCCGCAGCCGGACTACCCGACGTTCACAGTGGATCTGCGTCCCGAGCGGCAGTGACCGGCTCACGTGGTTCCAGTCCTGGACGCAGATCACGTCAACCTGGACTTGCGTCGCCGGACGTCCATGGGTTCAGGGGAGAAGACGTACCCCGTCGTGGCTGCGGACCGCGGGTCGTGGTTCGTGGGTGGGGAAGGCGTCCAGAAGGCGGACGGCGTACGCCTCGGTCATGCGTTCGTGGACCTGGTCCGGAGTGAGCCAGGCAACGCGATCGGTCTCGTCGCTCGTCCGCTCGGTCCCGCCGACCACGTGGCAACCGAAGACCAGGGCGACGACGCCGCGGGTGAGGTTCTTGTAGATGCCGGTGAGGACGTCGGGTTCGACGCGGAGCCCGGTCTCCTCCTCGACCTCCCGGCGCAGACCGTCGTGAACGACCTCGTGGAGTTCGAGAACTCCGCCGGGTGGTTCCCAGTGACCGTTGTCGCGGCGCCGGATCGCGAGGACGCGGCCGTGCCCGTCGAGGGCAGCGGCCGCGACGCTGACGGAGTGGAGCGGGCCCGGCGGCATGGTGCTGTTGGGTCCCGTCACGCCTGTGCCACAAGGTGGTCGGCGCTGACCTCGTTGAGCCAGGCGTCGAACGTGGTCGGCAGGATCTCGGCGTCCGCGGCCGGCAGTAGCACCTCACCGGCCATGCCGACGCCGAAGATTCCGCTACGCCAGGTCGGCACCAGCCTGATCGACCGGCCGCGTGCCGCGTACGTGCGGCGAGCCATGTCCACGAGGTCCTGAGTCTCCGGGCCGGCGATGTCGACGTGCCGTCCCTGTGCCGGGCCCGTAGCTACCCGGCCTAGGACGTCGGCGACATCCTTCGGGGCGATCGGCTGTACGAGCAACGGCGCGAGCCGGGCGACTCCGTCGGTCTCGGTCCAGGACGCGACCATCTCGGCGAAGTCGTGGAACTGCGTCGCGGGAACGATGGTGTGCGGGACGTCGCCGGCCTCGACCGCCGCCTCCTGTGCACGCTTGCCGGCGTAGTGCGCGTTGCCGGGGACCTTCGCGATCCCGGCGATGGACAGTGCCACGTGATGGTTGACACCAGCGTGGCGTTCCGCCGCCAGCAGGTTCCTCGTCGCGGTGGTGAAGAACGCCACCGTCTCCGACTCCTGTACGGCGGTGGCGGGGGAGTTGGTCACGTCGATCACCGCGTCGACACCGGCCATGGCGGCCTCCAATCCGGAGCCGGTCAGAACGTCGACTCCGTGACTGCGGCTGATCGGCACCACCTCGTGCGCCTCGCGCTTCAGAGCCGCCCAGGTGAGCGCCCCGATCCGGCCGGTGGCACCTACGACTGCGATCCGCATGTTCGGTCCTTCCCCTTATTACGGATATCGGAGATCCAAATTATCAGCGATGGCTACACTGCGTCCATGAAATTGCCGGAGAGCACCGAATGGGCGCTGCACTGCACGACCGCCGTCGCTCAGCTCTCCGGCGAGGCGGTGAGTACCGCCCAGCTGGCCGAGCACTTCGATCTGCCGGTCCCGTACCTCGCGAAGCAGTTGGCGCTGCTCGTCCGCGCAGGCGTCCTGTCAGGTACGACCGGACCGCGGGGCGGTTTCCGCCTCGCCAGGTCCGCAACACAGATCAGCATGCTCGACGTGGTTGAGGCGGTCGACGGGCGCGGCGACCCGTACCAGTGCCGGGAGATCCGCCAACAGGGCCGTGGGGCCGCCTCACCGGAAGAGTGCCGTGAACCCTGCCTCCTCGCGCAGAAGATGCGCGACGCTCACCAGGCCTGGCGGGCAAGTCTCGAGGCGGTGACGGTGGCCGACCTGATCGCGACCCTTCCCGCGGCGATACCGAAGCGCACGCGGCGGCTCCTGACGCGGCGAGCGGCTGGCTAGAGTGGCGTGATGCCCGACCTGCAGCCCCTCAGCGCCCACCATGCTCCTGCGGTCCTGGCCTTCGAGCTGGCCAACCGCGCCTACTTCGCCGCGTCCATCTCCGACCGCGGTGACGACTACTACGAGGAGTTCGCCGACAGGTTCAGCGCCCTGCTCGCCGAGCAGGAGGCCGGTACCTGCGCGTTCCACGTACTCGTCGCCGAGGACGGTTCGGTACTAGGCAGGTTCAACCTGTACGACATCGAGGACGGCACCGCCGACCTCGGCTACCGGGTCGCGCAACAGGCCGCCGGCCGAGGTGTCGCGACCGAGACCGTCCGGGACCTGTGCGCACTGGCCGCGTCGGAGTACGGCCTGCACACACTCAGAGCGGCCACCTCCGACCAGAACGTCGCGTCTCAGCGGGTGCTGACCAAGGTGGGGTTCGTCCCGGACGGCCCGGCCGAACCGAGCGACCTCGGCGGCAAGTCGGGCAGCTGGTATCGACGCGATCTCGGCGGCCGGTGACCCGCGCCCGGGGCCGGCAGCTGGGAGAAAGCCAGGACCGAACTAGGCGGGGAAGTGCTTCCACTGCCCTTCCGACACCACCTCGACGGTGCCGTCGACCACCTTGATGGCCGTCTGGTCGTCCATCGCGTACCCCGGACCCGCGATGTCGGCGGCCCACTTCTCCGCCTCGGCCATGGAGTTGCCCGGCATGCCGTCCGGAGCCAGGTGGGGGCAGATCGAGAAGTCGACGAGGCCCAGCGTGGTGTCGTCACCACCGTTCGGCGGTCTCCACTGAACGAAGTCCTCCCCGACCCTGGGGGTCATCACCATGCTCCCGGCGCTCAGCCCCACCCAGACCGTCTCGCTCAGCGACGGAAGCAGGTCCGCCAGCCCGGACTCCCGCATCCAGTGGCACAGGTAGAGGACGTCACCGCCCGCCACCAGCAGGACGTCGGTCTCCCGGACCAGAGGCACCCAGCGCTCCTCGTCGATGCTGGGCAGCGCGGTGAGCTCCAGTACGCCGACGGACTTCCAGCCCAGGTCGACCATGGGGTTCTCGGAGTTCCCGCTGATGAACTGCCAGGCTCTGACGCCGGGCCCGACCCGGGGGTGCCCGTACATCGCGGTGGGGATGCACAGGGCGCTCGATTCGGCGATCGGCTTGCCCAGCAGATCGACCAGGGCCTCGCGGATGCTGGGGTTCGTGACGCCCCCGGACGTGAGAAGGAGTTTCACTACGGCCTCCCGATTGGAGTGCGGCGGAGCGGTCTGGGATGTGGACATGGCGCCGCCGCGAAACTCACCGCTGGACGAGGAAAAAAGTAGCGGCTACGGGCCGTGGATGCGTGGTCGCGGCCGGCCCGGTGATCTTCGTCCCGGGGGCTGCGGTGGCCCCGCCGCCGGGGGCCCTGCGCTGTGGAGCGGGTGACGGGAATCGAACCCGCATGACCAGCTTGGAAGGCTGGAGCTCTGCCATTGAGCTACACCCGCGTGTGCCGGCCCATGTTCCCATGACCCCGCACAGACCGGCTCGGTGACTCACCCGGTGTGGTCCGTGGACTAAACTCCGGGCGGCACCGCGAAAGCAAGCGTAGTGCCAGTCCACCTCGGTGCGCTCGGGGTGGGTGCAAGAAGCGGGGAGTGGCGCAGCTTGGCAGCGCGTCGGCTTTGGGTGCCGAAGGCCGGGGGTTCAAATCCCCCCTCCCCGACGTACGACGTACGGCGTGCCCCCGTCGCGTTCACCGCGGCGGCCGGGCACGCCGGCCGTTGGCGTACACTGCCACGCGCGTCGGGTACGTCCACCATCGGTCGTCCCGAGGTCCCGAGCCTGCGAGCGCCGGCTGGCGCATTCGGGCGATCCACGCCGCATCCGGAGGAGATTCACGATCGTGAAGAGCGCCGTCGAGACCTTGAGCCCCACCCGGGTTCGGCTGACCGTCGAGGTGCCCTTCGAGGAGCTCAGGACAAGCCTCGACACCGCCTACCGTGAGATCGCCAAGCAGGTGACGATCCCCGGCTTCCGCAAGGGCAAGATTCCCCCGCAGATCATCGACAAGCGAGTCGGCCGGGAGTTCGTGCTCGAGCAGGCCGTCAACGAGGCCATCCCGCAGCTGTACGTCAGCGCCCTGCAGGAGAACGACGTCGAGCCGCTCGGCCAGCCCGAGGTGGACGTCACCAACTTCGCCGACGGCGCCGAGCTGACCTTCACCGCCGAGGTCGACGTACGCCCCGACGTGACCCTGCCCGAATACAAGGGCATCGAGGTCAGCATCGCCGACGCCGAGGTGACCGACGAGGAGGTCGAGGACCAGCTGACCTCCCTGCGGGAGCGGTTCGGGTCCCTGAGCACCGTCGAGCGGGCTGCCGAGGACGGCGACTTCCTCACCATCGACCTGGCCGCCAGCAAGGACGGCCAGCCGATCGAGGACGCCCAGGCGACCGGCCTCAGCTACAAGATCGGCAGCGAGTCGATGCTGGAGGGCCTCGACGAGGCCGTCCGCGGCAAGTCGGCCGGTGAGTCGGAGACGTTCGTCAGCCAGCTCGCCTCCGGCGAGTACGCCGGCCAGGACGTCGACGTCACCGTGGTGGTCGACACCGTGAAGGTCCAGGAGCTGCCCGGGCTGGACGACGAGTTCGCCCAGATGGCCAGCGAGTTCGACACCTTGGACGAGCTGCGCGCCGACGTGCGCGAGCGGCTGCTCCGGCAGAAGCGGCTCCAGCAGGCCCAGGAGGCCCGCGACAACGTGCTGGAGAAGCTGCTCGACCAGGTGGAGGTGCCCGTCCCCGAGGGTGCGGTCACCGACGAGATCCAGGCGCGGCGCGAGGCGATCGGTCACCAGCTGCAGCACATGGGCGCGACCGAGGCTCAGTACCTCCAGAGCGAGGGCCAGACCGAGGAGGAGTTCGTCGCCGACCTCGACAAGCGCTCCCGTGAGGCGCTGATGACGCAGTTCGTTCTCGACAAGGTGGCCGACACCGAGGAGCTCAACGTCAGCGAGCCCGAGCTCACCCAGGCGCTGCTCCAGCGGGCGCAGCAGGCCGGTGTGAGTCCGGACGAGTACATCCAGCAGGTCGTCCAGAACAACTACGTCCCCACGCTGGTGCGTGAGGTCCGCCGCGGCAAGGCACTCGGCTTCCTGGTCGAGGAGGCCGTGGTGACCGACGCGTCCGGCAACCAGGTCGAGCTGAGCCGCCTGCAGGCCGACGGCACCTACGCCGAGGAGGGGTCGGAGGACGCCGAGGGCGCGGAGTCCGCGCCGGCCGAGGAGTCCGCCGAGGCCGCGCAGACCGAGCAGGCCGAGGGCGAGCAGGGCGAGGGCGAGAAGTCCGAGTCCTGAGGTCCCCGAGCACGTCACTGTCGCCCCGTAAGCCGGCTACTTCACCGGCGTACGGGGCGACAGTCATGTCCGGGACGTACGGCGACGTAATGCGTCGTACGGATCCGTCGTACGGATCCGAGGTCCGAGGCGGTCAGGTGACCCGCTCGGAGTCCGTACCGACGTTCACCGAGGGGACCTCGCTCTCGGCGGTCGCGGACCGGTCGGCATCCCCGGTGGTTGCGTCTGCCCGGCGCCGGTCCAGCTCGTGCCACTCCGGCCGAAGCCCCGGCAGGGTAGTGGCGAGGAAGTAGATCCCGCCGAACACCAGCATCACCGGCGACAGGCCGATCAGCCCGATCAGCGCGCCGCCGAGCAACCCGCCGAAGGGGATGCCGGCCCAGCACACCGCGTCGGCCAGCGCGTTGACCCGGCCGAGCAGCCGGCGCGGTATGCGTTCGAGCACCACGGCGCCGATGATCGGGTTGATGAACCCGGAGCCGAAGCCCGCCACCGCGTGCACGCCCAGCACCAGCCAGATCGGCGCGCCCAGTGCCAGCGCCACGAACCTCGGCGCGCCGGCGATGAAGTAGCCCAGCAGGTAGACCGTCCGGCGGGGCAGCCGGTGCGCGAAGGTCGCGGCCAGCACGCTCCCGCCCACGGCGAAGGCGCCCATCACCGCGGCGACCAGCCCGATCGCGGCCGGACCGCGGCCCGAGTCGCGCGCCCAGACGGGCACCAGGACCGCGAACATCGCCGCGTCCAGCAGGTTCGTCACCGCGACCATGCCGATGATCGCCCGGAGCAGGCGTTCGCGGCGCAGGTAGTCGAAGCCCTCACGTAGTTGGTGGACGTAGCCGCCGACCGACTCCTCCTCGTGCCCCTCCTCGGCGAGGTGCCGGCGGGGTGCGGTCGTGGCGATGATCATCGCTGACAGCGCGAACGACACCGAGTCGAGGACGAGCGCGCTCAGCGGGCCGATCAGCCCGACGATCGCGCCGGCCACCGCGGGACCGATGGTGGAGGCGAAGCGCTCGATCGTCCCGGTGAGGCCGGTGACGCGTTCGGTGGGCACCTGCGCGTCGGCCACGATGTCGGGGATCAGCACCTCCTTGGCCGAGTCGGCCGGTCCGCGCAACGCGCCCAGGAGCGCGACCAGCGCCAGCAGAACCCCGAAGTGCAGCAGTCCGAGCGTGTGCAGCAGCGGGATCGCACCCACGACCACGGCACTGGCGAGGTCACCGGTGACGTTGACCCGGCGCGGCCCGAGCCGGTCCACGAGCGGGCCGGTCAGCGCCTTGACCACGACGTACGGAGCCAGCTCGCAGAACGCCACCATGCCGGTCTTGGTGGCGCTGCCGGTGGAGACCAGCACGAACCACGGCAGTGCGATGGCCGAGATCCGGGTGCCGGTGAGCGAGATCGCCTGCGAGGTGAGCAGGCCGATGAGCCCGCGCCTGGAGCGTGGCCGGGCGGTGGCCCCGTTGCCGGCGGTGCTCATGCTTCCTCCGTCGAGTCCGGGTCGGGATCGGTGCTGCCGAGCGCACCGGGAAGCGGGAAGAGGCCGAACTGGAACGTCGTCGGCGCGGTGCCCTCGGGTGCCGGCGCCTCCGGATCGGCCCGGCGGTAGGGCCGCAGCACCTCGAGGATCTGGGTGCTCAGCCGGTCCGCTTCGGCAGGGGTGAGCTGCAGCACGAAGTCGCTCATCGTGCTGACGTCCTGCCACTCCGGCGGCAGCGTGGGGCGCTCGTCCACGGCACGCAGCAGGGTGTCGGCGTAGATCCGGGCGACGCTTCGCAGGTACACGTCGCCGGCCTCGGCGTCGTCGGTCGCGCGCATGTCGTACCACGTGGACCGCTGCGCGGCCCGCCACCAGCGGTCGCGTCCGGTGCCGAGGTCGGTGGCCTCGACGACGAAACCGTGTGCGGCGAGCTGGCGCAGGTGGTAGCTGGTCGCGCCGGAGTTCAGCCCCAGCCGGGCCGCGAGCCGGGTCGCGGTGGCCGGGCCCTCGGTGCGGAGCAGGCCGAGCATCTGCACCCGGACCGGGTGTGCCAGGCCGCGCAGGGACTTGGCGTCCAGGGCGCGGTCGCGCTCGGGGTCGAAGTCGGGAAGAGATGCGGCCGGGTGGCCCGCGGCCGCGGCGTCCTCGTCGCGTCCCGGCGGAGGGGCGGAGGCGGACTCCGGCGCGGGAGAGGAGTCGGGAGGTTCGGACATGACCGACACAGTAGACCGCAAAGATACCTTTGCAAAGACCTGTTTGTGGTTACTGTCGACACAGGGGTATTCCCTCGTCCGTCAATCTGCGCCGTGAGCGAACACCGGCGGCTGCCTCGGGGTAACGGGGGTGGCGTTGGCTAGGGTCGGTGGCAGGTTCCAGGGCGTACGGCTCGATCAGTGCCCGTACGCCACCCACGAGTCACGAGGACGTAGGCGGAGGACGTGAACGAATACGCGCAGGAGGCGCAGGGCCCGAACGGTCAGGGCGGCCTCGATGACCACATCTACCAGCGGCTACTCAAGGAACGGATCATCTTCCTCGGTTCCGAGGTCCGTGACCAGAACGCCAACGCGATCTGCGCGCAGATGCTCGTGCTCAACGCCGAGGATCCCAACAAGGACATCTGGCTGTACATCAACAGCCCGGGCGGCTCGGTCGACTCCGGTCTGGCGATCTACGACACGATGCAGTTCATCTCCAACGACGTGTCGACCGTCGCGATGGGCCTCGCCGCGTCCATGGGGCAGTTCCTGCTCGCCGCCGGCACCAAGGGCAAGCGCTACGCGTTGCCGCACTCGCGCATCATGATGCACCAGCTGTCCGGCGGTCTCGGCGGATCGGCGTCCGACATCAAGATCCAGGCCCAGCAGAGCCTGCACCTGAAGAAGAGCCTCAACGAGCTGCAGGCGCTACACACCGGCCAGACGTTCGAGCAGATCGAGCTCGACTCCGACCGCGACCGGTGGTTCACCGCGGAGCAGGCTCGTGAGTACGGCTTCATCGACCACGTGGTGAAGTACGCCGGCGAGGTCACCTCCGTCGGACCCGTTTCCTGACCCGGCAGCTACCTGGAGGAAGAAGCACATGCCCACGACCCCATCGCCCCTCCCCACGCCGGGCCTGACGACCCCAGGGCTCGCCACGCCGGCCGAGCGGCTGCCGCGCGCGGACTACTTCATCCCGCGCTGGGAGGAGCGCACTCCCTACGGCTACCGCCAGATCGACCCCTACGCCAAGCTTTTCGAGGACCGCATCATCTTCCTCGGCACGCCGATCAGCGACGACATCGCCAACGCGGTGATGGCGCAGCTGCTGTGCCTTGAGTCGATGGACCCCGAGCGCGAGGTGCAGATCTACATCAACAGCCCCGGCGGCTCCATCACGGCGCTGACCGCGATCTACGACACGATGCGCTACATCACCCCCGACGTGCACACGGTGTGCCTCGGGCAGGCGGCATCCGCCGCGGCGGTGCTGCTGGCTGCGGGCGCCCCCGGCAAGCGGTCCGCACTCCCGCACAGCCGGATCGTCATCCACCAGCCCTACACCGAGGGCGGCTACGGACAGGCCAGCGACATCGAGATCCAGGCCAACGAGATCCTGCGGATGCGCGGGATGCTCGAGCAGATGATCTCGGAGAACACCGGCCGTCCGCTGGAGGAGGTGGCCCGCGACATCGAGCGGGACAAGTACCTCAGTGCGGAGCAGGCAGTCGAGTACGGCCTCATCGACGAGGTGCTGGTCAGCCGCAAGAAGAGCCTGGTCGAGGTCTAGTCGGGCCTTCGCTCGGCTTGGTTCGGTGCCGGCCGGCAGGCCACGGCAAGGTCGTGGTCGCGCAACACGCCCGTGCCGACCCGCGGATCCGTTCCGGCGACATGCCGGTACGCGATTGCTGCGGGTCGGCGGGCGCGGAGCGGGTATGCCTCTGCTGACCAGCGCCGTCGGCCACGCTGCGGTGATGGCCCCTGACCGCCGGGAGTTCCCGATTTCGCCAGGGGCGTACACATCGCGAGGTTGAACACGACCGTTCGCGGCGAGAACGGGGTACCGTCGTTCTCTGTACTCTCAGGTGCGCGGCTGACGGGCCCACAAGGCCGGGGCGGCGACGAGGCAGGCGACCCGCCCGGGTCCGAGGCAGGTTCGACACACGCCCGAGCTTCGGGCGGAGCAACCTAAGGAGACGTCCGGAGTGGCACGCATCGGTGACGGCGGGGACCTGCTCAAGTGCTCGTTCTGCGGGAAGAGCCAGAAGCAGGTCAAGAAGCTCATTGCAGGTCCGGGCGTCTACATCTGCGACGAGTGCATCGACCTCTGCAACGAGATCATCGAGGAAGAGCTCAGCGAGTCCTCCGAGGTAGGGCTGCAGGAGCTGCCCAAGCCGCGGGAGATCTTCGAGTTCCTCGACCAGTACGTCGTCGGCCAGGACGCCGCCAAGAAGGCCCTGTCGGTCGCCGTGTACAACCACTACAAACGCGTGCAGTCCGGGCTCTCCGCCGCCGGCCGGCACGCCAAGGACGAGCCGGTCGAGTTGGCGAAGTCCAACATTCTGCTGATCGGCCCCACCGGCTGCGGCAAGACCTACCTCGCCCAGACGCTGGCCAAGATGCTCAACGTGCCGTTCGCGATCGCCGACGCCACCGCCCTCACCGAGGCGGGCTACGTCGGCGAGGACGTCGAGAACATCCTGCTCAAACTCATCCAGGCCGCCGACTACGACGTCAAGAAGGCCGAAACGGGCATCATCTACATCGACGAGGTCGACAAGATCGCCCGCAAGAGCGAGAACCCGTCGATTACCCGTGACGTCTCCGGTGAGGGCGTGCAGCAGGCGCTGCTGAAGATCCTCGAGGGCACCACGGCGAGTGTTCCTCCGCAGGGCGGGCGCAAGCACCCCCACCAGGAGTTCATCCAGATCGACACCACCAACGTGCTGTTCATCGTCGGCGGTGCGTTCGCCGGCCTCGAGCGCATCATCGAACAACGCGTCGGCAAGAAGGGCGTCGGCTTCGGCGCCAACGTGCGCACCCGGGAGGACCGGGAGAAGGAACACACGTTCGCCGACGTGATGCCGGAGGACCTGCTGAAGTTCGGGCTGATCCCGGAGTTCGTCGGCCGGCTCCCGGTCATCGCGACCGTCCAGCCGCTGGACCGCCCGGCCCTGATGCGCATCCTCAGCGAGCCGCGCAACGCGCTCATCAAGCAGTACCAAAAGCTCTTCGAGATCGACGGGGTCGAGCTGGAGTTCAGCGAGGACGCCGTGGAGGCCATCGCCGAGCAGGCGCTGCTGCGTGGCACCGGCGCGCGTGCCACCCGGGCGATCATCGAGGAAGTCCTGCTCAACGTGATGTACGAAGTGCCCAGCAGAGACGACGTGGCCCGGGTGATCGTCACACGCGAGGTGGTACTCGACAATGTCAACCCGACGCTGGTTCCGCGCGAGCAGCCAGGTCGCAAGTCCCGCAGTGGGGAGCGCCGCGAGAAGTCGGCCTGACCGAGTGCGCCCCCCGCTTGCCCGTACCCTCTCGGCGCTGTTCCTCGCCGCTGTCCTGATCACCTTCACGGTCCCGCTCGCCGGCGCCGGTGCACGCGCGTCGGCTGACGCGAAGTCCCCGGCATCGGGCCGGGGTGTCGCCCCGCCCGGCTTCAGCCCTTCCTCGACCTCGTGGACGACGCCGCGGGACGGTTGGGTGTTCGGCTACTCGCTGTGCTGGCCCTCCGGCCCCGGCGAAGGCGGGCAGTGCCCGGTCCTGCTGCACACCACCGACGGCGGTGCCCACTGGACCCGGATGCCGGCGCCGCCGATCCGCAGCTCTCCCAGCCACGATCAGGTACGCGTCAGCTTCGCCAGCCGCTTCGGCGACTTCACCCACCACCGCTCGATCGGCCTGATCACCAACGGCCTGGAGTTGTACGCCAGCTACGACGGCGGCCGGACCTGGCGGGCCGAGCAGCTCGCCGGTGACCGTCAGCCGGTGTTCGTCGGCGACCTGGCCGCCACCCACCGCAGCGCGTACGTCCTGCTCGCCTCGGGGACCGGGCAGGACCGGCGTACCGAGGTCTACCGCAGCCCGATCGGCGAGCGCGCCTGGTCCGCCGTGCCGGGAGTGCGCATCCCCGGCAGCGGCGGCGCGGCGTACGCCAGTGGAGCGGTCGCCGCCCGGGTGTCCTCGGTCGCGGTGAGCCTGGGCCAGGTGTTCTCACCCACCCGCTACTGGACCTCCGCCTCCGACGGCGGCGACTGGACCTCGCGGAGCACGCCGTGCCGGGAGGAGGCGAGCACCGACCTCGGGCTGACCGCACCGGGTGCGGTCTACGCGCTGTGCAGCTCCAACCCCGGCCGTGGCCGGATGGACAAGGACGTACGCCAGGCCGGTGAGGGCGGCACGTTCACCACAGTCGGGTCCGCTCCGGCCACCGGCATCACCACCGACTTCGCGGTGTCCCCGAGCGGCACCCTGGCGGTCGGTGCGACCGGCGGCGACGAGAGCTTCGTGCACGTGAGCTTCGACGGTGGCCGCAGCTGGCAGACGACGATGGCCGTGCCCGAGCGTGGACCGGTCCACGACCTCGCGTTCACCGACGACCGGCACGGCACACTGGTCGCGGGCTACCCCGGCCTGCGCACGTCGCAGCTGTACCGCACCGACGACGGCGGCCGCACCTGGGAGCCGTTCACCGCGGGCTGAGCACCGTCCACCGCAAACGCATTGACCGCGGGGCGAACCCGGCTGCGATCATGGGGGCCATGCCCAGCAGACCGTACGAGATCGTCGACGTTTTCACCGACCGGCCCTATGCCGGCAACCCGCTCGCCGTCGTTCTGGACGCCGACGGCCTGAGCGGGGAGGCGATGCAGACCCTCGCCAAGGAGTTCAACCTCTCCGAGACCGCGTTCGTGCTCCCGCCGCGCGACGGTGGCGACTACCGCGTGCGCATCTTCACCCCGGGCGCCGAGCTGCCGTTCGCGGGACACCCGAGCGTGGGGACCGCGGCGACGCTGGCCCGCCTCGGCCGCATCCGCACCGGCGACGTCGTACAGGAGTGCGGCGCCGGCAACCTGCCGGTGCACGTCGACAGCGACGTGGCCACCATCACCGGCGGTGAACCGGTGCTCGGCTCCACGCTCGACCCCGGGCCGCTGCTCGCCGCCGCCGGGCTCGGCTTCGCCGACCTGCTCGGCCCGCCCGCCCAGACCGCGGCCGCGGGCGTGGACCACGTGTTCCTCCCCGTCACCGACGAGTCGGTCGCCCGCGCGGGCCTGGACTCCGGCGCGGCCCGCGCGCACGGGGTGAAGAAGGTCTACCTCTTCTGCTGGGACGGCGAGCGGCGGCAGGCGCACGCCCGGTTGTTCGCCCCGGAGCTCGGCGTCGCCGAGGACCCCGCCACCGGTTCGGCGGCGCTGGCGCTCGGTGTCTGGCTGGTCGGCAACGGCCTGGTCCCCGGCGACGGCGAGACGGCCTACACCGTGGTCCAGGGCGCGGAAATGGGCCGGCCGTCCCGGCTGGACTGCGTGGTGCGTGCGCAGGCAGGGCAGGCACGCGAGACCAGGGTCACCGGGCGGGTCGCGCCGGTGGCCGCCGGAGAGATCCGGCTACCCGGCTGAGGCGACACCCAGTGTCAACAGCAGGTTGGCGTAGGTCCGCTGCTCGCCGGTGGCGATGACCAGGGCCACGTCGTCGGTCTTCGCCGCGTCGTAGAAGTCGAACCGGTCAAGGCGTTCCACCGGGGTGCCGGCCGGAAGCAGGTCGGTGAACTCGGCGAAGATCGCCGGCGTCGGCTGGTCCGGCGGCGGCTGCATCACCGCGGCGGCCTCGATCGGCGCGGCGTCCACCAGCGCGGTCAGCACGTCGGTGGCCGACAGCTTGCCGGGGGACAGGTTGAGGAAGACGTGCGCGGCGTTCGGGCCCGCCGCGGTGGCGAACGGGTAGTGCCCGTCGGCGATCAGCACCCGCGAGCCGTGCCCGGCCGACGCCAGTGCGGCCAGGATCTCGGGGTGGATCAGGGTGTAGCGCAGCATGGACAACCTCTTCGTCGGCTTCGGCCCTCGGACTATAACGGTTGGAATCCGCACCGAGCCCGTCCTACGGGCTCGGTGACCGCGCGCTGTCCGCGGTCGGCCCGCCGCGGCGTCCGGCAAGAGCCAACGGCACGGCAGGACCGCTCATCACTGCGCGCGCAGGACCACCGCGGTGTGCGGTGCGAGCCGCAGATGGTCCCCGGCCGTCACCTGGTCGGCGCCCAGGCTGTCGCTGGTGTCCAGCGCCACGGTGTACGCCATCGCCCACGGCGGCCCGGGCAGGGTGACGTCGACCGGGGCGTCGCCACCGTGCAGCCACAGCAGGAACGAGTCGTCTCGTACGGGCTCACCGCTCGGCGCGGTCCGGCCGGTGTGCTCACCGGCGAGGAACATCCCCAGGGTGCGCAGCGAGGAGTCGTGCCAGGCCTCGGTGTCCATCTCCTCACCCCACGGGGCGAACCAGCCGACGTCGCGCCGGCCGCCCGCCGGATCCAGTCGTCCGTGGAAGAAGTGTGGCCGGCGGAACACCGGGTGCTCGCGGCGGATCCGCAGCAGCTCCCGCACGGTGTCGCGCAGCTGCGGCCAGGTCTGCTCCTCCGCCCAGTCCAGCCAGGAGATCTCGTTGTCCTGGCAGTAGGCGTTGTTGTTGCCGTGCTGCGTCCGACCGCTGCTCGTCGCCGGCCATCAGCATCGGCACGCCGGTCGCCAGTAGCAGGGTGGTGAGCAGCCCGCGTACCTGACGCAACCGGAGCTTGACGATCTCCGGATCGCCGGTCTCGCCCTCCACCCCGAAGTTGACCGACCGGTTGTCGTTGTGCCCGTCGTCGTTGGCCTCGCCGTTGGCCTCGTTGTGCTTGTCGACGTAGGTCACCAGGTCGCGCAGGGTGAAGCCGTCGTGGGCGGTGACGTAGTTGATGGACGCGAACGGCCGCCGCCCGCTGCGGCGGTAGAGGTCGCTGGAGCCCGACAGCCGGGAGGCGAGGTCGCGTACGCCGTCGGCCGAACCTGCCCAGAACTCGCGTACGGCATCGCGGAAACGGTCGTTCCACTCCGACCACGGCGCCGGGAACCCGCCCACCTGGTAGCCGTCGAAGCCGAGGTCCCACGGCTCGGCGATCAGCTTGACCCGTGACAGCACGGGGTCCTGGCCGACCGCGGCGAGGAACGCACCTACCATGTCCACGTCCCCGACGCCGCGGGTGAGGATCGGCGCGAGGTCGAACCGGAAGCCGTCCACGTGCATCTCCTGCACCCAGTAGCGCAGGGAGTCCAGGACCAGCCGCACGATGTCGGGGTGGCGCAGGTTGAGGGTGTTGCCGGTGCCGCTGAGGTCGCGGTAGCGCCGGCCGCCGCCGTCCAGCCGGTAGTAGGCGCTGTTGTGGATGCCGCGGAAGGAGTACGTCGGTCCGTACTCGTTCTGCCTCGGCGGTGTGGTTGTAGACGACGTCCAGCACGACCTCCAGGCCCGCCTCGTGCATCGCCTTGACCATCTGCTTGAACTCCGTGACCTGCTGCCCCTCGGTGCCGCTGCTGGCATAGCCGGCGTGCGGTGCGAAGAAGCCCAGGGTGTTGTAGCCCCAGTAGTTGCACAGGCCCCGCCCGCGCAGCACGAACTCGCTGACGAAGTGGTGCACGGGCAGGAGTTCGACGGTGGTGACGCCGAGGTCGCGCAGGTAGCCCAGCACGGCCGGGTGGGCGAGCCCGGCGTAGGTGCCGCGCAGCTCCGGCGGCACGTCCGGGTGGCGCATCGTCGCCCCGCGGACGTGGGTTCGTAGAGCACCGTGTCGCTCCACGGGACGTATGGCCGCGGGTCCTCGCCCCAGTCGAAGGTGGGGTCGACGACCACCGAACGCGGGACGTACGGCGCGGAGTCCCGGTCGTCGCGCACGGTGTCGTCGCCGCCGGCCACGTGCCCGAACACCGCCACGTGGTCGTCGGCCTCGCCGGTGATCGCCCGGGCGTACGGATCGACCAGCAGCTTCGCGCCGTTGAACCGGTGACCGGTGTAGGGGTCCCACGGCCCGTGCACGCGGTAGCCGTACCGCTGGCCCGGGTGCAGGCCGGGAACCCGTCCCGACCACACCCCGAACAACAGGTCGGTGAGCGGAACCCGGCGTTCGGTGGCGAAGTCGTCGAACAGGCAGACCTCGACGCGTTCGGCCATCGGCGCCCAGAGGGCGAACGTCACGCCGGATCCGTCATAGGTCGCCCCGCGCGGAGGGCCACCGTCAGGCCACCACTGGGTCTGGAATGGTGTGCTCACGGGGTCATCCTCGCTGGTCGCAACGCTTGGTGTGCACAGATCATCCAGACCACCCCGTTCGGTGCCCTACGGTGACGGGCCCGGTGCTGCCCGGTGCTGCCCGGTGCTGGCCAGTGCGAGTCCGGACGCGGGTCCGGCCGCGAGACGCCGGCTCAGGGCTGTTCTCGCCCAGGGTTCTGCTCGGAGTTCCGTCCAAGCTTCCGGTCACCGAGTGGGGCGCGCCAGTCGGCCGCGGTGTGTTCGTACGCCAGTCCGCCCGGCGGCTCGTCGGCAGCGGAGTACGTCACCCGCAGCCGCACCTCGTCGTGACCGGCATGCACCTCGACCTGCAGGCGGCTCGGTGCCCCCGCCTCCTCGATCCGGTCGAACGCCGCCTGCGCGGCCGCGACCAGCTCGGCCCTGACCGGCTGCGGCACGGACTCCACCGGGCCGTGCACCACCAGCCGGGGTACGACGCCGAAGCGCTCGCGGGCCCGGTCGATCGCCGCCAGCAGGTCGGCGTGCAGCGACCGTCCGCCTGGAGGAGGTTCGGTGAGCGCGAAGATGGCGCCGCGTACCTCCCGGGTGGCTGCGTCCAGGTCACCGATCGCCCGCTCGACCCGGCCGCCGACCTCGGGACGGTCCCGCAGGCTGGCGACCAGGTGCAGCTTCGCGCTGACGTCGAACAGCCTGCGGATCACCCGTTCGTGCAGGTCCGCGGCGATCCGGTCCCGGTCCTCCAGCACCTGCCGCTCGACGTGTTGCTCCTGCGCGCGCTGGTGCCGCAGTGCCAGCGCCGCCTGGTTGGCGAACAGCTCCACCGGGGTGATGTCGGCGACCTCCGGCCGGTGGGGTCCGGAGTCCCGCCGCCACCCGGCGAACAGCACGCCCAGCACCTCCCCGTCGGCGGTCAGCGGGGTGATCATGCCCAGGCCGACGTTCGCCAGCGCCGCGTGCCAGGCAGGCGGCGGGTTGTATCCCGGGAGCGTGGCGGATGTCCTCGCTGACCACGCTCTCCCCGGTGGAGACCACCTGGGCGGTCAGCCCCCGCAGCGGCGCGCGGCCGCCCTCGGTGGCCTCGATCCCGTCGCCCTGGGCGGCCGCCAGGACGACCGTGCCGGGGATGGCCGGGTCCAGCAGGAGCAGCGCGCCGAAGTCGGCGCCGGACACCTCGCGCAGCCGGGTGATCAGCAGGTCCAGAGCCTGCTGCCGGTCGGTCTCGCCGAGCAGCTGGTAGGTGAGTTCGGTGGTGGAGCGCAGCCACCGCTGGAGTCGGCGTTCGGACTCGTACCGCTCGGCGTTGTGCAGCGCGGTCACCGCCGCGGTGCCCAGGACCGTGACGGCCGCCTCGTCGTCGGAGGTGAAGGAGGTGTCCCGCCGGTCCAGGAGGTACAGCTCGCCCGCGGAGGTGCCGTCGTGGGGCAGCGGCACGGCGAGCAGCCCGGGCCTGAGGACGGGCTCGCCGGACTTCACCAGCCGGCCGCGGGCGGCGGTGAGTTCGGGCCCGGCAAGCAGCCGCGCCGCGTCCTCGGCGCCGACGCCGTGCCGGAATATCCGCCCCGCGTCGGGGCCCGAAGGCAGCCGTACGATCGCGGTCCGGGCGTCGGTGAGCCGGGCGGCCGCGGCAGCCACGCGGTCCCCGACGGCCTCGACGTCGACCTGCGAACCGACGTCGACGATCGCCTCGACCAGGCGTGCGAGGGCGTTCCGGTCCACGTGCCGCGACCATCGGTCAACCAAGCCGCACCGCCCACTCGGTCACCTGTTCGCCGGCCGCCTGTTCACCGCTCACCGGGGTGTCGCGGGCGCCGGCGACGATCAGCCGCAGCCGGCCCTCCTCGACGTCGACGACCAGGTTGACCCGGCTCGGTGAGTCGTACTGCTCCGCACTGTCCAGCGCCTGCCGCACCCGGGCGGCGAGTTCGCACTGGGTGGCTTCGGGCAAGGTGTCCGGGGCGCCGTGCACCTCCAGGCCCGGGACGAACCCGAACCGGTCGCGCGCCTCGGCCACCTCCGCCTGCAGCCGCAGCCAGCACGGCGAGGCGGCCCGCCCGGCCACCGCGGGACCACGCAGGTCGCCGCTGACGTGGTGGATCCGGGCGATGGTCTCGTCCACCTCCCGCGCGGCCACGGCGAGCCGTTCGCGTACCACCACACGCCGACTGTGCTCGGCCGCGGCGCCCAGGTCCGTCGCGACCCGGGTCAGCCGGTGGGCGACCACGGTGTCGAGGTCCTGCGCGATCCGCTCCCGGTCCGCGAGCACCGAGAGTTCGGTACGGCTGGCCTGCGCGCGGGCCGCCCGCAGCGCCAGCGCCGCCTGGTGGGCGAACATCTCCACCAGCTCCACCTCCCGGGCGGCCAGGTGCGCCACCGGGGACCCCTTGCGCCAGCCGGCGAAGAGCACGCCCAGCACTTCACCGTCGGTACGAAGCGGCAGCAGCATCCCCAGCCCGAGTTCGGCCAGCGCGGTCCGCCACTCCGGAGGTGGGCCGTACCCGTACACCTGGTCCAGGTCGGGGCTGACCACGCTGTGCCGGGTACGCACCACCCGGGCGGTGAGGCCGCGCACCGGGATCCGCCGGCCGGTGTGGTTTTCCAGCGACAGCCCGGTGACCGCGTGCAGGGTGCCCGTCTCCGGGTCGCCGGGATCCAGCAGGAGCAGCGCGCCGTAGTCGGCGCCGGACACCTCCCGCAGCCGGGTGGTGAGGGTGACGAACGCCTTCTCCCGGTCGACCTGACCGAGCAGCAGGTCGGTGAGCTCGGTCACCGCGTGCAGCCAGCGCTGCTGGCGGCGTTCGCGTTCGTGCAGGTCGGCCCGGTGCATCACCATCGCGGCCGCGGCGCCGTAGGCGGCCAGCAGGTCCTCGTCGTCCTTGGTGAACTCACCCGCAGCCGGGTCGCCGACGAGGAGCTGGCCGGGATGGTGGTCACGCGGCCGCATGGGTACGCCCAGCAGGGTAGGGATGCGCACCGGCCGGCCGGACAGCGTGAGCTGTTCGACCAACCGGGCGAAGTCCGGGCGATCGGCGCGTTCTGCGTATTCGGCCCGGGTCAGGCCGTGCAGGAAGAGCTCGACCGTCCCGCGCGGCGGGGTGGCCTGACGCAGGACGGCATACCCCGCCCCGGCGAGCTCGCTCGCCGACCGCAGGATCCGCTCGGCCGCCTGTTCGCCTTCGAGGTCGGTGCCGAGGTGGAGAAGAGAACTGACCAGGGAGCGCAGGCGATCGCGCGGAGGGGAACCGTTCCCGACCACACCTCGATGGTAGGCCGGGTGGCGGGGGCGGGCGGTCAACCGCCGTGCCGTTGCCCCGGTACGGACGGACTCGGAGCACCCTGACCGGTTTGGCCCGCTTGGCCCGCTTGGCCCGGCTCCTCGCCGGGGGTCTCGGCGTCGGCGTCGGCGTGGGGCAGGTGACCGAGGTTGGCGAGCTCGACGGCGCGGTTCACGTCGTGGGTGTTCACGATGCCGATCACGTGGCCGCCCTCGACGACCAGCAGCATGCCCCGGCCGGACAGCTGCCACGTACCCGCCGGAAGCTCGGTCAGCAGGTCCTCCGGGCCGGCGGTGCCGTCCGGCCGCAACGGCCGGCCGAGGTCGGCGAGCTTGGTGGTGCCCCGGGTCTGCTCGGGCACCCGGTTGAGGTCGGTGAGGCTGAGCACGCGGGTCGGGCGGCCCTCCATGTCGACGACCGGGAACGTCCGATGGTGGTCGCGTTCGGCGACCTTCTCCAGGAAGGCGTCCACCGTCCACCACGACGGGGCGGTCACCGGCGCCGGGCTCATCACGTCCCGCAGCCGTACGCCGGTCAGGCGTTCCCGCAGTCCGGTCGTCGACTCCTCCGACAGCGCCGACATGACCAGGAACCAGCCGATCAGGGCCATCCACAGTCCGCTGACCAGTTGGCCGGCCACGAGCTGGAACACACCGAGCGCGATCAGCGCCATGCCGAGGAACCGGCCGGCCCGCGCCGCCGAGACCCCCGCCCTGGCCCGGTCGCCGGATCGCTTCCACAGCCCCGCCTGGAGCAGCCGCCCGCCGTCCAGCGGCGCGCCGGGCAGCAGGTTGAACACGCCGAGCACGACGTTCACGAACGCCAGCCAGGTCAGCACCTCCCGGAGCACGACCGGCAGCGAGAGCAGGGCGGCGCCCGCGGCCAGTCCGCCGAACACCCCACCGAGGAGAAGGCTGGTGGCCGGCCCGGCGCCCGCGACCAGGAACGCGGCCCGGGGGCTGGGCGGGTTGGTGCCCAGCTCGGTGACCCCGCCGAGCAGCCACAGGGTGATCCGGTCGGCCGGCATGCCGTACCGCCGGGCGACGACGGCGTGCGCGAGCTCGTGCGCCAGCAGAGACGCGAGGAACGTGACCGCCGCGAGCACCCCGGCCACCCAGTCGACGGCCGTACCGGCGCCGGGCGCCCGCACCGGCAGGATGGCCACCGCCACGATCTCGGTGACCAGCACCGTCATCACCAGCACGGACCAGTGCACGCCGATCGAGATCCCGGCCACGCGGCCGAGCGTGAACGTCGGCTTCATGAGTCGGCCATAAGTCGTTGGCGGGCCGTCCGGCGACAGGCCCGCACCCCCGAACCAAGCGTCCGCGCGCCGGTCCGGTCCCTCCAGAGGATTAGGGCTCTTTCCGCGAGCTCGGGTCGGGCCCGAGCGCGGTACCTGCGTCCGGGCGGGGGCCGGTGGGTAGGAACCCGGCGGCACGGACCTGTCGACCATCGCGGGTTCGCGCCGCGGTCCTCGGCAAACCGGCGAGGGCCAAGGGCCCACCGGTCCAGGACCTTGTTCTCTACGCCGATCCGTACGGGCCGGACGAGTCTGACGCCTGGGTCGCCACCTGGGGCGGGGACAGATCGGGGGACGTTCGATGACCGGTCGACAGCCGCGTCCCGCGCGGGCGGTCGTAGTGACGTTCGACGGGGTGGCGGCTGCCAATCCCGCGTTGCACTGGGCCGCCCGTGAGGCCGTCCTCCGCCAGCTGCCACTGGTGGTGGTGCAGGCGTACGGCGAACGTTCCCGTACCGACCGGCGACCCGCCGACGGACCTTTGGCAGGCAAACTCGGTCCGGACGACGGTCAGGGGGCCGTCGACGACGACGAGGGCGGGGCGCCGACGACCCGGGAACGGGCCTGGCGCCTGGCCGATGCCGCGGTCGCGGCGGCGGTGGCGGTGCAATCCACGCTGCAGGCTTACGCCTGGGCGGCCGCCGGTCCGCTGCCCGACGTGCTCGGCCAGGCGGTCACGGATCCCGCCCTCGTCGTGGTGGGCACCCCGGGGAGGGGCGTCCTGCTCGCCCTCCTGCGCGGTGCGCACCGAGCCGGCCGGGAGGGACGGCCGGTGCCGCCGGTGGTCCTTACCCGTCAGGGCAGCAGGGCGGTCCGGCCGATGCCGGTGGCGCCGTCGGGACTCTCGGGACCGTCCGGGCTCTCCGGGCCGCCGGCGGGGGACGGGCAGCTGGATGGGCTGGACGGACTGGACGGCCACGTGGTGGTCGGCGTGGACGGTGGCGCCTCGACGCGGGCCGTGGCCGAGTTCGGGTTCGAGGTGGCCGCCCGGCGCGGTGCCCGGCTGCTCGCCGTACCCGTGCCGCCGCGCGGTGACAAGTGGTGGACCCGCGCCCTGGACACCCACGTGCACGGGGTGAGCGCGCCGGGCGTCGACACGGTGGAGACGCTGCTGGCACCCCACCGGCTGGCGTACCCCGACGTGGAGGTGACGGTCGCTCACGGCGACGGAACGGTGGCCGGGCCGCTGCGGATCGCGCGGCCGCCCGACCTGCTGGTGGTCGGCAGCCGGGACGCGGGCGTCAGCGGACTCCTCGGGTCCACCCTCGGCTGTACGGCGATCAACCGGGCCCGGTGCCCGGTCGCGCTGGTGCCCGTCCCGGCCGGCGAACGGGTCGGCGAACAGGCCGCTGACCGAGGCAGTGACCGGATCAGGGTGCCGCAGGCGCGCCGTCCCGCCAACCGGCCGCCGGCCCTCCCGCGGGAGGAGGCGCTGCGATGACCGAGCGAAACCGGCGCCCGGTGGTGGTGGGTGTCGACGGCACGGCGGAGAGCCGGCTGGCGCTGCGGTGGGCCATCGACGAGGCCCGCAACCGGATGCTCCCGCTGCGCATCGTCGTCTCCCACGAGCTCCCCGCGCCGATGCGTGGGATCGAGCCGGGGATGGACGAACTCGAGGCCGGCGGGGAGAACGCCGACGTGAACGCCGCGGTGACCATCGCCCGCGACCAGCTCGATCCGGACACGGTGTCGGGAAGGGTGTCTGCCGACCGGCCGGCGCCGGCGATCCTCGGCCAGGCCGACGACGAGGGCGCCGAACTGGTCGTGGTGGGTTCGCGGTCGCGGTCCGCGGTGGCCTCGGTGGTGCTCGGATCGGTGAGCTCGGCGGTCGCCCACCATGCGCACTGCCCGGTGATCGTGGCCCGGGCGTCGAAGGAACACACCCCGGCCGGACCGCGGGTGATCGTGGGCGTGGACGGGTCGGAGTGCTCCGAACGCGCGGTGGCGTTCGCCTTCGAGGAGGCGTCCGGTCGCGGTCTGCCGCTGGTGGCCGTGCACTGCTGGCGGCTGGAACACCCCGACGAGGCGCAGTGGGACGCGGACGCCTTCTCCCGCCGCCGTGACGAGCACATGTTGTGGCTCGCGGAGTCCCTCGCGGGCTTCCGGTCGAAGTACCCCGACGTGCCGGTGACCACCAGTGTGCTGGAGGGCCGCGCGGCGGTGCTGCTGTCGGAGTCGTCCAGGGGCGCGGAGCTGGTAGTGGTGGGATCACGCGGGCGCGGCGGTCTGGAACGCATGCTGCTCGGTTCGGTGGCCGAGTCGTTGCTGCACCACGCGCACTGCTCGGTCGCGGTCGTACGGGCGGCCCACCGGTGAGCACGCACGACCCGGCACCGGTCGAGGTGCGGCCCCTGGAGGGTGACGCGTACGTCGTGGACGTACGCGGGCACCAGCTACACGTGGACCAGCCGCGGGAGGAGGGCGGGACCGACACCGCGCCCACCCCGGTGGAGCTGCTGGTCGCATCACTGGCCGCCTGCGTCGCCCTCTACGCCGGCCGGTTCCTCGCCCGGCACGGCGTCGGCACGGAGGGGCTTGCGGTCAGCGCGACGTTCGCCATGGCGGCGGAGGGACCGACCCGGGTGGACTCGGTGCACGTGCGGGTCGTGGTGCCGCCGGACCTGCCGCCCGAACGCGTACCGGCGCTGCGTGCGGTCCTCGGCGCGTGCGCTGTCAAGAACACCTTGACGCACGCGGTCGAGCTGGACCTGGAGATCGACGGTTTCCCGAGCCTCGCCCCGGGCTAGGACACGCCCTGGTCGTCGGTGGCGGGCGGCGAGGGCTCAGACCGCCCGTACTGCAAGGGTTTCGGTGAACGCCCGCAGCTCCTCCGCGGCGATGCCGTAGGTGTGCTCGGGCCCGGGATACTTCCCGGTCCGCACCTCCTCGGCGTACGTCCCGACCGCGCGCACCATCTGCTCGTGCAGGTCGGCGTACCGCTTCACGAACCTCGCGGGTGTGCCGGCCGACATCCCCAGCAGGTCGTGGAACACCAGCACCTGCCCGTCGGTGGCCGGGCCGGCGCCGATGCCGATCACCGGGATGTGGAGGTACGGCATCAGCTGCTCGGTGACCGCCGCCGGGATCGCTTCCAGCACCAGGGCGAAACAGCCGGCCTCCTGCAGGGCAAGGGCTTCCTCGGCGATCCGGGCCGCTCCCGCGGCGGTGCGGCCCTGGGCCCGGAAGCCGCCGAGCTGGCCGGCCGTCTGCGGGGTGAGGCCGACGTGCCCCATCACCGGTACGCCGGCGGCGACGATCGCCCGGGCCCGGTCGGCGGAGGTGCCTCCGCGTTCCAGCTTCACCGCGTCCGCTCCGGCCTCCTTGACGAACCGCTGGGCGTTGTCGATCGCGTGCTCGTCGGAGCGTTCGTAGGACCCGAACGGCAGGTCGGCGACCAGCAGCGGCGTGCGCAGGCCCCGGCGGACCGCGGCCGCGAGCACCAGCATCTCCGTCATCCCGACCGGTAGGGTCGAGTCGTGCCCCAGCACGGTCATCGCGGCGGAGTCGCCGACCAGCACGACGTCGACGTCGGCGTCCTGCGCGACCCGGGCGGACGGGAAGTCGTACGCCGTCACCATCGTGATCGGCGCGCCGGTCGCCTTCAGCTGGGCGAGCGTGCCGACGGTGAGCCGGGCCCGGGCCGGCGCCCCGCCGTCGGGCCCGTCCGGGCCGGAGGCGGGTGCGGACGCGGGTACGGCGGGCCGGGTGCTCACGGTCCGGTCCGTTCGAAGCCGGCCGCCGAGGCGAGCGGGGAGTCCATCAGCACGCCGGCGTCGGAGCCGACCAGGGCGATGGCGTTGTCCGCGTCCACGTGCACGACCGCGGGGTCGTGGGTGGCGAGCTCGGCTGCGTCGTAGGCCGCGAACGACGCCACGATCACCTTGTGCCCCCGCTCGACCAGCAGCGCGGCCGCGCCGTTGACCTGCATGGAGCCCGAGCCCGGCGCGCCTTCCAGCACGTAGGTGACGAAGCGCGCGCCGTTGTCGATGTCCCACACGTGCACCTGCTCGTTGGGCAGCAGGTCGGCGGCGCGCATGAGGTCGGTGTCGATGGTGATACTGCCCACGTAGTCCACGTCGCACGCGGTGATCGTGGCGCGGTGGATCTTGGACTTCAGCATGGCTCGCTGCATGGTCATGCTCCCTGGGCTGGTTCGGTGGCCGGGACGACGAGGTTGTCGATCAGCCGGGCCCGGCCGACCCGGGCGGCGACGGCGATCAGGACGGGGCGGTCACCGAACCGCTCCGCCACGGTGAGGTTGTCCGCGTCGCGGGCCTCGAGGTACTCCGGGTCGATGCCGGCGTCGGCGAGTACCTTCCCGGCCGCGGCCAGCGCGTCCCGGGTGCCCGATCCGTTGCCGGTGGCACGGGCGGTCTCGGCGGCGGCGGTCAGCGCCCGGTGCAGGGCCCCGGCCCGGATCCGTTCCGCCGCGGTCAGGTAGACGTTGCGCGAGCTCATCGCCAGCCCGTCCGGCTCACGCACCGTGGGCAGGACCGCGATCTCGACGGGAAGCTCGAGGTCACGCGCCATCGCCTGGACCACGATCGCCTGCTGGGCGTCCTTCTGGCCGAAGAACGCGACGTCGGGTCCGACGGCGTTGAGCAGCTTCGCCACCACGGTGGTGACGCCGCGGAAGTGCGCGGCGCTCCGGCGCGCGGGATCACCGCAGAGCACGCTGGTGAGCTCACCGCTGACCTCGACGGTGGTGGCGAACCCGGGCGGGTACACGTGGTCGGCGGCCGGCGCGTAGACCAGGTCGACTCCGGCCGCCGCGGCCACGGCGAGGTCGGCCGCCTCGTCGCGCGGGTAGGCCGCGAGGTCCTCGTTCGGGCCGAACTGCGTGGGGTTGACGAACAGGCTCATCACCACGATGTCGCAGCGCTCCCGGGCGGCGCGCAGCAGGCCGGCGTGCCCTTCGTGCAGGAAACCCATGGTGGGTACGAGGCCGATCCGGGCGCCGGACCGGCGGGCGGGGGCCAGCGCCGTGCGCAGCTCCTCCCGGGTCCGGACGATCTTCGGCGTGGACACCGGCGTACCTCCTGTCGATTCCGCCGCGACCGCGCGGGTGCGGTCGGCGAGCGCGGTGTAGGCCGGCAGCAGCTCGGGGGCGAGGCCGGCCAGCGCGGTCTGGTGGGCGCGTACGGTCTCCTCGTCACCCCGGGCGATGGGTCCGGTGAGCGCGGCCGGGCCCGCAGCGGCCCAGTTCGCCGCCGTGCTCAGCACCAACGGCGTGAGGGCCGCCCGGGCGTCCTTCACCCCGGCGCGAGTGAGCAGATCGGCGGCCGACTCGGCCAGCGCGAGCACGAAGTTGGACGCGAGCACGGCGCCGGCGTGGTAGGCGGCGCGATGCTCCTCGGCCAAGTCGAACGGCACCATCCCGAGCCGGCGGGCGAGCGTGCGGGCGACCTCGGCCGCGGCCGGGCTGGACCCGGTGACCGCTGCCGGAACCCCGGCCAGGCTGGTCCCCGGCGCCGGGATGGTCTGCAGCGGGTGCAGCCGGAACGTCTGCGCTCCGCGGCTGGCGGCGGCCTCCAGCGCGTCCAGGCCGGTGGCGCCGCTGACATGACCGACGTACGCGGGAAGATCCGCGGCGGCGGTGACCTCGGCACAGACGGCGGAGATCGACTCGTCGGGGACGCACAGCAGCGCGACGTCGCAGCCGCCGGCGGCGAGCGCGGCGGTGCCCCGGCTGCCGACGCGGACGTCGAGCCCGGCGGCGCGGGCGGCAGGGATGACAGAACCGCCGGTGCGGCCGGCGCCGATCACGGCGAGGCTGCGCAGCCCGGTCGGCGCCCCCTCGGGTGGGGCGTCTCGGTCCCGTTCCAGTTCTCGCATCGGAGATACCAGACGGCTTTCGTGTGGGTGCGTGGTTGCGTGCTTTGGTGCTGTTCGGACCGTTTCGCGTCCGCGCCCAGGCCCTGCGAAAGTGCCGGTGTCCGGGTCGCGGCGCAGCAAAAGTATAGGCGGCGGGAGAGCTTGCCGAAGGCCGCCGAAGCCGACGGGCGCCTCGGCGGCGGACGGTGGCCGGGCGGCGACCGACGGCCAAGGTCGGCACCCTGGCACCTGCCGGTCGCGCTCGCCGCGTCCGGGTCGCTACGTTCGCACCAGAGCATCCCCGGCCGGACGGGTCGGACGGGAGATTTCCGACAGCGGAGACCAGGAGGCAGGGATGGCCGGCGCCGCCGAGAGGTTCGAGATCATCGACGAGCGGTTCTCGACCCTCGTCAAGACCAGCGCCCAGGTGGAGCGCCTCTACCAGGGCTGCCGCTGGGCGGAGGGCCCGGCGTACTTCCCGGCGGGCCGCTACCTCGTGTGGAGCGACATCCCCAACGACCGGATGCTGCGCTGGGACGAGACGACCGGTGCGGTCGGGGTGTTCCGGGAGCCGGCCGGGTTCACCAACGGCAACACCGTCGACCGGCAGGGACGCCTGGTCACCTGCGAGCACGGCAACCGCCGGGTCACCCGGACCGAGCACGACGGCTCGGTGACCGTGCTCACCGACAACTTCGGCGGGAAGCGCTACAACAGCCCCAACGACGTGGTGGTGAAGTCCGACGGGTCGGTGTGGTTCACCGATCCGTCGTACGGCATCGACAGCGACTACGAAGGTCACCAGGCCGACAGCGAGATCGGCGCCTGCCACGTCTACCGCTGGGACGCGACCACGGGAGACGTGCGGATCGTCGCCGACGACTTCGTACGCCCGAACGGTCTGGCGTTCTCACCCGACGAGACCCGGCTGTACATCTCCGACACCGGCTCGACCCACCACCGGGGCGGGCCCAGGCACATGCGGGTCTTCGACGTCGCCGCAGACGGCACGCTGAGCGGCGGGAGTGAGTTCGCCACCTGCACGTCCGGGCTGTTCGACGGCTTCCGGCTGGACACCGCGGGCCGGATCTGGGCCAGTGCCGCCGACGGCGTGCACTGCTATCACCCCGACGGCACACTGCTCGGGAAGATCCTCGTACCCGAGACGGTGGCCAACGTGGAGTTCGGCGGCGCGCGCCGCAACCGGCTGTTCATCGCCGCCACCACGTCGTTGTACAGCGTGCTGCTGCCTGTCAACGGCGCCTTGCGCCGCTAGGGCGCGACACGTGAGACGCCGATGCCGGCGACGGTTCGCACAACCGTCGCCGGCATCGGCGTTCGTGCGTAGGACCAGATCCGGCTGCTCAGTGGCCGCGGTCGATCCACTCCTGCAGATGTGGCTGCTCGGCGCCGACCGTGGTGGTGTCGCCGTGCCCGGTGTGCACGACCGTCTCCGGCGGCAGCGTCAGCAGCCGGCCCCGGATCGAGTCGATGATCGTGGGGAAGTCGGAGAACGAACGCCCGGTGGCGCCCGGTCCGCCGGCGAACAACGTGTCCCCGCTGAACACCGCGCCCAGGGCAGGAGCAGACAGGCAGACCCCGCCGGGGGAGTGACCCGGGGTGTGCAGCGCGGTCAGCGTGACGTCACCCACGCGGAACTCCTGCCCGTCCGCGAGCTCGGCGTCCGGTGCGGCGCCGGGATGCGACCACGTCCCACAGCATCCGGTCGGCCGGGTGCAGCCAGATGGGCGCCAACGCCTGCTCGGCCAGGTCACGGGCGGCGCCGATGTGGTCGTCGTGCCCGTGGGTGCACACGATCGCGGTGACCCGGCGGTCGCCCACGGCGGCCCGGATCGCCTCGGCGTCGTGGGCCGGGTCGATCACCAGCACCTCGTCGTCGTCGCCCACCAGCCAGACGTTGTTGTCGACGTCCCAGGTGCCGCCGTCCAGGCTGAACGTTCCGGAGGTCACAACGTTGTCGATGCGTACGCTCACTTCAACACCACCACCGACCGCAGCACCTCGCCGGCGTGCATCTTGGTGAACGCCTCCTCGACGTCACCGATCCCGATCTCCTCCGAGACGAAGGCGTCCAGCGGCAACCGGCCCTGGCGGTACAGATCGATCAGCATCGGGAAGTCGCGCTCGGGCAGGCAGTCGCCGTACCACGAGGCCTTCAGCGATCCGCCGCGGGCGAAGAAGTCGATGAACGGGAGCTCGAGCTTCTGCTCCGGGGTGGGTACGCCGACCAGGACGACCGTGCCGGCCAGGTCGCGGGCGTAGAAGGCCTGCTTGTACGTCTCGGGCAGGCCGATCGCCTCGATCGCCAGGTCGACGCCGAAACCGCCGGTCAGCTCCTGGATGCGCTCCACGGCGTCCTCGTTGCGGGCGTTCACCGTGTGGGTGGCCCCGAACTGCCGCGCCCACTCCAGCTTGCGGTCGTCCATGTCCACCGCGATCACGGTCGTCGCGCCGCCCAGGCTGGCGCCGGCGACCGCGGCGTCACCGACGCCGCCGCAGCCGAACACCGCCACCGAGTCGCCGCGCTGGACGTTGCCGGTGTTCAGGGCCGCGCCCAGCCCGGCCATCACGCCGCAGCCGAGCAGGCCGGCGACCGTGGCCGGGGTGCTGGGGTCGACCTTCGTGCACTGGCCGGCCGCCACCAGGGTCTTCTCCGCGAACGCGCCGATGCCGAGGGCGGGGGAGAGTTCGGTGCCGTCGGCGAGGGTCATCTTCTGGGTGGCGTTGTGGGTGTCGAAGCAGTACCACGGCCGGCCGCGCTTACAGGCCCGGCACTTGCCGCACACCGCGCGCCAGTTGAGGATCACGAAGTCGCCGGGCGCCACGTCGTCGACGCCCTCGCCGACCGACTCCACGACACCGGCCGCCTCGTGCCCGAGGAGGTACGGATAGTCGTCGCCGATCCCGCCCTGCTTGTAGTGCAGGTCGGTGTGGCAGACGCCGCACGCCTGCACCTTGACCAGCGCCTCACCGGGTCCGGGGTCGGGCACGTGGATGGTCTCCACGCGGACCGGCTCGTTCTTGGCTCGGGCCACCACGGCCTGTACGTCCGGCATCGGCGTACTTCCCTTCGGATCGTTCGGTGGATCGGTTGATTCGAGTGGGGTGGTTCGCTCTCTGCGGTGCGATCCTTCCAGGACGCGCGCCCGGTTGGGAACCCGGGCGCGCGGCCCGCGGAAGCTCAGCGCCGGTGCCGGCCCCGCGCGGCGGCCTGGCGACCGGCGCCAGCGCCGCGACCGGTGCCAGCGCCGCGACCGGCGTCGGGTCCGCGTCCGCGCAGCGGAACCTCGCGTACGGCGAGGACGGCGAAGAACGCCAGCACCACCAACGGCACCGCCATCAGGTAGATCCGGTCCAGGCCGAGGGTGAAGCCCTCCCTTACGACCGACCGCAGCGGCTCCGCCAGCCGGGCGATCTCCGCGGGTGTACCCAGGTGCGGCGCCGGGGAGCCTCCCGACGGCCGCGCTCGCACACCGTGCTCGGCGAGGAGCTCCGGGATGGCGGAGGTCAGCCGGGAGCTGAGCACCGCGCCGAACACCGCGACCCCCACCGCTCCGCCCATGGAACGGAAGAACGTCGAGGCGGACGTGGCGATCCCGAGGTCACGCTGCTCGGAGGTGTTCTGCACCGCGAGGATCAGCACCTGCATGGTGAAGCCGAGGCCCGCGCCGAAGACCAGCATGTAGCCGCAGACGGCGACCATCGGGGTGTCCACCCGCAGCGTGGCCAGCAGCCCGGTGCCGATGCCGACCAGGGCCAGGCCCACCAGCGGGAACACCTTCCAGCGTCCCCACCTCGTGATCGCCCGGCCACTCAGCACCGACACCGACAACATCCCCACGACCAGCGGGAACGTCAGCAGCCCGGACGCGGTGGGGCTCTGCCCACGGACGACCTGGAGGTACTGCGGGAGGTAGATCATCGCGCCGAACATCGCGAAGCCGGTGAAGAACGCCGCGGTGCCGGTGAGGTTGAAGGTGGGGTTGCGGAACAGCCGCGGCGGCAGGATGGGTTCGGCGGCCCGGCGTTCGATGAGGACGGCCGCGACCAGACCACCCACGGCGAGCGCCGCGAGCAGCAGTGACCAGCCCGACACCCAGTCGAACTCCTTGCCACCCAGCGAGGCCAGCAGCAGCAGCGAGGTGACCGACCCGGTGATGACGGTCGCGCCGAGCCAGTCGATCCGGGCCTTCCGGCGCTCCCGGGGCAGGTGCAGGACCTTCTGGAGTACGACCGAGGCGACCACCGCGAACGGGATGCCGACGTAGAAGCACCAGCGCCAGCCGGGCCCGTCGACGAGGAAGCCACCGACCAGTGGACCGGCGAGGGTGGCCACGCCGAACGACGCACCGAGGTAGCCGGAGTAGCGCCCCCGCTCCCGCGGGCTCACGATGTCGGCCATGATCGCCTGGGACAGCGCCATCAGACCGCCGGCGCCGATGCCCTGCCCGGCCCGGGCAGCGATCATCTCGCCCATCGACTGGGCCAGCCCGGCGAGCACCGAGGTCACCACGAAGACGACGATGGCGACCTGCATCAGCGGCTTGCGGCCGTACAGGTCGGAGACCTTGCCCCACAGCGGTGTGGAGACGGTCATGGTGAGGAGGGTGGCGCTGGCCACCCAGGCGAGCTGGTCCTGGCCGCCGAGGTCACCCACGATCGTGGGGAGGGCGGTGCCGACGACGGTCCCGGACAAGGAGGAGACGAACAGGCACAGCACCAGCGCCCAGACGATCTCCAGGATCTCCTTGTGGGTGAAGGCCGGCGAGTCGAAGGTGGCCGCTGCTGTCGCCGCCGCAGCGGGCTCGGCCGCGCTGGAGACGGCGGCGGGGCCGACCGCGCTGGGCGCGGCTGCCGGGACGGGCGAGGTGGCGGGGGCCGCGACACTCGGCGCGCTGTCCGGGCGGGTGGTGGGTCGCGGGCTGGGAACCGGTCCGGCGGGCTGACGGTCGATGGAACGGCTGGTCGGGCTTGTGACGCTGGTATGTGAACCGGGCGCGGACATCGCGGGGTGAGCACTCCTGTTCCGTGGGCGTTCGGTCGACTTTTCCAGGATATGGTTGCTTACTGCAACTTTGATTCGAACGTCGGAACGCATCGGCCCGCTGACCGTCATCGGCCGCGCCGGCGGCCTCTCCTACGGCGCCTCATACGGCTGCGGAGAAACCCGACATCCCCACCGAACCGCCGCACCCGGTGGCCTAGGGTCGGGGCAGGCCGGAACCGGCCGAACGTCGCGAACGCATCGAATGTAGGAACTCCGAACGGCGTGAGGGGAGGCCCCGAGTGGACACCTGGGTGCGGCTCGAGGTGGAGGACGGCGTCGGCACGATCCGGCTCGACCGGCCGCCGATGAACGCGCTGGACACCGCCATGCAGGAGCAGATCCGGGCGGCGGCACGGGAGGCGACCGACCGCGACGACGTGGCCGCGGTGGTGCTCTACGGCGGTGAGCGGGTGTTCGCCGCGGGCGCCGACATCAAGGAGATGCTGGAGATGTCCTATGCCGACATGGAGATCCGCTCACGCGGACTCACCTCGGCGTTCGACAGCGTCGCGCGGATCCCCAAGCCGGTGGTGGCCGCGATCACCGGGTACGCCCTCGGCGGTGGCTGTGAGCTGGCGCTGACCGCCGACCGTCGGGTCGGCGCCGCGACGGCGCGCCTGGGACAGCCCGAGATCAAGCTGGGTGTGATTCCCGGCGCGGGCGGAACCCAGCGGCTGGCGAGGCTGGTCGGCCCGTCGGTGGCCAAGGACCTGATCTTCACCGGGCGGATGGTCGACGCAGCCGAGGCGCGTGCCGTCGGGCTGTTGGACGACGTGGTCGAGGACGAGGCGCCGGACGCGGTGTACGCCGCGGCCAGGGACTGGGCGGCGCAGTTCGTCGGCGGACCGGCGGTGGCGCTGCGGGCGGCCAAGTCCGCGATCGACCGGGGGCTGGACGTCGACCTCGGCACCGGCCTGGAGATCGAACGCCAGAGCTTCGCCGCGTTGTTCGCCACGCAGGACCGCACGATCGGCATGCGGGCGTTCGTGGACAAGCAGCCGCCCCGCTTCGAGGGACGCTGACCTCCGCGTCCGTCGGGCAGCCGCCACGCCGAATGACCACCCGGAACCGACACCCGGAGCACCGAACCACCGAGCGCAAGGAGCCCGATGTCTTCGCACGTCGAGGAGTTCGCCCCCACCCCTAGCACCGCGAGCACGCCGAGCACGCCGAGCGCCGATCCGGCACCGCACCCGGTGGCCAGCGAGGAGGAGGTGGCGAAGGCCTGGGGCGACCCCAAGCTCGCGAACGTGCTCTACCACGACTGGGAAGCGCAGAGCTACGACTCCAAGTGGTCCATCTCCTTCGACGACCGCTGCATCGCCTACGCCCGGGACCGGTTCGTGGCCGCCGCCGGTGCGGCCGGCTGGCCGTATGCCAGGTCGCTGGAGGTGGGCTGCGGCACCGGTTTCTTCAGTCTCAACCTCCGCCAGGCCGGCGTCGTGGACGAGGTGCATGTGACCGACCTGTCGCCGGGCATGGTGGAGGCGGCCAAGCAGAACGCCCGCCGGCTGGGGTTCGAGGCACAGGGCCGGGTGGCCGACGCCGAACGCCTGCCCTACCCCGACGGGACCTTCGACGTGGTGGTCGGGCACGCGGTCATCCACCACATCCCCGACGTCGAGCTCGCCTTCGCGGAGATGCTCCGGGTGCTTCGTCCGGGCGGGCGGTTCGTGATCTGCGGCGAGCCGACGAGGTACGGCGACCTGGTGGCGCGCAAGCTCTCCCAGGCGACCTGGTGGCTGGCCACCCGGGCCACCCACCTTGCCCCGCTGCGCAAGCGGTGGTCCCGCTCGAAGGAGGAGCTGGACGAGTCCTCCCGCGCCGCGGCCCTGGAGTCGGTGGTCGACCTGCACACCTTCGACCCGGACGCTCTGGCCCGCACTGCCGAGCGCGCGGGCGCCGCGCAGGTGCGGACCGTCACCGAGGAGCTGACCGCCGCGTGGTTCGGCTGGCCGGTCCGGACGTTCGAGTACGCCGTCAACCCCGACCGCCTCGGCTGGGGGTGGGCCAACTTCGCCTACCGGGGCTGGCAGCGGCTGAGCGCGGTCGACCGGCTGCTGAAGCCGGTGGTGCCCGCCGAGCTGTACTACAACGTCTCGGTCACCGGAATCCGGCAGCCTGAGCACGGGCCGCAGAACCCCGCGTGACCGACACCGGAGGGCAAACCGGTCGAGGCGTGGTCAGACGAGCACGAAAGTGATACGTTCCTGCGCGGTCGTTCGTCGTTTCGACAAGACGCGCGGGAGCGAGTGTCGCAGGCATTTCCGAGGCAGTTCGGTGGTCTGGACGCGTGGCTCTCGGCCCGCGGAATCGACACGCGGGCAGTGCCCCGTGGCGACTCGGTGCTCGTGAGGTTCGAGTGCTGCACCAACGTCTCCGCGAGGGGAAACAGAAAAACATGGCGCAGGGAACCGTCAAGTGGTTCAACGCTGACAAGGGCTTCGGCTTCATCTCCGTCGACGGCGGTCAGGACGTGTTCGTCCACTTCTCCGCGATCGTCGCCGACGGCTACCGCTCCCTGGACGAGGACCAGCGCGTCGAGTTCGACGTCGTGCAGGGTCCGAAGGGCCCGCAGGCGGAGAACGTCCGCACGGCGTGACCCTTTCCGGGGTGTGGTCGCACACACCACGGTGAAAAACGTCAGCCCGCAGGGTCTCCTGCGGGCTGACGTGGTCTCGGGCGATGCGCCCGCAGGTAGTCCTGCGGGCCAACGTCGTCTCGGGTGACGTACTCGCGGGGTCGAAGTGTCAAGGCCGGCGCCGTCCCATGCCCTAGGGTCTGATGCCGTGGTACGTCGTTCCCGGGATCCTCGGCAGGCTCGCTTCCTCACTCCGGCCAGCCTGCGCTGGGTGGTCCGGCACCGGGCGTGGACGCCCTACTATCTCCTGCGCTACTGGCGCTTCTTCTTGTTCCGCCTCCGTTGTCCGCACGTCGTCACCGAGGGGTTCGTCTTTCTCGGCCGGCGGGTCGAGGTACGCGCGCGCCGCGGTTACGGCCGCTTGGTCCTGGGCCGGTGGGTGCACCTGGGCGACGGCACCCGCCTGCACGCGCACGAGGGCACGCTCCGGATCGGCGACAAGTGCGTGCTGGGCCGGGACGTGACCGTCAACTGTTATCTCGACGTGGAGATCGGCCGGTCCTGTCTGTTCGCGGACTGGGTGTACGTCTGCGACTTCGACCACGTGACCAGCGACCTCGCCGTACCCATCAAGGACCAGGGGCTGGTCAAGTCACCCGTGCGGATCGGTCCGGACTGCTGGCTGGGCACGAAGGTGACGGTGGTCCGCGGTGCGACCGTCGGCACCGGCGCGGTGCTGGCGGCGCACGCGGTCGTCCGCGGCGAGGTACCCGACTTCGGGGTGGCGGCGGGGGTGCCCGCCCGGGTGGTGAAGAACCGCCGGGACGCCTACGCGGCGCAGGCGAGCAGGCGGGCCTACCTCGAAGGGCTGGCCAGGGGCGCCGAGGAGGCCGCCGGCCGAGCCCGGGGGAGCGCGGTGGAGCCCGGACCGGGTCGAGCTGCGCGTGGCTAGGACATGCCCTGGTTCTGACCAAGGGTCTCCGGCTCGGCGCGGCCTTCCGGCTGGTCGTGGAGCTGGTCGTCCGCGTGCTCGCCGTCGCCCGACCCCCGGTCCAGGGAGACGACGCGGAGGGCGTCTCGGAGCGCTTCCTGCTGCTCGGGGTTCATCGCCTCGATGAAGTAGACCAGCGCGGTCGCCGGTCCGGCGGCCACCGACCAGGCGTCGTGCATGACGGCGGCGGTGTAGGAGTCGCGGGACATCACCGGCGTGTAGACGTACGCCCGGCCCGCGGCCGCCCGGCGCAACCAGCCCTTGCGGTACAGCTTGTCCAGCACGGTCATCACGGTGGTGTGGGCCAGCGTGCGCTCCGGCGCCAGCATCTGGCGGACCTCACGTACCTGCAGAGGGCGGTCGGCGGCCCACAGATGGAACATCACCTGTTCCTCGAGCTCACCGAACGACCGCATCCGGCCTCCCACTGCGGTCGGCCGGTGGCCGGGCCGACTCATGGCCGATGTGATCCGCGTCACATGTCAAGGCCGGATTGCTATCGATCATCGTAGACGTCTCCAGCCGGCCCGCCGGGGCCGTACCAAAAGAACAAATCGGTATTCTCGGCGCTCTTCGTCGAAGAAGTGTCTTTTCGTGAAAGCTCACGTCGAAGCAGTTTTCCTGCCGGTATGAAACCGCCCGGCGGCAGTCCGTGCCCATGGAGTCGCGACTATATCCGGGCGCCGCCTTCGGCACCACTACGATCGCGCATCGTAGAGAGCGGTAGAACGCGGGCTGGAAAGTGTCGAAGGTCCTCTGTTAGACCTGTCGCCGGACCCGATGACCTTGGGATTCGTGGAGAATTCACCATTCGTCAACTGGTTCGGTAAACGTCCGCATTGGCACTCAGTTCTTTGTCGGGGGCGGCTTTCGCACCGCCACACCTGGGTGACTCACGCCCGCACCAGGGCACGGTACGCCACATTTCCGCGCACCCTCGCGCGGTGGTGTGGGCTGCCGTCGAACGAGCGAGGAAGCGTTGGATTCCTTCCTGAGACGCCTACGCGCCCTGTGGGGCATCCGCTGGCGCGAACATCCCCTTGACAGCAGCTGCCGGAATTGTCGCTCTCGGTCTGGTCGCCGGCGGTCTCGCGCTGGCGTTCGGGCCGGGTTCGCAGCCGGAGAATGCCGCGCTGAGCACGTCCGCCGGTGGTGACAAGCCGGCCTCCGGCGCGGTGGAACGCATCGACGCCGCGGCCGCCATCGCCAAGGACTCCGCGGCCAAGAAGGCCGCCGCCGAGCAGGCCGAGCGGGCCCGCGTCGCCGAGCAGCGGGCCGCCCGGTCCAAGCAGCGGCGCGCGCTGGCCGACCAGGCTGCCGCCGACAAGAAGGCCGCCGAGAAGAAGGCCGCCGAGAAGCGGGCCGAGAAGGCCGCCGGCGAAGAAGCTCGCGGTGAAGCGGGCCGAGAAGGCCGAACGGGCCGCCGAGCGGCGAGCCGCCGCGAGGAAGCTTGCCCTGAAGGAAGCGGCGGCGAAGAAGGCCGCACAGGCCAAGAAGGCGCGGCAGTGGGTGCTGCCGCTGACGTCGTACGAGCTCACCGGGCGGTTCGGGCAGAGCGGCAGCAACTGGGCGTCGTTCCACCACGGCCTGGACTTCGCCGCCGACACCGGCACGCCGATCCACGCGGTCGGCCGGGGCGAGATCATCAGTGCCGGCTGGCAGAACGCCTACGGCAACGCGATCGAGATCCGCCATCCGGACGGCACCGTCACTCTGTACGGCCACATGTCCCGGTTCGCGAAGACCGGCGGCAGCGTCCAGGCCGGGGACGTGATCGGCTACGTCGGCGCGACCGGCAACGTGACCGGCCCGCACTGCCACCTCGAGGTCCGTCCGCACGGCGGCGGTCTCGACGACGCGGTGGACCCGTTCGTCTGGCTGAAGAGCAAGGGCCTCAACCCCTGAGTCTCCGGCTCTGCCGCCGACACCGTCACACCGTTCACACCGTCGCACCGAAGCACCGCGAACCACCCATAGCGACACCCGCACGCTGCCCCAGGACCGCCTCGGCGGGCCTGGGGCAGCGTCGTGTCCCGCCCGGGAACCAGGCCGGTTTGATTACTTAGCAAGGCTAAGTTAGCCTGGCTAAGTAATGGCCGGACAGTACGAAGCTCGCATCGAAGCTCCCCCCGAATCCCGCACCGTCGTAGGTGTCGGTCCGCTCGCCCGGGAGCTTCGCCCCCTGGTGTATCGGCTCTACGACGTCGTCCGCCGGCACACGCCGGATCTCGGCGTCACCCTCACCCAGGGCTCGGTGCTCAGCGTGCTGGTCCACGACGGTCCCCAGACGATGAGCTCCCTGGCCGCCCGTGAGGGTGTCCGGCAGCCGTCGATGACCAACGTCGTGAGCCGGCTCGAACGCGCGGGCTACGTGCGCCGCCGGCCGGCCGAACACGACCGCCGGATGGTGGTCGTGACCGCGACCGACAAGGCCCGCACCGACCTGGCCCGGGTCGTCGTGGCGCGCGAGGAGTTCCTCCGCGAACGACTGACCCGGCTCGGTCCCGACGAGCGGGAGGCGGTCGAGTCCGCGCTGCCCGCGCTGGCCCGGCTGGTCGCTGCCGACCCGATCGCCACCGGCCCGGTGAACACCGACCAGGCGACCACCGACCAGTGAGACGTACCCCGAACCCGTTACAAGCGAAGGAAGGTTCTGCTCCCGTGTCCCACGATGTGAAGTTGCTCGATGCCGTCCGCGGCCAGCCGCGTTCGGTGTGGGTGGTCGCGTTCGCGGCGGTCATCGCGTTCATGGGAATCGGGCTCGTCGACCCGATCCTGCTCTCCATCGCGAAGGGCCTGAACGCGACGCCGAGCCAGGTCACCCTGCTGTTCGCGTCGTACCTCGTGGTGCAGGTCCTCGCGATGCTCTTCACCGGCGTTCTCGCGGCGAAGTACGGCGGCAAGCGCACCATGCTCGCCGGGCTGGCGCTGATCGTGGTGTTCGCCGGGCTGTGCGCGCTGGCCGGCTCGATCAGCCAGCTCGTCGCCCTGCGGGCGTTCTGGGGACTGGGGAACGCGTTGTTCATCGCGACCGCGCTGTCCACGATCGTGGCCGCGGCCTCCGGTGGGCAGACGGCGGCGATCCTGCTGTACGAGGCGGCGCTCGGCCTCGGCATCTCCGCCGGGCCGCTGGTGGGTGCGCTGCTGGGCAGCATCTCCTGGCGTGGCCCGTTCGTCGGCACGTCCGTGCTGATGCTGGTCGCCCTGGTGCTCACCGCCACCATGCTCGTCCGGGACCGGCCGAGGACCCAGCAGGTCTCGGTGCGCGCGCCGTTCAGGGCGCTGCGTGACCGCCGGCTGCTGCTGGTGGCGCTGTCGGCGCTGCTCTACACCTACGCCTTCTTCACCGTGCTGGCCTGGACGCCGTTCGTCCTCGGCTTCGGCGCGTTCGCGGTCGGCGGGATCTTCTTCGGCTGGGGCCTGATGGTCGCGCTCTGCGGCGTCGTCGTCGGCCCGCGGCTGGCGGCGAAGATCGGTGAACGCAACGCGACCATGCTGGCGCTGGGGATGTACGCCCTGCTGATGCTGGCGTTCGTCTGGGGTTCGGTGCCGGTCGTGGTGGTGGCGACCATCGCCTCCGGTATCGCGTCCGGCTGCCTGAACACCTTCCTCACCGGGATGGCGATGTCGGTCTCGGACGCACCGCGCCCGATCGCCAGCGCGGGCTACAACTTCCTGCGCTGGATGGGTGGCGCGGCCGCGGCGATCCTGGTCGGTCACGTGGCCGAGTGGGGCGGCTCCCAGCGGGCGCCGTTCCTCGTGGCGGCCGTGTTGTGCGCCGGCGCTGTCGGCCTGATGTACGCCGGTCGCGAGCCGAACCCGCACGAGGTGCCGGCCGAGGCCGTGGTCGTCGGCGAGCAGGTCTGACGATCAGGTCTGACGAGCAGGTCTGACAACGACAGATTGACAGTGAGAGGTTGACCCGACAGCCGGCCTCGGCCCGTTCAGTCACGCACCCGTACGTGCACGAGCAGGTCGAGGCTGGTGTCGAGGTCGTCCGGGGACAACACGAAGTCGTCCGCCGTCAGCGACGCGACGAACGTCGCCAGCTCCGCTGACCAGGCGGCCGGCTCGTCGGCCAGCTGGGCCTTCACCAGGTCGCCGTGGCGGCGTTCCCAGTCCTCGATGCGCGGGCCGTGCCGCAGCCCGGTCATCGTGACGAGCTCGAGGTCGGCGCCGGACTCCGGGGCTGGCCGCCGCTCGACCAGGGCGCGGAGCTCCGGGGCGGTGAGTTCCTTGGCGTGGCAGATGTTGCCGGGCGGGAACGTCAGGTGGTTCGGGGTCGACCAGGCCAGCATCCCGCCGGGCTCGGTGACCCGGGCGCACTCGGCGACGAACGCGGGCTGGTTCCACAGGTGCTCGATCGTCTGCAGGCTGACCACCGCGCCGAAGGAGTGGTCGGCGAACGGCAGCTGGACGAGGTTGCCGCGCACCATTCGTACCTCGGGGTACGTCGCGGCGGCATGCGCGGCAGCCGCAGCGTCGTAGTCGACGCCCACCACGGTCGCCGCGGCGCCCGACGAGCCCAGCGAGTCGTACAGGCTCTGCGCGCCGTAGCCCTCGCCGCTGCCGGCGTCCAGCACCCGCGCAGGCCGCGCGGCACCGGCCGGCCGGTGCCGTTCGACCAGCAGTCCGGCCACCCAGTCGTAGCCCACCACGTGCCGCGCGAACCAGTAGGTCTCGTGCGGGATGCCGGGCATGGTGCGCTCACCGGTGAGGGGCAGGTCCGGCACGGTGGCTCCTCCGTCTGGTCCGAGCTGGTCCGGGCGTTCGTCCGAGCGCTTGATCGGTTCGGTGCCGGGTGACGGTCAGGCTACTTGCGCCGGCCGGTCGGGCGCGCCGGCCGGCGGGTCCTGTTTCGGCCCCGCATGCGCAGCCCGCGGCTCCCGTTGCCCGGGGTCCTCCAGCAGACTGGACGGCGAACGCGTACCTCGGACAAGTTCGTGCACCCTAGAAGTTGGAGAGCCGGATCTCATGGCAGACCAGAACACCGACGGTTTCTACACCAACCTCAGCTGCGGCGCGCTCGGGATCAAGCCGGGCTTCGAGGCCGCCGTCGACCTCGCGATCGAGTTCGGCTTCGGCGCGGTCGAGCCGGACGTCGGCTACCTGACCTCACAGCCCGCCGACCAGGTCGAGGCGCTGCGGAAGCGGCTGGCCGAGCACGGCGTGAAGTGGGGGAACGCCGGCCTGCCGGTCGACCTGAACGCCGACGCGGGGACGTTCGCCTCCCAGTTGGACGCGCTGAACGACCAGGCAGTCCGGCTGACGTCGTACGGCATCGACCGGGTTGGTACCTGGATCCGGCCGATGAGCAACTCGCTGACCTACCGGCGCAACTTCCGCCGGCACGCCGAGCGGATCGCGCTCGTGGACGAGATCCTGGCCGGTGCCGGGGTGCGGTTCGGACTGGAGTACGTCGGGCCGAAGTCGTTCTGGAGCACCGAGCTGTATCCGTTCGTGCACACCCTCGCCGAGGCGCGCGAGCTGATCGACGCGGTGGGCAGCCCCAACGTGGGCCTCATCCTGGACACCTTCCACTGGTTCACCTCCGGTGAGTCCGCGGCCGACATCGCCGAGCTGTCCGCGCAGGAGGTGGTGGCCGTCGACCTCAACGACGCACCCACCGGCCTGGAGCGCGACCAGCAGCAGGACGGTCAGCGCATGCTGCCCGGGGCGACCGGGGTGATCGACGTGGCCGGCTTCGTGGGCGCGCTGCGCACGATCGGCTACGTCGGCCCGGTCAAGGTCGAGCCGTTCAACGCCGAGCTGCGGGCGATGGCGCCCCGCGACGCGGTGGCCAAGACCGCCGAGTCGCTGAACGCCGTTCTGTAGGGCAGCTCCCATGCACCGCCGGGTCCCGGGGACCTGTCCGGACTCCCCGGGCACCCGGCGGTTGCCCGTGAAGCTACTCACGGGTAACCTCGCGCCAGTCGGGTAGGTCCCGTCTACGGTTGGGTGCGGAACCCACGAGCCGGCGAACCCCCCGGCCCGAGTGGGGCCGTCGAAGGCGCCGGGCCCGACCGGCACGGCGAGCCAAGGACGCGAGTGAGGAGCCGGACGCGAGCATGAACATCGTGGTGTGTGTGAAGTACGTCCCGGACGCGACCGCGGAACGCGGCTTCGACCCCGGCGACCGGACCGTCGACCGGTCCGGCGTCCCCGGGCTGTTGTCGGAGCTGGACGAGTACGCCGTCGAGGCCGCCCTCAAGCTCGCCGACGCGGGCGACGCCGAGGTGACCGTCCTCACCGTCGGTCCCGAGGACGCCGCCGACGCGCTGAAGAAGAGCCTGCAGATGGGGGCGGGCAAGGCCGTGCACGTGCTCGACGACGCCATCCACGGCTCGGACTCGGTGGGCACCTCGCTGGTGCTGGCCGAGGCGGTCCGCAAGCTGGGTGCCGAGCAGCCGGTCGACCTGGTGCTGTGCGGGATGGCGTCCACCGACGGCAGCATGTCCGTGGTGCCGGCGATGCTGGCCGAGCGCCTGGACCTGCCGCAGGTCACCTTCGCCAGCGAGCTGGAGGTGGGCGAGGACACCGTGCGGATCCGCCGCGACGGGGAGGCCGCCACCGAGACCGTCGAGGCCGCGCTGCCCGCGGTGGTCTCGGTCACCGACCAGGCCAACGAGCCCCGCTACCCCTCGTTCAAGGGGATCATGGCGGCGAAGAAGAAGCCGGTGCAGACCTGGAGCCTCGCCGACCTCGGCGTCGACGCCGGTGCGGTCGGCCTGGCCGCCGCGTGGACCGCGGTCGACTCCTTCGAGGCGCGCCCGGCCCGGCAGAAGGGCACGGTCGTCACCGACGAGGGCGACGGCGGGCAGCGGCTCGTGGCGTACCTCGCCGAGCAGCGGTTCGTCTAGCCCCCGTGACCTGCCGCGAGCTGCCGAGAGCTGCCGAGACCTTCGACCACCGTTCCGGGTACGGGCGACCGACCGCGAAGCGACTGCAAGGAAGCGTGCCGAAATGAGCGAGATCCTGGTTCTCGTCGACCACGTTCGACGGAGTTGTACGCAAGACCACCACCGAGCTGCTGACCATCGCCCGGCGCCTCGGCGAACCCTCCGCGGTGTTCGTCGGCACCGGCTACGAGCAGGCCAAGGACACCCTGGCGACGTACGGCGCGCAGAAGGTCTACCTGCTGGAGCAGCCGGAGCTGACCGACCACCTCGTCGCACCGAAGGCCGAGGCGCTGGCCCAGCTCGCCGAGCGGAGCGCGCCCGCCGCGATCATGCTGACCTCGGGTGCCGAGGGCAAGGAGATCGCCGGGCGCCTCGCGATCAAGCTCGGCTCCGGCGTGCTCACCGACGTCGTGGACGTCGAGCCCGGTGACGGCACGGTCGTGGCCACCCAGGCGGTGTTCGCCGGCAACTACACCGTCCGGTCCCGGGTCACCCACGGCACGCCGATCCTGACCATCAAGCCCAACTCCGCCACTCCCGAGGCCGCCCCCGCGCAGCCGGTGGAGGAGAAGACCGACGTCACCGTGTCGGAGCGGGCTCGCGCCGCGCGCGTGGTGGAGCGGTCGCCGCGCACCCAGACCGGGCGGCCGGAGCTGACCGAGGCGGCGATCGTGGTGTCCGGTGGCCGCGGGGTCGGCTCGGCCGACAACTTCGCCGTCGTCGAAGGGCTCGCGGACGCGCTCGGCGGCGCGGTCGGCGCGTCCCGCGCGGCGGTGGACGCCGGCTGGTACCCGCACGCCTACCAGGTCGGCCAGACGGGCAAGACGGTCTCGCCGCAGCTGTACCTCGCCGCCGGCATCTCCGGCGCGATCCAGCACCGGGCGGGCATGCAGACGTCGAAGACGATCGCGGTGGTCAACAAGGACCCCGAGGCGCCGATCTTCGAGATGGCCGACTTCGGGGTCGTCGGCGACCTGCACGCCGTGCTGCCGCAGGCGACCGAGGAGGTCAACCGCCGCAAGGGCTGAACGACGCGGCCTCAGGCAGGGCTTTCCGGCGAACGCCGGTCCAAGCGGGCTGACCGCGCGGGCCGGAGTTCGCGCCTCACCGCCCGGTCGGTACGGTCGGAGACAGTGACGCGGGGTGTCCCGTACGCCGGGACTGAGATGACACCCGTCGAACCTGATCCAGATCATGCTGGCGAAGGGACTGTCGCACGATGGTCACGACCACGTCCGTCACCGCGGACGCCGTTGCGGAAGTACGCGAGAACCTCCGCGACCAGGCGCCGCTGGTGCACTGCCTCACCAATCTCGTCGTCGCCAACTTCACCGCCAACGCCCTGCTCGCCGCGGGCGCGTCTCCGGCGATGACCGACACCCCCGAGGACGCGCAGGTGCTCGCCGCCAGTGCCGGTGCGGTGCTGGTCAACCTCGGTACGGTCACCCACGCCTCGGCCGAGGGCATGCGCGCGTCGGTGACGTCGGCCGCGCGGGCCGGGCGTCCGTGGGTGCTCGACCCCGTGGCCGCCGGACCGCTGCCCTGGCGTACGGCCCTGGCCGGTGATTTGCTCGCGCTCGCGCCGCCCGCGGTCGTCCGCGGAAACGCCTCGGAGGTGCTCGCCCTGACCGGCGGCACCGGCGGGCGCGGCGTGGAGTCCACCGCCGACCCGGAGCAGGCGTGGCCGGCCGCGAGGTCGCTGGCCGGGACGTACGGCGCGACGGTCGGCGGTCAGCGGGCCGGTCGACCTGCTCACCGACGGCGAACGCACCGTGCGGGTCGCCAACGGCCATCCGCTGATGACCCGGGTCACCGGGGTCGGCTGCGTGCTCGGCGCGCTCACCGCCGGCTGCCTCGCGGTGACCGAGGACGCCCTGCTGGCGGCGACGGCGGCGACGGTTCTGCTCACCCTCGCCGGGGAGGCGGCGGCCGCGCGGGCGCCGCGGCCCGGGTCGTTCGCGACCGCGCTGCTGGACGAACTGGACGCCACCGGCGCCGACCGCATCCGCACCGCCGCAAGGCTGGGTTGACAGATGGCCGCGACCAACCCCGGCAGCCCCGGCAGCCCCGGCCGTTCGGGCCGGGCGCTCGACCTCTCGCTCTACCTCGTCACCGACACCGCGTTGTGCGGGCCGCGCGGAGTGGCCGCCACGGTGCGGCACGCGGTGGCCGGCGGGGTGAGTGCTGTGCAGGTACGCGATCCGGGCGCCACGACGCGGGACCTGCTCCGGCTCGGTGCGGAGGTACGCGAGGTCCTTGCCGGCACCGGCGTACCCCTGTTCGTCAACGACCGTGCCGACGTGGCGCACGCGCTCGGCGCGGACGGCGTGCACCTCGGCCAGTCCGACCTGCCACCCGAACACGCGCGGGACCTGCTCGGACCGGAGGTGTGGATCGGCCTGTCCGCGCACACTCCCGCCCAGCTCGACCGGGCGCTGGCACTGCCGGCGGGGACGGTGGACTACCTCGGCGTAGGCCCGGTCTTCGCCCAGGCGACCAAACCGGACGCGGCGCCCCCGATGGGACCGGCAGTCCTCACCGAGCTCGTCGCCACCGCCGCCGCGGGCGGCCTGCCCTGCGTGGCGATCGGTGGGATCGGGACGGACAACGCCGCCGCCGTCCACGCCACCGGTGTGGCCGGGATCGCGGTGGTGAGCGCGGTGTGCGGCCGGCCCGACCCGGCCGCGGCCGCCCGGGCCCTGCGTACGGAGGTTCGATGACCTGTCACACTCCTGGCAACGTGCCCGTCGCGCTCACCATCGCCACCAGCGACCCGTCCGGTGGGGCCGGCATCCAGGCCGACCTGAAGACGTTCTCCGCCCTCGGCGTCTACGGCACCGCGGTCCTGGTGGCCCTCACCGCGCAGAACACCCGCGGCGTCACCGGCATCCACGTCATCCCGCCGGCGTTCATCGCCGAGCAGGTGGACACCCTCGTCGCCGACGTACGCGTGGACGCGGTGAAGATCGGCATGCTCGCCGACGCCACCGTCGTGCACGACGGTCGCCGAGGCCCTGCGCCGCCATCGGGACCGGCTGCCGTCGGTGGTGCTCGACCCGGTGATGGTCGCCTCCAGCGGGGACCGGCTGCTCACCGAGGACGCGGTGGCGCCGGGTGCGCACCGAGCTGCTCCCGCTGGCCGACCTGGTGACCCCCAACCTCCCCGAGGCCGCCGCGCTGCTGGACACCACGCCGGCGGACACGCCCGCGGCGATGGAACGCGCAGGCCGCCGAACTGCGCGCGCTCGGCGTACCCCGGGTGCTGCTGAAGGGCGGGCACGGCGCCGACCCGGAGGAGTCCGCCGACCTGTACGCCGACGCCGACGGTGCGCAGTGGCTGCGGGCCCCCCGGATCCACACCCGGCACACCCACGGCACCGGCTGCACACTCTCCTCGGCGATCGCCGCGCTGCGTCCCCAGCGGCCGGACTGGCGTACCGCCGTCGGCGACGCGAAGGACTACCTCACGGCCGCGCTGGTGGCGGCCGACTCCCTCGACGTCGGCGGGGGACACGGACCGGTGCACCACTTCCACGCCTGGTGGGGAGCGCGATGACGGCGGGCGACGCGATGACAACCGGGATCGCGACGACGGGGTTCTGCGCGGACGCCTGGGCGGCCACGGCGGCCACCCGGGTGGCGATCGACGTGCTGCCGTTCGTCGTACGCCTCGGCGACGGCAGCCTGGACCCCGCGCGGTTCGCGTACTACCTCGCCCAGGACACCTTCTACCTCGACGACTACGCCCGGGCGCTCGCGGCCGCCGCGGTGAAGGCGCCGAACGGCGCGGACCTCGCGTTCTTCGCGAAGTCCGCGCACAGCGCGATCGAGGTCGAACAGGACCTGCACCGCACGCACGTTCAGGACCTGGCGGGGTACCACAGGTCGCCGACCTGCGTCGGCTACACGTCGTACCTCCTCGGCGTCGCGCACACCCGCGGCTACGCCGAGCTGGTCGCGGCTCTGCTGCCGTGTTTCTGGATCTACCTGGACGTGGGCACGCGGCTGCTGGCGGCGGCCGGCGACCTCGGCGGTCATCCGTACGGTGACTGGATCGGCACGTACGCCGACGAGGAGTTCGCCCGGTCCACCGCCCAGGTGTGCCGGATCGCCGACCGGGTGGCCGAGGGCGCCGACCCGGCCACGGTGGATCGCATGCACGAGGCGTTCGCCCGGGCCACGGCGTGGGAGTGGATGTTCTGGGACGCCGCGTGGCGCCAGGAGGGCTGGCCGGCCCGGGGCTGACCGGGGCTGACCGGGGCTGACCGGCACAGAGCCGACCGGCGGGTGGAGCGGGTGTCGGAGGCGGTCATTACGCTGGCCCCTGAGATGACGGCACCACACACTTACCTTGATCACGCCGCTACCACCCCGATGCTCCCGGAGGCCGTGGCGGCGATGACCGCACAGCTCGCGAAGCTGGGCAACGCGTCGTCCCTGCACGCCTCCGGCCGGGCCGCCCGGCGGCTTGTGGAGGAGTCCCGGGAGTCGGTGGCCGCGGCACTCGGTGCCCGGCCCTCGGAGATCGTCTTCACCGGCGGCGGCACCGAGGCGGACAACCTCGCCGTCAAGGGCCTGTTCTGGGCGCGCCGGGCCGCCGACCCGCGCCGGCGCCGGGTGCTGGCCAGCGCGGTCGAACACCACGCGGTGCTCGACTCGGTGCGCTGGCTGGGTTCGTTCGCCGGCGCCGAGGTCGAGTTGCTGCCGGTCGACGCGTACGGCCGGGTCGACGTGGCCGCCCTGCGGGCGAGCATCGAGGCCGACCCCGAGTCGGTCGCACTGGTCACGGTGATGTGGGCCAACAACGAGGTGGGCACCGTCCAGCCGCTCACCGAGATCGTCGAGCTGGCCCGCCGCCACGACGTCCCGGTGCACTCCGACGCCGTGCAGGCGGTCGGCCAGCTTCCGGTCGACTTCGGCGGCGTGCGGGCTGGACGCGATGACGGTGACCGGGCACAAGCTGGGTGGCCCGGTCGGCGTGGGCGCCCTGGTGGTCCGCGCGGCAGGTCGACCTGGTGCCGCTGCTGCACGGCGGGGGACAGGAGCGCGACGTCCGCTCCGGCACGCTCGACGTGGCCGCGATCGCGGCGTTCGCCGTCGCCGTCGAGGCCGCCGCGACCGGCCGGGAGCGGCTGGCCGACCGGCTGGCCGGGCTGCGTGCGGAGCTGGTCGGCCGGATCCTCGCCGAGGTGCCCGACGCCGAGCTCAACGGCGACCCCGGCATCGCCCACCCCGACCCGGGCGGACGGCTGCCCGGCAACGCGCACTTCTCCTTCCCCGGCTGCGAGGGCGACTCGTTGTTGCTGCTGCTGGACGCGCGCGGCATCGAGTGCTCCACCGGCTCGGCGTGCTCGGCGGGCGTGGCCGAGCCGAGCCACGTGCTGCTGGCGATGGGCCGCGACGAGGAGCGCGCCCGCGGTTCGCTGCGGTTCAGCCTGGGCCACACCTCCACCCGCGCCGACGTCGAGGCGCTCGGCGCGGCGATCGGCCCGGTGGTCGAACGCGCCCGCAGCGCGGGTCTGGTCAACGTGAGCGGAGGCAGGTACTGATGCGGGTGCTGGCGGCGATGTCCGGCGGGGTCGACTCCGCGGTGGCGGCCGCACGGGCGGTGGACGCCGGCCACGAGGTCACCGGCGTGCACCTCGCGCTGTCCCGCAACCCGTCGTCCTACCGCACCGGTGCCCGCGGCTGCTGCACCCTGGAGGACGCGCGCGATGCCCGCCGGGCCGCCGACGTGCTCGGAATCCCCTTCTACGTATGGGATCTGGCCGAGCGGTTCCACGCCGACGTGGTGACCGACTTCGTGCAGGAGTATGCCGCGGGACGCACACCCAACCCCTGCCTGCGCTGCAACGAGAAGATCAAGTTCGCCGCGGTGCTCGACCGGGCGCTGGCGCTCGGCTTCGACGCGGTCTGCACCGGCCACTACGCCCAGCTCGTGGACGGCCCCGGCGGCCGGGAGCTGCACCGGTCGGTCGACCCCGGCAAGGACCAGTCCTACGTCCTCGGCGTCCTCACCGCCGAGCAGCTGGCACACGCCTACTTCCCGCTCGGCGGGTCGCAGAAGTCCGCGGTGCGGGCGGAGGCCGCGCGACCGTGGGCTCGCGGTCGCCGACAAGCCCGACAGCCACGACATCTGCTTCGTCGCCGACGGCGACACCGCCGGCTTCCTGGCCCGCGAGCTCGGCGAGCAGCCCGGGCGCGTGGTCGACGAGGACGGCACGGTGCTGGCCGAGCACGACGCGGCGTACGCGTTCACCGTCGGGCAGCGCCGCGGCCTGCGCCTTGGCCGGCCGGCCACCGACGGCAAGCCTCGCTACGTGCTGTCCATCGAGCCGGTGAGCCGGACGGTGACCGTCGGCTCCCGCGACCGGCTGTCCGTCGCCGACCTCGAGGGCACCCAGCCGCGGTGGTGCGGCCCGGCGCCGACCGGCCCGGTGGAGTGCCGGGCGCAGATCCGGGCACACGGCGAGACGCTGTCGCGCGGGCCTGGGTCGAGGACGACGTGCTCCGGGTCGCGCTCGCCGAGCCGGCCACCGGAGTCGCGCCCGGCCAGGCGGTGGTGCTCTACTCCGGCACCCGCGTCATCGGATCGGCCACCATCTCCGCAACGGCCCCCGGCGCGTACCCGAGCTGACCGGATCGGAACGGCCCGTAGGCTTTGCGGGTGCCGAACCCCATCGAAATGCCCTGGCGCCCAGGTGCCGCGACCGGCGTCGGATCTTTGCCGTACGACGATCCGCTGGAGGCCGCCCGAGTCGTGCTGGGTGAGCTGCCCGACCTCCCGCACCTGCCCGAGCTGCCCGGCCGGGGCCCCGGCGCGGACATGATCGGCCGGGCGTGCGCGCTGCTGGTCGAGCTCGGCGTCGACCTGCAGCCGGCCGGCTGGCGGCTGGTCGCGGGAGAGGGCCTCGACCAGCGCCGCGCCCGCTCGACGCTGGCCCGCGACCTGGACGCGCTGGAGGAGCTGGCGCAGGAGTACGCCGGACCGCTGAAGGTGCAGTTCACCGGGCCGGTGACGCTCGCCGCGGCGGTCGAGCGCCCGCGCGGTGGCCGGGTGGTCGGCGACAGCGGTGCCCGCCGTGACCTGGCGCAGTCCCTGGCCGAGGGCATGACGGTCCACCTGCGTGAGCTGCACCGCAGGATGCCGGGTGCATCCCTGGTCGTCCAGCTGGACGAGCCCTCGATGCCCGCGGTCCTGCGCGGATCGGTGCCGACGGCCTCGGGGTTCTCCCGCTACCGCCCGGTCGAGGAGTATGAGGCGACCGACCTGCTCGGCGGCGTGATCGCCTCGATCGTGGCCGCCGACGCGGTACCGGTGGTGCACAGCTGCGCGGCCGAAACGCCGTTCCCGCTGCTGGTCCGCGCCGGGGCGCGCGGTCTGTCGTTCGACCTGAAGAAGCTCGGTGCGGCCGACGCGGACCCGCTGTCGGAGGCGGTCGAGGCCGGGGTGACGTTGTTCGCCGGTGCCGTGCCCGCGGTGCGACCCGAACAGCCCGCCCCGTCGGCGGCTGCCGCGGGCGGATCCGCGCCCCGCCCCGCCGGTCCGCCGGAACCGACCGACGCCGACGTGGCCCGGACCGTTCAGGCGCTCTGGCGGCGGCTGGGATTCGCCGCCGACGAAGTGGCTCATGGTGTCGTGGTCACCCCCGCCTGCGGGCTCGCCGGCGCGGACCCGGCGTGGGCGCGTACGGCGATGAGGCTGGCCCGGGAGGCGGCCGCGCACCTGGCGAGCTAGGTCCCGTCCTTGGCGTACGTCAGGACTCCGGGCCGAGCGGGGAGGCGAGTACGGAGGCGATCAGCGCCGCGCGTTCGACCAGCGACTCGGCCACGATCTCCTCGTGCACCGCGTGCGCGCCGCGTCCGCGGGGGCCGAACCCGTCCAGCGCGGGCACCCCGGCCGCGCCGGCGAAGTTCGTGTCGGCCGCGCCGAGCGCGTGCGACCCCCGGACCTGCTGTCCGACCCGCTCACCGGCCGCGATCACGGCGGCGAGGAGTTCCTCGTTGCCGGTGCCGGCCCACGCCGGGCGGCTGGTGAGGATCCTGGCCTGCACGCCCGCGTCGGTACGGATGGGTTCGAGCCGGGTCAGCTGGTCCAGCACCCGGCGTTCGACGTCGGCGTCACCGAACCGGAACCCGATCTCGGCGCCGGCCTTCCCGGCGGTCATGTTGGTGCGGGTGCCGCCGTGCACGGTGCCCACGTTGTAGAGCACGTGTTCCTCGGCCGCCGCGATGCCCCGCAGCCGGACCAACTGGTCGACGAGCTCGTCGATCGCGGACACCCCGCGGGTGCGGTCCAGTGCGGCGTGCGCCTCCACGCCCGTGGCCTCCAGGCGTACCCGCGTACTCCCGTGCCGGCCGGTCTTCAGCCCGCCCTTCGGGTGCGGCGGCTCCAGGCCGAGGGCGGCGACCGCTCCGGCGAGCTCGCGGTCGACCACCGCCCGCCCCGTGGGGGTGCCGATCTCCTCGTCCGCGGTCACCACCAGCCGCACCGGCTGGGCCAGCGGGACGGCGCAGTCGCGCAGCACCGCCACCGCCGTCTCGAACGCGACCAGGCCGCCCTTCATGTCGAACACGCCCGGCCCGCGGATCAGGGTTCCGTCGTCGACGTAGGGCATCCGCTCGGCGAGCTGGCCCACCGGCCACACCGTGTCGTGGTGGCCGAGCACCACGACGTGCGGGCGCTCGGCCGCGTCGCCGGCCGGCCAGGCGGCGACCAGGTGGTCGCCGGTGTCGCAGGGGACGGCGCTCACGGTGGCGCCCAGCTCGGCGTAGTGGCCGCCGAGCACCTCACCGAGTCGGTTCAGCGCGTCGGCGTCTCCGGTGGGGGTCTCGTGGTGGACGTACGCGGCGAGCCGCTCCCGCATCCGCGGCTCGAGCTCGCGGGCCCGGCGCACGAGCCGTTCGAGGGAATCCATGCCCGCAGGATATGACTCGTATCTTCGTTCGTTCGCCACCGACCCTCACCCGACGTGGGTGCGCCGGCCCAGCTGCGACCTTGTTCGAACGGGGATTCCGGGGCGGGCATTGACCTCGCCGCCGTACCCCTGCTAGACATCTCGCGGTTATCTGTCGCGTATCTTCGTCTCGTGGTGGCTGCCTCGCCAGCGTCGGCAGGTGCTCGCGACCACGTTCGACGCAGATACGCATCGTGTTGACGTCCGGCCCGGCCGGTCGTCGGTCCTCGCTGGGGGTGCCATGCAGGCCATGCGGCCCACGCATCCGGCGCAGTCGTCACGGCTCGCGCAGCCCACGCAGCCCACATCCGGCTCGGCTGTCGTCGCCCGGCCACTGCGCACCCAGCGCGAACGCGAGGACGCCGTGGGGCTGTACCGCCAGGTGTTCGGCCTCGGCGCCGGCGACCCGGCGATGGCCCCGAAGCTCCTGGTCGCGCTGCAGCGCAACGGTGGCTCCGCGCTCGGCGCCTTCGACCCGTCCGGACGGCTGGTGGGGTTCACCTACGGATTCGTCGGTACGCAGGACGGCGCGACCTACCACTACTCCCAGGCGGCCGTGGTCGACGCGGCCGCGCAGGGGAAGGGCGTCGGCCGGGTGCTCAAGCGGGCCCAGGCCGCCGAGGCCTCGCGGGCCGGCGTACGGGCGATGAGGTGGGCGTACGACCCGATGCTCGCCCGCAACGCGCACTTCAACCTCGACGTGCTCGGCGCCCGCGGCCGGTGGTTCGCCCGGGACTACTACGGCGTCACCGACGCCGCCGGCCGCAGTGACCGGGTGATCGTGGAGTGGCGTACGGACGTGGAAGAGACCGAGGCGACTCCCGCGACCCGCCCGGCGGCCGACCCGGTGGAGCTGCTCGGCGACGACCCCGACCTTGGCCTGGACCCTGCGTGGGGGACGGTCCGCGACATCGCCACCGGCCGGCGGCTGCTGGCGATCCCGGCCCGCTGGGGTGCGCCCGGCGGGCCTGACCCGGCCCGATCCGGCGACGTCCGCGACCGGGTGGCCGACGGGCTGGAGGAGGCGCTCGGCGCGGGATACGCCCTGACGTCGTGCCGCCGGGTCACCCCGGACACCGCGGTCTACGTGCTCGCCCCGGCGGGGGAGACCCGGTGAGTGCCGACCCGAGCAGTCCGGACCAGCGGTACGGCGCCAGGCTGCGCCGGCGTTCGTCGTCCTCGATCCTGCTCGACCGGCTGCTGGACCACGAGACCGCCAACCTGGCCGAGACCGCCCACCGGATCCGCACCGACGGCACCCTGGAGCAGGCCGCCGCCCGGATCGTCGCCGCCCGCCGCAGGTTCGTGATCGGCGGCTCGAAGTCGTCCGCGTACGCCGCCCTGCTGGCCATCGACCTGTCCGCCAGCCTGGCCAACGTCACCCTCGTCGACGGCATCGCCGCCCGCCCCGTGGACGTGCTGTGCGACGTGCGGTCCGACGACGTGCTGGTGGCGTTCTCCTTCCGCCGCTACACGCAGGCGACCATCGCGGTGGCCCGGGAGTTCGCCGCCGCAGGCGGCGCGGTGGTGGGCATCACCGACGACCCGGACAGTTCGCTGGCCCGGCTGGCGGAGGTGGCCGTGGTGGTGGGCACCCGCAGCGCGTCGTACGTCGACTCTCCGACCGCGGTCGCGGCGGCGACGCACATCCTCGCCACGCTCACCGCGGCCAGTGCCAAGGGAGCACGCCGCCGGCTGGCCCGGCGCGAGGAGGTCACCCGCGACCTCGAACTCTACGAAGGGGCATGAGCACATGCAGATTCGCGCCGCCGAACTCTTCGCGGCCCGGCTGCCGCTGGTGCACGAGTTCGAGACCAGCTCGCACCGCAAGACCTACCTGGAACACATCCTGGTCCGGGTCACCGACGCCGACGGCGCGGTGGGCTGGGGCGAGATCGCCTCGCCGTCAGGGCCGTACTACTGCGCGGAGACCGTGCAGAGCTGCTGGCACGTCGCCGAGCGGCACCTGCTGCCGGCGGTGCTCGGCGCCGGCTGGTCGCACCCGCGCGAGGTGCCCGCGCTGTGGTCGAAGGTGCGCGGGAACGAGTTCGCCAAGGCCGGGGTGGACATGGCGTGCTGGGACCTGTGGTCCACAGCGACCGGCACACCGCTGGCCGGCGCGCTCGGCGGCGCCCGCGAGCGCGTGGTGGCCGGGGTGAGCCTCGGCATCGAGCCCACGCCGGAGGACCTGGTCGCCCAGGTGGCCCGCCAGGTCGGGGCGGGGTACCCGCGGGTGAAACTGAAGATCGCGCCCGGCTGGGACGTCGAACCGGTCCGGGCGGTGCGCGCCGCGTTCCCCGACCTGGACCTGCACGTCGACGCCAACGGCGCCTACACCGAGGACCCCGGTCACCTGGCCGCGCTGCGCGGGCTGGACGACTTCGGGCTGACGATGGTCGAGCAGCCGTTCGCTCCGCGCGACCTGCTGGCGCACGCCCGGCTGCGCCGCGTCCTGCGTACTCCCGTCTGCCTGGACGAGTCGGTCGCCGACCTGCACGACCTGCGCACCGCACTTGCCCTGGACGCGGTCGCGATCCTCAACATCAAGGTGTCCCGGATGGGCGGCCTCACCGCGGCGGTCGCAGCGCACGACCTCGCCCGCGAGCACGACGTCCCGGTGTGGTGCGGCGGCATGCACGAGTTCGGCATCGGCCGCGCGGCCAACGTCGCGCTGTCCAGCCTGCCCGGCTTCACGTTGCCCTCCGACGTGTCCGCGTCGGACAAGTACTACGCGCGTGACGTGGTACGCCCGCCGATCTCCGCCGACCACGGGCTGGTCGACGTGCCGTGGAAGCAGGCGGGCAGCGGGCACGAGGTCGACGAGGAGTTCGTACGGGAGATCTCCTCGCGTACGGCCCGGTTGTGCGCCGACTGACCCCGCTCGCCTGACCCCGCCAGCCTGACCTCGCCGCGCAACCCGCCGCACAACAGCACCGAAAAAGGAGCGCCATGTCCGAGTCCCGACCTGGCCCGAGCGATATCGCCACGTCAGGCACTGCGGTCGAGCCCGGCCGGCCTGCCGAGGCCGAGGAGTCCAACGCCTACGCGGTCGGGCTGCCGCCGCTGCGCCGCCGGATCTGCACGGTGATCGCGCTCGCCGGCCTGCTGGCGTCGCTGGTGCTCGGCCAGGTGGTGCAGGCGCCGACGTTGTGGGGCCTGCTGCCGATCCTGCTGTACGCCGCGTTGTGCCTGCTCGGCCTCGACATCGTGGTCTCGACGGTCGTCGCCGTGCTCTCGGGCATCCTGATCGCGGCCCGGCCGCCGACGCAGGTGGGCGAGCTCCTCGGCGCCTCCCTCGGCGACCTGGTGACGATGATCGGCCTGATCATCGTGCTCGGTGCCGGGGTCGGTGAGGTGCTGCGGGTCACCGGGGTGGCCGACACCATCGTCAGCGCGATCATGCGCACGGTCGGCGAACGCAGCCGGCACGCGGTGACGTTCGGGGTGATGGTCGCCTGCCTGGTGCTGGTCGCGAGCCTCGGCACCCTCGCCGGCGCGCTGGCCATCGCGGCACCCATCCTGATCCCGATCACGGCGCGGATGGGCTTCACCCGTTCGGCCACCGCGTCGATGATGTTCGTCGGCGGGTGCGCGGGGCTGGCGCTGGCGCCGTTCGCCGGCTCCAACGTCGCCATCCTCACCGCGGCGAACGTCGACTACCTCACCTACCTTCGGGTCGGCGCAGGGCCGCTGGCCGTGCTGTCGATCGCACTGGCCATGCTGATCGTGCCGTGGATGCAGCGGCGTACGGCGGCCGCCGGTGACGACTTCTACACCGCGGAGGAGGCCTCCGACGACGCCGCGGGCTCTGGCGGCACAGAGCGCAACCCCAGGGCGGGAAGGGCCACCGCGGCGTTCCTCGTCCTGCTGGTGGTGAGCGTGGTCTACGCCACGGTGACCAACGCGGGTACGGCGTTCCCGCTGCTGGCGCTGCCGTTGCTCGGCATCGTCACCGGCTTCGCCGGCGGGCTGGGCAGCGTGGAGATCGCGAGCCGGATGTACCGCGGCGGCGCCCGGCTGCTCAGCATCTTCATCCTGTTCTGGCTGCTGGCCGCGTTGTTCGGGATCATCGACCAGTGGCTGAAGCCGTACGACGTCATCCTGGACACGTTCGGCTCCCAGCTGTCCCACCTCGGCGCGCTCCCGTTCGCGGTGGCGATCGGACTGCTCGGCTGGGTGGGCGTCCCCGGGGCGACGGCGGCCCAGGTCGTCCTGCTGGACAAGGTGTTCGGCGGGCTGGGCGCGACCCTCGGCGTCTCGGCGAGCGCCTGGGTCATCGTGTTGCTGTGGGCGTCCAAGGGCGACACCTACGGCCCGTTCCCGAACGCCAACATGATCGGCGCGATGGGGCTGGCCCGCTCGCGGAACCTGCGCAACGTGTTGTTGACAGGGTGGCTGGTGATGGTGCCGGCCTGTGTGATGTACGCGATCCTGTTGGCGTTCATGACCTGACCCGCAACCCCGCCCTGACGTTCACCTGAGCCCGAACCCGAACGCACGCGATCCGGAGGTCAGCAGATGTACGACGTGGCACTCACCGGCGGCACCGTCCTCGACGGAACCGGTGCGCCCGGCATCACTGCCGACGTGGCAGTCGAGGACGGCCGGATCGCCTTCGTGGGTGAGGTTCCCGCGAACCGGGCGAGGCGCCGGATCGACGTCACCGGGGCGGTGGTCTGCCCGGGGTTCGTGGACCTGCACTCCCACGCGGACTTCACCGTGTTCGGCGCACCGGGCGCGCTCACCCAGATCGCCCAGGGCGTCACCACCCTGGTCACCGGCAACTGCGGCTTCTCGCCGTTCCCGGTGGTGCCCGAGCACGAGGACGAGCTGCGTGCGCACGCCGGCTTCCTGGACGCGGACCTGCCGTGGGAGTGGTCGGGCGCGGGGGAGTACGCCGCGGCCGTGGAACGCCTCCCGCTCGGTGTCAACCTCGCCTTGCAGGTGGGCCACGGAGCGGTCCGGGTCGGCGCGATGGGCGTGGCCGACCGGGCGCCCACCCCGGCCGAGCTGGACCGGATGCGGGCGCTGGTCTCGGCGGCGGTCGACGACGGCGTCGTGGGACTGTCCAGCGGGCTGATCTACGCGCCCGCGTCCTACGCCCGGGCGGACGAACTGGCCGCGGTGGCCGAGCCGGTGGCCGCCGCCGGGCTGGTCTACTCCACCCACATCCGCGACGAGGCCGACCTGCTCGACGACGCGGTCGAGGAGGCCCTGGAGGTCGGCCGGCGTACCGGCGTACGCGTGCAGGTCTCCCACCTGAAGGCCGTCGGACCGGCCAACTGGGGCCGGGTGGGGAAGGTCCTGCAAACCCTCGCGCAGGCACGGCGCGACGGGGTGGACGCGCACGGCGACCAGTACCCCTACACCGCCTCGAGCACCACGCTCACTGCCCGGCTGCCCGGCTGGGCGATGGACGGCGGGGTGGCGGCGCTGCGGGAGCGGCTGGAGCGCGCGGAGGACCGCGACCGGCTGGTCGCCGACCTCACCGCGCGCACGGGAACGACGTTCCTGCCCGAGCGGATCGTGCTCTCCGACACCCCGGACGGGCCGTACCGCGCACACCTCGGCAAGGACCTCGCGGCCATCGCCGGCGCGGTCGGTCGCACACCGGCGGAGACGGCCGTCGACCTGCTGCGCCGCCAGCGCGGCGTGGCCTCGATCATCAGCCACGGGATGGCCGAGGACGACGTACGCACGATCCTCGCCGACCCGGCCGTCGCGGTGGCCAGCGACGGCTGGATCCTCGACTGCCCCGGCGCCGGTACGCCGCACCCGCGCAGCTTCGGGACGTTCGCCCGGGTGCTCGGCCACTACGTGCGGGCGGGGGTGCTCGACCTGCCCACCGCGGTGGCGAAGATGACCTCGCTGCCGGCCGCCCGGCTGGGCTGGCGCGACCGCGGCGTGCTGCGCCCGGGCGCAGTCGCCGACCTCGCGGTGTTCGACCCGGCGCAGGTGGCCGACCCCTCCTCCTACGACGCACCGTGGCAGCTCGCGCGCGGAGTGTCGTACACGCTCCTCGCCGGTACGCCGGTGTGGGAGAACGGCGCCGCCACCGGTGCCGCTCCGGGCCGGATTGTCGGCGGGCGGCGGTAGCGTTCGGGGCATGGCGAAGAGCGCGTCGAAGTCGGCGAAGATCAAGGTCGCGGGCGTCCCCACCGAGGCGCTGGAGCGGCACTCGGTGCTGTCCCAGGAGATCGAGGAGCACAACTACCGCTACTACGTGCTCGACCGGCCGACGGCCTCCGACGCCGACTACGACGCGGTGATGCGGGAGCTGAAGGCGCTCGAGGAGGCCCATCCGGAGCTGCGCACCCCGGAGTCGCCGACGCAGCGGGTCAGCGGCACCTGGTCGACGGAGTTCGAGCCGGTCGAGCACCTCGAACGCCTGCTGTCGCTGGACAACGCCTTCGCGCTGGAGGAGCTGCGGGCCTGGGCGGGCCGAGTCGAGCGTGAGATCGGCGCCGAGGCCGAATACCTCTGCGAGCTGAAGATCGACGGCCTCGCCATCGACCTGGTCTACGAGCGCGGCCGGCTGGTGCGCGCGGCCACCCGCGGCGACGGCCGGGTGGGGGAGGACGTCACGCTCAACGTCCGCACCATCGACGGCATCCCGCACCGGCTGGCCAAGGCCGACGCGCCCACGCCTGACGTGCTCGAGGTGCGCGGCGAGGTCTATTTCCGGGTGCGCGACTTCGAGGAGCTCAACGCCGCGCTGGTGGAGGCGGGCAAGCCGCCGTTCGCCAACCCCCGCAACTCCGCGGCCGGGTCGTTGCGGCAGAAGGACCCCCGGGTCACCGCGCGCCGCCGGCTGCACTTCACCGCGCACGGGATCGGGCGTACGCAGGGCTGGCAGCCGCAGCGGCTGTCGGAGGCCTACGCCACCCTCGCCGCCTGGGGCATCCCGGTCAGCGACCACGTGGGCGTCCGCCGCACCCTGGAGGAGGTGGACGCCTACGCCCGCGACTACGGCGAGCGCCGGCACTCCCTCGACCACGAGATCGACGGCGTGGTGGTGAAGGTCGACCAGATCACCCTGCAGCGCCAGCTCGGCTCCACCTCGCGCGCGCCGCGGTGGGCGATCGCGTTCAAGTTCCCGCCGGAGGAGGTCAACGCCAAGCTGATCGACATCCGGGTCAACGTCGGCCGCACCGGCCGGGTCACGCCCTACGGCGTGATGGAACCGACGAAGGTCGCCGGATCGACGGTGGAGTACGCCACGCTGCACAACGGTTCGGAGGTACGCCGCAAGGGCGTCCTGATCGGCGACACCGTAGTGCTGCGCAAGGCCGGTGACGTGATCCCGGAGATCGTCGGCCCGGTCGCCGACCTGCGCGACGGCTCCGAGCGGGAGTTCGAGATGCCGGTCCGCTGCCCGGAGTGCGGCACCGAGCTGCGGCCGGAGAAGGAGAGCGACGCCGACCTGCGCTGCCCCAACACCAGGCACTGCCCGGCCCAGCTGCGGGAGCGGCTGTTCCACCTGGGCGGCCGGGGCGCCTTCGACATCGAGGTGCTCGGCTACCAGTCCGGCACCGCGTTGCTGGACGGTGGCCTGATCGCCGACGAGGGCGACCTGTTCGCGCTGACCGCGGAGCAGCTGAAGGGCGCGGACTTCTTCACCACCAAGGCCGGCGCGCTGTCGGCCAACGCCAAACGGCTGCTGGACAACCTCGAGGCGGCCCGCACCCGGCCGCTGTGGCGGGTGCTGGTCGCGCTGTCGATCCGGCACGTCGGGCCCACCGCCGCGCAGGCGCTGGCCCGCACGTTCGGCGACCTCGACCGGATCGCCGAAGCCGGCGAGGAGGAGCTGGCCGCCGTCGAGGGCGTCGGGCCGACCATCGCCGCGTCGGTGGTCGAGTGGTTCTCCGTCGACTGGCACCGCGAGATCGTGGAGAAGTGGCGGGCGGCCGGCGTGCGACTGCGGGAGGAGATCGTCGACCAGGGGCCGCGTCCGCTGGACGGCGTGACCGTGGTGGTCACCGGCAGCCTGGAGGGCTTCTCCCGCGACGAGGCGTCCGAGGCGATCCAGGCCCAGGGCGGCAAGGCGTCCGGCTCGGTGTCGAAGAAGACCGGCTTCGTGGTGGCCGGCGACAACCCGGGGTCGAAGTTCGACAAGGCCCGCGACCTCGGCGTGCCGATCCTCGACGAGGAGGGCTTCCGGGTGCTGCTGGCCGAGGGGCCGGACGCCGCGCGGGAGCGAGCCCAGTCCGCACAGGCCGAGCAGGCCGAGCAGGCCGAGCAGGCCGAGCAGGCCGAGTGACGGTCAGCCCTGGGAGAACGCCTGCCGGACGGTCTGGGTGAGCGCGGCCAGGTGAGCCAGCCGGGCGAGCTCGGAGTCCAGGATCTCCGGCCCGCCGGACCGCCCGATCACCAGCGCCCGGTTCGGGTTGCCCATCGGGGTGGCCGCCGAGGTGATGTGCCGCCAGCCGCGGTTGTCCCATTCGGCCGGCACCTCCAGCCGCCGTGGGCGTTCCAGCGGCAGCCAGGGCGCGTCGTCTCCGGGCAGGTCGGGTGCGGCCGGAGTGGACTCCTCCACCACTGCCCGTCCCGAGCTCCCGTCCCGGCACACCAGGAACGCCCAGTCGGCGCGGAACACCACCGGGGCGTGCTGGACGAGCACCCGCTCGGCCTCGGCCGGCTGCTCGGTCATCGACTCGACCACCTCGAGGTCGTGCCGCAGCGTCCCGCCGGCGGCGTACCGCGACAGCCAGATCACCCGGACGCCGGGCACCGACAGGCAGGCAGACACCAGCGAGTCGGCGCGTCCGCCGAGGGGAAGCTCCACCACGAAGTCGTCGATCGCGGCGCCGTCGGCGCCCCGGGACACCACGTCCACGGCGACGATGTTGGCGCCGGCCTTGCCCAGGGCCGAGGCGACGTCGCCGAGCCCGCCGGGCTGGTCGGGAAGCGCGATCCGCAGCAGGTACACGCTGCTCATTGTGGCGCGATCGGCGCGTTCGCGCGGTTGCGCGGACGTTACCGATCGGCCTCGCGCGACCAGACCCGGCCAAGCCGGGCCCATCCCGCCCGACCCGGCCATGATCACGTGGCGGTTGCGTCCGGGTCGCGTCCTCGGTCGCATCCGGGTCGGGTCCTGAGTCGCATCCTGAGTCGCGTCGTGATCACGTCGCGGCCCGGACGCGACGGTCCGGCTCGCGGCGGTCGTCGGCGCCGCCGCGTAGGCTCCTAGGATTGCCCTACGGCCGACGTCGCGAGCCACCGTCGGCCGTGCGTGCAGGACCCCATCAGCCAGAAGCGCTCCGCGACCCGCCGGAGTGCTCCGCGAACGAGGTAAAGGAAGCACTCCAGTGCCTGCGATCACCCGCGAGGAGGTCGCGCACCTAGCGCGTCTCGCTCGGATCGAGCTGACCGACGACGAACTCGACCACTACGCCGGCCAGCTGGGCGTCATCCTCGAGTCGGTCGCCCAGGTCGGCGAGGTGGCCGCCCAGGACATTCCGCCCACCTCCCACCCGGTGCCGCTCACCAATGTCTTCCGCGCCGACGAGGTACGCCCGGGGCTGACGGCCCCCGAGGTGCTGGCCGGCGCTCCCGTCGTCGACGGTGAGCCCGCGGTCGAGGAGGACCGCTTCCGCGTTCCGCGCATTCTCGGTGAGGAGGCCTGATGAGCAACAGCGACCTGACCAGGCTCACCGCCGCCCGTCTCGCCGAGCTCATCAGCACCGGCGAGGCCTCCGCGGTGGAGGTCACCCAGGCCCACCTGGACCGGATCGGCAAGGTCGACGACCGGATCCACGCGTTCCTGCACCTGAACACCGAGGGCGCGCTCGCCGCCGCCCGTCAGGTGGACGACCAGCGCGCCGCCGGTGCCACGCTCGGCCCGCTGGCCGGGGTGCCGCTCGCCCTCAAGGACGTCCTCACCATGAAGGACGTGCCCACCACCTGCGGCTCGCGGATCCTCCAGGGTTGGCGGCCGCCGTACGACTCGACCGTCGTCGCCCGGCTGCGCGAGGCCGGGGTGGTCGTCCTCGGCAAGACCAACATGGACGAGTTCGCGATGGGCTCCTCCACGGAGAACTCCGCCTTCGGGCCGACCCGCAACCCGTGGGACACCGACCGGATCCCGGGCGGCTCCGGAGGGGTTCGTCGGCGTCGCTGGCGGCGTTCGAGGCGCCGCTGGCGATCGGCACCGACACCGGTGGTTCGATCCGCCAGCCCGGTGCGGTGACCGGCACGGTCGGGGTGAAGCCCACCTACGGCGGGGTGTCGCGTTACGGCCTGGTGGCGTTCTCCTCCAGCCTGGACCAGGCCGGGCCCTGCGCCCGCACGGTGCTCGACGCCGCCCTGCTGCACAGCGTCATCGCCGGTCACGACCCGCTGGACTCCACCTCGATCGACCGGCCCGTCCCGCCGGTGGTGGACGCCGCCCGCAACCCCGACGTGCGCGGCCTGCGGGTCGGCGTGGTGAAGGAATTCGGCGGCGCGGGCTACCAGCCCGGAGTGGAGCAGCGCTTCCGCGAGGCGGTCGACCTGCTCTCCGACCTGGGTGCAGAGGTGGTGGAGGTGTCCTGCCCGCACTTCACCTACGGACTGGCCGCCTACTACCTCATCGCGCCGAGCGAGGCGTCCAGCAACCTCGCCCGCTTCGACGGGATGCGCTACGGCCTGCGGGCCGGCGACGACGGCCGGCACAGCGCCGAGGAGGTGATGGCGCTGACCCGCGAGGCCGGGTTCGGCGACGAGGTCAAGCGGCGCATCATGATCGGCACGTACGCCCTGTCCAGCGGTTACTACGACGCCTACTACGGCCAGGCACAGAAGGTCCGCACGCTCATCACCCGCGACTTCGAGCGGGCGTATGAGCAGGTCGACGTGCTGGTCTCACCGACCACGCCGACCACCGCGTTCCGCCTCGGCGAGCGGGTGGACGACCCGCTGGCGATGTACGCCGCCGACCTGTGCACCATCCCCGCCAACCTGGCCGGCAACGCGGCCGCCTCCTTCCCGGCCGGCCGCTCGCCCGAGGACGGGATGCCGGTGGGCCTGCACGTGATGGCGCCGGCGATGGCCGACGACCGGCTCTACCGCGTGGGTGCTGCCGTGGAGCAGGAGTTCGAGCGTCGCTGGGGTCACCCGCTGCTGGCGGAGGTGCCGGAGCTGTGAGACCAGCCACCCACCCGACGCCGGCCATGCACACCACACCCGCCACGCACGCGACGCCGGCCATGCACCTGACGCCGGCAGGCGAGGAGAACGCCGCATCATGACCGTCACCACCGACCTGATGTCCTACGACGAGGCGCTGGAGCTCTTCGACCCGGTGATGGGTCTGGAGGTGCACGTCGAGCTGAACACCGCCACCAAGATGTTCTGCGGTTGCCCGACGGAGTTCGGCGCGCCACCGAACACCCAGGTGTGCCCGGTCTGCCTGGGCCTGCCGGGTTCGCTGCCGGTGGTGAACGGCCGCGGGGTCGAGTCCGCGATCAGGATCGGGCTGGCGCTGGGCTGCGACATCGCGCCCTGGTGCCGGTTCGCGCGGAAGAACTACTTCTACCCGGACATGCCGAAGGACTTCCAGACCAGCCAGTACGACGAGCCGATCGCCGTCAATGGAGTGGTCGAGGTGGAGGTCGAGGGGCAGACGTTCCGGGTGGAGATCGAGCGCGCCCACATGGAGGAGGACACCGGCAAGTCCTCCCACGTCGGGGTCAGCGGCCGCATCCACGGCGCCGAGTACTCCATCGTCGACTACAACCGCGCCGGCATCCCTCTGATCGAGATCGTCACCAAGCCGATCGAGGGCGCCGGCCGGCTGGCACCCCAGGTGGCCCGGGCCTACGTCGCGCAGCTACGGGACCTGCTCCGGGCGCTCGGCGTGTCCGACGTGCGGATGGAGCAGGGGTCGCTGCGCTGCGACGCGAACGTCTCCCTGCGCCGGCAGGGCGAGACGGCGTACGGCCTGCGGACCGAGACCAAGAACGTCAACTCGCTGCGGTCGGTCGAGCGTGCCCTGACGTACGAGATCTGCCGGCAGGCCGCGATCCTCGACGCCGGCGGCAAGGTCACCCAGGAGACCCGGCACTGGCACGAGGACACCGGCGTCACCACGTCCGGCCGGTCGAAGGAGGAGGCGGAGGACTACCGCTACTTCCCCGAGCCCGACCTGGTGCCGATCGCCCCGTCGAAGGAGTGGGTGGAGGAGCTGCGGGCGACCCTGCCGGAGCCGCCGAGCCGGCACCGGCGCCGGCTGTTCGAGGCGTGGGGCTTCACCGAGATGGAGTTCCGCGACGTCCTCGGCGCGGGTGCGCTGCACCTGGTCGAGGCGACGGTGGAGGCAGGCACCACACCGGCGGCCGCCCGCAAGTGGTGGCTGGGTGAGCTGGCCCGCCGGGCGCGGGAGACCGAGGTCGAGCTGGAGGCGTTGCCGATCACGCCCGCGCAGGTCGCCGGGGTGCAGGCCCTGGTCGACGCCGGCACCGTCAACGACAAGTTGGCGCGGGAGGTCATCGACGGCGTACTCGCCGGTGAGGGGACGCCGGAGGAGGTCGTGGACAAGCGCGGGCTCGCGGTCGTCAGCGACGACTCCGCACTCGGTGCCGCGGTCGACCGGGCGATCGAGGCCAACCCCGGAGTCGCCGAGAAGATCCGCGGCGGCAAGGTGGCCGCGGCCGGCGCGCTGATCGGCGCGGTGATGAAGGAGATGCGCGGCCAGGCCGACGCGGGCCGCGTCCGTGAGCTGATCCTGGCGCGCCTCGGGCAGTGACCCGAGGCCGGGGCAAGGTGCGGTTGACGGGCAAGGTGCGGTTGACGCGGGCTACCTCGTCAACCGCACCCGCAGGATCCGGTCGTCTCCTGGCCGCGGTGGCATCCGGCCGTCGGTGTTGTTGGTGACCAGCCACAGGTCGCCTCGCCAGGTGCGGGCGACGGTTCGCAACCTGCCGTAGACGCCGGTGAAGAACGCCTCGGGCGTGCCCACCACCTGGTCGCCGTGGACCTGGATCCGCCACAGTCGCTGACCGCGCAGGCCGGCCATCCACAGCGCGCCGCGGGAGTAGGCCAGGCCGGACGGGGACGCCTCCGACGTCGGCCACTGCGCGAGCGGGTCGACGAACCTCGGGTCGTGCGCGATCCCCTCCACGACGGGCCAGCCGTAGTTGCGTCCCGGCCGGATGAGGTTGAGCTCGTCCCACGTGTTCGCGCCGAGCTCGTCCGCCCACAGCCGTCCCCACGGGTCGAACGCCAGCCCCTGCACGTTGCGGTGGCCGTAGCTCCACACCGCCGTGCCGAACGGGTTGCCCGGCGCGGGCCGGCCGTCCGCGCGGATCCGCAGGATCTTCCCGCCGAGGGACGCGAGGTTCTGTGCGTTCGCGCCGACGGTCGCGTCACCGGTGCCGGCGTAGAGAAAGCCGTCGGGTCCGAACACCAACCGCCCGCCGTTGTGCGCGCCCGCGGCCGGGATGCCGGAGAGGATGACCTCCGGCGCACCGAGGGCGCGCCCGTCGTAGCGCATCCGCGCGATCCGGTTGTCGGTGGCGGTGGTGAAGTACGCGTAGACGTAGTGGTCCCGCCAGAACGTCCACGGGCGGATCGCCAGCCCGAGCAGCCCGCCCTCGCCGCCGTGCCGTACGCCGGGGACGGTGCCCACCACCACGGTGGTGCCGTCCCGCCGGACGCGCTTGATCTGCGCGGTGTCGCGCTCGGCGACCAGCGCGGACCCGTCGTACAGGAACGCGAGGCCCCACGGGGAGGTGAGCCCGGTGGTGACCGTCCCGTCCACGACCGGCACGAGCGGCCGATCGGCGCGGGTCACGGCGGCCGGAGCTGACGACACCGCGGGCGGGCCACCCGGCCCGGCCGCGCTGCTGGCTGTGCCGCCGGCCACGCCGACGACTCCGGACACGGCAAGGGTGGCGGTGAGGACGAGCACCGTCGTACGCATGGGTGGCTCCTCTGGGTCGAACCTGGACCGACATCTACCCGCCGGTCGACCTGCCCACCCGGGCCGGTTCTCTCATCCAGCCGTCAGCGGCCGTCGCCCTGTAGCAGCCCGACCCAGTTGTCAGCGAGTGAGCCGCAGCCGGAGGATCCGGTCGTCGCCCGGCCGCGGGGAGACCCGGCCGTCGGTGTTGTTCGTGAGCAGCCACAGCGATCCGTCCGGTGCCCGGGCGACGTGTCGCAGCCGTCCGTACGTACCGACGAAGAACGCCTTCGACGCATCCGTCACGCGGCCACCGGCGACCGGCACCCGCCACAGGCGTTCACCGCGCAGCGACGCGAGCCACATCGACCCGTCGGCGTAGGCGAGCCCGGACGGGGAGGCATCGTCGGTGGGCCACTGCGCCAGCGGGTCGACGTACCCACGCTTCGCGCCCCCGCGCCCCTCCAGCACCGGCCAGCCGTAGTTGCCGCCGGCCCGGATCCGGTTGAGCTCGTCCGCCGCCTTGTCGCCGAACTCACTCGCCCACAACCGGCCCTGCGGATCGAAGACCAGGCCCTCCACGTTGCGGTGGCCGTAGGTCCAGACCGCGGTGCCGAACGGGTTGCCGGGCGCGGGTTTCCCGCTCGCGGTGATCCGCAGGATCTTGCCGCCGAGGGAGGAGCGGTTCTGGGCCCGGGCACGCTGTTCGCCGTCGCCGGTGGGGACGTAGAGGTAGCCGTCCGGCCCGAACCGCGGCCGGCCGCCGTTGTGGTGCTGCGGCCCGCGCGGGATCCCGGTGAAGACCGCCTCCGGCGCACCGAGCCCGGAGCTGGTGTAGGTCATGCGGACGACCCGGTTGTCGTTCCGGGTGGTGATGTAGGCGTACAGCAGGTGGTCCCGGGAGAAGTGCGGTGACAGCGCCAGGCCGAGCAGCCCGCCCTCGCCCTCGTGCACCACGCCGGGCACCCGGCCGACCGTGCTGACGTTTCCGCCCGGCGTCACCCGGTCGATCCGCGCGGTGTCGCGTTCGGACAACAGGGCGGACCCGTCGGGCAGGAACGCGAGGTCCCACGGAGTGGTGAGCCCCTTCGCGATGGTGCCGGTGACGACGGGCCGGGCGGGACCGGCCGGACGTGCGGGCTCCGCCTTGTGGGATGCGGTCGGCCGTGGCGAGGCCCGCCGGGTGGGAGTGGCTGAGGTGGCCCGGGCGGACGGCTTCGGCGACGCGGTGGTGGCCGACGGCGTGGGGGTGGCCGTGCTCGGCGCCGGGTTCGCCCGGGCGCTCCTGGTCGGTATGGCCCGCCGGTCCGGGCCGCCGGAGTCGTCGGAGCCGGAGCCGCCGAGCCCGCAGGCGGTGGCCGTGCACGCCACGACGAGTAACAGCACCGCACGCAGGGCCGGGCGCGGGGTTCGGGATCTGGTCATGGAAGCCTCAGTCGAAGGACCCGGTCGTCGCCGGGCTCGGGTGATCCCCGTCCGTCGGTGTTGCTGGTGCTCAGCCACAGGCTGCCGTCCGGCGCGACCGCGACGGTACGCAGCCGGCCGTAGGTGCCGGTGAGGTACGCCTGCGGCTCGCCCGTCCGGTGGCCGTCCCGTACCGGGATGCGCCACAGCCGGCGTCCGCGCAGGCCGGCCATCCACAACGCGCCGTCGGCGTAGGCCAGGCCGGACGGCGAGGCCTCGCTGGTCGGCCACTGTGCCACCGGATCCAGCGACCCGCGGTCGTGGGCGATCCCCTCCGCCTGCGGCCAGCCGTAGTTGCCGCCCCGGCGGATGAGGTTGAGCTCGTCCCAGGTGTCCTGGCCGAACTCACTGGCCCACAGCCGGCCGCCGCTGTCGAACGCCAGACCCTGGACGTTGCGGTGCCCGTAGCTCCACACCGGCGAGCCGTCGAAGGGGTTGCCGGGCGCGGGCTTGCCGTCCGGGGTCAGCCGGAGGATCTTGCCACCCAGCGAGCGCCGGTCCTGGGCGTTGTCGCCGTCGGTCGCGTCGCCGGTCCCGGCGTACAACATGCCGTCGGGTCCGAACACCATCCGGCCGCCGTTGTGCACCCCCGCCGACGGGATCCCGGCGAGGAGCACCTGCGGGGTGCCGAGCCGCCCGCCGTCGTAGCGCATCCGCACGATCCGGTTGTCCTTCGCGGTGGTGAAGTACGCGTAGACGTACGGCTGCTGGGCGAACGTCGGGGCCACCGCGAGCCCGAGCAGCCCGCCCTCGCCGCCCTCCTGCACGCCGGGCACCCGGCCCACCTCGGCGGGCCGCCCGGCGTCGGGGGTTCCGGTTCCGGAGGCAGCCGGGATCCGGCGTACCCGGCCGGTGTCGCGTTCGGCGACCAGCGCGCTGCGGTCGGGCAGGAACGCGAGTCCCCACGGCGCGGCCAGCCCGGTGGCGACCGTTCCCGCGGCCCGCGGCCGGTGCGCGGCGTCGCCGGTCGAGCCGGTGCCCGTGGGCCGGGCGTCACCGCCGGGGGACTGCGATGTGGGCGTACAGCCGACGGTGCCGGCCACCAGCGCAGCGGCGACGGCGCCCGTGACGGCTCTGCCGACGGACCTGCCCAGAGCCTGGCCGACAGCCCTGCTGACAGCCGTGCCGACGGCTCGGGTGACCGACCGAGCGGGCAGTACCCTGACGCGACGCATGGGCCCAGTCTGCACGGCGACCGGCGCGGCATCCCACCGCGGCACCGCACAGTGTCGCGCTCGGCCACGAACCAGTCGCTCACCGTCGCGGATCGGACTATTTTCAGGTATGAGCACCACGCGAAAGAGCCCGGGCGCGAAAGCCCGCGCCGGGCGTACGTCAAAGCGGACGGAGCAGCGGACGGAGCAGGTCCGCCGGCACGCGTCCGGCCGACCTCGTCCTGGAAGGCGGCGGCGTCAAGGGGATCGGGCTGGTCGGCGCGGTCGGGACGTTCGCCAAGAGCGGGTACGACTTCCGGCGGATCGCCGGGACGTCGGCCGGCGCCCTGGTCGGCGCGGTGGTCGCCGGCCTGCAGGTGGCCGGTGAGCCGCTGGACCGGCTGGAGGAGATCGCCCGAACCCTCGACTACCGGAAGTTCCGCGACCGGGGCCGCGTCGGCGGCGTGGTCGGCGGAGTCGTCGACAAGGTGGGCCTCGGACTGCTGGTCGAGGGCATGTCGCTGGCGGTGGAGTCCGGCCTGTTCGAGGGGAAGTATCTCCACGACTGGATCGCCGGCGTCCTTGCGGACCTCGGCGTCACGACGTTCGGCGACCTGCGGCTGCCACCCGACCCCGGCAGCGACCTGCCGGCCGGCCACCGCTACCGGCTGGTCGTGCTGGCCAGCGACGTGTCCAGCCAGCGGGCGGCCCGGCTGCCGTGGGACTACCCGGAGTACGGCCTGGACCCCGACGAGCAGTCGGTCGCGGACGCCGTCCGGGCCTCCGCGTCCATCCCGTACTTCTTCCAGCCCTGCACTCTGCGCGCCGGCCGGACGGCGAAGGCGGCCGTCGCCGGCCGGGGCGCCCGGTCCGGCGGCGCCACGCTGGTCGACGGCGGTCTGCTGTGGAACTTCCCGATCACCATCTTCGACCGCACCGACGGCAAGCCGCCGCGGTGGCCGACATTCGGCGTCCGTCTTTCCACCCGGTCCGGACCTGTGGCACGCTCCCAACCGGTGAGCGGGCCGGTCGAGCTGACCGCCGCGCTGGTCGAGACGTTGGTGCAGGCGCGCAATCTCGAGCTCGCCCAGCAGCCGTGCAGCCTGGTCAGGACGACGTTCGTGGACTCCTCGGCGGTGTCCGCGGTCGACTTCGACATCACCACCGAGCAGCAGGACGCGCTGCTGGCGGAGGGGGCGCAGGCGGCCCGGGAGTTCCTGCGCACATGGGACTTCGACCAGTACGTCCGGAAGTGCCGAGGAGGACCTCAGTAGTGGGAGCAGCAGCGAGCGGGACGAGTGGGCCGGGCGCGACCGACGGTAAGGGCACCGCGCGGCGGGTGTGGCTGCCGGAGCCGCCGGAGGTGTACGACGACCTGCCCGCCGGGCTGGCGATCGACGTGTACGACGGCCAGGGCGAGCCGCCGGGCACCGCGGCCGAGGTGACGTTCTACGTGCCGCCCTACATGGGTGCGCCGCACACCGTCGAACTCATCGCGGACATGCCCAGGCTGGAGGTCGTACAGACCCTCACCGCCGGGGTCGAGAACGTCCGCCCGTTCGTCGGCCCCGACGTGACGTTGTGCAACGCCCGCGGCGTGCACGACGCGAGCACCGCCGAGCTGGGTGTCGGCCTGATCATCGCCTCTCTGCGCGGCTTCCCCGACTTCGTGCGCGCCCAGGACGAGCACCGCTGGGCCGCCGGCCGGCGGACGTCCCTGGCCGACCGGCGGGTGCTCCTCGTCGGGTACGGCGCGATCGGCCGGGCGCTCGAACGCCGGCTGGAACCGAACGAGTGCGAGATCGTCAGGGTCAGCCGTACGCCGGCGGAGGGCGTGCTCGGCATGGACCGGCTGCCCGACCTGCTGCCCACCGCGGACGTGGTGGTGCTGCTGGTCCCGCTGACCGAGCAGACCCACCGCCTGGTGGACGCGAAGTTCCTGTCCCAGCTGGGCGACGGCGCCCTGGTGGTCAACCTCGCCCGCGGGCCGGTGGTCGACACCGACGCCCTGCTGGCGGAGCTGACCGCCCGGCGGCTGCGCGCGGCGCTGGACGTGACCGACCCCGAGCCGTTGCCGGCCGGGCACCCACTGTGGGACGCGCCCGGACTGCTGCTCAGCCCGCACGTGGGCGGCAACACCTCCGCCTTCGTCCCGCGCGGGCGGGCGCTGGTGAGCGCGCAGCTTCGCCGGTACGCCGCGGGGGAGCCGCTGGTCAACACTGTCGCCGGGGCGTACTGACGGCTGGTTCGGACCGGCCCGGGACCGCGCGGCCGAACCGGACCGGGTATGAAGGTGCCCCGGAACCATCGGACAGGAGCGACGTGGCGACCAGCGCCGACAGCACGAGCAGTGACGGCGGGCGAACGACCGCGGTGACCGCGAGTAGCCGCGCGGACCGCGCGGGCGTCGTCGGCGTCGCCGCCCGGATCGCGCTGCCGATCGTCGCGCTGCTGGCGATGCTGCCGTTCGCCCAGTCGTACGGCGAGTTCTGGCCCTGGCAGCCGAACACCGTCGACCTGGACGTGTACGTCTACACCGGCCACGTCCTGCTCGGCGGCGGGGACATCCTCACCGCCCGGACGCCGGACACCGCGCTCGCGTTCATCTACCCGCCGGTGGCGGCACTGCTCAGCGTCCCGCTGGTGTACGTGCCGCAGACGCTCCTGCAGCTGGTCTGGACGATCCTGAACGGCCTCGCGCTGCTGTTCGTCCTGCACCGGGCAGGCCTGCGCGGCTGGCCGCTGTCGCTGCTCGCCACCGCCTGCGCGCTGGTGGTGGAGCCGGTGCGCGCCACGGTCAGCTTCGGCCAGATCAACATTTTCCTGATGGCCCTGGTGGTCGCCGACCTGGTTCCCGGCCGGCGATGGCTGCCGCGGTTCGCAAGGGCCGACCGGGCCGACCAGGACGGGCGGCCCGCAAGCAACGCCGGCCGGCTGCTGCCCACCGGCGTCCTCACCGGCATCTCGGCGGCGATCAAGGTCACGCCCGCGTTGTTCGTGGTGATGCTGCTGTTCGCCCGGCGCTGGCGGGAGGCGCGCACCGTCGTGGTCACCGCCGCAGTGATCACCGTCGGTACCGCCGTGGTGATGCCGCGGGAGACCATCGGGTTCGCCAAGCTGCTGCTGTCCGGCGACACCCGCACCGGTCCCGCGCACTTCCTGATGAACCAGTCGATGCTGGGCGTCGTCGTCCGGCTGTTCGGCCTCGGCGGCTGGCAGCACTACGCCGGCCTCGCGCTCGGCGCGGTGGCCGGAGTCGCCGGCGCGTACGTCGCGTCGGTGTGGTGGCGGCGCGGTGAGCCGATGCTGGCGGTCTCCCTCTGCGGCCTGGCCACCCTGCTCGCGTCACCGCTGTCGTGGACGCACCACTACGTCTGGGTGGTGCCGCTCGGTGCGACCGTGCTGGTGGGCAGGCACCTGCCGCGTTCGCTGCGCTGGACCGGTGCGGTGTTCGTGGTGTGGGTGGCGGCCGCGATCTTCAAGTACGTCCTTCCGTGGGGCAGCGACGTCGAACTCTCCTACGCGCCCTGGCAGCAGCTGCTCAGCGTGCTCGGCCCGGTGCTCGGGCTGGCCCTGCTCGCGGTGGCGTACACGACCGGCCGGCAGGTCACTCCCGAGCCCGACCGTCGGCCCCTCGCGGACGCCGCCGTAAAGTGAGGGCGCGGTGACCCCGCCCCCATACCGCGGCCCGGGTGCACGTTCCCGCGATTTGCTGCGCATCCGCAGCCGACCGCTCGGCGTACCGCGCCACGCCCCAGCAAGCCCCACACCGCCACGGTGAACGAGGAGCCCTACGCACATGAGTAGCGACATCAAGCCGCGCAGCCGGGAGGTCACCGACGGACTGGAGCGGGCTGCCGCCCGTGGCATGCTCCGCGCGGTCGGGATGGGTGACGAGGACTGGGAGAAGCCCCAGATCGGCGTCGCCTCGTCGTGGAACGAGATCACCCCCTGCAACCTCTCCCTCGACCGGCTGGCCAAGGCCGCCAAGGACGGCGTGCACGCCGCGGGCGGCTACCCACTGGAGTTCGGCACCATCTCGGTGTCCGACGGCATCTCGATGGGCCACGTCGGCATGCACTTCTCCCTGGTGTCCCGGGAGATCATCGCCGACTCGGTGGAGACGGTGATGGAGGCCGAACGCCTGGACGGCTCGGTGCTGCTGGCCGGCTGCGACAAGAGCCTGCCCGGCATGCTGATGGCCGCCGCCCGGCTCGACCTCGCCTCGGTGTTCGTCTACGCCGGCTCGATCCTGCCGGGCAAGGTCGACGGCCGCGACGTCACCATCATCGACGCGTTCGAGGCGGTCGGCGCGTGCGCACGTGGGCTGATCCCGCGCGAGGAGGTCGACCGGATCGAGAGGGCGATCTGCCCCGGCGAGGGCGCCTGCGGCGGCATGTACACCGCCAACACGATGGCCAGCGCGGCCGAGGCGCTCGGTATGGCGCTGCCCGGGTCGGCTGCTCCGCCGGCGGTCGACCGGCGCCGCGACGGCATCGCCCGGCGTTCGGGTGAGGCCGTGGTGGAGATGCTGCGCCGCGGCATCACCGCCCGGCAGATCCTCAGCAAGGAGGCATTCGAGAACGCCATCGCCGTGGTGATGGCGCTCGGCGGTTCCACCAACGCCGTCCTGCACCTGCTCGCCATCGCCCGCGAGGCCGAGGTCGACCTCACCCTCGACGACTTCAACCGGATCGGCGACAAGGTGCCGCACCTCGGCGACCTCAAGCCGTTCGGCCGGTACGTCATGAGCGACGTCGACCGGGTGGGCGGGATCCCGGTGGTGATGCGCGCGCTGCTCGACGCGGGTCTGCTGCACGGTGAGCCGATGACGGTGACCGGCAAGACGGTGGCGGAGAATCTCGACGAGATCGACCCGCCCGACCTGGACGGCACGATCATCCGGGCGATCAAGGACCCGATCCACCGCACCGGCGGCCTGACGATCCTGCGCGGCTCGCTCGCCGAGGACGGCGCCGTGGTCAAGAGCGCGGGCCTGGAGGCGGCGGTGTTCGAGGGCCCGGCCCGGGTCTTCGAACGCGAGCGCGGTGCGCTGGACGCCCTCGAGGACGGCACCATCCAGGCCGGCGACGTGGTGGTCATCCGGTACGAAGGACCCAAGGGCGGGCCGGGGATGCGGGAGATGCTCGCCATCACCGGGGCGATCAAGGGTGCGGGCCTGGGCAAGGACGTCCTGCTGCTCACCGACGGCCGGTTCTCCGGCGGGACGACCGGCCTGTGCGTCGGCCACGTCGCGCCCGAGGCGGTCGACGGCGGCCCGATCGCGCTGATCCGCGACGGCGACGTGGTCCGGCTGGACATGACCAACCGGACGCTCGACCTGCTCGTCGACGCCGGCGAGCTGGAGGCTCGCCGGGCCGACTGGCAGCCGCTGCCGCCGACGTACACCCGCGGTGTGCTCGGCAAGTACGCCCGGCTGGTGACGTCCGCGGCGCACGGCGCCGTGTGCGGCTGACGGCGCCGGCAGTCCACGCTCGACCGAGCTCTCCGAGGGAGCACTGATGGGCAAGGTGCACGAACGCATCGACGGGCGGCTGCGGCAGTTCGTCGAGGCCCAGAGCGTGTTCTTCGTCGCCACGGCACCGAGCGGCTCCGACGGGCACGTGAACGTCTCGCCGAAGGGCATCGGCGGGACGTTCACGGTGCTCGACGAGCACACCGTCGCCTACCTCGACATCACCGCGAGCGGGGCGGAGACGATCGCGCACCTGCGGCAGAACGGCCGGATCACGCTGATGTTCTGCGCGTTCGAGGGCCCGCCCAACGTCGTCCGGCTGCACGGGCGGGGCCGGGTGGTGTCGATGTACGACGCGGAGTTCGCCGGCCTGGCCGCGCTGTTCACCGAGCGGCGGGGCGCCCGGGCGGTGATCGTCGTCGACGTCACCCGGATCTCCGACTCCTGCGGCTACGGCGTACCCCTGATGGACTACGTGGGGGAGCGGGACCTGCTGCCCGGGGCCATGGAGCGCAAGGGTGAGGAGGGGCTGCGGGACTACCGCCGGAAGAAGAACCAGCACAGCGTCGACGGTCTGCCCGCGTTCGCCGACGACGACATGTGGACCGATCGTCCGAATGACGAGACGGTCAAGGGTTCGGCTTGACGTGAAGGCGGCCGGTCGGAAACTCTGCATGGGTGCGTCCGCAGATTCTCGTACTCCACTCGCGCGCCGGCTGACCGCTCTCGAAGCCTCCAGCCAGCGCGCTCCCCTCGTTGCCCACCGGGCCGAGGGGTTTTTGTTTCCCAGGAGACGATCATGACGACGCCGACCACACGACAGCGAGAGGACGCTCATGAGTGAGCAGATGACGGGGGCGCAGAGCCTGATCAGATCGCTGGAGGAAGCCGGCGTCGACATCGTATTCGGCATCCCCGGCGGGGCGATCCTCCCCGCGTACGACCCGCTCCTGGACTCCCGCAAGATTCGGCACGTGCTGGTCCGTCACGAGCAGGGCGCCGGGCACGCCGCCGAGGGCTACGCCCTGGCCACCGGCAAGGTCGGCGTGTGCATGGCGACCTCCGGCCCCGGTGCCACCAACCTGGTCACCCCGATCGCCGACGCCTACATGGACTCCGTGCCGATGGTCGCGGTCACCGGCCAGGTCGCCGCCAGCTCGATCGGGACCGACGCCTTCCAGGAAGCCGACATCCAGGGCATCACGCTCCCGATCACCAAGCACAACTTCCTCGTCACCGACCCGGCGGAGATCCCGCGCACGATCGCCGAGGCGTTCCACATCGCCTCCACCGGCCGCCCCGGCCCGGTCCTGGTCGACGTGTCCAAGGACGCGATGCAGGCGATGACGACGTTCGAGTGGCCGGCGAGCGTCGACCTGCCCGGCTACCGCCCGGTGAGCCGTCCGCACGCCAAGCAGGTGCGCGAGGCGGCCCGGCTGATCAGCGAGGCCCGGCGCCCGGTGCTCTACGTCGGCGGCGGGGTGCTGCGCGCCCACGCCGCGCGCGAGTTGCGGGTGCTGGCGGAGATGACCGGGATCCCGGTGGTCACCACGCTGATGGCCCGCGGCGCGTTCCCCGACAACCACAATCTGCACCTCGGCATGCCCGGCATGCACGGCACCGTCGCGGCGGTCGGCGCGCTGCAGCAGTCCGACCTGCTGATCAGCCTGGGCGCCCGCTTCGACGACCGGGTGACCGGGAAGCTGGACTCGTTCGCGCCGCGGGCGAAGGTCGTGCACGCCGACATCGACCCGGCCGAGATCTCCAAGAACCGCACCGCCGACGTCCCGATCGTCGGTGACTGCCGGGAGGTCATCGCCGATCTGGTGGTCGCGCTGCAGGCCGAGAACGCCGCCGGGCGCACCGGCGACTACACCGGCTGGTGGCGGCTGCTGGAGGAGTGGCGATCGCGGTACCCGCTGGGCTACGACAAGCCCGACGACGGTTCGCTGTCGCCGCAGCAGGTGATCGAGCGGATCGGCCAGGTCGCGGGGCCGGAGGCGGTGTACGTCCCGGGCGTTGGGCAGCACCAGATGTGGACCGCGCAGTTCATCTCCTACGAGAACCCCGGCACGTTCCTGAGCTCCGGTGGACTCGGCACGATGGGCTACTCCGTGCCCGCCGCGATGGGCGCCAAGGCCGGCCGGCCCGAGGCGACCGTCTGGGCGATCGACGGCGACGGCTGCTTCCAGATGACCAACCAGGAACTGGCCACCTGCGCGCTGGACAACATCCCGATCAAGGTGGCGGTGATCAACAACTCCAGCCTCGGGATGGTCCGCCAGTGGCAGACGCTCTTCTACGAGGGCCGCTACTCCAACACCGACCTGCACTCCAGCCGGATCCCCGACTTCGCCAAGCTGGCCGAGGCGTACGGCTGTGTGGGGCTGCGCTGCGACAAGGCCGAGGACATCGACGACGTGCTGGCCAAGGCGATGGCGATCAACGACGTCCCGGTAGTGATCGACTTCGTGGTCCACCGCGACGCCATGGTGTGGCCGATGGTGGCGGCCGGCACCAGCAACGACGACATCAAGATCGCGCGCGACCTGGCGCCGGTCTGGGAGAACGACGACCTCTAGACCGCAGCGTCGCCGACTCGAAAGGGACCTCGCGTCCCACAAGTCGTCGCAGCCGGCGCCCCTCGAAAGGACAAGGACGAGGCACATGTCCCGACACACCCTCTCCGTGCTGGTCGAGAACAAACCCAGTGTCCTGGCTCGGATAGCCGGACTCTTCTCCCGGCGCGGGTTCAACATCGACTCCCTCGCGGTCGGCCCGACCGAGCACCCGGAGATCTCCCGGATGACGATCGTGGTCAACGTCGAGGAGCTTCCGCTGGAGCAGGTGACCAAGCAGCTCAACAAGCTGGTCAACGTCATCAAGATCGTCGAGCTCGAGCCGTCCAGCTCGGTGCAGCGGGAGCTGCTGCTGGTGAAGGTGAAGGCCGACGGCCAGGCCCGGGGCAGCGTGCTGGAGACGGTCCAGCTGTTCCGGGCGAAGGTGGTCGACGTCGGCACCGACACCGTGACGATCGAGGCCACCGGCAGCCCGGACAAGCTGGACGCGATGCTGCGAGTCCTCGAGCCGTACGGTATCCGCGAGCTGGTCCAGTCCGGCATGGTCGCCGTCGGGCGAGGTGGCCGTTCCATCACAGACCGGACGCTTCGTTCCCTGGACCGAGTGGGCGAGCGAAGCGCCTGAGGCGGGGCGCGGCCGGCTCCCGCGGGGGGTGGCCGGCCCGCGTCCGGCCACGCAGACACACCGGGGCCGTACCCCCGTACGACCCCCACCGAATGAATTGGTCAAAGGAGAAGTTGTGGCAGAGCTGTTCTACGACGACGATGCCGATCTCGCGGTCATCCAGGGCCGTACCGTCGCCGTGCTCGGATACGGCAGTCAGGGCCACGCCCACGCGCTGTCGCTGCGGGACTCTGGTGTCGACGTCCGCGTCGGCCTGCCCGAGGGCTCGAAGAGCCGCGCCAAGGCCGAGGCGGAGGGCCTTCGGGTCCTCACGCCGGCGGAGGCGGTGGAGGAGTCCAACCTGATCGTCATCCTGGCGCCGGACCCGGTGCAGCGGAAGCTGTACGCCGACGCCGTCGAGCCCAACCTCGCCGACGGCGACGCGTTGTTCTTCGGCCACGGGTTCAACATCCGGTTCGGCTACATCAAGCCGCCGGCCGGGGTGGACGTGGCGATGGTCGCGCCGAAGGGCCCCGGTCACCTGGTCCGCCGCGAGTACACCGAGGGGCGCGGCGTGCCCGTGCTCGTCGCGGTCGAGCAGGACGCCACCGGTGAGGCCTGGCCGCTGACGCTGGCGTACGCGAAGGCCATCGGCGGCCTGCGCGCCGGTGGGATCAAGACGACCTTCACCGAGGAGACCGAGACCGACCTGTTCGGCGAGCAGGCCGTGCTGTGCGGCGGTGCCTCGGCGCTGATCCAGGCGGGCTTCGAGACGCTCATCGACGCCGGCTACCAGCCCGAGGTCGCCTACTTCGAGTGCCTGCACGAGCTGAAGCTGATCGTCGACCTGATGTACGAGGGCGGAATCGCCAAGCAGCGTTGGTCGATCTCCGACACCGCCGAGTACGGCGACTACGTGTCCGGCCCGCGGATCATCGACGAGTCGGTGAAGGCCCGGATGCGCGACGTCCTCGCCGACATCAAGGACGGCACGTTCGCGCAGCGCTTCATCGACGACCAGGACGCCGGTGGCCCGGAGTTCAAGAAGTTCCGCGAGCAGTCGGAGAAGCACCCGATCGAGACCGTCGGCCGCGACCTGCGCAAGCTGATGGCCTGGGTGAAGAGCCACGACGACGACTACGTCGAGGGCACCGCCTCGCGCGGCTGACCTATCTGTCCGCCGGCACAGGCGTTTTCCGTACGAGGTGGGAAGACCAGCGGGGCCCATGGCGCCCGTAGGTCTTCCCACCTCGTCGTTTCCGCCGGACAACTCCGGCCGGGACTGGTGAAAGTTCAGCCATCCCCGACCGGACCCGGCGCCGGGACTGCGCCGGGAGGCAGGCCCTGGCTATCCTGACCGCAAGTGCCGGGCCCAACGTCGTGCTCGGGGGACCGCCCCTCGCCCCTCGCGACGTGCTGGAGGCCGCAGCCGTGATTTCCCCCATTTCGGCAGGATCCGCCACCCCTGCGGATGCTCCTGCCACCTCGGCAACATCTGTCACCGCGCGCAGACCGGTCGTCCTCATCGCGGAGGAACTGTCCGACGCCACCCTGGACGTCCTCGGCGACGACTTCGAGATCCGGCACTGCGACGGTGCCGACCGGTCGGCCCTGCTGCCCGCCCTCGCCGACGTCGACGCGCTACTCGTCCGCAGCGCCACCAAGGTCGACGCGGAGGCGCTGGCCGCCGCGCGCCGGCTCAAGGTCGTCGCCCGTGCCGGCGTCGGGCTGGACAACGTGGACGTCCGCGCCGCCACCCAGGCCGGCGTCATGGTGGTCAACGCACCACAGTCCAACATCATCTCCGCCGCCGAACACGCGATTGCGTTGCTCCTCGCGGTGGCCCGGCACGTTCCGGCGGCCGACGCGTCGCTGCGTGCGGGGGAGTGGAAGCGGAGCAGGTTCGGCGGAGTCGAGCTGTACGACAAGACCCTCGGCGTACTCGGCCTGGGCCGGATCGGTGTCCTCGTCGCCCAGCGGCTGGCCGCGTTCGGCATGAAGGTGGTGGCGTACGACCCCTACGTCCAGCCCGGCCGGGCAGCCCAGATGGGTGTCCGGCTGGTTCCGCTGGAGGAGCTGCTCGAGGTCGCCGACGCGATCACGGTCCACCTGCCGAAGACCCCGGAGACGCTGGGGCTGGTCGGCGAGGCCCAGCTGGCCACGATGAAGCCCGGCGCGCTGGTCGTCAACGCCGCTCGCGGCGGCATCATCGACGAGCACGCGTTGTACGTCGCGCTGAAGGAGGGCCGGCTGGGCGGTGCGGGCATCGACGTGTTCACCACCGAGCCGTGCACCGACTCGCCACTGCTGGAGCTGCCCAACGTGGTGGCGACTCCGCACCTCGGTGCGAGCACCGCCGAGGCGCAGGAGAAGGCCGGTGTCGCGGTGGCCCGTTCGGTACGGCTGGCACTGGCCGGCGAACTCGTACCCGACGCGGTCAACGTGCAGGGCGGCGTGATCGCCGAGGACGTCCGCCCCGGCATCCCGCTGGCGGAGAAGCTCGGCCGGATCTTCACCGCGCTGGCCGGTGAGGTCGCCGTGCAGCTGGACGTGGAGGTGCGCGGCGAGATCACCGACCACGACGTCAAGGTGCTCGAACTCGCTGCTCTCAAAGGCGTCTTCGCCTCCGTCGTGGAGGAACAGGTCTCCTATGTCAACGTCCCCTTGCTCGCGGCCGAGCGAGGTCTCGAGGTACGCCTGCGCACCGACCCCGAGAGCCCCGACTTCCGCAACCTCGTCACGTTGCGGGGCACGCTGGCCGACGGCCGGCAGGTCTCCGTCGGCGGCACGCTGGTCGGCCCACGGCACATCGAGCGGCTGGTCGAGGTGGAGGGATTCGACATCGAGATCGAGCTCACCTCGCACATGGCGGTGCTGCGGTACGTCGACCGGCCCGGCGTGGTCGGCATCGTCGGCCGGATCCTCGGCGCGGCCGGGGTCAACATCGCCGGCATGCAGGTGAGCCGGGACCGTCGCGGCGGGCAGGCGCTGGCCGCGATGACGGTCGACTCGACCATCCCGCAAGCCGCGCTTGACGAGATCGCGGAGGAGATCAGCGCCGAGGGCGTTCGCGCCATCGACCTGGACGACTGAGCCGCTGCGCGGCCCGGCGGCCCTTCCCAGCAACCAGAGTTACGCGACCAACGCACCGAACGACGCTCGTTCGGTGCGTTGGTTTGCGTTGTCGTCGAATCCGTTTCCCGCTGCAGTTTCGCTGCCGATGATGAGTCCGGCAGAACAAAACCCCAACGGGCCAAGGGGCCCGGGAACGGAGACAGCGCACCATGCGCATGCCACGAAGGATCGCGGGACTCGTCGCGGGGGCGAGTCTGGCGGCCGGAGCCCTGCTGGCCATGGGAACGCCGGCCCAGGCGTACTCGCCCAACCCGCTCACCCCGTACTACCACCGGAACACCACCGGCTGCCCCTGCTCGATCCCCGACCTCATCGACGGCACCTACTTCGAGCACGATCCGGGCGGTCAGGCGCTCAAGGTCAACATCTGGAACCCCAGCCACACCCGCTACCTCGGCAAGCTGGAGTTCCACCCGTATGGCGAGAAGGTGTGGTTGTACGACAACCTGAAGGACGGCGACAGCTTCTACTTCCAGATCCGCTTCAAGCAGCCCAACCACCCGGAGTACAGGAGCGACCTCTACGGCGGGCTTCCCGGAAACACTCACCGCACCTGGGACTTCAACATCCCCGAGGGCCAGGCCATCAGGGTCTACCTCTATGACGACAGCGCGGGCGCGGACCTCATCGGCTCCTGGACGGCGAGGGCCTGACCGGCCTAACGCATCAGCACCAGGCAGGCGGCGGGTCGGCACCAGCCGGCCCGCCGCGGTCGTGTCCGGTGGTTCCGGAGCGGTGCCGAGTCAGAATTCCTTGTAAGGAACGCCGTTCAGCATCGCGTCCCCCAGCGGCGTACGCCGGTGCAGCACTTCTCGCTGCTGCCGTTGCGACATCAGCAGACCCGCCTCGCGCAGGACGGTCGCGTGCCGACTGGCGCTGGCCGGGGCCAGGTGCAGCTCGGCCGCGATCCGGCCGGTCGACATGGGTACGTCGAGGAGGTCCAGCACCTGCGCGCGGGTGTGCCCGAGCAGCTGCCCGAGGGCGTCCAGCGTGCCCGTCGGGTCACTCGCCTGATCCAGCCAGCCAGGGGCAGGTCGCAGCGGATGCACGAGCACCGGCGGCAGGTCCGGGTCGGCGAGGGCCACCGGCCGGCGGGCACAGAAGAACGACGGGACGAGGCTCAGCGGCCGTCCGTCCAGGGCCAGCTCCTGGTCGACGGGGTAGGCGCACTCCAGCACGTCCTCGCGCCAGGCCAGGTCGTTCTGGTAGGTCTCCAGCAGCCCCTCGGCGCCGCGGGCGAGCGCCGCGTCGCAGCGGCGCGGGCGGTCCGCGGCCACCGTGGCCCGGATCGCGTGCAGGTACGGCGCGACGGCGACCTCGTAGTAGCGCCGCAACGAGTCGCCCAGCCAGCGCAGCGCCGCGGGCTCACCCCGGGCGAGCCGGCGGACGACGACCGGCACGGGTCGGTTCGGAGTGAGCCGGGAGATCTCCCGCTCCAGTTGGGTCCTCGGCGTCGAAACCACCGCGTCGAGCCCCTCGTCCAGGCTCGCGTAGCGGTCCCCGGGTGTGAGGAAGTCCGGAAAGTACTCCGCGTGCGGGCACACGAGCATCAGCGCGCTCGTGGTGGGCGCGAGGCCACTGCGGGTCAGTGCGGCACGCACCCGGCGGCGCCACGGATCGAAGGTCAGCGCGGCGTGCTGGTTCTGCAACAGCTGCAGGCTCAGCACGGTCTCCCACAGCGGGTGGACGTCGCCGGCCACCCGGAGCCGGTTGAGGTCTTGCGTGGTGAACTCGATGCGGAGCATGCATCCCCCGATGTCGCGCCCCAGCTTGCGGTGTCTACGTGGATCTACCCGGACCTACGAAAGGTTCCGGGTGGTTGGTCCCGAAATGCCCATTCAACAGAGTACGCGCGCGCTCACCGGCTGATCGCCTGCTTTTCGGGGGCCTGTGGATATCCGGTGGAGACCGTCCGACGAGGCCCGAAGCCGTCGAGTTCGATGGCTGGCCCGGATCCTCAACGGGGCGGTCAGTTCCGGGTCGCGATCAGCACGCTGGCGTCGACCGCCACCATCACCTCGACGGTGGTGAACCGCGGGTCGGTCAGCCACTGCTGCCGGGTGGCGTCGACCCGTCCCTGATACATCGGCGGCCAGGTGGCGCAGGGCGTGAAGTCGTCGAGTACGACCAGGCCGCCGGACTCGACGAGGTCGGCTGCGAGGTCGGGGCCGGCGCGCTTGGCCTCGCGTACGTCGAGGAACAGCAACGTGAACGGCGCCCGCGGTGCGAGCTCCTTCCAGTCTGCCTCCATGACGTCGACCGCCTCATCGCCTGCGAACATCTCACGGACCGCCTCGACCAGGCCGGAGTCGTGCTCGGCGGTGACCAGCCGGGAGCCCGCGCGCATGCCGCTGCGCAGCCAGGCGGAGCCGACACCGCAACCGGTGCCGGACTCGGCGAGGGTGCCGTTGCGCGAGGCGGCCAGCGACGCGAGCAGCCAGCCGGTCTCGTTGCGGCAGGAGGAGACGAAGCCGCGGCGGCGGGAGAGCTGGTGGGCGCGGGTGACCACACCGGGGATCTGGGGCGGAGCGCTCATGCGGCCAGAGTTTGGCACAGGGCCCGTTCGGATCTCGTAATCCGAGACAACGGGCCGTCTGACGAGACAACTACTAGGACGCCCTACTATTGTCGGCCAGGTGATGCGGGTATACGTCCTTTGTTGTCCAGAAAGGAGACTCACCCCATGACCGAGGCCCAGCAGCTGGCCTACCGCGCCCTGCAGGAAGCCATGGACCGCCGCGACAACGGCGGGCGGAGCGACCTCGAGGCCGAGGCGCCGGAGTCGGTGCCGTCGACCGCCGGCCGCCGCGACGCCGACGAGCGCGTATCCGTTCGGTAGCTCGCGACTTCCATCTTCCGAGCCCGAGCCGACCGTCCACGATCCAAGACCCGCGTGTCGGGATGTGGACATGACGAAGTACGGTGAGCCCATGGCGCAGAGCATCCGTCTCGCGGTGATCCCCGGCGACTACATCGGCCCCGAGGTCACCGAGGAGGCGCTGAAGGTCCTGTCGGCGGTCTGCCCGGCGTACGACATCAAGGTCGACCCGACGCACTACGACCTCGGCGCGCAGCGCTACCTCGCCACCGGCGAGGTGCTCCCCGACAGCGTTCTCGCCGAGCTTCGCGAGCACGACGCGATCCTGCTCGGCGCGGTCGGCGGGCGTCCCGGCGACCCCAACCTGCCGGCCGGCATCCTCGAACGCGGCCTGTTGCTCAGGCTGCGGTTCGAGCTCGACCACTACGTCAACCTCCGCCCGTCGCGCAGCTTCCCGGGCGTGCCGACTCCGCTCGCCTCCGACGCCGAGATCAACTTCGTCGTCGTCCGCGAAGGGACCGAGGGGCTGTACGTCGGCAATGGCGGCGTGGTCCGCAAGGGCACCCCGCAGGAGCTGGCCACCGAGGTCAGCGTCAACACCGCGTTCGGGGTCGAACGCGTGGTGCGCGACGCGTTCGTCCGGGCACACGGCCGGCGCGGCAAGCTGACCCTGGTGCACAAGACCAACGTCCTGGTGCACGCCGGCGGGGTCTGGTCGCGGATCGTGGCCGAGGTGGCGCCGGAGTTCCCCGACGTGACCGTCGACTATCTCCACGTGGACGCCGCGACCATCTTCCTGGTGACCGAGCCGGAGCGGTTCGACGTGATCGTCACCGACAACCTCTTCGGCGACATCCTCACCGACCTGGCCGCCGCCGTCACCGGTGGGATCGGCCTGGCCGCCAGCGGCAACGTCAACCCCGACCGCACCGCGCCGTCGATGTTCGAGCCGGTGCACGGCTCCGCGCCGTCGATCGCCGGGCAGGGCAAGGCCGACCCGACGGCGGCGATCCTGTCCGCCGCGCTGCTGCTGGACCACGTGGGTGAGAAGGCCGCCGGACAGCGCGTCGAGGACGCCGTGACGGCCGACATCTCCGCCCGGGTGGACGCGCCCGCCCGCACGACCAGCCAGATCGGCGACGACATCGCCGAGCGAGTATCGAACTAGGGCTTCGTCGCGTTTCCCGCCTCGGAGCCGGCCGCCGTCCACGATCTGCGTGGGCGGCGGTTCTCGTTGGTCGTTCCCACTGTCCATTCGCCGGTTTTCGTACGTCATCTCCCTCCTCGCGCAGGCACCGGAGGGACCGCTGAGCAGATCACGCCTCCGCGGGTCGAGCAATGATTGGGTACGGTGCAGCCATGACCGCAAGCCTCGAGTTCCGCCAGCAGCTCTCCGACTCTCCGGTGCCCGCAGCGCGCCGGGAGGAGATCCTCGCCGCACCGGGGTTCGGCAAACACTTCTCCGACCACATGGTCACGGTCACGTGGACGCCCGAGCAGGGGTGGCACGACGCGGTGGTGAAGCCCTACGGCCCGATCGCGCTCGACCCGGCCGCGGCCGTCCTCCACTACGCGCAGGAGATCTTCGAAGGGCTCAAGGCCTACCGCCACGCCGACGGCTCGGTGTGGACGTTCCGGCCGGGTGCCAACGCGGCGCGGTTCCAGCGGTCGGCCGCGCGGATGGCGTTGCCGCAACTCCCGGTTGACGACTTCGTCGGCGCCCTCGACACCCTCGTGAAGGTGGACGAGGCGTGGGTGCCCAACGGCGGCGAGACGAGCCTGTATCTTCGCCCGTTCATGTTCGCCTCCGAGGTCTTCCTCGGGGTGCGGCCTTCCCAGCAGGTGAGCTTCGTGGTGATCGCGTCCCCGGCCGGGGCGTACTTCTCCCAGGGGGTGAAGCCGGTCTCGATCTGGCTGTCGGAGGACTACACCCGGGCGGCCGTCGGCGGCACGGGCGCGGCCAAGTGCGGCGGCAACTACGCCGCCGGCCTGATCGCGCAGCAGGAGGCGATCGCCAACGGCTGCGACCAGGTGGCGTTCCTGGACGCGATCGACCGCCGCTGGGTCGAGGAACTCGGCGGGATGAACCTCTACTTCGTCTACGACGACGGGCAGATCGTCACTCCCGAGCTGGGCACGATCCTCGAGGGCATCACCCGCGAGGCGATCATCACCCTGGCCACCGAGGCCGGCCACAAGGTCGAAGAACGTCGGATCGGCATCGACGAGTGGCGCGAGGGTGCGGCGTCCGGTCGGATCACCGAGGTGTTCGCCTGCGGCACCGCCGCCGTCCTCACCCCGGTCGGAACGCTGCGTTCGCGCGAGGGCGAGCTGGTGATCGGCGACGGCGGCGCCGGCCCGGTCACCAGCCGGATCCGCCAGCAGCTGCTGGACATTCAGTACGGCCGGACCGAGGACACCTACGGCTGGCTGCACCGCGTCTGCTGAGGGTCTGCTGAGTCTGCTGAGGGTCTGCTGAGCGTCCTGTCATCCGCCTACTCAGTGCGTGCGATCGGAAACCCTGTGTACATGCGCGCGCTGAGGGGAGTACGTTGTCTGCTGCGCAGCGGGATCGCGGCGGCGCCCGGTCATCTTCGGCGCCCCGCGCGGGCCGATCCACACACAGGGAGTACGCACCACACATGACCGAACGACCGACCCACGACAGCGCCGGCGTCAGCCATCCGCTCAAGGGGACCTTCGATCTCGAGCGGGCCGAGTGGCGGTCCTCCGTCGCCGGCGGTGACATCGAGGTCGCCTTCGTGGACGAACTCATCGGCATGCGCAACGCCCAGGATCCCGACGGCCCGGTGCTCGTGTTCACCGAGGGCGAGTGGGACGCGTTCCTGGCCGGTGCCAAGGACGGCGAGTTCGACCCGGAGGAGCTGGAGATCCCGCTCACCTGAGCGGGCGTGGACCGGCGACCGGCGGATCCGGCCCAACGACGGACCGGCGTCGAAACCCGTTGTAAGCAACGGGTTTCGACGCCGGCCTGCCGGGGCCTGCGTATGCGCTGGGACGGTGGGTACTCCCACGGCACCCGAAGGTTCTGTGACCCATGCTCATGCACAACCTGATGCTCAACGACCTTGCCCACGAACGCATCGCCGACCTGCACCGCGAGGTCGCGGCCCGGGACTTGGCCCGGCTCGCCCGCAAGCCCCGGCCTCGCGGCTCGCACCGCCCAGCGGTCCTGATCCCACGCCAACGTGGCCTGGCGCGACCAGCCGTCGCGCCCCGGCCCGCACCGGCGGGTCGGCGGCGCGGCGTACGTCTGCTGTCCCTGCTGCGAACGCGCCGCTACGCGCCGAGGTGACGGGCGAAGAACTCCCGAACGCCGGTTCGCACGATCGGCACCGACCTGGCCGGCTCGATCGCGCCGACCACGGTCCGTCCTGCACCGGCGTACCACGCTGGGCGACCTGCTGACCCGCCGCGTCACTTCTCGGAGCTGATCTCCCAGTACGCCGGACCATCCGCCTGCCGGTGCAGCCGCCAGCGCTGGGTGGGCCGGAAGCTCTCGGCGAAGCGCTCGTCGTGGCTGACCGCGAGCACCGTTGCGCCGTAGCCGGCCAGGGCCTCGTCGAGGACGTCCAGCGACTCGAAGTCCAGGTAGTTCGTCGGCTCGTCCAGCAACAGCAGGTCCGAACCCCCGTTGACCAGACAGGCCAGCAGCAACCTGCGGATCTCACCCGCCGACATCGTGCCCAGCGGGCGGCGGATCTGGTCGGCGTCGAAGAGATAGGAGTCCAGCAGGCGCTCCGCGTCCTCCTCATAGATCGGCACCTGACCTCGCAGGTAGTCCAGGGCCGGCAGCGTCAACGGAAGGTTGTCGTGCACCTGCGGCAGGACGCCGGGAAAGCGGGAGAGGTGCACGGTGCCGGCGGACGGGGCGAGCGCACCGCTCAGCAGCGAGAGCAAGGTGGACTTGCCGGTGCCGTTCTCCCCGGAGACGAGCACCCGCTCACCACCACGTACGGACGCGGAGAACGCCTTCCACAGTGGACCGTTTCCCCGATCGGCGACCAGGTTGCCGACCGTCACCGTCACCTCCTCCGGCGAAGCGTCGCCGGAAAGGCCGAGCACCAGCGGCGGCCGCTCCTCCGGGCGTTCCAGCCAGCGTGCCGAGGTCATCTCCCGCAGCAGCCTGCGCTCGCGTGCCTTCGCCTTGCGGGCCACCTTCTTGGCGTAGCGGCGGGCCTTGTCGTTGTGGGTGCCGAGCTCGGTACGCAGGGCCTGGTCGGCGGTGCGCTCGATGTCCAGCTCCAGCCGGCGGCGGAACTTCTCCTGCGCCTCCAGGTCGGCGAGCAACCGGGCCCGGCGCCTGCGCTTCTCCTCGCGGTAGGCGGTGTAGCCGCCGACGTAGAACTCGGCCCGGTCGGTGAGCACGTCGAGCTCGACGATCCGGTGCACCAGGCGGTCCAGGAACGCCCGGTCGTGGGTGACGACGACGACCACCCCGCGGTAGCCGGTGAGGTAGTCGCCCAGCCAGGCGAGGCCGGTCGCGTCGAGGTGGTTGGTGGGTTCGTCCAGCAGCAGGATGCCGGGCTCCTCCAGCAGCAGCCGGGCGAGCAGGACGCGCGCCTGCTCGCCGCCGCTGACGTCGACCAGGCGGCGATCCAGGTCGAGGTCGGCGACGCCCAGCCGTTGGCGTACCTCGTCCGCCCGGGCCTGCGCCTGCCAGCCACCCAGCATGGTGAACCGGTCCTGCGCGGCGGCGTACTCCGCGAGCACGGCCTCGCCGCCGTCTTCGGCGTTCCCGGTGTTCTTGGAACCGGCCGACATCGCCGTCTCCAGCACCCGCATCCGGGCCGCGAGCTCGGCGATCTCACCGAGGCCGCCGTCCAGGAACGCCCCGATCGTGATGGTGGTGTCGGCGACCTGGGCGTCGAGGTACCCGACCCGGTTGCCCGGGCCGTACCGCACCGACCCGCGGTCGGCATGGTCGCGGCCGGCGAGGACGCGGAGCAGGGTGGACTTGCCGGCGCCGTTGTGTCCCACCAGGCCGATGCGTTCACCCGCGTGGGCGACCAGGCTCACGTCGGCGAACAACGGATCGCCGTCGTAGGTCTTCGTCAGACCGGACGCGGTGAGGACGGGCGCCGCCGAGGTGCCGGCAGGAGAGCCGGCGGGCGCGCCGGAAGAAACAGCAGAAGGAACGAGGGAAGCAGTGGAGGCAGGCATGGGGTCCCGGGAACTCGAAGGGAGCCGCGGGTGGATCACCACGCGGCACAGGAGTCGAAGAGTTCCGCTCAGCTGCCCACGGACCAGACCCTAGCCAACACCCTGCGGTCCGCTCAACCTGTATCCATCGCCGTTTCCTCGCGACGGCGTGAACCGACGGCCGGTCGATTCTTCCGCGGAAGAATCCGAAGCGGTACCAGGCGGCTGGGGTTCGGACGGAACCCGAGACCGGCCCCGCATCTTTGGACCAGACCGGCATCTCGGACTCGGCTCGGTGCCCGCCCGACGGCCCGGAACGGGTCGGGGACGGTGGGTCACGTGACCGGACGCACGTCGGTGTGCCACACTGGCCCGCATGGTCGCCTCCTACACCGTGATCATTACCTAGGCGCGCCGGACACCACCCCGTCCCGCGCGCAGACCTCTCGCATCCCGCGAGAGGTTTTTTGTTTGTCCGGCCCGGTCCCACCCCTCGACTGAGCCCAGGGCACGCAAGCCCCATCCGGACCCGCAACCCGACTTCGTTTTCCGGTTCGCAAGGAGCGTCCCCCGATGAGCGACTTCCACGTGTACGACACGACACTGCGCGACGGGGCCCAGCAAGAGGGCCTCAGCCTGTCGGTCGAGGACAAGCTGGCGATTGCCCGGCACCTCGACGAGCTCGGGGTCGGCTACATCGAGGGGGGTTGGCCCGGTGCCAACCCCAAGGACACGGAGTTCTTCCGCCGGGCGGGTGAGGAGCTGCGGCTCGGCCGGGCGACGCTCGCGGCGTTCGGCGCCACCCGCCGTGCGGGGCTGGCGGCCGCCGACGACCCGCTGGTCCGCGCGCTGCGTGACTCCGGCGCCGGTGTCGTCACGCTGGTGGCCAAGAGCCACGACCGGCACGTCGAGCACGCGCTGCGCACCACGCTGGCGGAGAACCTGGCGATGGTCCGCGACACCGTGGAGTTCCTGCGCGCCGGCGGTCAGCGGGTGTTCCTGGACGCCGAGCACTTCTTCGACGGCTACCGCGACAACCCGGCGTACGCGCTGGAAGTGGTGCGGGTGGCCGCGGAGGCCGGTGCGGACGTCGTGGCGCTGTGCGACACCAACGGCGGCATGCTGCCGGACCAGGTGGGTGACGTGGTGGCGAACGTGCTCGCCGGCACCGGAGCGCGGGTGGGCATCCACTGCCACAACGACGCGGGCTGTGCGGTGGCCAACACGATCGCGGCGGTCGACGCCGGCGCCACCCACGTGCAAGGAACGCTCAACGGCTACGGCGAACGCACCGGCAACGCCGACCTGGTGACGATCGTGGCCAACCTCCAGCTCAAGCGGGGCATGAGTCTGGTGCCCACGGACGCGCTGGCGGAGGCGACCCGGATCTCCCACGCGGTGGCCGAGCTCACCAACATCCCGCCGTACTCCCGTCAGCCCTACGTCGGTGCGTCGGCCTTTGCCCACAAGGCGGGCCTGCACGCCAGCGCGATCAAGGTCGACCCGAACCTCTACCAGCACGCCGATCCCGCCGACGTCGGCAACGACATGCGGCTGCTGGTGTCGGACATGGCCGGCCGGGCGAGCATCGAGCTGAAGGGCCGCGAGCTCGGCTACGACCTCGCCGGCGACCGCGCGCTGGTCACCCGGATCACCGACCGGGTGAAGGCGATGGAGGCGCGCGGCTACACCTTCGAGGCCGCCGACGCGTCGTTCGAGCTGCTGTTGATGGAGGAGGTCGAGGGCGTACGCCCGACGTTCTTCGAGGTGGAGTCCTGGCGGGTGCTCACCGACTCCCGGCCGGGGGAGGAGGCGCTGTCGGAGGCGACGGTGAAGCTGCGCGCCGGCGGCGAGCGGGCGATCGTCACCGGCGAGGGCAACGGCCCCGTCAACGCGCTGGACGCCGCTCTGCGCGGGGCGATCGGGCAGGCGCACCCGGTGGTGGACAAGCTCGACCTGATCGACTACCGCGTCCGCATCCTCGACACCGGCCACGGGACCGACGCGGTGATCAGAGTTCTGATCCAGCTGTCCGACGGCGAGGAGTCGTGGGAGACCGTCGGGGTCGGGCACAACATCATCGAGGCGTCGTGGGAGGCGCTGGTGGACGGGGTGACGTACGCCCTGGTGCGGGCCGGCGTCGAGCCGACCTCCGCCTCCTAGCTCGGGTCCTGGCCGGCGAGCACGAGCAGTTCGTCACAGGCCCGGACCAGCTTCTCGCGCAGCGCCCCGGCGCGGTCGGCGAAGCCGCGCTGGGCGGCGGCGTACTCCGCCCGGCCCTCCGGGGTCTCGATCGGGACCGGCCGGTAGCCCAGCGCGGACAGGTCGTACGGCGAGGCCCGCATGTCCAGCTCGCGGATCTCCCGGGCGAGCTCGAAGCAGTCCGCGACCAGCTCCGACCGCACGTGCGGTGACAGCTTGTACGCCCACTTGTAGAGGTCCATGTTCGCGTGCAGGCAGCCGGGCTGTTCGAGCTCGCGCTGGGTCTCCCGGGCCGGGCGCAGGGTGTTGCGGGGCCGCGCCGGTTCGGTGAAGAAGCGGTACGCGTCGAAGTGCGAGCAGCGGATCCGGTGCGACTCCACCACCTGGTCGGTGCCGTCGGCGCCCAGCCGCAGCGGCCACGCCGCGTGCCGCACCTTCTCCTGGGGCTGCCGGTAGACCATCGCCCACTCGTGCAGGCCGAAGCAGCCGAGGAACGCGGGCCGGGCCCGGGTGGCGGCCAGTAGGTCGCGGATCCAGCGCACCGTGTCCAGCCGGGCGCCCAGCGCGGCCGGGTCGATCACCACGCCCTCGGGTACCTCCGTGTAGTCGCGGCTGCCGGCGTACTCCGCCCGGGCCGCGCCGCCTTCCAGCACCACGCCGGCGCCGGGGTGCCAGCGGCGCAGCCGGGCCGGCCGGTGGGAGTAGTAGGTGAACAGGAAGTCCTCGACCGGGTGCGCACGGCGTTCACCGCGCCGGTCCAGGTGGGGCGCCAGCCAGGCGTCCACCCGGCGGACGTGGGCGTCGCGGCGCGCCTGCCACTCCTGCTCGCGGAGCGTCCTGCCCGCGGGGACCGCAGGGACCGGCCCCGCGGGGGCGTCCGTGCGGAGAGGACCGGGTGCGCTCACGGGAGCCACGGTACCCGCGGCCGGAGAGCGTCTGTCCCCGCGCCGACCCGCGCCGACCCACGCCGACCCGCACCGACCCCACACCGGCCCGCGCGATCAGGCCGCGCCCGGTAGGCTGCGGACGCCGGTAGTCCGACAGATGGAGGCCAGAGCCCCTTGCGCATCGCCCGCTTCAGTGCCGGCGACGATCCCCGATACGCCGCGGTCGAAGGTGAACCAGGCTCGGAGGTCCTCGCCGTCCTCGACGGAGATCCGCTCTACCGCCAGGTGCAGTTGACCGGCGAGCGCCTGCCGCTCGCCGACGTACGACTGCTCGCCCCGGTCATTCCCCGCAGCAAGGTGATCGGCATCGGCCGCAACTACGCCGAGCACGCCGCCGAGCTGGGCAACGAGGTGCCCGAGGAGCCCCTGGTCTTCCTCAAGCCCAACACCTCGGTGGTCGGGCCCGGCGACGGCATCGTCCACCCGCCGCAGACCAGTGACCTGCAGTACGAAGGCGAGCTGGCAGCGGTGATCGGCCGGATCTGCCGGCACGTGCCCGTCGAGCGCGCCGCCGAGGTCGTCTTCGGCTACACCATCGGCAACGACGTCACCGCCCGCGACCTGCAGCGGTCGGACAAGCAGTGGGCGCGGGCGAAGGGGTTCGACACGTTCTGCCCGCTCGGCCCGTGGATCGAGACCAGCCTGGACGTGTCCGACCTCGCGGTGACCACGACGGTCGGTGACGAGGTACGCCAGTCCGGGCGTACGTCCCAGATGATCCACGACGTCCCCTCGCTGATCTCCTACGTCAGCAGCTTCATGACGCTGCTGCCGGGCGACGTCATCCTCACCGGTACGCCCGCGGGCGTCGGGCCGATGCGGGTGGGTGAGGAGGTGTCGGTGACCGTGGAAGGCCTCGGCACCCTCACCAACCGGGTGATCGGGCATGGCTAGGGAGGGTTCAAGTAGGGGCTTCGCCCCCACCCGAACCAGGTTCGCGCCCTCACCGAGCGGTGACCTCCACGTCGGCAACGTCCGCACGGCGTTGTACTCCTGGGCGTGGGCGCGTCACTGCGGCGGCAGCTTCGTGGTCCGGGTCGAGGACACCGACCGGTCCCGGGTGTCACCCGACGCGGTGACCGGAGCGCTCGGTGCACTGGCATGGCTGGGCCTGGACTGGGACGAGGGGCCCGACGTCGGCGGGGAGTTCGGGCCGTACCGCCAAAGCGATCGGCTGCCGCTGTACCGCGAGTGGGTGGACAGGTTCCTCGCCGACGGTACGGCGTACCACTGCTACTGCTCGCAGGAGGAGCTCGACGGCGAGCGGGACGAGCAGCGCACCCAGGGGCTTCCCTCGGGCTACGCGGGTAACTGCCGCGAGCTCACCACCGCGCAGGTCACCGCCTACCGCCGGGAGGGCAGGCGGCCGGTGGTCCGCTTCCGGATGCCGGAAGGCTCCACCGTCGTACGCGACACCATTCGCGGCGAGATCGTCTTCGACCACGCGAACGTGCCCGACTTCGTGGTGCAGCGCTCCGACGGCTATCCGCTCTACAACCTCGCGGTGTCGGTGGACGACGCCATGATGCGGATCACCCACATCGTCCGCGGCGACGACCTGCTGGCCTCCACGCCTCGCCAGATCGCCATCCACGCGGCGATGGGGGTGGCCGAGGCCGACCTGCCCGTCTACACCCACACCCCCGACATCCTGGCCGCGGACGGTTCGCCGCTGTCGTCCTGGCATCGGGCGGCGGGCATCTCGTGGTACCGCGACCACGGCTATCTCCCGGAGGCGGTGGTCAACTACCTCGCGCTGCTGGGCTGGTCGCCGGGCGGTGACCGGGAGGAGCTGACACTGGATGCGCTGGTGGAGTCGTTCGACCTCGAACGCGTCGGTGCGACCGCCGGCCGGCTCGACCCGCGCAAGCTCGACGCCATCAACGGCGACAAGATCCGGGCGCTCGCGCCGGGGGAGCTCGTCGGGCGGACCATGCCGTTCCTCGCCCGGGCCCGCCTGGTCGGCGATCCGCCGACGCGGGAGCAGGTGCGCACGGTCGAGGCGGCCGCCCCGCTCATCCAGGAACGCCTGGTGCACCTCACCGAGGCGGCCGACCTGCTGGCGTTCCTGCTGGCACCCGAGCACGTCTTCGACGTCGACCCCGAGGAGGCCGCCCGCATCCTCACCGAGGACTCGAAGGCTGTTCTCGAGGCTGCCGAGGCGGCGCTGCGGGCGTTGCTGGAGTGGACCGACGAGGCGATCGAACGTGCCCTGCGGCGCACCCTCGTGGACGAACTCGGCCGGCGTCCCAAGCGGGCGTTCGGCCCGGTGCGGGTCGCGGTGACCGGCAGTCGCGTGTCGCCGCCGCTGTTCGAGTCGCTCACCCTGCTGGGGCGCGAGCGCACGCTGGCCAGGATCACCCGCGCCCTCGACCACCACGTCGGCGTCTGACGGGGCCCGTCGTACGGGCATCGCGGTGGTGCCCGTACGACGGCCGGAACGGAAGCCTCAGGTGGTGGCGCCCTGCGGAGCGCCGCTGTCGCCGGTGCCCGGTGCCGACGGACGAGGTTGCGGGGCCAGGCCGGCGGCGCGCCGGGCCTGTACCCGCCTGATGTACCACATGTTCCACGTCAGCAGGACGACGAAGCCCGCGATCGCGAGCACCGACGACAGCCCGGCCATCACGTCGACCGGCAGCAGGTAGACGAGGACCACCCGCACGGCCGCCTCCACCAGCAGGCCGGCGCCCCACCCCGCCGACAGGACGAAGAACGTACGCCGGAAACCGGGGGAGGAGTGCCACATGTCCTCCCAGCCGGCCCGGGCCGCCTCGGAGGGCGCGGAGAACCGGCGGGCGGCATGGAAGATCAGTGGCCGGCCGACGAAACAGCTGCCCAGGAAGGCGAGTCCGGCCGCGCCGGTGCCGAAGGACTCCTTCACCAGCAGGAAACGCTCGTCGCCGGTGACGAACGACATGACCAGGCCGAAGCCGAAGATCGCCACCATGAACCCGGCGAACGCATCGAACGTGCGGGCCCTGATCGCGACGTAGGCCACCCGGATGCCGGCGACCAGGGTGCCGGCGAGCAGTGAGACGTACGGGCTGGCGCCCAGCGCGCGGCAGGCGTAGTAGGCAACGATCGAGGGAACGACGTCCCACACCATTCCCAGCAGGATCTGGCGGAACTGTGCTCGTCCACCGGCCTGTGCGGCGAGAGAGCCGGCGTCGGAGGTGCTGGGACTGGCGTCGGAGGTGCTGGGACTGCTGCTGGGACTACTGCTGTGGTCCGGCGCGGTCATGCGCGGAGGCCCTTCTCATCGGTCCGATCGGCGGCGCCGGTGGCGCTGCCTTCGTCAGTGTGGTCGGGGATCCAGCTTCCGTGGAAGCCCGCGGGCACCCGCCTGGGCAGGTGAACGGTGGCGACCGGAGGGCCGGCCACGTCGGAGGCGTCGAGCACCAGCAGGTCCGAGCCGCGCCCGGCCTTGTCGGTGACGACCGTGACCAGCCAGCCGTCGTCCTCCCGGCGCGCGCCCTCCGCGGGAACGAAGACCGCCTCGCCGGGCACGCTGTTCGTGCCCAGGTCATGGTGCCGGCGGTTTCCGGACTCCACGTCGTACTTCACGATCGCGCCGGTCCCGGGACGTCCGGTGTGCGAGCCGTCCTCGTCGGTGCCGACGGTGTAGAGGTAGCGGTTGTCCAGCCCGGTGCGGGTCTCGTCGTGGGTGGGGAACTCCACCCCGAAGTCGTCCAGCGGCTGCTCGCTCACAGAGCCGCTTCGAGGGTCGAGAACCCAACGGTGCAAGGCACTCGCGCCGGTTTCGGCGACCGCGCTCGCCAGGCCGCCGGCACCGGCCGGGCGACTCCGGCCGGCGCCGGTGCCGGTGCCGTTGGCGCCGCCGCCGATCCCGGTCCAGGCGGAGTCCCATGCGGTCCGGCTGTAGCGAACGACGTCCAGCACGATCCGCCCGCCGGCCCGCTCGTGGGCATTGCCGACGTGGAACACGTAGCAGGGCTCGACGTCGAACCACCGCACCCCGCCGGCGCCGTCGCGGCGCATCACGCCGAGCCGGGCGCCGTAGGCGTCGTCCCACTGGAACGGCATGCCCTTGCCGACCAGGTCCAGGTGGAAGGTGAGCGGCAGGTCCAGCCAGACGACGTGGTTCGCGGTGATCGCGAAGTCGTGCATCATCGTCGGTCCGGGCACGTCGATCGGCACGCTGTCGCGCAGCTGCCCGTCCGCCGACATCCGGTGGTAGGTGACGTACGGCCTGCTGGTCACGTTGTAGCCGAAGAAGAACAGCTCGCCCGTCACCGGGTCGGCCTTGGGGTGTGCGGTCATCGCGGTGGTCAGCCGGCCGCCGAAGTCGCACGGGCCGACCGTGTCCAGCTCGGGCGTCACCTCGTACGGCAGGCCACCCTCGCACAGGGCGAGCAGCCGCCCGCCGTGCTCGATGACGTGCGTGTTGGCGTGGGTCGCCGCGAGGTCCCGGGTGCCGTCGGCGGCGTAGGGCTTCGCGCCCTCCAGCAGCCGGGTACGCACCCAGCGGTTGCGGTACCACTCGGCGCGCCCGTCGCGGATGCGTACGCCGTGCAGCATGCCGGAGCCGGTGAACCAGTGCGGCGTCCGCTGTCCCGGCAGTGGGTTCGGCCCGTTGCGCAGGTACCGGCCGGACAGCTCCGGCGGCAGCGAGCCGGTCACCGGGAGGTCGGCGGCGGTGGTCTCGTCCGCCACGGGCGCGAGGTGGCCGAGCATGTGCGCGGGCCGGGCGTCGGTGGCGCCGGCCGCTGGAGCCGCGGTGCCGGGTGCGTTCGTGGAGTGCGGCGCTGACATCTCGTTCCCCCGTTTGATCTGGGTGGTGGGTGGCGGTTCATCAGAACTATGACCAGCCAATCTCGACCTGTCAATACCAACATGTCAGTTCTGACGGTAGGCTCGGCGACGCGGGGCAAGGACGTGCACGAGACGACCGGCGGCAGCCGGGAAAGCCCGAGGAGATCGTCAGATGTCGCTGAGATACGCCCTGCTCGGGCTGCTTTCCGAACGACCGGCCAGCGGGTACGCACTGACCCAGCGGTTCGAGCACTCGCTGCAGAAGTACGCCTGGCACGCCAACCACAGCCAGATCTATCCCGAGCTCGCCAAGCTGGCGGCCGACAACCTGGTGACCGTGGTCGAGGAGGGTGCCCGCGGCCGGCGTACGTACGCGATCACCGACGCCGGCCGGGTGGCGCTGCGCGAGTGGCTGCTCACGTCCAGCGGCGGGCCCCGGCGCGTTCGTAACGAGGCCGTCCTGCGGACGTTCCTGCTGTCCACGCTCGAGCCCGCCGACGCGGCCGAACTCCTGCGCGGGTACGTCGACCGCTCCGCACAGGACCTGGCCGAGCTCCAGGCCGTGGTGGCCGAGCTGGAGGCCTCGGAGGAGAGCGGCGAGCCCCAGCAGTTCGGCCGGTTCGCCGCGGAGTTCGGCGTTCGGCAGTACGCCGCGTTCCACGACTGGGCGCAGTGGGCGCTGGCGCGGGTGGAGGGAGGATCCTCCTCCGGCCACGAGGATTTGCCTGCGCATGGTGGTTGAGGGGCCCGGCGCGGTGCATGATCTTCAGCGCACACGGGACGATCAGCCGTGCGCGGCGGGGATCGACGGGGAATCAACGGGGAATCGACGGGGGAAGCACTGATGGCGTACGCACCTGAGCAGGTCCAGCCCGACGGGCCTCGGCTCACCGGTCAGGCGGAGCAGTCGGCCCCCGGCGCCGGGCAGGCCGACGGCCCGGGCGAGGTCGGCCCGCTCTCACCGGCCGAGCAGGAGCTGCTGCGCTCCCTGGTCGCAGACGGCTGGGAGCTTCCGGTGGCGTTGACCGGACGCCGCCGCCGGGTCGCGCAGGTCGCGCCCGCGCTGTATCCGCTCGCGGTCACCGCGCACCGTGCCCGCCGACGGGTGCGCTGGATGACCTCCGGCACGCACTGGGCGCACGAGCGCGCCACCGAGCCGCTGCCGGTGCGGGTGAAGCGGCACAACTCGTTGTTGCTGCGCCAGCTGGGCGAGAGCGAGATGTGGCTGCAGCACAACAAGGTCGCCAACCTCAGGTTGGCGGCGCCGCGGGTGTCGGGGCTGCTGATCGGCCCGGGGGAGACGCTGTCGTTCTGCCGTACGGTCGGCAAGGCCACCAGGCGGCGCGGCTACGTCGACGGGATGCTGCTGTCCAACGGCAAGGCGCGGGCCGGCCTCGGCGGCGGGATCTGCCAGCTGGCCAACCTGCTGCACTGGATGTTCCTGCACAGCCCGCTGACCGTCGTCGAACGCTCCGCGCACGGCTGGGACCCGTTCCCCGACAACGGCCGGGTGATTCCCTGGGGCACCGGCTGCGCGGTCTTCTACAACTACGTCGACCTGCAGGTGCGCAACGACACCGACGCGACGTTCCAGGTGCTGGCCGGGGTCGGCGACCGCTACCTGGAGGGCGAGCTGCGTGCGGACCAGGAGCTGCCGCACTCCTACTCGGTGTATGCGAAGGACGAGCAGTTCATGACCCTGGGCGGCCGGCACTTCCGGCGCAACGAGATCTGGCGGTCGGTCATCGACCGGCGTACCGGCAACCGCGTCCGCGAGGAGCGCCTCAAGCGGAACTTCGCTCTCGCGACCTATGTGCCAAAGGGATTCGAGGCCGGGCAAGCCGGTTCGAAGCGTGGGTGACCCGGTCGCTTTGGGGTCCGCGACCGGTCTCCGGTATTGTGCTTCGCGGCTCACCACCCGGTCCGCTCGTCGGTTCGGGAGGCGGGTCGTCCCATGGGGTATGGGGTAATTGGCAGCCCGACTGGTTCTGGTCCAGTTAGTCTAGGTTCGAGTCCTAGTACCCCAGCGAGTGAGCTGGTACGGCACTTGCTAGAGTTCAGCTCGCTTCATTCGAGGCCCCGTTGTGTAGCGGCCTAGCACGCCGCCCTCTCAAGGCGGTAGCGCCGGTTCGAATCCGGTCGGGGCTACAAGAGCGCGAAGGCCCCCTTCCCAGTCCGGGAAGGGGGCCTTCGCGCGTTCGGGCGTACGCCGGGCCGGCGTGGTCACTCGGCCGCGCGACGCAGGGCCTCCGACAGCCGTTCCGCGGCCGCCATCACCGCGGGGGCGTGCATCCGGCCGGGCTGGCGGGAAAGGCGTTCCAGCGGTCCGGAGACCGACACGGCCGCGACCACCTTCCCCGAAGGTGAACGGATGCCGGACGACACCGACGCGACACCGGTCTCGCGTTCGCCCACACTCTGCGCCCAGCCCCGGCGGCGGACGGCGGCCAGCGTGGCGGCGGTGAACTTCGCGCCCTGCAGACCGCGGTGCATCCGCTCCGGCTCCTCCCAGGCCAGCAGGATCTGCGCCGCCGAGCCCGCCTGCATCGTCAGCTGGGTGCCCACCGGAATGCTGTCGCGCAACCCCGTCGGCCGGTCGGCGGCGGCGACGCAGACGCGCCCCTCGCCCTGCCGGCGGAACAGTTGTGCGGATTCGCCGGTGATGTCGCGGAGCCTGGCCAGGACGGGCCCGGCGGCCGCCAGCAGGCGGTCCTCACCGGCCGCCGCGGCGAGCTCGCCGAGGCGGGGGCCGAGGATGAACCGGCCCTGCATGTCCCGGGCCACCAGCCGGTGGTGCTCCAGGGCGACCGCCAGGCGGTGTGCGGTGGGCCTGGCCAGCCCGGTGACCTGGACGAGGCCGGCCAGGGTCGCGGGACCGGCTTCCAGGGCCCCGAGAACGAGCGCCGCCTTGTCAAGTACGCCGACTCCGCTAGAGTTGTCCATGACTCGATATTGCAGTCTCGAATTCCGAGACGCAAGTCCAGGGGTCCAAAATGGCCGTCGCTCCGGCCCGGTGACCGAGGAGACGGACCGCGGAGCGTCCGCGACATCACTTCACGAAAGCATTCACACACCAGGAGGCAGCAGCATGGGGACCACCCTTGCGGAGAAGTTGTGGGAGGAGCACGTCGTACGTCGTGGCGAGGGTGAGCCCGACCTCCTCTACATCGACCTCCACCTGGTCCACGAAGTCACCAGCCCGCAGGCGTTCGACGGACTGCGGCTGGCGGGCCGACCGGTCCGGCGTCCCGACCTCACGATCGCCACCGAGGACCACAACGTACCCACTGTCGACGTCGACAAGCCGATCGCCGACCCCGTTTCGCGTACGCAGGTGGAGACGCTGCGGCGCAACTGCGAGGAGTTCGGCATCCGGCTGCACCCCCTCGGCGACGCCGACCAGGGCATCGTGCACGTGGTCGGTCCGCAGCTCGGGCTCACCCAGCCCGGCACCACGGTGGTGTGCGGCGACTCGCACACCTCCACCCACGGCGCGTTCGGCGCGCTGGCGTTCGGCATCGGCACCAGCGAGGTCGAGCACGTGCTCGCCACCCAGACGCTGCCGCAGAGCCGGCCGAAGACGATGGCGGTCACCGTCGACGGCGAACTGCCCGAGGGAGTCACGCCCAAGGACCTCGTGCTCGCCTTGATCGCCAAGGTCGGCACCGGCGGCGGGCAGGGCCACGTCGTGGAGTACCGCGGCGAGGCGTTCCGCACGATGTCGATGGAAGGCCGGATGACGGTCTGCAACATGTCCATCGAGTGGGGCGCCAAGGCCGGGCTGGTGGCACCCGACGAGACCACCTTCGCCTACCTGGAAGGGCGCCCGCACGCACCGAGGGGTGCGGACTGGGACGCAGCCGTGGCGTACTGGCGGACGCTGCGTTCGGACGACGACGCGGTGTTCGACCGCGAGGTGACCCTGGACGCGGGCTCGCTCACGCCGTTCGTGACGTGGGGAACCAACCCCGGCCAGGGCGTACCCCTCGGTGCGAGCGTTCCGCACCCCATCGACTTCGACGACGACGACGCGCGGCGTTCGGCCGAGCGCGCGCTGGAGTACATGGGGCTGCAAGCGGGTACGCCGATGCGCGACATCGCCGTGGACACGGTCTTCCTGGGCTCGTGCACCAACGGCCGGATCGAGGACCTGCGCGCGGCCGCGGCCGTGGTGCGCGGACGCTCGGTGGCCGAAGGCGTACGCATGCTGGTGGTTCCGGGCTCGGGCCGGGTTCGGCTGCAGGCCGAGGGCGAGGGCCTGGACGTGATCTTCAAGGAGGCCGGAGCCGAGTGGCGCGGCGCCGGATGCTCGATGTGTCTCGGCATGAACCCCGACCAGCTGACGCCGGGGGAGCGCAGCGCCTCGACCTCCAATCGCAACTTCGAAGGCAGGCAGGGCAAGGGCGGGCGTACGCACCTCGTGTCGCCGTTGGTGGCCGCCGCGACCGCGGTCGCAGGTCACCTCGCCGCGCCCGCCGACCTGCCGTCCGTCACCGCCTGAAACCCGGGAGCACACCATGGACAAGTTCACCTTGCACAGCGGCAAGGCGCTGCCCCTGCGCCGGGCCAACGTGGACACCGACCAGATCATCCCCGCCGTCTACCTCAAACGCGTCACCCGTACCGGCTTCGGGGACGGGCTGTTCGCCGCGTGGCGCGGCGACCCCGACTTCGTGCTCAACCGGCCCGAGCACCAGGGCGCCTCGATCCTCGTCGCCGGGCCCGACTTCGGCACCGGATCCTCGCGTGAGCACGCTGTCTGGGCACTGCAGGACGCCGGTTTCCGCGTCGTTCTCTCCTCCCGCTTCGGCGACATCTTCCGTGGCAACTCGGGCAAGGCCGGACTGCTGGCGGCCCTGGTGGACCAGAAGGTGATCGAACGCCTGTGGGCGTTGCTGGAGGAGGCGCCGGACACCAAGGTGTCGGTCGATCTCGAGCACCGGCTGGTGCTCGCGGGTTCGGGTCCGGACGCGATCCGGGAGACCTTCGACATCGACGACTACACCCGCTGGCGGTTGCTGGAGGGCCTGGACGACATCGGGCTCACGCTCTCCCACGTCACCGAGATCGACACCTACGAAGCCCGTCGGCCCGCCCACAAACCGACCACGCTGCCGGTGCTGACGTGACCTCGAACACCTTCTCCGAGGTGTGAAACGGCCCGAACGACCGGGCGAGCAGCACGCCTGGGAACGCTTCCAGCCCGGTGCGGAGCCGGCGAGACCGGCTCCGCACCGGGCTTCTTGGTGCAGTCATGCGCGACATGCCGAGTGCGACACGCCGAAGCGAGGTCAGTCTTCGCTGACTTTTTTTCAGATTTTCTCGACACCCCTCGCAGCCGCCGCGAACCGTCGCCGGTGCCCTTGCACGGTGGAGATCCCGGGTCCGTCGTATCCGTTGACGATCTTGCCGGGTCAGGGCCGTGACCCGGACGACGGAGACCCTCGTGGTGGAGTCTCATCAGGTCGTTCCTGGAGCCGGCGCCATGGCATCGGTCAACCGTGAGTACGCCAGATCCCAATCATGCAAGGGGTTTTCGGCGTCGTTTCGGTCGCGTCACCCGGTCGGTGGCAGCACGGCGCCGCCGGGCCGGGACACCCTCGTGCGGGCCGGCGGCGGCCCGCAGGCCGGGCCGCATCCCCAACCAGAGCAGGGGAGCGACAGCCCGCCGGAACGGTGGTCAACTCCTCCGGGCGGTGTGGCCGGGCAGGGCTGAAGTGCGTGCGAACGGGGCAGGATGCCCGTCGACGTTGGGAACCGATGGCGACGGTGATGGAGGAACGGCGCTACATTCCCTAACGTGCGCAAGAACCGAGCGCAGGCTCGTATCAATCCCGTTCACGGAGGGAAACAGTGAACAAGTCCCAGCTGGTCGAAGTGCTCGCTTCGCGCTTCGACGACAACAAGAAGGATGCGCAGCACGCGCTCGAGTCCGTGATTGACACGATCACTCGTGCTGTGGCGTCCGGAGAAAAGGTGGCGATCACCGGCTTCGGCGCGTTCGAGAAGATCGACCGCCCGGCCCGGATGGTCCGCAACCCCCGCACGGGCGAGCGTAAGCGCGCCAAGAAGACGTCGGTGCCGAAGTTCCGCGCAGGTGCTGAACTGAAGGCCGTCGTCTCCGGTGCGAAGAAGCTGCCGAGGCTCGCCGCGGCCAAGAAGGCCACGACGACCAGCCGCGCCGGCACCAAGACCGCCGCCACGAAGAAGGCCGCCACCAAGACGGCCGCCACCAAGACCGCGGCAAGCAAGGTCGCCGCCACCAAGGCGCCGGCCAAGAAGACCGCGGCGAAGAAGGCCTCGACGACCGGGCGCGCCACCAAGGCGACGACCGCCAAGAAGACCGCGGCCAAGAAGGCCACGGGCACGGCGGCCAAGAAGGCCACGGCGACGAAGAAGGCCACCACCAAGCGGACTCCGGCCAAGCGCACCGCCAAGCGCTGATCCGAGTTCCACCGGTCGACGACCGGACGCAGAACGAAGCGAAGGGCCGATCCCCTCGGGGCTCGGCCCTTCGCTTCGTTCTGCCCGCGATCAGTACGGCAGATCAGTACGGCAGAAGGTGTAGATGTGCAGTGAGCGCACCCGGGTCCCGGGCTCCTCCGATGCTGTCAACTCCACCTGGACTCGTTGCCCGATCCGCAGCCTGCGAAGGCCTTCGGGGAGCGCGGCGGCGTCGTAGGGCACCTCGACTCCGTCGTCGGCCAGCACCGTGCCCGCGCGTGAGCCGGGGTCGAAGGTTCGCACCGTCGCCTGCATGGCTCGCAGCTTAGGGCATGTCCGAAGGCGGGACGCCTGACTCGTGTGGTCAGGAAGTTCCGGTGTCCGCCACCGGGCCGGTGCGTTCTGTCAGGGGTGCCATCGCCGCCAGTGCCGCCTCCGTCCGCGGACCGACGCCCAGTTCCCTGGCCTGGTGGAGATCCGCGCCGGTGTCGACGTCGCGGCGTACGGACGTGATCGGGGCCGGCGCCAGCTCCACCGCGCCTGTGTCCAGGTGGGCCCGGCGGGACGGCCCGCCGAACCTCGGTGTGAAGTCCGCCCCCGGGCCCGCGCAGTACAACGTCGTCCCCACACCTGCGGCGTCCGGGACGAACGACGTCGGCCAGGCCGCCGCGGCGTCCAGCGCCGCCGTCAGCTCGTTCGGCCGCAGGGCAGGAAGATCGGCCAGCATGGCGGCCACCGCGCCGTCGGGGTGGCGCGAACGCGCCAGCCGGGCACCGTGCAGCAGGGCGGCGTTCAGCCCGGCGGCGGGTTCGTCGGTGACGACGACGGCGCCGACCCCGGCCAGCACGGCGGCGAGCTCCGGATCGGGCGTGATCGCCAGCAGTTCCAGCACTCGTGGGCATTCCAGCGCCGCGGTGACGGTGTCGATCGCCATCGCCCGGGCGAGTTCGGTGCGGTGCCCACCGGCGAACGGTGCGAGCCGGGACTTTCCGACCGCCGCGGGTTTCACGGGCACCACCAGGCTCCAGCCGATGGAACCGGCCGGGGCCACGAGACGTTCATGCGTTGACATCGCCCCGATCCTCTCAGCCTCGGGCAAGCGACCCCGGACCCACCGGTCGACACCGGTTGCCTCGTCCTTCACACTTTGGCAGGCAACTCGAGGCCGGGGAGTCCGCGCCGGCGTCAGCTCAGCTACCTCACGTTGGTGAGGATCGACGAGGAGGACAGCGTGCCCCTGCCCCGCACCGGTCGGGCCTACGACATCGCCGTCGGCGCCATTCGGCCCACCATGGTGGCTTTCACCAGGCGTGACTGGCGGGGTGGCGAGCACGTCCCACGCGAGGGTGGTTTCATCGCGGTCACCAACCATCTGTCCTACTTCGACCCGATCGCACTCGGGCACTTCCTGCACGAGCAGGGACGCGCGGTTCGCTTCCTGGCCAAGGCAAGCTTGTTCGAGGTCCCGGTGCTGGGCAGGTTCCTGCGTTCGGCGGGCCAGATCCCTGTGCACCGGGAGAAGCGCACCGCGGGCGACGCGCTCAAGGAAGCCTGCCAGGCGGTGGACAACGGCGAGTGCGTCGTGGTCTACCCCGAGGGAACGATCACCCGCGACCCGGACCTGTGGCCGATGGTCGGCAAGACGGGCGCGGTGCGGATCGCCTTGCGTACTGGGTGTGAGATCGTTCCCATCGCCCAGTGGGGGGCGCAGGACGTCTTGCAGCCGTACGCCAAACTTCCCCGCCTGCTGCCCCGCAAGACGATGCGGATGCAGGCCGGCCCGGCGTTCGATCTGTCCGCCTACCGCGACGTCCCGTTCACGCCCTCGCTGTTGAAGAAGGCCACGAACGAGCTCATGGACGTTCTCACCCGGATGGTGGCGGGCCTGCGGCACGAGACGCCACCTGCTGTGCGCTTCGATCCGGGCAAGACGGGCCTGCCGAGCATCGGCAACCCCTACAAGCGACGGAGCTAGCCTCCTCGAAGACAGCAACGGAAGTGACCTTCGCATGACCGGGGCGGCGGTTCTCGGCGCTGGTTCCTGGGGCACGGCGTTCGCGCTGGTGCTCGCGGACGCGGGCGCCACGGTCGGTCTGTGGGCCCGGCGGCGGGCCCTGGCCGAGACGATGGCCGCGCGGCGGGAGAACCCCGACTACCTGCCGGGGGTGCGGTTACCGGCGGCGGTGAACGCGACCGCGGACGTCGAGACCGCGTTGGCCGGTACGCACTACGTGTTCCTCGCCGTACCCGCACAGGAGTTGCGGTCCCACCTCACCCGGTGGGCGCCGGTCGTCCCCGCCGGCGCGGTGCTGGTCAGTCTCGCCAAGGGTGTCGAACTTCACTCCGGCATGCGGATGAGTCAGGTGATCACCGAGGCCGCGGGGATCGGCCCCGAGCGGGTCGCCGTCGTCACCGGCCCCAACCTCGCCCGCGAGGTGGCCGAACGACAGCCGGCGGCGAGCGTCGTCGCCTCCGTCGACGCCGACGTGGCGACGCTGCTGCAGCGGGTGTGCCACTCGCCGGCGTTCCGGCCGTACACCAACACCGACGTGGTGGGGTGCGAACTCGCGGGCGCGGCGAAGAACGTCATCGCGCTCGCGGTCGGGATCGCCGCCGGGCTCGGGTACGGCGACAACACCCGGGCCTCGCTCATCACCCGCGGACTGGCCGAGGTCACCCGGCTCGGTGTGGCCCTGGGCGCGGATCCGCACACCTTCGCGGGCCTGGCCGGCCTGGGCGACCTGGTGGCCACCTGCTCCTCACCGTTGTCGCGCAACCGTCAGCTCGGCACCGCTTTGGGGGAGGGGCGTACGGTCGCCGAGGCCGGCGCGGGCAGCCGCCAGGTCGCCGAGGGCGTGCGCACCTGCGCGGCGATCCTGGAGCTCGCTGGCCGGCACCGGGTGGAGATGCCGGTCGCCGAGCACGTGACCCAGGTCGTTCGCGGCGAGCTGTCACCCGCGCAGCTCATCGCCAGTCTGGTCAGCCGCAGCGCGAAACCCGAGCGCCACGGCTGGTGACTCAACCGGCGTCGGGATCGCCGGCCGACTGTGACACCGACTGTGCAGCCGACTGTGTTGCCGACAGGGCAGCCGACAGGTCGGCCCACAGATCCTCGACGTCCTCCACGCCGACACTGAGCCGCACCAGGTTGTCGGGAATCGTGGCGCTCTCACCCGACCAGCGGCGCCGGCGCTCCAGTGTCGACTCGACACCGCCGAGGCTGGTGGCGCGCACCCACAGCCTGGTCGCCGCTGTGAGCGCCTCCGCGGCCTCCGCCCCACCGCGTACCTCCACGGCCACGATTGCGCCGTAGGAGGACATCTGGGCGGTCGCACGGGCGTACCCGGGGTCGTCGCGCAGCCCGGGGTAACGGACCCGCTCCACCGCCGGGTGCTGGACCAGCCGGTGCGCCAGGACGGCGGCGTTGGCGCAGGCACGCTCGACCCGCAGCGGCAGGGTGCGCAGCCCCCGCAGGGCGAGCCAGGTCTCGAACGCGCCGGGGGTGGCGCCGAGCTTGCCTCGACGGGACTTCAGCAACGCGTTGAGCTGGATCCCGCGCTCGGTCGGTGCGGTCACCAGCGCGCCGAGCACGAGGTCGCTGTGGCCGGCGAGGTACTTCGTCGCCGAGTGGAGTACGACGTCGGCGCCGTACTCCAGCGGCCGCTGCAGCATCGGCGTCGCGAACGTGTTGTCGACCACCACCGCCGCGCCGACCTCCCGTGCGCCCGCGCACAGGGCGGGCAGGTCGGCGACGTCCAGTGCCGGGTTGGTGGGTGACTCGAGGATCACCAGGTCCGCGCCGGGCAGCAGGGCCAGCGTGCCCTCGGTGTCGGCGACGTCGACCAGCGGCGCCGCGCTGAGCCGCCCGGACTCCACGAGGTCGGCCAGCTGTCCGAGCGTGCCGAGATAGGCGTGCCGGGGCGCGACCACGACGCCACCGACTGGGACGAGGTTGAGCACCGTGGCGACCGCCGCCAGTCCTGAGGGGAACGCCAGCGCCCGGCCGCCCTCCAGGGAGCCCAGCACCTCCTCGAACGCCGACCAGGTGGGGTTGGCGTACCGGCCGTACTCCAGGTCACCGCCGGCGACGTAGGTGGAGGCGAGCACCAGCGGCGGGTTCAGCGGCTGGTCCGGGTCGTGCGGAGGCCGGCCCGCGGTGACGGCCACCGTGTCCAGGCCGAGCGCGGGCGGCTGTCCTGCCGACGGGGCCGGCGACTGGACGGGTGACGTGGACTGTGACGGGGCCGGGGGCTGCTCCGGCGCGGCGTGCTCCTCGAAGTCGGACATACGCCGATTCTTCCCGAGTCCTGCCCGGGCTGACCGGTCAGCGCCCGATGTCGGCGACCGGTAGGGTCAGGCCGGTGAGTGAGTACGAGCGGGGTCCGCAGGCGGGTGAAGATCCGTCCGCGCGGACCGGACGCAAGCCCCGGGTGGCCGTCGTCTTCGGCGGCCGCAGCTCCGAGCATGCCGTGTCGTGTGCGACCGCCGGCAGCGTGTTGCGGGCGCTGGACCGGGAGCGCTACGACGTGATCCCCGTCGGCATCACCGTCGATGGCCGCTGGGTGCTGGAGCAGGACGATCCGGAGCGGCTCGCGATCGGTGCGGGCAGGCTGCCCGAGGTCGACGAGAAGGGCACCGCGGTGGTGCTCGCCAACGACCGCGGCGGTGAGCTGGTCTCACTCGACCCGGCCACGGTGCCCGGCACCCTCGGCGAGGTCGACGTCGTCTTTCCCTTGCTGCACGGACCGTTCGGCGAGGACGGCACCCTCCAGGGCCTGCTGGAGATGGCCGACGTCCGCTACGTCGGCGCCGGGGTGCTCGCCAGCGCGGTCGCCATGGACAAGCACTTCGCCAAGCTCGTCTTCGCCGGTCAGGGCTTCCCGGTGGTGCCCTACACCCTGCTGAAGCCGGGTGCCTGGGCGGCCGACCGGGCCACCTGTGAGGAGGCGGTCGCGTCCCTCGGCTACCCGGTCTTCGTCAAGCCCACCCGCGGCGGTTCGAGCATCGGCATCACCAAGGTGAGCCGGCCGCAGGACCTCGGCGAGGCGGTGGAGAAGGCCGCCGCGCACGACCCCAAGGTGCTCGTGGAAGCGGCGGTCGAGGGTGCCCGGGAGATCGAGTGTGGCGTGCTGGAGAGCCTCGGCGGCGGGCCGCCGCGGGCCAGCGCGGTCGCGGAGATCCGCTACGGCGCGGAGTATGAGTTCTACGACTTCGAGGCGAAGTACCTCGACGACGAGCGGCACGTCGACCTGGCGCTGCCCGCCCCCCTGGACGAGAAGTCCACCCGGCAGGTGCAGGACATCGCGGTGCGGGCGTTCGAGGCGCTGGGCGCCGAGGGTCTGGCCCGGGTCGACTTCTTCCTGCGCAACGACGGCACGTTGCTGCTGAACGAGATCAACACGATGCCGGGGTTCACGCCGTACTCCATGTTCCCGCGGATGTGGGCCGCCAGCGGGGTCGACTACGCGTCCCTGTGCGACCACCTGATCCAGCTCGCTCTGCGCAGGCCGACCGGTCTGCGCTGACCCCCGCACCGCCGGCCCGACGGGTCGCGACGCAACGATGGCTTCGCCCGGGACGCACCCAGCGCCCGCGGGCGAGTAGTGAACGAGGGGTCCTCCGACGCACGGCCACCGCGTCGGGGGACCCCTGCGGTGCGCTCGGGATCGCGGCCGGCTCGGTCGGCTCGGTCCGCGCTCGGCCCGATCGGTCAGACGCAGGGTGTCCGGGCCGGCACGGACTTCCGTACCGCCGCGGCGACGTCGACCAGCGCGCTCGACGGTGGTTGGTACGCCGAGGGCACCGACAGTTCGATGTAGGTGTCCCGGCCGACCGTGGTGAAGATGTACCCCCGGGTGGCGCGTTCGGCGAACCACCCGACGCCGTCGATCACCTGACACTCCGAGGACGCGCGCAGTTTCGCCGGCCGGTCCACCCCACAGCGCAGCAGGATGGGCGGGTCGCCCCACGCCGCGGCGTTGGCCGAGGACGGCTGCACCACCCGCGCGGGCTCGCCGAGCACCTTCGTGGGCAGCGCGGCGTAGAGCCGTTGGCAGGCGGCCTCGGCGGCACCGGTCGGATGTGGCGGCTCGACGCGCACGGTCGGCTCGCCGCAGCCCGCCACCAGCCCCCCGAGGACGACCAGCGAGGCGAGTGCGGCGAGATGCCGCGACGGTGACCGGCTCAGCTGCGGAGTCAGATGTGGACCACCGGGCAGGTGAGGGTTCGGGTGATGCCGTTTATCCCCTGCACCTGGGCGACGACGAGCCGGCCGAGCTCGTCGACGTTGTGCGCCTCGGCCCGGACGATCACGTCGTAGGGACCGGTGACGTCCTCGGCGAGAGTGACGCCGGTGATGTGCGAGATCTCCTCGGCGACCTCGGCCGCCCTGCCGACCTCGGTCTGGATGAGGATGTAGGCCTGAACCATCGATACGTCCTCTCGGGCTGGAGGGCCCCACGCGGTGATGCTGTGGTGATGCTCCAAGGTCGGTCAAGTGAGTGAGCACGGTACCGCGAGCGGGCCGTTCCGCGCGCCCCCACCCTGCCGGCCACGCGGCCGCGATCCTCGCCGCGACGCCGGACGGACGGGAAACCTGAGCGATGTTTCAGACGCTACCCCCGCGCCGGGCGGTCGGCACCGTGCCGGTCACCGCCAGGGCGGGACACGGCACCATGAGGGCTGACATCAACGACGCGAGGTCAGGAGCGGCGCAGGTGACGCAGATCAGGGGAACTCAGGCAGGCTCCGGACGACCGGCCGGTGGCGCCGAGGGCACCGGTGGCACGCTCGCGGAGCTGGGGGAGTTCGGGCTCATCGCGGCGATGACCGCACGCCTGCCGACCGGCCCGGACGTCCTGCTCGGCCCCGGTGACGACGCGGCCGTGATCTCGGCTCCGGACAGCCGCGTGGTCGCCACCACCGACATGCTGGTCGAGGGACGGCACTTTCGCCGCGACTGGTCACCGGCCTACGACGTGGGCCGCAAGGCGGCGGCACAGAACCTCGCCGACGTCGCGGCGATGGGCGCGGTCCCCACCGCGTTGCTGGTGAGCTTCGGAGCACCGCCGGACCTGCCGGCGCAGTGGGCACTGGACTTCGCCGACGGGCTCCGGGACGAGGCCACCTCGGCAGGTGCGTCGGTGGCCGGCGGCGACGTGGTGGCGTCGGGGCCGGTCGTCGTGTCGATCACCGCGCTCGGCACTCTGCAGGGACGGCCGGCGCTGACCCGGTCCGGCGCCCGGCCGGGCGATGTGGTCGCCGTGTGCGGGCGGCTCGGCTGGTCCGCGGCGGGGCTCACCGTCCTGGGCCGGGGCTTTCGGTCGCCGCGGGTGGTCGTGGAGGCACACCGCCGGCCCGAACCCCCGTACGACGCCGGCCCGGAGGCCGCCGCGCTGGGGGCGAGCTCACTGATCGACGTGAGCGACGGGCTGCTCGCCGACCTCGGGCACGTCGCCCGGGCGAGCGGGGTGCGCATCGACGTGGACACCGCGACCCTGGAGGTCGCCGACCCGCTCCGGGCCGTGGCCGCCGCGATCAACGCCGACCCGCTGGCGTTCGTGCTCACCGGTGGCGAGGACCACGCGCTGGCCGCGACGTTCGGCCCGGACGTCGAACTCCCCGAGCGGTGGCGGGTCGTCGGCCGGGTGCTCGGAGCGCCGGAGCCGGTCGGGGGCGAGGCCCGGCCGGAGGAAGCCGGTGAGCCGGCGGTGACCGTGGACGGCGAGGCGTACGAGGGGCCGGCCGGGCACGACCATTTCCGCTGAGGTTCCGCCGAGGTTCCGCCGAGGCCCTGCGGACCCCGGACACGCCACGTGGCCGGCCACCCCCGGGAGGGTGACCGGCCACGATGGTCAGTCGATCTTCGTACGTTCTGGGTTGTGGTACGGCTTCGAGCGCGCGGTCCCCACGCGAGTGGGGACCGGGGTCAGCGTGTGACCTTGCCCGCCTTCAGGCAGGAAGTGCAGACATTGACCCGCTTCGGGGTGCCGTGGACGGTCGCACGAACCCGCTGGATGTTGGGGTCGAAGCGTCGACGGGTGCGCCGCTTCGAGTGCGACACGTTGTTGCCGAAGCCGGGCCCCTTGCCACATACGTCGCAGACGGCAGCCACCGGAGACTCTCCCGAGCAAGATGAGGACATGGACCGCTGCCCAGCGCACGCCAAAGCGGACGGGGCAACCGGTTGAGAGTATCCGACGCCCACACGAAAGCGCCAACCGGCCCGGCGGGGGTGCCGCCCGCTAGCCTCGACGGCAACGACCGTGGAGGTGTGATGGCAAAGCTCCTGCGGCTTCCGGAGAAGGCCGAGCTGGGCATGCCGTTGTCGGCGTACGCGAAGGCCGAGCTGTTGAAGGCGATGACCGATCGGCTGGAGCTGGTGACCGTCGGCGACCTGCTCAGACATTACCCCCGGCGCTACGTCCAGCGCGGTGAGCTCACCAACCTCCGCGGGCTCGGCAAGGGCGAGGACGTCACCGTCCAGGCGGAGATCAAGTCGGTGACGTCCCGGTCGATGCGCAACCGCCGGGGCAACCTCGTCGAGGTCGTGGTGACCGACGGGTCGGGCGAGCTGAAGCTGACGTTCTTCAACCAGCACTGGCGGGCCAACCAGCTGCAGCAGGGCATGCGCGGCCTGTTCGCCGGCAAGGTCGACTCCTACCGCGGCACCATGCAGCTCAGCCACCCGCACTTCGTGCTGTTCGGCACCGGGGGTGACTCCGACCCCGACTCGATCGTGGAGGAGTTCACCGGCGCGCTGATGCCCATCTACCCCTCCACCGCCAAGGCCGCGACCTGGAGCATCGCCAGCATCGTGCGCAGCGTGCTGGACGCGCTGGGTGAGGTGCCCGATCCGATTCCCGCGCCGGTGCTCGAGCGCCGGGGCCTGCTCGGGCTGAAGGGGGCGTTCGAGGCCGTGCACCGGCCGGAGTCCTTCGCCGACGTCGAGGCCGCCCGGAAGCGGTTCCGGTTCGAGGAGGCGTTCGTCCTGCAGACCGAGCTGGCCCGCCGCCGGTCCGCCGCCCGGCAGCTGGCCGCGCGTCCCCGGGTCGCCGGCGAGGGTGGCCTGCGGGAGGCGTTCGAGGCCAGGCTGCCGTTCGCACTCACCGACGGCCAGCGCGCGGTGGGCGCCGACATCGAGGCCGACCTGGCCCGCGACCACCCGATGCAGCGCCTCCTGCAGGGTGAGGTGGGCAGCGGCAAGACGGTCTGCGCGCTACTGGCGATGCTCACCGTGGTCGACGCCGGTGGCCAGGCGGCGCTGCTCGCGCCCACCGAGGTGCTCGCCCAGCAGCACTATCGTTCGATCACGGCACTGCTCGGCCCGCTCGCCGAGCGTGGCTTCATCGGCGGCGCCGACGACGGCACCCGGGTGGCGCTGCTGACCGGCGGGCAGGGCACCGCCGCCCGCCGCAAGGCGCTGCTGGAGGCGGCCTCCGGAGAGGCGGGGGTGGTCGTGGGCACGCACGCCCTGCTGGAGGACAAGGTGCAGTTCGCCGACCTCGGGCTGGTGGTGGTCGACGAGCAGCACCGGTTCGGCGTCGAGCAGCGGGCCGCGCTCACCGGCAAGGCCGGCGGCGTTCCCCCGCACGTGCTGGTGATGACGGCCACGCCGATCCCGCGCACCGTCGCGATGACCGTGTTCGGCGACCTTGAGGTGTCCACGCTCAGCGAGCTGCCGAGCGGGCGGGCGCCGATCCAGACCAACGTCGTCCCGCTGGCGGAGAAGCCCGACTGGATCGACCACGTGTGGCGCCGGGCGCGCCAGGAGGTCGACGCCGGGCGGCAGGTGTACGTCGTCTGCCCGCGGATCGGCGACGACGGGGACGACGGGGACGGCAGGGGCCGCGGCACCGGTGAGGACACCGACGCCGCCGATCTCCCGGCCGACGTCGAGGCGGACGGCTCGCGGGAGATGACCGCGGTGGTGGCGCTCGCCGCCGAGCTGGCCGAGGGCCCGCTCGCGGGGTTGCGGGTCGACCTGCTGCACGGCCGGCTGACCTCCGATGCCAAGGACGCCGTGATGCGCCGGTTCGCCGCGGGCGAGATCGACGTTCTCGTCGCGACCACCGTGATCGAGGTCGGGGTCGACGTACCCAACGCCTCCACGATGGTGGTGATGGACGCCGACTGGTTCGGGGTCTCCCAGCTGCACCAGCTGCGCGGCCGGGTGGGCCGCGGCGGCCACCCCGGACTGTGCCTGCTGGTGACCGGTGCCGCCGAGGGGTCACCCGCGCGGACCCGGATGGACGCGGTGGCCTCGACCACCGACGGGTTCGAACTCAGCCGGATCGACCTCGAGCACCGCCGGGAGGGCGACGTCCTCGGCGCCGACCAGTCCGGGCGCCGGTCGAGCCTGCGGATGCTCGCGGTCATCCGGGACGAGAAGGTGATCGCGCGGGCCCGCACCGACGCCGCCGAGGTGATCGCCGCCGACCCCGGCCTGCGCGGTGAGCCCGCGCTGGCGGAGGCGGTGGCGGCGCTGTACGACGACGACCGGGCCGACTACCTCGAGAAGACCTGAGCCTCGCGGGACCGTCTGGCCCGCCGGGTGGCGGGCTGCTCCCGGCGCCGCGTCCCGGGTGCGGGAGGATGGTCACGATGAGCCGCATCGTCGCAGGAGAGGCCCGCGGGCGCCGGCTGAGCGTGCCCGACGGCAAGGACACCAGGCCGACCTCGGACCGCGTACGCGAGTCGCTGTTCGCCTCGCTGAGTTCCGAGCTGGGCTCGCTGGAGGGGCTGCGGTTCCTCGACCTGTACGCCGGCAGCGGCGCGGTGGGGATCGAGGCGCTCTCCCGCGGCGCGTCCGGGGTCGTGCTGGTCGAGGTGGCCCGCCGGGCCGTCGGGGTGATCCGGAACAACCTCCGCACCGTGGGCCTGCCCGGCGGCAGCCTGCTGGCCGGCCGGGTCGAGCGCGTCGTCGGCGGCCCGCCACCGGAGCCGGACGGCTTCGACGTGGTCTACGTCGACCCGCCGTACTCCCTGCCCGACGCCTCCGTGACAGCCGTCCTGCGCGACCTCGTCGGCAACGGCTGGCTGGCCCCGGAAGCAGTGGTCGTGGTGGAGCGGTCCGCGCGGTCGGCCGCGTTCGCCTGGCCGCCCGGCCTGGTCGCCGACCGCATGCGGAAGTACGGCGACACGGCTCTTTGGTACGGTCACGCCGCGGACGGGGAGGACACCATCGAGGGGTGACGCCCCTCACCGATGGTGACCGGCTCGCACGACAGGACAGCAACAGGGCTGCACAAACAGTGCTTTACGACAGGGCTGCAACATGCCAGGGAGGCGCCAGTGCACCGCGCGGTGTGTCCGGGGTCGTTCGATCCGGTGACCAACGGTCACCTGGACATCATCGTGCGCGCGGCCCGGCTCTTCGACGACCTGGTGGTCGCGGTCGGCGCCAACCCGCGCAAGGCGGGGTTGTTCAGTGTGGACGAGCGGGTCGAGCTGATCCGGGAGGTCACCAAGGACCTCGCCGAGGTACGCGTCGCCGTGTTCGACGGGCTGCTGGTCGACTTCTGCCGTGAGCACGGCATCCAGGCGATCGTGAAGGGCCTGCGCGCCGTCGGCGACTTCGACTACGAGCTACAGATGGCGCAGATGAACCTCCGCCTCACCGGGGTCGAGACCGTCTTCGTCCCGACCAGTCCCGAGTACTCTTTCCTGTCGTCGAGTCTGGTCAAGGAGGTCGCGACGTACGGTGGCGACGTCTCGGGTCTGGTGCCCGAGCACGTCCTGAGCCGGCTCACCGCGCGGCTCGGTGACACCCAGGCCTAGCCGGCCCCGGCCCGCCACCGCCGACCCGCACCGCCAACCCGATGCCGACTCGGCAAGAGGCCGCATTCGGAAAGGACAGATCGTGGACGTGCAGCACAAGCTCGACGAGCTCCGCCGGATGGTCGAGAGTGCCCGGTCGGTGCCGCTGTCCGCGTCGTGCCTCGTCAACCGGACCGAGCTGCTCGCCGGGTTCGACGAGGCGAAGCGGATGTTCCCCGAGGAGTTCGAGACGGCTCGCAAGGTGACCGCCGAGCGGGACGCGGTTGTCGCCGACGGGCGGGCCGAGGCCGACCGGCTGGTCGAGGAGGCCCGCCGCGAGCGCGCCGAGCTCGTCGAACGCACCGACATCCATCGCGAGGCCCGCACCGCCGCCGACGAGCTGACCGCCAAGGCCGCGGAGGAGGCCGACGGGCTGCGCCGCGAGGTCGACGACTACGTGGACGGCAAGCTGGCCGGCTTCGAGATCGCCCTGCAGAAGACGCTGACCTCGGTGGCCCGCGGCCGGGAGGAGCTGCGTGGCCGCGACGCGGAAGCCGGCCGGGACGGGAACGGCCCGAAGTCGCCCGCGGAGGTCGACGAGTACGTCGAGACCAAGCTCGGCAAGTTCGAGGAGTCCCTGCGCAGGACCCTGGACTCGGTGACCCGTGGCCGGGAGCGCCTGCGCGACCGCAGCGGCCTGGACGACTCCTTCGCCGGCGGCGACGACCCGGACGCACCGCCACTGCCCGGCGAGCGGCCGGACGAGTGAGCGGCCCAGCCGGTTTCGGCGGGTAGGTCCGCCTCTGCCCGGGTTCGCCCGGGTCGCGGCAGCCGTCCTGTACGCTCCCCGAACGGACACGGGGAGCGAGCGACCGGGCCGCGTTGAGTGCACCACCGCCCCTCGGGTACCCTCGATAGCCGGTCTCGATCGAGGCCGAATCCTGCCCTGCGACACAGAAAGCAAGGACGCCTTGAGCACCGTCGACCCTCAGGCGCCGCTCGTGTTCGACACTCGCGAGCTCGGCCGCCGCCCGGGGGCACAACGTAAGCTCCGGCGTTCGGTGCCCGCACCGGCCGGACTCGGCATCGACGTCCTCGGCGTACCCGAAGGCGCCGACCTCGAGCTCGCTCTGCGGCTGGAGTCGGTGATGGAGGGGGTGCTCGCGTCCGGAACGGCGCGGGTGCTGCTGACCGGTGAGTGCGTGCGCTGCCTGGAGCCGCTCGAGCAACCGCTCGACGTCGACTTCCAGGAGCTGTACGCGTTCCCCGAAAGCGAGATCGAGGAAGACGAGGCCAGCCAGCTCGAGGGCGACCTGCTCGACCTCGAGCCGGTGGTGCGTGACGCGGTAGTGCTCGCGTTGCCGTACCAACCGGTGTGCAGTGACGACTGCCCGGGGCTGTGTCCGCAGTGCGGCGCGCGCCTGGCAGACGACCCTGACCACCAGCACGAGGCGGCGATCGACCCGCGATGGGCGGCGCTGACCACGATCGTGCCGGACGAGAACGACGAGAACGACGAGAACGACACGGAAGAGGTCGCGGGTTCGCCCCGTCGGCCCGAGGTAAAGGAGTAGCGGCGTGGCCGTTCCCAAGCGGAGAGTTTCGCGGAGCAACACCCGCAGCCGGCGGGCGCAGTGGAAGGCGTCGGCCCCGCAGCTGGTCGTCTGCGCCAACCCCGCGTGCCGGGCCTCGCACCTGCCGCACCGCGCGTGCCCGCAGTGTGGGCAGTACGGTCCTCGTGCCGGGCGCCGTCAGGTTATCGACGTCTGAGTTTCGGTCTGAGTCAGTGGATCGCCTCGGGGGGACAGTGGCGTACGCCGAGCTGAACGCCAAGCTTGGTCTGGTGCTCGACGACGCGTTGCTCGAACGCGCGCTGACGCACCGGTCGTACGCCTACGAGAACGGCGGCCTGCCGACCAACGAGCGCCTGGAGTTCCTGGGCGACGCGGTGCTCGGCCTGGTGATCACCGACGCGTTGTTCCGCACGCATCCCGACCTGTCCGAGGGACAGCTCGCGAAGCTGCGGGCGGCGGTGGTCAACATGCGGGCGCTCGCCGACGTCGCCCGGCGACTGGACCTGGGCAAGTACCTCCGTCTCGGCCGCGGTGAGGAGACCACCGGCGGCCGGGACAAGTCGTCGATCCTCGGCGACGCGGTTGAGGCGGTCATCGGTGCGGTCTACCTCGCCGGCGGGTTCCCGCTGGCGCAGGAGTTCGTGCACCGGCTGTTCGACCCGCTGCTGGAGGCGTCGGCCCGGCTGGGCGCCGGCCTGGACTGGAAGACCAGCCTGCAGGAGCTCACGGCACGTGCCTCGCTGGGCGTGCCGGAGTACGTCGTGGAGGAGCGAGGACCCGACCACGAGAAGGTGTTCACCGCCCACGTCGTGGTCGGTGGCACCGACTACGGCGTCGGCACCGGCCGCAGCAAGAAGGAAGCCGAGCAGCAGGCCGCCGAGGCCGCTTGGACGGCGATCCGCGCCATGCTCGGCGAGAGCACCGACGGCTCGGCCGGCCAACGAGACGACGCTTCGCCCGACCGTCCAGCCGGCGGTGCCGCGGGTGCGGCTCCGGCCTGAGCGAGGGGGCCGGGCGTGCCGGAGTTGCCCGAGGTCGAGGTCGTCCGTGCGGGCATCGAGAAGCTGGTCGTCGGGCACGCGATCGCCACGGTCGCGGTCGGTCATCCCCGGCCGGTCCGCCGGCATCTGGCCGGCCCACAGGACTTCGCCGACCGGCTGGTCGGGCTCCGCGTCGTCGGTGCCCGCAGGCGCGGGAAGTATCTGTGGCTGCCGCTGGACAGCGGTGACGCCCTGCTGGCCCATCTGGGGATGAGTGGCCAGTTCGTCGTCGTACCCACCGAACACCCGGACGAACCCCATCTGCGGGTCCGCTTCACCTTCACCGACCAGCCGAACTGGGAGCTCCGGTTCGTCGACCAGCGGATGTTCGGTGGTCTGTCGATCAGCCCCGGCGGCGCGGAGCTGCCCGCGGAGATCGCGCACATCGCGCGGGACCCGATCGATCCCGCATTTGCCGACGAGGAGTTCGTGGCCGCGCTCCGCCGCCGGCGTACCGGTGTCAAGCGCGCCTTGCTCGACCAGCGGCTGATCTCCGGGGTGGGCAACATCTATGCCGACGAGGCCTTGTGGCGGGCCCGGCTGCACTATGCCCGGGCGACCGACACGCTGCGCCGGACCGAGGCGCGTACTCTGCTCGCAGAGGTCCGCACCGTGATGACCGCCGCTCTCGCCGCCGGTGGAACGTCGTTCGACAGTCTGTACATCAACGTCAACGGCGAAAGCGGTTACTTCGCGCGTTCGCTTTCGGTGTACGGCAGGGAGGGCGAACCCTGTGAACGCTGCGGAAACCCCGTGCGGCGGGATCCTTTCATGAATCGGTCATCCTTTACCTGCCCAAGATGTCAGCCTCGTCCGCGCCGCGGTCGGTGGTGACTTCTACCACGTTGGCACGAGCTTTCGGCGTACGCCGGTCAACTGCTGCCTGCGGTGTGAATCGACGTTTTCCCTTGCGTGCAAGGGATCTGCGCGATCCTGATGGTGATGGTGCGGTTTCGTCCGACCTGTGGTCGGTGGCGATATTGCCGGACAAGTGGGGAGTGCGATCACTTGACTACGGTGGGTCGCAGTGCGGTCACCTTGACGGCATGGCACTCTGGTGAGATTCTAGAAACACCGCCGCGCTCCCTGCCCCACTTGAGTGCTGCGATGTAGCGACCAAACCTTTAGGTCACTCAGCGTGGAGGACCCCATATGGCGAAAGCGCTCCTCGGCCACATCGGTGGCCCCGACCCCCGGATGGTCTCCGAGGTGCGACGTCTGCAAAAGCGAGTATCGGAGCTGGAGGCACATGTCATGCGTCTCCAGGCGGAAAACGACTCTCTCTCCGCAGTGGTGCAGGAAGACCAGCTGCTCACCATCGACGCCCGGCACGAGCCCGCGTTGACCTGAGAGGGATCCGGTCTCACTTAGTGGACCAGCCTCGAAAGACCCGAGATGGAACGGGACGCCTCATCTGAGGCGTCCCGTTTTGTTGTGCCTGGAACGTTTCGGAGTGCGTTTTCCCCGCCGCGTCGCGACCGGCTCCGGTGCTCGCCCCCGGTATCGTCGGGCACAGGTTCCACCGGCCCACCCAGGGTGGTGGGCTCCCCGCACCCGGACCAGTGCCCAGACCACGCCCAGGCCGGCGCCCGGAGACCGTCGAGTCTCGAAGGCGCAGGCCCCGGAAGCACCGAGGAGAGCGCGCGTTGTACCTCAAGAGCCTGACGCTCCGTGGGTTCAAGTCGTTCGCGTCCTCGACGACCCTGCACTTCGAGCCGGGCATCACCTGTGTGGTCGGCCCGAACGGCTCGGGCAAGAGCAACGTCGTCGACGCGATCGCCTGGGTGATGGGTGAGCAGGGGGTCAAGAGCCTGCGCGGCGGCAAGATGGAGGACGTCATCTTCGCCGGCACCTCCGGGCGGGCCCCGCTGGGCCGGGCCGAGGTGATCCTCACCATCGACAACAGCGACGGCGCCCTGCCGATCGACTACGCCGAGGTCACCATCGCCCGGATGATGTTCCGCAACGGCGGCTCGGAGTACAGCATCAACGGCCGTACGTCCCGGCTCCTCGACGTCCAGGAGCTGCTCTCCGACTCCGGCATCGGCCGGGAGATGCACGTCATCGTCGGACAGGGCCGGCTGGACTCCATCCTGCACGCGACGCCGGAGGACCGCCGCGGCTTCGTGGAGGAGGCGGCCGGCGTCCTCAAGCACCGCAAGCGCAAGGAGAAGGCGCTGCGGAAGCTGGACGCCACCGAGGGAAACCTCACCCGCCTGCAGGACCTCCTGACCGAGATCCGGCGCGCCCTGCGTCCGCTGGGCAAGCAGGCCGAGGCCGCCCGCAAGGCGGCGGTGATCCAGGCCGACGCCCGTGACTCCCGGTTGCGGCTCCTCGCCGACGATCTCGGCCGGCTCACCACGACGCTGGCCCAGGAGGTGGCCGACGAGTCCGCCGTCCGCGAGCGCCGCGCCGCCGTCGAACGCGAGCTGAGCGTCGGACAGGCGGAGGAGGCCGAGCTGGAGGAGAGCCTGCGGGCCGACGCGCCGCGGGTGGCCCGGGCACAGGAGACGTGGTACCGCCTGTCCAGCCTGAAGGAGCGGCTCGGCGGCACCGCCGGCCTCGCCGCCGAGCGCAGCCGCCATCTCGCGGAGTCCCGGGAGGAGGAACGCACCGGGCGCGACCCCGACCAGCTGGAGGAGGAGGCGCGTCGGGTGCGCGCCGAGGAGGAGGCGATCGCCGCCGAGACCGAGTCCCACCGCGAGGCGCTGGACCAGGCGGTCGGGCATCGGCAGGCCTCCGAGCGTGCGCTGGCGGAGGAGGAACGCCGGATCGCCGCGCTGTCCCGCGCCGCCGCCGACCGGCGCGAGGGACTGGCCCGGCTCACCGGCCAGGTCAACTCCGTGCGCAGCCGGCTGGAGGCCCGCGAGGCCGAGGTGGAGCGGCTCACCGCCGCCCGCGCCGAGGCGAGCGAGCGCGCGGAGCAGGCACAGGAGGAGTTCGTCACGGTGGAGGCCCAGGTGGCGGGCCTGGACGCCGGCGAACGCGGACTGGACGCGGAGTACGAGTCCGCCCAGGCCGCTTTGGAGGCGCTCGAGGAACAGCTCGTGACGTTGCGCCAGGACCAGCAGGAGGCCGAACGCGAGCGGTCCGCGCTGACCGCCCGCAAGGAGGCGCTCGAGCTGGGCCTGGCTCGCAAGGACGGCGCCGCCGAGCTGCTCGCCGCCACCGAACGCGTGTCCGGTCAGCTCGGCTCGGTCGCCGCCCTGTTGTCGGTGGAGCCCGGCTACGAGGCGGCCGTCGCCGGCGCGCTGGGCCGGGCCGCCGACGCGGTGGCGGTGGAGTCGGTCGACTCGGCCGTGGCCGCGCTGCACCACCTGCGCACCGAGGATCTTGGCCGGGCCGGGTTGCTGGTCGGCGGTGCAAGCCCGGGCGTGGAGGGCGCTCCGGCGGACTGGCCGGCGCTGCCTCCGGGTGCTCGCTACGCCGTCGACGTGGCCAGCGCGCCGGCACAGGTCCTGCCCGCGCTGGTCCGGCTGCTGGCCAGGGTCGCCGTGGTCGACGACCTCGCCGCGGCCCGGGCGCTGGTCGCCGACCAGCCGGACGTGATGGCGGTGACCCGCGAGGGCGACCTGCTCGGCGCGCACACCGCGTACGGCGGATCGTCGGCCCAGCCCAGCCTGCTGGAGGTCCAGGCCGCCGTCGACGACGCCACCGAACGCCTGCGCGAGGCGAGCGCCCGGGCCGAACGCCTGCGTGCCGAACGCACCGAGGCCGAGGAGCGCCGCAAGGCCGCCGCTGCCGCCGCGGAGCAGACCCTCAGCCGGCTGCACGAGTCCGACGCCGAGCTCGCCGCCGTTGCCGAACGCCTGGGCCAGCTGGGCTCGGCGGCCCGGTCGGCGCAGGCGGAGGCCGAACGGCTCGGCACCGCGATCGAGGAGGCCCGGCAGGCTGTCGTCCGCGACCAGAGCGGGCTGGGTGAGCTGCAGGAGCGGCTGTCCACCGCCGAGGACAGCCCGGACGAGGAGCCCTCCACCGACGAACGCGACCGGCTTTCGGAGGTGTGCCGCACCGCCCGTCAGCGGGAGATGGAGGCCCGGCTCGGGCTGCGTACCGCCGAGGAACGCGGCCGGGCGATGTCCGGCCGTGCCGACTCCCTGGAGCGGGCGGCGCGTGAGGAGCGCGCGGCCCGCGAACGCGCCCGGGTGCGCCGGGAACGCCGCGCCCGTGAGGCGGAGGTCGCCGTCGCCGTGCTTTCCGCCGTACGCCAGGTTCTGGCCCGGCTGGACGGCTCGCTGGCCGCGGCCGGGCGGGAGCGGCAGGAGGCCGAACAGGCCCGCACCGCCCGCGAGGCGCAGATCAACACCGTGCGGCAGAAGGTCCGCGCCCTGGCCGGTGAGCTGGACGAGCTGACCGACTCGGTGCACCGCGACGAGATGGCCCGGGCCGAGCAGCGGCTGCGGATCGAGCAGCTGGAGACCCGCGCCATCGAGGAGCTGGGCGTCGACCCGGAAACCCTCGCCCGCGAGTACGGCCCGGACGTGCCCGTGCCACCGTCGCAGCCCGCGCCGGGTGAGGAGGCGGAGGGCGAGCCGCGTCCCTACGACCGGGCCGAGCAGACCAAGCGGCTCAAGGCGGCCGAACGCCAGCTCAACCTGCTGGGCAAGGTCAACCCGCTGGCGCTGGAGGAGTTCGCGGCGATGGAGGAACGCCACACGTTCCTGTCCCGCCAGCTGGAGGATCTGCGCGCCACCCGCAAGGACCTGATGGAGATCGTCCGCGAGGTCGACGAGCGGGTCGAGCAGGTGTTCACCGCCGCCTACCGCGACGTGGAGAAGCAGTTCGAGCAGGTGTTCGACCGGCTCTTCCCGGGTGGCGACGGGAGACTGGTGCTGACCAATCCCGACGACATGCTCGCCACCGGCATCGAGGTCGAGGCCCGCCCGCCGGGCAAGAAGGTCAAGCGCCTCTCGCTGCTGTCCGGCGGTGAGCGCTCGCTGGTCGCGGTGGCGTTCCTGGTCGCGTTGTTCAAGGCGCGGCCCAGCCCGTTCTACCTCCTCGACGAGGTGGAGGCGGCGCTGGACGACACCAACCTCGGCCGGCTGCTGGAGATCTATGAGGAGCTGCGAGAGAACAGCCAGCTGCTCGTCGTCACCCACCAGAAGCGCACGATGGAGGTCGCCGACGCGCTGTACGGCGTGTCGATGCGCGGCGACGGCGTGTCGGCGGTGATCAGCCAGCGGATGCGCGAGGCGGAGTCCGCCTAGATCCGCCTGGATCCGCCCAGGTACACCTGGGTTCCGTCGCGGGTCCGTGACGGGCCGGTCGGTGATCTTCGGCGGCGGGTAAGCGAATCGGTGAGCCCCGACCGGTGGCGATACCGAAAGAGGCAAAGCCCGGTGAGTCCCGCTTCCGTACGACCTGTCCGCGCCTGTCTGGTCGGCGTACTCCTTGCCGCCGGACTGGTGGCCTGCTCCGGCGGCGGTTCGCCGGCGCCGGGCGCCACGGCATCCCCGAGCACGTCCAGCACCGCCGGCGCCTCCGCGAGCCCGGCTTCGGCGGCCGCCCGCGCCCGGGCCGCCCGGGCCGCCCGGCCGAAACCGGTGACCGTCTCCGACGTGAACGGCGCGGTGCGGCTGCGAGCACCGGCCCGCCGGGTGGTGGCGCTGGACTGGACCTACGCCGAGGACCTGCTGGCAGTCGGCGTCCGGCCGGTCGGGGTCGCGGACAAGGCCGGCTACGCGGCCTGGGTCGGCGGCGGTCCCCGGCTGGACCACGCCACGGCGGAGGTCGGACCGCGCCAGCAGCCCGACCCGGCGGTCGTGCGCGCCGTACGGCCGGACCTCATCCTCCTCGGCAAGGACGAGTCCAACGCGCTGGCGGCTCAGATGCGCAAGATCGCGCCGGTCCTGGTGTTCGACCCTTACCGCCCGGACATGTCCGCATGGACGGAGATGCGGACGACGTTCACGGCAGTGGCCCGCGCCGTCGGCCGGAGCGACCAGGCGGCGTGGGTGCTACGCGGGCTGGACAACACGGTCGCCCGGAACCGGGCGAAGCTGGCCGCGGCGGGTGCGGCGAACCTCCCGGTGGCGATCGCCCAGGGCTACTCCGTGGAGGGCGTGCCGACGATCCGGATGTTCGGGCGGACCTCGCTGGCCGGGGACCTGCTCGACCACCTCGGCCTGCAGAACGACTGGCGGGGCGAGCCGGACCAGTACGGCCTGTCGACCGTCGGCCCCGACGGTCTCGGGCAGGTGTCCAGGGCGGACTTCCTCTACCTGGCCGACCGGCGCAACGACATCTTCACCGGTGCCATGACCGCCGGGCCGGACTGGCGGGGACTCGCGTTCGTGGCCGAGAAGAGGGCGCACCGGCTCGGGGCGAGGACGTGGTTCTTCGGCGGGCCACTGTCAACCCGCGCTTGCGCCGATGCGCTCGGGCGCGCACTGGGCTGATTCTGACCTGATTCTGAGCTGATCTGTGCTGATTCGAGCTGATCGGTGCTCGCCCGCCCGACCTGCGCCCGATCCGCGCCGACCTCATCCGGCCTGACCCGGCCTGACCCTTTCGTGACCGCGGACCCGCATGGTGCCCGCTGGCAGACTTGCCCACGAACCGGCCGATTCATCAAGCAGGCAAGGGATCTGGTCCGAGCCTGAGAAAGATTTCGTCGTACCCACGCCGAGATTTCCGTCGGGCGGAAGCGTTTTCGTCGTACCGGCGGAGGGGACTCTCACAATGTGATTGCTCTCATCGGCTCCCTGCTGGCGATCACGACGCTCGCGCTGGTGGTCATGGCGCTCGTCGCGGTCTTCGCCCGTACTCCGAGCTCACCACTTCCCGAAGAGGACGCCAACCTTCACCAGGACGGACATCTGCTCCATCCGGACCGGTCCGGACTGAACGGGCAGCACGAGGACGCCGCCTGATCTCCCCGTCCTGATCTCCCTGTCCGGGCCGACCTCAGACCAGGTGCTCGGCCAGCCGCGTCAGCCACGGCACGGCGAGGGTGAGCGTCGGCACGACCACCAGGGCGGCCGCCGCGAGGTAGGTGGCGGTCGCGAGAACCCGGTGGGGTTCGCCGGGCTGGGCCAGCCGGCGCACGCGGGCGAGCGTCCCGGTGCCACCGGCGGCCAGCCCGCCGGCCGGCGCGGCCGGGGTCGACGCCAACGTCACCAGGGCGCGGGCTACCGGGGGAGCACCGACCCGGCGCCGGGCGGCGTCGTCGGCGAGCATCTCCACCAGCAGGTGTGCGCGGTCGAACGCCGTGCGGCTGCGGACCCAGCGGGGGAACGCCTGCCGCAACGCGGTGAACGCCTCCAGCACCAGGTCGTGGCGAGCTCGCAGGTGGGCACGCTCGTGTGCGAGCACCGCGTCCATCTCCTCGGGAGCGAGTTGGTCCAGGGCGCCTGAGGACACCACGACGCGGGAGCACCGCACCCCCGGCAGGCAGTACGCGAACGGCGTGCTTTCGGCGAGCACCCGGATGCCGGGCTCCTCCCCGCGCAGCCAGGCGGGGTCCAGCCGTTCACCGGGCGTACCCACCAGGTCGACCACCATCCGGTGGTGGCGGCGCCGGGCCCGGGTGCGGACGGCGACCCGCATGGTCGCCCATGCCAGCCGGACCGCGACCACGACGGTGAGCAGGGTCACGGCCAGCTGCAGGCCGGTCTGCACCGCGCCGTTTCCGGGATGCAGCAAGACGTCGGTGCCCAGGCTCAGGCCGGCGCCGAGTGCGGCGAGTACGGCGGCCAGCGCGAGCGCCTGCCACAGCACCAGCGCCGCGCGGGGGACCAGAGCGGTCCACCGCGCGCGGCCGAGGAGTTCGGGGACCGGCCAGGTCAGCAGCAGCGCGAGCGCACCGAGGACGACCGGGGTCATGGTCAGCTCCGGGGGTTGCGTCGGCGAGGCGGGGCGGCAGCGGCGTCCACCTCGGCGAGGGCTTCGCGCAGGGCGGCCGCCTCCTCCGGGGACGCCTGGTCGACGAACCGGACGAGGGCGGCGGCCCGGTTGGCCCCACTGCCCGCTCCGTCGAGCGCCTCGCGCATCAGGTCGGCGACCAACTGGTCCTGGCCCGCGGCCGCCTGGTACCGGTAGGCGCGGCCGTCGCGGACGCGGAGGACGACGCCCTTCTTCGCCAGCCGGTCCAGGACCGTCATCACCGTGGTGTAGGCCAGATCACGTTCGACCGCGAGCGCCTCGTGGACCTCGCGCACCGTGACCGGCTCCGTGGCGGACCAGACGTGTTCCATGACCTCGCGTTCGAGGTTTCCCAACCGCGCCATGCCGGAAGTCTACGACGCTGCGTCGTACTCGCCCGGTCCCGGTGGCAGTGATCGCTGTGGCATCGATCACGCCAAGAGGTGCCCGGTGGGCTCCGGCCGAGCCGGTGCCCCGACTGCCGGTTTGGCCGCTCGCCGGGCGATAGGTATCGTCCCGCCGGTGGTGACATCTGCCGCTGATCCCGGAACACCTTCCGCCGACCCGGTGAAGCCGTCCTCCGACGGTGACACCCGCCCCGTCGACGCGAGGGACGGTGCCGCCACCGACGGCGCGGCTACGGAGCGTAGGTCCGAGGAAACGCCGCGGCGGGCGAAGACGCGGGACCCGTTCTTCGACAACGCGAAGTACATCGCGATCGTGCTGGTGGTGGCCGGTCACTCGATGGAGGCGCTGCGTGACGTGCCGGTGGGCCGCGCGCTCTACCTCTTCCTGTACATGTTCCACATGCCGGTGTTCATCATCGTGTCCGGCTACTTCTCCCGGCGTTTCCCGTACTCGAAGAACAAGGCGCGCAAGCTGATCACGCAGCTGCTGGCGCCCTACGTCCTCTTCCAGATCGTGTACATGCTGCTGGGTAAGTTCGTCGGCGGCCGCGATGTCAACCCGACCTTGCTCGACCCGTACTTCCTGGTGTGGTTCCTGCTGGCGCTGTTCGCCTGGCGGCTGTCGACGCCGGTCTGGCTACGGATCCGCTGGCCGCTGGCGGTGGCGGTGCTGATCTCGCTGGCGGCCGGGCTGCAGGAGCTTCCGGGGGTGCTGGAAACCGGCCGGATCCTCAGCCTGCTGCCGTTCTTCGTCCTCGGGATGATGCTGAAACCGGAGCACTTCGCCTTCCTGCGCAGGCGCTGGGTGCGCATCCTGGCCGTTCCGGTGCTGGCCGGCGGTCTGGTGGTCGCCTACTGGGCGCAGACCCGGATGAGCGTGGAATGGGTGTTCTGGCGGCGCAGCAACGAGTACCTCGGCGTGGACGACCTCACGGGTACGGCCATGCGGGTGGGGATGCTGGTGTGCGCGACGGTCCTGTCCGCGGCGTTCCTCGCGCTGGTGCCCTCGAGGAAGACGTGGTTCACCGCGCTGGGCGCGATCACGTTGTACGTCTATCTGCTGCACGGCGTGCCGGTGAAGATGACCGACTACCTCGGCGGCTACGACCATCCCGCGCTGCACACCACCGCCGGCGTGCTGGCGGTCGCGGTCGCCGGCATGGCGCTCGCCGGGTTGCTCTCCACGCCGCCGGTGCGGGCGGCGACCCGGTGGGCGGTCGAGCCCAAGCTGGCCTGGGCGTTCCGGTCCCGTCCGCGCGAACTCTGACCGGGCCCCGGGCAGCGCCCGGGTAGGGCACGACACTTCGCGTCACCGCACCGGCGAGGTGTGAGCAAGGTTACGACGCTCTGTCGTACTACAAGAAGTAGTATTCAGGCATGGGTGCAGTCGACCTCGCGCGGTGGCAGTTCGGCATCACCACCGTCTACCACTTCCTCTTCGTCCCGCTGTCGATCGGGCTGTCGGCGATCGTGGCCGGCCTGCAGACGGCGTGGTTCGTCACCAGAGCACGGCGCTACCTCACGTTGACGAAGTTCTTCGGCACGATCTTCATCGTCAACTTCGCCGTCGGCATCGTGACCGGGCTGATCCAGGAGTTCCAGTTCGGGATGAACTGGAGCGCCTACTCGAGGTTCGTCGGCGACATCTTCGGCGTGCCGCTGGCCATCGAGGGGCTGCTCGCGTTCTTCCTGGAGTCGACGTTCCTCGGCCTGTGGGTGTTCGGCTGGGACCGGCTGCCGCGGGTGGTGCACCTCGGCTGCATCTGGCTGGTCGCGATCGGCACCCAGATCTCGGCGTACGTCATCCTGAGCGTCAACTCCTGGATGCAGCATCCCGTCGGCTACCGGATCGACCCGTCGACCGGGCGGGCAGAACTCACCGACTTCACCGCGCTGCTGACCAACCCGGTCGCGATCCAGGCAGGACTGCACACCGCGGCCGCGTGCCTGCTCACCGGCGGCGCGCTGGTCGCCGGCGTGGCGTTCTGGCACCTGGCCCGGCCGCGAGCGACCGAGGCCGCCAGGGCCGCCTTTCGTACCGCGGCCAAGGTGGGTTCGAGTGTGGTGGTCGCCGCGGCCCTCGGTGTGATCGTCACCGGCGACTCGATGATGAAGCTGATGACCCAGCTGCAGCCGATGAAGGTGGCCGCGGCCGAGGGGTTGTTCGACACCGAACAGCCTGCGGGGTTCTCGCTGCTGACCCTGGGGACGGCGGACGGGCGGCACGAACTGTGGAGCTTCCGGTTCCCCGACCTGCTGTCGTTCCTGGCCACCGGCAGCTTCACCGGCAAGGTGGAAGGCGTCAACCAGCTGCAGGCCAGGGCGGTCGCGACGTTCGGGCCCGGCGACTACGTGCCGAACGTGCCGGTGACCTACTGGAGCTTCCGGCTGATGATGGGATTCGGGTTGCTGGCGGCGTTCCTCGCGCTGGTCGGACTGCTGGTGTTGCGCCGGTCGACGCTGCTCGCCAACCGCTGGGTGCCCCGGGTCGCGCTGACCGTACCGTTCCTGCCGTTGCTGGCCAACAGCTTCGGCTGGTTGTTCACCGAGGGCGGCCGTCAACCGTGGCTTGCGTACGGACTGTTCCAGACCGCGGACGGAGTTTCGCCGGGCACCGCCGCCTGGCAGGTGGTGGTGTCGCTGACCGTCTTCACGATCGTGTACGGCGTACTGGCGGTGGTGGAGTTCGGCCTGCTGCGGCGGGTCGCGCGGCAGGTGCCCGACCTGCCGCCGGACGACGGTGACGACGCGGATCTCGCACCGCCCGGACGTGACTCCGGTGACCGGGACGCCGAGGACGCCGACCGCCCGATCACCTTCGCCTACTGACGGCCTGCCGAGAAACGCCTGCCCAGAAACGCCTACTGAGAACCAGGGAGCGTAACGATGGACCTGCCGACGCTGTGGTTCGGGTTGATCGTCTTCTTCTGGACGCTCTACTTCGTCCTGGAGGGCTTCGACTTCGGAGTCGGTGTGCTCGCCCGCGTGCTCGGCCGCGACGACGCCGAGCGGGGGAAGCTGCTGTCCACCATCGCTCCGGTCTGGGACGGCAACGAGGTGTGGCTGGTGGTGGCAGGCGGCGCGATGTTCGCGGCCTTCCCGGGCTGGTACGCCACCCTGACGAGCGTCTACTACCTCCCGCTGGTGGCGATCCTGGTCGCACTGATCCTGCGCGGTGTCGCGCTGGAGTTCCGCGGCAAGCACGACGACGACCGCTGGCGCCGCCGGTGCGACCTGGGCGTCGCGGTCGGGTCGGCCGTTCCGCCGCTGGCGTGGGGCGTCGCGCTGGCCGGTGCGGCCCGCGGCCTTCCGCTGGACGGGCGCGGCGTGCTGGTCGGCGGTCCCGGCGCGCTGCTGCACCCGTACGCCCTGCTGGGTGGTTTCGCGCTGCTCGCGCTGTGCCTGCTGCACGGTGCGGCGTTCCTGCGGCTGCGCACCACCGGCGAACTGCGCGACCGCGCGAGCCGGGCGCTCGCGGTGACAAGTGGTCCGGCCGTCCTGCTCGGCGGCGGCTTCTGGCTGTGGACCGTGCTGCGGGCGGGCCCGGCCGGCGGGCTGTCCGGATGGGTCGACCTGGTGGGCGCGGTGGCCGTGCTGGGCGTGATTGCCGGGGTGGTGCTGCGCCACGACGGCTGGGCATTCGCCGGTACGACGGCGACGGTCGGCGCGACGGTGGTGGCGATCTTCTGCTCGGCGTTCCCGGCCCTGATGCCGTCCACGCTCGGCCGCATGCACGACCTGACGGTGCTGACCGAAGCCTCACCGGCGTACGGGCTGCGCATCCTCACCATCGCCGGCCTGGTGACCCTGCCGGCCGTGCTCGCCTACCAGGGCTGGTCGTACTGGGTCTTCCGCAGGCGGGTGGCCGGATGAGCGTGGTGGGTACGTCCGGACCGCGGACGGACGCGGGCGCGCCCGTGATGGTGCGCCCGCTCGATCCGAGGCTGCTGAGGTACGCCCGGGCCAGTGCGGTGTACGTCGGGCTGACCGCCGGGATCGGTGCTGTCACGGCCGGGTTGGTGATCACCCAGGCCACCGTGCTGGCCGACGTGGTCAGCGGGGTCTTCGGTGGCGTGGAGACGGGGTACGCGTCGGCACTTGCCCTGCTGGGGTTGGTGGTCACGGCCCGCGCCGCCCTCGCCTGGGGGCAGGAGGTCGCCGCCCAGCGCTCCTCGGCCGCTGTCAAGGCGACCTTGCGCCGGCGGATCACCGAGCACGTCGCCGAGCTCGGCCCGTCCTGGCTGGGTACCGAACGCCGGGCCGCGCTGACCACCTTGGTGACGTCCGGGCTGGACGCGATGGACGGCTATTTCGCGCGCTACCTGCCGCAACTCGTCCTCGCCACCATCGTCCCGGCTGCTGTCGTGGTGTGCCTGTTCACCGCCGACCCGCTGTCCGCGGTGATCGTGGCGCTCACCCTGCCGCTGATTCCGGTGTTCATGGTGCTGGTCGGGCTGGCCACCAGGGCGCGGACCAGGCGGCGGTGGCGGGCGCTCGCGGTGCTGGCGAACCACTTCGCCGACGTCGTCGCGGGACTGCCCACGCTGAAGCTGTTCGGCCGGGCGAAGGCACAGGTGCGGGCCCTGCGTGAGGTGTCCGACGAGCACCGGCGGGAGTCGCTGGCCACGCTGCGGATCGCGTTCTTGTCCGCTCTCGTCCTGGAGCTGCTGGCCACCCTGTCGGTGGCGCTGGTCGCGGTCGGGATCGGGCTGCGGCTGGTCGAGGGTGAGCTGGACCTGCGGACCGCCGTGCTGGTGCTGGTGCTGGCGCCGGAGGCGTATCTGCCGTTGCGGATGGTGGGCACACATTTCCACGCCAGTGCCGACGGGCTCGCCGCGGCGGAGGACGCGTTCCGGGTGCTGGAGACGCCACTGCCCGGCCGCGGTGCCGGTGCCGTCGACCCGGGCAAGGTCACCTTGACGGTGTGCAACCTCGAGGTCTGCTACCCCGACCGTGACGCGTCCGCCCTTGCCGGGTTGACGATGACCGTACGTCCGGGGGAGACGGTGGCGGTCACCGGGCCGAGCGGTGCGGGCAAGTCCACCTTGCTGGCCTGCCTGCTCGGCTTCGTGCCCCCGGCGTCCGGGCAGGTGCTCGCCGGTGGACGAGACCTGACGGACATCGACCCGGTGTCCTGGCGGGCCGGCATCGCGTGGGTACCCCAACGCCCTTACCTGCTGGCCGGAACGATCGCCGGCAACGTCTGCATCGGCGACCCGGACGCCGACCGTACTCAGGTCGCCGCCGCCCTGGCCCGCGCCGGCGCCGGTGACCTGGACCCCGACCGCGTTGTCGGGGAGCGCGGTGCCGGCCTGTCCGCCGGGCAGGTGCGCCGGGTCGCGCTCGCTCGTGCGCTGGCCCGGGTGGAGCGCCGGCTGGCGTCCGGTCACGGTTGTCTGCTGTTGCTGGACGAACCCACCGCGGGGCTGGACCCCGGAACCGAGGAGCGCGTGCGGGCCGAGCTCGCCCGCCTGCGGTCGAACGGCGTCACCACGATCGTGGTCACGCACCGCCCGACGCTCCTCCCACTTGCCGACCGGGTTGTGGAGGTACCTCTGCGATCGACCCCCACCTCCCGGCCCGGTCGCCCGCTCGCCGGTGCACCGCGCATGACCGAGGGCGTACGTATGACCGAGGCCGTACGTATGACCGGGGCCGGACGCATGACCAGGACCAGCCGCGGGACCTTGGCGCGGCTCGTCCTCGCAGCGGCGGCGGGGGTCGCGGCCGCGGCCGGCGCCGTCGCCCTGCTGGCCACGTCCGCATGGCTGATCTCGCGGGCCGCGCAGCATCCGCCGGTGCTGGTGCTGATGGTCGCGATCGTCGCCGTGCGCGCGTTCGGGCTCGGCCGGGGTGTGCTGCGCTACGTCGAACGGCTGGTCGCGCACGACTCGGCGTACCGGCTCCTCGGCGACGTCCGGGCCGACGCCTATCACCGACTGGAGCGACTGGCACCCGGCGGCCTGACGGCGTTCCGCTCCGGCGATCTGCTCGCCCGGCTGGTCGCCGACGTGGACGCGGTCCTGGACGTGATCCTGCGGGTGGCCCTGCCGGTGACGGCGGCCGGGGTCACCGGTGCCGCCACCGCGGTGTTCCTCGGGCTGGTACTTCCGGCTGCCGGGGTGGCCACCGCGGTCTGCGTGGGCGTGGCGCTGCTCGTGGTGCCGTGGCTGGTGGCCCGGTCGGGCCGGGCGGCCGAACGCGCGGTCGCTCCCGAGCGGGGCCGGCTTGCCGCCGCCACTGCCGAACTCCTCGACGGGGCACCGGACCTGCTGGCGTACGGCGCCACCGGTCCGGTGCTGGACCAGGTGCGGGCCGGCACCGAACGGCTCCGGCGGGCCGAGCGCAGGTCCGCCTGGAGCGCCGGGCTCGGCTCCGCCGGGCTGGTGCTGGCGGTCGGTGCGACCTGCTGGGTGGGACTCGCCGCGGGGGCGCCCGCGGTCGTCGAGGGACGGCTGGACCCGGTGCTGCTGGCCGTTGTGGTGCTGGTCCCGCTCGCCATGGCCGACGTGTTCGCCCCGATCCCGGCGGCGGCGCTCGGCGCGGCGCGGGCACGTCCGGCGCTGGCCCGGCTGGCGCAGCTGCGGACGGCGCCGGAGCCGGTGGCCGAACCCGAGCAGCCACTGCCGCTGCCGCCGGGCCCGCACCATCTGCGGGTGGAGGACCTCGCGGTGCGCTGGTCGCCCACCGCGCCGTGGGTGTTCACCGGTGTCAACCTGGACCTGCCACCCGGCCGGCGGGTCGCGGTGGTCGGGCCGAGTGGATGCGGCAAGAGCACGCTCGCCCAGGCGCTGGTGCGGTTCGTCGAGCCGGGCCGGGGCCGGATCGGCCTGGACGGTGTGGACGTACGCCGGTACGCCACCGACGACGTGCGGACGGTGGTCAGCCTGTGCGCCCAGGACGCGCACATCTTCGACACCACCCTGGCCGAGAACGTCCGGCTGGCCAGGCCCGGTGCCGAAGACGCCGACGTACGCGATGCGCTGCGGCAGGCCCGCCTGCTGGACCGGCTGGAATCGTTCCCAGAAGGCATCCACACCCGGGTCGGCGAACACGGCGAACGCTTGTCCGGTGGGGAACACCAACGGCTGGCGCTGGCCCGGTGCCTGCTGGCCGGTACGCCGGTGGTGGTGTTCGACGAGCCCACCGAGCACCTCGCCGAGGCGGACGCCACCGCGCTCACCCGCGACCTGCTCGCCGCCGCCGGTGACCGAACGGTCGTGCTCGTCACCCATCGCGCGGTGCCCACCGACCTGGTGGACGAGGTGCTGGAGCTGGAGCTCACCGCTCGGTGAGCCGCCGGATGTGGTCGTACTCCCGCTCCGACGGCGGGTCGACGCCGACCCGCACCGGACCGGCCGGCAGGCTGAGCAGGTCCAGTGCGGCCTTCAGGCTCGCCACGCCACCGGACAACGCGTGCACCACCGTGTCAACCTCGGCTTGCGCGCGCTTCTCGGCCGGCTCGTCGCCCGCCCGCACGGCGGCCGCCAACTCGAGGAACGGTGCCGGGAACGCAGCGGAGACACCGGAGACGACGCCCGTACCATCGACGCGGTGGACACGGGCCAGGTCGATGTCCGCACCGGAGTAGACCGCGAACTCCGGGGGCACCACCGCGCGGTAGGCGGCCACCGCGTCCACCGGCTGCCCGCTGACCTTCACTCCGGCCAGACCTGGGATCGTTGCCAGCTCCGCCAGTAGTGCGGCGTCCACCCGCGTGTTGGTGAGGCTTTCGAAGAGGTACGCGAACACCGGCACTCCGCCGGCCGCGTCGGCGACCGCGCGGAAGTGGTCGAGCACCACCCGGCGGCTCGCCGGGTGGTAGTAGGGCGTGAGGGCCGCGAGCCTGCGTGCTCCGAGGCCTGCCGTCGCGCGGGTGAGCGCCACGGCCTGGTACGTCGTCGCCGCTCCCACGTGGGCGAAGACGCCGTCCGGGTCGGGCCAGACCTCCAGTGCGGCCTCGACGACGGCGAGGCGTTCGGCATCGGACAGCGCGACGAACTCACCGTTCGTACCGGCGACCAGGATCCCGTCCACGCCATACGTCGCAACGCGGGCGAACAGGGTGCGCACCCCGGCGAGGTCCAGTGACCGGTCGACGTCGAACGGCGTCGGCGCCGCGGTGATCACCTGGAGGCCGGGCAGTACGTCGGGCGGTGTGTCGGGCATGGGAGAGTCCGTTCCGTCGTCGGGTCATCCTGCGTGGTCGTGTGCACTCGGGCGGTGAACCCGGCGTCCGATACCGGTCGTGCTCCGCTGTGGGCCACCTGCGCGTCACCGATCGTTCGTCGGCTGTCGGTAAGGTCCGAAGCGAGGTGTCCGGTAAGCGGACACGACGAAGGGACCCTACGCATGACAACGCGTTTCGGTGTCTTCGTACCCCAGGGCTGGCGGATGGATCTGATCGAGATCGCCGATCCGGTCGAGCAGTACGAGGCGATGACGGCCGTCGCCAAGGCCGCCGACGAACCGGACCGTGGGACTCGATCTGGGTCTACGACCACTTCCACACCGTGCCCGAGCCCACGCCGAACACCACCTTCGAGTGCTGGACCATCACCTCCGACGCTGGCGCGCGACACCAAGCGCGTCAACGTCGGCCAGATGGTCGGCTGCAACGGCTACCGCAACCCGGCGCTCTACGCCAAGATCGCCTCCACGGTCGACGTCGCCAGCCACGGCCGCCTCTACGCCGGCATCGGCGCGGGCTGGTACGAGCACGAGTGGAAGGCCTACGGCTACGAGTGGCCGGAGCTGCCGGACCGGATGGGCGCGTTCCGCGAGGCCGCCGAGACTCATCTACAAGATGTGGACCGAGGACGCGCCCGGTCTTCAACGGCAAGTACTACTCCATCGACAAGCCGTATCAACGAGCCGAAGGGCGCGCGCAAGCCGCACCCGTCGTTCTGGATCGGCGGCGGTGGCGAGAAGGTCACGCTGAAGCTGGTCGCGAAGTACGGCGACGCCGGCCAACATCGGCGGCGGCGACCCCGAGGCTGTTCCAGCAGCAAGGCGGCCGTGCTCAAGGCGCACTGCGACAAGCTGGGCCGCGACTACGACTCGATCATCAAGTCGACCAGCCTGAACGTTTTCCCGATCGAGGCCGGCGCCGACCCGGAGAAGGCCACCGCGAAGGCCCGCGGCCGGCAGAGCTTCGAGCAGTTCGCCGACGCCAACGTCGTGGGCACCGCCGACGAGATCGCGGCGAAGGTCGAGGCGCTGGTCGAGGCCGGTTCGGACTACCTCATCACCTACATCCCCGGCGTGGCCTACGACCACGAGCCGCTGCACCGGTTCGCGTCCGAGGTCATCCCGCGCTTCAGCTGAACCATCGGCTGACGGATCCGCCGCCGTAGGCAGCGGTTCGTCGCGGTTGCTCGAACGGGCCCGCTTCCTCCGATCGTGGAGGAGGCGGGCCCGTTGGCTGCTGCCGGCGTTGTGGACGGCGCGGGCGCGGGTCGCGGTACGACCGTCCAGCACGATGTCGGATTCCCGCCAGGCTCGGACCGGTGGAAAGGCTAGGTTGACGACATGCGTACTTCCACCACCGCCACGGCAACGACGACGAGCGCCGCGATCTCCGCGGCGACGGCCCGTCCCGCCGCACCTGGGACCGACCGGCGTACCCACACGGTCGTCGACAGCCCGGTGGGGCCGCTCACGCTGGTCGCCACCGACGGTGTGCTCGCCGGCCTCTACATGACCGGTCAGCGGCACCGGCCCGGCCAGGAGACGTTCGGCGTACCCGACCCGGACGGGTTCGAGGAGGTCACCGCACAGTTGGCGGCCTACTTCGCCGGCCGGCTCAGCGAGTTCGACGTACCGCTCGCCCCGGTGGGCACGGCGTTCCAGCAGCAGGTGTGGGCCGGTCTGCGTTCCATTCCGTACGGCGAGACCCGGGGCTACGGCGAGCTCGCCCGTGAGATCGGCCGGCCGGCCGCGTCCAGGGCCGTCGGCCTCGCCAACGGCCGCAACCCGATCGGCATCATCGTGCCCTGCCACCGGGTGGTGGGCGCGAGCGGAAGCCTCACCGGATACGGCGGCGGGCTGGAGCGCAAGCAGTTCCTGCTGGACCTCGAACGCCGGGTCCGCGCCGCCTGAGCTCCGCGGGCGGATGCAGCGCTGGAGCCGGAAGGATTCGGTGTAGTAGTTGCGATCACTACTACGCCTCCTCTAGGCTCTCCACACGTGATCGACGAACTGGTGCGGGTGGGGTTCTCCTCCCAGGAGGCCCGGGTCTACGTCGCGGCGCTGCGGCAGCCGTCGGCGACCGGTTACGAGCTCGCCAAACTCGCCGGGCTGCAGCGCGCGAACGTCTACCAGGTGCTGGCCTCGCTGACCGAACGCGGCGTCGTGCAGCAGGTCGGTGACGGTCCCGCACGGTTTCTGGCCCAGCCGCCGGCCCAGGTGCTCGGGCGGATCAAACACGAGACCGCCCGGCGCTGTGACGCGCTGGTCGCAGACCTCGCCGCGCTGTCCGGGCCGGCGCAGCCCACCGCGTTCTGGAGCCTGAAAGGCCGGGAGTCGGTGATCGAGCGCGCCGGGGCCCTGGTCGCCGACGCCCGGGACCGGGTCGCGGTGTGCCTGTGGGCCGACGACCTGGACTGGCTCGGGGAGCCGCTGCGCGCGGCCGCGCGATCGGGCTGCCACGTCGTGGTCAACGTCTTCGGCGACGTGCCGGTCGACTTCGGCGAGGTCTACCGGCACGAGTCGCCCGCGAAGACCGTCGGCGGCCATCTGCTCACCCTCGCCGTGGACTCCACCACGGCCCTCATCGCGTCCCTGGACGAGCCCGCCGCGGCGGTGCACACCGAGCATCCCGCGCTGTTGCGGGTGGTGGAGAAACTCATCCGGGACGAGGCCTACCTCGCCGCCATCTACGACCGGCTGCGACCGCAACTGGAAGAGACGTTCGGTCCGCACCTGGTCGACCTGCGCTCGAAGCTGCTTCCGGCCGAGCAAGCCAACGCCCTGCTGTCGGTGGTCGGATTCGGCGCGGACGCCCCCGGGGTGGAGGAACTGCTCCCGCCGCGGTGAGCGCGAAGCCACCCCGCTCGGGGTTGGTGACAGACGTCAGTGTCATGCAGGGCCGGGAAAGAACCCCGCCCTGCAAGGAATCCGTGTGCCTCGAACCTCTGTAAAGGATGGGTTGACATGGGTGCGGTCATCATCGTGGACGCGCTGTGGGGAGACTCCGGCAAGGGCAAGGTGTGCGCGCACCTCGCTGTCAGTGACAAGGCGCCGTTGGCAGTACGCGCGGGTGTCGGCACCAACGCCGGGGCGAGCGTGACGCTGGACGACGGCACGCTGGTTCGCGCGCGGCAGCTTCCGACCGGGTGGATCAACCCGGGTACGACCGTGGCGGTGGGGTCCGGCGTACTCGTCGACCCGGCCGTGCTGGCGGAGGAGGTGGCGAGGTTCGACCTCGGCGGCAGGGTGTTCGTCGACGGGCGGTGCGCGCTGATCGAACCCGAGCACGTCGAGGCCGAACGCGCCGACGCGCACCTGGCCACGACGGTCGGCTCCACCTGCACGGGCAACGGCGCCGCCCGGGCGGACTTCGTACTCCGCCGGGCCCGGCAGGCACGCGAGGAGCCGGCCCTCGCACCGTACGTCACCGACGTCGCCCGGCACGTCAACGACGTGGCTCGCGACGGCCTGGTCCTGGTGGAGGGATCGCAGGGAACCCTGCTGTCGTTGGCGTTCAGCGACGAGTACCCCTTCACCACCTCCGGCAACTGCACCGCCGCCGCGGCGATGGACGACGTGGGCCTGAACTGGCGGCTGGTGCAGGACGTGCTGATGGTGGTCAAGGCGCTGCCGACCCGGGTCGGCGGGGGACCGCTGCCGTACGAACTGCCCGAGGAAGAGGTGCTCCGACGCGGCATCGCGGAGTACGGCGTGGTCACCGGACGACCTCGGCGCAAGGCCGGCCGGCTGGACCGGGACCTCCTCGGCTACGCCGCGATGCTGAACGGTCCCACGCAGATCGCGTTGACGTTCTGCGACCACGTGGACCCGGGGATGCGCGGCGCCCGGGACGCCGCCGCGATCACCGCTCCGGTGCGGGCACTGATCGAGCAGGTCGAGCACGACACCGGTGCGCCCGTGGTGTTGCTCGATACCGGCCCCGGTCTGAGCGACATGATCGACCTCCGCTGAAGCTGCGCATGGCACTGGTGCGGCCACGGCTCGTCACGTCAACCCGAGCTTGACAAGGTAGTCGCGGAGTACGGCACCGAGCTGGTCCGGGTGTGTGTACCACAGATCGTGCGGGGCGCCGGGGACGATCCGCAGCCGGGCGTTCGGCAACGCGGCGACGAGCTGTTCCACCGGCCACACCGGTCGTACGTCCGTTTCGCCATGCACCGCACGGAACGGGACCCGGAGGTTCGCGACGTCACGCCAGAGATCACGGCGGCGTACATACCGCTTGTAGTCGGCGTTGGCGACGGCGTTGCACTCCGGGTTCCAGGTGTAGGTGCCTTCCGGAACCTCCCGGTCCGCGCCGGCGTCACGGCCGGCGTCGTAGGCCACATGCCACGACCGGTCGTTCTGCAGGCCGACGCCCGCGATATAGACAACGGCGGTGGTCTGCTCGGGATGCGCGAGCGCATACGCCAGCGCCAGAAAGGCTCCGTGGGAGTGGCCGCCCACGGTCCAATGCTGGATCCCAAGCAGACGCCGTAGGGCTTCCAGATCGCTCAGTGTCGTTGCCAGGTCATAGTTGCCGTCGTGCGTGGACCGGCCGCAGCCACGCGGCTCGACGCGGTAGGTGGTCACCAGCGCGTCGATCTGTCGCGCGACCGGTGTGAGGTAGTCGCTACAACCGCCACCACCGGGAATCAGCAACATCGGAGATCCTGAGCCCGTCCTGGTCAGCCCGAGTTCAATGTCGCCGACCCGCAGTGTCCCGTCCTCGACCATGGTGGCGAGGCTAACCAGCCCGGTCCGCCGGTGACGTGGCAGCCGGCAGGTCTCGCCCAGGTCGTAGCAGTCGTGTCCCCACAGAGAGTCGATCAAAGTAACATCGATTCTCCTTGTGAGAAAGCGATGTCTCGCGAGCACAGGCCGATCATGGCTGGTAGAAGCGAACGCATGAGCGATGGTGGTGAGTGCTTCGGTGGCGACCCGGGTGAGGGCCCGGGTCGCCGCCGGGTGCTGCCGGAGGGGTTCGCTGATCTGCCGGCCGGGCCGCGGCTGGCGGTGCTGGTCGCCTCGATCGACCGGGCCGCATGTAACGGGTTCGAGTTGGAAGAGCTGGTCAAGGCGCGGCGGAAGCTGATCAACCACCAGGAGGCCGAATGCCTGGCCGATGTGAATGAGCTCGCGCACACCAGTCCCGGCATGCTTGACGAGCCGGCTGTACGTAGCGCTGAGTTGGACTCGATGACCCAGGTCGTTGTGGAGTCGCTGCTGGGATGGTCGGGCTATCACGCGGACTGGTACCTGACGTTGGCCGTCTCCCTGCCCCGCCTCCCGCGCGTTCGTGCGGCGCTGGCGTCCGGGCAGTTGGACCTGCCCGAGGTCCGCACCATCGTGGACCGGATCACCGACGCCGACCCCGACCTGTGGGGAGCCATCGAGGACGCGCTCTTCCCCAAAGTGCTGGACCTGCGGGGCGGGTTGTTGCGGGCCAAGGTCGAGGCCGAGGTGGTCAAGGCCGACCCCGACGCCGCCGCCAAACGGCACAAGGCCAGGCGCTCGGACCGGGACGTGGCGATCTGGCCGTCCGTCGACGGAGTAGCCGACCTGTCCATCCGCGGCTTGTCTGCCGACCAGGCCGCTGAGGCCTACGGCTACATCGACGCCATCGCCCGTGCGGTGAAGTCCACCGGCGACCCCCGCAACCTGAGCCAACTCCGCGCCGACATCGCCTACTCCCTGCTCAGCGGCGCCGCCGACATCATCGACTGCCCCGCCACCGCAGCCACCGCAGCCACCGCAGCCACCGCCGACCAGGGCGACCCGAAGACGGCGCAGGACGAAGCCGCGCATGAACGATCTGAGCAGGGCGGGACCGAGCAGGACAAGACCGAGCAGGACGAGACTGAGCACGGGGAGACTGAGAAGTGCGAGCAGGATTCCTGCACCGTTCACCGGTACCCCGACCACGACCTGCACGACAGCTGGTGTGAGTGCGGCGACTGCTCCCCGGCACCGGTCCCCAGCTGCAGTGTGTGCGGCGGCGCCGCGACGAACGGCACCCCAGTCCACGACACCGCCGCCCACCACGCCGCCGACCGCGGTGCGGCCGAGCAGAACGGCGCAGAAGATGGCACGGCCGGTGTGGATGCGGCCGGGGAGGACGAGACGGAGAGCTCCACACCGCCGCCACCGCCGCCCTGGACTTCCACACAGCCGAGCTGGGGGCCGATACGAACACGCGCCAAGATCCAGCTGAACATGCCGTTGACCACGCTGATGGGGCTGTCCACCCGGCCCGGTGAACTCGGCGGGTTCGGACCCGTCATCACCGAGGTCGCCGACCGACTCGTGGCGAACAACCTCACCAACCCCGAAGCCCGCTTCAGTGTCGGGGTCACCCATCCGGTCACCGGACGCTTACTGCACCTGCATCCGATACCTGCCAGGTTCCTGCGCGGACTGCAGGCCGAGCTCGTCGCATGCCCGCGACCAGCGGTGCGTGTGGACCACCTGCAGAAGACCCGCCGCGACCTGCCACCTCGACCACAACACCGAACACGCCGACGGCGGTCCCACGTCCGTGGACAACATCGCGCCGTTGTGCCCGCGCCACCACAAGGCCAAAACAGAGCGGGACTGGAAGCTGAAGCAGACAGGGCAGGGCGGACACACCCTCACCGACCCCTTCGGCCGCCAGTACAGAACCGGAGCACCATCGCTCACCGACCCGGTGGCACCCGAACCGGCTACCGCGACCGCCGGCGCCGGCGCAGGGACGGCCGAGGATGACCTGCCACCGTTCTGAGCAACTCCTGGGGACCGGTCCTTCCGTCGACCGCCCGTTCAGCTGGTGACGTCGCGGCCGGCGAACCTCGCCCACGCCGCGGCGAGGAAAACCGCTATGTAGGCAAGGGAAAGCCACAGCCCCGGTGTCACCGACTCGGTCCCGATCGGTGAGCGCAGCAGGTCGCCGAACCCGGTCCAGTAGTGCGTGGGGAGGTACGGATGCAGCCAGTCCAGCTGCGGGATCACGTCCAGGATCTGACTGGAGAGGCTGAGGATCACGGTGGCGATGGTGGCCCCGATGGGTTGTTCGGTCAGCGTGGACACGAACAACCCGATCGCGCCCAGCGTGGACAGGCAGATCGCGAGATAGCCGCAGACCAGCAGCAGCCGGCCCAGCCCCTCAACGAAGCCCACCTGCACACCGGACAGCAACAGCATCGGCCCGCCACCGAACAGGATCAGCCCGGCGACCGCGCCCACCGCCGCGACCAGCAGCGTGCAGGCGAACGCGAACACCACGATCCCGGCGTACTTCACCGCCAGCAGCCGGGTGCGTTCGACCGGCACCGCGAGCAGGCCGCGCAGCGTGCCCTGGTTGGCCTCGCCGGCCACCGCGTCCCCGGCGATCGCCGACACCGCGAGCGGAAGGAACAACGGGAGTTCGACGGTGAGCGCGGCGAGCGCCACGAACAGGCCGTTGGAGGTGATGCCGGCGAAGAAGTTCGGACCGTCCGCACCACCGCCGCCCGAAGACGACGAGGACAGCTTCACCGAGATCGCGATGATGAGGGGTACGGCGGCCAGCACCGCCATCCCCGCCCAGTTGCGCCGGCGGCCGAACAGCAGCGTCAGCTCCGACCAGAAGAATCGCGGGCTCACCCGCCGGTGCGGCCGCGCGCTCGCCCGGCCGACGATCGGCTCAGCCGCTGACATCGAAACCCTCCCCGGTCAGTGCCACGAACACGTCCTCAAGGCCCGGCGTCTGCACACCGAACGCCCGCACGGGCACGCCGTCCTCGACCAGCACCGGCACGATCTTCTCCGGTGGCATGTCGCCGATCAGCGCGCTGACCTTCGTTCCGGCGACAGAGAGGTCCGTCAACCCGAACCTGCGCAGCGTCCCCTCGGCGAGGTCGGGTCGTTCGGTCTCCACCTCGACCCGGGCCTGCGCGCTCGACCGCACCTGGGCCAGCGGCGCCTGTGTCAACAGCTTCCCGACGTGCATGACGCCCACGTGCGTACAGATCTGCTCGACCTCCGACAGCAGGTGGGTGGACAACATGACGGTCGCGCCGTCGCGGGCGAGGTCGGTGACGAGGTTGCGCACCTCACGGGTGCCCTGCGGGTCCAGGCCGTTGGTGGGTTCGTCCAGGATCAGCAGGTCGCGCGGCTGCAGGAGTACGGCGGCCAACCCGAGCCGCTGCCGCATCCCGAGGGAGTAGGCGCGGTAGCGCTTGCGGGCGGCGGCGAGCAGTCCCACCCGGTCCAGGGCGGCGTCCACCCGCGCTCGCGCGGTCGCCGGGTCGGCCGTACGGTCGGCGGCGTCCAGCCGGTGCAGGTTGGCGCGCCCGGACAGGTAGGGATGGAAAGCTGGACCCTCCACCAGGGCGCCGATCTGGGGGAGTGCCTGCGCGGCCTCCCGGGGAATCGCCCGGCCGAGGAGCTCGTGCCGGCCGGCGGTCGGGCGGACCAGGCCGAGCAGCATCCGGATCGTGGTGGTCTTGCCCGAGCCGTTCGGCCCGAGAAAGCCGTAGACGGCGCCGGTGGGCACGGTCAGGTCGAGGTCGTCGACCGCGACCTGACCGGACCGGAACCTCTTGCGCAGGCCGTACGTACGGATCGCCGGCGTGTCCTCGTGGTGCCCGCTCTCCTGCTCGGCGGACACCACCGCGGACGCGGACTCGCTCACGAAGTTCGCCCTCGCCTACTTGGTCGACCCGGCGACGGAGTACAGCCGGTCCGGCGACACCGCACCCGCCAGCACCCGGCCGTCGTCGGTGACCAGCACCGAGAACAGCGAGCCCTTCAGGATGCGTCCGCTGCCCCAGCTGCCGCTGACCTTCGGCAGGGCGTTCAGCACCTGGCCGAGCTCCCCGAGCTGGTCACCGGACCGGTTACCCCGGGTGCCCTCGCCGGGCGCAACCGCCTGCTCTGCAGGCATCGTGGCCACGACGACGCTGGTCCAGCCCTTGCCGATCACCCGCGGCTCCTGCGCCGGCTCGGCCGGGGTGCGCTTGTGGGCGGGCCTCTTGCCGGAACCCTTCTCGCCCTCGGTCACCTTCGTGCCCGGCGGCGGGGTGAAGCGGAACTGGTCGGCGCTCGGCTGAGTGAAGCTGATCGCGGTGAACCCCACCTGGAACGCCGGCTCGCTCGCTCCCTTGGCGAAGACCTGCACCTGCAGCGGGATGTGCCGGGCGCCGTCGATCGCCAGCCGGACCTGGCCGACCAGGGAGGAGGTGTCGCGGGGGGTGAGGATCAGCAGGTACGCCGACCGCCCGGCGACCTTGGCGGTGCCGTCGGTGGTGACCTTCGTGCTCGGGTCGAGCGCCTTCAGCGCCTGGTCGGCGGCCTCCTGCGGCGTCTTCGGCAGGTCGGCGGGCAGCTTCGACGCGTCCGGAGCGGCATGCCCGGTCGTCGCCGGCAGCGTGCGGTGGGTGGCCGAGCGGTCCTGGCTGGACCACATCCACAGGTCGGAGCCGTTGCGTACGACATCGGACTCGCCAAGCGTGCCGAGCAGTGCCAGGCGGACCCGCTGCGGACCGTCGTACCACACTCGCAACGTGTGACTGCCGCTGACGAGTGAGCTGAGGTCGGAACTACCGCCTCCGCCGTCGAGGGCGGGAAGCTTGGGAAGTCCGAGGTCGGACTGCTGGGTGACCGTGCCGGAGAACGGCACGGGGTCGGCCTTCTGCAGGTCGACGAGCAGCTGGGCGGCGGTCCGCGACGGCAGGGCGCCGGCCGCGTCGGCTCGCAGCATGGTTCCGGCCGTGCCGGCGACGAGTATCAGCGCCAGGACGGCCACCGGAACCAGCCAGCGCAGGGCGGGGCGGGACGTGAACAAGCCGGGCCTCCTCAGGAGATCTCCGCAGCAGGTCGCGAAGGGACGTCGGCCCCATCCTGCGTGGTGCCGCCTGTGAGCACGCTGAGAGGGGCCGTCACGTGGTCGAATCCGGTTCGCGGCTGCTCGCCGGGCGGCGCGGCGCGTGTCACCCTGGTGGGCGTGCGACTGCTGCTCGTCGAGGACGAACCCCGGCTCGGCCGTGCCCTGGTGCGCGGGCTGTCCGCCGAGGGTTTCGTGGTGGACCTGGCCACGGACGGCCGCGAGGGGCTGGACCGGGCGCTGCACGGTGAGTACGACGCGGTGGTGCTGGACGTGATGCTGCCCGCGATGTCCGGGTACGACGTCGTACGCGCGCTGCGGGCGGAGCAGCGCTGGGTGCCGGTGCTGATGCTGTCCGCCAAGGACGGCGAGTACGACCAGGCCGACGGGCTGGACGCCGGCGCCGACGACTACCTCACCAAGCCCTTCTCCTACGTCGTGCTGGTGGCCCGGCTGCGCGCGCTGCTGCGCCGTGGCGCCCCGGAGCGGCCGACCGTACTGGCCGCCGGTGACCTCACCCTTGACCCGGCCAGCCGGCGGGTGACCCGGGCGGGTGCGGAGATCACGCTGACGGCCCGGGAGTACGCGTTGCTGGAGTACCTCATCCGGCGACCCGGCGACGTGGTGACCAAGATCGAGCTGCTCGATCACGTGTGGGACGCCACCGACGACACCGACCCGAACGTCGTCGAGGTGTACGTCGGCTACCTGCGCCGCAAGATCGGCCGGCCGGCCCTGGAGACCGTCCGCGGGGCCGGGTACCGCCTGGTCACCGACGTAACCGTGAGGTGAGCCGGTGGACGCGCGCGGCCTGACCCACCGGTGGCACCGGCTGACGCTGCGCGGCCGGCTGATCCTGATCGGCTCGGTCGGGGTGGCCGCCGGGCTCGCCCTGGGCGGGCTGATCCTGGTCCGGACGCTGGAGTTCACGCTGCAGCGCAACCTCGACGAGGGCGCGGTCGGCACGGCCGGCGATGTCGCCGCGCTCGCGAACGCCGGCCGGTTGTCCGACCCGATTCCGGTCGGCGGCGGGGTGTCGTTCGTCCAGGTGGTCGACGGGCGGGGCCGAGTGACGGCCGCGTCGGCGGGCGCGGACCGGCTGGTGCCGGCCCTCGGGCCGGCCGACCTGGCCCTGGTACGCCGGGGTATCCGGCTGACCGTCGACGGGGAACAGCTCGGGATCACCGGCGCGGTCCGGGTGGTCGGCGAGCCGCTGCCGGGCGGGCGGACCGTGCTGGTCGCGGTGTCCGAACGCGGGATGGCCGAGTCGATCAGCGTCGTCAAGGGGACCTTGCTGGTGGCGTTCCCGATCCTGGTCGGGTTGCTGGCCGCGGTCGCCTGGCGGGTGGTCGGGTGGACCCTCGCGCCGGTGGAGGCGCTGCGCCGGGGCGCGGCGGAGATCACCGGCACGAGCTCGGCGCGCCGGCTGCCGGTCCCCGCCGGCAATGACGAGGTGCACCGGCTCGCGGTGACGCTGAACGACATGCTCCAGCGGCTGGAGTCGACCCGGGGACGGCAGCGGGCGTTCGTCGCCGACGCCGCGCACGAGCTGCGCAGTCCGCTGGCCAGCATGCGTACCCAGCTGGAGGTGGCCGTCCGGCTGAACGCCGGCTCCAGCCCCGAGCTGCTCGCCGACCTGCTCACCGACGTGAACCGGCTGGCCGACCTGACCAACGACCTGTTGCTGCTGGCCCGCGCCGACGAGGGTGTCCTGCCCCGGCCGGCCGAGCGGGTGGACCTGGCCGCGCTGGCCAAGGAGGTGGCCGGCAGGTACGACGGAGCGCGGGTGCCGGTCCAGGTGGACGCGCCGGAGGCCGGGTGGGTATGTGGCACGCCGGGTGCGCTGCGGCAGCTGGTCGGCAACCTCGCCGACAACGCCGTACGCCACGCCGCCTCCCAGGTTCTGGTCGCGGTGGAGGGGAGCGCCGACGGGGAGACCGGTGGGGGGACCGGTGGGGGGACCGGTGGGGACCGGTGGGACCGTGCTGCTCACCGTCACCGACGACGGCCCCGGGATCGCGCCCGCGGACCGAGGCCGGGTCTTCGACCGGTTCACCCGGCTGGACGACGCCCGGGCCCGCGACGACGGTGGCAGCGGGCTGGGCCTGGCGATCGTGCGGGAGCTGGCCCGCCTCCACGGCGGCACGGTGACGCTGGCCGACGCGGATCCCGGCGTACGGGCGGAGGTACGCCTTCCCGTGGCCGACCAGCCCTGACCGCCCCGGGCGTCGGCGGTTCCCGCTCCCGTCTGGGAGGATGAACGATCGTGGAGTACCTCGTCGCAGCCATCGTCATCGCAGTCATCGCCCTCGGCGCCGCCGGGACGTTCCTGCTCACCCGGGTCCGCCGCCGCGAGCTGCCGCCGCAGGCCGACCGGGGCACCGGCACCATCGCGCGGCCCGGCGAGGAGGAGTCCGAGGCGCAGGGCCCGGTCACCACCGCCGAGCGCCCGAGCGGCACCGGCGCCCCCGCGCCGCCCACCGAGGAACTCGACCTCGTTGAGCCACCCGCCCCTACCGTCGAGCGGCCCGAACCCGCCCAGGGCCGCCTGGTCCGGCTCCGCTCCCGGCTGGCGCGTTCGCAGAGCACGCTCGGCAAGGGCCTGCTCGCGATGCTGTCCCGGGACCGGATCGACGAGGACACCTGGGAGGAGATCGAGGACTCCCTGCTGACCGCCGACGTCGGCGTGGGCCCGACCCAGGAGCTGGTCGAGCGGCTGCGCACCCGGGTGCGGGTCGAGGGTGTCGGCAGCCCGGACCAGGCGCGGGAAATCCTCCGATCGGAGCTGCTGCACCTCGTCGGCACCGATCTGGACCGCACCGTGCACGCCGACCGGACCCTCACCAACCCCGCCGTGGTGCTGGTCGTCGGCGTCAACGGCACCGGCAAGACGACCACCTGCGGCAAGCTCGCGCGGGTACTCGTCGCCGAGGACAAGGACGTCATCCTGGGCGCGGCGGACACCTTCCGCGCCGCCGCGGTCTCCCAGCTGGCCACCTGGGGTGAGCGGGTCGGCGTACCCACCGTTCGGGGCCCCGAAGGCGGCGACCCGGCCAGTGTGGCGTTCGACGCGGTGAAGGCCGGCGTCGAGCAGGAGGCCGACGTGGTGCTCGTCGACACCGCCGGCCGGCTGCACACCAAGACCGGCCTGATGGACGAGCTCGGCAAGGTCAAGCGGGTGATCGAGAAGCAGGCGCCGGTGAGCGAGGTGCTGCTGGTCATCGACGCCACCACCGGGCAGAACGGCCTGACCCAGGCCAGAGTGTTCTCCGAAGTGGTCGACGTCACCGGCATCGTGCTCACCAAGCTGGACAGCACCGCCAAGGGCGGCATCATCATAGCCGTGCAGCGCGAGCTCGGCGTGCCGGTGAAGCTCGTCGGTCTCGGCGAAGGTGCCGACGACCTCGCGCCGTTCGCCCCGGAGGAGTTCGTCGACGCGCTGCTCGCGGACTGACGACCGGCGATGAACGCACGGGTGTGGGCGGCGCATGCCGACGCCTGGCAGGCGATGGGCCGGATCCGGGTGGCCGACGGCGGCGGTGCCGCGCGATTGCCCGGTTGTGCGGTGATGGCCTCCGGTCTGCCGTACCCGCAGTGGAACAACGGCGACGTGACCGACCCCGCGCTGTTCGACCTGGCGCAGGTCAGCGCGTGGTACGCCCCCCGCGGAGTGCCGTGGGGCGTGCGGGTGCCGGCGGGCACACCGTGGGCGTACGGCCGGTGGCTGTTCCGGAAGCGGTGCATGGCGCTGGCCTCGTCGGCGTACGAACCTCCCACCGCGACGCCGCCGGGGCTCGTCATCGCACCCGCCGATCCTGGTGAGGCGGAGCTGTTCGCCACGGTGGACGCGGACGCGTTCGGTGACACGGTGGAGCAGAACCTCGCCTGGGTGCGCCCGCAACTCGGCGTCGACGGTTTCCGGTGCGTGCTGGCAAGGCTGGACGGCGAGCCGGTCGGCGTGGCGACCGGCGTGCGCACCGGCGGCCCGGGCGGGGAGAGTGTCGGCGTCTTCGGCGTCGGCGTACTACCGCGGGCCCGGCGGCGGGGGATCGGCGCCGCGCTCACCGCGGACATCGTGGCCTGGGGCTTCGGCAGTGGCGCGACGCTCGCCCACCTCAACCCGGAGTCTGCGGAGGCGGCCCGGCTGTATGCGCGGCTGGGCTTCACCGAGGTCACCGGGCTGGACATCTACGTCGACCTCGGCGGCTGACGGCACCTGCCAGGCCGTGTTTGGACCTAGGGCGCCAGCAGGTCGACGGCGACCTTCAGCCGTTCGAGGAAGAACTCCCGTGACGGCGCCTGGTGCTTGAGGCCGATCGACGCGCTGATCATCGTCCGGGCGACAGCGAGCGCCGTCTTTCGTTCTTTCTTGGCCGCGATCGCGGCGGTGACCAGATTCTCGAACCGCCGTGGCGCGGTCTCGACGATCTCGCCGAGCAGCTCGGGGTTGGCTTCGATGACCTCGGGGACGTCGCGCGCCAGCGGGCCGACGTAGCGGCCCGCCCACTGGTCGAACGCCTCGACGAGCCGCTCCGGCAGGGGACGCCCGGTGTCGGCCAGAACGTGCTCGACTGCCGCGAGGTCGCGCTCCAGGGCCTGGGTGACCGCGGCCCGGAACAGCTCCTCCTTCGAGGCGAACAGGAAGTAGAGGCCCGGGCGGGAGATGTGCGCCGCCCGCGCCACCTCCTCCATCGAGGTCTTCCGGTAACCGAACCGGGCGAACGTGGTCAGGGCGGCATCCAGGACCGTGGCCCGACGGTCGGTGTCGCCGACGGCCGAGGAGGCGCGGCGGCCATCGGGGCTCGTCATGGCCCGAGCATACGAAGTCCATCCCAACTTTACAACTTCGGTCTACTGCGTATAGTGCGCTTCATGACTGATCCCGTGCTCGTCTCCACCCCTTTCACCGCTGCCAGCACTGCGGACGAGGTGCTGGCAGGCCTGGACCTGACCGGGATCCGGGCCGTCGTGACGGGAGGTTCCTCCGGGATCGGCGCCGAGACCGCTCGCGCGCTCACGGCGGCCGGGGCGGAGGTGACCCTCGCCGTCCGGAACCCGGCGGCGGGTGACGCTGTGGCCGGGGCCATCGCGAGCTCCACCGGTGGGATCCGCCCACATGTCGCCCGGCTCGACCTCGCGGACGCGACGTCGGTCGGACAGTTCGCCGACGCCTGGCACGGCCCGCTGCACCTGCTGATCAACAACGCGGGTGTGGTGACCGGTGGCCTCGAACGAACCCGCGAGGGCTGGGAGCTGCAGTTCGCGACCAACCATCTCGGCCACTTCGCGCTCGCCACCGGCCTGCACGGCGCTCTGGCCCGGGGAGCGTCGGACCGCGACGGAGCTCGGATCGTCTCGGTCAGCTCGACCGCGCACATGCGTTCGGGTATCGACTTCGACGACCTCCACTTCGAGCACCGCCACTACGACCCGCAGCTCGCGTACGCCCAGTCGAAGACCGCGAACTCGCTGTTCGCCGTGCAGGCCGGCAGGTTGTGGGCATCGGACGGGATCGTCGCCAACGCCGTGAACCCCGGCGGCGTCGCCACGGGACTGCAACGGAACTTCACCCCGCAGCAGAGGCAGTCGCTGGACGCGGCCGAGGCCGCCGGCGTCTTCACGTACAAGACAGTGCAGCAGGGAGCCGCGACCAGCATCGTCGCGGCCGTCCACCCGGCCTTCGCGCACTCCGGCGGCCACTACCTCGACGACGGGCAGGAGGCGTACACGGTGCCGAACGACGCCGACCTCGCGCAGCATCCCCACGGCGTCAAGGAATGGGCGCTCGATCCGGCCATCGCCGAGCGCCTCTGGGAGGTCTCGGCCCACCTCCTGTGCAAGGCTGGGTCGAGCACACCGACGCAGGAGGAGTGGCGATGACCAGCACCGACCGGGCCGCCGACCAGCGCATCGAGCGGGACACCGACCGGGGCGGTGACCTGCTCGCCCGGCACCGCGCGGTGATGCCCAACTGGCAGGCGCTCTACTACGACGACCCGCTGGAGATCGTCGGTGGGCAGGGGCGCCGGATCACCGGCGGCGACGGCCGGACCTACCTCGACTTCTTCGCCGGCATCCTGAGCAACTCCCTCGGCTACGGCGTACCCGAGATCAACGAGGCCGTACGCCGCCAGCTCGACACCGGTGTGGTGCACACCTCCACGGCGTACCTCGGCCGGGCGCAGGTGGAGTACGCCGAGCGGGTCGCGGAGCTGTCCGGCATCCCCGACGCCAAGGTGTTCTTCGTCAACTCCGGCACGGAGGCCAACGAGGCCGCGCTGCTGCTCACCACCCACGCCCGGCGCAGCAACCAGGTGCTGGCGCTGCGCAACTCCTACCACGGCAGGGCGTTCGCCACGGTGGCGATCACCGGCAACCGCAGCTGGGGAACCAGCTCGCTGTCTCCGGTGCACGTGAGTTACGTGTACGGCGGCTACCGCTACCGCAGCCCGTTCCGGCACCTGTCCGACGCCGACTACATCCAGGCGTGCGTGGACGACCTGCGCGACGTCATCGTGACCACCACCGCGGGCGACGTGGCGTGCATGATCGCCGAACCGATCCAGGGCGTGGGCGGGTTCGCCACCCCGCCGGACGGGTTGTACGGCGCGATGAAGCAGGTGCTGGACGAGTACGGCATCCACTTCGTCACCGACGAGGTGCAGACCGGCTGGGGCCGGACCGGCGAGCACTTCTGGGGCTACCAGGCACACGACGTGGTGCCCGACGTGCTGACGTTCGCCAAGGGCGCCGCCGGCGGGCTGGCGATCGGTGGTGTGGTCGCCCGCGCGGAGCTGATGGACGGGCTGAACGCCAGTGGGCTGTCCACGTTCGGCGGCAACCCGCTGGCGATGGCCGCCGCGAACGCCACCCTGGACTACATGGTGACCCACGATCTGCAGGGCAACGCCGCCAAGCTGGGCGCGAAGCTGATGTCGGGGCTGCGTGCTCTGGCCGACGGCACGAACATCGTGGGCGACGTACGCGGCAAGGGGCTGATGATCGGCCTGGAGCTGGTGGAGCCGGGCACCGACCAGCCCAGCCCGCGGGCCGCGGCGATGGTGCTGGCGGAGTGCCGGCGCGGTGGGCTGCTGGTCGGCAAGGGCGGCCTGCACGGGAACGTCATCCGGATCGGACCGCCGCTCACCCTCACCGAGGACGAGGCCGAGGAGGGGCTCGCGATCGCCTCCGACGCGATCGGGCGGGTGTACGAGGCAAAGGTCTGAGGTAACACGCCGGTCACCTGAGTTCATCCGGATCCAACCGGATCCGGAAACTCCTGTCCTATCGAGGACTGCGGGCCGGGTGACGCTTCCGCCGGTCGCCGTACCGCCGCGACAATCCCCAGATGTCCTCACCTCGCACATCCGGTCGACCCGCGGCTTCGTCATCCACCCGGCTGCTCACCCGGCGAGACGTGCTGGCGGCCATGGGTGCGGGCGCGGGTGCCTGGACGCTGGCCGGATGCCGGCAGGGCGGTGACGCCGGCGCGGCCGGCGAGCCCACGGAGTTCCACGGCGGTACGGCCTACCAGGTGCCGCCCAAGGGCCACTTCAACCTGATGGACGGCGTGACCGACTCCATCCTCGGCGACCACTTCTACCTCGACCTGATCCTCGCGCCGGGCGCGATGTACCGGTGGAAGGAGCAGAAGTGGGAACCGATGCTGATGGAGAAGTGGCACGTCGACGAGGCGGCCCGCACCTTCACCTGCACGCTGCGGTCCGGGCTGAGGTGGAGTGACGGCAAGCCGATCACCAGCAAGGACGCGGTGACCACCTTCTGGTGCCTGCGGATCATGCGGAACTCGCTGTGGGACTACCTGGACGACGTCCGCGCACCCGACGACCGGACCGTCGTACTCACCATGAAGAAGCCCTCGACAGTGGTGGAACGCTACGTGCTGCGCCAGCACCTGCACGCGGACGCGACGTACGGCCCGTGGGCGCGACGGGCGCAGCGCCTCTTCGGGTCCGGCAAGGACCTGGACACCCCCGAGGGCAAGCAGCTGAACGAGGAGTTCCAGGCGTTCCGGCCCAAGCGCGCCGTGGTCTCCGGCCCGTTCGACTACGAGTACGACACCATCACCAACGCCCAGCTGTCACTGGTGAAGAACCCCAAGGGCTACGCCGCGGACAGGATCGCCTTCGACAAGGTGATCGTCTTCAACGGCGAGACGCCCACGATCACCCCGCTCGTGCTCGCCAAGCGACTGGACTACGCCACTCACGGGTTCCCGGTCGCGACCGAGAAACAGCTGATCAGCAAGGGAGTCCGGATCATCCGGCCGCCGGTCTACTCCGGGCCCGCGCTGTTGTTCAACCTGGCCCGGCTGCGGGAGTTCGCCGACCCGGCCGCCCGGCGGGCGCTGGCACACGCGATCGACCGCGGCCTCAACGGCAAGGTGTCGTTGGCGAGCTCCGGACGCGGCGTGCGGTACATGGCCGGGTTCTCCGACAACCTCGTACCCCAGTGGATGTCCGAAGCCGACCGAGGCCGGCTGGACCCCTACGAGTTCGACCGGGACAAGGCGGCCGCGCTGTTGACGCAGGCGGGCTGGAAGCGTCAGGGCAAGCGGTGGTTGACACCGCAGGGCAAGCCCGCGGAGTACGAGATCACGTTCCCGGCGGAGTACGCCGACTGGTCCGCGTCCGGTGAGAACGCCGCCCGCCAGCTGACGGATTTCGGCATCAGGGTCACCCCGCGCGGAGTCACCGAGTCCCAGCAGCCGATCGACGTGGACAAGGGCAACTTCTCCCTCGCCATCCAGTCGTGGGGCACCTCCGACCATCCGCACCCGCACTTCGCGTTCGTGCAGAACCTCTTCACCCACAACATCCCGGTGGCGGCGAACCAGGGCGGCAAGGGGATGGGCTTTGCGTTGCGGCAACCCACCAAGGTGCGCGGCCAGGTCGACCTGCAGCGGCTGGTGATCCAGGCGGGGGAGGGACTCGACGAGGCGGCGCAACGCTCCACCGTCACCACTCTCGGCCTGGCGTTCAACGAGCTGTTGCCGATGATCCCGTTGTTCGAGAGGTACGGCAACAACCCCGCGCTGGAAGGGGTCCGGGTGAACGCCTGGCCACCCGACAGCGACCCGCTGCTGCAGAATTCACCGTACGCCGACAACTTCACGATCATGCTGCTGTACGCCGGACGTCTCCGGCCCGCGAAGGGAGCACGATGAACGCCGATCCCACCTGGTCCCGCCGCCGGATCGCCCCGGTGTACTCCGAGGGCGGGATGGTGGCCTCGGCCCATCCGCTGGTGACCAGCGCCGGACTGCGGGTGCTCGCCGACGGCGGCAACGCCGTGGACGCCGCGGTCGCCTCGGCGCTGGTGGCCGCGGTGGTGATGCCGGAGATGTGCGGGCTGGGCGGCGACCTCTTCGCCTTGGTGCACGATCCCGCGGCGGCCGGCCGCGAAGGTGACGAAGGCACCGTGACGTCCTTCCAGGGCAGCGGAATCGCACCCCGGGCGGCAACCCTGGACTCGATGCGGACGGCCGGCGACGGCGTCCACCTTCCGGGCCGCGGCCCGCTGTCGGTGACCGTGCCCGGCGCGGTGCACGGCTGGTTCTCGTTGCTCGAACGCCACGGCACCCGGACGTTCGCCGACCTCGCCCAGCCGGCGATCGGCTACGCCCACGGGCATCCGGTCTCGCCGGTGCTGGTGGGGTTCATCACAAAGTTCGCCGACCTGCTGGCCCAGGCGCCCACCTCCGCGCGGGTGTTCCTGCCCGGCGGCCGGCCCCCCGTGCCGGGCACAGTGCTCGCGCAGGCCGACCTCGCGCGCACCCTGGAGCTGGTCGCCGCCAACGGCCCGGAGGTCTTCTACCAGGGCGAGGTCGCCGAGCGGATAGGCGCCTTCATGGCCGCGGCCGGCGGCGCGCTGTCCGCGGCGGACTTCAAGGACCACCACACCGACGTGTCGGCCCCGCTGTCCACGACGTACCGCGGTCACCGTGTCTTCCAGACCTGCCTGCCCAGCCAGGGCCTGGTGATGCTCGAAGCGCTGAACATCGCCGAGCGCTTCGACCTTGCCGCCCTCGGCGCCGCCTCACCCGTTCGTACTCACCTGCTGGTCGAGGCGACCAAGCTGGCGTTCGCCGACCGGTACGCCCACTGCAGCGGCGACGCGGCCTTCGCCCCGTCGCCGGTGGAGCGGCTGCTGTCGAAGGACTGGGCGCAGGAGCGGGCGAGTCTGATCGGGCAGCAGGCCCGGCACGACGTGCCTGCGGGTGCGTTCGATCCCGGCCACACCACCTACCTCTGCGCCACCGACCGCGACGGCATGATGGTCTCGCTGATCCAGTCCGTGGCCGCGAACTTCGGCAGCGGCCTGGTGGCCGGCGACACCGGCGTGCTGCTGAACAACCGCTGTCAGGCGTTCACCCTCGACGAGGCCTCGCCCAACGTCTTCGCGCCGGGCAAGAAGCCCATGCACACGCTCAACTGCTACCTGATCGCCGACCGGCAGGGCCGGATGAGCGTCGTCGGCGGCACTCCGGGCGGCGACCGGCAGCCGCAGTGGAACCTCCAGGTGATCACCGGGCTGCTCGACCACGGCCTGGACCCGCAGCAGACGGTCGAGCAGCCGCTGTGGATCAGCTCGCCGTCGGCGGGGGAGAACGGCAGGTTCACCTTGACGCTGGAGGGCCGGGTCGGTGCGGAGTACGCCGCGGCGCTGGCCGACCGCGGGCACGACGTGTCCTTCAACGGTGACTGGAGCGCGGAGAGCGGCGCCCAGGTGATCGCCCGCGACCCGGTGACCGGAGTGCTCTGCGGCGGCAGCGACCCGCGTACCGAGGGGTCCGCGCTGGGGCTGTGATCCGCCGGACCGAACCCGCCGGACCGAACTCGCCGAGCCGAACCCCGCGGAAATCTGTGGCCGCGTGCTGGCGTTGACGCCGACGTCAAGGTTTAGCGTCAGTGGTCGAGGAGGCCAGATGCGCATCGGAGAGCTTGCCGAACGAACCGGCACGACCACGCGGGCGTTGCGTTACTACGAGACGCAGGGGCTGCTGGCTGCCCGGCGTACGTCCAACGGCTACCGCGACTACGGCGACACCGACCGGCGGATCGTCGAGGAGATCAGGTCCCTGCTGGCGATCGGGTTCTCCCTGGAGGAGACCCGGCCGTTCGTGGAGTGCCTGCGGTCCGGGCACGAGGCCGGCGACGTGTGCCCCAACTCCGTGCAGGTCTACCGCGCCAAGCTCGCCGAGATCGACGACTGCCTCACCCGGCTGGGCGCGGTGCGGGACCAGATCCAGGCGCAGCTGGCGACCGCGCTGCAGCGGACGGCCTCCCACCCGATCGACCGCACAGACCTCGACCCCACCGTTGGAGAGCCGACATGCTGCTGAACGACGACCCCTCCCGTACGACCAGGCCCAAGGCGGGCAAGGAACTCGAGGCCGTCACCGACGCGACCTTCGCCGACCGGGTGCTCGGCAGCGACCTTCCGGTGCTGGTGGAGTTCTGGGCGCCCTGGTGCGGGCCGTGCCGGATGCTCGGGCCGGTGCTCGAACAGATCGCGGCGGAGAACACCGACCGCCTCCGCGTGGTCAAGATCAACCACGACGAGAACCCGCAGACCGGCATGGCCACCCGGGTGATGGCCGTACCCACGATGCAGGTCTACCGCGGCGGTGAGCTGGTGAAGTCGCTGGTCGGCGCCCGCTCCAAGGCACGGTTGCTGGCCGAGCTGGAGGACGTGCTCGTACCCGCCTGAACGGCGGTCGTCGAGGTGCCTGGCCCTGCCGTCATCAGTCGAGGGTCAGGCACAGGCGGCGTTCCACGACCTGTTCGGCGAGGTCGTTGAGGGGTCGGTGTCCAGGCCGGGTTGACTGCGGCCCGGCGCCTGAGCCGCCACACCCTAGGCTGAGCCGGGTGACGAGGTGGGTGCTGCGCTGCCGGGAGCTGCCGGGCATGCCGGACGCCGAGGAGGCGTTCCGGGCCCTCTTCGCCGCGAGCCGGTACGCGTACTGGCTGGACAGCTCCCTGGTCGGCGGACCGGCGAGGTACTCCCTCCTCGGTGAGTGCGCCGGTCCGCATGCCGAGGTCCTCACCGACCGCGTCGCGTCGACGCCGGTCGCGTCCACCCCGGTCGCGTCCACCCCGGCCGCGTCCACGGTCTACGACCAGCTCGAACGCGGGCTCGCCGAGCGACGGGTGGAGGTTCCGCCGGGGCTGCCCGCCGACCTCGCCTGCGGGTACGTCGGCTACTTCGGCTACGAGCTGCGCGCCCACGACGGTGCTCCCTCACCGCACCGTTCGGAGCTGCCGGACGCGTACTGGCTGGCGGCGACGCGCTACCTGGCCCTGGACCATCTCACCGGCCGAGCGTGGGTGGTCGAGCTCGGCACCGCGGACACACCTTCCCGCTGGCTCGACGCGGCGGTCGGGACGCTCGCGGACCTGCCCCGGAACGTGCCGCCTCCCGACGTCCCTGACCCGGCGCCGGACGCGATCCCGGATCCGGATCCCGAACCCTGGCTGGCCCGCCCGCGCGACACCTACCTGCGCGACGTACGCCACTGCCTGGACCGGTTGCGGGCCGGGGACAGCTACGAGGTCTGCCTCACCAACACCGTGGACATGCCCTTCCCGGGCGCGGCGTCCGAGGTGTTCGAGGCGTACTCCCGGCTGCGCCGCCGCAACCCCGCGCCGTACGCCGCCTATCTGCGCCTGGACGACGTCCACGTCCTGTCCGCGTCGCCGGAACGCTTCCTGTGGGTGGACGAGCAGGGGTACGCGGAGTCCCGGCCGATCAAGGGCACCGCACCCCGCGGCGCCGACCCGGCCGCGGACGACCTCGCCCGCAAGGAGCTGTCGGCGAGCACCAAGGCGCAGGCGGAAAACCTGATGATCGTGGACCTCGTCCGCAACGACCTCGGCCGGGTGTGCGAGCCGGGCAGCATCAGCGTCCCGGCGTTCTGCTCGCTGGAGTCCTACGCCACCGTCCACCAGCTCGTCTCCACGGTGCGGGGCCGGCTGCGGGCCGACGTGACCGCGGTGCGCGCCGCCCGGGCCTGTTTCCCGCCCGGGTCGATGACCGGGGCGCCGAAGCTGTCCACGATGCGCATCCTGGACCGGCTGGAGACCCGGGCGCGCGGCATCTACTCCGGGGCGCTGGGCCACTTCGGGCTCGCGGGCACCGCCGACCTGAGCGTGGTGATCCGTACCGCTGTCATCCGCAACCGGCGGTTGACAGCCGGCGCCGGCGGGGCGATCGTGCTCGACTCCGACCCGGCGGACGAATGGGACGAGATGCTGGTGAAGGCGGCCGTTCCGCTCCGCGCCCTGGTCGTACCACCATGTGACGAGTGAGCGGATCCGTCCCCGAGTTCACACGGATTTCACACTCGCCCCCTGCTCCGTCATCTGCCGGCAACATCGCACTCCCGCCGCTGAAACACGCCCCGACGAGTCTTGCCGCATCCTCGTGAGCTCGCGCAAGGCGTCGCAGTTGCCGCCCGCCGGCCCCGGCCGGCCGAGCTCGGCGAAGCCCCCAGCGCACAGTCGGATCTCCACAGGAGGAGACGCGATGCCCCAGCTCAGTGCCGGCGACACCGCCTGGGTGTTGGCCAGTGCCGCACTCGTACTACTGATGACCCCCGGACTGGCGCTGTTCTACGGCGGCATGGTCCGGGCCAAGGGCGTACTCAACATGCTCATGATGAACTTCGCCGCGATCGGCGTCGTGAGCATTCTCTGGGTGCTCTACGGCTACTCGCTGGCGTTCTCCAAGGACGTCGGCGGGGGACTGATCGGCGGGCTCGGCGAATTCGGCCTGGAAGGGCTGATCGGCAAGAACTCCCTGTACGGGACGCTCCCGACGCACGGTGTTCGTCGCGTTCCAGGCGATGTTCGCCATCATCACGGTGGCGCTGATCTCCGGTGCGATCGCCGACCGCGACGAAGTTCAGCGCGTGGATCGTCTTCATCGTCGCGTCGGGCGACCATCGTCTACTTCCCGGTCGCGCACTGGGTGTTCGACTTCGACAACGGCAACGGCGGCTGGATCGCCGACCGACTCAAGGCGCTCGACTTCGCCGGCGGCACCGCCGTGCACATCAACGCCGGTGCGGCAGGTCTGGCACTGGCACTGGTCCTGGGCCGCCGGGTCGGCTGGCGCCGGGACCCGATGCGGCCGCACAACCTTCCGCTGGTCCTGCTCGGCGCGGGCCTGCTGTGGTTCGGCTGGTTCGGCTTCAACGCGGGGTCGGCGCTGTCGGCGAACGGCACCGCCGGGGTGGCGTTCATCAACACCCAGGTCGCCACGGCGACCGGCCTGCTCGCCTGGATCCTGGTGGAGAAGATCCGCGACGGCAAGGCCACCACCCTCGGCGCGGCGTCCGGCGCGGTCGCCGGTCTGGTGGCGATCACCCCGGCGTGTGCCTCGGTCACGCCGCTGGGCGCGATCCTGGTCGGCCTTGTCGCGGGTGTGCTGTGTGCGCTGGCCGTCGGGCTGAAGTACGAAGTTCGGTTTCGACGACTCCCTGGACGTGGTGGGTGTCCACCTCGTCGGCGGTCTGGCGGGCACGCTGATCATCGGCTTCATCGCCTACCGCCGCGGCACCGGCCGGGCGTGAACGGCCTGTTCTACGGCGGCGGATTCGACCAGCTGTGGCGCCAGGTCGTCGCCGCGGGGGCGGTCCTCGCGTACTCCTTCGTCCTCACTTTCGTGATCGGCAAGGTCATCGACAAGACGATGGGCTTCCGGATCAGTGAGGATGACGAGGTGAGCGGCATCGACCTCACCGAGCACGCGGAGACGGCGTACGACTTCGGCACGCATCGGCGGCGGTTCCCACCCATCCGGTGGCCGGCTAGCGCCGGGCCGAGGCCCGCACGGACGTCCGAAGGAGGAGCTGGACATGAAGCTGGTGACCGCCGTCATCAAGCCACACCAGTTGGACGAGGTACGCGCAGCGCTGGAGACGTTCGGAGTCTCCGGCATGACGGTCACCGAGGCGAGCGGGTACGGCCGCCAGAAGGGACACACCGAGGTCTACCGGGGCGCGGAGTACGAAGTGGACCTGGTGCCCAAGGTCCGGGTGGAGATCGTGGTCGACGACGCCGACGTGGACGACATCGTGGACGTCGTGGCCAAGAGCGCGCACACCGGCAAGATCGGCGACGGCAAGGTGTGGGTCGTCCCGGTGGAGACGGTGGTACGGGTACGAACGGGCGAGCACGGGCCGGAGGCGCTGTAGCCGGCCATGCCACGTACGCCCGCGTCCCCGCTGGCGCCATCGGCCCGCGAGCGGCTGACCCAGGTCGGCCGCTCGCGGGCCGAGCGCACCCGGGCTGCCGACGAGCGGCTGCGGTCGCTGCTCGCCGGCGCCCTCGCCGAGACCACCGCCACCGACACCGACACCGGCACCGACACCCCGCCCAACGCCGGCGGGGTGTCGGTGGTCGCTCTCGGCGGCTACGGCCGGGAGGAGCTGTCCGCCGCCAGCGACCTCGACGTCCTCCTGCTGTACGACGACCGCTGTCCCGACGTCGCCGGGATCGCCGAACGCCTGTGGTACCCGCTGTGGGACGACCGGGTGGCCCTGGACCACAGCGTGCGCACCATCGCCGAGACCTCCGAGGCGGCCGCCGGTGATCTGCGAACCGCCCTGTCCCTGCTGGACGCCCGGCACGTGGCCGGCGACGCGGCGCTGACGATCCAGCTGCGGACGACACTGCTCGCCGGGTGGCGGCGGACGGCGCCGCGCCGGCTTCCGGAGCTGGAGCGCAGCTGCCGCGAACGCGCCGCCCGGGTCGGGGAGATCGCCGCCCTGCTGGAGCCGGACCTGAAGGAGGCGCGCGGCGGTCTGCGCGACGGCGTCGTCATGCGGGCGCTGGCCGCCACCTGGCTGGTGGACGTACCGCAGGCGAACATCGCCCGGCTGCGGTCCGGTCTGCTCGACGTACGCGACGTGCTCCACGAGGTCGGCGGCCGACGGCCCACCGACCGGCTGCGCGCCGATCTGCAGGCGGAGGTGGCCGCCGGGTGCGGGCTGCCGGACCGGGACGCGCTGCTGCGGTACGTCTACCACCTGGGCCGCACGATGAGCCACACCGCCGACATCGCCTGGCGCCGGGCCGGCCGCGCCCTCGCCGGAAGGTCGGGCCGGCGCACCAGGCCGTACCGCGACCGCGTCCCGGCCCCGCCCTCAGCCCGCTGGCGCCCGGCGTCGCCGCCGTCGACGGCGAGGTCGTGCTGGCACCGGAGGCGCGGCTCGGCGCCGATCCGCTGCTGCCGCTGCGGGCGGCGTACGCGGCTGCCGACCACGGGCTGTTGCTGGCGCCGCACACCGCGGACCGGCTGGGGAACACGCCCTCCACGCTGCCGACACCGTGGCCGGCCGAGGCGCGCCGGCTGTTCACCGCGCTGCTCGGCACCGGCCCGGACCTGCTCGGGGTGTGGGAGACCTGCGACCAGGCCGGGTCTGGCCGAACGACCTGGTGCCGGAGTGGGACCGGGTGCGCTGCGCGCCGCAGTACTCCCCGGTGCACCGGCTACACCGTCGACCGGCACCTGCTGGACACCTGCGTGGAGGCGTCCCGGCTGGTGCGCCGGGTCTACCGGCCGGACCTGCTGCTGGTCGGTGCGCTGCTGCACGACCTCGGCAAGGGGGATCGTGGCGAGCGCGGCGACCACAGCGTCACCGGTGCCGAGATCGCGGCCCGGCTGGCGCCGCGGTGGGGTTTCGACGAGGCCGACACCGCGACCCTGGTGCTGCTCGTCCGCCACCACCTGCTGCTCGCCGACACCGCCACCCGGCGCGACCTCGACGACCCGACCACGATCCGCCAGGTCGCCGCCGTGGTCGGCGACGCGGACACCCTCGACCTGCTCGCCGCGCTGACCGAGGCGGACGCCCGCGCCACCGGTTCGGCGGCGTGGACGCCGTGGCGGGCAGCGCTGGTCGGCCGGCTCGTCGGGCACGTACGCCGCCACCTCGAACGCGGCCAGGTGCCGGCGCCGGGCCCGCTCGCGCAGTGGCAGCGGGCGCTTGCCCGGGAGCAGGTGCCCGGCCTCGTGGTCGAGCAGCCCGAGGTCGAGGGGGAACCGTTCCGGATCACCGTCGTCGCGCCCGGCCGGGTCGGCTCGCTGGCCATCGTCGCGGGCGTCCTCGCGCTGGCCCGGCTGTCGGTGCGGTCGGCATCCGTCCACACCGAGGCCGCCGCCGAGGAGGGGGTCTACGCCGAGGGGCACACCGAGGGTGACGTAGGCGTGTCGATCTGGACGGTCACGGGGGCGCCGCCCGACCCGGCGGTCCTGCGCGAACGCCTGGACGCCGCGCTGTCCGGCCGGGACCAGGTGGCGCCACGGGTGGCCAGGCTGGACGCGAACCGGCCAGGACTCACCGCGGGGGCCGACGTGCGGGTCGAGCCCGGTGCGTCGGCCGCCGCCACGGTGCTGGAGGTCCGCGCGCACGACCGGCCGGGGCTGTTCCACCAGATCTGCGCGGCGGTGGCCGCGACCGGGTGCTCGGTCCGGTCCGCGCACGTGAGCACCTGGGCGGACAACGCGGTGGACGTCTTCTACCTGACCCGGCCCCTGGGCGGTCCGCTGGAGGAGGCCGTGGCGGCGAAGGTGGCCGCGTCGGTCCGCGCGGCGCTCGGCCCGGATGACGGCGGCCCGGATGACGGCGGCCCGGATGACGGCGGCCCGGATGACGGCGGCCCGGATACGTGACGGCGGCCCGGATGACGGCGGCCCGGTCGGCGCCCGGATGACGGCGGCCCGGATGACGGCGGCCCCGGATGACAGGGGCACGACTCGATGACACAGTGGGGTGGACCGCCCGAAACCGGGTGAGATCAACGCCAACCCTCCGGCGCCGCCGACCGCGGGCGCCAGGACGGCTACCCTGGCCAGGACCCCACCACGTCTAACGAGGACCAGACTGCCACCGTGTTCGCCACCCTTCAGGATCGCCTCGAGGCGACGTTCAAGCGGCTCCGCGGCAAGGGCCGGCTCACCGACGACGACATCGACGCCAGTGCGCGCGAGATCCGGATCGCGCTGCTCGAGGCCGACGTCGCGCTGCCGGTCGTGCGTGCCTTCATCGCGCAGCTCAAGGAGCGGGCGCGCGGGGCCGAGGTCCGCCAGGCCCTGAACCCGGCCCAGCAGGTCATCAAGATCGTCAACGAGGAGCTCATCGAGATCCTCGGCGGCGAGACCCGCCGGCTCCGGTACGCCAAGACACCCGCCGACCGTGATCATGCTGGCCGGTCTGCAGGGCGCCGGTAAGACCACCCTCGCCGGCAAGCTCGGCCTGCTGGCTGAAGGGCCAGGGCCACACCCCGATGCTGGTAGCCGCCGACCTGCAGCGCCCCAACGCCGTCGAGCAGTTGCAGGTGGTCGGCCAGCGCGCCGGGGTCGAGGTCTTCGCGCCCGAGCCCGGCAACGGCGTGGGCGACCCGGTCGACGTGGCGCGGCGCAGTCATCGAGCACGCCCGCTCCAAGCTCTACGACGTGGTGATCGTCGACACCGCGGGCCGGCTCGGCATCGACGCCGAGATGATGCAGCAGGCCGCCGACATCCGCGACGCGGTGCGCCGGACGAGATCCTGTTCGTCGTCGACGCGATGATCGGCCAGGACGCCGTCACCACGGCCGAGGCGTTCCGCGACGGGGTCGGCTTCGACGGCGTGGTGCTGTCCAAGCTCGACGGCGACGCCCGCGGTGGTGCGGCGCTCTCGGTCGCGGCACGTGACCGGCCGGCCGGTGATGTTCGCCTCCAACGGCGAGAAGCTCGACGACTTCGACGTCTTCCACCCCGACCGGATGGCCTCCCGCATCCTCGGGATGGGTGACGTGCTCACCCTCATCGAGACCGCCGAGAAGGCCTTCGACGAGGAGCAGGCGGCGCGGGTCGCGGACAAGCTCAAGACCGAGCGCGGCTTCACCCTCGAGGACTTCCTCGCCCAGATGCAGGCCGTCCGCAAGATGGGCTCGCTGTCGAAGATCCTCGGCATGCTCCCCGGCCTGGGCGACGTCCAGTAACCAGGTCGAGCAGATCGACGACCGCGAGCTGGACCGGATCGAGGCGATCATCCGCTCGATGACGCCGGCGGAGCGGGACGACCCCAAGATGATCAACGGCTCGCGGCGGGCTGCGGATCTCCAAGGGCTCGGGCACCACGGTCTCCGACGTCAACCTGCTGGTGGAGCGGTTCCTCGAGGCCCGCAAGATGATGAGCCAGCTCAGCCAGGGCAAGGGCATGCCCAACATCCCCGGGATGCCCAATATCCCGGGGATGGGCGGTGCCGCGGGCGGCGGCAACCGCAAGGGCAAGAAGGGCAAGAAGGGCAAGGCCAACCAGCGCGCCGGTGGGCGTTCGGGCAACCCGGCCAAGCGGGCCCGGCAGGCCGCCGCCGACACGGTGGCCGCGAGTGAGCAGGGCGAGGAGCAGGGTGGCGTCCCAGCCGCGTTCGGCGGCAACGGACTGCCCGACCTCAACTCACCGGCCGACGTGCCGGAGGGTTTCGAGCTGCCGAAGGAGCTGCGCGACCTGTTGCCGAAAGACGGCAAGTGAGCGCGGCGGGTCCTGAGGGAGCGTTGCGGGTACGCGGTGTCGTCCTTCCCGAGGGCGAGCACCGCGACCTGTACGTCGTCGACGGGCGGATCAGCTACACCCCGGTGCCGGACGCCGACCTGATCGGCGAGGGCTACGTGGTACCCGGACTGGTCGACGCCCACTGCCACGTCGGCCTGGACGCCGACGGCGCCGTGCCGCCTCCGGTGCAGGAGCAGCAGGCGGTCGCCGACCGCGACGCCGGCACCCTGCTGATCCGGGACGCGGGCAGCGCCGCCGACACCCGCTGGATCGACGACCGCGACGACCTGCCGCGCATCATCCGGGCCGGTCGGCACATCGCCCGCACCAAGCGCTACATCCGCAACTACGGCGCCGAGATCGAGCCGCTCGAGCTCGTCGACACCGTGGCCGAGCAGGCCGCCCACGGCGACGGCTGGGTGAAGCTCGTCGGCGACTGGATCGACCGAGGCGTGGGTGACCTCGCGCCCTGCTGGCCCGGCGACGCGCTGGCCGCCGGGATCGCGAAGGCACACGAGCTGGGCGCCCGGGTGACCGCGCACGTCTTCGGCGAGGACGCGCTGCCCGACCTGCTCGCCGCCGGGATCGACTGCCTCGAACACGGCACCGGCCTCACCGACGACCTGATCGAGGAGATGGCCCGCCGTCAGGTGGCGCTCGTGCCGACCCGCCGCCAGATCGACAACTTCCCGGAGTACGCCGCCCAGGGCGAGGCGAAGTTCCCGGCGTACGCCCGGCACATGCGCGACCTGCACGCCCGGGTCGACGGCACGCTGCGGGCCGCCTACGAGGCCGGGGTGCCGATCTACGCCGGCACCGACGCCGGTGGCGTACTCCCGCACGGTCTGGTGGCGACCGAGATCCGGATGCTCGCCGAGAACGCCGGGATGTCGCCCGCCGACGCGCTGGCGGCGGGCTCCTGGCGGGCCCGGGAGTGGCTGGGCCGGCCGGCTCGCCTGGAGGAGGGCGCACCGGCCGACTTCGTGGTGTACGCCGACGACCCGGTGGCCGACCTGGGCACGCTGGCCGACCCCGTCCGGGTGGTGCTGCGCGGCCGGGTCGTGGCGTAGACCTCGAGCGTCGGCGAGGCGGCGGGATGCGTCCGGTTCGCCCCGTTCGCGGCGTACGATTCCCGCGTCTTCGACCCCGATGCACCCGCGCGGGCCACACCCTGCGCCCCGTCTGGCACAATGGTCGGCCGAGTCCGTCTGTCGCGTAGCCCTCTCACCTCCGCGGCCGGCCGACTCCCTTCGAGAGGTCGGTTCCGCACCCCACGCGGTGCCGCCCGCTCACCCTTTCGACCACACAGGGAGACTCCACACTCGTGGCCGTCAAGATCAGGCTGAAGCGCATGGGCAAGATCCGTGCGCCCTACTACCGCATCGTCGTGGCCGACTCGCGTGTCAAGCGCGACGGCAAGACGATCGAGCAGATCGGCAAGTACCACCCCAAGAGCGACCCCAGCTTCATCGAGGTCGACTCCGAGCGTGCACAGCACTGGTTGTCCGTGGGGGCGCAGCCGTCCGAGCCGGTCCTCGCGATCCTCAAGCGCACCGGTGACTGGCAGAAGTTCAAGGGCGAGCCCGCCCCTGAGCCGCTGAAGGTGCCGGCGCCCAAGGCCGACAAGCGCATCCTGTTCGACGACGCGTTGCGCGGGGCGCACTCCGAGCCGCAGGGCGAGGCCGTCAGCAAGAAGTCCGCGGCCCGCAAGCCCAAGGCCGAGGACAAGCCCGCCGACCAGGCCGAGACCGCCGGCGAGTCCGCCGGCACCGAGGCCGCACAGGGCGAGAGCGGGGCCTGATCGATGCTGGTCGAGGCGCTGGAGCATGTCGTCCGCGGCATCGTCGCCAACCCCGATGACGTCCGGGTGAGCACGCGGGAGCTTCGGCGTGGTCGCACGTTCGAGGTCCGCGTTCACCCGGAGGACTTCGGCCGGGTGATCGGACGCCGCGGCCGCACCGCGCAGGCCATCCGCACGGTGGTCGGCGCTCTCGACAAGGGCCGCAGCCCGCGCATCGACTTCGTAGAGGTCGGCGCCGCGCGCGGCGGCCGCGGTCGCTGACCAGACAGCAACGCCTGGGGCCGGCAGCGTCCCGTTCGGTTCGGCCGAACGCGGCGCCGCCGGCCCTTCGCACGTCCTGACCCGCTCGTCCCGCCCTCGCGGAGGCTTGAACTGATGGAGTTGCACGTCGGCAGGATCGGCCGTGCCCACGGGCTCCGTGGCGAGGTCGCCGTCCAGGTGCGCACCGACGCGCCGGAGGAGCGGTTCGTGCCGGGCGCGTCCTTCGCCACCGACAAGGGTGAGCTACGGATCGGCGCGATGCGCTGGAGCAGTGGCCGGCTGCTGGTGTGCTTCGACGGCGTGGGCGACCGCACCGCCGCCGAGGGCCTGCGCGGCACCGACCTGGTGGCCGAGGTGCCCGAGGACGAACGCCCCGAGGACCCCGAAGAGTTCTACGACCACCAGCTGGTCGGGCTCGCCGTCGTGACCGTCACCGGGGAGGCCGTCGGTGAGGTGGCCGAGGTCGTGCACCTTCCGATGCAGGAGCTGCTCGCGGTCCGTACGCCGGACGCGGGTGAGGTGCTGGTGCCGTTCGTCGCCGCGATCGTGCCGGAGGTCGACCTCGAGCGCGGGCGGGTGGTCGTCGACCCGCCGCCCGGACTCCTCGGAGAAGTCGAGGACGACGAGGACGACGAGGGCGTGCCCGACGAGGACGTGCCCGACGAGGAGACGGCCGGCACGCTGGACCAGGGACCGGAGGGTCCGCGGTGAGGCTGGACGTCGTTCTCGATCTTCCCCGACTACCTCGCCCCGCTGCGGTTGTCGCTGGTGGGCAAGGCGGTCGACAGCGGCATCCTCGACCTGCGCGTCCACGACCTGCGCGACTGGACCCACGACCGGCACCGCACCGTCGACGACACTCCGTACGGCGGCGGCGCCGGCATGGTGATGCGGCCCGAGCCGTGGGGCGAGGCGCTGGACACCCTGGCCCCGGCCGACGGAGCCCAGCCGCGGTTCGTCGTACCCACGCCGGCCGGCCGTCCGTTCACCCAGGAGCTCGCCGCCGAACTCGCCACCGAGCCGTGGCTGGTGTTCGGCTGCGGGCGGTACGAGGGGATCGACCAGCGGGTCGTGGAGTACGCCGGCGCCCGGATGCGCGTCGACGAGGTGTCCCTCGGCGACTACGTACTCGCCGGCGGTGAGGTCGCGGTCCTGGTGATCGTGGAGGCGGTCGCCCGGCTGCTGCCTGGGGTGCTCGGCAACCCCGAGTCGCTGACCGAGGAATCCCACAGCGCCGGAATCCTGGAGTATCCCGTCTACACCAAGCCGGCGACCTGGCGCGAGCGCGAGGTTCCCCCGGTCCTGCTGTCCGGTCACCATGGTCAGATCGCCCGCTGGCGCCGGGACGAGGCGCTGCGCCGGACGGCGCGGCGCCGGCCCGACCTGCTGCACCGGCTGCCCGCGGAGGAGCTCGACGCGCGGGACCGGCGGATCCTCGCGGAGGAAGACGAGCCGGGCTGACCCCGAGCTGAATCCGGGCTGAACCCGAGCTGAACCCGAGCTGACCCGGTCGTACCGGCCCGAGCCGGGCGAACCGGTTCCTGCTCGCGGGATCCGGCTTTCCGGGTCGCTGTGGGCGTTCCCAGCTCGGTATGCCACACTTGGCCGCTGGCTGCCCACTGCGGGTCCAGCCGGCAAGCGTTCCTGCCTCAGGGGGAGCGCCGGGCACTGGCCCGATCGCATCACCCACGTACCAACCATCTACCGATGGTGACCTGTGGCACCACGAGGAGAAGACATGAGTTCGCTCCAGGCCGTCGACGCCGCCTCCCTGCGCTCGGACCTGCCGGCCTTCCAGGCCGGCGACACGCTGAAGGTGCACGTCAAGGTCGTCGAAGGCAACCGCAGCCGGATCCAGGTCTTCCAGGGCGTCTGCCTCAAGCGCGCCGGTTCCGGGCTGAAGGCGACCTTCACGGTCCGCAAGGTGAGCTTCGGCGTCGGGGTGGAGCGCACGTTCCCCCTGCACACGCCGATCATCGAGAAGATCGAGGTCGCCACCCGTGGCGACGTGCGCCGCGCGAAGCTCTACTACGTGCGTGGCCTGCGCGGCAAGGCCGCGAAGATCAAGGAGAAGCGCGAGTCCACCGCTGCTCACTGAGCCTCTCGGACTAGGCTCGACGGGTGGATGAACGGGAGATCGCTGCCGGCGGTGAGCCGGTAACCGGGAGGGCGTCGACTGTGGGGTCCAACGACGGGTCGGACACGGGTGACGCCCGGCCCAACCGGAGCAAGGAGCGCTCCTTCTGGCGCGAGCTCCCCGTCCTCGTCGTCCTGGCTCTCGGCCTCGCACTGCTGATCAAGACCTTCCTGGTCCAGGCGTTCTACATCCCGTCGGAGTCGATGGAGAACACCCTCGTCCCCGGCGACCGGGTGCTCGTCAACAAACTGTCCTACCGCCTGGGCGAGATCCAGCGCGGCGACGTGATCGTGTTCAACGGCGCCGACTCCTGGGAGAGCGAGTTCGACGTCACTCCGCCCAGCGGGTCGGTGCAGAAGTTGCTGCACAAGGTGGGCGAGCTGTTCGGCTTCTCCACTGTCGGCGAGAAGGACTTCATCAAGCGGGTGATCGGGCTTCCCGGTGACCACGTGGTCTGCTGCGACAAACAGAACCGCGTGACCGTCAACGGCAAGCCGATCACCGAGGGCGGTTACCTCCACCCGGGTGACCCGCCGTCGGCGATGGCGTTCGACATCCGGGTGCCGTCCGGCCGGCTGTGGGTGATGGGCGACCACCGGTCCGCCTCCGCCGACTCCCGTTCCCACCTGGGTGACCCCGGTGGCGGAACCATCCCGATCGACCACGTGGTCGGGCGCGCGTTCGTGATCGTGTGGCCGCTGGACCGGGTTGACCTGCTCAACCGGCCGGGTGCCTACGGCGACGCCGGGTTGGCCAGCGGCCCCCCTGCGCCGGCCGGCTCGCTCGGTGCTTCCCCGGCCGCTCACGTGACCTCTCCCCTGACCGACGCCGTGCCCGTCCTGGCCGGTGCGGGTGTCGTGTTCCCGCTCGCCGGGCTGCGGCGCGGGCTGGCGCGACGCCGCCGCCGGTCCCGGGCGGGTCGCTGACCGGAGGTCAGGCCATGCCAGCCGTACGCCGGGTGGTGGTCCGGCGAGACTCGGGCCTCTACGCGTACGAACGCGCCCTGGTCCGCGGCGGACTCGCCCCGGTGGCGGGCGTCGACGAGGCCGGGCGGGGCGCCTGCGCAGGTCCGCTGGTCTCCGCGGCGGTGATCCTTCCGGAGGGGAGCCGCGGTGAGATCCGTGGGCTCGCCGACTCCAAACTTCTGACCGCCGCCGCCCGCGAGCGCTGCTACGCCGAGATCGTCCGGCGGGCGGTCGCCTGGTCGGCGGTGGTCGTACCCCCGTCGGAGTGCGACCGGCTCGGCATGCACCGGGTCAACATCGAGGCGTTGCGCCGGGCGCTGTTCGCGCTGGACACCCGGCCGGCGTACGTCCTCACCGACGGTTTCCCGGTCGACGGGCTCGGTGCCCCCGGCCTCGCGGTGTGGAAGGGCGACCGGGTGATCGCCTGCATCGCCGCTGCCTCGGTGATCGCGAAGGTCACCCGCGACCGGCTGATGTGCGAGCTGGCCGAGCACTATCCGGCGTACGACTTCGCCACCCACAAGGGCTACTGCACCGCCGACCACCAGGCTGCCCTCGACGAGCACGGACCGTGTCCGGAACACCGGCTGCGCTACATCAACGTCATCCGCGCCGCCGGAGTCGATCGCACGGGTTCGGTGCCGGGCTCGGTGGAGGAGCCGGAGCCACCGGACGAACCGCATGACACGGACGGATCGGCCCCGGCCGGGTCCGTGCCGGGCAGGTCCAGCGTCATGGGCCAGAATGGTTCCGGGACGGCCACCGTCCCGGGCGGCGACCGGACGGCCGACGACCAACCGACCGACAGCGAGGACCTGGTGAGCGTGACCACGGGGAACCCAGCTCGGGGAGGGGAGCGCGCGCGATGAGCGCCGAAGACCTCGAGAAGTACGAAACCGAGATGGAGCTCCAGCTCTACCGCGAATACCGCGACGTCGTTGGAATCTTCAAGTACGTCGTCGAGACCGACCGCCGGTTCTACCTCGCCAACCACGTCGACCTCAAGGTCCGCAGTGAGGGCGGGGAGACCTACTTCGAGGTCACGATGTCCGACGCCTGGGTGTGGGACATGTACCGCCCTGCCCGGTTCGTGAAGAACGTCAAGGTGGTGACGTTCAAGGACGTCAACGTCGAGGAGCTGGCCAAGAGCGACTTCGACGTACCCAAGGACGACGGCCCCTTCGGGGGCGGCCGGTGACCGAGCCGAGCGGTTTTCAGGCCAGGTTCGGTTCCCACGATCACTTCGAGGTACGCCAGCAGTTGCGGCTCACCGTCAACCGCTACGAGATCCGCACGGACGACGTTCTGGTCGCGGTGGCCCAGCAGAAGCGGATGGCGTTCCGGGAGCAGGTCACGCTGTACGCCGACGACGGGATGCAGACACCGCTGTTCGGCTTCAAGGCCCGGTCGGTCATGGACCTCGGCGCCACCTACGACGTGACCGCCGCCGACGGCTCGACCGTCGGGTGGTTCCGCAAGGACTTCCGCCGGTCGCTGCTGCGTTCGACCTGGCACCTGTCCCAGCCGGGCGTGGGGGAGTGCGTCGGGCGTGAACGCAGCCAGGTGATCGCGATCCTGCGCCGGATGCAGGACAACTTCCCGTTGCCGTACCACTTCGACTTCGCCGCACAGGACGGCCGCCCGGTGATGTCGGTCGTACGCCGGTTCGGCCTCCGCGACCATTACGACGTGACCGTGCGCGACCCCGCCCTGGACCGGCGGCTGGCGTGCGCGATGGCGGTCGCCCTGGACGCGCTGCAGGACCGCTGACCGAACCACCACTGGACGCGAGACACCACTGGACGCGAGACCGCTCCCACGGCGGCCGACGAGAGGGAGCTTCCCTGAGATGAGCGACGTCCGCGAGTCCCGGCCCGCTGACCCCGAGCCCCTGTCGCCGGAGACGGTCACCGCGCTGCGGCAGGTGTCGACCGCGACGCTGACCACCCAGCTGATGTCGCGCGGGCTGCGCAACACCTTCCTCGTCGGCCTGCGGCCCCTGAACCCGCAGGCGCCGCGGATGGTCGGTACGGCGTTCACGCTGCGCTACATCCCGGCCCGGGAGGACCTCGACGTGCTCGGCGTCTTCGCCGACCCCGAGCACCCGCAGCGCAAGGCGGTGGAGTCGGTCGGTCCCGGCCAGGTGCTGGTGATGGACTGCCGGGGCCAGGGCCGGGCGGCATCGCTCGGCGGCATTCTCGGCACCCGGCTGCTGCGCCGCGGCGCGGCCGGCGTGGTGACCGACGGCGCGGTCCGGGACTCACCGACGTTCGCCACGCTGGGGCTCCCGGCGTACTCCGCGGGAGTGTCGGCCACCACCAACCTCGTCCAGCACCACGCCGTCGACCTGCAGGTGCCGATCGGGTGCGCGGAGGTGCCGGTGTATCCGGGCGACGTGCTGGTCGGTGACGGCGAGGGCGTGGTGTGCGTCCCACGCGAGCTGGCCGCGGAGGTGGCCCGCGACGCGGTCGCGCAGGAGCACCTGGAGGAGTTCGTCCAGGCCGAGATCGAGGCGGGAGCGGCGCTGCCCGGGGTCTACCCGCCGAACGAGCAGACCCGGGAGCGTTACCGCGCCTGGGCGAAGGACCACCCGCCCCGGGGCTGACCCCGTCAGTGGGCCTCCGGCGCGGCCACCTTCCCCTCGCGGGCGAGGAAGTCGAAGTCGCAGCCCTCCTCGGCCTGGGTGATGTGGGAGAGGTAGAGCGCGCCGTAGCCTCGCCCGTACGCCGGCTCCGGTGGCGTCCACGCGGCCCGGCGTTCGGCCAGCTCGGTGTCGGACACCTCCAGGCTCAACCGGCGTTCGGCGACGTCGAGGGTCACCAGGTCGCCGTCGCGGACCAGCGCGAGCGGCCCGCCGACGTGCGACTCGGGTGAGACGTGCAGGACGCAGGCGCCGTAGCTCGTGCCGCTCATCCGGGCGTCGGAGATCCGCAGCATGTCCCGCACACCCTGCTTGAGCAGCCGGTCGGGGATCGGCAGCATGCCGTACTCCGGCATCCCCGGCCCGCCGTGCGGCCCTGCGCCCCGCAGCACCAGCACGGTGTCCGGCGTGATCGGCAGGGACTCGTCGTTGATCCGGCGCTGCAGGTCCTGGTAGCCGTCGAAGACCACCGCCGGCCCGGTGTGCCGGTGGAAGCGCGGGTCGGCCGCCGCATGCTTGACCACCGCGCCGGCCGGGGCGAGGTTGCCACGCAGCACGGCGAGGCCGCCCTCGGGCCATACCGGCTTGTCCAGCGGGCGGATCACGTCCGCGTCGTACACCTCGGCGCCTTCCAGCACCTCGCCCATGGTGTGGCCGGTCACGTTGATCCGGTCCAGGTGCAGCAGGTCGCGAAGCTGGGCGAGCAGTGCGCGCAGCCCGCCAGCGTAGTAGAAGTCCTCCATGAGGTAGGCGCCGGTCGGGCGGATGTTGGCCAGCACGGGCACCCGGCGGGACAGCTCGTCGAAGTCGTCCAGCGTCAACGCGGCCCTGCTACGGCCGGCCATCGCGATCAGGTGGATGACGGCGTTGGTCGAGCCACCGAGTGCGAGCACCGCGGTCACCGCGTCCAGGTAGGCGCGCCGGTCGAGGATCTGGGACGGCTTCCGGTCGTTCCAGACCATGTCCACCGCGAGCCGGCCACTGGCCGCGGCCATCCGGGCATGGGCCGAGTCCGCCGCCGGGATCGACGCCGCCCCCGGCAGGGTCATGCCGAGCGCCTCGGCCGCCGAGGTCATCGTGGACGCCGTGCCCATCGTCATGCAGTGGCCGGGTGAGCGGGCGATGCCGTCCTCGAGCTCGCTCCACTCCTGGTCGCCGATCACGCCGGCCCGCTTGTCCGCCCAGTACTTCCACACGTCGCTGCCGCTGCCCAGGACGGTGCCGCGCCAGTTGCCGCGCAGCATCGGCCCGGCCGGCACGAACACCGACGGAACGTCCATGCTCACCGCGCCCATCAGCAGTGCCGGGGTGGTCTTGTCGCAGCCGCCGAGCAGGACCGCACCGTCGATGGGGTAGGACCGCAGCAGCTCCTCGGTCTCCATGGCGAGCAGGTTGCGGTAGAGCATCGTGCTCGGCTTCTGGAACGGCTCCGACAACGACATCGCCGGAAGCTCGACGGGGTAGCCGCCCGCCTGCCACACGCCGCGCTTGACCTCCTCGGCCCGCTGGCGCAGGTGGGTGTGGCAGGGGTTGATCTCGCTCCAGGTGTTGATCACCCCGATCACCGGCTTGCCCAGGTGCTCCTCGGCACTGATGCCCATCTGGCGGGTGCGGGAACGGTGGCCGAAGGCGCGCAGGCCGGGGTCGCCGTACCACGCGTGGCTGCGCAGGTCCTCGGGGCGAAGGCGGGTCACGGTGTCTCCCTTTCTGCGGAGGGCGTTTCTACTGGGATCTACGAGGATCGCCGCCCGGGTCGAGCAGGCCGGACAGCCGGCGGCCCGGCGCGATGACGTCGGGGTCGGTGCGTACGTCCACCACGCAGGGCCGGCCGCAGCGCAGGGCCTCGGTCAGCACGGTCTCGGTCCGCGCGGGGTCGTCCAGGACGAACCCTTCCGCACCCAGGCCGCGGGCCCAGGTGGCGAGGTCGAGGCGGCCGATGTCCACGCCGGCGAGCCGGCCGTGCGAGGTCGCCTGGTGCATGGCGATGGTGCCGTACATGCCGTTCTGGAACGCCAGGACGACGATCGGCGCCTCGTGGCGTACCGCGGTCTCGATCTCCTGCCCGGTCATCAGCACGCCGCCGTCCCCGACCAGCGCGACGACGGTGTTCCGCGGCCGGTGCAGCTTGGCCGCGACGGCGGCGGGTACGGCGTACCCCATCGCGCCGTTGCAGGGCGCCAGCAGGCGGTGGGTGGTGCGGAAACGCCAGTGCCGGTGGAAGAACGCGGAGAAGTTGCCGGCGTCGTTGGTGAGGATCACGTCGTCCGGGACGAGCCGGCGCAGGGTGGTGACCACCTCGGCCGGGTGCACGGTGCCGGGCCGGGTGGCCTCGCCGGTCGGGCGGGCGTACCGGACGGCGGCGTCGTGGTGTCGTTCCCACATCGACGTCCCTGGGCTTCGCGCTCCGGTCGGGATCGTGCTGGTGGCGTTGTGGACGAGGGCGGACAGGACGTCGTGTGGGTCCGCGTCCAGGACGGTGGTGAGGCCCGGATGGCCGGGCCGGGGCAGACCGGTGCCCACCATGACCAGGTGCTGGTGGGGCAGCGGGTAGCGGTGGTCCTGTGCGGTGATCGCGTCCAGCCGGGTGCCCAGCACCATCACCAGGTCGGCGTCGTCCAGCGCCTGGCGGACCTCCTCGGGTACGCCGAGGCCGAGGTGCCCGAGGAAGTGCGGGTGGTCCTCGTCGAAGCAGTCCTGCCGCCGGAACGCCGAGTAGACCCCGAACCCGGCGATCTCGCAGGCGGTACGCAGCGTCTGGCGGCCCACCCGGTCGCCGGGTCCGCAGACCGCCACCGGCCGACGGGCGGAAGCCAGCAGGCCGGCGAGGTGCACGGCTGCCCGGCCGGCGGACTCGTCAATGGAGCCGGCTGTCTCCTCGCGCCGGTCGGGTTCGCTCGCGGGCGGCGCCGCACCGTCGTACGCGGCGGCCCAGAAGTCCGCCGGCACCGCGAGTGCCACCGGTCCGGGGCGCGGCCCGGTCGCCATCCGGTGTGCCTCGGCCAGCAGCGAGGGCACCTCCTCGGGGGTACGTGCCTCCCGGGCCCAGCCGGTGAGCGGTGCGTACATCGCGGCGAGGTCGACCTCCTGGAACGCCTCCCGGCCCCGGGCTTCGGACTCCACCTGCCCGAGGATCGCGATCAGCGGCGTCTGGTCCTGCCGTGCGGTGTGGACGCCGATGGCGAGGTTGGCCGCACCGGGGCCGCGGCTGGCCAGGGCGAGCGCCGGCCGCCCGGTCAGCTTGGCCTCCGCCTCCGCCATGAACGCCGCTCCGGCCTCGTGCCGGGTGGAGATCAGCCGGACACCGGGCTCGGCGTCCCAGGCGTCGAGCAGGGGGAGAAAGGACTCACCCGGCACCGTGTAGGCGGTCCGGACGCCGGCCTCGACGAGCTGCCGAACGGCTGTAGCGGCGACGGTCTGGGCCACGATCTCCTCCCTCCTGCACCTTCCGGCTCCGGCTCCCGTCATATCAGCCGTGTCCCACAACGCCCGTGTGGCGACCGGTTTCTGTCCACAGTCGGTACGCCGGCGGCCTTGTCCACAGCCCACCTCACCACCCCGAAACCTGCCCGTCCGCCCGGCCAGAGTGGTCGCGGAGGTGAGACCGATGCGAGTGAAAGATCTGGTCGGGCGCCACGGCGAGGAGCTGGCGGCCCGGCATCTGCAAGAGGCGGGATTCGCCGTCCTGACCCGCAACTGGCGCTGCGACATCGGCGAGATCGACATCGTCGCCCGAGACGGGCAGACCCTGGTCGTGTGTGAGGTCAAGACCAGGTTCCGGCGTGATGTTCGGGACCCCGCTGGAGGCGGTGACCGCGGAGAAGGCCGCACGGCTGCGCAGGCTCGCCGCGCGGTTCCTCGCCGCCCACGACCTGCGGCCGCGGGCGGTCCGGATCGATGTCGTCGGCGTCCTGCGCCGAGGATCCGCTCCCGCCCAGATCGAGCACGTACGGGGGATCGACGGATGACGCTCGCCCGAGCCCGATCCGTGTCCCTGTCCGGAGTCGAGGGCCACGTCGTCGACGTGGAGGCCCACATCGGCAACGGCCTGCCCGGATTCAGCCTGGTGGGTCTGCCCGACGCGGCGCTGGCCGAGGCGCGGTCGCGGGTGCGTGCCGCCGTCGCCAACTCCGGGCAGGGTTGGCCGCAGCGCAAGCTCACCGTGGCGTTGTCGCCGGCCACGTTGCCCAAGGCCGGCGCCCACTTCGACCTGGCCATCGCGATGGCGGTGCTGGGTGCGGCCCAGGCGGTTCCGCAGGACCGGCTCGACGGCGTGGTGCTGCTCGGAGAGCTCGGACTCGACGGCCGCCTCAAGCCCATCCGGGGCACGTTGCCCTCCGTGCTCGCCGCGGCCACAGCCGGCCGGACGAGGTTCGTCGTGCCCGAGCCCAACGTCGACGAGGCCAGGCTGGTGGCCGAGGTGGAGGTCTTCGGTGTGCGGTCACTGCGGCAGACGCTGGCTCTGCTGTGCGGGGACGAGCTTCCCGACGAACCGCCCTATCCCGTCGAGGACGATGCTGCCGCCGCCGAACACAGCGTGCTGCCGCGTTCGGACCGCCTGGCCGGACTCGACCTCGGCGAGGTGCTCGGGCAGGCAGGCGCTCGGAAGGCGGTCGAGGTGGCCGCCGCCGGTGGGCATCACCTCGCCATGTCGGGTCCGCCGGGCGCCGGCAAGACGATGCTGGCCGAGCGGATGCCCGGGTTGCTCCCCGACCTCGCCCAGCGGGAGGCGCTGGAGGTGACCGCCATCCACTCGGTGGCCGGGCTGTTGCCTTCCCACGCCCCCCTGGTGGTGCGGCCGCCGTTCTGCGATCCCCACCACTCGGCCTCGCTTCCGGCGATCGTCGGGGGAGGAGCCCGGATGGCCCGGCCCGGTGCGGTGTCGCTGGCGCATCGGGGGGTCCTGTTCCTGGACGAGGCTCCCGAGTTCAGGCCCACGGTGCTCGACGCGCTGCGCCAGCCGCTCGAGCACGGCGAGGTGGTCATCGCCAGGGCGGCCGGGACGGCCCGGTTCCCGGCCCGCTTCCAGCTGGTGATCGCGTCCAACCCGTGCCCGTGCGGACGTGCCTACGGCAAGGGCCTCTACTGCACCTGCACTCCCCAGGCCAGGAGCCGCTACCAGCATCGGCTGTCCGGCCCGATCAAGGACCGGATCGACATCATGCAGCTCGTCGAGCCGGTCGCCCGGGCGGAGATGATCGCCGACCAGAGCCTGGTCGAGCCCAGCGCCGTCGTCGCGGAGCGGGTGCGAGCGGCCAGGCAGCGCCAGGCCGACCGCTTCGCGCACGACCCGTGGACGCTGAACGCCCATGTGCCCGGCTATGAGCTGCGGCGACGCTGGCCCCCCGAGCCGGACGCGCTCCCGACCGTGGAGAGTCAGCTCAGCTCCGGCTGGATCACCGCCCGTGGCGCCGACCGCGTACTCCGCCTGGCCTGGACGCTCGCGGACCTGGCCGGACGCGACCGTCCCGGACGGCAGGACGTTTTCTTGGCGCTGACCCTGCGACTGGGCCGGGAGCCCTTCCGCCGGGACACCGGACGGCGCGGCGCGGCGTCATTGGTCTCGCCGGTCGGGCCCGTAACCGCGGGGGATCCCGCACCGAAACGATGGAGCCGGTGACATGACCCACCCAGCCGGTGACACGCCCGGCCAGCTCCGCCTGGACGGCACAGGTTCCCCGGCCCCGTTGAGCCCTCCGCTCTCTCCGGATTCGCCGGGCGCGGTCGACTCCTCGGCGCGGGACGGAGACGGAGAGGTTTCCCTGGCCGAACGCCAGGCCAGGGCCGCGCTGACCCGCCTCGGCGAACCCGGTGACCTGACCCTGGCGCGCTTCGTCGCCGAGCGCGGCGCCGAGGCCGCCTACGACGCCATCCGCAGGAGCCGTTTCCCGGGCCGCAGGCTTGCCGACTACCAGTCCCGGCTGGCGACCTTCGACCCCGATCGTGACCTGGAGACCGCTGCCGCCGTCGGTGCGCGGCTGGTGTGCCCGGGCGATGCCGAGTGGCCGCCGTCGCTGGACGTCCTGGACGTGGCCGGCACCATCGACGGACGCGGTGGTCCGCCCCTGGCGCTGTGGGTGCGTGGGGGCGCGGACCTGCGGGGCGTGACCGCTCGGTCGTGCGCGTTCGTGGGGGCCCGGGCGGCCACCGAGTACGGCCTGTACGTCGCGGCCGAGCTCGCCTCCGGCGCCGCCGACCACGACGTGACGATCGTGTCCGGCGGCGCGTTCGGGATCGACGCGGCCGCCCATCGCGGAGCACTCGCCGCGGGTGGCTGCACCGTCGCGGTCCTCGCCTCCGGCGTGGACGTTCCCTATCCGCGGGCGCACGAACAGCTCCTGGGCTGGATCGCCGATGCCGGGCTGGTGATCAGTGAGGTGCCGCCCGGGTCGACGCCTCGCCGACCGCGCTTCCTCATCCGCAACCGCCTGATCGCGGCGCTGACCCTGGGCACCGTCGTGGTGGAGGCGGCGCTGCGCAGCGGGGCGCTCAACACCGCGAGCTGGGCCGAACGTTGCCACCGGGAGGTGATGGGCGTACCCGGGCCGGTCACCTCCGTGGCCTCGGCCGGTGTGCACCGGCTGGTACGCGAGGGCGGTGCCGTCCTGGTGACCGACGCCGAGGAGGTGGTCGAGCAGATCGGGCGGCTCGGCGTCGACCTTGCTCCGCCGAAGACCGGGGTCACCCGGTCGCGAGACGGGCTGGACTCCCGGGCGCGCCAGGTCCTGGAGGCGGTGCCGGTCCTGCGGGCCTGTGGTGTCGCCTCCGTCGCCCGGTCGGCGGGGGTGGCCGCCGACGAGGTGCTCGCAGCACTCGGTGAGCTGTTCCTGCTCGGGTTCGTCGAACGCCAGGGGACCGGCTGGCGGTTGTCGGCCAGCGAGCGGGACACCCGCCGCCACCAGTCGAGCCGACCATGACCGCGGGGCGGCGCTGTGCCTACTTTTCCGGCCGGTCACTCACCCGTGAGGGGATCGGATGCGGCAAGGTCGTAGATGTGAACGCCGAACGCGCCCCCGGCGGGGCCGGCCCCGCGTGGGCCGAGCCCACGCTCGCCGCCTTCGCCCGCCATCTCCAGGCCGAGCGTGACCTGTCCGCGCACTCGGTTCGTGCCTACCTCGGGGACGTCCGGAGCCTGCTCACGCACGTGCAGTCGGTTCTGGAGGACACCGGTGGCGCGGACGTGGACGGAGACACCCAGGGCCCAGGTGCCGCTGACGGTTACGGAGCCGTCGGCCCGGACACGGAGCTCGCAGGAGGGGACGGCCAGGGCGCCGGCCCGCTCAGCCTGATCGACATCCAGCTGCTGCGCGACTGGCTGGCCAGGATCCAGGCCGGCGGACGGGCACGAACCACCCTCGCCCGTCGTGCGGCGGCGGCCCGGACCTTCACGGCGTGGGCGCACCGCACCGGAGTCCTGGCCGAGGATCCCGGGCTGCTGCTCGGCTCGCCCAAACCACACCGCACGCTGCCTGGCGTGCTCCGTCAGGACGAGGCCGGCCGCCTGCTGCGGGTCGCCGCCGTCGCCAGTGACGACGGGTCGCCCGCCGGCTCCCGCGACCGCGCCGTCCTCGAGCTTCTCTACGCGACCGGTGTCCGCGTCGGTGAACTCGTCGCCTTGGACGTGGACGACATCGACCAGGGTCGCCGGTTGGTACGAGTGCTCGGCAAGGGGCGCAAGGAACGCTCGGTGCCGTTCGGAGTCCCGGCGGCGCAGGCGCTGAACGACTACCTGCGGACGGCCCGCGGCACGTTGTGCACCGACCGGAGCGGGCCGGCGCTGTTTCTCGGCGTACGCGGTGGCCGGCTCGACCAGCGCACTGTCCGCAGGCTGGTGCACGCCCGGCTCGCCGACGTTCCCGACGCACCCGACCTCGCACCACACGGCCTGCGCCACTCCGTCGCCACCCATCTGCTCGAAGGCGGCGCCGACCTGCGCACCGTGCAGGAGCTTCTCGGGCACGCCTCGATGGCAACCACGCAGATCTACACCCATGTCTCCGCGGAACGGCTGCGCAAGGTGTACCAACAGGCACATCCGCGCGCCTGAGGGCACGACGGGTCCTACCGGCACCGGACGCGACCGCGCGTGGGACGTACGACCAGCCGGGTGAGCGTGGCACAATCGCCCGTCGTGACCTGCGACGTGACGGCGACGACCGGTGAGGCGCCGGCGGCGGATGCGGACTCGGTGAGCTCGCCCGACTGGGGAGACCCCCGGTCGGCATGGAACCTCGATCCCGACCGCGCCCACCTCAACCACGGGTCCTTCGGCGCCGTTCCGCGAGTGGTTCGGTCCGCCCAGACCCGGTGGCGTGACCTGTCGGACGCGAACCCGATGAACTACTACCGCGAGGTACGCATCCCTGCCGTCCAGCATGCCCGGGAGCGGGCGGCGGCATTTCTCGGTGCCACGCCGGACTCCCTGGGGCTGGTCGGCAACGCGACCGCCGGGGTGAGCACGGTGCTGGCGTCGTTCCCGCTGCGGCCGGACGACGAGGTGGTCCTGACCGACCACAGCTACGGAGCGGTGACCCTCGCCGCCCACCGCTGGGCACGTGCCGCGGGGGCACGGGTGGTGACCGCCCCGGTCGACCTGCTCGCCTCCGACGAGGAGGTGACCAGCGCCGTCATGGCTGCGGTCACCAGCCGCACGCGCCTGCTGATCATCGACCACATCACCTCCCAGACCGCGCGGCTGTTCCCGGTCGCGGCCGTCGCCGCCGCCGCAAGGGAACGAGGCGTCGCGACCCTGGTCGACGGCGCGCACGTCCCGGGAATGCTGCCTGTTCAGGTCGAGGCGCTCGGAGCAGACTTCTGGGTGGGCAACTTCCACAAGTGGGCGTTCGCTCCACGCGGGGTGGCCGGCCTGTGGATCGCCCAGCCGTGGCGCGACCGGATACGTCCGCTGGTCGCGTCCTGGAGCGAGGAGCACGAGTTCCCGGGTGCATTCGATCAGCAAGGCACCGCGGACGACTCCGCCTGGCTGGCCGTTCCCGACGCCCTCGACTTCTTCGCCGCCTGGGAGCCGCAGCGCCTGCGCGACCACAACAACGCGCTCGCGGCATACGGGCAGCAGGTGGTGGGCGCTGCCCTCGGCGCGGTTCCGGAAGCGGCCGGAGGCGCGGCAGAGTTGTCCATGCGGATCATCCCGTTGCCGGCAAGGGTGGCTGCCGACCAGGAGGGCGCGCACGCACTGTCCGCCCGTATCGCGCAGGACCTGCGCATCGAAGTGGCCGTCACCTGCTGGCGCGACCGCGGGTTCGTGCGGGTCTCGGCCCAGGCCTACAACGCGGCCGAGGAGTACGAGCGGCTCGCGACCGGTCTCGTTCAGCTGCTCGGCTGATCGCGCCGGACTTCCTTCTCAGGCAGCTCGTCTGGCCCGGCGCATCGAGGCGAGGTCCACGACGGGCGCCGAACCTCGCCGTTTCAGTCGGGACGGCCGGCCTGTGGACCCGACCGCCGGACCGGGCTGCGGTGAGTGCGGGGGAGAGGGTGGCGACGGGGGCCCGGTCATCGGGGCGCCGCTGCGACGAACCAGCAGGCCGGCCGCGACCGCTCCCGCGAGGGCGCCCGCCGCCGGAGCCATGACAGTGGTGACCAACGTGGGGATCCCGGTGGCATCGGCCCCGAGCCGGCTGCCCTGCCTGGCCGGATCGCCTGCACGTGGAGCCGGTGTGGTGGGCGGACCCGGCGTCGTCGGTGTCACCGCTGACGTCGACGCCGCCGCAAGTGAGGACCTGGCTGCCGTCGAAGCAGAGGCCTGCCGAGTGGTCTCGGCTGGTGCGCTTGCCACCGGGCCGGCCGGCACCGCCGAAAGGGGCGGAAGGGTGAACGGCGTCCACCGTGGCCCAGTCAACTGCGTCCCACTGCGCCGGTACCCGTCGAGGGGGAGCAGCCGCGGCGGGCCGGCGCCGACCAGGGACAGCGGGTCGAGGTAGTCGTCGCCGCGCAGCAACCCCCAGTGCAGGCACGTTCGCGGCGCACAGTGACCGCCGACCGTGCGCAGCAGGCCCACCTCGTCACCGGCGGCGACGTTGGCGCCGACCGGGACCTCGGGCGTCACCGGCTGGTAGGTCGTACGGAGGTCTCCATGCCGGACGGTGACCACCCCGCGTCCGGCGAGGAGCCCCGCGTAGGTGACCACGCCCGCACCCGCGGCCAGGACCGGCTGACCCTCCGAGCCGAGCAGGTCGACACCGCGGTGGCCGCTGCCCCACCGCGCGTCGGGTGGGTCGAAGCGGTGGATGATCTCCGGCCGCGGTGACAGCGGCCACACCCAGCGTGACTGAGCTGCGGCCCGGCCCCCGGTTGGCGCGGCATCGGGTGGCAGCGACACCGACGAGGTGGGCACGGAAGACGGTGCCACCGACGACGTGCCCGGGGAGGACGTGCCCGGGGAGGACGTGCCCGGGGAGGACGTGCCCGGGGAGGACGTGCCCGGGGAGGACGTGCCCGGGGAGGACGTGCCCGGGGAGGACGGTGCGGCGAATGCGGCGGCCGCGTCCGCCAGCAGCACCGCGAGCACGAGGCCGGCCGTGATCAACAAGGCGGTGCCTCGCGGGACCGCCGGACGTGCGGAACAGGGGTGGGAGGGAGTCATGTGCTGATCGTTGCGAGCGGCGGCGGGGCCTGGCGGGACGGCGGCCGCCGCTGTGGACGGCGCGGCCGATCGGGGTGCTGTGGACGGAAAATGGCCGCCGGGACGTGGGGCCGGGACCAACTCCGGCGATCGAGTACACTTCACCGGGCAATCCGTCTACCCGCCGTCTCGGAGTACGCCACCGCGTGGTCCGGGTCGGGGCTCGGGCCTGCCGGTCCGGACGGGCTGTCAGCACGACAAGCACGACGAAGCACCACAACTCGATATCAGCGACACCACCGATATCAGAGCAACACATTACGCACGCCCGCTCTCCAAGTCGTTCCGACGACGCGGGCACACCTCTCGGTCCCTGCGGGCATGAAGCCAGGCGGGGCTTGGGTGTGCGCGGGCGTCAGGGGCACGACCAACCGGGTCGAGGCCACCGAACCGAGAGCGCGCTCCCACGGAGCGCAGAGGAGGACATACGGCCATGGCCGTCGTCACGATGAGGCAGCTGCTCGAGAGCGGCGTTCACTTCGGGCACCAGACCCGGCGCTGGAACCCGAAGATGAAGCGCTACATCTTCACCGAGCGCAACGGCATCTACATCATCGACCTGCAGCAGTCGCTGTCGTACATCGATCGTGCGTACCAGTACGTCAAGGACACCGTGGCCAGCGGTGGCTCGGTCCTGTTCGTCGGTACGAAGAAGCAGGCCCAGGAAGCCATCGCCGAGCAGGCGACGCGGGTCGGGATGCCCTATGTCAACCAGCGCTGGTTGGGCGGCATGCTCACCAACTTCCAGACCGTCTACAAGCGGCTGCAGCGGCTGAAGGAGCTCGAGGAGCTCGACTTCGACGATGTGGCCGGCTCGGGCATGACCAAGAAGGAGCTCCTGCAGCTTCGTCGCGAGCGGGACAAGCTCGACCGCACCCTCGGCGGTATCCGCCGGATGCAGCGGCTGCCCAGCGCGGTGTGGATCGTGGACACCAAGAAGGAGCACCTCGCCGTCGACGAGGCCAAGAAGCTCGGCATCCCGGTCATCGCGATCCTGGACACCAACTGCGACCCGGACGAGGTCGACTTCCCGATTCCGGGCAACGACGACGCGATCCGTTCGGTCTCGCTGCTCACCCGGATCATCTCCAACGCGGTCGCCGACGGGCTGATGGCCCGTGCCGGTGGCGGCGAGGAGACGCAGGTCGGTGCCGAGCTCGGCGCCGAGGAGCCGCTGCCCGAGTGGGAGCGGGAGCTCCTGGCACGCTCGGAGGCCGAGCAGGCCGCCAACGGCGAGCAGGCCGCCAACGGCGAGCAGGCCGCCGCGAGCACCGAGGCTGCCGCCCCTGAGGCGAGCACCGAGGCCGCCGCCCCCGAGGCGAGCACCGAGGCCGCGAGCACCGAGGCTGCCGCCCCCGAGGCGAGCACCGAGGCTGCCAGCACCGAGCAGGCCGCTCCGGCGCAGGCCACGGTCACCGCCGACGCTCCGGCCGGCGAGACCGACGGCAACGCCTGAGCTCCGGCAATCGTCTGGGCCCGGGCAGCGCACGCTGCCTGGGCCACAGGCATTCCACTGACGCCTACTGAGCAAGAGAGCGATCCACTTCAGATGAGCACCATCACAGCAGCCGACGTGAAGCGGCTCCGGGAAGCCACCGGGGCCGGGATGATGGACTGCAAGAACGCCCTTCAGGAAGCCGACGGCGACTTCGAGCGCGCTGTCGAGGTCCTGCGGGTCAAGGGTGCGGCCAAGGCGGCCAAGCGCGGAGCCGAGCGCACCGCCGCCAACGGCATCGTCGTCGCCAAGGACGGTGCGCTGGTCGAGCTCAACTGCGAGACCGACTTCGTGGCCAAGAACGAGCAGTTCCAGGCTCTCGGCGCCGACCTGGCCGCCGCGGCTGCCGGTGCGAAGGCCGACTCCGCCCCGGCGCTGGCCGCGGCGACGCTTCCGGACGGCAAGACCGCCGGCGAGGCTGTCGACGCGCTCGCCGCGGTGATCGGTGAGAAGCTCGCGATCGGTCGCGTGGCGGTCTTCGACGGGCCGACCGCTGTCTACCTCCACCGCCGGGCCACCGACCTGCCGCCGCAGGTCGGCGTCCTCGTCGCCTACGAGGGTTCCGGCGAGGAGGCCGCGAAGAGCGCGGCGATGCAGATCGCCGCGATGCGCCCGCAGTACGCCTCCCGCGACGACGTACCCGCCGAGGTCGTCGAGAGCGAGCGGCGGATCGCCGAGGAGACCGCCCGCTCCGAGGGCAAGCCCGAGCAGGCACTCCCGCGCATCGTCGAGGGCCGGGTCAACGGCTTCTTCAAGGACGCGGTTCTGGTCGAGCAGCCCTCCGTCCACGACCAGCACAAGACGGTCGGTCAGGTCCTCAGCGACGCCGGCGTGACCGTGAAGCGCTTCGTACGCTTCGAGGTCGGCCAGTCCTGAGCTGCCCAGCCCACCGGTGGGGTGCGCGGCCCGCACCCCACCGGCGGGACTGACCTCGACCCTCAGCTGCACAGGAGGCGGATCGTGAAGGCCGTACCCAAGGAAGCACGCCGATGACGGCCGCAGCGATCCCGCCCTCCGCAGCTCACGAGCGTCCCTTCGAACGCGTACTCCTGAAGTTGTCCGGCGAGGTCTTCGGCGGAGGCCGGCTCGGCGTGGACCCGAACGTCGTGGCGAGCATCGCCAAGCAGCTCACCGACGTCGTACGCACCGGTGTGCAGGTCGCGGTCGTCGTGGGTGGTGGCAACTTCTTCCGCGGCGCCGAACTCCAGCAACGCGGCATGGACCGGGCCCGCGCCGACTACATGGGCATGCTGGGCACGGTCATGAACTGCCTGGCCCTCCAGGACTTCCTGGAGAAGGAGCACGTCGACACCCGCGTGCAGACGGCGATCACCATGGGCCAGATCGCCGAGCCCTACATCCCGCGGCGGGCGATTCGTCACCTGGAGAAGGGACGAGTCGTCATCTTCGGCGCCGGATCCGGGATGCCGTACTTCTCCACCGACACGGTGGCCGCACAACGCGCACTGGAGGTCGGTGCCGAGGTGCTGCTGAAGGCCACCTCCGTCGACGGCGTCTACGACGCCGACCCCAAGCAGGTGCCAGAGGCGACGAAGTTCGAGCAGATCAGCTTCGGCGAGTGCCTGCGCAGGCGGCTTCGGGTCGCGGACGCGACCGCGTTCAGCCTGTGCATGGAGCACCGGTTGCCGATCATCGTCTTCAACCTGCTCGAGGACGGCAACATCGCCCGGGTCGTTCGGGGTGAGGATCGGAACGCTCGTCTCGGCCGACTCCTGACGGAGTGGCTTGAGTCGCAGTGAGCGAAGTGGTCGGCCTCGCGACGGGTGCGCGGTTCCGTCCACGAAGCGAACGACGTGCCGAACGCGCCACCTGAGGCAGAAGCACTCGTGAACGCCAAACCCCTGCCGGTCGTCCCCCGGGGCCGCAGGCCGGGGAACCGAGGACGAAGGAGATCGCGACCGTGACCATCGACCAGACTCTCCGCGACGCGGAACAGAAGATGGGCAAGGCCGTTGACTTTGCCAAAGACGAGTTCGCCGCGATTCGGACCGGCCGCGCACATCCGGCCATGTTCGCGAAGATCCAGGCGGAGTACTACGGCACGCCCACGCCGATCCAGCAGCTTGCCTCCTTCCAGATTCCCGAGGCCCGGCTCGTTGTGATCTCTCCGTACGACAAGAACTCCATGTCGGCGATCGAGAAGTCGATCCGCGACTCCGACCTTGGCGTGAATCCCGCCAACGACGGCAGCGTGATCCGGATCGCGTTGCCGGAGCTCACCCAGGAACGCCGCAAGGAGTACGTCAAGCTCGCCCGGCAGAAGGCCGAGGAGGCGCGGGTCTCGGTCCGCAGCGTCCGCCGCCACGCCAAGGAGACGCTGGACCGCCTGTCCCGCGACGGCGAGGCCGGCGAGGACGACGTTGCCCGCGCGGAGAAGCATCTCGACTCACTGACGCGCAAGTACGTCGAGCAGGTCGACGGTGTTCTCAAGCACAAGGAAGAAGAGATTCTCGAGGTCTAGGCGTGGCTCCACAACCGCACGACCTGCGAGGAAGCTGCCGGTGCAGGACATCGTGACCCATCCCTCTTCCGGCGGCGACGCGTCCCGCGACGACTCCGGGCGAGACGCCGTTCCGGCGCGTCCGCGTCCCCGCCCGGGCCGTAACCTCGTCGCCGCGATCGGTGTCGGGTTGTTGCTCGGTGCCGTGGTGCTCGCCTCGCTGTTCATCGTCAAGGCCGTGTTCGTCGGCTTCGTGGTGGTCGCCGTCTGCATGGCCGTCATCGAACTCTCCCGTGCCCTCCAGCCCGCCGGTGTGCGGCTTCCCCTGGTGCCGCTCCTGGGCGGCGTGGTCGGGATGCTCGTCGGTGCTTACGTCGGGCAGACACCGGCGCTCGTCGGCGCGTTCGGGCTGACCGCCCTCGCGCTGTGCATGGGCCGGTTGGCCGGGGGACGTGACGGCTTCGTCCGCGACGTGACCGCCGGTGTCTTCGTGGCGATGTACGTTCCGTTCCTCGCCGGCTTCGCGATGTTGATGCTCCGGCCGGAGGACGGCCCGCTGCGGGTCGTCGTCTTCGTCGCCGTCACCGTCGCCAGCGACATCGGCGGCTACACCGCGGGCGTGCTCTTCGGCCGCCACCCGCTGGCGCCGTCGATCAGTCCGGCGAAGACCTACGAGGGGCTGGCCGGCTCGGCCGTGTTCTGCCTGGCCATCGGGGTCGCCGGCGTGATGGTCCTGCTGGACGGCCCCTGGTGGGCCGGGCTGATCCTGGGCGCGGCCGCGACGGTCACCGCCACCCTGGGCGACCTGGTGGAGTCGATGCTGAAGCGGGACGTGGGCATCAAGGACATGGGCAGCCTGCTGCCCGGGCACGGCGGAGTGATGGACCGCCTCGATTCGCTGCTGCCGACGGCACTGGTGAGCTGGCTGGTGCTGAGCCTGCTGGTGCCGGTGGTGACCTGACCGTGCCGCAGACGATCCATCTGGTGCGCCACGGCCGGCCCGCGCCGGACGAAGCCCGTCCGGCGGAGGAGTGGCCGCTGCATCCGGACGCCGGAGCGGATCTGACCGTGCTGCGCGACTCCGGGAAGCTACCGGTGGGCGCGCGGTGGTTCTCCTCCCCGGAGCCGAAGGCACGGGCCACCGCCCGGGTGCTCACCGGCACCTCCGTCGGCTTCGTCGACGGGCTGCGGGAGATGACCCGGCCGGCGGGGCCCTGGCTGGGTGCGCCCGAGTGGTCGGCGCTGGTCCGGCGCTGCCTGACCGAGCCGGACGTTGCGGCGGCACCCGGGTGGGAGGCCGCCACTGCCACCACCGACCGGGTGGTGGGTGCAGTCCGGCGGATCATCGACAGCTGCCCCGACGACGACGTGGTCCTCGTCGGTCACGGCACGGCCTGGACCCTGGTCGTCGCCGCCCTGACCCGGTGCCCGCCCGACCTGCAGGCATGGGAGCGGCTGCGGATGCCGGACCACTGCGCCCTCCGGGGCGACGGCGAGGTGGCCGAACTCGTCTCCCCGTGGGGCGCTGCCGAGCCAGCACCTCGTTCCTCCTGACCGGGTGGACCCCGGTCAGGTGCCGACGGGGACGAAGCCGGTTCCCGGGCGGTAGTTGGGCGACTGGTGGCGGAAGTAGGTGTTGTAGAGCTCGGCGTAGTGCCCGCCGCCGGCGCATCAGCGACGGCGTGGTCGCCTTCCTCGACGATGCCGCCGTCGCGGAGTACGATGATCCGGTCGGCGTGCTGGATCGTCGACAGCCGGTGGGCGATCACGATCGACGTACGCCCTGCGAGCACGACGTCGAGCCCTTCCTGGATCTGCGCCTCGGTCAGCGGATCGACGCTGGCGGTCGCCTCGTCCAGGATGATGATGGCCGGGTCCTGGAGCAGCAGCCGGGCCAGCGCGACGAGCTGCCGCTGGCCCATCGACAGCGCCTGCCCGTGCTCGCCGACCTCGGTCGCCAGACCGTCCGGCAGCGCGGCCAGCCAGTCGCCGCCGCCGATGTGCCGCGCCGCCCGGCGACCTCCGCCTCGCTCGCTTCCGGGCGGGGGTAGCGGATGTTGTCGGCCACGGTGCCGGCGAACAGGAACGGCACCTGGGGGACGATGCCAAGCTGGCGGCGGTAGTCGTGCAGGTCGAGCGAGCGGATGTCGCGGCCGTCGATGGTAGATGTGGCCGCCCTGGAACTCGTAGAAGCGGGCGACCAGCTTGCCGAGCGTGGACTTGCCCGCACCGGTGTGCCCGACCAGCGCGACCGTCTCCCCGGCCCGGATGTGCAGCGAGAAGTCTTCGAGCACCGGCTGCTGCTCGGCTCGTAGCCGAAGTCACGTCGCGGAACTCGATCCTCCCGCTGAGCGCGGCCCACCGGCCCGGGGTCGGTCTGCAGCACCCGCGGGGCTGGCGTCGATCAGGGCGAAGACGCGTTCGGCGGCGGCCAGGCCCTGCTGGAACTGGCTCCAGAACGAGGCGATGCTGGTCAGCGGGAACCAGAACAGCGCGATGGCCTGCAGGAAGAGGTACCAGTCGCCGGCCGACACGGTGCCGTCGAGCACGCTGCTGGCCGCCGAAGTAGACGAGCAGGCGGTGCCGAGCCCGGCGACCGGACAGCAGCGGGAAGATCGCCGCCGAAGACCATCCCCTGGCGCAGGGTCACGCGGTAGTTCTGCTCGTTGATCGGCTTGAACTCGTCGTAGATGGTCTGTTCCTGGCGGAAGTTCTTGGCGACCGCGATGCCGCCCATCGTCTCCTGGACGTTGGCGTTGACCCGGGCCAGGGAGCGCTGGGCCGGCGCGTGGTGTCGCGGGCGATCCGCCGGAAGGCGAGCGCGAGCAGCGATGACCAGCGGCGTGAGCGCCAGGGTGAGCAACGCGAGGTTGACGTCGCGGGCGAACAGCAGCCCGGTGATGACACCGACCAGGAGCAGCTGGCTGAGCAGGTTCAGCGTCAGGGTCACGACGTTGGCGAAGTCCTCGGTGTCGGAGGTGACCCGGCTGACGATCTTGCCGGAGGGGTTCTCGTCGTAGAAGGACAGGTCGCGGCCCGAGGACCGCGGCGAACGCGTCCTCGCGCAGCTGCAGCACCACGTCGCCGACGACCCGGGCGCTGAAGGCCTGGCGGACGAAGTTGATGATCCAGGCGAAGACGCCGGAGAGCAGGATGAGCCCCACGAGGACCGCGATGAAGTTGGCGGAGTCGTCCTTCACCACCCGGTCCAGCCCCCAGCTGATCACCAGCGGGAGCACCGCCTGCAGCAGTGAGGTCAGCACCAGCATCGCCGCCACCACCGACATGGCCGGCAGCTTGGGCCGGAAGTAGCCGAGGATGCGCCGGACCAGGTTGCGATCGGAGTAGGTGCGGTCGTAGTCCTCGGCCGCCAGGCCGTCCATCAGGAAGCCCATTACAGTTCCTCGCCGTCGTGATCCAGATCGGCCGCACGCCCGGGCCCGCCCGCAGGTGCCGGCTGCAGGATCCCGTCGGGCTCGTACGCCCCGTCGGCTTCGTACGCCCCGTCCGGGCCGTCGGCCCGTCCGTCGCTACCGACCTCCGCGGGCACCGCCTCGGGGTGGGCCACCTCGTCGTAGTGGGCGAAGATGCGGCGGTAGAGCCCGCAGCGCTGCAGCAGCTCGTCGTGCGTGCCCTGGTCGACCAGGGCACCGCGCTGGAGCACCAGCACCTGGTCGGCCCAGCGGATCTGCGACAGGCGGTGGGTGATGAGCAGCGTGGTGCGGCCCTGCAGGACGCGCGCGGATCGCCTGCTGGATCTCGTCCTCGGTGGCGCTGTCGATGGCGCTGGTCGAGTCGTCCAGGATCAGCATGCGCGGGTCGGTGAGCAGCGCGCGGGCGATGGCCAGCCGCTGGCGCTGGCCGCCGGACAGGGTGACGCCGCGCTCGCCGATCACCGTGTCGTAGCCGTCCTCGAGCTCCTCGATGAAGTCGTGCGCCTGGGCGTCGCTGGCCGCCCGGATCACCTCGTCGCGGTGCGCGCGCTGGCCGAGGCTGAAGGCGATGTTCTCGGCGATCGGGCGCGAGAAGAGGACGATGTCCTGCTCGATGGTGAGATCTGCGAGCGCAGCGAGTCCAGGTTCCAGTCGCGCACGTCGACCCCGTCGATGAGCACCCGGCCCTGGTCGGCGTCGTAGATGCGGTTGACCAGCTTGGTCAGCGTGCTCTTGCCCGAGCCGGTCTGGCCGACGATCGCGACCGTCTGGCCCGGGCTCGGCGCGGAAGCTGAGATATCGCGTAGCGACCGGCTCGCCGCCGTAGCCGAAGGTGACGTTCTCGAAGACGATCTCGCCGCGCATCGTGCCCTGGTGGCCGGCGGCGTTCTCGTCGAGCTCGGTCTCCTCCTGGATCAGGTCGAGGATGCGCCGGGCGCCGGCCAGGCCCGAGCTGCACCAGGGAGAACGAGAAGATGCGAGATGAGCGGTGGGGAAGCGGAGCAGGCCCATCAGGCCCATGTAGGCCACCAGCTCGCCGACTGACAGGTCGCCGCGCGGTACGAGCACCAGACCCGTGCAGGAAGGCGCCCGCCGTGGCGACCGCGAGCAGCAGCGTCGGGCAGGTAGCGCGCCTGGATCTTGCCCTGCTTGACGAAGAAGTCGCGGTAGCTGCGCGGCGTTGCGTCTCGAACTTGCGCGCGCTCCTGCTCCTCCTGCGCGGCTGGCCTTGACGACCTCGATGCCGGTGACCGTCTCGTTCAGCCCGGCGTTGAGGTCGCCGAACTGCTCGCGCATCGCGCGTGGAGACCGGGGCCGAGCCGGCGCATGTAGTGCCGCAGCGCGAAGCAAGAACGACGACCGGAACAGCGCCGGCGCCAGCAGCAGCTGCGGGTCGATGCAACGCGATGAAGATCGAGCGGGACGATCCGCGCTGCAGCATCGAGTCGACGATCAGGTCGACGCCCGGGGACGATCATGTCGCTGAGCTGGCGGACGTCGTTGGCGGCGCGCGCCATGAGGTCGCCGACCCGCTGGCGGTTGTGGAAGGTCTGGCTCTTGCCGAGCAGGCTGGTGTAGAGCTCGTCGCGGCGCGTCGCGCTCGATGCGCTTGGCGAGCACCTCGGCGCGACAGCCGGGCGGCCAGGTCGAAGACGCCGCGCAGCAGCACGACGCCCACCAGCAGGACCACGATGCGGGCGAGCTTGTGGCGTCCCTCCTCACCGCCGGTCACCACCGCGTCGAACGCGGAGCCGGTCAGCCCCGGGATCGCGGAGTTGAGCACGACCATGATCAGCGAGCCGAGCAGGAACCCGGTGGCGTAGCGGCGGTGCCGCAGCGGATGGGACAGGATCCAGCGAACCGGACCGCGAAGGTCGGACCGTCGCTGGCCGGCGACGGTGAACTCCGATCTGGGCGTGGCCACGAGCTTCCTCCGACGAGCCAGCAGGGTGGGGGTCGCACGATCGTGTCCGATGCCGGCTCCGCGCGTGAGACCAGGACTTTCTAGCACGAAACCCGGGCCGTCCGCCAAGGGGATTCTCGGGGAAAATCTGGTTGTCGGTGGTCGCTGGTATGGTGCGCGCTACGAATCCTGTGCCCACCGCCGAAAGAATTCCGTGGCCGCCACGAAATGAATTCCGAGCCCGCCGGTTGTTCGAATTCCGGCGGCTCAGAAAATCGCGCCCGGTCGGGCTCGGGAAACGGGGTCGGATCGTTCGGCGTACGCCCAACCGGCCCAGCGTTCGACCTGCACCCTGATCACCGGCCCAGCGGGCGGCGTCTCGGCGTACTGCGTGTATTTCCCGCTCAGCAACCGGACCGGCTCGGCGCGTTCGCCGGCGTCGGTCACCACCTCTGCCCGGCCTTCGGCCCGGGCCCACCACAGCCGGGTCCAGTCGCCGTCGTCGTAATGGTCGGCGAGCAAGGACACCCGCGGATTCTCCTTGACCAGGCGAAGCCGGTGCAGGCGAGGTGTCGTCTTCGGCTTGTGGTCGACAGCGGTGACGATCAGGTCGCCGGTCGCGGCGAACGTCACCACCACCACGTGCGGGCGACTGTCCGCGTCCACCATGGCCAGCGCGGCGGTACGGCTGGCCGCGAACCGTCGCCGCGCCTCGTCGCCGGTCAGCCGCATCGGCGCCGCCTCCCTCTGTCCGGTCGCGCTCCCGGTAACTCCTCCGCCGGAGCGTATACCGCGCCGTGGCCAGTACGGTCTGCCGGCGACCGGAAGCCGGCCGGAAACTCCGTACAGTGGTACGAAATGCGGAGTCCGCGGCCCGCCCGGCAACGACCGGAATTCCGGTATCACGAGTGCCTGTTCGCCGGTCGACGAATTCCGGTCGAGTTCGCCATCGAATTGCCAGGGCCCGTCACCGACAATAGGGGCCGAATTCCTTGCCGGGCCTATCCGTACTCCTCGAGAACCGTCGTAACCGTCTTTACTTGTCGTTACCCGCGTTACCCGCGTTACCCGTCGCCACGAGCTGCCTCTCCGGTCGAGACTCAGGCCCGGTGCGCTTCGCGGTGGGCGACCTCGGGCCGGCCGGGCCACCAGAACCGCCGCCCGGTCAGCAGCACCAGGGCCGGTACGAGCACCGTCCGCACCAGCAGGGTGTCCAGGAGTACGCCGACACCGACCACGACGCCGATCTGGGTCAGCGTGATCAGCGGCAGCACCCCGAGCACCGCGAACACCGCGGCCAGCAGGATGCCGGCGCTGGTGATCACGCCGCCGGTGACGGCGAGCGCCCGCAGGACGGCCCGGCGGGTGTCGTGCCCGCCGACGGTCTCCTCCCGGGTCCGGGCGATGAGGAAGATGTTGTAGTCCACGCCCAGCGCCACCAGGAACAGGAACGACAGCAGGGGTACGCCGACGTCCAGCGCCGGGAAGTCGTACACCGTGCGGAAGATGTACCAGCTCGCCCCCAGCGCGGCGAAGTACGACGCTACGACGGTGAGCACAAGCAGCACCGGCGCGACCAGGGCCCGGAGCAGGATCACCAGCACGGTGAACACGATGGCCAGCACGAGCGGCACCACCACCCGGGTGTCGCGCGCGGTGGCCTGGGCGACGTCGTAGGTGCCTGCCGTCTGCCCGCCGACCAGCGCGTTCGCGCCGTCGATGCCGGCCGCCGGTTCCGCAGCCGTTCGATGGTGGCGTCGGACTCCTCGGTCCCGGCGCCGGCTTCCAGGACGACGGTCGTACTGGCGTACTTCGCGGTGCGGTCCGCCTCGGTGGCATTGGCGACCCCCGGTACGTCCGCGGCGGCCTCGCGGACCTGCGGCCCGGTCCCGGCGCGGGAGATCACCGTGAGGGGTTCGACGGCGCCGGCGGGCAGCACAGACTGCAGCGTTTGCTGGCCGAGCACCGCCTCGGGGGTCTTGCGGAACGACTCCGCCTGGGAGAGCCCGGTGTGTACGCCGAGGACGCCGGAGGCCAGCGCGACCAGGACGAGCACGCCGCCGACCGCCACCATGCTCGGCCGGCGCGCGACCAGCCGGCCCAGCCGGGCCCAGCCGCCGTCGCGGTCCGCGGCCGCCGGGGAACCGGCGCGGGGGACCAGCGGCCAGAACAGCCAGCGGCCGGGCAGCACCAGCGCCGCCGGCAGGACGACCAGCCCGAAGAACATCGCGGTCACGATGCCGACGGCGCCGGCGAACCCGAGTCCGCGGTTGCCGGTGAGCTCGGCGGCCAGCAGGGTGAGCAGGCTGAGTGTGACGGTGGTGCCGCTGGCCAGCACGGCGGGCGCGGTGGCCCGCAGGGCGCGGCGCATGGCGGCGAACCGGTCCTCGTGACGGTGGAGTTCGTCGCGGTAGCGGGAGACCAGCAGCAGCGCGTAGTTGGTACCCGCGCCGAACACCAGCACCGACAGGATCCCCCCGGTGGACGCGTCGACCTGCACGTCGGCCAGCGGCGCGAGGATGCCGACGGAGTACGGTCGCCAGCCGGTCACCGGCGCCGACGACCATCAGCGGGACCAGCCACAGCACCGGACTGCGGTAGGTGATCAGCAGCAGGACCGCCACCACGGTGGCCGTCACCAGCAACAGCTTGATGTCGGCGCCGTCGAAGACCTTGGCCAGGTCGGTGGTGAACGCGGGCGCGCCGGTCACCTGCGCGCGCAGTGGATCGGCCAGGTCCTTCGACGCGGCCGTGCGGATGCCGGTGATCTTCGCCGACGTCTGCTCGGTCCCGAGTTCGGTGGAGAGGGGTACGGCGACGGTGGCGAGCTTCCCCTTGGGGTCGAACTGGGGTTTGGCCGGTCGCCCGCCAAGGCCGAGCTTGCCCAGGTCCTGTGCGGCCCGCTGGATCCGGCTGCGGTCCTGTGCGGTGAGCGGTGTGCCGTCGGAGTGGCTGTAGACGACGATCGCCGGTGCCACCGCACCGGACGGCAGGTCGTCGACGATCCGGGCGACCTTCGTCGACTGGGAATCCTCGGGCAGACCCGATCCGGCGGTGTCGGTGGTCGTCGCGTCGGAGGGACCGAGACCGAACGCCGCGCCGAGCCCGGCGAGGGTGAGTAGAAGGATCAGAACGGGGAGCCTGGCGTGCCGCCGAGCCGGGGTCTTCGAGTGCTCGCCGTGGCCGCGGTGCTCGCCGTGGGCGTGGTGATCACCAGGCCGGCCGTCGTGATCGCCGGGCCGGCCGTGGGAGGGAGCGCGGTGCGCCCCACCGTGTGCCCCGGTCGCCCCGTGGGCTCCGTCATGCGCTCCGTCATGCGTCGCGTCGTGGGCGGCGCCGTCCTGGGCCGCGTCACGGACGCCGCCGCGGGCGCCGCCGCGGGCGCCGCCGCGGGCGCCGCCGTGGGTGGGGTGCTGGCCGTCGGCGGCGGTGGCGTCCTCGTGCGCGCCGGCTCCACGGTCGGTTCGAGACAAAATGCCCTCACGGTGGTGCTCGCCCGGTCGCCCCGCAGGACGGACCGGTTCAGATTGATCGCTAAGTTACTTAGCGACCGCTCAACCATGTCAGACTTGGCTCCATGGGGCAACCGCACACCGGGAGGCCCGGCCGGACCGGCGACCACGGCACGCCCGGTTCGCAGGGTCGGCCTGAGACCGAGGACCAGCTGCGCACCGACCGATCCCGCGACGACCTCTCGCTGGCGCTGCGGGACGTCCTCGACCTGAACCTCCTCGTCCGGGGCGCACTGGCACGGCGCCTCGGCATGCCGCTCACCGACGTGGAGGCGGTCGAGCACGTGATCGCCGCGCAGGGCCAGGACCCGAACCAGAATCCGACCCAGAATCCGACCCAGAATCCGACCCAGAATCCGACCCAAGATCCGGCCCAGAACCTGAACCAGAGCAGCCGGGCCGCGACCCGTCCGGACGTCGCCCAGTCCCAGAAACGCGGTCCGCTGGGCGAGCCGCAGGCGAACGAGTCAGGCGTCGGTCTCGGCCCGGTCGAGCTGTCCCGCCGGCTCGGGATCACCTCCGCCGCGGCCACGCAGACCGTCAACCGGCTGGTCGCCGACGGGCACGTACGGCGTACGCCACACCCCGCCGACCGCCGCCGCCAAGTGCTCTCGGTCACCGAGTCGGGCATGCGCGAGGTGATGCGGGAGCTGCTTCCGCTGCTGGACCTGGTGTCCGCGGTCACCGCCGAGCGCTCGCAGGACGAACGCGAGATCATCCTGGGCTACCTGCGAGACGTTGGGGGAGCCTTCCGGACGTACCTCTCCCAGGAGGGGGAGCAGCGGCCGGAGGAGTGAGTGACCGGCCGGGTTGGCGCGCTGTGTGACACTGGGAGCCGTCATGGCTGCTCCTGTTGATCTCGTCTTCGCCCCGCCGCGTCGCGGCCGGCCGCCCCGTCACCTCGCCGACCTCACTCCGGCCGAACGCCGGGAGGCGCTGGTCGAGCTGGGCGAGCCGGCGTACCGCGCGCGCCAGCTGTCCACCCACTACTTCAGCCGGTTCGTCGACTCCGCCGAGGAGATGACCGACCTGCCGCTGGGTAGCCGCGAACGCATCGGCGCCGGCCTGCTGCCGGATCTGCTGACGCCCGTCCGCACGCTCACCTGCGACGGCGGCGCGACGGTCAAGACCGTGTGGCGGCTGTTCGACGGCGCGCTGGTGGAAAGCGTCCTGATGCGCTATCCCGGCCGGGTCACCATGTGCGTGTCCAGCCAGGCCGGGTGCGGCATGGCCTGCCCGTTCTGCGCCACCGGCCAGGCGGGCCTGACCCGCAACCTGTCCGCCGCGGAGATCGTCGGCCAGGTGGTCGCGGGCGCACGGCTGCTCGCCAGTGGTGCCGTGGCCGGCGGTCCGGGCCGGGTCTCCAACGTCGTGTTCATGGGCATGGGCGAGCCGCTGGCCAACTACAAGACGGTGATCTCGGCCGTACGCCGCCTCACCGACCCGGTACCCGACGGCCTCGGGATGTCCCAGCGCGGCGTCACCGTCTCCACCGTCGGGCTGGTCCCGCGGATGAGGCAGCTCACCGAGGAGGGGCTCGCGGTGACGCTGGCCCTGTCCCTGCACGCGCCCGACGACGAGCTGCGGGACGAGCTCGTACCCGTCAACACCCGGTGGAAGGTCAGCGAGGTGCTGGACGCCGCCTGGGAGTACGCCGAGCGCACCAAGCGCCGGGTCTCGATCGAGTACGCCCTGATCAAGGACGTCAACGACCAGGCGTTCCGGGCCGACCTGCTGGGCCGGTTGCTGGAAGGTCACCTGGTGCACGTCAACCTCATCCCGCTCAACCCCACGCCCGGGTCGAAGTGGACGGCCTCCCGGCCCGAGGACGAGCGGGAGTTCGTCCGCCGGCTGGAGGCGCACGGCGTACCCGTCACGGTCCGCGACACCCGCGGCCAGGAGATCGACGGCGCCTGCGGGCAGCTGGCCGCCAAGGAGTCCTGACAACGGTCGGCCACCCCGGCGGGCGGGTGAAGGATTACAGCGAGTGTAGCTATACAGCTGGGGTAACGTGTCCGCATGTCGGAAGGCGGCGGGCTGCGGGAGCGCAAGAAGCGGCGGACCCGTCAAGCACTGATCGAGACCGCGATCAGGCTGTTCGACGAGCAGGGGTACGACCAGACCACCGTCGCCGCCGTCGCCGCGGCCGCGGACGTGTCCACCAAGACGTTCTTCAACTACTTCCCGAGCAAGGAAGCCGTGCTGTTCGCCGACACCGGCGAGCGGATCGACCTCGCCGTCCGGCTCATCACCGACCGCACGGACCAGGAGGATGTCGGCGACCTGCTCGCCCGGGTCGCCGGGGGAGTGCTGGCCCTGATGGGCGCCGCCGAGGGCTCCGGTGACGAGGCCGACGAGGCGCACGCGGAGCTCGTCTACACGGTGCGCGCACGGCTGGTGATGGCGGTGCCTGCCCTGCAGGCCCGGGCGCTGCACGTCCTCTTCGACGCCCAGCGGCAGCTGACCGACGCGCTGTGCCAGGCGTACCCCGACCGGCTCGACCGGGTGAGCGCCGCGGCGTTCGTCGGCGCGCTCACGGGTGCGGCGCAGGCGGCAGCGCTGACCGCGATCGCCGGCGGCGAGTCGCTGGCGGAAGTTCGGGCAGCAGCGCGGCGCGGCGTCGACGTCGCGCTTCTCGGCATCCGTACGGCGGCGGGGTAGCGTCTGCGTTCATGCCCGATGATCACGACGAACTGGCGCCGGTACGCCGGCTCGACCCCGCCCACCTCGTCGCCCTGGTCAACGAGCACACCGGCGCCCGGCTGACCCTGCTCGGGCCCGCGCCCGGTGGAGAGGTCGGCGCCGCGTACGTCCGCTGGCCGGACGGGCGGGACGGCGTGCTGACCATGGGGCCGGGGTCCCGGGCCGACGCCCTCCGCACCACCGCCGAGATCCTGGCGGCGGCGCGGGCGCGTGGCCTGCCGGTGCCGGCGTACGACCTCGTCGCGGAAGTGCCCGATGCGGTCGCGATCGTGCAGGAACGTCTGCCGGGCACGCCGCCCGCCCGGGACGACCTGGCCGTGGTGAAGGCGATGGTCGAACTCAACGAACGCTTCGCCGGCCTGCTGGCCGACCGCCCCGGCCTGGAACCACCCGACCTGTATCTGCGGCACAGCGGGCCCGGCTTCTGCCTGCACGAACCGCTCGCGTGCTACGACGACCGGACCCGGTCGCTGTTGTCGTGGATCCGCGAGGTCGGCTCCGGCGACGACGCCCGGATGACCGGTGACGACCTGGTGCACCTCGACTTCCACGCCGGCAACGTGCTCTTCGACGAGGCGGGTGCGATCAGCGGCATCTTCGACTGGGACGGCATCGGGCGGGGCGACCGGAGGTTCGACCTGGTGACGTTGCGGTTCGGCGTCGCCTCCCGCAACGGCGACCCGGACGCGGCGCGGTGGCTGGACGACGTGCTCGACCGGACCATCGAGCCCGCGACCCTGCGCGTCTACTGGGCGTCGATGAGCCTGCGGATGGTCGACTGGGTGATCCGGCACTACTCCGCCGCCGAGGTCGACCTCATGCTCGACTTCGCCCGCACCCGCGTCGACTAGGGCCGGCAGGAAGACAGCGATGACCGACTCAGTGGAGCCGTGGTTCGGTGAGCGTTCAGTCCGGGCGACGTCGACACCTGGCTCGCGGAGTTCGACGGGGACGTACGCGGTGCGGACTCACGAGGCTGCACCGAATCGCCGTGAGGCTCACGGGAGTTCGATGCCGCGCAGGGTGCCGTCCTGGTCGCCGGTGACGAGCAGGCCGTCCACGAGCACGGGCGTGCTGAACGTGTTGGCGGGCCCCAGCTGGCGACGGTGCCGCACGGTCCCGTCGGTCAGGTCGACGCAGGCCAGCAGGCCCGTCACGGCGACGTTCCACATCAGGTCGCCCACCACGACCGGCCCGGAGTTGAGCGCACGAGCACCGATCTCGGCCTTCCACACCGGTGTCCCGGTCGCCGGGTCGACCAGCTGCACCCGGCCCCACTCGTCGATCAGCACCACGCCGCGCTCGGTCACCGGCGAGGGGGAGTAGATGTAGCTGCCCGGCACGCTCCACCGGCGTTCGCCGGACGCGCGGTCGAGTGCGGCGGCCGACGACACCGTGGACACCAGGATCCCGCCGCCGGGAAGCAGCTCGATGGTGTCGTCCCACGGCCCGTACAGCAGCCGGCCGTAGGAGTCCTGCCGGGTGGTGGCGTCGTAGGACCACTTCTGTGCTCCGGTCGCGGCGTCGAAGGCGTACGCACGCCCGTCCCCGCCGCCGACGTAGACCCGGTTGCCGTCGCAGGCCGCGCGGCCGGCGAAGAATCCGTGCAGATCGGCCTTCCACCGCTGCTGACCGGTCGCGGCGTGCACGGCGTACAACGTCGTGCCGGCGGTGAAGACTGCCGTCGCGTCGCCGCCCACCGTCGTCACCAGCGGTGAGCTGAGCACCGGGTCGGGTACGCCGAAGCGCCAGCGCACGCTGCCGTCCGCCGCGTCGAGGGCGTACAGGTGGTGGTCGGCAGACGGCACCAGGACGGTCGCGCCGTCCGCGGTGAACGCCGGGCCGCGATGGATCGGGCCGAGAGTCGTCCGCCAGACCACCTCACGACCGGAACGCGTGGGGCGGAACGCCTCCACCATGCCGGTGGTGGTCGCGGCCACCACGGTCCCCTCGTGTGCGGCCAGCGCACCTTGAATGCTGCCGGGCAGCTGCGCCTGCCACCGGTCGCGGGGCGCATCGCCGGAGGCGGGAACGGTGACCGGCCGGGTCGAGTCCCAGCGGCTGCCGTCGGCGCCGAGCACTCTCACCTGCAGCCGATGAACGCCCGCCGCGAGAGCGGCCACGTCGACCGACCCCGACCAGCCGCGAGTCGTGCGGGTCAGGTCGGCCCAGGCGCCGGCCGAGCCGCCGCCGAAGATTTCCTGCGGATAGACCTGGGCCTGCGTGCCGGTGGAGCCGGTCGAGGGCACCTGGACGTCGACCCGCACCCGGCCGCCCGACGGTGCGCCCACGTCGATGCGTACCGGCCGGAGCTCGCGGGCGGTGCGGTCCTGCGCCAGCGGGATCGTAGTGAGGTCACGCCGGGTCTCGGTGCCGTCGGCGGCGACCGCGACGGCGGACACCCGCAGCACGCTGTGCCCGGCCTCGGCCACCCGGTCGACCCAGTAGTAGTAGGCGCCGTTCTTCACCGCGTTGGCCGCGACCTGGGTCAGGCCGTTGGTGCGTACGACCTGCTCGCGGTGGATGTGCCCGGCGAAGATCGCTCGCACCGGCAGGTCGGCCACCGTCTCGAAGAACGCGTCCTGGTCGTTGACGTAGTAGTGCTCGCCGCCCATCGGGTAGTGCAGGAAGAGCACGCTCGGCCCGGCCCCGGCCAGGTCGTCGGCCAGCCAGCGCAGGCCGTCGCGGGCGAAGTGGCCCGGCTCCTGCAGCAGCTGCGTCGGGTCCAGGCCGACGACGTGCAGTCCGCCCACGTCGAAGGAGTACGGCGCCGGGCCGAACAGCCGGTGGTAGAGCTCCTTGCCGTGCAGGTCCCAGCGGACCTCGTGGTTGCCGGGCACGTGGTGAAGCCGGTCGCGCAGCCCCGCCGGGATCGTGGCCAGGTAGGCCCCGAACTCCTCGTCCGCGCCGTAGTCGGTGAGGTCGCCGCAGTTGAGAACGAACGTAGGATCTGCCTTCTCCACCGAGGCGAAGGTGCGGCGCAGGGTGTCCAGCCCCGCCTGCGCGTCGACGTTGGCGTGGGTGTCGGTGAGCACCGCGAACGACAGCGGCGCCCCGGCTGCGCCGCCCGCGGCCGCGACCGACTCGACCGGTCCCGTCGTCTTCGCACCGGGCGCACCCGCCCAGGCGGTGCCGGATCCGCCTGCCCCGCCCCACGCCGCGGCGCCACCGAGTGCCCCGGCGAGGGTGAGGAACCGTCGCCGGCCGAGCGGGGACGCGGGCACGACCTGGTGCGGGCGAGGCGACATCGGGGGGTCCTTCCGGCAGGCGATGATCTTCGCCGGAACGCTAGCCGCTGCCACCGACAACGCGCGCCGGTTCGCCGGTGAACGGTCATGAACAGACCCCATCCGGCCGGTGACCGGACCGGTGCGCCGCAGTCGGCAGCCGGGGCAGCCGGAGAGTCGGCAGCCGGAGAGAGTCGGCGACAGTAGAGACCTTCAGGCCGCGTGGCGTTCTGGTGCGAGTTCGGCTGCCTGCCGCAGTGCCTCCAGCATGCTGCGCTCGTCCGCCTCACCGGTGCCGGCGATGTCGAACGCCGTACCGTGGTCGACCGAGGTCCGCACCACCGGCAGCCCGACGGTGATGTTGACGCCGGCGTCCAGCCCGAGCACCTTGACCGGGCAGTGCCCCTGGTCGTGGTACATCGCCACCACCAGGTCGAAGTCGCCGCGTACGGCCCGGAAGAACACCGTGTCGGCGGGCAGCGGACCACGTGCGTCGATCCCGTCGGCCCGCGCGGCGGCGATGCCCGGGGCCACCTTGGTCTCCTCTTCGCCGTTGCCGAACAGGCCGTTCTCGCCGGCGTGCGGGTTGATGCCACAGACGGCGATCCGCGGCGCCTCGATCCCGGACCGCACCAGCGTCTCGTGACCGCGCCGGATCGTGCGTTCGACCAGCCCGGGCTCGATCCGGGCCACCGCGTCCACCAGCCCGATGTGGGTGGTGCAGTGCACCACGCGCAGCTTCGGCGCGCTCAGCATCATCGACACCTCGGCGGTGCCGGTCAGCGCGGCCAGGATCTCGGTGTGCCCCGGGTAGCGATGCCCGGCCGCGTGCAGCGCCTCCTTGTTCAGCGGCGCGGTGCAGATGGCGTCCACGTCGCCGGCCGTGGCCAGGCCGACCGCCCGCTCGATGTAGCGGAACGCCGCGTTCCCGGCGACGTCGGACAGCTTGCCGAACTCCAGGTCGGCCGGGATCAGCCCGAGGTCGATGCAGTCCACGACGCCCGGTGTGTACGCCGCGTCGGCGGGGGAGCCGACCTCGCGTACGTCCAGATCCACGCCGGTGAGCTCGACCGCCCGCCGCAACCGGCCGGCGTCCCCGACCACGACCGGCCGGAGCAGGTCGTACGTCTCCCGGTGGGCGAGGGCCTTGACCACCACCTCCGGGCCGATGCCCGCGGCGTCTCCCATGGTGATCGCGATGACAGGACGGTTCATCGTTCTCCTTCGGCGGATGGCGAGTGTGCGGACGAATGCCTGGTGGAGCGAACGGAGCCGCGGTTGGTGGTGGCGGCCGAACTGGTGAACGACGCGAGCCGGGCCCGGGCGCGCCGCAGTGTCGCGGCGTCCCCGAACGCACCGGCCTTGGTGACGACCGGAATCCGGCGGGGTCCGGTGGTCACCGACAGGGGTACGCCGGGCTCGACCTCCGCGTACAGGCGCAGCCCCGGCACACCCCACGCCCGCAGCAGACCGCTGGCGGTGTCCCCGCCGGTGAGGACGAGCCCGGCCACCAGCTCCACGCACGGCCTGGTGAGCTCGCCGAGCCGGGTCGTCAGCCGGTGGTCGTCGGGCCCGGCCGGGCCGAGATCGTCGGAGAGGGTGAGTACGACGTCGGTGCCCGCCCGCAGGTGGCGCCGGATCGCGGCGAGGGTCACGTCGACGTCGGCCTCCGTTCCGGCGACCGGCACCTCCACGTGGCCCGCACCGTCGGCCAGCAGGTGGCGGGCCTGCTCGCGAGCGGATGCGTGCACGCTGCCGACGGCGACCAGCACGGGTCCGGCCGGGTGGACGTGGGGCCCGTCCTCGACCGGCTCGAGTTCTGCTGTCAACCCCGGGTTGCCCGGCTCTGTCAAGCCGGCATTGTCAGCCGGTTTCGCCCGGTCGGTCAGCCCAAGTGCGCCCGGGAGTACGTGCGCGAGGCCGGCCGAGCCCACCCACACCACCGGGCGCGACAACGCCGCGGCGGCGCCGGCGATCGCGGCCAGGTCGGCGTCGGTCTCGGCGTCGCACACCAGTGCAAGGACGCCGGGCCGCAGCGAACGCAGGAGGGACGCACTCAGGTCGGTGCTTCGTACGGCCGTCAGGTCGACGTGACCCGTGCCGACGCCGGCCTGGCCGAGCCGGGCCAAGAGGTCGCCGCGTTCGGCGGGAACGCCGTGTACGCGCTGGACACCGCCGACCGTGCTGCGTCCCGTGGCCGGGAACGCCGGCGCGACCAACGCCACCGCACCGGGATGCCAGGCCCGCAACGCGGCGTCCACCTCGGCGCCGAGATGACCGCGGGCCGTCGAGTCGACCTTCTGGTAGAGCACCTGGGTGCCGGCGAGGCGGAGCGCCTCGACCACCCGCCCTGTCGTGGCTGCGGCCTGCTCGGCGATCGACCGGCGGGTACCGGCGTCGACGGCGAGTACGTCCGTGGAGCCGGTGAACCCGTCGGCGAGGAGCTCCTCGGCCCACGTGACCGTGGTGGTCAACCGAGCTCGCAGGAAGCCGGCGCCGGTGTCCGCCGCACCGGTGAGGTCGTCGGCGACGACCGCCACCCGGAGCCCAGGAGTCGCCCCAGGAGTTGGCCCAGGACTCGGCTCAGGACTCGGCTCAGGACTCGGCTCAGGACTCGGCTCTCTCAGGACTCGGCTCAGGACTCGGCTCAGGACTCGGCTCAGTCATGGTCCGCGTCCCCGGACTCCTGCTCGCGCCGCTGCCGATGCTCGCGTAGCTCCCGGTCCAAAGCCGCCAGCCGCCTGGTGGGAAGGACGTACCACGCCAGCGCGAACAACAGCAGCACGAACGCAGCCGGCGCCAGCGCGACCGGCAGGCCGAACACGAAGTCCATCACCAGCAGAACGGCGCCGTCGATGGCCAGCAGCAACACCAGCATGCCCGCCCGCGCGAACCGGTTGGACACCCGCACGATCTCCGGCTTGAGGCCCTTGGCGAACAGTGCGCGGTGGTAGGCGACCGGCCCCATCAGCAGCGCGGTCGCCAGGCAGCACAGCAGCAAGGTGACGACGTAGGTGATCCGGCCGAACGTCGAGGTGTCGGCGAACCTCGGCTGCACCGCGAGGATCAGCAGGAAACCGAACAGGATCTGCACACCGGTCTGCAGGACCCGCAGCTCGCCCAGGATCTCGGCGAAGTTCCGGTCGGCCCGCTGGACCCGGGTCTCACCGGGGCGCAGCGGACGGCGCGGTCCGGGTACTCCGGATCTGTCCCCGCCTCCCATGCCGCCCCCGCTCTCCCTGCCCATGCCACGCATCATGCCCGGGACCGCCTCCGCCGCGCAGCACCGGGCGACGCCGCCGGACGGACCGTCGGGCACCGCTCAACGACATATGTCCGGCCCAACCTGGGAAAACTCCTGGTACCCGTATCACCCACACCGCCGGCGCAACGCCTGGAGACACGCCATGGAGACGATCGTCCTGCCCGGACGGCCCCGGCCGGTCGGCACGGGCTGGCTGCCCGACCGCCCCGACGTCCGCGACCTCACCAGCCGGTCCACGCCGGTGGTGGACAAGCTGAAGAACTCCTCCTCGGCCAGCCTGCGCGGGCTGGCGGACCGGATGACGACCGCGGGGGGTGGCCGGGCGACCAACCGGCTTCCGGCCAAGGCCGACCTGCGGCAGTGGTGCTCCTCGGTGGAGGACCAGGGCGAGCTCGGCTCGTGCACGGCGAACGCCGCCTGCGGAATCATGGAGTACTACCAGCGCCGGGCCAGCGGCAAGTACATCGACCTGTCCCGGCTGTTCCTCTACAAGGTGACCCGCGACTTCCTCGGCGTGAAGGGGGACACGGGTGCTTACCTGCGGTCGGTGATGGGCGCGCTGGCGGCCTTCGGCTCCCCGCCGGAGAAGTACTGGCCGTACGACGTGACGAAGTTCGACGAGGACCCGCCCGCGTTCGCGTTCGCCTTCGCGCAGAGCTACCAGGCCCTGCAGTACTTCCGGCTCGACCCCGCCGGCACCAACGGCGAGGACACCCTCGCGGAGGTGCGCAGCCACCTCGCCGCCGGCGTTCCGGCGATGTTCGGCTTCACCGTCTACGCGTCGATCCAGAAGCCGGCCAGCCCCGGTGACATCCCGTTCCCGAGCGCCAAGGAGAACGTCCTGGGCGGTCATGCGATCGCCGCCGTCGGGTACGACGACAAGCGCAAGGTGACCAACCCCGGCGACAACACCACCCAGACCGGCGCGTTCCTCATCCGCAACTCGTGGGGGGACAGCTGGGGCGACGGCGGCTACGGCTGGCTGCCGTACGAATACGTCCGGCGCGAGCTCGCCACCGACTGGTGGTCGATGACCCAGGCGGAGATGTTCGACACCACCGCCTTCGACGAGTAGGCGCCTGCGGAGCGAGGACCGACCGCTGGGACGACGTGCTGGGAGGACGGCGGGCCGTCAGCCGGCCACCGGTTGCCCGGCCGGCTCCGCCGTCTTCCGGCGTACGGTCTCCCGCATCGCCGCGATCGGCAGCAACGCCAGCAGGCACGCCGCGGCCAGCATCACGTAGTCCCAGGTGAAGCCGTAGTGGTCGATGATCCAGCCGGACACCGTGGGCACGATGATGCCGGAGACGCCGAGGGCGATCCCGACCACCAGGCCCATCCCCGACGACGCGGCCCGCGGCGTGGAGTCGACGACCAGCGCGTACGCCACCGGGAACGGGGAGTTGCGGAACAGCCCCCAGGCGATCAGCACCGCCCAGGCCGAGGCCGGTGAGCTGATCCAGATCATCGCCAGCACGGTCACCGTCCAGCCGACGCAGATGATCGCCAGGGAGAACTTCCGGCCCAGGTGGTCCGACAGCGTGCCCCACACGATCTGGCCGATCCACCCGGTGATGCCGGACGCGCCGGACACCACGGCCGCCATGGCGAGGGTGAGCCCGGCGTGCTTGGTGAGCTGGACGGTGAGGAACGCCGTGACCCCGGTCTCCGCCCACAGCAGGCAGAACGCCAGTCCCAGGCCGCACCACACGTTGCGGTGCCCGAACGCGATCCGCAGCTTGGCCAGCGGGTTCCCGGTCGGCTGGTCGTCGGGCAGGGGAACGGCCGGGGTCATCCGGTGGCGCTCGATCCAGGCGTTCACCCGCTCCAGGTTGGCCCGGCGGCCGAGGACCAGCTGGGCGACCATGATCGGTACGGCGATCAGCGGCAGCCACAAGAACGCGTCCCGCCAGGTGCCGGCGAGCAGCACCCAGCCGATCAGCACCGGGCCGAGCAGCTGGCCGAACGGGAAGCCGGTGTGGTGGACGCCGACCGCGAAGCCGCGGTTCTCCTTCTGCCACCACTCGCTCACCAGGGCGACGTTCACCGGCTCCATCCCGCCGGTCCCGATGCCCATCACCACCCGCCAGGCGCGCAATGCCGCGATGCCGTGGGAGAGCGCGGTGGCGATGGCGGCGACCACGGTGACCGCGACGGTGACGATCCAGGTCCGCGCCCGTAGGTGCCCACGGCCGAACAGGTCGCCGACCACGCCGAGCACGACGGCGCCGACGAACGTGCCCACGAAGGACAGCGAGACCAGCACCCCGCCCTGGGTGTTGGACAGCCCGAACTCCTTCAAAATGTCCGGCAGAACGGTGGGCAGGATCACCCGGTCGATCGAGGTGATCAGGATGGCCAGGGACGACACGCCGAGCATCCACCAGGAGACCGGGTGGGCGCGGGGGAGCCAGCCGCGCAGCCGGCCGGGTGGGCGGGTCGAGGTCTTCACGGGGGCCGAGGTCATCGGGCGCACGTTAGACCCGGCCGGTACGAAAGTTCCCGTTCGTCCGGTTCTCGACGCGGATCGACAGGTTTCGGCCAGCGGCGCGTCCACCCGCGGTCGGGGGCTCGGACGACGGCTCGGGCGACGGCTCTTGCTACGGCTGACGGGGTCGGGCCGTGCCGCGGGCCCGTTCCCGGGACAATCGGACCCATGAGCAACACCAGCGACCGGCCGGAGTACGTCCTCACCCTCTCCTGCGCCGACCGGCTCGGCATCGTGCACGCCGTGGCCGGCTTCCTGGCCGAGCGCGGCTGCAACATCGTCGACAGCCAGCAGTTCAGCGACCGGCTGGACGGCGGCTTCTTCATGCGGGTGCACGTCCAGGCGGAGTCCGCGCAGACCACACTGGAGGACCTCCAGGTCGGCTTCGCCCCGATCGGCGCCACCTTCGGGATGGACTGGCAGCTGCGCGACCTCGGCGTCCGCCAGCGGCTGCTGGTGCTGGTGTCCAAGCAGGACCACTGCCTCAACGACCTGCTGTACCGCTGCCGGGTCGGTGCGATTCCGGCCGACATCGCCGCCGTGGTGTCCAACCACCCCGACGTGGGCTCGATGGTGGAGAAGACCGGGCTGCCGTTCCACCACCTGCCGGTGACGGCGGACACCAAGCAGGCGCAGGAACAGGCGATCCTCGACCTGGTGTCCGCCCAGCGGGTCGACCTGGTGGTGCTGGCCCGCTACATGCAGGTGCTGTCCCACGACCTGTGCGAGAAGCTGGTCGGCCGGGCGATCAACATCCACCACTCGTTCCTGCCCAGCTTCAAGGGTGCGCGGCCCTACCACCAGGCGTACGAACGCGGCGTCAAGCTGATCGGCGCGACCGCCCACTACGTCACCGAGGTGCTGGACGAGGGGCCGATCATCGAGCAGGAGGTGGCCCGGGTCGACCACGCGCTGACCCCGGCCAAGCTCGCCGCGGTGGGCCGCGACCTGGAAAGCCTCGCCCTGGCCCGGGCGGTCACCTGGCACCTGGAGCACCGGGTGATCCTCAACGGCATGCGGACGGTCATCTTCCGGTGAGCCCGCCCGGCGCCGCCCACCCGGCGCCGCCCCACCCGCCACCGGCCCGCCCGCCGCGAGGTGGGTGGGACCCGCACTGGTAGGAACGACGTACGGACGTGACGAACGTACGCAGACCGGCTCCACGCACAGGCCCCGAACGAGGAGAGCGATGAGCAGCGCACGGATCCTGGACGGCAAGGCGACGGCGGCGGCCATCCGCGCGGAGCTGACCGAACGCGTGGCCCGGCTGCGTGCGCAGGGTGTCACCCCCGGACTGGGCACGGTGATCGTCGGTGACGACCCCGGCAGCCACGCCTACGTCCGCGGCAAGCACCGCGACTGCGCGCAGGTCGGCATCGAGAGCATCCAGGTCGAGCTGCCCGCCGACGCCACCCAGGAGGAGGTCGAGGCGGAGGTACGCCGGCTCAACGCCGACCCGGCCTGCACCGGCTTCATCGTCCAGCTGCCGCTGCCGAAGGGCCTGGACGCCAACCGCGTGCTGGCGCTGATGGACCCGGCCAAGGACGCCGACGGGCTGCACCCGGCCAACCTCGGCTGGCTGGTGCACGGAAACCCGGCGCCGCTGCCGTGCACGCCGCGCGGCATCGTCGAACTGCTGCGCCGCTACGACGTGGAGCTGGCCGGTGCGGAGGTCTGTGTGATCGGCCGCGGCATCACCGTCGGCCGTCCGCTCGGGCTGATCCTCACCCGGCGCTCGGAGAACGCCACGGTGACCCTGTGCCACACCCGTACCAAGGACCTGGCCGCGCACGTGCGCAACGCCGACATCGTGGTGGCGGCGGCCGGGGTGCCCGGGCTGATCCGGGCCGACATGGTGCGGCCGGGCGCGGCCGTGCTGGACGTCGGCATCACCCGGACCGACGCCGGCCTGGTCGGCGACGTCGACCCGGGGGTGCGCGAGGTGGCCGGCTGGCTGGCGCCGATGCCGGGCGGAGTGGGCCCGATGACGCGGGCGATGCTGCTCACGAACGTGGTGGAGGCGGCCGAGGCCGCCGCCTCCCGCTGACCGGTCGGTAGGAGCCGAGCGGACAGCGCGGGAAGGCGGCGGCCTGCCTCAGCCGAGCAGGGCCGGTGCGAGCTCGCGCAGCTGGTCCAGCCCGAGGCCGTGTTCGGGCGCGACCGCCTGGAGCAGCACGTGGTCTGCGCCGGCGTCCAGGTGTTCGCGCACCCGTGCGCGCACGGCGTCGACGTCGCCCCACGCCACGATCGCATCGACGAGCCGGTCGCTGCCGCCCTTGTCGAAGTCCTCGTCGGTGAAGCCGAGCGCCCGGAGGTTGTTCGTGTAGTTGGGCAACGCGAGGTAGTAGGACGTGTGCTCCCGGCCCAGCGCACGCGCCCGCTCGGGGTCGGTCTCGACCAGGACCGCCTGCTCGGGGATCAGCAGCGGCGCGTCACCCAGCACCTCGCGGGCACGGGCGGTGTGCTCGGGCGGGGCGAAGTAGGGATGCGCGCCCTGCGTACGGTCGCGGGCGAGCTCCAGCATCTTCTGGCGCAGCGCGGCGAGCACCACCGGCGGGTCCTCCGGCCCGCGGTTGGCCTCGTAGGGGGCACCGCCCTCCAACTGGTCGAGGTAGTCACGCATCTTGGCCAGCGGGCGTTCGTACTGTCCGCCCCTCGCCTCCACGGCGGGCAGGTGGCTCACGCCGAGGCCGAGCAGGAACCTGCCGGGGAACGCCTCGGAAAGCGTCAGCGCGGCGGCCCTGGCCGCGGTCGCGTCGCGGGCCCACACGTTGGCGATGCCGGTGCCCATCGGAATTCGCGCGGTGGCCGCGAGCAGGACGGCGGCGTTGGTGAACGGCTCCTTTGACAGGGGGGTCTCCGAGACCCACAAAGAGCCGTAGCCGAGCTCCTCGACCTCGGCGGCCGCCTCGCGTGCCGAGGCCGCAGACGCCCAGTTGAGGGAGCTGCTCCAGACGCCGACGGAGCCGAGCCGCTCCTTCCAGGTGTCGGGCCGGGCCGGGTTGCCGGAGAGGGGTGCCATGGAAGTGACCTTTCGTCGGTGGGAAGTAGTGGTACGTGGTCAGGTCGTCGGGTCGGTATACCCGGATTCCGGTCTCTCATCGGGCCGCGCGGTGAGGGTGGTGAGGGCGACCTCCGCGACGTCGAGCAGCGTGCGGGTGTCGCTCGTCGTACGTCCGAGCTGCCACATGCCCTCGACCACCACGAAGAGGTAGCGCGCCAGTGCGGCCGCGGAGCCCACCGCAGTGAGCACGCCGGCCATCCGCGCCTCGTCCAGCGCCCGCGCAACGCGGTCCGCCAATCGCCGCTGGTAAGCCTCGATCTCCCGCGCCACCTCCCGGTCCTCCGGCAGCAGCTCGAGGGTGGTGTTGGCGACCAGGCAGCCGCGGCCCTCCCGCTGCCCGGCGGCGCGTTCGGCGTGGTCGCGGACGAACCGGGCGACGCCCTCCAGCGGCGACGGCGCGGCGGTGATCGTGGCGTCGAGCGCGGCCAGGCTGTGCTCGGCGTGCCGCCGCAGCACCGCGAGGAACAGGGTGTGCTTGTCGCCGAACGCGGCGTACAGGCTGCCCCGGTGCAGGCCGGTGGCGGAGGTGAGGTCGGTCAGCGACGTGGCGTGGTAACCCCGGGTCAGGAACGCCTCCGCTGCCGCGTTCAGGACGGCTCCAGGGTCGAAGCAGCGTGGCCGCCCGGGCGGCCTGCTCGGCGTGCCCGAGTGACGTAGGGCGATGTCGGACATGGCGAGGAGTATATGACCGATCGGTCAAAAATTACCAGGACGCCACCGTACGCCACCCGCCCACTCCGATAGGGGACACTGGTGCACATGCGTGAGGTGGTGCTCCTCGGCTCGACCGGTTCGATCGGAACCCAGGCGATCGACGTCGTACGCCGTAACCCGGACAGGTTCCGCGTCGTCGGCATCGCCGCCGGGGGCGGGCAGGTGGACCTGCTCGCCCGGCAGGCGCTCGACCTCGGGGTGGACGTGGTGGCGGTGTCCCGCTCGACCGTCGTCCAGGATCTCCAGCTGGCGTTCTACGCCGAGGCCCAGCGGCAGGGCTACTCCCGCGGCGAGTTCAGCGTGCCGAAGATCCTGGCCGGCCCGGACGCGGCCGCCGAGATCGCCACCTGGCCCTGTGACACCGTGCTGAACGGCATGACCGGCTCCGTCGGGCTGGCGCCCACCCTCGCCGCCCTGAACGCCGGCCGCACGCTCGCGCTGGCCAACAAGGAGTCCCTGATCGCCGGCGGCCCGCTGGTGCGCGCGGCTGCGAAGCCCGGCCAGATCGTCCCGGTCGACTCCGAGCACACCGCGCTCGCCCAGTGCCTGCGCTCCGGCAGCCGGGCGGAGGTGCGCAAGCTGGTGGTCACCGCGAGTGGCGGCCCGTTCCGCGGCCGCAGCCGCGCCTCCCTTGCCGACGTCACCCTCGAGCAGGCGCTGGCCCACCCGACGTGGAACATGGGCCCGGTGGTGACGATCAACTCCGCCACCCTGGTCAACAAGGGGCTGGAGGTGATCGAGGCGCACGAGCTCTTCGACGTCCCGTACGCCGACATCGAGGTGGTCGTGCACCCGCAGTCGGTCGTGCACTCGATGGTGGAGTTCGCCGACGGGTCCACGATCGCCCAGGCCAGCCCGCCCGACATGCGGCTGCCGATCGCGCTCGCGCTCGGCTGGCCGGACCGGGTGCCCGACGCCGCGCCCGCCTGCGACTGGACCAAGGCCGCCAGCTGGGAGTTCGAGCCGCTGGACGACGAGGCGTTCCCCTCCGTGCGGCTCGCCCGGGAGGCGGGGGAGCGGGGCGGCCTCGCACCGGCCGTCTACAACGCCGCCAACGAGGAGTGTGTGGCCGCGTTCACGGCGGGTCGGCTGCCGTTCCTCGGCATCGTGGACACCGTGGCCGCGATCGTCGGAGAGTACGCTCGGCAGGCGGGCCCCGGAGCCGGCGGGAACCCCCGTACGCTCCCGGAGGTTCTGGAGGCGGAGACCTGGGCACGCGCCCGCGCCGCCGAACTCATCGAGGGCCACGCCGCATCGCCTGACCGGGAGGGCTCCTCCGCATGAACCTGGGACGGACCTGACATGGGACTGACATGGACCTGATCGCGATCATCGGCGCCGTCGTCTTCTTCGGCGGCGTGCTCGCCTCGGTCGCCCTGCACGAGATCGGCCACTTCGCCCCGGCCAAGTGGTTCGACGTCCGGGTCACCCAGTACATGGTCGGATTCGGTCGCACGGTGTGGTCGCGCCGGCGCGGTGAGACGGAGTACGGCCTGAAGCTCGATCCCGTTCGGCGGTTACGTCCGGATGATCGGGATGTTCCCGCCCGCCCCCGACGGGCGGATGCGCAAGGCCAGCACCGGGCCGTTCCAGACGCTGATCGAGGAGGCGCGCAACTCCTCGGCAGAGGAGACGCCGCCCGGTGAGGAGCACCGCCTCTTCTACACCAAGAAGTGGTGGCAGAAGCTGATCATCATGAGCGGCGGCCCGCTCATGAACATCATCCTGGCGGTGCTGCTGTTCGGGGTCGTGCTGATGGGCTTCGGCACCGACGTGCCCAAGCCAACGGTCAGCGCCGTACCCGACTGCGTGGTCCCGCGCCGCCGACGGCGCCCGCAAGTGCACGCCCGCGGACCCGCTGTCGCCGGCGAAGAAGGCCGGCCTGAAGCCGGGCGACCAGATCGTGGCCTTCGACGGCACCCCCGTCGACTCCTGGGACAAGACGTCGGCGCTGATCCGCAAGGCCGGTGCCGGCCCGGTCACCATCGCGGTGGAGCGCGACGGTCAGCGGCGCACCCTGCACGCCACCCTGATCGCGGCCGACCGGCCCGACCCGAACAACCCCGCGGAGCTGGAACGCGTCGGCTTCCTCGGGGTCAGCCCGACCGTCGTCCGCGAACGCCAGGGACCCGTCGCCGTCGTCGGCGAGATGGGCCGGCTCACCGCGGCGACCGCGCAGGCCATGGTGCACATCCGCCGAACGCATGGTCGGGGTGGCCAAGGCGGCGTTCGGGCAGAAGCGGGCGATGGACAGCCCGATGAGCGTGATCGGCGCCAGCCGCGTCGCCGGTGAGATCGCGTCCGCCTCCCAGATCTCGGTCGGTGACCGGATCGCGACGTTCCTGCAGTGGCTCGGCGCGCTGAACCTCTTCATCGCGTTGTTCAACCTCGTGCCGCTGCTGCCGATGGACGGCGGGCACATCGCGGGCGCGTTGTACGAAGCGGTGCGGCGCGCCGTGGCCCGGCTGCGGCGCCGGCCCGACCCCGGCTACGTCGACGTCGCGCGGGCACTGCCGGTGGCCTACGCGGTGGCGAGCGTGCTCATCGTGATGGGCGTCCTGCTGTTGTACGCCGACATCGTCAATCCGGTACGGATATCGAACTGAGGTGCCGTACGCAGTGAGCCACGCAGTGACCCAGCCAGTGACCCAGCCAGTGACCCAGCCAGTGACTCAGCGGGAGACCCGGGACGTCACCGGACGCGTGATCCGGGTGGCGAACCGGGTAATGATCCACACGTACGCGCGCGAAGCCGTGCGACGAGCAGCGAAGGGCAACTCGTGACCAGCATCGACCTCGGCATGCCCGCAGGACCCCGCCCGTTCTCGCCGACCGCCGCAAGACCCGGCAGATCCGGGTCGGAAAGGTGCTCGTCGGCGGCGACGCGCCGGTCTCGGTGCAGTCGATGACGACGACGCCCACCACCGACATCAACGCGACGCTGCAGCAGATCGCGGAGCTGACGGCGACCGGATGCGACATCGTCCGGGTGGCGGTCCCGAGCCAGGACGACGCCGACGCACTGCCGGCGATCGCCGCGAAGTCGCAGATCCCGGTGATCGCCGACATCCACTTCCAGCCGAAGTACGTCTTCGCCGCGATCGAGGCCGGGTGCGCCGCCGTGCGGGTCAACCCCGGCAACATCCGTAAGTTCGACGACCAGGTGAAGGAGATCGCCCGCACCGCCGCCGACGCGGGCGTGTCCATCCGGATCGGCGTCAACGCCGGCTCGCTGGATCCCAGGCTGCTGCAGAAGTACGGCAAGCCGACCCCGGAGGCGCTGGTCGAGTCGGCGCTGTGGGAGGCCAGCCTGTTCGAGGAGCACGGCTTCCACGACTTCAAGATCTCGGTGAAGCACCACGACCCGGTGGTGATGGTGCGGGCGTACGAGCTTCTGTCGGAGCAGTGCGACTACCCGCTGCACCTCGGCGTGACCGAGGCCGGCCCGGCGTTCCAGGGCACGATCAAGTCCGCGGTGGCGTTCGGCGCCCTGCTGTCGAAGGGGATCGGCGACACGATCCGGGTATCCCTGTCGGCGCCGCCGGCGGAGGAGGTCAAGGTCGGCATCAAGATCCTCGAGTCGCTGAACCTCCGCCCGCGCAAGCTGGAGATCGTGTCCTGTCCCTCGTGCGGGCGTGCGCAGGTCGACGTCTACAAGCTCGCCGACGAGGTGACCGCGGGCCTTGAGGGCATGGAGGTGCCGCTGCGCGTCGCCGTGATGGGCTGCGTGGTGAATGGCCCCGGCGAGGCGCGCGAGGCCGACCTGGGTGTCGCCTCCGGCAACGGCAAGGGTCAGATCTTCGTCAAGGGCGAGGTCGTGCGGACCGTTCCCGAGAGCGAGATCGTGGAGACCCTCATCGACGAGGCCATGCGGATCGGTGAGGAGCTGCAGAAGGCCGGAGTAGCATCCGGGGCACCCGAGGTCGAGGTGCGTTAGGCCGGGGACGAGGATCGTCGGGAGACCGGTTTTCAGGGCTGGTCGATGACGATCGCGAGGAGGCGGGGGATGCTCGACACCACCGAGCGGGTCCGGCTCCTCCGTGCGTCCGACCTGCGCGCCGTCCGGCGGCTGCTGGACGCCGACCCGGTGACCAACGTGTTCATCGACGCCCGGGTGCGGGCAGCGGGCAGCGACCTGCGCCGGATGGGCGGGCAGCTGTGGGGATACGGCGAGGGCAGCGGGCTCACGTCGCTGTGCTTCGCCGGCGCCAACCTCGTACCCGTCGCCGCCACGCCGGCCGCGATCGCGGCGTTCGCCGAGATGGCCCTGCGGTACGGCCGTAACTGCTCGTCGGTGTGGGGTCCGCGTGAGGCGGTGGCACCGCTGTGGGACGCGCTCGCACCGACCTGGGGACCGGCTCGCGGAGTGCGCGGCGACCAGCCGTTCCTCACCACCCGCGACCAGCCGGCGGTCCCGGCCGACCCGGCCGTACGCCGGGTCCGCATCGACGAGCTGGACCCGCTCTACCGCGCCAGCGTGGCGTTCTTCCGCGAGGAGCTCGGGGTGAGCCCGGAGGAGCGCGACGGCGGCGCCTACTACCGCGCCAGGGTCGCGGAGCTGATCGCCCGCGGCCACGCGTTCGCGCGGTTCGAGGACGGCGAGGTCGTCTTCAAGGCCGAGATCGGGGTGGCGACCTCGCGCGCGTTCCAGATCCAGGGTGTGTGGGTGCGGCCGGACCGGCGCGGCGAGGGACTGTCCGCTCCGGGGGTCGCCGCGGCGACAGCGGCCGGGCTGCGCGACGTGGCGCCGGTGGCTACGTTGTACGTCAACGACTTCAACCACGCTGCACGGCGCACCTATGCACGCGTCGGCTTCACCCACGCCGACACGTTCATGACCGTCCTTTTCTAGGGACGAACCCAGAACGACGCAGGGGCCGTCCGGGCAGAACCGATCCGGTGAGGAGCGGCTTGGCAGGCGGGACAGTGGGCACAGGTTGGCAGTTCTGGATCGACCGGGGCGGCACGTTCACCGACGTGGTGGCCCGCACCCCCACCGGAGCGCTGGTCACCCACAAGCTGCTCTCCGACAACCCCACGCGCTACGCCGACGCCGCTGTGGCCGGCATCCGGGCGCTGCTGGACCGGGCCGGTGAGGAAGGGGCCGGTGAGGAAGGGGCCGACGTGCGGCCGGTCGCCGAGCTGATCGAGTCCGTGCGGATGGGCACCACGGTGGCCACCAACGCGCTGCTCGAACGCCGTGGCGAGCGCACCGCGCTGGTGATCACGCAGGGGTTCGCCGACGCGCTGCGGATCGGCTACCAGAACCGCCCCCGTATCTTCGACCGGCACATCGTGTTGCCGGACATGCTGTTCGAGCGGGTCGTCGAGGTCGCCGAACGCGTCACCGCCGACGGCACCGTCCTGCGTCAACCAGACCTTGACGCGCTGGAGGAGAAGCTGCGCGAGGTGTATGCCGACGGCATCCGCGCGGTCGCCGTGGTCTGCCTCCACAGCCACCTCCACCCCGCGCACGAGCAACAGGTCGGCGAGTTGGCCGCGCGGATCGGTTTCCCGCAGGTGTCGCTGTCCAGTGAGGTCAGCCCGCTGATGCGGGTGGTGCCGCGCGGTGACACCACGGTAGTGGACGCCTACCTGTCCCCGGTGCTGCGCCGCTACGTCGAGCACGTGGCCGGCGAGCTGTCCGGCGTACGCCTGATGTTCATGCAGTCCAACGGCGGGCTGGCCGAGGCGGGGCACTTCCGCGGCAAGGACGCGATCCTGTCCGGACCGGCGGGCGGGATCGTCGGCATGGTGCGGATGTCGCGGCTGGCCGGGTTCGACAAGGTGATCGGCTTCGACATGGGCGGGACGTCCACCGACGTCTCGCACTACGCCGGTGCGTACGAACGCGTCTTCGACACCCAGGTGGCGGGAGTGCGGCTGCGCGCGCCGATGCTCGACATCCACACGGTCGCGGCAGGCGGCGGGTCGGTCCTGCACTTCGACGGCAGCCGTTACCGCGTCGGCCCCGATTCCGCGGGCGCCGACCCGGGGCCGGCCTGTTACCGGGGTGGTGGCCCGCTCACTGTCACCGATGCCAACGTGATGCTCGGCCGGGTGCAGCCGGCGTACTTCCCGCACGTGTTCGGACCGGACGGTGACCAGCCGCTGGACGTCGAGGTGGTGCGCGCCGGGTTCGCCGACCTGGCCGGGCGGATCGCCGCCGACACCGGTGACGACCGGACGCCGGAGCAGGTCGCCGCCGGGTTCGTGGCGATCGCGGTCGCCAATATGGCCAATGCGGTGAAGAAGATCTCGGTGCAGAAGGGCCATGACGTCACCGAGTACGCCCTCACGACGTTCGGCGGCGCGGGCGGCCAGCACGCCTGCGCGGTGGCCGACGCGCTCGGCATCCGCACCGTGCTGGTGCCGCCGATGGCCGGCGTACTCTCCGCGCTCGGCATCGGGCTGGCCGACACCACCACCATGCGCGAGCAGTCCGTGGAGTGCTCGCTGGACGCCGACGGCCTCAAGCGGATGGAGGCGGTGGCCGACGACCTCGCCCGCTCCGCTCGGGAGGAGCTCCTCGCCGAGGAGGTGCCGGTCGACCGCATCGAGGTGGTCCGCCGCGCGCACCTGCGCTACGACGGGACCGACACCCCGGTGCCGGTGGCGCTGACCGAGCCGGCCGACCCGGCGGCCATGGTGGCGGAGTTCGAGGCGGCCTACCGGCGTACGTACTCCTTCCTGATGGACCGGCCCCTGGTGGTGGAGGCGGTGTCGGTCGAGGCGGTCGGCGTCACCATCCCGCCCGACCTGGACGCCCTGGCACCGGCCGGCCCCTCGGCGGGGACCGCTCCCGAAGGCGAGGAAACCGCGGCCGGGGAGCCGACCGTGCGGATGTACGCCGGCGATGACTGGCACGACGTACCCCTCCTGCGCCGCGACCGGCTCGCCACCGGCACCACGGTCACCGGACCGGCGATCGTCACCGAGGCCAACGCCACCACGGTGGTCGAGCCCGGCTGGGCGGCGACCGTCACCGGGACCGGCCATCTGCGGGTCGAACGTGTCAGCGCCCGCGCCGACGTGGAGAACGTCGGCACCGAGGTCGACCCGGTGCTGCTGGAGATCTTCAACAACCTCTTCATGTCGATCGCGGAGCAGATGGGTGCCCGGCTGTCCTCGACCGCACAGTCGGTGAACATCAAGGAGCGGCTGGACTTCTCCTGTGCGTTGTTCGACCCCGACGGCAACCTCATCGCCAACGCGCCGCACATGCCGGTGCACCTGGGGTCGATGGGCGCCAGCGTGCAGGAGGTGATCCGCCGGCGCGGCTCGGCGATGAAGCGCGGCGACGTCTACGCGGTCAACGACCCCTACCACGGCGGCACCCACCTGCCGGACGTGACAGTGGTGACACCGGTGTACGACGAGCCGAGGGGAGCGGCCGGGGAGAAGGTGCTGTTCTTCGTCGCCTCCCGCGGCCACCACGCCGAGATCGGCGGGCTCACTCCTGGGTCGATGCCGGCCACCAGCCGCTCGGTCGAGGAGGAGGGGGTGCTGTTCGACGACTGGCTGCTGGTGGAGAACGCCAGGCTGCGCGAGGAGGAGACGCGGCGGCTGCTCGCCGAGGCGCCGTACCCCTCGCGCAACCCCGACACCAACCTCGCCGACCTGCGCGCCCAGATCGCCGCCAGCGAGAAGGGGGTGGAGGAGGTCGGGAAGATGATCGACCACTTCGGGCTGGACGTCGTACAGGCCTACATGCGGCACGTGCAGGACAACGCCGAGGAGGCGGTCCGCCGGGTCGTCGCCACCCTGGAGGGCGGGTCGTACAGCTACCGGCTGGACTCCGGTGCCCGGATCGAGGTGCGGGTCGACGTGGACCGCGCCGCGCGGACCGCCACCATCGACTTCACCGGCACCTCCGACCAGCTGGACACGAACTTCAACGCGCCGGCGTCGGTGGCGACCGCGGCCGTGCTGTACGTCTTCCGCACGCTGGTCGACGACGACATCCCGCTCAACGACGGGTGCCTGCGGCCGCTGCGCATCGTCGTACCCGAGGGCTGCATGCTCGCGCCGAGGTACCCCGCGGCCGTCGTCGCGGGCAACGTGGAGACCTCGCAGGCGGTGACCGGTGCGCTGTACGCCGCGCTCGGCGTGCAGGCCGAGGGGTCGGGGACGATGAACAACGTGACGTTCGGCAACGAGCGGCACCAGTACTACGAGACGATCGCCTCCGGGTCGGGCGCGGGTGAGGGCTTCGACGGCGCGGACGTGGTGCAGACGCACATGACGAACTCCCGGCTGACCGACCCCGAGGTGCTGGAGTGGCGGCTGCCGGTGCTGCTGGAGAGCTTCGCGATCCGGCGGGGGAGCGGCGGCGCCGGTCGCTGGCGCGGCGGGGACGGGGCGGTACGCCGGCTGCGGTTCCTGGAGCCGGCGACGGTGAGCACGCTGTCCGGTCACCGTCGGGTCCCGCCGTACGGCATGGCCGGCGGGCAGCCCGGTGCGCTCGGGCACAACAGGATCGAGCGCGCCGACGGCAGTGTCGTGGAGCTGGCCGGCGCCGACTCGGCCGAGGTGGGTGTTGGTGACGTGCTGGTCGTGAAGACACCGGGCGGCGGGGGATACGGCCCGGTCGGATCCGCCCGACCCGTCTGACCCGCCGGGCGAGTCCCACCCTGGGTCTGTCCCGGCCCGAGCACGGTAGGTACGCGACCTACCATGTCCGGCGTGCTGCATCTGCGGGTGACCTCACCGTCGGAGCGGACCGAGAAGGTCGTCGCGCTCCTCGAGGACTGCGTGGGCGTCGCCAACCTCGCGGTGGTGCCGGGCGCGTCGATCCGGCCCCGGGGTGATCTGGTCTCCGCGGACATCGCGCGCGAATCCGTCGAAGGGGTGCTCCGCGGACTGCGCGACCTCGGCGTGGACGCCGACGGGACGATCGCGATGGAGGCCGTCGACACCGCCGTCTCCCACGCCGCCGAACGCGCCGAGCGCGCCGCGCCGGGTGAGGGCGCGGACGCGGTCATCTGGGAGGAGGTCGTACGCCGCACCTCCGACGACGCCGCGCTGTCGTGGACGTTCCTGGCGTTCCTCTTCCTCGCCACGTCGCTCGCCGCGATCGCCGTCATCCTCGACTCCTCGATTCTGGTGATCGGCGCGATGGTGGTGGGTCCGGAGTTCGTCGCGCTGGCCGCGATCGCGGTCGGGGTCGTGCATCACCGGGCGGGTCTGCTACGCCGCGGGCTGTACACCCTGGGCGTCGGCTTCGCCGTGGCGATCGTGGGCACCACGGTGCTGTGCCTGGTCGCGCGTGCCGCGGGGTGGATCACCCTCGCTCAGATCGACCGGCCCAGGCCGCTGACCGGCTTCATCTGGACCCCGGACAAGTGGTCCTTCGTGGTGGCGTTCATCGCGGGGATCGCCGGCGTGCTGTCCCTCACCGCGTCGAAGTCCGGCACCCTCGTCGGTGTGTTCATCTCGGTCACCACCGTGCCCGCGGCCGGTAACTTCGCCGTGGCGCTGGCTCTCGGTGACCTCGCCGAGCTCGCCGGCTCGGCGACCCAGCTCGGGATCAACATGGCCGCCATCGTGCTGGCCGGTGTGGCGACCCTGATGCTGCAGAAGACGCTGGGACGTACGCTCAGCCGATGATCTCGCCGATCGCCATCCAGAGGAGGTTCTCGATGATGGTCTTGGTGATCTGCCGGAAGATCGGGATCTCCAGCAGCGAGTCGCCGAACGTCACCGCTGCGGTCGCGATCGCCTGCGCGATCTGGAAGGCCAGGATCACCAACCGGACCATGGCGTTGATCTTCAGGACCAGCACCACCCCGGCGTAGACGAACATGCCGAGGCCGAAGCCGGTACCCGCGGTGGAGGCGATGTCGAGGTTCCTGGTGCCGCCGTGCTCGGCCCACAGCTTCTGGAACGCCTCGACGGTGGGGCCCTCGTGCCCTGCGGAGACCTTGGTCGCCGCGCCCTCGGCGCCACCGGAGACCGTGCCCAGCCGGCCGGCGAAGTCCACCCAGGTCTGGCCCATGCCGAACAGCTTCTCCTCGTCGCCCTCCGGCCAGTTGATGCCGATCAAGGCGAGCACGGTGACCAGCTCGCCGGGAAGTTGGAGTCCCATGGCGCCTCAGACCGCCTCGACGTCGTTGCCGATCCGACCGAACAGCTGACCGCCGCCCTCCTCGTTGTCGCGCGCGGTGCGCGCCACGTGGCCGGCGGCCTCGGAGTGGGCGGTCAGGTCGCCGAGGATCCCGTCGAGCTGGTCGAAGGCGAACCCCGACACCGCCTGGTGGGTGACGCCGATCAGCATCCCGATCTCGTCACCTCCCCAGGGCTCACCGAAGCCGGCGAGTTCGGCCCTGATGGCTTTGAGCTCGCGGGCGAGGTCCTGGGCGGCCCTGTCGAGGTCTCCGGAGGCTTCGTTGAGCTGGTTCCTCCCGAGCCTGACGTTGTCCTCACCCATGGTCGTTCAGTCCCTGTCGAGTCGATCCTGGACGTCGGTGATGGGCTGCAGATAGCGACGCATCTGCACCACCGACTCTGCTGGAACTCCTGCCACCCGGGCGTAGCCGTCGAGTGCCTCCCCGATTCCCCGCACGGGTTCGGTCGGCGCGGCGGGCTCTGCGGAGCCGTCGGTGGTGGTCGGCCCGGTCCCGGAATCGCTGTCAGCGTTGGGATGTGGCTGCCCGGCCAGCGGGCGCAGCGCCGCCATGGCGTCGTCGAACAGCCGGTCGAAGTCGTTGGCGCTGACGTTGGGAGGGCGCATGCCGCGCACGGCGCAGACGAGGGTCGCCAGGGCGATCGTTCGCCAGCTGCGGAAGATGAGCGGAAAACGGGTGCGGTTCCACGAGGCGGGGCGCCCACGCGGCTGGAACAAAGAGCTCAACTGGCGCAGGCCGTTCTCAACGAGGCCCACCGTCACGGCGGCCAGCAGCGGATGGCCGGAGTGGACCGACGCGCCGGCGACGAGGGCGGCCACATCTTCGGTACGCAGTTCGGCGGTGCCGGCGAGGGCATCAACATCCTGCCGCAGTCGGCGCGCCTGAACAGTCAGGGGCAACGAGAGTTGTACCGCATGGAGCGGCAGTGGGCGAACGAGCTTCGTGGAGGCAGCCAGGTACACGCGAAGGTCGTTCCCAAGTACCGCGGCGATGGTGGCCGGCCCGCCTGGTACAAAGTCGCCTACACGGTCACCCCCGAAGAGACGGCACCGTGGACACGATCACCCGCGTGTTCAGTAACGCCGGCTGAGCAGCGAGGTGGGAAGGACGGCAGATGGCAGACCAGGACGAGCACTACCAGGCGATCGGCCAGGCGCTGGCCGACGAGCTGCCCGAAGGCTGGGCGTCGGTCGAGGTCAACTGCTACATGGTGAGCGTGTTCACCGAGTTCCACTGCCGATACACAACCACCGGTGGAGACTCGGTGTCGTTCGAGGTGCCCGACGACCTCTTCGAGCACTTCATGGAGCTCCGTGACGAGCTGTACGAGCCAGGCCGTGGCGCATGGCTCGCGGCCACCTTCACCATGGACAACTCCGGGGCATACGGGGTGGACTACGACTACGACTCGCGGCCACCGTTCCAGCCGCAGCCGGAGGACGCGAGCTGGCTGGAGGACCTGCAGGCCTACCCCCGCGCCCCCGAGTTGATCCCGGACTGGATGCCGCGCCCGGCGCCGTGATCCTCGTCTACTGGATGCCGCGTTCGGCTCAGGGGTAGATGTCGCCTCGGGCGCAGATCGGTGCGCACTCACCGCCCTCGGTCTTCATGGCCGGAGGACGTTCTGCTGCGGGTCCACCCACTCCGGTGGGGTGTACTCGGGGTGGCCGTGGGCGCCCATGCGTACGTGCCAGCCTTTGTGGTGGACGGCGGTGTGATGGGTTCGGCAGAGCAGGACTCCGTTGTCGAGGTTCGTCGGGCCGAGGTCCTCCCAGGCGGTCATGTGGTGGGCGACGCAGCGCCGCTCGGGCACCTGACAGCCGGGGAAGTGGCAGTGAGACCCGTCGCGGACGGCGAGGGCCCGTCGTTGTGCTTCGGTGAAGAACCGGTCGGCCATGCCGACGTCGAGGACCTCCCCGTTGCCGCCGAGGACGACGGGGATGATGTTCGCGTCGCACGCCATCCGCCGGATCGTCGCCACCGACAGCGGCTCGCCCCGCAGTCCGATGATCCGAGCCGATCCGCCACCGCCACACTCACCGCACCCGTCGTGCGGGTCGATCGCACCGCCGGCCTCGCCTCGGTCGTCGAGGTCGCGAGTCGATTTCGTCGAGGTCGAGGGCAGCCTCCGGCCCCGCCGCGCCCTCCTCGAATTCGGGTTCGGCGTTGTCAGCAGCCCCGGGGTCCCTGCCCTCGGGTTCGATATCCGGATCCGGGTCGGCTCCGGGCTCAGAGCCCGGTCTGGTTGCGGTGTTCGGTTGTGGGTGCTGGCCGGGTTCTCGTGGTCCGGGTATCCGGTCCGCGACCCCGGCCGCGTCGACTGGTTCAGGCGGTGGCGGTTCGGCAGCTCCGACACCGCCTTGCGCTCCGCCGGTATCAGGTGCTCCGCCGGTATCAGGTGCTCCGCCGGTATCAGGTGCTCCGCCGGTGGCGTCCGTTCCATCGCCGTCGTCGGCGTCCGCCGCGGCGGTGTTGTCGGCATCTGGCTCGGGCTTGCGCGGAGTGTCCCCGGTGCGGCGGGTGTCGCCGGTCTCTTTGCTGGGCTTGGGAGGTGCGGGCTTGGCGTCTCGTGCGTCGCCACGCCACTTGCCGGACTTGGTGTCCCTGGTATCGCCGGGAGTCGCGCTCGGCCTGGACTGTGCCGGCTCAGGACTCCTGCTGTGCTTGGCGTTCTTGCGTGGCCTTGCGGGTTGCCTGGCGCCGGGCGTCGGTGGTTTGGCAGCCGCAGGGCATGGGGCGGACGGGGTTGAGGTCGTCGATGGTGCCGAACCCGACGCCGTTCATCAACTGTTGCAGCCCGATGAGTACGGTGACGCAGTCCCGTCCGCGTCCGCGGTTGGGGGAGGCTTCCCACTCGGCCATGTGAGCGATCAGGTCGGCGAAGGCGTCCCCGCGTTTTTGGTCCAAGGGACGCTCGTCGGGTTCGGGGCGGGTGTCGCGGGTGATGAGCGCCTCGATGATCTTGCGGAGTTGTTCCATCTCCAGCACCGGCAGTTTGATGACTACTGTCTCCGACCCCGGGATGCCGTTCGGGACATACCGCAGGGACCGTGAGCGTTCCGCGGCACGTTCGGCGTCGCCGAGTTCCTTGCCCAGCCGCTTCTCCCACTCCTCCGGTGCGAGTACGCGGAGCAGGTGCTTACCCAGCATGCGCACGTCGTCGGGGTTACGCCGCCTGGATTCTGCAATCAGGTACTCCTCACCGGCCACGCGTTGTTCGAGGCTGATCCATTTGGGCAGATCGGTGATCGCACCGGCGATGACCTGGGCGTGGCGGAAGGAGAGTTCCCCACGCGCGAGGGCACGGGCGGTCAACGTCACGGTGCGGTCCAGGTCGCGGGCGAGTGCAACGGTGGCGTAGGAGTCTTTCTTTCCCATCCGCTGGGTGTTGCGCAGCCACGCCGCGGTGGTCGCCGCACCGGTCGTCTTGGCGATGTCACTAGCTTCGGCCTGGCGTACCCAGGAAAGCTTCAACGCGGCGAACCGGGACTCCTCCACCGTCAGTTCGCTGATCAGCTCGCCCAGCTCGGGGGCGGTCAGGCATCCGGTGGGGGTGGACAGGGCCTCGTCGATCCCGGCGCGGAACATGCCCAGCGCGGCCTTCAACCGGGCGACGGTGCCACTACCACCGCCACCGGGAAGGCCCTGCGCTGTCGAATGCATGTTCGAACTCTACTGGTTGCCACCGACAGCTCACCCGTTGTCCACAAGGCGGCCCTGATTCGACGCCGATCCGCCACCTGTGGACAAAAACCTGGCACGCGGGGCTTCCAGCGGAGATGTCACCGGGATCTGCCACCCAGCGCGACGAGCACAGTTCGGCCAACCGGACACCTCACACCGCATCTCCCGGAGCGGTGTGCTCCGGGCCGCGCACGGGTCCGGTCCCGCTGAGCCGGTATTCTCGCCTCGGTCCCGGCAGTGTGACGCCGCCGTCCCGTCCCGGAGGAGATCCCCGTGATCCTGCGTATGTCGACGTTGTTCCTGCGCACGCTGCGCGAGGACCCGGCCGACGCGGAGGTGCCGAGCCACCGGCTGCTCGTGCGCGCGGGCTACATCCGCCGCATCGCTCCCGGCATCTACTCCTGGCTGCCGCTGGGCTGGCGCACCTACCTCAACGTCGAGCGGATCGTCCGGGAGGAGATGGACGCGGCGGGATTCCAGGAGGTCCACTTCCCGGCCCTGCTGCCGCGCGAGCCGTACGAACGCACCGGTCGCTGGACCGACTACGGCGACGACATCTTCCGGCTCAAGGACCGCAAGGGCAACGACTACCTCCTCGGCCCCACCCACGAGGAGATGTTCACCCTCGCGGTGAAGGATCTCTTCTCCTCCTACAAGGACCTCCCGCTGTCGATCTACCAGATCCAGTGGAAGTACCGCGACGAGCCGCGTCCGAGGGCGGGCATCCTGCGCGGCCGGGAGTTCTCGATGAAGGACTCCTACTCCTTCGACGTCGACGACGCCGGGCTGGAGCGCTCCTACCACCGGCACCGTGAGGCCTACGTCCGTACGTTCGACCGGCTCGGCCTCGACACCGTGATCGTCAAGGCGATGGCCGGAGCGATGGGCGGCTCGCTCAGCGAGGAGTTCCTCACCCCCACCGAGGTGGGCGAGGACACCTACGTCCGCTGCACCTCCTGCGACTACGCGAGCAACACCGAGGCGGTGGAGGTGCCCGCCACCGAGCCGGTGCCGCACGCCGGCCTGCCCGCCGCGCACGTGGAGGACACCCCGGAGACCCCGACCATCGAGTCGCTCGTCGCCCTCCTGAACGACCAGGAGAAGCTCCGCCGCGACGACCGGCCCTGGCAGGCGTCCGACACTTTGAAGAACGTCGTCGTGAAGGTCGTCCACCCCGGTGGTGACAGCGAGCTCCTCGCCGTCGGCGTGCCCGGTGACCGGGAGGTGGACGTGAAGCGGCTGGAGGCCCAGGTCTACCCCGCCACCGTCCAGGCGGCGACCGACGAGGACTTCGACGCCCGGCCGGAGCTGTTGCGCGGCTACATCGGACCCGACGCACTGGGTACGGACAAGCCGGCCAAGGTCCGCTACCTCGTGGACCCGCGGGTCGCCTCGGGCACCCGCTGGGTGACCGGCGCCAACGAACCCGGCAAGCACGTGGTCGATCTGGTCGCCGGCCGCGACTTCACCGCCGACGGCACCATCCACGCCGCCGAGGTACGCGATGGCGACCCCTGCCCGCGCTGCGGTGGCGAGCTGGCGTCGGCCAAGGGCATGGAGATGGGACACGTCTTCGCGCTCGGCCGCAAGTTCGCCCAGGCGCTCGGGCTCACGGTGCTGGACGAGAACGGCAAGCAGGTCGTGGTGACGATGGGGTCGTACGGCATCGGGGTGAGCCGCGCTGTCGCCGCGATCGCGGAGAAGAACCACGACGCCAAGGGGCTGATCTGGCCGCGGGAGATCAGCCCGGCCGACGTGCACATCATCGCCACCGGCAAGAACGCCGCGCCGTTCGAGATCGCCGAGCAGCTCGCCGCCGAGCTGGACGCCCGGGGTGTCCGGGTGCTGCTGGACGACCGGCGTGGGGCAAGCCCGGGGGAGAAGTTCAACGACGCCGACCTGGTGGGCATCCCCACGATCGTCACCTGCGGCCGGCGGATCGTGGACGGCAAGGTGGAGATCAAGGACCGGCGTACCAGCGAGCGCATCGACCTGCCGATCGCCGAGGTCGTCGACCACCTGGTGGAGGTCTGCGCGTCCTGACGCGTCCGCTCAGCCGAGTGGTACGTGGTTGCGGGTGGTCGCCGAGCGCGGCTTGTACGCCGAGGGCACCAGACCGGTGAACGCCCGGAACTCCTTGACGAAGTGGGCCTGGTCGAAGTAGCCCGTCCGGTGGGCGATCTCGGCCCAGTCGACCGGCCGGTCGTGCGGGATCGACGCCAGCGCCCGCTGGAAACGGCGTACCCGGGCAAAGCGTTTCGGTGTCAATCCCACGTTGTCAGTGAACCGCCGGGTGAACGCCCGGCCGGTGAGCCCGCACCGCTCGGCCACCAGCGCGACCGGTGTGCCCCGCTGGAGTTGAGCGACCGCGAACGCAAGCCCCGGATCCGCGCGCAGGGGACGGACGGCCCGGCCGCGCAGGACCCGCTCCACCACGTCCAGCTTCGCTTGCGGTGTGGGTGCCGCGGCGAGGCGTTCGCGAAGGTCGGCGCCCGCGTGGTGGCCCCAGAGCGCGTCGAGGTCCAGCAGGTGTTCACTGGTCCGGTCGACCGGGCCGGCGAAGAACGCGGCCGCACCTCCCGGCCGGAACGCCACCCACACGGTCTCCCGCTGGTCCGCGGTGTCGATCACCTGTACGTGGGACCGCGGTCCGGACAGGGCGGCCCCGCCGGCCGACTCCACTGCCCGCGCGTCACCGGGCCCGGCGTACACGCGGTACCTGTCCTCGGCCAGGTTGACCAGCAGTTGCGGAACGCCGGTCGGCAACGCGCGCTCAAGGCCACTGCCCGCGTTCCCCTCGGCGTATCCGAGGTGGCCGACGAACGGCGCGAGTGCCGCCTGAGGGGTCCGGCTGACGTACTGCATGCGCCGAGCCTAGGCCCGGCGCATGCAGTAGGTCAGCAGATGCAGTGCGGCAGGACCTGCCGGTACGGCAGGGAGGCTGTACGGCAGGGAGGCGGCTCGCTCAGCTTGACCGGAGCGTCTCCAGCCGTTCGTCGTACCGCCAGGCCGGACGCGCACCCGTCAGGTGGACGCCACCGATCCAGCGGTCCACGCCGTTGAGCTCGGCATGGTCGGCCCGGCCGGCGAGCACCTCCAGCCCCGCCGCGGTGAGCGCCACCCGGCGTTCGGCGTACGCCCCGTCGCCTGGGTTGCCGGTGCTTCCCGTCCTTCCGGGGTCCACCGCAAGCAGCGGTTGACGCCCACCGGCGAGCTCGGCGATGCGGTCGAAGCAGGAAGTATCGCCGAGGTAGGGCCGGCGTTCGCGGCGGCGCACCTGCGCGAAGACCTCGCCCGCTGTCCCGGCGCCGCCCTCGACGGCGAGCAGGATTCGCCGCTGGGTCAGGGAGAGCCCGTCGGAGCGCGCGGGGTACTCCTGCGCCAGCCGACCGAACGCCTCCCCGAGGTGACGCAGGACGGGCGAGGTGGCCCGTGCGATCCCGGCCAGCCCGGCCGGGTCGGGCGCGGTGAACGCTGCCCAGGCGGCGACCGCGAGGTCGTACGCCTCGGCGGTCAGCGGCAGCTCGTCCGCCCGCAGCCGCAGCAGGTCCTCGGGTGAGAGCTCGCCCAGCCCACCGAAGTGCGCGATGCCGGGGAACTCCCCGGCCGACACCAGCGACACCGACTCCGGCGGGACGCCGGCCCGGTGCAGCTGGTCGAGTATCTGCACCACCTGCAGCTGGTCGTACAGATCGGCCTCGAACCACAGCACGACCCTGCCCTCGCGGTGACCGGCCACGGCGGCCAGCGCCGCGTCGCGGGCGTCGAAGTCGGCGCGGACGACAGCCGGATCCAGTCCCGATCCGGCGATGAAGTCCGCGCGTACGGCGCGCAGCTCGGCATCGGTGAGCCCGCCGGGCACCGGGCCGTCGTGCAGGACGTCCCGCCAGGGCAGGATCGGCTCGGTGAGCTCGGCCGCCCGCATCACCTCCGCGGCACAGTCGCCGTTGGTGACGTGAAGTACGTGAATGGTGCCGCCGGCCTTCGCGACGAGCTCCTCGGTGGTCCGGTCGTCCACCTGGGCCCGGGCGGCGGCGTACCGCTCACCCGTTCTGGCCATCCGTGCGCGGACACGGCGTTTGAACGCGGCGTCTCGGGTCATGTCGACCTGTCCCTTCGTGCCGCACCGGCGCCCCCCAGCGGAGCCGAGCACGACAGCGGTGACAGGTGATCATGCCCGCTGCCGAGGTCGGTTCCCCTTTGCCTCCCTGGCAGATCCCGCTGGGGTGGATCGCGGAGGTTGGGCGCGGCAGGGCGCCGCGCCCAACCCTAGGCGACACCGCGAAGGCTTGTCACCGGCCGACGGCGTAGTTCTGCATCCCGCGCGGGTTGGCACCCGCCGACAGCACGCCGGTCCGCGGGTCGCGGGCGACTGCGCACAGCCGGCCGAGGCTCCAGGGGCCCGAACGGGTGACCACGTGGCCGCGGCGTTCCAGTGCGCAGATCGTCTCCTCACCGAGCCGGTCCTCGACCACCAGCCCACGCGGCTCCATGGTCCGCGGGTAGAACGACCCGGGGAAGCTCGTCGTGTGCCACGCCGGCGCGTCGATCGCCTGCTGGATGTCCTGTCCCGCGCCGAGGTGCCGCAGCAGGAACAGCAACTGCCACTGGTCCTGCTGGTCGCCGCCGGGGGAGCCGCAGGCCAGCACCGGACGACCGTCGGCGAGCACCAGGGTCGGCGAAAGTGTCGTACGGGGACGCCGGCCGGGCACCAGCGACGAGGAGAGCCCCTCCTCCAGCCAGAACATCTGCGCCCGGCTGCCCAGGCAGAACCCGAGCGAGGGGATGGTCGGCGAGCTCTGCAGCCAGCCACCACTCGGCGTCGCGGAGATCATGTTGCCCCAGCGGTCGACGACGTCCACGTGGCAGGTGTCGCCGCGGGTACGGCCGGTGAGGTCGACGGTGGGTTCGCCGGTGGTCGCCGGTCCCGCGTCCGCCGGCGGGCGCGGACCGGTCCGGGTCGGTGTGCCTCGCAGGCAGTCTCGGCGTACGCCCGTCCGGCGCGCCCGGGCGTAGCTCGCCGGACGCCCGGTCGCCCACCAGGGCAGCGCGCTCGGCGGCGTACTCCTTGGCCAGCAGCGCGGGCAGCGGGGAGTCGGGCAGGTCGCCGTACCACGCCTCCCGGTCGGCGAGGGCGAGCTTGAGCGCCTCGGCCGTCAGGTGAACGCCGAGTTCGCCGCTGCGGTCGAGATCCGCCGTGGTCGTCCAGCGCGTCCAGCAGGGCCAGCGACTGCAACAGGACCGGACCCTGACCCCACGCCTGGGTCTTCGCCACCGTCAGGCCGTTCCACTCCAGGGTCGCGGGCTCCTCCCAGGAGGCAGACCAGGAGGCGAGGTCGTCGCCGGTGAGCAGGCCGGCGTGGTCCGCACCGCTGGAGTCCCGATGCGGCTGCCGGGAGAACGCGGCGATCTCCTCGGCCACGAAACCCTCCCGCCAGGCCCGGCGGGCGGCGTCGATCTGGGTCTCCCGGCCGGAGCCCGCGGCCTCGCCCTCGGCGGCCAGGCGTTCCAGGGTGTCGGCGTACGCCGGGTTGGCGAACATCGCGTTCGGCGCCGGCGGCTTTCCGTCGCGCAGCCACAGGGCCGCCGAGGTCGGCCAGTGCTCGGCGAACAGCCGCTGGACCGTGGCGACCGTCGTGACCGCGCCGGACACCAGCGGATGACCGGCGCGGGCGTACCCGATCGCCGGCTCGAGCACGTCGCGCAGCGGCCAGGTGCCGTGGTCGCGGAGCAGCAGCAGCCAGGCGTCCACCGCTCCGGGGATCGTCGCGGCCAATGGACCGGAGCCCGGAACCAGGTCCAGGCCGAGGTCGCGGAAGTGCTCGACGGTGGCGCCGGCCGGTGCGGGCCCCTGCCCGTTCAGAACCCTGGGCGTGGGGTCGTCCGCGGTGGCCACCACCGCCGGAACCTCACCGCCCGGGCCGTTCAGGTGCGGCTCGACCACGTGCAGGACGAAGCCGGCGCAGGCCGCCGCGTCGAAGGCGTTGCCGCCGCGTTCGAGCACACTCATGGCGCTCTGCGACGCCAGCCAGTGCGTGGACGCGACCATGCCGAAGGTGCCCCGGAGGGTCGGGCGGGTGGTGAAGGTCATGAACCGTCCTCGTCGTCGAAGGAGGAAGCCGGCCGGCGGCCACGGGCACGGCGGCGGCGACGTGCGGGCGCGACCGGTGGTGCGCCCGACCCTAACGCGTGTCCGCCGTCCGGCGGACGCGATGCCGATCCCGGCATCCCTGTCGGTGCCCGCTGGCATCATCCCGGCATGACGACAGCGACGACGGTGAGCGCGGTGATCTTCGACTGGGGCGGCACTCTCACGCCCTGGCACACGGTCGACCTGCACGACCAGTGGCGGCACTACGCGCTGGCCTACGACCCGACGCACGGGGACGAGGTGTCGGCGGCGCTGCGGGCGGCCGAGGACGAGGCCTGGCGCAGGTCCCGGGAGGAGCATCGCGCGACCGCGTTCGACGCCATCGTCCGCGCTGCCGGGCTGGAGCCGTCCGGACCGGCACACCAGCTCGGAGTCGGGGCCTACCGCGCGTGGTGGGAGCCGCACACTCTGTCCGACCCGGACGCCGCGCCGCTGTTCCGGGCGCTGCGCGAGCGGGGGATCCGGGTCGGCGTGCTGTCCAACACCGTCTGGCCGCGCGACGACCACGAGCTGGTCTTCGCCCGCGACGGCCTGCTCGACCTCATCGACGGCGCCGTCTACACCAGCGAGATCGCGCACACCAAGCCGCATCCGGAGGCGTTCCGCGCCGCCATGGCCGCCGTCGGCGTCGACCTGCCAGAGCACTGCGTCTTCGTCGGCGACCGGCTCTTCGACGACATCCACGGTGCGCGCTCGGCGGGCATGCGGGCCATTCACGTGCCGCACAGCGAGATCCCCGCCGTCCAGCGCGGGCACACCGACGGCGAGCCGGACGCGGTCGTCCAGCGACTGGCCGACATCCTCCCGCTCGTGGACGCGTGGCGATCGGGTTCGCCGACCGGCGCCGAGCAGACCCGGCCAGCCGTTACCGGTCGCGGCGGTTGATCCGCGCCGTCCGGTAGCGATGCCATGGCGGGCAGCGCGCGCCTCGGGCCGAGTTCTGCGCCGGGGACAGGGGACGTCGGCCGGCGCCGGCGCCGACGACCGTCGTACGGGGAGGATCCATGCCCGAGATCGATCGCCGCGGGTTCATCGGTGGACTGGGTGGTGTCGCCGCGGGTGCGTCGGTGCTGACCGCCGCCCGGCAGGCGCCGGCCAGGGCAGCCACCGAGCCGGTGTTCCACTACGACCTGACGCACCTGTACGGCCTCGACCTGGCCGATCCGGAGCAGGCCGCCCGGGCGTACGACGAGCTCCACTTCGTGGCCACCCTGCAGGGCGTCGTCAACCGCGACCTTCCCCGGCTCTACGTCCACTTCGTCGACCACAGCGAGTTCGGCACCATCGACATCGACGACTACTGGCTCGGCGTGCTGCGCCGGGACGGAGGTCTGCTCGCCGACCGCCCGCTTCGTCACCTCGACGACCTCGAGGATCTGGTCAGAACCTTCCGGCGCGCACTACGGGGCGCCGTGGTGTGGGACCCGAACGTGCCGGCCACCTCCAACGTCGCGTCGACGGTGGCGGGCGCTCGCGACCTGGTGGCCGTTCGGTACGACCCCTCCCCGGACTCGCTGCACACCCGCTTCGTCGGACCCGGTCCCCTCCGACTGCCGCCGGCCGTACGACTGGTGCGTGACGGCGGGAGTCCGCTGTTCACCGCCCGGGGGACGATTCCCGGCACCCGGCGTGAGTCCACCGGAAGCGCGAAGTGCGACGCCTACATCTGGGCGGTCGAGCACTATCTGCGCACCGGACGGTCCGCACCCGATCTCGGCTACTACCTCGACGGTTACTGGCTACGGCGGCCGCAGGGCAAGCTGCAGCAGGCTCTCCTCACCAACCACGACTACCTCGTCAGCCGGCGCGGGTTCTTCTTCGACCTGCTGCCGTGGGACGACGAGGTTCCGGTCGACGATCCGGACCAGCCGGTGGGCACCGACCAGGCCACCCTGGAGGAGATTCTGCGGGTGGCCCACGAGCGCGCCCGAGGGGCGATGGTGCCGGTGCACGGGTTCGTGCCGTGGGGCTACAAGTACACGACCGTCGACCCGGCCGGCGGGCACCACGACCCGGTGGCCACCGAGTGGAGGTTCGTGCAGGTCGCCTCCGCCTACGACGCCTATCTCGACGCCGACGCGGAGAACCTCGACGCGATGGCCAACGCCTCGGTGTTCCGGCACGCGCCGCTGCGGCCGTCGTACCCACAACGCACCCGGCCGACCACCGACGACCTGCGTGCCCGTGGCTTCGTCGACGCTTCGGGGGCGGTGGTCCCGCGCCACTACGTGATGTTCTACGTCGGCGACTACGACTCCGCGGCCTGGCTGTACCAAGTGATGCCCTACGTCTGGGACGACGCGGCCCGTGGCGAGGTCCCGCTCAACTGGGCGTTCAATCCCAACCTCGCCGACCGGATGCCGGTTGCGCTGGACCTCGCCCGGCGGACTGCGACATTGGCCGACACCTTCGTGGCCGGCGACAGCGGCGCCGGTTACGTCAACCCCGGCATGCTGGCCGAGCCCCGTGAGTTTTCCGGCCTTCCGTCGGGAGTCGCGGCGTGGCAGCGTCACTGCCTGCCCCGATACGCCCGATGGGACCTCACGGTCACCGGGTTCGTGATCGACGGCTACGCGCCGGGAATGAACGAGGAGACCCGGGCGGCCTACGCGGACTTCTCACCCGGCGGATTCGCTGCGCAGAAGATCGAGCCCATGGGGCTGGTCGGCACCACTCCGTTCGTCCGGATGGGTCCCGACCTTCCCCGCGGCGACGCGGCGACTGCGGCCCAGTCGCTCCGGGACGCCCTCGACGGTGACCTGGCCGGGCCGCCGGTGACGCCCCACTTCCTCAGCGTGCGCACCATCCTGGAGAGCCCGACGTGGCACCGCGACGTGGCGGACACGGTGCACGCGCAGGCGCCGGGGGCAGTGGTGGTGTTCGTGGACGCGCACACGTTCTACGCGCTGGTCCGGCAACACCTCGCCTGAGCACAACACCCGGATGGGCCCGCGGCGACCGGGTCGGCAGCGCGCTCAGCGGGAGCTGCCGGCACCGGAGACGCGGCGGGACGCCGACGGTGACGCCGAGCGGGTGGGCGTAGGCGCCGCACCGGGCGGGTCGGCGACACCGGGGAACGCCTCCGGGTCCGCGCCCCACTGCAGGCGCCGGCGGGCGCAGTCGACGAGCAGGTCGGTGCCCATGGTGCGCACGCCCGAACTCGTCGCGGCGGCAACGAGATCGGCGAACACCCCGGCACATCCCTCCTCGAGGTATGCCGCGAGCCGTCGGGCGCTGGTGCCACCGGTCACCTGGAACGGCAGCCGGTAGCCCGCGTCGGCAGCGACCGGTGTCGCCTTACGGGAGCGCAGCTGCGCCCGCAGGCGTTCCCGCAGCTCGCGGTACAGCTCGATCGAGCTCTCGCCCCGGCCCTTGTCGCCCGAACCCAGCTGGGGTGTCAGCACCTGGTAGCCCCAGATCGCGGCATGCACGCCGGCCAGCGCTTCCTGCAGGCCTTCGACCTCACGGTCACTCATCGGTCAGCCTCCCCCGTGGCGGCGTCGTACATCCAGGTCGTACTTCCAGGTCGAGCATCTAGGAGGTCTCCGCACCCAGCGTCACCACGTGCGTGGACTCGCAGGCGCCGATCGAGGCCAGGATCCGGGCGTGATCCGGGTCGCGCGCGACCCGGACGTTGGTCCGGCGGGCGACGGTCGCGGCCTTCTCCAGCCCGAGCAGGGCGGAGACCGAGTCCGCACCGGCGTCGGGAGCGACCGTGGCGCTCGGCCCGGGACTCGCGGTCCGGCCGGGCGTGGGGGAGGGGCTGGCCGTGGACCCACCGGCTCGCCGGGTCAGCGCGACGAGCGCGGCGAGGTGCTCCTCGTGCCGCCGGACGTACGCCGACAGCTGCTTGGCCAGGTCGGGGTGCTTGGCCACGGTCGCCGCGTAGGCGGTCAGCAACGCCCGCTCCTCGGTCAGCGCCGAGGTGAGCACCGGAAGGTCCGGGTCGGGCGTGGGCGACGCGGACGAACCGCGTTCACCGCCCCTGGACGCTCCGGGACGGTTGCGGCGGCCGGTGGTGCAGGCCGCGAGGAAGCCTCCGGTCAGGCCGAGCACGCCGGCTCCCAGGGTCGTACGCAGCACTCCACGCCGGGTCGGCGACACCTCGTCGTACGCCGGGGAGGTATCGGGCGCCGGACACCCCAAGGGCGCCGAGGACGCCTGGGACCTCTGGGACCCCGAGGACGAAGAAGGGTTGGCGGGCGCGTTCACGAGCGTGACGTTACCGGAGCGATTTCTGGCCTCGGCACGTTACGTCCCCCTTCTCCGTCCTGGGGAATTCCTGCCCGCCGGGGCGCGTCGCGCAGGAGATCGAATGGCTTTCCGGCATGGTCGTGGCACCGTTTGAAGGGCAATTCCGGGGACGGGTACGCTGACCACGCCGAGGCCGGGTGGTGGTGCCCGCAGGACATCCAGGCCGGCTCTCGGTTCGCACCAGTTCGTTCCAGCTTCGCACCGTTAGCGGGGCGGCCGGGCCGGCACCCGGGTGGTCGCGTCGGCGCCGTTCATCGCGGCACCCGACACCTGGTAGGCGTCGCGCCCGAACCGTCCGCACAACTAGAGAGGGAGGCACCCGTGGCAAGCGGCTCTGCTGCTCGTGACCAGGTGACCGACCTCCTCGCGCCGGTGCTCGCGCAGTCCGGACTCGACCTGGAGTCCGTCGACCTCACACCTGCCGGCCGCCGTACGGTCCTGCGCATCGTGGTGGACGCCGACGGCGGCGTCACTCTCGACCAGCTGGCCGAGACTTCGCGCACCGTCGCGAAGCTGCTCGACTCCGGCGACGTGATGGGCGCGGGCTCCTACACCCTCGAGGTGACCTCGCGAGGCGTCGACCGCCCCCTCACCGAGCCCCGCCACTGGCGGCGCAACCTCGGGCGCGTGGTCAAGGTGGTGCACGCCGACGGCAGCCAGCTGCTCGGGCGGGTCACCTCTGCCGACGAGGAGGGCGCCGAGCTGGATGTCGACGGGACTCCCCAGCACGTCGACTTCACCCGGGTGGCCAAGGCCCGGGTGCAGGTCGAGTTCGCGAAGATGGCCCCGGCCGACGACGCCGAGCCCGATGAGACCGACGAGGACGACGGCGGCACCGCCGACACGTACGACGACACGGACAAGGAGGGATAGCCCCATGGACATCGACATGGCGGTCCTGCGCGCTCTGGAGCGTGAGAAGGACGTCCCTCTGGAGGCCGTCTGCGAGGCGATCGAGCAGGCCCTGCTGATCGCCTACCAGCGGACCGAGGGAGCCCAGCAGCACGCCCGGGTCGAACTCGACCGCAAGAGCGGGCACGTGACGGTCTACGCCACCGAGCTCGACGAGGAGGGCAAGCCCGCGCGGGAGTGGGACGACACCCCGAACGGTTTCGGGCGGATCGCCACGACCACTGCGAAACAGGTCATTCTGCAGCGCCTGCGTGACGCCGAGGAAGACCACATGTTCGGCGAGTTCGTCGGCCGGGAAGGCGACATCATCTCCGGCGTGATCCAGCAGGGGAAGGACCCCCGGCTGGTCTACGTCAACCTCGGCCGCGTGGAGGGTGTGCTGCCGCCGCAGGAGCAGGTGCCGGGGGAGCGTTACAACCACGGCGACCGGATCAAGTGCTTCGTGGTGGCCGTCCGCAAGGGGTTCCGCGGCCCGCAGATCACCTTGTCGCGCACCCACCCCAATCTCGTCCGGAAGCTGTTCGCGCTGGAGGTCCCCGAGATCGCCGACGGCACCGTCGAGATCAGCGGGATCGCCCGCGAGGCCGGGCACCGCACCAAGGTCGCGGTGCACTCGCGCAACACGTCGGTCAACGCCAAGGGCGCGTGCATCGGCCCGGTGGGCTCGCGCGTACGCAACGTGATGAACGAGCTGCACGGTGAGAAGATCGACATCATCGACTGGTCGGAGGATCCGGCGGAGTACGTCAAGCAGGCCCTGTCGCCGGCGCGGGTGCGCAGCGTCGAGGTCGTCGACGCCGCCGCCAGGTCGGCACGGGTGGTCGTACCCGACTACCAGCTCAGTCTCGCCATCGGACGTGAGGGCCAGAACGCCCGGCTCGCCGCCAGGCTGACCGGCTGGCGGATCGACATCCGGTCCGACACCGCCGAGGCGGAGCCGGCACCGGGTGCCCCTGGCGTGGACGGAGACGGGGACGAGGACACCGCCGGGCCGGCGAACCCTGCCGAGGCCGGCGCGGCCGGCGACCAGCAGTAGGTAGGCTCCTTCGGAACGCCGACCGGCAGGCGCCGGTCGGCAGCCGGACCGACCGGCACCAGACCGGTCCGACCCGCCCTGACCAGGCCAATCCGCCTGATCCGGCCGGAATCGGACCCGCCTCAGATCCGGATGAAGAGATCCAGCGCCCGCCGAGTCCGGCGGTCTGGGTACACTCTCACGAGGTGGGTCGTACAGGTCTGGAACCAAACACACGTCCGCACGTGGTGCGCACGTGTGTGGGGTGTCGGCAACGTACGGCAAAGTCTGACCTGCTCCGGGTCGTCCTCGCACGTGACGAGACCGCCATGCGGTTGGTCGCGGACGTCACCGGCCATGCGCCGGGACGTGGGGCGCATCTGCATCCCACGAGAGAATGCCTCGGACTCGCCGAACGCCGACGAGCGTTCGCGCGCGCCCTGCGTGCGCGGGCACCGATCGACGTCGGTCCGCTCCGACGCCACGTCGAGCAGCAGGATCCAGTCGACACCGGTCAGGCGGATGCCACCGATCTGGCCAGCAACGCACCGAACACCGGCGACGCCCAGCGCGACCAGGGGCGCCGCCCAGGCAGAGAAAGTGGGTCGAGCGGCTCATGAGCACTCGATGAGAACCGAGCAATGAGCACGCCTAGTTACTAGCGGTCTGGACCCACGAGGGGCCCGGGCCGGCAAAGGAGAGCAGTGGCAAAGGTCCGGGTCTACGAACTCGCCAAGGAGTTCGGCATCGAAAGCAAGGCCGTCATGGCCAGGCTTCAGGAGCTGGGAGAATTCGTTCGCTCCGCTTCGTCAACCGTTGAGGCACCCGTCGTTCGCAAGCTCAAGGAGTCCTTCGCGACCGAATCCGGCGGCAAGGCCGGCGGGCGGGGATCGGCGCGCAAGTCCGCGAGCAAGGCCGCACCGGCGTCCCCGGCGCAGGCCGCCTCGGACGCCTCCGCCCCGACGGCACCCAAACCAACTCCGGTCCCCGGCGCGAAGCCCGCGCCGCCGCGACCGGCTCCGGCGAAACCTGCCCCCGAGCCCACCGAGGTGGTTCGCGAGGCGACGCCTGAGGTGACCGAGCGCCCGGCGGCCGCGGCCGAGCCGAGCGCACCGGCAGCCCAGGCGCCCCAGCAGGCACCCGAGCAGACCTCACCCCAGCCGCAGGGTCCCCGTCCGGGTCCGCGGCCGGACGGCCGCCGTACCGACCGTCCCGAGCGCACCGACCGAACCGAACGTCCGGAACGCGGTGAGCGCCCCGAGCGCTCCGACCGGCCCGAACGCCCGGCCGCGTCCGGTGCCAGGCCGGCTCCTCCCGGGCAGCGCCCCACGCGCCAGTCCGGTCCCGCCGGCCCCGGTGGTCCCGGCGCCACCCCGGGTGGACGCGGTGGCCAGGGCGGCGACTCCCGGCAGCGTCCGTCCGGCCCGCGTCAGGGTGGGGCTCCGCGTCCGGGCAACAACCCCTTCACCTCCACAACCGGCATGCGCGGCCCGCGCTCGGAGCGGCCCGGTCAGGGTGCTCCCCGTCGTGACGGTGACGGCGCAGGCCAGCAGGGCGGCGGCGTCCCCGGCGTTCCGCGGCCCAACCCCGGCACGATGCCGACCCGGCCGGAGCGCTCCGGCGACCGTCCGGGTGGCCCCCGTCCGAACCCCGGCATGATGCCGTCGCGTCCGGCCCCGCGTGCGGGTGGTGGTCCCGGTGGCCGTACCGGTGGTCCCGGTGGCCGCACTGGTGGTCCCGGCGCCCGCACGGGTGGTCCCGGTGGCCGCACCGGCGCGCCCGGTCGTGGCGGTCCTGGTGGCGGCGGCGGCCGTCCTGGTGGCGGCGGCGGTCGCCCCGGTGGCGGCGGTGGCGGTGCTCCCGCGGGCGCTCCGCCGCGCGGTGGCTTCGGCGGCCGTCCCGGTGGGGCGCGCGGTCGTGGCGGTACGGCCGGTGCCTTCGGGCGTCCGGGTGGACCGGTGCGCCGTGGCCGCAAGTCGAAGCGGCAGAAGCGCCAGGAGCTCGACAACATGCAGGCGCCGTCGGTCGGCGGCGTCCGCGTTCCCCGCGGTGGCGGCCAGACTGTCCGGTTGCCGCGAGGCGCCAGCCTGACCGACTTCGCCGAGCGGATCGGCGCGGACGCGGCGTCGCTGGTCCAGGTGATGTTCCACCTGGGCGAGATGGTGACCGCCACGCAGTCGGTCAGCGACGAGACGCTGCAGCTGCTGGGCGCCGAGCTGGAGTACGACATCCAGGTGGTCTCGCCCGAGGACGAGGACCGCGAGCTGCTGGAGTCGTTCTCCATCGAGTTCGGTGAGGACGAGGGCGAGGACGCCGAGATCATCGCCCGGCCGCCGGTCGTTTCGGTGATGGGTCACGTCGACCACGGAAAGACCAAGCTGCTGGACGCGATCCGCAACGCCGACGTCGTGGCCGGCGAGGCGGGCGGCATCACCCAGCACATCGGTGCCTACCAGGTCGCCACCCAGGTGGACGGACAGGATCGCAAGATCACGTTCATCGACACCCCGGGCCACGAGGCGTTCACCGCCATGCGTGCCCGTGGTGCGCAGTCGACCGACATCGCGGTGCTCGTGGTGGCGGCCGACGATGGCGTGATGCCGCAGACCGTCGAGGCGCTCAACCACGCCAAGGCGGCCAACCTGCCGATCGTGGTGGCGGTCAACAAGATCGACGTTCCCGACGCCGACCCGACGAAGGTGCGCGGTCAGCTCAGCGAGTACGGCCTGGTTCCCGAGGAGTACGGCGGCGACACGATGTTCGTCGACATCTCCGCACGGGCCAGGACCAACCTCGACGGGCTGCTCGAGGCGATCGTGCTCGCCGCGGACGCCTCGCTGGACCTGCGGGCCAACCCCCACCAGGACGCGCAGGGTCTCGCGATCGAGGCGCACCTGGACAAGGGTCGCGGCCCGGTGGTGACCGTTCTGGTGCAGCGCGGCACGCTGCGGGTCGGCGACTCGATCATCGCGGGTCCGGCGTACGGCCGGGTGCGCGCGATGCTCGACGAGAACGGCCAGTCGGTGGACGAGGCTCCGCCCGCGCGGCCGGTGCTCGTACTCGGTCTGTCGGCCGTTCCGCGCGCCGGTGACACCTTCATGGTGGTCGCCGACGACCGGATGGCCCGGCAGATCGCGGAGAAGCGCGAGGCGCGCGAGCGCAACGCGTCGTTCGCCCAGCGCACCAAGCGGGTCAGCCTCGACGACCTGTCGAAGCTGCTCGAGGAGCGCCAGTCGCTCAACCTCGTCATCAAGGGTGACGTGTCCGGGTCGGTCGAGGCCCTGGAGGACGCGCTCGCCAAGATCGACGTGGGCGACGAGGTCGACCTTCGCATCCTGCACCGCGGTGTGGGTGCGGTCACCGAGAACGACGTCAACCTCGCGACGATCGACAACGCGATCATCATCGGCTTCAACGTTCGGGCTCAGGGCCGGTCGGTGGAGCGGCTGGCCGATCGCGAAGGCGTGGAGATCCGGTTCTACTCGGTGATCTACCAGGCCATCGACGAGGTGGAGGCGGCCCTGAAGGGCATGCTGAAGCCGGAGTACGAAGAGGCGCGACTCGGCACCGCGGAGGTGCGGGACGTGTTCCGTTCCAGCAAGTTCGGCACCATCGCCGGCTGTCTGGTCACCAGCGGGACCATCCGCCGCAACTCCAAGGCGCGGCTGCTCCGCGACGGCGCGGTCGTCGTGGAAAGCAGCGACATCGCGTCCCTGCGCCGGTTCAAGGACGACGCCACCGAGGTCCGCGAAGGTTACGAGTGCGGCCTCACCCTGCACAACTACAACGACGTGCGGGTCGGTGACGTGGTGGAGACGTACGAGATGCGGGAGAAGCCGCGCGGCTGACCCGGCCCCTGGCCGGCTGACCCGCCTTCGCGGGCCGGCCGGCAGGTCCGGACCGATCGTTGACGAAGCCCCGGAGCGACTCCGGCGGGAACCGCCCAGCACACCTGTGCGGGTCCTCGCCGGTGGAGCTTCGGGGCTTCGTTTCGGCCCGGGCGACCCGGTCGTGTCCGGGTCGGGACGGGAGTGGTTGGCTGGGTGGCGTCGATGCCCTGGATGCTGTCGACGCTGCCGGTGCCGTGGGTGCTGTCGGGTGTTGCGGATGTCCGTACTGCCGGAGGTTGGGCGAGCCGATGTTCACCGGGACGCTGTGCGCCGACCTACGGCTGGGCGACGTGCATTCGCTGAAGGAGAAGCGTTCGGTGGTCCGGCCGATCGTGGCGGAGATCGCGCGCCGGCACGCGGTGTCCGTAGCCGAGACAGGGCACCATGACCTCTACCGTCGGGCGGAGATCGGTGTTGCCGTGGTGAGTGGTGAGAGCGTGCACTGTCGCGACGTCCTTGACGCGGTGGAGCGGATGATCGCCGAGCGCCCGGGCGTGGAGTTGTTGCAGGTACGCCGGCAGCTGTTCTCCGTCGACGACGAGTAGGACCCGGCGGGACCCAGCAGGACTCAGCAGGACTCAGCAGGACCGAGTGGCAGGAGCAGGACCCAGTAGGACTCAGTAGGACCCAGCAGGACTCAGCAGGACCGAGCGGGACAAGTGAGGCCCGGTCGGGTGGAGTGGGACGAGTGAGCCGGCGCGAAGCACGCGAGCCCGGACCGGCGGGGACGACCCCGGCCGGGCCGTCCGCCGGCCGAGGAGAGGATGGCGATGAACCAGACACGGGTGAACCAGCTCGCGGATCGGATCCAGGTGATCGTCGCGGAGATGCTGGAGCGCCGGGTGAAGGACCCCCGGCTCGGCTTCGTGACGGTCACCGAGGCCCGCCTGACCGGTGACCTGCGCGAAGCCACCGTGTTCTACACCGTGCTGGGCGGCGACCAGGACCACACCGGGACGGCCGTGGCGCTGGAGAGCGCGAAAGGGCCTGATCCGCTCCGAGGTCGGCCGTCGGCTGGGGCTGCGGCACACGCCGAGCCTGACCTTCATCGCCGACGCCGTACCCGAGAACGCCCAGCACATCGAGGACCTGCTGCGCCAGGCCCGTGACTCCGACGCGGAGGTGGCCCGGCGGGCCGCGCAGGCGAGCCCGGCCGGCGACGCCGACCCGTACCGCGTGCCCCGTGACGAGGACGACCTCGACGACGAGGACGGCATCGACGACGTAGCTGACCTAGCTGACGGGTCTGACGGGGCTGACGGGGCCGAGGTCGACGAGGCCGACCGGGGTGCCGGCGCCGGAGAAGGCCGTCCCACCTGGGCGGTCGCGGCGGGGCCTGACGTGAGCCGAACAGAGGAGACCCGGCCCGACGCGCCCCGAAGCGGCATCGTCGTCGTGGACAAGCCCGCCGGCTGGACCTCCCACGACATCGTGGGCAAGGTCCGCCGGCTCGCGCCACCCGGCGGGTGGGCCACGCCGGCACCCTCGACCCGATGGCGACCGGCGTACTCGTGCTCGGCATCGAGCGCGCCACCCGGCTGCTCGGCTACCTCACCCTCACCGAGAAGGCCTACGACGCGACGATCCGGCTCGGGGTGTCCACCCGTACCGACGACGCCGAGGGAGAGGTGACCGCGCAGACGTCCGCCCGGGACGTACGCCGGGAGGACGTCGAGGCGGGGATCACCGCACTGACCGGCGAGATCTCCCAGGTGCCGTCCGCGGTGTCGGCGGTGAAGGTGGCCGGCGAACGCGCCTACCGCAAGGCGCACAGGGGCGAGGACGTCGAACTCGGCTCCGCGCCAGGTGGTGGTGCGCAGGTTCGAGGTGACCGGCATCCGGACGGTGGACGAGGTCATGGACGTCGACGTGGTGGTCGAGTGTTCCAGCGGGACCTACGTCCGGGCGCTGGCCCGTGACCTGGGTGCCGGGCTGGGTGTGGGCGGCCACCTGACCGCGCTGCGGCGTACCCGGGTCGGACCGTACGGCCTGGAGCAGGCCCGCACGATCGACCAGCTCGAGGGCGACTTCGAGGTGGTGCCGATCGCCGACGTGGCGGCGCGGACGTTCCCCAGGTTCGACGTGGACGAGGAGACGGCGCGGCTGGTCTCCTTCGGCCAGAAGCTGCCCGGCATCCGGGTGGGCGGCGGACCGGTGGGAGTCTTCGGCCCGGACGGTGCGTTCCTCGCGTTGTACGAGGACGTCGAGGAGGGCGCGCGGCCGGTGGCGGTGTTCGCCAGCTGACCGCAGCTGACCGCAGCGGCCGCAGTGGCCGCAGTGCCCGTGTTGCCGGATGCCGGGACCGGACCGAGGGTCGGCGGGCGTGCGTCTGGCACCCTTGAGGCGGGCTCCTGTGCGGTCGGTGGCAGGTATCAGAACGGAAGGGCGACGAGGACACGATGCAGCGCTGGACAGACCTGGCCGGGGTGGACCCGCGGTTCGGGCCGACGGTCGTCACGATCGGCGTCTTCGACGGTGTGCACCGCGGTCACCAGCGGGTGCTCGCCCGCGCCCGTGAGCTGGCCCGCGAGCACGGCGCCCGCTCCGTCGTGGTGACGTTCGACCCGCACCCGGCGTCGGTGGTCCGCCCGGAGGCGGTGCCGCCGCTGCTGGCGACGGTCGAGCGCCGGCTGGAGCTGTTCGAGGCGTACGGCATGGACGGCGTGGTCGTCGTGCCGTTCGACAAGGAACGGTCCCGTGAGCCCGCCGAGGAGTTCGTCCGCGAGCTCGTCCGCGCGCTGCACCCGGTGGCGGTGGTGGTCGGCGACGACTTCCGGTTCGGGCACAAGGCGGCCGGCAACGTCGGCCTGCTCCGAACGATGGGCACCGAGCTCAGGTTCTCCGTGGAGGGCCTGGCCCGCGCGGCGAAGGTCCCCTCGACCGCCGACCCGGCGCCTGGTGACGCGTCGCCGGTGGACCCGGCGACCGCCGCCGTGCCCGTCGACGCGGTGTCCTCCACCGCGGTCCGCGACCGGCTCTCCGCCGGCGACGTGGCCGGCGCCCGGGCCCTCCTCGGGCACACCCTGCGGGTGGCCGGTGTGGTCGTCGAGGGCGCCCACCGCGGCCGCGAGCTGGGATTCCCTACCGCCAACGTGCCGGCGTCGACCGCGCTGGCGCTGCCCGCCGACGGCGTGTACGCCGGGTGGCTGCGGGTCGCCGACGTGGACGCGCCCGGTCCGCAGGTCTTCCCGGCGGCGATCTCGGTGGGCACCAACCCGCAGTTCGGGCACGAGCCGCGCCGGATCGAGTCCTATGTCCTGGATCGCGACGATCTGGACCTGTACGGCCGGCCGGTGGCGGTGGAGTTCGTCGACCGGGTGCGCGGGCAGGACACCTACGACTCGGTGGACGCCCTGATCACCCAGATTCGTGCGGACGTGGAGCACGTACGTCGCGTCCTCGCCGCCGACCAGGCGGACCAGCCCGGCTGCTAGTGCCAGGTCCGCAGAACCCAGCTCGGGAGCCGGCCAGGCGGCCCGGCCAGGGCGTCGGCAGCCCGGCTGACCGGAGCCCGACCCGTGGGCTGGTAGCCTGACCACTGCCGTACGCCGGCCGCGGACAAAGAGTGCCCAGGTGAACCCGCCCTGGCGCGCCGCGCAACGGATCCCCGAAAGGAGTCTTGTGTCCCTCGACGCTGCGACCAAGAAGCAGATCATCTCCGAGTACGCGACCAAGGAGGGCGACACGGGTTCGCCCGAGGTCCAGGTGGCCTTGCTCACGCATCGGATCATTGATCTGACCGAGCACCAGAAGGCCCACAAGCACGACCACCACAGCCGTCGTGGTCTGCTGCTCCTCGTGGGTCAGCGCCGCCGGTTGCTCAACTACGTCATGAAGGAAGACATCCGGCGCTACCGCTCCCTGATCGAGCGGCTCGGCCTGCGCCGATAGCTGGAAAAGCTCCGGGAGCGGTCGCCTTCCTGGCGCCGCTCCCGGTACACAACAAGGACCGGAGCGGTCCCCGCGTGAGGCGGTAGCCAGGTCCGCCGGTCCTCGGTAGTGGCTTCCGGGAGTCCCCCGGGCGAGATCACCACAGACGCGATCACCCGAGACGTACCCGAAAGCCTCGATCGAAGACCGGCACACCCTGCCCCCACGCACCCCGCGGCAGATCGCTCCCTGATGTCTCAAGGAGGGTGCCCAGTGGAGGGTCCCGGAATTCACACTGCCGAAGCCGTCATCGACAACGGCCGCTTCGGCACCCGCACGGTCCGGTTCGAAACCGGACGCCTGGCCCGCCAGGCAAACGGTGCCGTCGTCGCCTATCTCGACGAGGACACCATGGTGCTGTCGACCACGACGGCCGGCAAGCACCCGAAGGAACAGTTCGACTTCTTCCCGCTGACCGTCGACGTCGAGGAGCGGGCGTACGCCGCCGGCAAGATCCCCGGCTCGGTGTTCCGCCGCGAGGGCCGGCCCAGCGAGGACGCGATCCTCACCTGCCGGCTGATCGACCGCCCGCTGCGCCCGTCGTTCGTCAAGGGCCTGCGCAACGAGGTCCAGGTCGTCGTCACCGTCCTCTCGCTCAACCCCGGCGTGCTCTACGACGTGCTCGCGATCAACGCCGCGGCCTCCTCGACGCAGATCGCCGGCCTGCCCTTCACCGGGCCGATCGGCGGCGTACGCGTCGCGCTGATCGACGGCCAGTGGGTCGCGTTCCCGCGGCGCGACGAGCTGGAGAACGCCGTGTTCGACATGGTGGTCGCCGGCCGTGCGCTCGACGACGGTGACGTGGCGATCATGATGGTCGAGGCGGAGTCCACCGACAACACCTGGCAGCTCGTGCAGGACGGCGTTCAGGCGCCGACCGAGGAGGTCGTCGCCGAGGGGCTGGAGGCCGCCAAGGGCTTCATCCGCACCCTGTGCCAGGCGCAGAACGACCTCGCCGCCAAGTCCGCCAAGCCGACCACCGAGTTCCCGGTCTTCCGTGACTACCAGGACGACGTCCTGGAGGCGCTGTCCGGCGCGGTGCGCGGTGAGCTGGCCGAGGCCCTCACCATCGGCGACAAGGCCGCCCGCGAGTCCCGCCTGGACGAGGTGAAGGCGCTCGGCCTGGAGCGGATCGCCGCCGACTTCGAGGGCCGGGAGAAGGAGATCGGCGCGGCGTTCCGCTCGCTGACCAAGACCCTGGTGCGCGAGCGGGTGCTGCGCGACAAGGTCCGCATCGACGGCCGCGGCCTCGCTGACATCCGTCCGCTGAGTGCGGAGATCGGGGTCGTCCCGCGCGTGCACGGCTCGGCGTTGTTCGAGCGCGGCGAGACGCAGATCCTCGGCGTCACCACGCTGAACATGCTGTCGCTGGAGCGGCGCATCGGTCTGACCCTCGCCGAGGACACGACCAAGCGCTACATGCACAACTACAACATGCCGCCGTACTCCACCGGCGAGACCGGCCGCGTCGGCTCCCCGAAGCGGCGCGAGATCGGCCACGGCGCGCTCGCCGAGCGGGCGATCCACCCGGTGCTTCCCAGCCGCGAGGACTTCCCGTACGCCATCCGGCAGGTGTCGGAGGCGGTCGGCTCCAACGGCTCCACCTCGATGGGCTCGGTCTGCGCCTCGTCGCTGGCACTGCTCAGCGCGGGTGTCCCGCTGCGCGCGCAGGTGGCCGGCATCGCGATGGGCCTGATCAGCGACGAGGTGGACGGCCGGACGGAGTTCGTCACGCTGACCGACATCCTCGGCGCCGAGGACGCGTTCGGCGACATGGACTTCAAGGTCGCCGGCACCCGTGAGTTCGTCACCGCCCTGCAGTTGGACACCAAGCTGACCGGTATCCCCGCGTCGGTGCTCGCGTCCGCCCTGCAGCAGGCGCGGGAGGCTCGCTTCACGATCCTCGCCCTGATGGAGAAGACCATCGGTGCGCCCGGCGACATGTCGCCGTACGCGCCGCGGATCATCACCATGAAGATCCCGGTCGACAAGATCGGTGAGGTGATCGGGCCGAAGGGCAAGGTCATCAACCAGATCCAGGACGACACCGGCGCCGACATCGCCATCGAGGACGACGGCACGATCTTCATCGGTGCCGCCGACGGTCCCTCCGCGGAGGCCGCTCGCGCGGTCATCGCCGGGATCGCCACGCCGACGATGCCCGAGGTCGGCGAGCGCTACCTCGGCACGGTGGTGAAGACCACCAACTTCGGCGCGTTCATCTCGCTGGTTCCCGGCAAGGACGGCCTGCTGCACATCTCCAAGCTGCGGGTGCTGTCCGGCGGCAAGCGGGTCGAGAACGTCGAGGACATCGTGAAGGTCGGCGACAAGCTCCAGGTGGAGATCGGCGAGATCGACGACCGGGGCAAGCTGTCCCTGGTGCCGGTGGTCGAGGACTCCGAGAAGTCCGCCGACAAGTGAGCCGACGATTGGCACGGCTGGCTGCGGGGAGCCAGCCGTCCGGTTCGACTCGTACTCTCCTGAAGGAGGGTGACGGCGGAGTCGTCCGGCGTACGGTCCTGCCCGGTGGACTGCGCATCATCACCGAGGCCATGCCGCAGGTGCGTTCGGTGAGCTTCGGGGTCTGGGCGAGCGTCGGCTCGCGCGATGAGACCCCGGCGCTCGCCGGCGCCAGCCACTACCTCGAACACCTGCTGTTCAAGGGCACCCGGCGCCGGGACGCGATGGAGATCTCCTCCGCGCTGGACGCTGTCGGTGGTGAGATGAACGCGTTCACCACCAAGGAGTACACCTGCTACTACGCGCGGGTGCTGGACGCCGACCTGCCGCTGGCGGTGGACGTCATCTGCGACATGGTGACCTCGTCGCTGATCACCGCTGCCGACGTGGACAGCGAGCGTGGCGTGATCCTGGAGGAGATCGCCATGCACGACGACGATCCCTCCGACGCGGTGCACGACCTGTTCGCCGAAGAGCTGTGGGGCGACTCACCGCTCGGCCGGCCGATCCTCGGCACCACGGAGTCGATCGAGGCGCTGACCCGGCGCCAGGTGCACGGCTACTACCGTCGCCGCTACCGCCCGGAGTCCCTGGTGGTGGCGGTCGCTGGCAATGTCGAGCACCGTGCAGTGGTGCGGCTGGTGACGCAGGCGTTCGAGCAGGCCGGCCGGATCGACGGCCAGGTCGCCGAGCCGACGCCGCCGCGGCCGGGCAACCCGAGCAGGGCGATGGCGTCGGCGGCAGCGGCCGCCGCGGCCGCCCGGGGATCGGTCCGGCTGGCGCACCGGCCCACCGAGCAGGCCAACCTCGTGCTGGGCGTACCCGGCGTGCCGCGCTCGGACGACCGGCGGTTCGTGCTGGGCGTTCTCAACGCGGCGTTCGGCGGTGGCATGTCCAGCCGGTTGTTCCAGGAGGTACGCGAGAAGCGCGGGCTGGCCTACGCGGTCTACTCGTTCGCCTCTCACTACGCCGACTCGGGCATGGTCGGCATCTACGCCGGCTGCCTGCCGAGCAAGATCGACGAGGTGCTGGACATCTGCCGCGACGAGCTGGCGAAGGTGGTCTCGTCCGGGCTCACCGACGAGGAGCTGGAGCGGGGCAAGGGCCAGTTGCGCGGTTCGCTGGTGCTGGGCCTTGAGGACACCGGCTCCCGGATGGGGCGGCTGGCCAAGGCCGACCTGGTCTACGGCGAGCTGCTCAGCGTGGACGAGATCCTGCGCCGGATCGACGCGGTGACGCTGGACGACGTTCGGCACATCGCGAAGGAACTGCTGGAGGCGGCGCCGACGCTGGCGGTGGTCGGGCCGTTCGAGGACGCCGACCGGTTCACGGGCGCGGTTCGCTGAGGCCCGTTCGCGCAGGCCCGTTCACTGAGTGCCTTGAATCGCGCCGGTGGTTCGCCGCCGGCGCGGCAGGGGAGGAGTCGTACGTGGTGAAGGTGGCAGTTCTGGGAGCCCGCGGCCGGATGGGCGCGGAGGCCTGCCGTGCGGTGGAAGCCGCTGACGGGCTCGACCTGGTGGCCGGGCTGGACGTCGACGACCAGTTGACCGATCTGCGCGCCGCCGGTGCGGAGGTGGTGATCGACTTCACCCACCCCGAGGCGGTGCTGGACAACCTGCGCTTCTGTGTGGAGAACGGCATCCACGCCGTGGTCGGCACCACCGGCTTCACACCCGAGCGGCTGGAGCAGGTACGCGGCTGGCTGGCGGACGCGCCCAAGGTCGGGGTGCTGATCGCTCCCAACTTCTCCGTCGGCGCGGTGCTGATGATGCGGTTCGCCGAGCAGGCCGCGCGGTTCTTCCCCTCCGTCGAGGTGATCGAGCTGCACCACCCGCGCAAGGCGGACGCGCCATCGGGCACGGCCGCGCGGACGGCCGAGCTGATCAGCGCCGCCCGGGAGCGGGCCGGAATGGGCGAGGTCCCGGACGCCACCACCCAGGAGGTGGCCGGTGCGCGCGGCGCCAGGGTGGCCGACGTACCCGTGCACAGCGTCCGGCTGTCCGGCCTGGTCGCCCACCAGGAGGTGCTGTTCGGCGGCGAGGACGAGACGCTGACCCTGCGGCACGACTCGATGGCCCGGACGTCGTTCATGCCGGGCGTGGTGCTCGGCGCCCGGACGGTGGGGGAGCGGCCCGGCCTCACGGTCGGGCTGGAGCACTACCTCGACCTGGACTGACCCACTCCCCGAGGCTCGCCCCCGCAGGTGTCGTCGCCGCAGGCGTCACCGGCGAGAGCTGAGTCGGCGTTCCTCCTCAGCTTTCATCCGCTCCTGGCGGCGCACCCGCTCGGGGACGACGGCCTCCCGCGGCGCGGCCGGGGAAAACTCGTACCGCTCCACTCCCAGTCCCTGCAGCACCGCCCGCTCCACCAGCGAGAAGTCCGCCGGGTCCTCGCGGTCCAAGCGCATCGGCTCGGCCAGGTGCACCGGCGGGTTGGTGATCAGCCGGGGCAGCCGCAGCAGGTTCTGCGCCTTGGCGTGCAGGACGTACGGGTGCAGCAGGAACACGTCGCCGACCCGCCCGGTGGCCTCGACGAAGTTGCTGCACTGGCCGACCAGGCTCGGGGTGTCGAACTCGGTGGGCAGCACACCTTCGGGCCGCTCGGCGAGATAGCGCGCCACCGGGCCCACCGAGTCCGCGGCGACGAAAGTCGCTCCGCCCTGGTGGCGTACGTCCGACCACAGCACGAGGGTCAGCAGGCCCTGCTCCGGTGAGTCGAGGAAGTGCCGGAAGAAGTCCCCGTCCTTGTGCCAACCGGGCGCCGCGGCCGAGGCGGGCGTCCACGGGCGGTCCTCGCCCTCCCACAGGTTGACGATGAAGCCGTCGCCCCAGGAGTACGGCTTCGCCACCCGATCCTCACCACCCAGCAGGTCACAGGCGGCCTGCCAGGCCTTGGGCGCGAACTCGCGTACGTCGATCCGGCGGTGCGTCGGCATGTGGATCGAGGACTGTTCCCACGTGGACTGGTCGTCCGGGTCGTACCCGAGCCTGGTCCACACCTGGTCGGTGTACTCCGCCGCGGCCTCGCGGGTGAAGCAGTCGTGGATGACCACGAAGCCCTGTTCGAGAAACGTCCGCGCCTGTTCGTCGGTGAGCGCCTGATAGCCCGAAGCCATGTGAGTCCGTCCGTCGCGGTAATTCGTTCGTCTGGGTTTCTCCTTCGACGCTAGGCCGGAGCGGCCCGGTCGCGTCGCCGGTTCGTACGCCGGTCTCGGTTTCCGAGACGGTTGTCCGCGCCTGGTCAACCGATGGCCGCCCGGTCAGAGCACCAGTCGCACCAGCGCGGCGGTGAGGGCCGCAAGGGCCACCACGACGATGAACGGCGCGCGCAGCAGCAGGGCGGCTACGGCGACCGCGACCCCGGCCAGCCGGGCGTCCACGACGAGGCGGGTGCCGGTGCTCAGGGTCTGCACGCCGACGAGCGCGGCCAGCAGCGCGACCGGGAGCAGGGCGGCGGACCGGCGTACGGCCGGCCGGTCGAGCACCTGCCGGGGCACCGACACCCCGGCCAGCTTGAGCAGGTAGCAACCGAGGGCGGTGGCGAGTACGGCGACCCAGAGCGTCATCTGTCCTCCCCGCCGGTGGCGGCCGGGGAGGGGGAAGCGCCGGGCGCTGCGCCGGGCGCGGACTCGGATTCGGACTCGGATTCGGACGCGGATTCGGACGCGGACTCGGACGCGGATTCGGGCTCGGCTTCAGGGTCGGGCTCGGACTCGGCCGGCGAGGCCGTCGCGGACCGCAGCCCGACGGCGACCGCCACCGCACCCGCGGCGAGGACCGGAACGCCCGCGGGCACCAGCGGCACCAGCGCCACCGCGACCAGCGCGCCGCCGGCGGCGACCGCTCGGGTCCGTGCCGTGGTGAGCTGCGGCCACAGCAGGGCGACGAACGCGGCCGGTGCGGCGGCGTCGAGTCCGTACGTCCGAGGGTCACCGAGCGAGGCGCCGGCCACCGCGCCGAGCAGCGTCCCGAGATTCCACAACGTGAAGAGGATGAGCGCGGTGTACCAGAAGCCCGCCCTGCCCAGGTCCGGCGAGCGCCGCCCGACCGCCATCGCGGTGGTCTCGTCGATGACGAAGTGCGCACCGGCCAGCCGGCGCGGACCGCGCAGCCGGAGCAGGTCGGTCAGCCGCAGGCCGTAGAAGGTGTTCCGGGTGCCGAGCAGCAACGCCGCCAGCACCGCGGACAGGCCCGCTCCACCGGCGCCGATGATGCCGACGAACGCGAACTGTGACGCTCCGGTGAACGCGAGCAGGGACAGTGCGCAGGTCTGCGCGACCGACAGGCCGCCGGCCACGCCGAGGGCGCCGAAGGAGATGCCGTACGCACCGGTGGCGATGCCGATGGCGGCCGCGTCCCGGACCACCGCGCGCCGGGTCTCCGGGACCGCCGAGGCGGAACGGGACGCGGACATGCTCAGTCGTCGACGAGGGCGGTGTGCAGGCGTACCTGCTTGGCGCGGACACTCCCGTCGCCGTACAGGTCGAGCTCGCGGTGCGCTCCGTCGGGACCCCAGCCGGCCTCGGTGAGGAACTTGCGGAGTACGTCGTCGGTCGCCAGCAGCCAGATGACCGCCCGGCGGAAGTTGTCGGCGACCAGGGTGTCGACGCAGGCCTGCAGCAGCCGGGAACCGTGCCCCTGCCGGGTCTGGGTGGGATCGACGTGGAACGCCGCGATCGTCCCGTCGGCGATCGGGTCGGCGTCAGGGTCCTCGGCGGGCCCGGTCGCGGCGAACCCGACGACCTGCTGGTGGTCGAGCGCGACCAGCAGCCGGTGCCGGGCGTCCGGCGGCTGCGCCAGGGACCGCTGCCACTGCTCGGCGAAAGCGTCCTCGTCGAGCTGGTCGAGGACCTCGGGCGGGAGGAGGCCGGCGTACGCCTGCCGCCAGGCCGCGACCTGGACCCGGGCGACCTCGGGGGCGTCTGCGGCCCACGCGATGCGGACGCTGGTGTCGGCGCTGGGCTGGCTCATCCGCCCATCCTGTCAGCCGCCTTCTTCCGGGCGCGGTAGGCCCGGGTCTTGCGCCGGTTCCCGCAGGAACCCATCGAACACCACTGGCGGGAGCGGTTCTTGGAGGAGTCCAGGAACGCCCACGCACAGTCCTCCGCGGCGCACAGCTTCAGCCGCTGCCAGCTGCCCTCGGCCTGGGCGGTGGCGACCGCGGCCACCAGGGCGGCCAGGGCGGCGGTGACGCCGGTACCGGCGGGAGCGAGCGAGGGCGCGGTGCCCGCGAAGGCCACCCGCAGCGGGAGGTGGCCGGCGGCGCGGTCGAGTTCGGGTACGGGGGTGGCGAGGTCGCCGTCGTGGTGCTGGCGCATCGCCTGCCGCAGCCCGGACCGCAGCTCGTGGGCCAGGGCGAGCTCGTCGTCGGTGGCGTCGGTGGCAGCCGGCGCGCCCGCGGCGGCGAGCAGACCCTGGGATGCCAGCCAGGCGGTGAGGGCGGCCGGGTCGGGCAGCTGCTCGGGTTCGGCGAGGTCGACGTCGTAGGTGTTGACGAAGGCGGGCAGCAGTTCGGTGGGCGGCGGGACGCGAGGCGTGGGGGATGGGGTGGATGACGGCGCGGGCGGGTGCGCGGCTGATCCGGTCACCGTCCCACCCCCTCGGCGCGCTCGGGACCCGCGGTCCGGCCGGCCGCCGGACACCTCGACACCACCATAATCCGCACGCCGGTGCAGGCATTCCGTCCCGTCGGAGTGATCACCCGGCGACCCGCTCCGGCGGGCACCGCGGATATGACACCTTCCCGCCGAATCTGTGGGAACCCGTCACATCCGGCGGTACGCTGGGCCGCATGGTCGCCCGTGGCCGGACCGACACCGACACCGTTGCGGACGTGGCGGAGCGCTCCGGCGGTGCGCCCGCGTTCCAGGCCCTGCTCGCGGCCGACGAGCGTGTCGAACCGCGCGACGCGATGCCCGACGGCTACCGCCGTACCCTCGTCCGGCAGATCGCCCAGCACGCGCACTCGGAGATCATCGGCATGCAGCCGGAGGCCAACTGGATCTCCCGCGCGCCGAGCCTGCGCCGCAAGGCGATCCTGATGGCCAAGGTCCAGGACGAGGCGGGCCACGGGCTGTATCTCTACGCCGCCGCCGAGACGCTCGGCGTGGAACGTGCCGACCTGCTGGACCAGCTGCACTCCGGCCGGCAGAAGTACTCCTCGATCTTCAACTACCCCACCCTCACCTGGGCCGACGTCGGCGCCATCGGCTGGCTGGTGGACGGCGCGGCGATCACCAACCAGGTGCCGTTGTGCCGCTGCTCCTACGGTCCCTACGCGCGGGCGATGGTGCGGATCTGCAAGGAGGAGTCGTTCCACCAGCGGCAGGGGTTCGACCTGCTGCTGGCGCTGACGCGCGGGACCGAGCGGCAGCGGGCGATGGCGCAGGACGCGGTGGACCGGTGGTGGTATCCGAGCCTGGCGATGTTCGGCCCGCCGGATGCGGAGTCGACCCACGGGGCGCAGTCGTCGGCGTGGGGGATCAAGCGGTTCTCCAACGACGAACTGCGGCAGCGGTTCGTCGACATGACGGTGCCGCAGGCGGAGATCCTCGGCGTGCGCATCCCCGACCCCGATCTGCGCTGGAACGCCGAGCGCGGGCACCACGACTTCACCCAGCCCGACTACGCCGAGCTTCTCCGGGTGATCAGCGGCGCCGGGCCGTGCAACGCCCAGCGGATGGCACACCGCCGCCGCGCGCACGAGGACGGTGCGTGGGTACGCGAGGCCGCGTCGGCGTACGCCGCCAAGCACGCCGGCGAGAACGGCACCGCGGCCGGGCACATCGCGGGGCGAACGGACGAGCCGATCGGCGGGCCGGCGGCATGACCGAACGCGAACCCGACCAGCGCGACGCCGACCAGCGCGAACCCCGCGCCGACTGGCCGCTGTGGGAGGTGTTCGTCCGGGCCCGGCGCGGCCTGTCCCACGTCCACGCCGGCAGCCTGCATGCACCCGACGCGGTGATGGCCCTGCGCAACGCCCGCGACCTCTACACCCGCCGGCAGGAGGGCGTGTCGATCTGGGTCGTCCCGGCGGCCGCGATCAGCGCCAGCAGCCCGGACGAGAAGGACGCGTTCTTCGACCCGGCGGCGGACAAGGCCTACCGCCATCCGACGTTCTACGACGTGCCGGAAGGGGCGCCGCACCTGTGACCGCGCAGGAGAAGGAGCCCAGGAATGCGCCCGGGAAGGCACCCGGTGCGCCCGGCCCGGCCGGCGCGGTGGTGGACCCGCCGGTCGCGGTGTACGCCACCCGGCTGGGCGACGACGCGCTGATCCTGTCCCAGCGCCTCGGCGGCTGGATCACCAACGCACCACAGCTGGAGGAGGACGTCGCGCTGGCCAACCTCGGGCTGGACCTGCTCGGCCAGGCACGGATGCTGCTGACGTACGCGGGGGAGCGGGAGGGTCTCGGCCGCGACGAGGACGACCTGGCCTACAACCGGGACGAGCGCGGCTTCGGCAACGTCACGCTGGTGGAGCGCGCCGACGCCGACTTCGGCGAGGCGATGGCCAGGCTGCTGGTGTTCTCGGCGTACCAACTGCTCCTGTACGAAGGGCTTTGCGCGTCCACCGACCCCACACTGGCGGCGATCGCGGCGAAGGCGGTCAAGGAGGTCGCCTACCACCGCGACCACGCGACCCAGTGGGTGCTGCGGCTCGGCGACGGCACGCCGGAGAGCCACCGCCGGATGCAAGCCGGAGTTGACAGCGTGTGGCCGCACGTCGACGAGTTGTTCGAGACCGACGGTCTCGAACGCGCGCTGGCGGCGGACGGCGTCGCGGCCGACCGGCCGGGACTGCGGTCGGCATGGGAGCCGTACGTACGTGACGTGCTGACCCGCGCGACCCTCACCGTCCCCGAACCCGCACGTGCGCCCGTCACCGGTGGGCGGTCCGGCGTGCACACCGAGGCGATGGGGTATCTCCTCGCGGAGATGCAGCACCTGGTGCGCTCGCATCCGGGGGCGGCGTGGTGAGGGCGACCCGAGCGCTCGACCCGGAGACCGCCCGCGCGGCGGCCGGCGCCGTCACCGACCCCGAGCTGCCGGTGCTCACCATCGCCGAGCTCGGCATCCTGCGCGCGGTGCGGGTGCAGCCCGACGGCATGGACGGCGGGGAAGGCGTCGTCGAGGTGGACCTCACCCCGACCTACGCCGGATGCCCTGCACTGGAAGCGATAGAGGCCGATGTCAAGGCGGCCTTGCACGCGGCCGGTGCCGCCGAGGTGCGCGTACGCCGGGTGCTGGCGCCGGCCTGGACCACCGACTGGATCACCGAGTCCGGCCGGGAGAAGCTCGCCGCGGCCGGGATCGCGCCGCCGTCCCCGGCTGGGCGGGCGGGTGCGGCCTGGTCGGGCCCGGTCGACGTGACGCTGACGGTGCGCTGCCCGCGCTGCGGTTCGACGGCCACCCGCGAGCTCAGCAGGTTCGGTCCCACCGCGTGCACGGCGTTGCGCACGTGCGAGTCCTGCCGGGAACCGTTCGAACACGTGAAGGCGCTGTGAGCGCCCCGGCGACCGACCCGGCGACCGACCCGGCCACGGATCCGGTCACCGGCCAGGCCGGGCCGCGCACCCGGACCGGAGACGTCCGGCGGCACGCGGTCGTGCACCAGCTGCGGGTCGCCCGGGTGGATCCGCTGACCGACGACGCGGTGGCGGTGACGTTCGAGGTGCCACCCGAACTCGCCGAGGACTACCGGTTCGTGCCGGGCCAGCACCTGAACGTCTCCACCCCGCGCGCGGGGGACGACCTGCGCCGCAGCTACTCGATCTGCTCGCCGTGGAGTCCGCAGGCACCGGCGCAGCTGCGGATCGGGGTGAAGCGGGTCGCCGGCGGTGGCTTCTCGTCGTACGCGCTGACCGACCTGGCGGCAGGCGACGAGGTGGGCGTGATGACGCCGACCGGCCGGTTCACGGTCGTACCCGATCCGAGCGCCGCCCGGCACCTGGCGTTCGTGGCCGCCGGCAGCGGCATCACGCCGATCCTGTCCATGGTGGCCGGCGTGCTGGCGGTCGAGCCGGCCAGCCGGGTGACGCTGCTGTACGGCAACCGCACCAGCGCCTCGGTGATGTTCGTGGAAGAGCTGGCCGATCTGAAGGACCGCTACCCCGATCGGTTCCACCTGGTGCACGTGCTGTCCCGGGAGCTGCCCGAGATCGCTCTGCTGGGCGGGCGGCTGGACGCGGCGAAGCTGGGCGGCTTCCTGGACACGCTGCTGCCGGTGGACTCGGTGGAGCAGTGGTACCTCTGCGGCCCGCTGGCCATGGTCGAGGAGATCCGCGCCCTGCTGCGCGAGCGTGGCGTGCCGCGTACCCGGGTGCACACCGAGTTGTTCCACGTCGGCGCGCCGGTCGAGACCCCACACGTGTCGACCGAGCCCGCCCCGGCGGGCGGGTGCGAGGTCGAGGTGGTGATGGACGGGCGGCGGTCGGCGTTCCGGCTGCCGACGCCGGGACCGCCGGTGCTGGAAGGGGTACTCGGGGTACGCGGGGACGCGCCGTTCGCCTGTCGAGGCGGGGTGTGCGGCACCTGCCGGGCCCGGGTCGTCGAGGGGACCGTACGGATGGACCGCTGCTACGCGCTGGAGCCGGAGGAGGTCGCTCGCGGCTTCGTACTCACCTGCCAGGCGCACCCGACCAGCGACCGCCTGGTGGTCGACTACGACGCCTGACCGCGGCGGACCGGGTGGCGATTGGGTGGCTGACCGGGTGGCGATCGGGTACGGAAAACCGGGAGCGACCCGTCCGATCCGTCAACGCGCCGCTACGGTGGGTAGATGGCCAACGACGCTCACGGCGGTTACGACATCGACGCCATCCGCGCGGCCTACCCCGCGCTCGCGGACGGATACGCCTACCTCGACGGAGCGGGCGGCACCCAGGTGGCGCAGCCGGTGATCGACGCGATCGCGGACTCTTACCGGCAGGGACTCAGCAACGTCGGCGGGGCGTCGGCGGCCAGCCGGCGTTCGGACGGCATCGTCGCCGAGTGCCGGCGCGCGGTGGCCGACCTGGTTGGGGGTGAGCCCGAGGGCGTGGTCCTCGGCCCCAGCATGACCGCGCTGACCTACCGGCTGGCCGACGCATTGGCCCGGCAGTGGGGCCAGGGCGAGGAGGTGGTGGTCTCCCGGCTGGACCACGACGCCAACGTCCGGCCGTGGGTTCAGGCCGCCGAACGCGCCGGTGCGACCGTGCGCTGGGCGGACGTGGACCCCGCCACGGGTGAGCTGCCTGTCGAGCAGTACGACGACCTGCTCGGCGCCCGCACCCGGCTGGTGGCGGTCACTGGTGCGAGCAACATCGTCGGCACCCGGCCCGACGTCGCCGCGATCGCGTCCCGCGCCCACGCGGTCGGCGCGCTGGTCTACGTCGACGGCGTGCACTCCACGCCGCACATACGAGCCGACGTCCGCGCGCTCGGCGCCGACTTCTACGCCACCAGTGCCTACAAGTGGTCCGGCCCGCACCTGGCCGCGGTCGTCGCCGATCCCGTGGCGCTGGAGGGCGTGCGCCCGGATCGGCTGCTGCCCGCGCCGGAGGAGGCGCCCGGGCGGTTCGAGCGGGGCACGCTGCCGTTCGCCGACCTGGCCGGTGCCGTCGCCGCCGTCGACCACCTGGCCTGCCTCGACCCCGATGCCGCGGGCTCGCGGCGGGCGCGGGTGCTGGCGTCGATGGCCGCGGTCGAGACGTACGAAGCCGACCTGTTCGGCCACCTCGTCGGCTCCCTCGACGCGATGGCGCACGTGACCACCTACGGCAAGGCGGCGCGGCGTACTCCCACCGCCTACTTCACCGTCGCCGGCCACACTCCGCGCGAGGTCGCCGAGCATCTCGCGGACCGGCGGGTGAACGTCTCCAACGGCTCCAACTACGCATGGGAGCTTGCCGAGGTGCTCGGGCTGCGCGACTCCGGCGGCGCCGTCCGGGCAAGCCTCGCGCACTACACCGACCCTTCCGACGTCGACCGACTGCTGGAGGGCGTGGCCGAACTCGCCCGGTCCTGAGCGGAGCCCTGACCGGCTTGATCCCGGCTTGATCCCGGCTTGATCCGCGCCTGATCCGCGCCTGATTCGGGTCCTGCCGAACGAGCCTGTTGATAACCGCCGCGAGCGCTCGGCCAAGCACTATGGTGAGCGGCCAAAGGAACCATCGACCTGTCCAGTTCGACGGCAACCGGCCGATCCGTGGCGTGGGCCAGCACCTGCCGAGCTGACTCATCCGACCTCGCAGTCAGGGGGGTGGACGCCATCGCCGAGATCGTGGTCACGAAGACCGGAACATCGACCGCCGCGGCCGTGGGCGACGAGATCCTCGTGCAGTTGCCGGAGAACGCCACCACCGGCTACCAGTGGAGCGTCGAACGCGTGTCCGGGCCGCTGGAGGTGGTGTCGTCGGAGCTGGCGCTGCCCGGCGCGGGCACCGGTGCCGCACCGGTTCCGGGCGCGGGCGGGCAGCGGCTGGTCCGGCTCGCCGTCGTCGCGCCCGGCCTGGGCGCGGCCGAGCTCGTCCTCAGCCGCTCGTGGGAGACGAGTTCCCTGGAGCGCTTCGAGGTCGAGGTGCGCGCCCAGCCCACAGATCCCTAGGGCCCGACGACAGCCCTGCGCACCCGCCCGCCGTACGGCCCGACCACCGGGACCGGCCGGCGCGGCGGGTGCCCGACCTTCGGCACCCGCGGGCGTTCACCACAGGTAGATCTGCCGTACGACGCCCTCGGAGTCCTCCAGCACGCTGACCGGCCGGCCGGTGCGGTGTGCCTGCGCGCCCAGGAACGCCAGCGCGACGCCGGCCCGCTCGTGCGCGCGGGGGAGCCGCCGCCAGCCGGGCCCGTGCAGGAAGAGCCACGGCGTGCCCGGCCCCTCCGCCGACAGGTACGCCTCGACGCGGACGTTCGCGTGCCAGTGACCGCTGCGTCCGTCTGCCTGGGCACTCCAGGCCGCGGCGGTCAGGTCGGCCTCGGTGAGGTCACCGGTCCGGCGCCGGGGCGGCGGAACCAGCGGGGGAGTGAACGGCGGTTCGGGGCTGGTGCCGGGGGCGCTCCCGGCGCTGCCCGGCGACGTCGCCGTCGTGGGTGGAACGGGAGCCCGCGCGGAGCTTCCTCCGGTGAATGTGGTCGCCATGTGCAGTTCCTCACGAAGGATGGAGCGAGGTGATGCGTCCGTCGTCCTCGAACAACCGGGCCGGCCGGCCGAGGGCCTGCGACGTCGCGAGCTCCGTCAGCAATGGGTGCTCCGACGTCAGGGGGTCGCCGTCGAGGCTGAGCCAGCCGCGTACGGCGCCGTACACCCACACGTGGGCGTCGTCCTCGCCCGCCCACAGGGCGAGGACAGTCATCTCCGGCAGCAGGGCGCGCAGGGTGACGCCGGTGATGCCGTAGACCTCGGCACCACCCGGGCCGGGGTAGGACTCGATGTCGCACTCGCCGTACCCGATCCGGAAGAACCCCTGCTCGCCCCAGCCGGTTCCCCAGCTGTTCTTGGCGATCCAGCACTGTTGGGCGTCGTCGTATCCGACCAGTACGACGCAGTGACCGCCGGTCGCCGCCCCGGACAGGTGCCGGTAGACACCCGACCGGTAGCTGAAGAAATCCTGGTACACCACGAGGCAGGCGATGACCGCGCCGTAGGTGCGCAGGTGTTCCTTGATCGCACCTGGGCCGGCGTCGATCCGGGTGAAGCCGGTGACCCGGACCCGCCGGTCCGGCCACCCGGGGTCCAGGCCCGTGTCGTCGGCGTCGTTCGGGGAGTACGCAAAGCAGTCCTCGAACGCCACGCCGTCCTCGGCGACCGACGGCAGCAGCCGGCCCGGCCACCACCCGGTGTCCGCGCCCGCTCCGTCGGACCGGCCGTAGCCGTGGAACGCGTGCGCCTCGGACAGGTCGAGCGGCAGGTCGGGCATGTGCCGGGTGAACCGGGCGACGTGCTCGACGGCCGCCAGCGTCGCGAACGCCACGCAACTGCCGCAGGGGCCCTGGTCCTTCACCGGCGTGGTGTAGTCGACGCCGGCCACGTCGCGCAGGTCGAACCGGCCCGCCTCGCCGCCGTCCGCCCCGGTCGAGTCGTCCCCGGACCGGGGAGCCGGCGGGGCGGGCATGGCCGGGACGGTGACCCGGGGCCCGCCCCTGTCGGTCTCGGCCGCGCGGGGCCGCGGCAGCGGTACGTGGACCCGGCCGGCGCGTTCGCTCTCCGACAGCGCCGTCATCGGGTTCCGCGCCATCTCCCAGGGCGTGCCGACGCCGGTCAGCGTCCGGCCGAGGCCTGCCAGGTCGAGGGGCTGGTGAACAGGCATGGTTCCCCCGTGGGCGTTTCCGGTGGTTCGGGGACTCCGGTCGCCTGCGGGTACGCCGGTGCGGACCCGGCGGCCGGTCTGGTGGGACTGCCTGACGAAACGATCCGGTGGCGAGCACAAGCGGCCGCGGCGCGGATCGACGGCCTTTCCCCGTGCCGCCGAAGCGTGCGGGCCCGGTGCTCTGCGACGTCTCCATGGACGCCCTCCAAGGGGTCCCGGGGGTGCTGACTTCCGGGACCTTGTGTTCTGGGTACTCCTATGTGAGAAGAGTGACAAGTGGTAACCGGAAAGTAGTCATTGCAGTTCGGTGAAAGTTCAGATTCCCTGAAAGGCCTGGTCAGCGTGGGTTTGGGCGAGATCCGGCGGTCTGCCGGGCGCCGGCCGGTGGTCCGGCGCGGGTCCCCGGCCTGTCGGTGCCGCGGTCTAGGCTGACGCGGGCCGGTGTGAACGGGACAGTTCGCAGACAACCGGCACACACGACCTTCCGGGAGGAGCAGGCATGGGTGGTGCGACGGCGGCGACCGGCGTGGACGCACGTACGGACGACCGGCCCGTGACGGGCGAGGGGAGCGAGCCGGTGGAGCCCACCGATGAGCCCACGGACGCCGACGGCGCGGCGGAGTTCCGCGACGACGTGTCGGTCGAGCTGGTCCGCTCGGCCGCCCGGGACGCCGACGTGCTGTTCGCCGCCCGGGTCTCGACCAAGGGCGAGCAGTCGCTGGAGGACGTGGAGGCCGACGCCGAGCGGTCCGGCGGCCTGATCAACTACCTCATGCGGTCCCGACACGGCAGCCCGTTCGAGCACAACTCGATGACCTTCTACGTGCACGCGCCGATCTTCGTCTTCCGCGAGCTGATGCGGCACCGGATCGCCTCCTACAACGAGGAGTCCGGGCGCTACCGCGAGCTGCGGCCGGTGTTCTACGCCCCCGGCCCCGAGCGCCGGCTGGTCCAGGAGGGCAAGCCCGGCCACTACCAGTTCGTGCCGGGTACGCCGGAGCAGCACGAGCTGGTGCAGCGCGAGACCCGCGAGCAGTGCTCCCGGGCCTATGCGGCCTACCAGCGCATGCTGGCGGCGGGAGTGGCCCGCGAGGTGGCCCGGATCGTGTTGCCGCTCACGATCTACTCCTCGGCGTACGTCACGGTCAACGCCCGTTCGCTGATGAACATCCTGTCGCTGCGCACCAGCCGGGAGGAGTCGGCCGTGCCCTCCTATCCCCAGCGCGAGATCGAGATGATGGCCGAGCGGATGGAGGAGGAGTGGGCGCGGCTGATGCCGCTCAGTCACGCCGCCTTCCAGCGCAACGGCCGCGTCGCCCCCTGAGCGGGCCCCCGCATCCCGTCCGGCTGCGTTCTCGTCGCACTGCCGGACGGGCGCAGGGGCTTGCCCAGGTGGTCGGCACAGTGGTCAACCCTGGTTGGCGTTTCGGAGTCAGCCGATGAACCCGAGGTCGTGGCGCCGGTCGGCGACCACCGCGGCCACGGCGTCGGCGAACGCGTCCACGGGCATCGCCGGGACCCGGCGGTCGTCGCGCAGCCGGACCGCCACGCTGCCGGCCTCGGCCTCCCGCGCGCCGACCACCGCGAGGTAGGGCACCCGGCGGGGGCGGGCGGCCCGTACCCGAGCCCCCAGGCTCTCGTCGCGGTCGTCCACGTCCACCCGCAGACCGGCCTCCTCGACCCGGTGCGCCACCGCCCGGGCCGCCTCCGCCTGCGCCGGGCTCACCGGCAGAACGAGCACCTGGACCGGTGCGAGCCAGGGCGGCAGTGCGCCGGCGTAGGCCTCCAGCAGGTAGGCCACCATGCGTTCCATCGACGCCAGCACGCTCCGGTGCACCATCACCGGCCGCTGCCGGCTGCCGTCCGGCGCGACGTACTCCAGGTCGAACCGCTCCGGCTGGTACAGATCCACCTGCACGGTCGACAGTGTGAACTCCCGCCCGTGCGCGTCGTACACCTGCACGTCGATCTTCGGCCCGTAGAACGCCGCCTCGCCGCGCACCGCACGCACTTGCACGCCGTGCTGGTCGAGTGCGTCCCGCAGGATCGCCTCGGCCCGCTCCCACATCGACGGCTCTCCGGCGTAGGACTTGCCCGCCTCCGGCGGGCCGGGCAGGGACAGCCGGTGGTAGGCCGCACGGATCCCGAGCACGTCGTACGCCTCGTCGATCATCGCCAGCGCTCGCACCGCCTCCCGCGCGGCCTGCTCGGGCGGGCAGAAGATGTGTGCGTCGTTCAGGGTGATGCCGCGCACCCGGGTGAGGCCGCCGACTACCCCGGACCGCTCCATCCGGTACATCGAACCGACCTCGCCGATCCGCAGCGGCAGCTCCCGGTGGCTGCGCAGCCGGGAGCGGTAGACCAGGGCGTGGTGCGGGCACAGCACGGGACGCAGAACGAGGTCCTCCCCGCCCACCCGGAACGGCGGGAACATATCCGGCCCGAAGTGCTGCCAGTGACCGGAGCGTTCGTACAACGCGCGCTTGCCGACGGCGGGGGTCCGCACGTGGCGGTAGCCCTGCCGGCGCTCCAGGTCCAGGACATAGCGCTCGAGTTCGGCGACCACGGCGGCACCGTCGGGCAGCCAGAGCGGGAAACCGGCGCCGACGAGCTCGTCGCCGGTGAAGATCTCCAGCTCGCGGCCGAGGCGCCGGTGGTCGGCCGGTTCAGGAGGTTCGACAGGTTCAAGAGGTTCGCCGGGTTCACGAGGTTCGGCAGGTTCGCCAGGTTCGTGCCGAACCGAACCGGACTGGGAGGGTGATGAGTTCATCGGGATCGTCTCCTTCGGTGGGGGAGGGAGCACCCCGAGAACTCAGAAACGGCCCGGGAGGTGCTCCCGGGCCGTTCGCGTGGGCCGTTCGACTATCGACTGATCGTCAGGAAAGATCGTCGGGACGAGGCCGCCGCGTCGCCGGAAGCGACTGCGGCGTCGTCGTGCTGAACAGGACCGACGCGAAGTTCACACGCTGAGCGTAGCGGAGATCGCGGCCGTTCGTGCCGCCACCGCGTCCGCCGACCAACCCCGGACCGGTAGCGTGAGGTCCCATGGCTCCCAGCTCAACGCCTGCCGAGGCGCCCCGCGCCCCCCTCGGCCGCGTGCTCACCGCGATGGTCACCCCGTTCACCGCGGGTGGCGACCTCGACCTGCCGGCCGCTCAGCGCCTGGCGACCCACCTGGTCGACACCGGCAACGACGGCCTGGTGGTCAGCGGCACCACCGGTGAGTCGCCCACCACCACCGACGCCGAGAAGGAAGCGCTGCTGCGGGCGGTCGTGGAGGCGGTCGGCCACCGGGCGACGGTGGTCGCCGGCACCGGCACCAACGACACCCGGCACGCCGTCGAGCTGTCGGTCCAGGCGGAGAAGGCCGGTGCGCACGGTCTGCTCGTGGTGACGCCCTACTACAACAAGCCGCCGCAGGAAGGTCTGCTGGCGCACTTCCGCACCATCGCCGACTCCACCGGCCTGCCGGTGATGCTGTACGACATCCCTGGCCGCACCGGCACCGCGATCGCGACCGAGACGCTGATCCGGCTCGGCGAGCACGACCGGATCGTCGCGGTGAAGGACGCGAAGGGCGACATCGCCGGCACCACCGCGGTGCTGGCGCGCTCCGACCTCGCCTACTACAGCGGCTCCGACGAGTGGAACCTCGCCCTGCTGGCGACCGGCGCCGTCGGCGTGGTGAGCGTCGTCGCGCACGTCGCGTCCAGGGAGTACGCCGACATGCTGGCCGCCGTCGACGCGGGTGACCTCGCGTCCGCACGGGCGATCGACCGCCGCCTGGTCCCTGCGTTCCAGGCGATCATGACCCGAACCCAAGGAGCGATCATGGCCAAGGCCGCGCTCGAAGTACTGGGCATCCTGCCCAACCGAACCGTCCGACCTCCGCTGGTCCCGGCCACCGAGGACCAGATCCGGGGGCTGCAGGCCGACCTGCGGGCGGCTGGACTCACCTCATGAGCCACCCGCACCCCGAACTCGGCGCTCCTGCCCAGCTTCCTCCCGGCGCGCTCCGCGTAACCCCGCTCGGCGGCCTCGGTGAGATCGGCCGCAACATGACGGTCTTCGAGCACGACGGCCGGCTGTTGATCGTCGACTGCGGCGTGTTGTTCCCCGAGGACAAGCACCCCGGCGTCGACCTGATTCTGCCCGACTTCGAGCCAATCCGGGACCGGCTGGACGACATCGAGGCGCTCGTCCTCACCCACGGGCACGAGGACCACATCGGCGCCGTGCCGTACCTCCTGCGCGAACGCCGCGACATCCCGGTGGTCGGGTCCCAGCTCACGCTGGCACTGCTGGACGGGAAGCTGCGCGAGCACCGGCTGCGCGACGTTCCGCACCACGTCGTCCGCGAACGCCAGCGCACGCGGTTCGGCCCGTTCGACCTGGAGTTCGTGTCGGTCAACCACTCCATCCCGGACGCGCTGGCCGTCGCCATCCGCACCGGCGCGGGGACGGTCCTGCACACCGGCGACTTCAAGATGGACCAGCTTCCGCTGGACCGCCGGCTCACCGACCTGCGGGCGTTCGCCCGGCTCGGCGAGGAGGGCGTCGACCTGTTCCTGGTCGACTCCACCAACGCCGAGATGCCCGGCTTCACCGTCTCCGAGCGCGACATCACCCCGACGATCGACCGGGTCTTCGCCCGCGCCGAACGCCGGATCATCGTGGCCTGCTTCGCGTCCCACGTGCACCGCGTCCAGCAGGTGATGGATGCCGCGGTCGAGCACCGCCGCAAGGTGGCCTACGTCGGGCGGTCGATGGTCCGCAACATGGGCATCGCCAGCGACCTCGGGTTCCTGCGGGTGCCACCGAACACCGTGATCGACGTCCGCGACGTGGAGAAGTACGAGCCCAACGAGGTGGTGCTGATCTCCACCGGTTCGCAGGGCGAGCCGCTGTCGGCGCTGTCCCGCATCGCTGCTCGCGACCACCCGCAGATCCGGATCGAGACCGGCGACACGGTTGTCCTCGCGTCGTCGCTGATCCCCGGCAACGAGAACGCCGTCTACCGCGTGATCAACGGGCTGTCCCGCTGGGGCGCCAACGTCGTGCACAAGGGGAACGCGCTCGTGCACGTCTCCGGCCACGCGTCCGCCGGTGAGCTGCTGTACTGCTACAACATCATCCGTCCGCGCAACGTCATGCCGGTGCACGGCGAGATCCGGCACATGCGTGCCAACGCCGACCTGGCGGTGTCCACCGGGGTGGCCCGCGAACGCGTGGTGCTCGCCGAGGACGGTGTGGTGGTCGACCTGATCGACGGTGTCGCCAGGATCGCCGGCAAGGTCGACTGCGGCTATGTCTACGTCGACGGCTCGACCGTCGGCGACATCACCGAGACGTCCCTGAAGGACCGCCGGATCCTCGGCGAGGAGGGCTTCATCTCCGTCATCGTGGTGGTCGACTCGGTGACCGGGAAGGTGACCGGGGGGCCGGAGATCAAGGCCCGCGGGTTCGCCGAGGACGACTCGGTGTTCGACCCGGTGCTGGAGAAGATCTCCGAGGCACTGGACCGGGCAGGCCGCGACGGGGTGGACGACACCTACCAGCTGCAGCAGCTGATCCGGCGCACCATCGGCAAGTGGGTGAGCGACACCCACCGCCGCCGGCCGATGATCATTCCGGTGGTCGTGGAGGTCTGACCGTTCGGTGGGCTCAGCCGGCGAGAGCGTCCAGCTGCTTGAGCAGAGAGGCGCGTTCGCCGGCGGGCAACGCCGGGGCGTACGGGTCGAGCGCGACCTCGGCGGGCAGCAGGCCCTGCCAGGCCGCCACCCAGGCCATCCGCTGGACGTAACCCTCCATCGGGTCGCGGAACGTCAACCGGGCAAGGGCATCCAGGCGGGCGGAGGCGCGGACGAACTCCGCGAGGTCACCACCCGTCCAGGTGTCCAGGACGGCAGCCGACCATGCGGGCAGCGCGGCGGCGATCCCGAGCAGCGCGGCTTGGGCGCCCCACATCAGCGACGGCCCGTACATCCGGTCCTCGCCGGTGAACACCAGCGCGTCCGGCGCCGTGGCGGTGGCCACCTCGAGCAGGTCCTGACAGGCCATCGCGTCGTCCAGCAAGGCCAGCTTGACACCGCACACCCAGGGGAGCGCGAGGAGCTCGGCAAGCGTGCCCGCGTCGTACTGCAACCGGCTCGCCCGCTCGTACAACACGAACGCCACCAGCGGGAGACCGACCTCCTCACCGAGCCGCACGTGCAGGTCGACGGTCGCGGCCCGGTCGGCGGACGGCACGGGAGACACCAGCAGGGCCTGGGCACCGGCGTCGCGCAGCTTGGCGGCGAGCGCGACCAGGTTGTCCGGTGTTCTGTCCCCGGCCGGCAGCGACAGCCCGGCCACGACCGGCGCCCCCGTCGCCTGCCCGCACTCGCGGACCAGGAAGGTCAGGTCGCCGGCGGTGAGGTGGACGCCGCGACCGGTGTGCGCGCCGACCGCCAGGCCGCGCGCACCGGTCTCGACGAGCGTGGCGGCGTACGGTGCGACGGCGGCGCGCGCGACGGTGCCGTCGGGGCGGAACGGCGTGAGCGTCGCCGCCACCAGTCCGCCCCGCAGCAGGTCGCGGACCCGCGCGACGGCGATCGGTGAGGTTCCGGGCGATCCGGGAGATGCTGGGCTGCTGGTCATGGTCTCCGAGTCTGCCCTGCCCGGATGCCGATGGGTACGCCAGCTTCGGAAGACCCCGTCACCGAACCACCGGCCGGGAGTACGGGCGGGCTTCCGGTGCAGGCCGTAACGTACGCGCCATGAAGACAACCCAGCGGCCGTCCACGGGACGCACCGACCAGGATCGGAGGGCGGCACCGAGGCCGGACCGGACCCTGGTGTTCGGGATCGTGGGCCCGGCCGACCTGGTGCCCAGGGTCGCCGCGGTGGCCGAGGCCGCCCCGGCCACGCGGGCGGTACGGCTGCCGTACCGGCAGGAGCAGGAGACCGCCCGGATCCTGCGCGAGCACGCCGACGAGGTGGACGCCTGGCTGTTCACCGGGGTGGTGCCGCACGCGATCGCCGACGCCGAGCACGCGGTCGGCGCACCGGCCGGGCACGTCTCCTACAGCGGCCTCACCCTGCTGGCGGCGTTGTTCCGGCTCGGCCGCGAGGGACAGGACCTGACCCGGGTCAGCATCGACACCCTCGACCCGGTGGAGGTGCGCGAGACGCTCGCCGAGGCGGGCCTGGCACCGGACGCCGCCCGCACGATGGTCTACGCGCCGGAGGTGCGGTCCCGCGACGTGGTGGCGTTCCACCGGCGGGCCCGGGAGGAGGACGGCGCGACGGTCGCGGTGACCTGTCTGCGCTCGGCGTACGACGTGCTCCGCAAGGAGATGCCGGTGGTACGCCTCGCGCCGTCGCCGCGCGACGTCCGCGACGCGGTGGACGACCTCGTCCTGGCGACCCGGAACGCGCACCACTCCGACGCACAGGTGGCGCTGGGGTTCGTGGAACTGGACGAGGCCGACCCGGCGCTCGAACGCGACCTGGGTGAGCTCGGCGGCGCGGTGGTCCGGATCGACGCCGAACGCTATCTGCTGGTGACCACCCGTGGCCCGCTGGAGCGGGTGACCGACGGCTTTCGGACCGCGCCGTTCCTCGCCCGGCTTGCGAAGCGCCACGACCACGTGCACGTCGGGCTCGGCATCGGGCGTTCGGCCGGAGAGGCGGCCGCGCACGCCTCGCGGGCGCTCGCCCGCGCCCGGGCACAGGGCGACGCCGCCGCCGTGCTCGCCGCACCGCACGACGCCGACATCATCCTCGCCGTCGGTGAACCGGCCGAGGGCGCCGGCCCGACCGACCTGGGCCGGCTCGCCCAGCGGCTGGGGATGAGCCGGGCGACGCTGCAGTCGCTGCGGCAGTTCCTGGAAGGTGTCGAGGAGGGCCGGGTCACCGCGACCGAGCTCGCGCTCGCGTTCGAGATCCAGGAGCGCAGCGCGCGCCGGCTGCTCAAACGGCTGGAACGCGCCGGCGCGGCGGTCCCGGTCGGCACCCTGAACGAGGGGCAGATGGGCCGCCCGCCGGTCGTCTACCACGTCGAGCTCGGCTGACCCGCTGAGCTGGGCCGACCCGCTGAGCTCGGCTGACCCGCTGACCCGCTGACCGGTGGGCCGGGAACTCAGCGCAGCCAGTCGTCCAGGTGCTCGGCGACGAACTCGTCGTCGGTGAGCTCGGGGTAGGCCGCGCACACCCGGGAGATCTCCTCGGCCTGGCCGGGGGAGAGGCGTTCGTGCGGGTCGAGGCACCAGGTGCCGGCCAGCAGGCCCTGCCGGCGCAGCACCTCGTGCACGCCCGCGATGCAGCCGGCGAAGCCGCCGGTGGCGTCGAACACCGCGGCGTTGGCCTCGGTCAGCTGAGTGCTCTCCGCCAGCAGCGACCGCAGTTCGGCGTCGTCACCGGCCCAGGCCCGGCGTACCCGCTCCAGCATCCGCACCGCCCGCTGGGTCCACACCGCCCACTGGCCGAGCAGGCCGCCGACGATGCGGCGCTGCACCACCTGGCCGCCGACCTGTGCGGAGATCGGAGCGAGCAGGTCGGTGACGATGGTGTCGTCGTTGCCGGTGTAGAGCGCGACCTCGCCGCCCCGGTCGGCCTCGGCGATCCCGCGTACGGCCTCCATCGTGCGGTAGCGGTCGAACGGCGCGAGCTTGGCGGCCACCACGCACGGCAGGTCGGCGAGCTCGCGCCAGAACTGCCGGGAGAGGTACCTGCCGCCGACCGCCTCCTGCAGGTAGAAGCCGAACACCGGCAGCACCTCACCGACCGCCTTGGCCCGCAGCAGCAGGTCCTGCTCGTCCTGGTCGGGTCCGGCCGGGCCGAGGAGCACGGCGTGGTAGCCGAGCCGGGCGGCGAGTTCGGCCTCGCGGACCGCCTGGCGTACGTCACCGACGGCGCCGGCGACCCGCAGGAACGGCCGGCCGGCGACCGCTTCGTCCAGCGTCTCCCGGGTCAGGTCGAGGACGGGTTCGAGCAGGCCGGCTGACCGGATCGAGAACTGCGTCGTGTGGACGCCGACCGCCACCCCGCCCGCGCCGGCCGCGGCGTAGTAGCGGGTCAGCGCGCGCTGGCGGCGTTCGTCGAAGGTCCGGTCCGCGGTGAGCGCCAGCGGGTGCGCCGGAATCACGCAGCCCTCGGCGAGCAGCCGCGCCTGCGCGGCCGGGAGAGTGACCGTCATCAGAACCGTCCGTCCCGCCGCTGGAACTTCGTCGGCTTGTTCCACAGGGTGCCGCCGGCCGCCACCCACGCCGCCTGCGCCTCGACCAGCGCACCGGCGGAGATCTCCGGGTAGCCGAACAGCGCGTGGCAACGGGACGCGTCCGACAACAGCGCGGTCGGCGCCTCGGTGCCGGTGCAGTGCGGCTCGACGCCGAACAGCTCGCCGAACCTCGCCGCGACCCGGCGTACGGACAGGGTTTCCGGCCCGGTGAGGTTGAGAGTGAGGGCCGGGCTGGACGCACGGAGCAACGAGCGGAGGGCGACCTCGTTGGCGTACGCCTGCCAGACGACGTTGACGTGCCCGGTGGTGACGTCGACCGGCTCGCCGGCGCGCACGGAGCGGGCGATGTCTGCCAGTACGCCGTAGCGTAGGTCGACCGCGTAGTTCAGCCGGAGCAGGGCGACCCTGGTGCCGTGCCGGGACGCGGCGTAGGCGAAGGCGCGCTCGCGGCCCAGACACGACATGGCGTACTCGCCCACCGGGTCGGGCGGATCGGACTCGGTGCACCCGCCCGCGGTGACCGGGACCAGCGGATAGACGTTGCCGGTGGAGAACGCCGCGATCCGCGCATCGGCGTAACGGCGGGCGACCGCCACCGGCAGAAACGCGTTGACCGCCCACGTCTGCGCGGGATCGGCGGCCGAGCCGAACTTCGCTCCCACCATGTAGACCACGTTGCCGGCGTCCGGCAGGTCGGTGAGGTCGGCATCGGGGGACAGGTCGAAGGAAACGGTGCGTACGCCGCGCTCCCGCAGCCGCTTCTCGACCTCCCGGTCGCTCCATCGGGACACCGCGACCACGTTGACGTCGGTACGTCCGGCGGCGTCCAGCCCGCGCCGGGCGAGGTGGCACAGGCTGGGGCCCATCTTGCCGCCGGCGCCGAGCACCACCAGGTCACCGGTCAGCTCGGCGAGGTCGGTGACCAACCGCGGCGGGGGCTGCGCCAACCGCCGTTCCAGGTCGTCGTCTGACTCGAACGGCTCGAACGACTCGACCACCGTTGTCTTCCTTTCCTCGCCGCCGGCCCATACCGGCATTACGGTCAAGACCGTATCTAGCGCTGGTTCCCGCGTCAACGTCCCGGCCAGCACGGCACTCGCGACAGTTGCGTTACGTCCGAAGATCCACCATTGACAGCAGCGGAGAGGGGGTCCTACGGTCAGGACCGGAATTCCCGGCTCGCTGATCCCTTCCCCCTGGGGGCACCCATGTTCGAGCGTCTTCGCTCCGCCGGCACGCCGGTGTCCGGCCCCACCCGGCGCGACCTGCTGCGCGGCGCCAGCTTCCTGACCCTCGCTGCCGGCGCGGGTGCCCTGACCGGCTGCTCGGTCTTCTCCGACAGCTCCGACGCCGGACCCGCCGACGCCGCCGACGCCGGCAACGCCGGGGGCGGCAAGCCCCAGCAGGTGCTGCGGCTGGGCTTCAACAACTTCGCCGTCCTCGACCCGCAGGTCATCACCGACGGCATGTGGCTGTCCCTGCGCGGCATCTTCGAGGGCCTGGTGTCCCAGAACGACGAGGGCACCGACGTGGTCCCGGGCGTGGCGCAGAAGTGGTCGACGTCCGCGGACGGCCTCACCTACACGTTCACCCTGCGGACGAACGCGAAGTGGTCCAACGGCGACCCGGTGGTGGCGTCGGACTTCGAGCGCACCCTCAAGCGGTTGTTCACCCCGAGCCAGGCCTCGGCCGGCGGCACCACGATGGGCGCCAACTCCTACCAGGCCGCCACCGGCATCAAGGGCGCGGCGGAGTTCCTCTCCGGGACCCTGACCGACTGGTCGAAGGTCGGCGTGAAGGCGAACGGCGACCACGAGCTCGCCATCACCCTGGAGAACCCCAACGCGGGCTTCCTGCTCGGGCTCACCCACCCGTCGATGCTGCCGCTGCACATGGACAGCGTCGAGAAGGACCCCAAGGGCTGGCAGAACGCCGGAAACCTCATCTCCAACGGGCCCTTCAAGCTGTCGAAGTGGACGCAGAACGCCTCGATGACGCTGGTGCCCAACGAGCACTACTGGGACAAGGGCAAGGTGTTCCTGTCCCGGATCGACATCAACCTGCAGGAGGCGGTGGCCACCGGCACCGCGACCGTGCCGTACGAGAACGGCGAGGTCGACATGGTGGGGATCGCCGACGCCGACGCGATCCGCTTCCAGAAGGACCCCACGCTGGCCAAGCAGGTGCACGCGGTGGAGAAGTACTCCATCGTCTACCTCGCCAAGCTGCGCAGCAAGAACCCCGCCCTGGACGACGTGCGCGTACGCAAGGCGCTGTCGCTGGCGGCCGGTCGCGCCGACCTGACCAAGATCGGCCCGGGCATGGCGCAGGGCACCTCGCTGGTCGTCGACAACGTGCCCGGCTGGGACGCGAGCCTGGCCATCAAGGACGACGTTGCGCAGGCGAAGCAGCTGCTGGCCGACGCGGGCTACCCCGGCGGCAAGGGCCTGCCGACCGTCCGCATCCTCGCCGGTGTCCAGTCGCCGATCATCGACGCGCTGGTCCAGGCGTGGCAGAAGAACCTCGGCATCAAGGCCAAGGCCGACATCGTGGAGGCCGGCGTCTACGTCGAGCGCCGGTGGGCGGTGCAGGCCGACGACTACATCGGCTTCTACTTCGGCACGTTCGCCGGCCTGCACACCTGGCCGGTGATGGTGGGCGTCCTGTGGGGACCGAAGGACGTGCAGAAGCTCAGCCTGCCCGCGGCGGACTGGGCGGCGTACCAGCAGGTGGAAAGCGACACCAAGCTCAGCCCGGCCAAGCGCAACGCCCAGCTCGACGCGATGCTGGCGGACAAGTCCAGCCCCGAGTCCAGGCGGCTCGCCCAGCTGGTCGACCAGGCCTCGGCGACCCGCGACGAGACCGAGCAGCTGAAGCTGTTCAAGGAGGCCGCCAAGCTGAGGGACCAGCAGTTCCTCTACGTTCCCTTGTTGTGGAACTCCGCGATGTTCGCCGTCGCGCCGAAGGTGCACGACCTGCACCTGCGGGCGGCACCGGACTTCTTCTACTTCAAGGGAATCAGCATCGGGAAGGGCACCGCATGAGTGAGCTGCGAGTCGGTCTGGTCGGCGTCAACACCTCCCACGCGAGCGCGTTCGCGCGGCTGCTGAACGAGCGCGAGGTCGCGCCCGGCGCCCGGGTTACCTGGGTGTGGGGCGGTGAGCTGCGTTCGGACCAGCCGGACGCGCCGACGTTGGCGAACAAGTACGACATCCCGGAGGTGGTGGATGCGCCCACCGACCGGATCGGCGACACCGACCTGGTGCTCGTCGTCGACGACACCGGTGGCGGCGCCAACCACGTGCCGCTGGCCCGGCCGTTCGTGGAGGCGGGCGTACCGGCTTTCCTGGACAAGCCCATGGCGGTCGACCTCGGTGCGGCCAAGGAGCTGTTCGACCTGGCCGCGGCGAAGGGGACGCCGGTGACCAGTTCGTCGGCGCTGCGCTACGCCGTCGAGCTCGCCGCCGAGAAGGACCGGATCGCCGAGCTCGGTGCGCTGTCGTCGGTGGTGAGTGTCGGGCCGGGGGAGTGGTACTACTACGGCGTCCACGCGGTCGAGCAGCTCTTCGCCGCCGTCGGTGCCGGAGTCGAGTGGGTGCAGCGGTTCACCTGGCCGGACCGCGACGTCGCGGTGATGTCGTACGCCGACGGCGGGCCGACCGCGGTGGTGCAGACGCTGCGCGACGCCGCGTACCGCTTCCACCTCACGATGTACGGCGCGGAAGACATGCACGCCGTCCGGATCGCCGACTTCGACGGGTTCTACGCCGGCCAGGCGCGGGCCGCGGTGGAGATGGCCCGCACCGGCACGCCGCCGATCCGGCCGGAGGAGACCCTCGAGCTCCTCGCGGTGCTGCGGGCCGGTGTGCTGTCGGCCGAACGCGACGGCGCCAAGGTGAGCGTGGCGTCCGTCCTCGCCGGGGACTGAGCAGTGTTCGGGTTCGTGGCGTACCTCGGCCGCCGGTTGCTGCGGCTGGTGGCGTCGCTGGTCGCGGTGTCGCTGATCACGTTCGTCCTGCTGCAGTTGGCGCCGGGCAACTTCGCCGACATCCAGCGGATCAGCAGCGGCGCCAGCACCATCGGCTCGGCCGGCACCGAGGACGTCGCGAACGCGTTCAAGGCCCGCTACGGTGCCGACGTCCCGGTCTGGAAGCAGTACCTCATCTTCATGAAGGGCGCGGTCACCTGGGACTTCGGCCCGTCGTACAAGTACCCCACGCTGGATGTCCAGGAGATCATCGCCAAGGCGTTCCCGGTGTCGGCCACGCTGGCGCTGCTGTCGGTGCTGCTGGCGCTGCTGATCGCGTTGCCGGTGGGTGTCTTCGCCGCGCTTCGGCAGAACTCACCGGCCGACCACGGCACGATGTTCCTGGTCACCTTGGGGCACGCGCTGCCGGGCTTCCTCAGCGCGGCGTTCCTCGTGCTGGTGTTCACCGCGACGCTGCACGTGCTGCCCTCGAGCGGGTTCACCGGGCCGCGCAACCTGATCATGCCGGTGCTCGCGCTGGCGATCGGGCCGGCCGCGGTGCTCGCCCGCTACGTCCGGTCCAGCATGCTGGAGACGCTGCGGGAGGAGTACGTCATCGCCGCGTACGCCAAAGGTGGGCCGCGGCGCACGGTCATCGTCAGGCACGCGCTGCGCAACTCCCTCATCCCGCTGGTGACGGTGGTCGGCCCACTGCTGGCCGGACTGATGACCGGGACGGTGTTCATCGAGGCGCTGTTCCGCATCCCGGGGCTCGGGCTCTACTTCGCCGCCGCCGCCGCCAGCAGGGACATGCCGCTACTGATGGGCAGCACGTTGTTCTTCGCGGTCATCCTGATGGTCACCAACCTGCTGGTCGACCTGGTGTACGGCGTACTCGATCCAAGGATCCGGGCCGAAGGGGGGTGGGGACGATCGCGCTCTCGGAAGGCGTCGCAGCGGATCTCACCGCAGGAAGCACTGTGACCGAGCAGGAGGAACGACCCAGGGGGCAGTGGGCCCGGGCGTGGGACCGGTTCCGCGCGAACCGGCTCGCCTTCGGCGGCCTGGTGTTCTGTGCCCTGCTGGTGCTGACGGCGATCGCGGCACCGTTGGTCGCGCCGCACCACTACGCCGAGATCGACTACACCGCGCGGCTGGCCCCGATCGGTGCGCCCGGCCACCCACTGGGCACCGACCTGCTCGGCCGCGACATCGCCAGCCGGCTGGTCTACGGCCTGCGCACGGCGCTGGTGGTGGCGTTCGGCGCCGAGCTCACCGCGCTGGTGCTCGCGCTGCTCGTCGGCCTGGTCGCGGGTTACCGCGGCGGGCGGGTCGAGCAGGGCCTGATGGGCCTGACCGACGTGATGTACGCGTTCCCCAGCTACCTCTTCGCGGTCGTGCTGGTGACCGTGCTGGGCCGCAGCCTGTTCGCGCTGATCCTCGCCATCGGCATCGCCTCGTGGGTGACCCAGGCCCGGCTGGTCCGGGCGCAGGTGCTGACGCTGAAACAGCGGGAGTACGTCGAGGCGGCCAGGGCGATGGGGGCACGCGGCACCACGATCGCGGTGAAGTACATCCTGCCGAACGCGATCGGGCCCATCCTGGTCACCACCAGCTTCGCCATCCCGGCGGCGATCTCGGCCGAGGCGGGACTGGCGCTGCTGGGCCTCGGCGTCCAGCCACCGACGCCCTCGTGGGGCGCGATGATCACCGACGGAATGCGCTACCTGCTGGCCGCACCGCACGTGATGGTGTTCCCGGCCACCCTGTTCGCGTTGACGCTGCTGGCGTTCACCTGGGTGGGCGACGGGCTGCGGGACGCCTTCGACCCGACGGCGGAGCAACGATGAGCACCCCCACCCGGGCCCGTCCCGACGACCACCGGCGCGACGCTGATGCCGGCCCCGGTCCGGACGCGCCGCTGCTGTCGGTCCGCGACCTGCACGTGCACTTTCGCCGGGGCAAGGAGACCCTGCGCGCGGTCGACGGGGTGAGCTTCGACCTGCACGCCGGCCGGGCACTGGCGGTCGTGGGGGAGAGCGGCAGCGGCAAGACGGTCACCGCGCGCAGCCTGCTGCGGCTGCTGCCGCGCACCGCGCGGATCGCGGACGGGCAGGTGTGGTTCAACCACGCCGCGGCGGGGCGATCCGGAGATCCGCACCCGGTCGGAGGTGACCGGCCGGGTGGTCGCGGCCGGCGCGACCGGGGTGCCGCCGGTCCGCGCGACCTGCTGCGCCTTGGTGAACGGGAGATGCGGAGGGTACGCGGCCGCGACATCGGCATGGTGTTCCAGAACGCCATGGAGGCGATGAACCCCACCCTCACCCTGGAACGCCAGCTGACCGAACACCTGCTGTGGCACGGGATCTGCGGAAAGGCGGAGGCGCGCGACCGGGCGGTGCGCGCGCTCGGCGACGTCGGCATCCCCGAACCCGAACGCCGGATCCGTACCTACCCCTTCCAGCTGTCCGGCGGGATGCGCCAGCGGGCGATGATCGCGATGGCGATGCTCACCCAGCCGGCCCTGCTGATCGCCGACGAACCCACCACCGCCGTCGACGTGACCGTGCAGCGGCAGATCCTGGACCTGCTGGTGGAGGTGAAGAGCCGCGGCACCGGCATCGTGATGATCACCCACGACCTCGGCGTCGCGCGGTACTTCTGCGACGACGTGGTGGTGATGTACGCCGGGCGGGTGGTGGAGCGGGCGACCACGCCGGAGCTGCTGGACTCTCCGCGGCATCCGTACTCCGTCGGCCTGCTCGGCTCCTGCGTGGAGATCGGGGACCGCCACCGGCCGCTCGCGCCGATCCAGGGCGCTCCACCGGATCTCGCCCGGCGGCCGCAGGGGTGTGCGTTCCATCCTCGGTGTGCGCAGGCCGAGGCGCCGCGCTGCCTTACCGACCAGCCGCTGCTTCCGCTCGGCAGCGCCGGTGGCACTGGCGGCACCGGTGGCCGGGAAGCTGCCTGCTGGAAGGTGGTGCCGGATGCCTGAGCAGTCTTCTGGGCAGAACGTGCTTGTGCGTGCGGAGAACCTCGGCAAGACGTTCTCCACTCCGGCCGGGGACGTGGTCGCCGTCGACGACGTGACGTTCGACGTCGTACGCGGGGAGACGCTCGGTCTGGTGGGGGAGAGCGGCAGCGGCAAGTCGACGGTGGCCAGGTTGCTGATGTGGCTGCAGGAGCCGACGAAGGGCCGGGTGCTGTTCGACGGCTCGGACCTGGCGAGCGTTCCGGGCCGGGACCTGCGCGCGGCCCGACGGCGGATGCAGATGGTCTTCCAGAACCCCTATGGTTCTCTGCTCCCGCACTACACCGCGGCCGGCAACGTCGCCGAGCCGCTGCGGCTGCATCGCATCGGCGACAAGGACAGCCGGCGCGCGCGGGCGCTGGAGCTGCTGGACCTGGTGGGTGTCAACCCGCGCTTTGCAGATTTGTATCCCCGGCAGTTCTCCGGCGGCCAGCAGCAACGCATCGCGATCGCCCGCGCCCTGGCGCTCGAACCCGAACTGCTGGTGTGCGACGAACCCACGTCCGCACTGGACGTCTCCATCCAGGCGCAGATCCTCAACCTGCTCGACGATCTGCGCGAACGCCTCGGACTGACCTGCCTGTTCATATCGCACAACCTCGCCGTGGTGGAACGCCTCGCCAACCGGGTCGCGGTGATGCGCCAGGGACACATCGTGGAGCTGGCCCCGACCGAGGAACTGTTCCGTGCCCCGCAAGACCCCTACACCCGTGCCCTGCTGGGCGCGGTCCTGCCCGTCCGCGGATAACCCGCACTGTCCAGTCACTGTCCGGTCGCTGTCCGGGCGCGAGGTCGCACCTCGCGTACCGGCGAAGGAGGAAGTCACGTGAGTGGCACCAGTCCCGTCGCGGTAGTGCTCGACCCGGAGCTTCGGGCCGCCGCGCATGCCCGGAACGAGAACGCGTGGTGGCTGTACTCGACGGAGGTCCTGGACCACCTGCGGGTGCCGTACGACGTCATCCGGCCCGACGAGGCGGACGCCCGGCTGGCGGCCGGCGGCACCGTGGTCGTCCACCCGGCGCAGGGGCGGATCGTCGGCCCCGCGGGGGAGACGGCGTTCCCCGCAGACCTGTGGGAACGCATCGTCACCATCCAGCAGGGCACCCCTGTGCACGAGGACGGCCCGCCCGCCCCGGACGGGTCCTGCCCGGTCGACGACGGCGTCCTCAAGTGCGACGACGGGCTCGCGCTGTCGTACGAGGAGGACCGGATCGTGCCGCCCGGAGAGGCCCCGCTGCGGGGTACGTTCTCCCACACCTACCCGCCGCCGGCCGCGGCGCCGATGTTCCACCAGGCGAAGGCGGACCGGCTTCGGCTGGACTTCCTCCACCTGCTGTTCGACGCCGCCGACGCGGCCGGGATCGCCGTACCCTGGCTGCACTACTGGCCGGCCGGCGTCCCCGCCGTGGCGCACATGTCCCACGACTCCGACGGCAACGACTCCGAGGCCGCGCTCAGCGCGCTGGAGGTGTTCGACGAGGCCGGCGTGCACGTGACCTGGTGCCACTGCTTCCCCGGCGGCTACCGGCCGGAGGTGGTGGCCGAGATCGCGACCCGCGGCCACGAGCAGGCGCTGCACTACAACGCGATGGGCGACGCCGATATCGCGTCCTGGGGCTGGCCGCAGCTGCGGGCGCAGTACGCCTGGGCGCAGGCGCTGACCGGGCGCGAGGACATCGTGTCCAACAAGAACCACTACACCCGCTGGGAGGGCTGGGACGAGTTCTTCTTGTGGTGTGAGCGGATCGGGATCCGGATCGACGAGTCGCGCGGGCCGAGCAAGCAGGGCAACGTCGGGTTCCCGTTCGGATCGTGCCACCTGAGCTTCCCGATCGCCGGCGTACGCGAGCACAACCGGCGGATCGACGTGCTGGAACTCCCGCTGCACACCCAGGACCTCGCCTGGGCGGGACACACGGCCATCCGGGACGTCATCTTGTCCGAGGCGCTGGAGGTGCACGGTGTGGCGCACTTCCTGTTCCACGCCGCGCACCTGCACACCAAGCCCGACGTCGCGCAGGCCTGCCGCGAGGTGGCGGCGGAGGCGCGGCGGCTCGGCATGCAGTGGTGGACCGCCGAACAGCTCAACGACTGGGAGCGGGCCCGGCGCGGTGTACGCGTCGCGGTGGAGCCCGGTGCCGGGAGCGGGGAGCTGCGGGTCGAGGTGACCGCGACCGCCGCGGTGAAGGGCGCCGGTGTGCTGATCGCCGTTCCAGGGCTGGGATCCGGGGCGGCCTCGGCTCGGGTGCTCACCGGCGACGCGACCTGCACCGTGGTGACCCGGCACGGACGTCGCCTGCTCGAAGTCACCGCGGACCTTCCGGCCGGCACGTCGGTGTTCACCGTCACCACCGCCGGCTGACCGCGCGCACCCAGAGCCGGCCGGCGAGTCGCGCCGGGTGCGTCGGTGATGGTCCGACTGAGGCTCGAACGAGGGAGGAACCATGAGCAGTGGGCAACTCGGCCGCCGGACCTTCCTGCGCCGGTGCGGCACGTCAGCGGCGGTGCTCGGCGTGGCGGGAGTGGGTGGGGTCGGCGTGCCGGTCCTCGTGCCGCGCCGCCGCGCCCAGGCAGCGACGACGTACGACTACACCGCGCGGGAGACGTACGACGTCTTCGACCGCACCTTCCACGAGAGCGGGGGCGCCGGGCAGCCGGACCAGCCGAACGAGGCGGGTGGCCTTGCCTGGGGTCAGTCGTACGTGCTGGCGAGCTTCCTGCGCATGTACGACGCCTACCGTGACACCTACTACCTCGACCGGTTCATGCACAACGCCGACCTGGTACTCGCCAACCGCGACAGCGAGCGTGGCGTCACCGACTACGCCGGACGGTCCCGGCCGGCGTGGCGGGCGGCGAACCCCTACACCGTGGGCGTCGCCCGGCTTTGCGACGCCGGTGGTGCGCCGGTGCTGGAGGTGCGCAGCGCGCTGGCCCACGCCGACCAGGCGACCGCGACCGTGCGCGTGGGTGAGGGCGGGCGGTTCACCCTCGCCGTGACGAACGCGCAGTACGCCCGGACGGACACCTTCACCGACGTGTCCATGGACCCGGCCAGTCCCGACTACGTGGTCGCCCGGGTGTACGACGCGTACCCCACCGGCACGATGGTGACCGTGCGCGACCTGCGGCCGACACCGGGGGCGGGTGACTCACCGGTGGCGGGTGACACCGCCCTCGTCTCCGCACCGGTCGTGTTCGCGGTGCACACCGGGATGATCAGCTACCCGCTCGCGTGGTTCGCCGCGACAGTGCTCACCGATGCGCACCTGCGCCGCAACCCCCGCTACCGCCGCAAGGCGGAGGAGTACGCCGAGGCCGCCCGGGCCGCGGCCGCGGTGCACGACGAGGAGTGGCGGGACGGGCCCGACGGCACCGGATGGTTCCAGTGGCCCAAGGGCATTCCACTCCCGTACGACGGCAACATCGCGCCCATCAACCAGAGCGTCGCACTCGGCCGCACCTACCTCGCGCTCGCCGAGATCACCCGGGACCGGACCTACGCCGACCGCGCGAGCCGGCTGGCCCGGATGTTCGCCACGCAACTGCAGATTGACAGCGGCGGCTCGGCGACTTGGCACTACTGGCCGACCACCAGCCGGATGTACGACGGTTACGCCAAGACCGGTGACCCCGCCACGGACGTGTCGATCTACACCCCCGCGTACGGGTCGGGTGGACGCGGCGCCCAGCAGTACGAGGACGTGAGCCACGGCGCGATCGAGGTGGACTTCGCGGTCCGGGCCTTCCGGTCGGGGGTGGTGTTCCGCGGTGCGGACCTGGCCGCGTTCGCCGCCACCTTCACCCGCAACCTCGCGGCCACGACCCCGGAGGGCATCGCCACCACGAACACCCGCGTCGACGGCGGCGGCGGACTCGCGGCGTCCGGGCAGTATCTCCAGGCGCCCCGGTGGATGGCGGTCGCGTGGTGGGACGAGCGGGTCTTCACCCACTCTCGGGCGATCTACGACGACCACCAGGTCCAGCCCGGGTCCGGGTCACTGCTGCTGAATGTCGCCAACCTCAACTGGTACGCCCGCCGCGGCTGACCGCCGGTGTCGTCCGCCGGCATCCATCTCGTCGGACCGCTCTCGATCCGGAGGGCCTCCTGGTCCGCTACTGGCCCGATCGAGCGCTTCGGGTGCGCTGGATCGCCTCGTCGACCGCGGTGAGGTTGCCCTCCTCCCACCGGCGTTGGGTCTCGATGCCTTCGATGCGCCATCCTTCGGACGTGCGACGCAGGTAGTTGGTGTAAATGGCACGCAGCAGATAGAAGTCGCCGTTCGGGGAGCCCTGGATCAGGTGCTGGGCGAACATCGCCGACACGCAGGTGGCCAGATCGGGATCAGCGGCGTCGAACGTGATGACGTGGTTGGTGCTCAGATGCTGAGTCGAAGTGAATCCGTCGAGCGCCTCGGAGATCAGCGCCACCAGATCCGCGCGGCTGGTCGAGCCGGTCGACCGGCCGTTGCGGTACTCCGTCAGCACTGGATCGGTGAAGCAGCGGGTGAAGCTCGCCCAGTCTCTGCGGTCGACGTTCAGGCAGTAGCTGACCACGGTCTCGCTGACGGCCACTCGGTCCTCGAGCCGTTGGATCCGGCCGGCGAGATCGTCCATGGCCGTACTCCCTTCGTAGCTTGATGGTCGCTGGGGAGGCAGGTGTGGTGGTCCACGATGACAATCCGCTGGTGGCAGTGGGGTGGGGCAGCAGGGCCGTCGGCCGCAGTCGGCCCACGGCGCTGCAGAAGCAGCAGGGCCGTCGGCCGCAGTCGGCCCACGGCGCTGCAGAAGCAGCAGGGCCGTCGGCCCACCCCGCGGAGGTCGGCGGCCCTGCTGCGTCTCCGAGCCTAGACGTTGCGTCACGGCTCGTGTCCGACCCCCACCGACCCGCGTGGCAGAACCGAGGGATTCTTCCGCGGAAGAATCCTCGGCGGCTGTCGGCCGCACCTTCCGACGTTGCTCGGGCAGCTGGTCGGTGACCGACCCGGGTGAAGTGTGCAACGTCCGGGTGGCCAGAGGCCCCGTCTCGCTTCACACTTCCTGCTCGGGCGAGCTTCCGCGGTGAAGTGTGGAGACTTACGGGTGCCATAGCCCCCGTAAGTCTCACACTTCCGCCGGTGTCCGCCGGTGTCCGAGGGGTGGACGGCCCAGGGCCCGGATACGCAGGACGGAGGCCGGGCCCCTCTGCTCAGAGCGTGTCGGACTCGCCGAGGACCTTGCCGACGGCCGCTGCTATGTCGCGTACGTCGTCCTCGCTGCCGAGTAGTGTCTGTTGCGGCAGCCACACGGTGTCGGCGGCGACCAGGTCCGCGCCCGGCACCCGCGGCTCGGCGTACGGAAGGTCCAGCCGCTTGGTGAGCGCGGCGATCTCCTCCCGCAGGGCGTTGTTGCGGTGCAGGCCGACGTAACCACCCGAGCAGGGGATGCCCTCGGCCGCCAGCGCCTGCACGAACGCGTCCCGCTTCCCGGCGGCACCCAGCTCGGGCACGCGCATCAGGAACAGGTGCCAGCCGTGGGCGGTGACGTTCGGATCCTGCGAAGGAAGCGACACGCCTTCCACCTCGCTCAGCAGCGAGCCGAGCAGCCGGGCGTTCGCGTCCCGGGTCGTCTGGGTCATCGGGTGGTCGCGTAACTGCCCGGCCAGGATCGCCGCCTGGAACTCCGTCAGCCGCAGGTTGTAGCCCAGGTGCTCGTGCTGGTACCACCCGCCGCCGCGTATCCGGCCGACGTTGACGAGCGCGTACAGGTGTTCGGCCAACCGGTCGTCGTTGGTCACCACCGCGCCGCCCTCGCCGGCGCTCATGTTCTTCGACGTCTGGAAGCTGAACGTCCCGAGGTCGCCGAGCGCGCCGACGCGACGGCCCCGCCACTCCGCGCCGTGCGCCTGCGCGGCGTCCTCGACGATCGCCACGTCGTGCTCGCGGCCCAGTGCTGCGAACGCGTCCAGGTCACACGGCCGGCCGGCGATGTGCACCGGCATCACCGCGCGGGTCCGGGGGGTGATCGCGGCAGCGGCCGCTGCCGGGTCCAGCAGGTGAGTGGCCGGGTCGACGTCGGCGAACACCGGGACCGCGCCGACGAGCACCACCGCCGCCGCACTGGCGATGAAGGTGTACGGCGGAACGACGACCTCGTTGCCGATCCCGACCCCGGCGGCCCGCAGCGCGGCGACCAGGGCGAGGGTTCCGTTGCTCACACAGATGCAGTGCGCTGCCTGCTGGTACGCCGCGAAGTCGGTTTCGAACGCGGCCACCCGGTCGCCGTGCGTGCTGCCCCACTTGCCCGAGTCCAGGACGTCGAGCAGTTCGGCGCCCACCTGCTGGTCGGCCCGCGGCCAGGCGGGGAACGGTCGGTTACGGACGGGAGTGCCGCCCCGGAGGGCGAGCGTGCTGGCCATGAGTGCGGTCACCTCGTGTCGTTCGGTGTGCGGTTCGGAACGCTGTGGCCGGAGGTCATGCCGTCCACTCCCGGGTGAGCGGGATCCGGGCGGCGGCACCTTCGGCCACGTCGTAGGTGTAGCCCTTGTCGAAGTTCTCCGGGTCGGCGTACTCGCGGATCGTGGTGACGTCGCCGATGTCCAGGACGAGCGTGCGGGCGTCGGGGCGGGTGGCTCCCACGATGCGGTAGACCGCGTTGCGTACGCCGTCGTTGTCGACGTACACGTGGCTGCCCACGACCGACTCCGGCGCGGGGGCGGCGCCGGCGAGCCGGAGGGTGAGGGAGTTGTCGGTGCTCAGCTCGCGGGTGAAGTCGGTGACGGTGCCGGTGAGCGCTGCCGCCCCGCGCACCTGGTTGACCGCGGCCACCATCGACGCGCCGTGCCCGAACGCGTAGACCGGACGTCCGGCCGACAGCGAGTAGACCCCGAACGAACCGCGGAAGACGAAGTGACCGTCCACCCGGAGAACGACGTCGGTACGCAGCGAGCTCACCACGTAGTCGACCCGGCCGCTTGTCAAGGTCACCTTGACGGCGGTCGCCTCGTGCGGCGCGATGGTGCCGTCGGTGGCCTCCACCCGTACCGACTCCACCGACCGCACCAGACGGTCGCCGACGTACGGCTCGACCACCGACACGAACTGGCTGGCGAGATCGGCGCCGGTCCGCTTCGCGATGAGATACCGCAGCTTCGAAGGGTTGCCGGGCTTGTTGCGCGGCGGCACGCCGTCGCACAGCGCCACCTCGTCGACGTCGCCCAGCATGGTGAGCCGCACGTGCAGGTCCGGGTCGGGGTCCAGGACGTTCCAGGTGTCCTTCACCGCCCAGTCCACGCTGTACGCCGGATCCGGGTCGGCGTCGCGGGACACGTTGGACAGCCAGTCGAAACCGCTCGCACCCGCGCGGGGCTTGGCGTTGTCGGCCGGCGGCTCGACGTTCGGTCCGGCGTAACTTCCGCCGGCCTGGTCGGTGAGCGTGAGCCCGGCGGTGGTGGTGGCCGGGCCTTCCGCGGCGTGGAAGGAGAAGTGGTGCTGGTTGCCGCCCTTCACCCGGAAGACGTCCACGGCGTAGGAGTTGTCGCCGTCGATGTCGACCAGCGCGGTCACCCGGCGGTAGAGGCTGGTCGTGGGGTAGGCCTTCGGCGCGGCGATGTCGAACATCCGCACCCGCTCGCCCGCGGCGAATCCGTACGGCAGACCGACCCACTCCACCGCCTGCCGGGTCGCGCCGACCACCACGGTGTTGTGCGCCACAGTGTTGGACGTCCACTCCACCCGGCGGGCGTTGGAGTCGGCGAACTCCGGGTAGCCCAGGTCGGGCAGCAGGTCGACACCGAAGCCGAACAGCCCGAGGTTGAGCGCGTCCGCGTGCCCGTGCCCACCGGTGCGGCCGTACGACGTCCACAGCTCACGGCGGGTCGCGCCCTGCCCGACCCGCAGAGCGGCGAATCCGAAGCCGGTGTGGTTCTGCGAGCCGAGGTTGAGCGGACCGTGCTCCTCGATCAGCGCGGTGATCCGGTCCCGGGTGCCCTCCACGTCGGCGGACCAGATGCTGCCGTACAGCCCGTCGACCTTGTTGCCGTTGAGGAGGTACGCCGACTGCGCAAGCTCCAGCCAACCGGTCCGCTCGAACTGCCCGGTGTAGACCGTCGCGCTGTTGTAGAGCTCCGGCCCGCCGGTCGTGCCGGTGTCGCCGATGCTCGGGGTGTAGCGGTTGAGCATCGTCACCATCGGCGTCGCCTTGACCATCCGGAGGTACTTCGGGTGCTTCCACAGGTCGGCGGCGGCGTACTTCGGGTAGCCCTCGAGCGCGTCGACGACACCGGCGATCGCGACCGGCCAGATGAAGTCGTAGTGCGGCGCGCCCTCGTCGCCCATGCCGTCGCGATCCACGTCGTCGACCAGGGTCGCGCTCAGGTTGCCGCCGGTGATGTGCAGCTTGGGGTCCCTGACCCGGCCGCCGGTCTTGAAGACGAAGTCGATCTGCTCCTTGGTCTCGGTGTCGGAGTCGAGGATCACCGCCGCGGCGGCCAGGGTCGCCTGGTGGGTGCCGAAGTTGCCGGCGATCTGGCTGGCCTTCACCGCCGGGTAGACCTGCCGGACCAGGCCGTCCTCGAGGTTCTGCTTGAGCGCGGCCACGGAGTCCTTCGCCGGCAGGGCGTACTTCTGCGCCTTGGCGGACAGGAACGTCAGCACGCCGGCGTCGTCGGCGGTCGCGATCGCCGGGAAGAACGCGTCGTAGGCCGTCACGAAGTCCTTGGAGAGGCTGACCTCCCAGATGCAGCCGAGGACCTTTCCCTGCCCGGACAGGCCGTCGGACTGCAGGTAGCCGTCCTCGCGTTTGTAGGCCGCGGCGTCCATCGCGGGGTAGACGTCGGCGATCCGGTCCAGCAGGATCAGCCCGGCGCGGGCGTACTTCGCTTCCCCGGTGTAGATGTAGGCGTCCCGCAGAGACCGCAGCGCGTTCTGGATAACGCCCTTCGCCGTCTCCACCGCGGCGTACCACAGGTGCCAGTGGTGGTAGTAGGCGACGAACGTGTACTTGTCGCCGTTGCCGTCGACCCAGCCGAACCCGTCGTCGACACCCCACGTCGGGCCCTTCTCGGGATAGAGCTCGTTCACCAGCAGGGAGCGGTCGGCGCGGGCGGGGTCGAACTCGCCGTGCTCGTCCAGGCCGCTGGCGTAGTAGGCGCCGAAGTCGTTGGTGGGGAAGACGTAGTTGCAGGAGGGGTCGACGATCTTCCACGGCCGGTTCAGCGGGTCGGCTGTGTAGGGGTAGTTGCCGAACCGGAAGAGGTCCTTGCCGGTGACGGGGGAGCCGAGGGCCTGGTTGACGGCGTAGCTGCGGGGCAGGCGCTGGGTGGTGACGAGGCTCCACAACCACTCGTCGCCCTTGTCGAGGTAGGGCTTCGCGGCCGCAACGGCGTTGTCGCGCAGCCGCGCCCCCCAGTCGTAGGCGGCGATGTTGCGCCGGACCGCCGCCACCTTCTCGGGCGTGTAGTACGTCGAACCGGACTTGGTGGAGGCCGTCAGCGTCGAGGAGGTCCTCCTCGCCCCGGTCAGCGCTGTCGCGGTGGCCGCGGCGTCGGCCCGGGTCGGCCGGGCGAGGGGTGAGAGTGCGCCGGCCGCACCGACCGCCCCGAACGCAGCGAGGCGAAGGACATCGCGCCGGCGCGGGCCACGACCGGAGGCGGTGTCCGGCCGGGCGGAGCCGGGAGTGGAGCCGGGAGTGGGGCCGGACGTGGAGCCGTACGCGGAGCTGTCGGCGGGGCCGGAACTGGTCATTGCTGTCTCCTCCGGGCGGGGGACATGCGAGGACATGCGGCGGACAAGCTGCGGGAGTGTTCCAAGGAGCTTGCCGCGTACTGGACTTTAGGTCAAGACCGTATAGATTGTGGTTCGGCCGGGCAGCACGCACGCGCGACGGACACCTGTGAGGTACGCATGAGCCAGCCAGGCGAGGAGACGGAGACGCTCGCGCTCGACGGCGGCACGCCGGTCCGCACCGCGCCGTTCCCGAGCGTCGGCAACGCCGCGGGCCGCACCCTGGGAGCGGAGGAGATCGAGGCGGTCACCCGGGTGGTCGCCTCCGGCCGGCTGAACAGCACGGTCGGCAACGAGACCCGGCAGCTGGAACGCGAGTTCGCCGACTACTACGGGCTTCCGCACGCGGTCGCGTCCAGCTCGGGCACCGCCGCGATCCACCTCGGGGTCGCCGCGGTCGACCCCGAGCCGGGCGACGAGATCATCACCACCCCGATCACCGACGCCGGCACGGTGCTGCCGATCCTCATGCAGAACGCCGTTCCGGTGTTCGCCGACGTCGATCCGCGCACCGGCAACCTCGACGTCGCCTCGGTCCGTGACCGGATCACCGCGCGCACCCGGGCGATCATCGCGGTGCACCTCTTCGGCGCGCCGGCACCGGTGGTGGAGCTGCGGGCGCTGGCCGACGAGCACGGCCTGATCCTGGTCGAGGACTGCGCCCAGGCCTACCTCACCCGCTGTTCGGACAACCGGCTCGCCGGCACGGTCGGCCAGATCGGCTGCTTCAGCCTGCAGCAGTCCAAGCACATCACCGCCGGCGACGGTGGTCTGTGCATCTCCGCCGACGACGACCTGGCCCGGCGGATGCGGCTGTTCGCCGACAAGGGCTGGCCGCGCGACACCGACGAGCGCACCCACCTGTTCCTGTCCGTCAACTACCGCATGACCGAGCTCCAGGCGGCGGTGGCCCGCGCCCAGCTGCCCAAGCTGGCGGGCGTGGTGGCCGACCGCCGGGCCGGGGCGCAACGGCTCGGCGCGGCGCTGTCCGGCCTTGCCGGGTTGGCGATTCCGCCGGACGAGGGCGGCGTGAGCTACTGGCAGTACCCCCTCGTCGTCGACCCCGACCAGGCGGGCGGCACCTGTCACGACTACGGCAAGGCGCTGGCCGCGGAGGGCATCCCCGCCAACGGCGGCTACCTGACCCGGCCGGTCTACCGCACACCGGTGCTCACCGAACGCCGCACCTACGGCCGGTCCGGCTATCCGCTGCACTCACCGCCCGCCCGGGTCGAGCCGTCGTACGACGTCGGGCTGTGCCCGCAGGCCGAACACCTGATCGGCGAACGGCTGCTGGTGGTGTCCTGGAACGAGCGCTACACCGAAGCCGACGTGGACGACATCGCCCGCGCGGTCCGCAAGGTGCACCGCGCGTTCACGTCCGGGTAGTGCCGGGCGCGGGCCCGGCCGCCCGGGTCAGGTGGTGGCGAACGCGGCCATCATCGCCATGTCCTCGTGCTCGAGGTTGTGGCAGTGCAGGAGGTAGGGCCCGCGGTAGTCGGTGAACCGCACCGCGACGTCGACGTACTCGGTGGGCCGCAGGTCGACAGTGTCCTTCCAGCCCGCGTCGTAGCGTCCGGGACCGCGGTTGCCGCGCCGGATCACCTGGAACGGGTCGAGATGGATGTGCACGGGGTGGTGCAGGTCGGCCCTGAACCGCCAGATCTCGATGTCGCCGAGCCGGGTCCGGGCATCCATCCGGCGCGGGTCGAACGGCCGGCCGTTGATGGTCCAGCCCCTCTGACCGTGCACCTCGCCCTTGGCGAACCGCCACTCCCGGGTGCGCACCGCCTTGGCGGGGTCGAGCTTCTCGATCCGGGTGAGCCTCGCCGGGATCGTGCTGTCGTCCTTCACCCGGTGGGTCACCCGGAACCGCATCACCCCTGCGGTCGGCCCGCTGCCCAGCTGGTTGACCATCGTCACCACCGTTCCGGGCCTGTACGCCGAGAAGTCCACGATCACGTCGAAGCGCTCGGCGGGGGCGGAGACGATGGCGTCCTGGTCCACCGGATGTTCGAGCAGGCCGCCGTCCCCGCCGACCTGGACGAACGGCGCGCCCTTGCCGGGGCCGGGGTCCAGGGCGAGCCGGTAGCGGCGGGCGTTGGACGCGTTCAGGATCCGGAAGCGGTAACGTGCGGCGGCCACCTCCATCACCGGCCACGGCGCGCCGTTGACCAGGATGACGTCGCCCAGTACGCCTTCCATGTAGGCGGAGGTGACACCGGGTGTGGAACGCAGTTCCCGGTCGAGCGCGGGATAGCGGAACGCGCCGTTCTCCTCGAACGCCCGGTCGCAGATCATCAGCGGCACGTCCCGCTCGCCTCTCGGCAGCGGCAGGGCCTGCTCCTCGTCGTCGTGCACCAGGTGGAAGCCGGCCAGGCCGCGGTAGACCTGCGCGCCGGTGAAGTCCATCCGGTGGTCGTGGTACCACAACGTCGCCGCCCGCTGGTGGAACGGATACGCGTAGTCGCGCACGCCTTCGCGTACGTCCCCGGTCATCGAACCCGCGCCGTGGCCGTGTCCCGCGCCCGGGTTCCAGCCGCCGGTCGGCAGCACCAGGTCGATCGGGTAGCCGTCGTGGTCGGGCGGGGTGTGCCCACCGTGCAGGTGCACGACGGTCGGCACGGGGAGGTTGTTGCGGTGACGTACCACGGTCCGCCGGCCGCTGCGGCTCACCAGCGTGGGACCGGGAAACGTCCCGTCGTAGCCGAGGATCGGCGTCCTCAGCCCGGGCAGGATCTGCGCGTCGGCGACCCGCTGGACGATCTCGTAGTAGTCGGTGGTGGCGTCGCTGCGCAAGGGCCGCTTGACAGCGGGCACCGGTAGCGGAACGGCGTACGGACGTGGCTTCGGTGCCAGGCTGGTCAGAAGCTGGGCCGTCTGCCCGGTGGTGTCCCGGCCACACCCGGCCAGTCCGAACGACCCGGCCAGACCGGCCGCGCCGGCCAGCCCGAGGAAACCTCGCCTTGACAGCGGAGTATTCATCGGCGGTTCTCCCTACGCATTCGGGTCCGGCGTGCGTGCGAACCCAGCAGCCAACAGGTGAAGAGGATCTGGACGAGGACCAGGCCCACGCCGAGGGGGACGTGCACCAGCAGGTTCTGGCCGTAGCCGAGGAACACCTGCGTCTCCGCGGCGGCCAGCAGCACCGCGGTCAAAGCCGCCGGCCACCAGCGTCCGTGGCCCCGCCACACGTAGACCAGCGCGGCCACGAGTTGGGCGAACGTCAGCGTGGTGACCGCGTGGGCGTTGGCCTCGTGCGTGCCGAGCGCGCCCACGTCACCGGTGAGGTAGCTTCCCGCCAGCACTGGTTGGAGAAGCAGCACCGCGGCCGTGAGTAGGGCGGCGATCCGCAGCGCCAGCAGGGATCGGCGCGGCCGGATGCGGGGCTGGGGCGGGCGGGAGTCGGTCAGCGTGGTCATGTCTGCTCACCTGCCTGCGGAGGGCCACCGGCCGGCCCCGGCCGGCCTGTGCCGGCGGGGAACCGCCCAACGTGCGCAGCGTGCGGCGGGGACGACGGGCTCCGGAGCGGAACAGCCAGGCCACGAACACGGTCTGCGCGGTGACGACGGCGACGCCGAGGGGCACGTGTACGGCGAGATTCCCGGCGTATCCCATGCCGATCTGGATTCCCTCGCCGAAGAACAGCAATGCGGTGACCAGGACGGGCCAGCCGCGTCCGCGGCCGGGCAGGATGTACAGGAGCGCGGCGCCGAACTGCCACATGCAGCCCAGAATCACCAGACCGGCGTTGAGCGAGTGGGTGGCGAGCGCGTCGAAGCGGCCGCTGAGGTAGATCCCGGCGAGTACGGGCTGGCCGACCACCAGACCGGCGTGGACGAGCGCGACGAGCCGCAGCAGCCACAGCGTGGCCCGTGGCCCGTCCGCGGGGACTCCCGCAGGGCTGGGCCGCGGGCTGGCGGCGAGAACGGCGGACGGCAACGGACCTCCTCGGGAGCCGGGTGGGACGTCCACCAGGCTATGTGTTGGCTGGCTACATATGAATCGGGTTGATCCCTGATGTTGGGCGCCTGCGCCCACCCCGGTGTTCCCTCAGGGAAAGCCTGGGATCGCCCCTGAGTGCCGTACCACGGACCTGTCCGGCAGGGTGAGGAATGAGTAGGCTGCGTACTCGTGAAGGCCGACATCGTGCGCGGGCACCTGGACGCGCTGCTGCTCGCGACCCTCGCCGACGGTCCCCTGCACGGCTACGCGATCATCGAGGCCCTGCAGGCCCGCAGCGGCGGTGTCCTCGACCTGCCCACCGGCAGCGTCTATCCGGCGCTGCGCCGCCTCGAACGCGCGCGCTACATCTCCGGCCAGTGGAGCAGCGTCGGCGGCCGACGGCGGCGCACCTACCAGCTCACCCGCGCCGGGCGGCAGGAGCTGGCCCGGGAGCGGGCCGACTGGAGCCGGTTCACCACGGCGATCGGCGGTGTCCTGGGGGAGCCGGGATGAACACACCGATCGACGGCTACCTCCTGCGGGTGCGTCACCTGCTGCCGGGCCCGGCGTCGGCCCGGGCGGAGATGTTGGGTGAACTGTCCGACGGTCTGCGCGACGCGGCCGAAGCCCACATCCGTGTCGGCGCTCCGGTAGCCGAGGCCGAGGCGCGGGCGGTCGCCGACTGCGGGCCGGCCGAGGACGTCGCTGCCGCCTACCGGCCCGAGCTCACCGCGGTCCAGGGCCGGCACACAGCGATGCTCGTCGCCGTACTCATGCCCGGCCTGAACCTGCTGTGGGACGTTCCGTGGCGGATGTCCGGCCCGTGGAACGGCCCGCCGAACGCCGCCGTCTCCTCGTTGTCCCGCGTCGTCACCGGCGCCGACCTGCTGGCAGGCGGCTGCGCGGTCGTGCTGATGCTGTTGATGGTGCTCGCGGCCCGGCGTGGCCGGCCGGCGACGCCACTGACCGGCGCGGTGGGGGTGATCGGGGTGCTCGCCTTCACGATCACGTTGAGCTGCTCGGTGGCGATGATGGTCCTCAACGCGGACGGGCCGAGCCAGGCGTTCGCGACCTCGCGGATCGGGCTCCTGGTGGGCTCGGTCACCGTCGCCTGCGCATGCCTGCTGGTCCGGTCGCTCACCCGGGCGCTGCGGGCGGCGTTCATCGGCGCCCGTTCGCCGCTGCGGCCCGCGCCGGTTGGTGCCGGCGAACAGCTGGAACGGGCGGGACGGGCGGGACGGTGACGACCGAGACGACGGCGCTCGCACGCCGGCGCGACGACGGGCCGATCGCCGCCTACGTCACCGCCCTCGACGACGCGCTCCGCGGCCCGCGTGGCGCCCGGCGCGACGTCACCGCCGAACTCGCCGACGGGCTCCGGGACGCCGCCGACGCCTACGTGGACGCGGGAACCCCGGAGAGGGAGGCGCAGGCCAGGGCAGTCCGCGAGTGCGGGCCGGTGCGGGACGTGGCAGCCGCGTACGCACCCGAGCTCGCGGCGGTCCAGGGCCGGCGGACGGCCGCGATGTGCGCGTTGTCCATGCCGGCGACCGTCCTTGCGTGGGGCCTCACGTGGCGCGTGGCGGTGCCGAGCGCTCAGGTGCCGAGCGCTCGGGTGCCGAGCGCGCCGACGGGAAGTCACCCGTGGCGTCTGGGCGTTCTGTCCGACCTCACCGACTGGGCCGGCATCGCCGGCGGAGTCGCCGGCTGCTGCCTGGCCGCCCTGCTGGTGGCGTCGGCGCGCCGGGTGCTTCCGGTGCGGCTCGTCCTCGTTCTGCTGGTTTTCCTGTGTGGCGGAGCGTTGCTGGTCTCCACCGTTTGCTCGGTGGCGATGAACGTCGCCAACGCCGAGCAGGTCCGGTGGATGCTGGCCGTCTCGACGCCCGCCCTCGTGCTGTCCCTGGCCACCGGGGCGATCTCCGCCTGGCAGCTGGGGTCGTTGTGCCGCAGCGCCAACCTCGCGTTCCGCCGCGGCTGAGCTCACACGTCGAGTTTGTCGTTTCGTACGCGCAGGTCCTCCCGCGCGGCGACCTCGGCGAGGACGGCGGTCACCGCGAGGTTGTGGAAGCGCGGCCGTAGCCACGGCATCGTGCTGGCGTCGCGTCCCGGGTGGACGCGGTTGGTGAGCAAGGTGGCGTAGAGACCCAGCTCGGGGTCGACCCACAGGCTGGTGCCGGTGAACCCCGCGTGCCCGTACGCCGAACCACTCATCAGGTCGCCGGGAAGTGTCGACAGCACGTCGTTTCCCTGCCAGGCAAGGGACCGGCGGAGGTTCAGGTGGTCGGTCGCCGGCCTGGTCATCACCGCGAGCGTACGTGGCGCCAGGACCCGGCCGTGCTCACCGCGCCCGCCGCGGACGAGCGCCAGCGCGAGGCTTTCGACGTCGGCGAGGGTGGCGAACAGCCCGGCGTGTGCGGAGACCCCGCCGAGGACCTCGGCGTTCTCGTCGTGCACGGTGCCCTGGATCAGCCGGCCGCGCCAGGCGCACTCCTCGGTGGCAGCGGTGCGGCTCCAGCGTTTCCGCGGCGGGTTGTAGGTGAGGTCGCCGGCGCCGAGCGGCTCCGCGACGTACTCGCGTACCAACTCCTCCAGCGGGCGGCCGGCGGCGGCCTCGGCGACCAGCCCGAGCACGATGAAGCCCTGCGAGCTGTACTCCACCTGGGTGCCGGGCCTCCCGCGTAGCGGAAGGTCGCGGACGGCGGCCAGCAGTCCGTCCCGGTCGGGGTGGTCGCGGTAGAGGCGCTGCCCGCCCGGGATGCCGGAGGTGTGGGTCAGCAGGTGCCAGACGGTGAGGTCGGCCTTGTCGGTGCCGGCGTATTCGGGCAGGTGCATGGCCACCGGGTCGGTGAGCGCGAGCAGGCCATGCTCGACCAGGGCCATCACCGCCAGGCCGGCGACGGGTTTGGTGAGCGAGGCGAGGTCCCACCCGGTCTCCTCGGTCACCGGGTCGCCGCCCCAGGCGAGGGTGCCGAGGTGACCGCGGCGAACGGGCCCGTCCGCGGTGCCGGCCGACCACGCCGCCCCGGAGAACACCCGATCCTCGCGGGCCTGCTCCAGCACGTCGATCAGCGGGTCGGTCGGCGGCTGGGTCACGGCATCGGCTCCGGATCGTGGTTCGGGACGGGCGAGGTGTACGACCTCACGGGGTGTGGTCGCCCTCCTTCTCGTTGCGGTGGGCGTAGTGGAGGACCCGGTCGAGGTCGACGTCGACGCCGAGGCCGGCACCCTGGGGCACCGGCAGGCTTCCGTGGGACAGTTCGATGCGCTCGGTCAGCACGTCGCCGTCGGCGAGGTAGTACATCGCGTCCACGGCGTGGTCGAGCCGGTCGAGTGCCGCGGCGACCTGGAGATGGCATGCGGTGGAGATACCCAGTTCGCCGCCGCTGTGGAAGTTCAGGCCGAGACCGAACGCCCGGCACGTGGCGGCGAGGTTCATCGTCGGACCGACACCGCCCCATTTGTGCACGTCGGCGTGGATGATGTCGACCGCACCCATCCGCACCGCCGGAGCGAGGTCCTCCTCGCGTACGACACACATGTTGGTGCACAAGGGAGTGGCGATCTGCGCGCGCACCTGCGCCATCCCCTCCAGGCCCGCGCACGGGTCCTCGAGGTACTCCAGGTCGAGAGTGTCGAGTTGCCGGCCGGCCCACACCGACTCCGGCACCGACCAGACGGCGTTGGGGTCCACCCGCAGCGCGGTGTCGGGCAGTTTCGCTCGCAGTGCCCGCATCACCGACACGTCGAACCGCGCGTCGGTGGAGCCCTTGAACTTCAGCGCGGTGAAGCCGTGCGCCGCCACGATCTCGGCGGCCTTGTCGGCCAGCACGGCCGGCTGGTCGGCGCGGGACACGTCGCCGGCGGCGCCCCGGGTGAGCAGGCCGGTGAGGGGGATGGCGTCGCGGACCGCGCCGCCGAGGTGCAGATGCAGTGGCACCCCGGCGGCCTTGCAGGCGAGGTCGAGGAACGCCATCTCCAGCCCGGCGAGCGCGCAGTAGCCGAGGTAGCCGTAGAAGAACGGCACCATCGCGCACGCACGCCGGATCGTCGCGTTCGCGCGCGGGTCGACGCCGACGAACTGGTCCTTGATCCGCTCGACCAGCGCCGCCGTCGGCCGGCCGTGCATGGTCTCGCCCCAGCCCTCCAGTCCGTCGTGGTCACGGACCCGGATCACCGTGCGGGTGGTGCCGGACTTCGCCTCGAAGCTACTGGCGAACGTGGTTGTCAAGGGGACGTTGACAACCCAGACGTCGATGTCGGCGACGCGCATGGATCTCCGTTCCTGCCGGCGAGCGAGGGGGATGCCGCGCGCCGACCTTACCGAAGATCACCGACGACCATCGCGGTCGTGCGGAAACCGGTCATGCCCGGTCGCCGACGTCAGGACAGGCGTACGGGAAGACTTTCCACTCCATGGATCAGGCTGCTGTGCCGCCACCGCAGATCGTCGGAATCGACCGCCAGTGAGAGCTCGGGGAACCGGTCGAGCATCCGGCGGAACGCCACCTCCGCCTCCAGGCGGGCCAGCGGCGCGCCCACGCAGTAGTGGATCCCGTGGCCGAACGCCAGGTGGCCGCCGCCGCGGCGGGTGACGTCGAGCTGCCCGCCTCCGGGGAACCGGCTCTCGTCGTGGTTGGCCGAGGCCAGCGACACCAGCACGAACTGCCCGCGCGGGATCTCCACGTCACCCAGCTGCACCGGCTCGGAGGTGAACCGCATGGTGGCGAGGTTGATCGGTCCGTCGTAGCGCAGGAACTCCTCGACCGCACCGCTCACCAGGGACGGGTCGGAGCGCAGCCGGTCGAGCTGCTCGGGATTGCGCAGCAGTGCGAGGACACCGTTGCCGATCAGGTTGACGGTCGTCTCGTGCCCGGCGACGAGGAGCAGGAACGCCATCGCGATCAGCTCGTACTCGTCCAGCCGGTCGTTGTCGTCGCGGGCCTGCACCAGACCGGTCAGCAGATCCTCGCCGGGGTCGGCGCGCTTGGCCGCGATCAGCTGGCTGAGGTAGCCGGCCATGGCGTGCGACGCGGTGCGTACCTCGTCATCGGTCGGGTCGTCGGCCAGCACCACCGCGGACCAGGAGCGGAAGTCCTCGCGGTCCTCGAAGGGGACGCCGAGAAGCTCGCAGATCACCGTCATCGGCAGGGGGAACGCGAACGCCTCGATCAGGTCGACCGGCTCGCCGTTCGCGCCGCGGGCGGCCATCGCGTCCAGCAGCTCCTCGGTGATCGCCTCGATCCGGGGGCGGAGCGCTTCCACCCGGCGTGAGGTGAACGCCTTGTTGACCAGCTTGCGCAGCCGGGTGTGGTCGGGCGGATCCGCACTCAGCATGTGCGCCCGCAGGGCCTCGGCGAAGACCATGTCGTCGCCGAGCTGCTCGGGATCCATGTACTGGTCCAGCACCCGGCCGTTCTTCAGCAGCCGGGGGTCGGCGAGCGCGGCCCGCGCCTCGTCGTACCTGGTCACGATCCAGGTCTCCCAGCCATGGGGGAGTACGACCTTGCGGGCCGGTCCCTCCGCACGCAGTGCGGCGTGCACCGCCTCCGGATCCTGGAAGTAGTCGATGTCCAGCGCGGGCGCCCCACCGGGGTCCGCCGGGGTGAGCCTGGTGAACCTGGTGGAACTCCGTCGCGGGCTCTGAGCTCGTCGAACCGACCACTCCTGGCTTCGTCATGTGCCGTCCTCCCTCGTGTGCCCGGCACCGCCGGGACGTGCCCCGGGACGCCTGCCGGGCCCCCGCACAGGATGAACGTCCGGGCACCGGCCCGTGATCCTGCGGGAGGAGGAAATCTCCGGGGTGGGCTGCTTCGGTGGGGTGCTCGGTGGGGTGGCCGGGTGCCATCGAAGGGCTGGTCGGCCGGCGGGGACAATCCGGATGCGGCCGTACGGTCGGACCGCTATCCTCGCCCTGCCCGGGCGGTCACATCCGCGCGGAAATCCATGGAACCCCACGGAACCCTCGGGGAAACCCGCGGAAAGCCCGGCCGAACGAGAGGACTCAGCGCATGCGAGCCAGCACCCCGTCTTCGACCTCCGGTGTCGTGGCGAGGGGTACGTCGGCGCACGTTCGCTGACCTACCGGCTGCTTCCTGACCGGCCGCGCGCAGACGCGTCCGGTCGAACTCACCCGACGCCGGAGGGCTGTTCGCCCGCCCCTTCCTCGCGTCCGGAGTTCCACGTATGCGCGCGTACGCCGTCTACCTCCTGATCCGCGGGCTCGGCTCCTTCGCCGGCGCCTGCGCGTTCACTCTCAACCTCGTCTACCAGATCCAGACCGTCGGCCTCGGTCCGCTCGAGCTCGTCCTCGTGGGCACCGTGCTGGAGGTCACCTGCTTCCTCGCGCAGGTGCCCACCGGGGTGATCGCCGACCTGTACAGCCGCCGGCTCTCGGTGATCGCCGGCTACCTGCTCATCGGGACGGGCACCCTCCTCGAGGGGCTCGTCCCCGCGTTCCTCGCCATCGTCGCCGGCAACGTCGTGTGGGGCATCGGCTCCACCTGCGTCGACGGCGCCGAGGAGGCGTGGGTGAGCGGCGAGCTCGGCGAGGAGCGGGCGCCGGGCGTGTTCACCCGAGGGGCCCAGGTCGGCCAGGTGGCCACCGTCGCCGGCATCGGCGCGGGCGTCCTACTGGCCGGGGTCGGCCTGAACCTCCCGATCGTCGCCGGCGCCGCGGTGTGGCTGCTGCTGGGCGTCCTGCTGGTGTTCGTGATGCCGGAGCACTCCTTCGAGTCGGCGGCACCCGCCGAGCGCGGGTCCTTCGCGGCGATGCGGGGCCAGTTCGTGGCCGGTGCCCGGGTAGTGCGCGGCCGGCCGGTGCTGGTGTGCCTGCTGGTCGCCGGGCTGTTCCTCGGCCTCGGTGGTGAGGGCTGGGACCGGCTGCAGCAGGCGCACTTCCTGGAGAACCTGCGGTTCCCGTCGCTGTTCACGCCGGTGGTGTGGTTCGGCGTGTTCAGTGTCGTCGGCATGCTCGGCTCGGTCGCCGTCACCGAGGTCGTCCGGCGCCGGCTGGACCCGGCGCGTCCCGGGCGCCTCGGGACGATGCTGGTGGTCGCCCAGCTCGGCGTGGTCGCGGGGGTGCTGGTGTTCGCGTCCGCCGGAGCCTTCTGGACGGCCGCGGCGGCGAGTGTGCTGGTGGGCCTGCTGCGGTCGGTGTGCCACCCGCTGGTGGCGAGCTGGCTGGTGGCGAACACCGAGCAGCGCACGAGGGCGACGGTGTTCTCCATGTCGGGCCAGGTCGACGCCGCCGGCCAGATCCTCGGCGGCCCGCCGGTCGGGATGGTCGGCGAGCGCCTCGGCATCCGCGCCGCGCTGACGCTGACCGGTCTGCTCGTACTCCCCGCGGTCGGGTTGTACGCCCGAGCGGTCGCGCTCAGCCGGTCTCGGGGCCGGTATCGGGCGGGCCGTCGCACCGGGCACGAGGCAGGCCGTCGGGCCGGTCGCGGCGTGTGAGACGTGAGGGAGCCGACACGATCCCGTAGGCTCGTTGACCATGGCCCGGACGTCTTCCCCCGTACGCCGGGGACAATCCCGCACGGCGGGCGGCCCGGCACGTTCGGACACCCGCACCGGCACCCGCACCCGTTCGGCATCCCCGCCACCGGCGCGGTCCAACAGATCCGGCGGGTCCGGCAAGCCGCCCGGGAAGAAGCCTCCGGCCAAGAAGACTCCGGCGAAGAAGGCCCAGGCCAGACGCCCGGCGCGGGGTAAGAGCTCGGGTTCGCTGGGCAGCGTCCTCGGTTCCCTGCTGAGCGGGATCGTCCGGCTGGTCGCCGGTATCTGGCTCGGCATCGCGCACCTCGTCGGGGGGATCGTCCGGCGGATGGGGGCGAGCGCGCGCGAGCTCGACCCCGAGCTTCGCCGCGACGGTGTGGGCCTGGCGTTCGTCGGCCTGGCGATCGTGGTCGCGGCCGCGGTCTGGTGGCAGATGCCCAACGACGTCGGGCGGGCGGTCCGCGGGGTGGTCTCAGGCACCGTCGGCGTCCTCGACTGGTTCATCCCGATCCTGCTCGCCCTGGTGGCCTGGCGGACGCTGCGCCACCCCGACCGCAACGGTCCCGGCGGGCGGCAGGCGATCGGGTGGGCGGCGATCCTGGGCGGCGTTCTCGGCCTGATCCACATCAAGGACGACCTGCCCCGCCCCACCAACGGCATCAAGAGCCTGGAGAACGCCGGCGGCGCCATCGGCTACGTGATGTCGTCGGTGCCGGCCGACCTGCTCACCGTGTACGTCGCCGTTCCGCTGCTGATCCTGCTGACGTTGTTCGGCATGGTCGTGGTGGGCGGCACTCCGCTGCACGCGCTGCCCGAGCGGTTCCGGGGCCTCTGGGACCACCACATCCTCCGTAAGGACACCGGCGAGGACGCCGACGGGGCCGACGCCGAGACCGACGTGAAGGGGGACCCGCCGACCCAGCCGCTGCGCAGGTCGCGTTCCCGCCGGCGGGTCGGCGCCTCGGCCAAGAGCGACGGAGACGGTGAGGAGTCCGGGTTCACCGCCGACGCGCCGTACGACAGTCCGGTGCTCGAGGGCCGTGAGCTCGGCAAGCGCGGCAAGGGGAAGTCCGCCGGCGACGGCAAGTCCACCGGCGACGGTGCAGCGACAGGTGTGGCCGCCGCGGCCGCGGCCGGGAAGGCCGACGGCGACGGCAAGCCCGGCGACCCGCCGCCGCACAGCCCGATGCCGCAGCGGGTCGAGCAGCTCGCCCTGTCCGGCGACGTGACGTACACCCTGCCGGCCAACGACGTACTCGCGCCGGGTTCGGCCCACAAGGCGCGCACCAAGGCGTCCGACTCGATCGTCGAGCGGCTCACCGAGGTGCTGGAGCAGTTCGAGATCGACGCGCAGGTGACCGGCTACACGCGTGGCCCGACGGTGACGAGGTACGAGGTCGAGCTGGGGCCCGCCGTCAAGGTGGAGAAGGTCACCGCGCTCAGCAAGAACATCGCCTACGCCGTGGCCAGCACCGACGTGCGGATCCTGTCGCCCATCCCGGGCAAGTCCGCGATCGGGGTGGAGATCCCCAACACCGACAAGGAGACCGTCAGCCTCGGCGACGTGCTCCGGTCCAACGTCGCGCGCAACGACCACCACCCGATGGTGGCCGGGCTCGGCAAGGACGTCGAGGGCGGCTTCGTCGTCGCCAACCTGGCGAAGATGCCGCACCTGCTCGTCGCGGGCGCCACCGGCTCCGGCAAGTCGGTCTTCATCAACTCGATGATCAGCTCGATCTTGATGCGGTCCACCCCTGACGAGGTACGCGCGATCCTGGTCGACCCGAAGCGGGTGGAGCTCAGCGTCTACGAGGGCATCCCGCACCTCATCACCCCGATCATCACCAACCCGAAGAAGGCCGCGGAGGCCCTGCAGTGGGTGGTCTCGGAGATGGACCGCCGGTACGACGACCTGGCGGCCTTCGGGTTCCGGCACCTGGACGACTTCAACAAGGCCGTCCGCACCGGCAAGGTCTCCCCACCGCCGGGCAGCGAACGCGTCCTCGCGCCGTACCCCTATCTCCTCGTCATCGTCGACGAGCTGGCCGACCTGATGATGGTCGCCCCGCGCGACGTCGAGGACTCGGTCGTCCGCATCACCCAGCTGGCCCGGGCCGCCGGAATCCACCTGGTGCTGGCCACCCAGCGGCCGTCGGTCGACGTGGTGACCGGGCTGATCAAGGCCAACGTGCCGTCCCGGCTGGCGTTCGCGACGTCCAGCATGGCCGACAGCCGGGTCATCCTCGACCAGCCCGGCGCGGAGAAGCTGGTCGGGCAGGGCGACGGGCTGTTCCTGCCGATGGGCGCCAGCAAGCCGATCAGGATCCAGGGCGCGTGGGTCAGCGAGAGCGAGATCCACAGGGTCGTCGAACACTGCAAGACCCAGCTGCAGCCGACCTACCGCGAGGACGTCACCGCCGCGCCGGGCGCCAAGAAGGACCTCGACGACGACATCGGCGACGACATGGACCTCGTGGTGCAGGCTGCCGAGCTGATCGTGTCCACGCAGTTCGGGTCCACGTCGATGCTTCAGCGCAAGCTGCGGGTCGGCTTCGCCAAGGCCGGCCGGCTGATGGACATCCTGGAAAGCCGCGGCGTCGTCGGGCCCAGCGAGGGTTCGAAGGCGCGGGACGTGCTGGTGAAGCCGGACGACCTCGAGGGCTTCCTGATCATCCTGCGCGGCGAGGGCGAACCCGGGTCCGAATAGGGCCCCGCCCTGCCCTGCCCGCGGAGCCGCCGGATTCTTCCGCGGAAGAATCTGCGTCCCCGGCCGTGGTTGCCGGTCCACCGGGTCGAGGTGCCGATCCCGGCCGACCGGCGTGGGGCCCCGGCGTACCCCATGGCGCCAGAGCCCGCGATCATGTCGCCAGGGACAACCGATGAGGGTCGTCCCCACAGCGAGATCAGCGAGCTCAGCGAGGAGTGGTGGCGTGCGCATTGCGGTGACCGGGGCGAACGGCCGGCTGGGCAGGGGAGTGGTGACCGCTGCGCTGAAGGAGGGCCACGAGGTCGTCGCGCTGGACCGTGTCACCGGGCCGGCCGAGGGCGAGCAGGACGTCCGGGCGCCGTTCGGGACCCTGACGGTGCCCGTCCAGGAGGTCGACATCACCCACTACGACAACCTGCTCGAACACCTGGCCGCCGCCCAGGCCGACGCTCTGGTGCACCTCGCCGCGATCCCCGGCCCGGGCGGAACCCCGGACCACCTCGTTCACGCCACGAACGTCCTCGGCAACTACCACGCTCTGCGCGCGGCGACCGAGCTCGGCATCCGCCGCGTCGTGTGTGCCTCCAGCATCAACGCCATCGGCGGCATCTACAGCAAGCAGACGCACTACGACTACCTGCCGGTCGACGAGGAGCACCCGACGTACGCCGAGGACGCGTACAGCCTGTCGAAGTGGCTCGGTGAGCAGCAGGCGGACGCGTTCGTACGCCGGGAGCCCGGCCTCACCGTCGCCAGCCTCCGCTTCCACGGCATCACGCCGCACCCGCCGACGCTGGAGCCACGCGAGGAGGAGCGGGTCGCCTTCGAGGCCAAGCACCTGTGGGGCTGGGTGGGGCTGGAGGCGGCATCGCGGGCCTGCCTGCTCGGGCTGACCGCGGACTTCACCGGGCACGAGGTGTTCTTCGTGGTCGCACCGACCACCACCAGCGCGCTGGACTCGGAGCAGTTGCGGCGCCGGTACCACCCCGACGTGGACGTCCGGACAGAGCTGTCCGGGCAGCAGGGTTTCTACGACTGCGGCAAGGCCGCGAGGGTGCTCGGCTGGTCCCACGACGGGTAGCGCGCCGGCGCGCGTGGACCAGCGCCCACGTGAATTCGCAGACCTGCCAGAACGCCGGCGTACAACCGGAAGGGTTGGCATGAAGCTCGCAGAGATGATTCCGTCCGCACCCGAGGCCGCACCGCTGGCCCGGCTCGTGGTTCAGGCCGGCGTCGGCTGGGCGGTCGGCGGACTGCCGCAGACCATCGGCGCGGACCGGCGCGGGACCGACGCACCGTGGGACTACCTCCCGCTGCTGTCGATGAAGAAGCGGTACGAGAACGCCGGCCTGCGGCTGGCTGTCATCGAGGCCCGGCCGCCGCTGGTCCGGGCCAAGCGCGGGCTGGACGGCCGGGACGCCGAGATCGACGCCGTGTGCACGCTGCTGATGAACATGGGCAAGCTCGGCATCCCGGTGTGGTGCTACGAGTGGATGAGCGACTTCAACTGGCTGCGTACCGACACCGCCGTACCCTCCCGCGGCGGTTCGCTGGTGAGCGGGTACGACCACGCGCTGATGCAGCAGGCGCCGCCAGTGGAGGCCGGGCCGATCAGCGAGGACGAGCTGTGGGAGAACCTCGAGTACTTCCTGCGCCGGGTGGTGCCGGTCGCGGAGAAGGCCGGCGTCAAGCTGGCCATGCACCCCGACGACCCGCCGATCTCACCGGTCCGCGGAGTGAGCCGGATCATGCGCAGCGTGGACAACTTCCAGCGGCTGATCGACCTGGTGCCGAGCCCGGTGAACGGCATCACGCTGTGCCAGGGCAACTTCCGCCTGATGACCGACGACATCCCGGCCGCGATCCGCAGGTTCGGTGAGCAGGGGAAGATCTTCTTCGTCCACTTCCGCGACGTTCGCGGCACGGTCGAGAACTTCGTGGAGACCTGGCACGACGACGGCCCGACCGACCTGTTCGAGTGCCTGCGCACCTACCGCGAGGTGGGGTTCGACGGGCCGATGCGCCCCGACCACGTGCCGACCGTGGAGGGGGACAGCAACGTCAACCCCGGTTACTCGTTGTACGGAAGGCTGTTCGCGCTCGGCTACATCCGCGGGCTGATGGAGGGTGTGGGAAGAGACGGCCGGGTCGGCCAGTACGGGGGCGGGTCGGCTCAGGAGGCGTCCGCGTCGGTGGGCTGACCGGCCGCCGGCTCGCGCGCACGTCCGCACGGGAGAGCAGCGCGTCGGTCCGGATCGGGACGTCCGGCGCTTTCGGCGCCGATGTCGCGAATGCGATCGGTCATGCGAAAACCCCCGTTCGCCGCATTGATAGGCGACAAGGTACGCCCGCCGGGAGCCCCGTTGCCAGATCGGCCCGAACCCGCCCAGAACCCTCGCGGGGGAGGCGGTCCGGGCGCGCGGGGGACGCCGGGATCGCCGGTCGAGCTCCCGTAGGCGAGGATGGGGCGCGATGACTGCGCCTTCCCATGCCCACCCGCCCGCCGACGTGGCCCCCGAAGCGACCACCACCGTGGCCGTCGTCACCCTCGGCTGTGCCCGCAACGATGTCGACTCCGAGGAGCTCGCCGGCCGCCTGGCCGAGGGCGGCTTCACCCTCGTCGACGACGCCGATTCCGCCGACGCCGTTCTGGTCAACACCTGCGGCTTCATCGAGACCGCGAAGAAGGACTCGGTGGACCAGCTGCTCGCCGCCGCCGACCTGAAGGGCGACGGCGGGCGTACGCAGGCGGTGGTCGCCGTGGGCTGCCTGGCCGAACGCTACGGCGAGGAGCTGGCCCGGGAGCTGCCCGAGGCGGACGCGGTGCTGAGCTTCGACGACTACCCCGACATCGCCGACCGGGTACGCACGATCCTCACCGGTGCGCCCCACGTGCCGCACGCCCCGCGCGACCGGCGCAAGCTGCTCCCGATCTCACCGGCCGCACGCGGTTCGGCCGCGGCGGACTCGACAGGTGCCGGTGGCGCGGTCGTCCCCGGCCACCGGGTGGTGACCCCGGAAGCTCCGGCGGCCGCCGACCTGACGCCGGACCTGCCGGCCGGGATCGCCCCGGCGTCGGGTCCCCGCGTACACCGGCGCCGGCTCGGCGGCGGACCCGTCGCCCCGCTGAAGCTCGCCTCCGGCTGCGACCGGCGGTGTGCGTTCTGCGCGATCCCGCGGTTCCGGGGCGCGTTCATCTCCCGGCCGCCCGAGGACGTCCTCGCCGAGGCGGAGTGGCTCGCCGGGCACGGCGTCCGCGAGCTGTTCCTGGTCAGCGAGAACTCCACGTCGTACGGCAAGGACCTCGGTGACCTGCGGCTGCTGGAGACCGGGCTGCTGCCCGCGCTGGCCGCCGTCGACGGCATCGAGCGGGTTCGGGTGTCCTACCTCCAGCCGGCCGAGATGCGTCCCGGCCTGGTCGAGGCGATGGCCACCGCCCCGGGCATCGCGGCGTACTTCGACCTGTCGTTCCAGCACTCCAGTCCCACCGTCCTGCGCCGGATGCGGCGGTTCGGTGACACCGAACGCTTCCTCGGCCTGATCGAGCAGATCCGCGCCGTCGCGCCGGAGGCCGGCATCCGCAGCAACGTCATCGTCGGCTTCCCCGGCGAGACCGAGGACGACGTCGAGGAGCTGTGCGGGTTCCTGGAGGCGGCCCGGCTGGACGTGGTGGGCGTGTTCGGCTACTCCGACGAGGACGGTACGGAGGCGCTGGGCTACGACGGCAAGCTGGACGAGGACGAGATCGCCGCGCGGGCCGCCCGGGTCGGTGAGCTCGTCGAAGAACTCACCGCGCAGCGGGCCGAGGACCGGATCGGGGAGGTCGTCGACGTCCTGGTCGAGTCCGTGGGGGACGAGGCCGCCGAGGACGAGACCGCTGAGACCGCTGAGGCCGCTGAGGACGGGTCCGTCGAGGGCCGGGCCGCGCACCAGGGGCCCGAGGTCGACGGCACCACCCGCGTGCTCGGCGCGTCCGGGGTACATGTGGGAGATTTCGTCCGCGCCCTGGTGGTGGACACCGAGGGTGTGGACCTCGTGGCGGAGGCCCTTCCGGGTGCGGGTCGTTGAGGTCTCGGGGAGGCGCACGGTGACCGAAGTTCCGAAGGCCTCGCCGAGTGTGTGGAACGGCCCCAACGTCCTGACCGCGCTCCGCGTGGTGATGGTCCCGGTGTTCGGCTGGCTGCTGCTGTACGACAACGGCACCGACACCACCCACCGGTTCGCGGCACTCGCGGTGTTCCTGCTCGCAGCCCTGACCGACCGGTTCGACGGCGAGCTCGCCCGGCGTTACAACCTCGTCACCGACTTCGGCAAGATCGCCGACCCGCTCGCGGACAAGGCGCTGATGGGCATGGCGCTGGTCGGGCTGTCCATCCTCGGCGAGCTGCCCTGGTGGGTGACGGTCGTGGTGCTCGTCCGCGAGGTGGGTATCACCCTGCTGCGGTTCCTGGTGATCCGGTCGCAGGTGATCGCGGCCAGCAGGGGTGGCAAGGCCAAGACCGTGCTGCAGACGGTGGCGATCGCGCTGTACCTGCTGCCGTACGGCGGCCCGGTGCACATCGCGGCGGTCGTGGTGATGGCCGTTGCCGTGGTGGTCACCGTGGTCACCGGGGCGGACTACCTGTGGAAGGTGCTGCGATCACGCCGTACGCAGTCCGCGTGACGTCGAGGTCGATGTCGAGGTCGAAGGGGTGGGCCGGTGGTGACCGAGAGCAGTGCCGGGACGAGCGGGGCCGGGACGAGCGGGGCCGGGACGAGCGGGGCGGCCGTCGTGTCGGCTGAGGACCTGGCCGCCCGCTGTCACGAGCTCCTGAGCCGGCAGCACGCGACCGCCGCCACCGCGGAGTCCCTGACCGGGGGCCTTCTGGGTGCGGCGTTCACCCACCAGGCCGGATCCTCGGCCACCTACCGCGGCGGTGTGGTGTCGTACGCGGTCGATCTGAAGACCTCTCTGCTCGGCGTGGACGCGGACCAGCTGGCCGAACACGGACCGGTGCACCCGAGCACCGCCCGGGCGATGGCCGAGGGGGTCCGCGACCGGCTCGGCGCCACCTACGGCCTGTCCACCACCGGGGTCGCCGGGCCCGAGCCGCACGGCGACCAGCCGGTCGGCACCGTCGACGTGGCATGCGCCGGACCTGGGGGTACGCGGGGCGAGCGGCTGCGGCTGCACGGCGACCGGGAGCAGATCCGCCGGTCCACGGTGACCGCCGCTCTGGAGCTCCTCCTGCACGTACTCCGGGCCACGCCACGCACCAGCTGATCAATCCGTTCCGTGTCCTGGGCGTGCGGAGTCGTCACCGGGGTACGAAGGCGGGTACGGTGGGTTCAGCCCACTGCCCGGTTGTCCGGTGTCAGACCATTCGACGCCGGATGCCACAACGAGGGGACACCGAGGGGAGCCACCAATGGTCCTGGTTCGTCACCTGCTGGGTGGCGTACTCCGCCGCCAGCGCCTACGCCGCGGGCTCACCCTCCGCGAGGTCTCCCTCGACGCCCGGGTGAGTCTGGGCTACATCTCCGAGATCGAACGCGGCCAGAAGGAAGCCTCCAGCGAGCTGCTGGCCGCGATCTGTACCGCCCTGGACGTCCCGTTGTCCGACGTGTTGCGTGAGGTCAGCGACGAGATCGACAAGGCGCAGACCCGACCCGTCCTCACCACCGCGCCCCGCCAGCAGGTGATCAGGAAGGTCACCTCCAAGCGGATCGCCGCCGAGCGGATCGACGGGCCCCGGCTGGACACCTCGAGGATCGAGCCGGTCGACGCCCACCGGGACGTCGTCGCAGCCGCCTGACCGTGGTCGGTCCCGGCGGTCCACCGCGCACCGATCCACCGAACGCCGACCCGACGCACGCCGTGCCGCCGTACGACGAACCGCCTCGTGGGGATCCGCCGTACGCCGCGGACGAGCGTGGCATGCTCGAGGCCTGGCTCGCCTTCCACCGCGCAACCGTCGCGGTCAAGTGCGCCGGCCTTACCCAAGCGGGCGCCCACAACGCCCCCGTGCCGACGTCACCCTTGGTGACCGCGGCCGGCCTGGTGTCCCACCTTCGCTGGGTGGAGAGCTACTGGTTCGAGCGCGTGCTCCTCGGCGAGGCCGACGCGGCGCCGTCCGATCCCGCCGATCCGGACGCCGAGTGGCGTCCGCCCTACGACGTGCCGCTCGCCGACCTGCTCGCCGCGTACGACAAACAGGTCGCGAGGTCGCTGGAGATCGCCGCGGTGTTCTCCCTGGACCACCGTGCCGCCCCGCGCCGTCCCGGCGAGGAGGGCGTCACGCTTCGCTGGATCCTGCACCACCTGATCGAGGAGACGTGCCGCCACAACGGCCACCTCGACATCGTGCGCGAACTCACCGACGGAGTCACCGGGGAGTGACGCCGGGCCCCGGATTCACGGCCGCGGGATCCGGCTGGCAGTGCGGGCACCAGAAGGTCACGCGTTCCTGACCGGGCGGGCCGAGCTCGCCCCGCCGGATCCGGGTCCGGCACCGCCGGCACGGCTCGCCGGCCCGGCCGTACACCCAGTGTTCGCGCCCCTTGCGCAGGTCGCCGGTGGTGGCCTGTTCGGGATGCTCGCGGTTGACCCAGAGCATCTGCCGGGCCAGCCGGACCATCCGGGTGAGGTCACCGGCCGCGGACACCGGTGCGGTCGGTGGCACCCCGCGCAGGAACAGCAGCTCGGCGCGGTACATGTTGCCGATCCCGGCGAGGTTGTGCTGGTCCAGCAGCGCCTCGCCGATGGTCCGGTCGGGTTGCTCGGCCAGCCGGCGGACCGCTTCGGCCTGGTTCCAGTCGGGGCCGAGCAGGTCCGGGCCGAGGTGGCCGACCAGCGTGTCCTCCCGGTCGGTGGTCACCAGGTCGACCCGGGCGAGGCTCCGGCCGACGGCGACCACGCGGGCGGTGGCCAGCACCACCCGGACCGGCTCGCGGGGGCCCGGGAACGCCGTACCGGCCGGGAAGAGCCGCCAGGAACCGTCCATGCCCAGGTGGGTGTGCAGCGTGAGGTCCGGCTCGATCCGGATCAGCAGGTGCTTGCCGCGCGCGAGCACCTCGGTGACCTTCCGGCCGGCGAGGTCGGCGGTGGCGTGCTGGGGTACGCGCAGGTCGGCGTGCGTCAGCTGCTGACCGGACAGGGCCACTCCCAGCCGGCGGGCGGTCAGCCAGACGGTGTCGCCCTCAGGCACCACGAACCCCGGGTGCCTCGGGTGTCTTGGGTGCCTCGGGTGTCTTGGGCGCCTTGGGTGTCTTGGGCGCCGCCGCGGGGGAGTCCAGCCAGTCCCACCAGCCCGAGTCGAGGATCCGCCGGGCGAGCAACTCATAACCCACGGCACGTGGGTGGGCGCCGTCGCCGGTGGCCAGCTCGGCCCGCCACCGGGTGTCCTCGACGAACGCCTGCGTGAGCGGCACGAACGGCACCCCGCGCCGGGCGGTGAGCTCCCGCATCAGCGCGGTGAGCGCCAGCAGCCGATCGTTGTGGGAGTCGTCGGTCAGCGCGGGCGGGCCGACCACGAGTGTGGGAAGCCCCTGCCGCCTGGTCCACTCGAGCAGATCGGCCAGCACGGCGAGAGTGCCGATGCTCGGCACGCGTCCGGCTCCGTCCAGGCGTACTCCGGGCGCGGTGTCGTTGGTCCCGAACGACACCACGACGCGGTTGTCGCAACCGGCGGCCCGGCGCGCGGTGATCTCGCCGGCGAACCTCGCCTGGATGTCGCGGGAGGTGTCCCGGCGTACGCCGAGGTTGTAGAACGTGAGGTCCCGGCCCCTGCGCAGCGTCTCCCGCGCGACCCGCCCCACCCAGCCGAGCCCCTCGGGGTCGCCCACGCCGGCGGTGTAGGAGTCGCCGACGAAACAGATCCGCAGGTCGGTCATGGGCGCATTCTTCCCGACGGCGCGCCGGGTGGGGCGAGCCTGGGCCCCGGCGCGCCCCGGGGGTGTGGTGCGAAGTGGCCGCCTGACGCGGACGTGGGCCATGCTGGCGGGCATGGACTTCGCAGACGTCGTACGCCGCCGCCGGATGGTGCGCAACTTCGATTCCCGCCCGGTGGACCCGGCCGTGGTCGAACGCGTCCTGGACAACGCGCTGCACGCCCCGTCCGCCGGCTTCAGCCAGGGCTGGGCGTTCCTGGTGCTGGACCGCCCGGCCGACGTCGAGCGCTTCTGGGCGGCCAGCACACCTGAGGGAGCCGGCGCCGACTCCTGGGCGCAGGGCATGCGCCGTGCGCCGGTGCTGATCGTGCCGATGTCGTGCAAGCGTGCCTACCTCGACCGGTACGCCGAGCCCGACAAGGGCTGGACCGACCGGGACGAGTCCCGCTGGCCGGTGCCGTACTGGGACATCGACACCGGCATGGCCGCGCTGCTGATGCTCCTCACCGTCACCGACGAGGGGCTGGGCGCCTGCTTCTTCGGCATCCCGCCCGAGCGCATTCCGGCGTTCCGTGGTGAGTTCGGCGTACCGGAGGACCACCTCCCGATCGGCGTGGTCGCACTCGGGCACCGCGCGCCGGACCGGCGGTCGCCGTCGCTGCGGCGCGGCCGGCGCGGGGCGGAGGAGGTGGTGCACCGCGGCCGGTGGTGACCGCGGCGCAACCCCGCCTTGCCGGCGTACGGCAACCCCGGCTTGCGGTCGGCGTGAGGCAACCTCGCCTTGCCCCACGCCAACCCGGGGTTGACGTCGCTCAGTCCTCGTCGTCCACCCAGTCGAACGTCCGGGTGACCGCCTTCTTCCAGCGGGCGTAGTCGCGCTCGCGCACCTTCTCGTCCATCTTCGGCGTCCAGCGCTTGCCCTCCTGCCAGTTGCGGCGCAGGTCGTCCTCGCCGGACCAGTACCCGACGGCCAGGCCGGCCGCGTACGCCGCACCGAGCGCGGTGGTCTCGGCCACCTGCGGACGTACGACCGGCACGTCGAGGATGTCGGACTGGAACTGCATCAGCAGCTCGTCGACCACCATGCCGCCGTCGACCTTGAGCTCGGTCAGCGCGACGCCGGAGTCGGCGTTCATCGCGTCCACGACCTCGCGGGTCTGGTACGCCGTGGCCTCCAGCACCGCACGGGCGATGTGGCCCTTGTTGACGTAGCGGGTCAGGCCGACCAGCGCGCCGCGGGCGTCGGAACGCCAGTACGGCGCGAACAGCCCCGAGAACGCCGGGACGAAGTACGCGCCGCCGTTGTCGTCCACCGAGCGGGCGAGGGTCTCGATGTCCTCCGCCTTGCCGATCAGGCCGAGGTTGTCCCGGATCCACTGCACCAGCGACCCCGTGACCGCGATCGACCCCTCCAGCGCGTAGACGGGTGCGTTGTCGCCGATCTGGTAGCAGGCCGTGGTGATCAGGCCGTTCTCGCTCATCACGCGTTCGGTGCCGGTGTTCAGCAGCAGGAAGTTGCCGGTGCCGTAGGTGTTCTTCGCCGTACCGACCTCGAAGCAGACCTGCCCGAACGTCGCCGCCTGCTGGTCGCCGAGGATGCCGGCGATCGGCACACCGGGCAGCGAGCCGCCGCGCCGGCCCTCCGCGTACACCTGCGACGACGGCCGGATCTCCGGCAGCATCGACACCGGGATGCCCATCTCCTCGGCGATGTTCTCGTCCCACTGCAACGTGGCGATGTCCATCAGCATCGTGCGGGACGCGTTCGTCACGTCGGTGATGTGCAGGCCGCCGTCGGTGCCGCCGGTCATGTTCCACAGCAGCCAGCTGTCCATCGTGCCGAACATCAGCTCACCGCGTTCGGCGCGTTCGCGGACACCCTCGACGTTGTCCAGGATCCAGCGCACCTTCGGACCGGAGAAGTACGTCGCGAGCGGCAGGCCGGTGCGGTCACGGTAGCGCTCGGCCCCGCCCCCGAGTGAGCCGAGCTGCTCACAGATCCGGTCGGTGCGGGTGTCCTGCCACACGATCGCGTTGTAGACCGGCTTGCCCGTCGCGCGGTCCCACACCAGGGCGGTCTCCCGCTGGTTGGTGATGCCGACCGCGGCCACCTTGGTGGCGGTGAGGTCGGCCCCGGCCAGCGCCCCGGCCACGGTCTGCCGGGTGTTGCGCCAGATCTCCTCGGCATCGTGTTCGACCCAACCGGCACGCGGGAAGATCTGTTCGTGCTCCAGCTGGTGCACGCTCACGACCTGACCCGCATGGTCGAAGATCATGCACCGGGTGCTGGTCGTTCCCTGGTCGATGGCTGCGACGTAGTCGGTCATGTGAGCTCCCACTGGGTTGGAAGGGTGCAGGGGTAGCGTACGTAGAACCGGCGTTGGTGCGCCGGAGCCGGCTGGGCCTGTGCCGGCTGGGCCTGTGCCGGGTGGGGAGGTGGCATGTCAGGACGCGACCCGGGCGAGCAGCCCCGCGACCAGACCTCCGGCCAGTGGCGCCACCACCGGCACCCAGGCGTACGGCCAGTCGCTTTCGCCCTTGCCTTTGATAGGAAGAACGGCATGGGCGAAGCGTGGGCCGAGGTCGCGGGCGGGGTTGATCGCGAAGCCGGTCGGGCCACCCAGGCACGCGCCGATACCCACCACCACCAGCGCCACGGCCAGCGGGCCGAGCCCGGACGGGGTGCGCCCGAACACCAGAACGACGTAGACCAGGACGAAGGTCGCGATCGCCTCGGTCACGACGTTCCATGCGTACGCACGATAACGGGGCACAGTGGCGAAGACCGCCAGCTTCTCGGCTTCTATCTCGCTGTGTTCGAAGTGCAGCCGGTACGCCAGGAAGCACAGCACCGCGCCGAGGAACGCGCCCAGGAACTCCCCGACCAGATAGGCGAGGGTGTTCAGGGCCGTCACCGGGATACCCGGCGCGAAGCTCGGCGCGCCGTCGACGAGGATGGCGAAGGTGACCGCGGGGTTCAGGTGCGCGCCGCTGGCGTAGGCCACGTAGACGCCGACGAAGATGGCGAGCCCCCAGCCGAGGCTGACCAGCAGCCAGCCGCCCCGATGGCCGAAGGTGTTCTTCAGCAGCACGTTCGCCGCCACCGAGCAGCCCAGCAGCGTCAGCATCATCGTCCCCAGCGTCTCCGAGACGACGATCGTCCACATCGAGGGACCCTTCCGGGCGGCGGCACGCGACGGGCGTCGGCGGCCGGGCGGTCCCCGAAGACGACGGGTCCTCCGAGTGGTCCTCCGACGGGTCCTCCGACAACCCTGGCCCGATCCTGCCCGCCGCCCCACCGGTTGTCGCGAAAGTCCCCTACTTCTGCAATCCTGCGTGATTCCCGGATACCGGGGCCGGCAGGTGTCCGCTGGAGTCCGCTGTCCACGTATCGCCTGAGGAGTTGGTTGTGAGTAGTTCCGGGAAGTTGGGCCCGCAGGAACGCGCCGAGGCCTGGGACCGGTTCGGCGCCGAGCAGTTCGACGTACTCGTGGTGGGTGGCGGCGTCACCGGCGCCGGATCCGCGCTGGACGCCGTGACGCGCGGGCTGAACACCGCCCTGGTCGAGGCGCGCGACTTCGCCAGCGGCACGTCCAGCCGGTCCAGCAAGCTCTTCCACGGCGGCCTGCGTTACCTCGAACAGCTGAACTTCGGACTGGTCGCCGAGGCGCTGCGCGAACGCGAGCTGATGCTCACCCGGATCGCGCCGCACCTCGTCAAGCCGGTGCAGTTCCTCTACCCCCTGCAGCACCGGCTGTGGGAACGCCCGTACGTCGGCGCCGGCCTGATCCTCTACGACACGATGGGCCGTGGCCGGTCGGTGCCCGCCCACCGGCACCTCAGCCGGACCGGCGCGCTCAAGCTCAGCCCTGGTCTGCGCCAGGACGCGCTGGTCGGCGCGGTGCGTTACTACGACGCGCAGGCCGACGACGCCCGCCACACGCTGACGGTCGTCCGCACCGCCGCCCGCTACGGCGCCGCGGTCCGCAACTCCACCGAGGTGACCGGGTTCCTGCACGAGGGCGGCCGGGTGGTCGGCGCGGAGGTACGCGACGTCGACTCCGGTGCGACCACGACGATCCGGGCGAAGGTCGTCATCAACGCGACCGGGGTGTGGACCGACGACCTGCAGCGCCTGACCGGCGGGCGGGGCCGGTTCCGCGTACGGGCCTCGAAGGGTGTGCACGTCCTGGTGGCCCGGGACCGGATCGCCTCCGAGGTGGGGCTGATCCTGCGGACCGAACGCTCGGTGCTGTTCGTCATCCCGTGGGGCAACCACTGGATCATCGGCACCACCGACACCGACTGGAACCTCGACCGCGCCCATCCCGCGGCCAGCCGGGCCGACATCGACTACCTCCTGGCGCACGTCAACGAGGTCTTGTCGGTGCCGCTCACCCACGACGACATCGAGGGCGTGTACGCCGGGCTGCGGCCGCTGCTGGCCGGGGAGTCCGAGCAGACCAGCCGGCTGTCCCGGGAGCACGCGGTGGCCCGGCCACTGCCCGGCCTGGTGTCGATCGCCGGCGGGAAGTACACGACGTACCGCGTGATGGCCAAGGACGCGATCGACGCCGCCCGGCCCGACCTCGGAAACTCGCTGCCGCCGTCGGTGACCGAGCACGTCCCGCTGGTCGGCGCGGAGGGCTATCACGCGCTGATCAACCAGGTGGACCGGCTGGCCGAGGACCGCGGGCTTCCGGTGTGGCGGATGCAGCGGCTGCTGGACCGGTACGGCTCGATGGTGGACGAGCTGATGGCGCTCGCCCAGGACGACCCGTCGTTGCTGGAGCCGCTGCCCGGCGCGGGGGAGTACCTCCGGGTGGAGGCGAAGTACGCCGCCACACACGAGGCGGCCGTGCACCTGGACGACGTGCTCGCCCGCCGGACGCGGATCTCCATCGAGACGCCCCACCGGGGTACGGAGTCCGCGCAGCCCGCCGCCGAGCTCATCGCCGACGTGCTGGGCTGGGACGAGTCACGGACCCACAACGAGATCGAGGTCTACCAGGCCCGGGTGGCCGCCGAGCGTGAGTCGCAGCGCAAGCCCGACGACCTGGGCGCCGACGCCGAGCGGCTGCTCGCGCCGGACACCCGCAAGCTCGCGGTCGGCCGCGCCATGGGCTGACCCGCGGAGTGGCCGACGGCAGGCGAGGCCGACTCGTCGACAGGCGGGCCGGCCTCCTTGCCGACAGGCGGGCCGCTCAGCCGCGCATCCGCAGACCCCGCGGCGTGACGTGGAACCCGGCGGCGGCCAGCGCGGTGGCCAGGGGCGTGGTGCCGTCGGGGTGGTTGGCCGGTCGCAGGATCGCCTCGCCGTCGACGCGTTCGACGGTCAGCTTGCCGAGCACCCCGTCGCGGACGGCGAGCGCGAGCGCGTCGACCGCGGGCTGCAGCACCTGCAGATCCTCCGACCAGGTGAGCAACGTGCGGCCGCCGCGTTCGACGTACAGCACCAGCTCACCCTCGACGAGCACGACGAGCGCACCCGCCTTGCGGCCGGGCCGATGCCCGTGCTGGTCCTCCGGTGCACGGTCGGGCCGGGGTGGCCAGGCCAGCGCCGCGCCGTAGGGGTTGGCCGGGTCGGTGGCGGCGAGCACCAGCGTCCGGCCGGACACGTCCGCGGTCCGGCGGCCTTGGCCGGGGGCGGTGTCGGCGTTCGGGTCGCTCATCCCGCGCAGCCGGTCGACGGCACCGGGCGCGCCGAACTGCGCGGCGCCCAGCCCGGCGACGAAGTAACCCCGCCGGCAGCGGCCGGACTCCTCGAACGCCGACAGCACCTGGTAGACGGCGGCGAACCCGCCCGGAATGCGTTCGGCGATCACGGCGCCTCGGGTCACCACGCCGTGCCGGTCCAGCAGTGCCTCGGCGGCGGCGTGCGCGCGTCGGGTGGTGTCGGGATCGCGTTCGGGCAGCAACGACCAGCGGCCGGCGGCGGTCGGCGGCCCGGTCCGTGACGGCATCGCCGGGCGGCCGCGCCCACGCAGGCCCGAGCGTCCGGCGGCGAACCGCGCCCGGGGTGCGCTGCGCCGGCTCCGGTGCGCCGAGGAGCCGCTGCCCACCAGCGTCCGCAGCGGGGCCAGCGTGTCCCCGGTGACGTGCCCCGCCCACACCAGGTCCCACAGCGCGGTCACCAGCGTCTGGTCGTCCAGCACCGGGCTCTCGCCCAGTCTGGTCTGGACCGCGCTCGCCAGCGGCCGGAAGAAGAACCCTCCGCCGGACTCGAGCACCTCCAGGATCGCCGTGTGCACCGGGCTCGGCTCGAACTCCGGGTCAGGATCGGGCAACGTCAGGTCGGCGGTGTCGGCGAGGTGCAGCGACACCCAGCCGTCGGTGCCCGGCAGCGTGCCGTGGCCGGACCAGACGACCTCCCCGGACGCGGTCAGCTCGTCCAGCATCGCGGGGGAGTAGTCGGGCACCCGGGTGGCCAGCACCAGGCGTTCGAGCGCCGACGCGGGCACCGCGCACCCGGCCAGCTGCTCGACCACCGACAGCACTCCGTCGGTGCCGCGCTGCCGGCCGCCGACCTGCTGCCAGGCGGGAAGGAACCGGGCGAGTACGGCGGGCTCGACCGGCTCGACCTCGCTGCGCAGGACGGCCAGCGAGCGGCGGCGAAGGGTGCGCAGCACTCCGGCGTCACACCACTCGGTGCCGTGGCCGGTGCCCGCGGACCGGGCGGCCGGCACGACCAGGCCTTCGGTGCTGTCGGCCCGGGCCGCGCCGGGCCCGCCTGCTGCGCCGTCCGGCGCCGGCGATCCCACGCCGGAAGTCGGCACGTCGCCCGCCGGCCTGAAGGCGCCCTCGACCACGCGCCCTTCACCGGCCAGCCGGCGCAGGGTGTCGGCGACCACGACGATCCCCAGCCCGAACCGGGCCGCCACCTCACCGGCGTGGAACGGGCCGTGCGTGCGGGCGTACCGGGCCACCAGGTCACCCATCGGATCGGCGACAGGCTCGGTGAACGCCTCCGGCACGCCGACGGGCAGTGGAATGCCGAGCGCGTCCCGCAGTCGCGCGGCGTCCTCGACCGCGGCCCAGCGTTCCTCACCGGCGAGCCCTGGTCCGCGGAACGCGATCACCCGGCGGGCCAGGGCCAGCTCGGCCAGCCAGCCGGCCGCCTGGGTGGGTTCGGTGCAGCGCCGCTCGACCTCCGCCGTGGACAGGGGGCCCAGCAGCCGCAGCAGGTCGGCGACTCCCTCGGCGTCGCGGCACCGGCGGTCAGGGACCAGCCGCTGCAGCTCCGCCTCGGTCCGCTCGATCACCTCCGCGTCGAGCAGGTCGCGCAGCTCGGTGGTGCCGAGCAGCTCGGCGAGCAGCGACTTGTCCAGCGCCAGCGCCGCCGCCTTGCGCTCGGCCAGCGGGGCGTCCCCTTCGTACATGAACGCGGCGATGTAGCCGAAGGTCAGCGACTTCGCGAACGGTGACGGCTCCTGCGTCTCCACCTCGACCACCCGGATCCGGCGAGCGGCCACGCCGCGCAGCAGCTCGACCAGCCCGGGAAGGTCGTAGACGTCCTGCAGACACTCGCGCACGGTCTCCAGGACGATCGGGAAAGAGGCGTACTTGCCGGCGACGGCGAGCAGCTGCGCGGAGCGCTGCCGCTGCTGCCACAGCGGGGTGCGGCGGCGCGGGTCGCGGCGGGGCAGCAGGAGGGCGCGGGCGGCGCACTCGCGGAACCGGGACGCGAACAGCGCCGACCCGCCGAGCTCGTTGGTGACGATCCGCTCGATCTCCTCCGGCTCGAACAGCACCACGTCGGCGCCGGGCGGGTCCTCGTCGGTGTCGGGGATGCGGAGGACGATGCCGTCGTCGGCGTGCGCGGCCTGCACGTCGACGCCGTAGCGTTCGCGCAGCCGGGCGCCGATGGCCAGTGCCCAGGGCGCGTGCAGCCCGCCGCCGAACGGCGTGTGCACACAGACCCGCCAGTCGCCGAGCTCGTCCCGGAAACGCTCCACCACGATGGTCCGGTCGTCTGGCACGTGCCGGGTCGCCTGCTTTTGTTCCGCGAGATAGGAGACGAGGTTGTCGGCCGCCCACTCGTCCAGTCCTGCCGCGCGCACCTGCGCCCGCGCCTCGTCGGGCGCCTGGCGGCCGAGCTTGCGGACGAACGCGCCGATCGCCTGCCCCAGCTCGGCCGGCCGGCCCAGCGCGTCGCCCTTCCAGAACGGCAGCCGGCCCGGCTGCCCCGGTGCGGGCGAGACCAGCACCCGGTCGTGGGTGATGTCCTCGATCCGCCAGGACGAGGCGCCCAGGGTGAACACGTCGCCGGTGCGCGACTCGTACACCATCTCCTCGTCCAGCTCGCCCACCCGGCTGGACTTCTCACCGACCAGGAACACACCGAACATGCCCCGGTCGGGGATGGTGCCGCCGCTGGTCACCGCGAGCCGCTGGGCGCCGGGCCGGGCGGTGAGCGTGCCCGCCACGCGGTCCCACACCAGCCGGGGCCGCAGCTCGGCGAACTCGTCGGAGGGGTAGCGGCCGGCCAGCATGTCCAGCACCGCGTCGAACGCCGACCGGGGCAGGGTGTGGAACGGCGCCGCGCGGCGGACGAGGTTGTAGAGCTCGTCCACCGGCCAGGCGTCCACGCACACCGCGGACACGACCTGCTGGGCCAGCACGTCGAGCGGGTTGGCCGGCACCTTCGTCGACTCGATCGCGCCGGTGCGCATCCGCTCGGTCACCACCGCGGTGGCGATGAGGTCGCCGCGGTACTTCGGGAAGATCACACCCCGGGACACCGCGCCCACCTGGTGGCCGGCGCGGCCGACCCGCTGCAGCCCGCTGGCCACCGACGGCGGCGCCTCCACCTGCACGACCAGGTTGACCGCGCCCATGTCGATGCCCAGCTCGAGGCTGCTGGTGGCGACGACGCAGGGCAGCCGGCCGGACTTCAGGTCGTCCTCGATCAGGGCTCGCTGCTCCTTGCTCACCGAGCCGTGGTGGGCACGGGCCAGAACGGGAGCAGCTCCTCCGCTCGCACCTGCCTGGCCCATCAGCTCCGCCGGTCGCCCGACCACCCTCGGGCGCACGAGGTCGCTGGGGAAGTCGACGGGGGACGGCTCGCCGGAGCCCTCCCCGGCCTCCTGCTGCCTGCTCTCCTCGGCCCGCTCCTCCGCGATCTCGTTCAGCCGCGCGGTGAGCCGCTCGGCCAGCCGCCGGGAGTTGGCGAACACCAGCGTGGACCGTTGGGCGGCCACCAGGTCGGTGACCCGTTCCTCCACGTGCGGCCAGATGGAGACGCGGCGCTCGGCACCGGCGGCCGCGCCGAGCTGTTCCTCCGGCGGCAGCGGCTGACCGAGCTCGCTCATGTCCTCCACCGGGACGACGACCCGCAGGTCGAACTCCTTGGCGTACGGCGGGTTGACCACCGTCACTGGGTCGGCGCCGCCCAGGAAGCGCGCCACCTCCTCCACCGGGCGTACCGTCGCGGACAGCCCGATCCGCTGCGCCCGGCAACCTGACGATGTTGGTGTGGTCGCGGCCACGGCTCCGGCCGCCGCCGCTCCCTCCCCGGTGGCGGTCTCTCCGGCCGCCTTCTCCTCGGCGTCCGACCCGGGCTCGGTGAGCAGCGCGTCCAACCGCTCCAGGGACAGCGCGAGGTGCGCGCCACGCTTGGTGCCCGCGACCGCGTGCACCTCGTCCACGATCACCGTCTCCACGCCCCGCAGCGACTCCCGTGCCTGGGAGGTGAGCAGCAGGAACAGCGACTCCGGCGTGGTGATCAGCACGTCGGCCGGGGTGCGGGCGAACCTGCGCCGCTCCTCCGCCGGGGTGTCACCGGACCGGACGGCCACCTCGATGCTCGGCTCGGGCAGGCCGAGCCGAGCGGCGGTGTGCCGGACACCGGCCAGCGGCGCGCGGAGGTTGCGCTCGATGTCGACCGCGAGCGCCTTGAGCGGTGAGATGTAGAGGACCCGGCACCGGCGGGTGCGCTCGGCCGGGACAGGCCGGCGGGCCAGCTGGTCGAGGGCCCACAGGAACGCCGCGAGCGTCTTGCCCGAGCCGGTCGGTGCGACCACCAGGCTGTGGTGGCCGCGGCTGATGGCGTCCCAGGCGCCCTCCTGGGCCGCGGTGGGCGCGGCGAAGGAGGCCCGGAACCACTCCTGGGTGGCGGGGGAGAAGCGGTCGAGAACGTCGGACACCGCTCCATCGTGCCCCCGCCCACCGACAACCCCGCTCGCGGGCGGTGTTCGCCCAGGTCAGAGCCCTTTGCGCGGTTGGGGATGATCGAGCCGGAGCCGGAGCCGGAGCCGGAGTCGGAGCCGGAGTCGGAGCCGGAGTCGGAGCCGGAGCCGTCAGGTCCAGCTCAGCCGGGTCCGGGCAGGCCGGCCGCGTCGTCCGGACGGCGAGATCGGCTCCAGTTCCAGCGTCGTGGCCGGCTCGCCGCCGGTCCGCCGCAGGCCGGCGAGCACGTACACCTCGCCGTACGTACGGCCAACCCAGGTGCGACCGGCGTCCTGAGCGCCGTCGGCAACGAAGAGGTCGTACGCGGCGACCTCGGCCAGGTCCGGCTCCCAGCGCAGGTACGCCGTCGCCGTGGCCCCGTCATCCTCCCCGGAGGGGACGGTGTGCTCGACGGTGAAACCGCGCGGCGTCCTCGGCGGTCCGCCCCGGTCGCCCGATCGGCGTTCCAGCCGCAGCGCGCCGATCCGGGCGGCGTAGTCCGGGACGTCGGTGTCGGCCGTGAACCCCAGGCTGACGGCCGCGAGCGTCCGCCCGGCGTACCGCGCCAGCGGCCAGCTCCGCACGGTCCAGTCCTCGTGGCCGGCCCGGCCCGCCTCCAGCCAGGTCACCTCCTCCGGTGCGTCCTCGAACGTCAGACCGGCCCGCAGGTGGCTCGCCCTACCCTGGTCGGCGCCGGTGGAACTGCCGGAGGAAAACGTGAGCGACAGCGCGGTGTCGTGGGTGACCTGCAGCCGCGCCTTGTACAGCCGCAGCTCCGCCGGCGACCCCGCGCGCAGGGCCCCGGTCACCGCGAGGGACGTCCCGCCGTCCAGGGCGTGGTCGTAGTCGTAGTCGGCGGTGAGCGAACTGACCTGGTTGCTGCCGTCGGGTCCGCGCCACCACCACTGCCAGGTCGGCAGCACGTCCTGGATCGCGATGTCGTACCACCCGGTGCCGCTGACCAGCTCGCCGTCGACGAAGAACCGCGCGCCGGTCCCGGTGTTGAAGTGGGTCACGAACGGAAGGGCTCCCACGACCGACTTCTCCACGATCGTGTGTGCCACTCCGTCCCAGCGCTGCGGGTTGGCGTTGTCCTCGCCCGTCGGCGGCAGCGAGCGGCCTGTGCGCGACGGGTCCTGCTGCGGTCCGGACCACCACTGGCGTTCGAACGTATAGACGGGTCGCTGGGACTCCACCGTTTCCTTGTCCCCGTCCACCAGCCGCCACGGGAACTCGGTGCCGAGGAACGCCCAGCTGGTGAGGGCCTGCTCGCCCTCGGGGAAGATCCAGCGCGGGTCGTACGGCTGGGAGAAGTTGTTCTGCCCCGCCTCGGTCCCGGCGTAGACCACCTCGTAGGGATCCAGGCCGAGCTCCACCGCGTGCGCGTGCGAACGCCGCAGCTTCTCCTGCGACCACCAGTAGTTCAAGAAGATGCTGTCGCAGATCCGCTCACCATCGTCGGCGACCCATGGCGAATTGACCTCGTCGAACTCGTTGCGGTAGCGCACCGTGCCGGACATGGTGAGCGCGTCGTACCACTGCAGGTGGAAGCCATCGGGCGCGATCTCGTTCAGCTGGTCGAGCATCTCGTGCAGCAGCCCGGCCTGCTCGGGCGTGATCTTCGCCTCCTGGTTGACGAAGTAGCCGTCGAAGCCGAAGTAGGCGGCCATCTCCACCAGCTTCTCGGCGATCGGAAACGTGCCGTCCGGCCGGCGGTCGACCAGCTCGGCGAAGTTCTCCGGGCGCGGCCAGTACCAGCACCCGAGGCTGAGCACGCCGTTGCGGTGCGCGGCGTCGGTCCAGGCCGGGTTGGGCAGGTTGACCGTGCCGAACCGCGGCTCCTCCGCGTCCGCCTGGCCGTAGACGGGCAGCCCGTGCCAGGAGCCGAACATGTCGACGTACTGCCAGAAGCGCAGTGCGTAGGCCTGCATGCCGGCGCCGTACGGATGGGCGAGGGCGAAGTTGCCCGGCTCCATGTAGTCGTTGGCCAGGGTCATCAGCCGAGGCCGGTGGTCGAGGCCTGGGTGCGCCTGGGTGGGTGCGAAGGCCGGTATCCGGTTCGCCAGCGGGACCCGCGAGCGGAGGTACTTCGCGTACGGGTCGCTGTCGGGGCTCCAGGACCTGATCGCCGGTGCGTCGTATCCGTGCGTGGACGGCACCCCACCGGTCAGCTGCACGCCGGTCGTACGCACGTCGGCTCTTACGCCCGCACGGGCTCCCGAGCCCTGCCGGCCGGCGCCCGCCGCCGACGCACCCGGAGCCGACGCGACCCCGAACGCCGCTCCCGCCGCGCCGATGCCGGCCAGGGCCAGGAAGTGCCTGCGGTCGAGCTGCGCGTGCTGGCCCATGGAAGCGACTCCTCGGTGACGGCGACGGGGGTTCGATGTCGCCACGCAGCGAAGCAGCCGATCAGCGGATCGTCAAGATCATCTGACCTGGACCGGCTCCCAGGTGCTGCCGCCGTCGGTGGTGCGGAACAGCCCGCCGTTCATGTCGAGGATGTAGCCCACCTGGTCGCTGGTGAACCCGGCGTACGTCGGTGTGCCGAGGCCCTCCACCTTCGCCTGCGCCGGCTGGTCGGACTCGCTCACCACGAGCGCCTTCCCGGGGACGGCCACCACCGCCTGCCCGTCGCTGCGGGCGCCGAGCGCGGCCGCGGTGTTCGAGATCGCGGGGGTGCCCGAGGACACCGCGTTCCAGGAGGCGCCCTCGTCGCGGGAGACGTGCACCTCCGCGGCGGTCCCGGTGGGGCAGGTCAGCCACATCGAGTCGGTGGTCGCGGACAGCCGCCCGGCCGCGAGGTCGGCCTCGCACGGCGTGGAGTGCTGGTCGAACGTCTTGCCGTCGTCGGCCGAGGTCAGCACGAAGGCGTCGTTGCCGGACCGGTCGGTGACCGCCACCACGTGCTCGGTCACCGCCAGGCTCGCGGGAGTGTGCAGGTCGACGCCGACCCGGCTCCAGGTGTCCTCGCCGCTGGGCGAGCGCCACAGCGTCCAGGTGGAGCCGTCGCGCACCAGCGCGTACGCCGTGCCGTTGGCGGTCTCCAGCTGCTCGACCAGCCCGGGCACCGAGCGCACCTGCCGCCAGCCCCGGCCGCCGTCGTGGGTGCTCCACAACGCGCCGCCGTAGGCCCAGCCGTCTTTCGCGTCAGCGGCGAACCGCACGTCGTGGACGCTGCTGGAGGTGACCTTGTTGGAGGCGCGGACGACCGGTGCGTCGAACGCCGGCAGGGCGGTGAAGCGGTCACCGCCGTCGCGGGTGACGACCACCGTGGCGCGGCCGGACCCGGTGGCGGACTGCCCGAGGACCCAGAAGTTCCGGTCGCTCGCGGCGGTGAGCGACACCGGCGAGAACTTCGCCGGCACCGCGCCCGCCGCGACGTTGGGCGTCACGGACTTGCTCGGTGTGGTCGGGGAGGGGGTGCCGGAGTCGGCGGTGGGGCTCGGCGTCCGGGTCGCACTCCGGCGACTGCTGGGCGCCGGCACGTCGGCGTTGCCGTCCTCGGTCGGCTTCGCGGCGTCACCGCGGGTCCGCTCGAGCGCCGTGCCGGAGGATCCGGCGCGTTCGGCCGCGGTCGTCAGGACGGGCTGGCGGAAGATGTATCCCACCCCGCCCATGCCGGCGACCAGCAGGAACACCGCCACGGCGGTCACCGCGGTGGTGCGGTGACGCCTGCGCCGCGCGGCGGCCTTGACGCGTACCCGGTCGAGCAGCGCCGTGTCGGCCGGCAGTCGCCACGCGTCGTCGCGCAGCGCCTCGCGCAGTCGGCCCTCTAACGGGTCCATCGTGTGTTCTCTCCCTCGCCGGCGGCGGGACGCTTTGGCGGGTGGTCCACGGCGGCGGGGTTCTGGGCCGGAGTTTCCATGACGACGGTGGATTCGATCGGGCTCTCCGCGGCCGGGCGGAACGGGGCCGGTGTGCTGTCGCGGGAGACCATGCCATGCCGGGGGCCGACCGCCTCGGGCATCCGGAGCCGAAGCTTCGCCAGTGCCTTGGAGGTCTGGCTCTTCACCGTGCCGACCGAGCAGCCGAGCATGTCGGCGGTCTGGCGTTCGGACAGGTCCTCGGCGAACCTCAGCACGAGGACGGCCCGCTGGCGGCGTGGGAGGGAGTCCAGCGCGGCCTGGAGCTCCTGGTCCGGAAGCGGCGGGTCCAGGTGCTGGCCGCTCTCGGGGACCTCGTTGGTGAGGTACTCACGGCGTCGCCGGCGCCAGACGCTGACGTTGCGGTTGACCATCGTCCGGCGGACGTAGCCCTCGGGGTCGTCGCGGTTGCGTACCCGCGGCCAGGCCGCCAGGGTGCGCTCCAGTGCGTCCTGGACGAGGTCCGCGGCGGCGTCGGCGTTGCCGGTCAACATGTGGCCGAACCGCAGCAAGTCGGACATTCGCCCACGAACGAACGCATCGAACGCATCCTCCTCTTCGCGCCGCACGCGGCTCCCCTTCGCCTCTGGCGGTCCGTGCCTTCGGACGCAGGACCGTTCACCGTAGGTTGCCCGGCTCCCCGAAATTCTCGCATCCGTCCCGATACTCACGTTGGTACCCATGTCTCCGGGGCCATGGGACGCGCGCGCCCAGTGCGGACGGCTATGGTGTCGACCCATGCGAGCACTGGTGCTCTCGGGTGGAGCAGGTACACGTCTTCGACCGATCACACACACGTCGGCCAAGCAGTTGGTGCCGGTCGCCAACAAGCCCGTCCTCTTCTACGGGCTGGAGGCGATCGCCGAGGCCGGCATCACCGAGGTCGGCATCGTGGTGGGGGACACCGCGGAGGAGATCAAGGAGGCGGTGGGCGACGGCGCGCAGTTCGGGCTCTCGGTCACCTACATCCCGCAGGATGCGCCGCTCGGGCTGGCGCACGCGGTGCTGATCGCCCGGGACTTCCTCGGTGACGAGGACTTCGTGATGTACCTCGGGGACAACTTCATCGTCGGCGGCATCACCTCCCTGGTGGAGGCGTTCCGAGGCGACCGGCCCGAGGCGCAGATCCTGCTCACCAAGGTGCCCAACCCGACCGCGTTCGGGGTCGCCGAGCTGAACGCCTCCGGCTCCGTGGTGGCCCTGGAGGAGAAGCCGGAGCACCCCAAGAGCGACCTCGCCCTGGTCGGCGTCTACCTCTTCACCAGCGCCATCCACGAGGCGGTCGACAGCATCGAGCCGTCCTGGCGCGGCGAGCTGGAGATCACCCATGCCATCCAGTGGCTGATCGACAACGGCCACGACGTCCGTTCCACGGTGATCTCGGGCTACTGGAAGGACACCGGGAACGTCGACGACATGCTCGAGGTCAACCGCTCGGTGCTGGAGACGCTCGAGCCGCGGATCGAGGGCACCGTGGACGAGGTGTCGGAGATCATCGGCCGGGTGGTGATCGAGGAAGGTGCGGAGATCTCCGGGTCGCGCATCGTCGGACCTGTCATCATCGGTGCGGGCACGAAGGTCGTCGACTCCTACGTCGGGCCGTTCACGTCCGTCCAGCACGACTGCCGCGTGATCGACTCCGAGATCGAGTTCTCGATCGTGTTGCACGACTCCTCGATCGCGGGCGTACGCCGGATCGAGGCGTCGCTGGTCGGTCACCACGTGGAGGTCACTCCGGCACCTCGCGTACCCAAGGCCCACCGGCTGGTCCTCGGCGACCACAGCCGGATCCAGATCAGCTCATGACCGCGTACATGATCACGTCGTGACCACCGTCATGACCGAGCGAGCACCAGGGGAGTAAACCGTGCCTCAACCCGGCGCGACCTCGCGCATTCTCGTCACCGGCGGCGCCGGCTTCATCGGGTCCCACTTCGTCCGCTCCCTGCTCTCCGGCGCCTACCCCGGCCTGGCCGGCTCGCGGGTCACGGTGCTGGACAAGCTGACGTACGCCGGCAACCCGGCCAACCTCGACCCCGTGCGCGACCAGCCGGGGTTCGCGTTCGTCGAGGGCGACATCACCGACGCCGGGCTGGTGGACAGCCTGCTGGCCGACCACGACGCGGTGGTGCACTTCGCCGCGGAGTCGCACGTCGACCGGTCCATCACCGGTGCCGCCGACTTCGTGATCACCAACGTCGTGGGCACCCAGACGCTGCTGGACGCTGCGCACCGGCGCGGGATCGGGCCGTTCGTGCACGTGTCGACCGACGAGGTGTACGGCTCGATCCCGGAGGGCTCCTGGCCCGAGACCGACCCGCTCGCGCCCAACTCGCCGTACTCCGCGTCGAAGGCGTCCAGCGACCTGATCGCGCTCGCCTACCACCGCACCCACGGCCTGGACGTGCGCGTCACCCGCTGCTCCAACAACTACGGGCCGTACCAGTTCCCGGAGAAGGTCATCCCGCTGTTCGTCACCAACCTGCTCGACGGCGGGAAGGTGCCGCTGTACGGCGACGGCCTGAACATCCGCGACTGGCTGCACGTCGACGACCACTGCCGGGGCATCGCGCTGGTGCTGGAGAAGGGCCGGGCCGGCGAGGTCTACAACATCGGCGGTGGCACGGAGATGACCAACAAGGAGCTCACCGACCGGCTGCTGTCCGCCTGCGGCGCGGACTGGGACAGCGTCGACCACGTCGAGGACCGCAAGGGCCACGACCGCCGCTACTCCGTCGACTGGCGCAAGATCAACGCCGAGCTGGGCTACCAGCCGCGGCACGACTTCGAGTCCGGACTGGCCGAGACGGTCGCGTGGTACCGCGACAACCGAGCCTGGTGGGAGCCGCTGAGGCAGCGGGCGGGTCTCGCGTGAGGTGGCTGGTCACCGGCGCGGGCGGCATGCTCGGCCACGACGTCGTGGCCCGGCTTCGTGCCGACGGCGCCGCTGACGGCGAGGTGGTCGGGCTGACCCGGGCCGACCTCGACATCACCGACGCCGCCGCGGTGGCCAAGGCGATGGCCGACCACGCACCCGACGTCGTCGTCAACTGCGCCGCCTACACCGCGGTCGACGACGCCGAGGAGCACGAGGACGCCGCCTACGCGATCAACGCCGAGGGGCCCCGGGTGCTCGCCCAGGCCTGCGCCGAGCGCGGCGGCCGGCTGCTGCACGTGTCCACCGACTACGTGTTCGCCGGCGACGGCACCCGACCCTACGCCGAGGACGACCCGACCGGGCCGCGGACGGCGTACGGCCGCACCAAGCTCGCCGGCGAGCAGGCGGTCCTCGCCACGCTGCCCGAGTCCGGGACCGTGGTCCGCACCGCCTGGCTGTACGGCGAGCACGGCGCCAACTTCGTCCGGACGATGCTCCGGCTGGAGGGCGAGCGGGACACCCTCGACGTGGTGGACGACCAGCGCGGCCAGCCGACCTGGACCGCCGACGTCGCGGGCGCCCTGGTCGCGCTCGGCGCCCGCCCTGACACTCACGGGGTGTTCCACGCCACCAGCGAGGGGGAAGCGACCTGGTGCGACCTCGCTCGCGAGGTGTTCCGGCTGCTCGGAGCCGACCCCGAGCGGGTACGCCCGACGACCACCGACAAGTTCCCGCGGCCCGCGCCGCGCCCGGCCTACAGCGTGCTCGGCCACGACCGCTGGGCACAGGCCGGAGTCCCGCCACTGCGAGAGTGGCGGGATGCCTTGCGGGCGGCCTTTTCGTCGCTAAGGTGAGCCCACCTGGGTGCGGCGCCGGAGAGTACCGACAGCGGGAGTGCGCGGTCACAGCCGTGGCCGTGTGCGTCACTGTCGGTTTCAGGCTACGGTCGCTCGCTCAGACAGCGACCGGCCCGCAGTTCGACCGTCCGTCCGTAAGAGGAGTGTGTTCCTGTGCTTCGCCACGAGTTCCTCCGCACGCTGCACGAGGTCTCCCGGCCGCGTGCCTATTTCGAGGTGGGCATCAACGACGGCCGAAGCCTCGCCCTGTCCCGCGTACCCACCGTCGCCGTCGACCCGGCGTTCAAGGTGGTGAAGGAGCTTCGCTGCGACCTGCACATGGTGCGGGCCACCAGCGACGACTTCTTCGCCCGTGAGCAGCCGTTCGAGCACCTGAACGGCGCGGACATCGACCTCGCGTTCATCGACGGCATGCATCTGTTCGAGTTCGCGCTCCGCGACTTCATCAACACCGAGCGGCACGCCCACGCGGGCACCGTGGTGGTGTTCGACGACATGCTGCCGCGCAACATCGACGAGGCGGCCCGCGACCGGCACACCGGCGGCTGGACCGGCGACGTCTTCAAGATCGTGCCGGTGCTGCAGCGCTACCGCCCCGACCTGATCCTCGCGCTGATGGACACCGGGCCGACCGGTGTGCTCGTCGTCCTCGGGCTCGACCCGACCAACACCGTGCTCGCCGACAAGTACGACGAGATCATCGAGACCTACATCCAGCCCGACCCGCAGCAGGTGCCCGACGTGCTGATCGACCGGCGGGCCGCGATGGCTCCGGAGGCCGTGCTCAAGGCTGACTTCTGGCCTCGCTTCACCGCCGCCCGCGAGAGCGGAGACGCCGCGGAGCTGACCGCCGTCCGCACCGTGATCGAGAAGGTGCTCGGCGAGGCGCCGGACGTCCCGCTGGCCCTCGCCGGCTGGCAGCCCGAGCCGCGTCCTGCCGCACCGAAGTCCGCCCCGAAGCCCAAGGGGGCGCCCAAGCCCGCGCCGGCGGCTTCCGCTGCACCGGCCGGTGGAAGCGGCCAGGCCACCGTGTCCCAGCGGCTGATCCGAGGTGCCGCCGGACAGCCGGCGGTCCGTGCGGCCGGCAAGAAGGTCGTCGACCGGCTGCCCGACGACGTACGCCAGCTCGTCCGCAACCGCGTACGCCGCAGCCTGCGCGCCGGCCGCTGACCAGCGGCGCCTGAAGCATCGAGAAGCCCTCACCCGCGCGGGTGAGGGCTTCTCGATGCTTCAGGTCGGGTCGGGGTCAGGTGGGTGCCCCGCCTCGCGGGTCCTTCCGCAGGTCCGCCAGCGAACGGAGCAGGTGTGCGGTGGCCTGGTCGGCGGGGAAGAACGTCTCGATCGCGATCTCGTCCAGGGTGACGTCACGCGGCGACCCGAACACCGTGGCCGTGTAGAGCAGCGCGAGCTCGCCGTACGCCGTGGCCATCCGCAACGGGACCACCAGGTCGTCGGCGGTGGCCCCGTCTGCCGGCACGGCCGGCGCGGTCGGTGGGCTCGGCAGTGGTGGCGGGCCGTAGCCCTCGAGGTCGGCAAGGAGCGCTGCGAGCCCGTCGGCGGCGGTGCGTTCGAGCTGCCGGCGCACCCGCCGCACGACATGCGACCGCCACTGGCCGAGGTTCACGATCTGTGCCGCCAGGCCGTCCGGGTGCAGGGTCGCCCGCAGCATGTTGACCGGGGCGCGGCCCAGCTCGCCGGGCAGGTCGCGAAGGAACGCCCCCATCGCCTCGTTGGCCGCCAGCAGGTCCCAGTGCACGTTCACGGCGACGGCCGGGTTGGGCTCCATGCCCGCGAGCACCGCGCGTACCGCGTCCTGGGCGGCGCCCAGGTCGGTGAGCGGCCGCTCGCGGTATGCCGGCGCGAAGCCCGCGGCGAGGTGGAAGCGGTTGCGTTCGCGCAGCGGCACGTCCAGCTCGCCGCAGATCCGCTCGATCATCGCCGGGCTGGGATTGGACCTCCCGGTCTCGATGTAGCTCAGGTGCCGGGCCGACATCTCCGCGGCCAGCGAGAGCTCCAGCTGGGAACGGCGCCGACGTTCGCGCCACCGTTTCACCAGCATCCCGATGGTCTCCTCCGGCGCGGTTGTGGCGGTCATGTTCGCCACGATGATCTGTGATCGATGTAGCAAAGTCGCTCTATTATCCAGACCGGATCCTACCACTCATTCTTGAGGGTTGTCGAGATGCTGGACTTCCGCCTGAGCAGTTGCAAGCGGCGAAACGTGCGCTGACACTCGATTACGTCGATGTAAAAGCGTCCGACGCGCGCGACATGCTCAAGATGATTCGCCGCGTAGTCGAGGGACGTGAACCATTTCCTGCACTGCCGGAATTCACATTCGCGCGCTCGACCGTATTCGATACGCTTTACAATCTAGACCGCCGCGCGAACGCTAAGGATCCTGCGATATCGCTCCAGGAGGTTGCCGAGCACGTGGCATTGAGTACTCCTGATTATGTTGAAATTCAGCGTTCCGCGCTCAATCGCGAACTGGTGCTCTATCTCGCCGCTCTCCTAAATTTGACGGTCGATACAGTAGATCTGAAGAGAGAGAGGGAGGGTTTCTAGGAGCACGTGGCTTGATACTGCCAAGCGCACTTGAAGATTGGCTCCAACAGAATTCGATGTCAGAACGCGATCTATCGGACTACCTAGGCCAGGAGGTGCTCTGTCATCGCCTCAGACGATGGATTCAGTCTTTGAATCATTTTGACAGAGGCAGGAAAGCGGTTCTCGATGAGCTTCGTGCTCGAGGCACCTTCGTCAAGTGGGCGGACGACGCATCAGAGGCCGCGGCGATTCATGCGGCATTTCTGAGTGCGCCTGAGTATAGCGATGTGGTGAATATGGATCCGGCTCTCTTAGCCTCAGCGCATGCGTCACAGACCGGAGTTCGAATTTCTGGTGACGCATCCGCGTGGGCGGAGGAGGCCGGCTTCGAAGACGTTCGGGTGGTTGCCGACGCACTGCAACGCTTATCAATTGTTGCCGATGTGAAGACGCGCGCGGGTCGAGTAAGTGAGGCCTTGAGCAGCGCTAGGAATACGAACCCGGAGGCTGCACTGCAGGTCGAGTCAATGGCTTCCAGTCTTGAACGTGAAGGCCCGACATGGTGGAGGTGAGATTTAGCCTTGCTATAGCTCTCTATTACCGAGAAATTCGATTGAGAGTATCGTCGGCCGCTCGCCGGATCAGTCGCACCACGACTCGTGAGGCTGGAGCCGACCCGTCAGCACCAGGCTGGCCAGATCGGCTGCGGCATTATCGCGACGCTAGGCGAGGAGGTGCTGGGGGTAGTCGCCTGCTTCAAGCGCAGACGGTACCGGTGGCTCCGTCATAGGTCGGAAATTTCGAGCCGCAGCCTGTAGCGGAAGCGTGATCCAGATCCAGGCTTGGGCACACTCGATCGCGTCGGGCCGTTCGCTGATGGCTTACTTAGGCCATGTTTGGCTTCTAGTGATTGTGGTGATCGTGATCATCGCCCGACGTTGATCGCCGGGCGTTCCGGACCGGGCAAACCTCGGCCCCCGGGCGGACACGCACCCGAAGGACATACATGATCCACGTCGACCCTGGTCGGCTTTCAAGGTTCGCATCGAAGGGTTCCGGCGCCGCGTCCGGGATCCACCATCTGGACCGGTAATCGTGAACCGGGCTGACTGGCTGATGGTGACCACCGACCCGATGCTCGCACAGCTCGCCGTCGACCGGCTGACCGGCAAAGCACATACCCTGCTCATCGAAGGCCCCTCCTACCGGCAACGCCAGCCAGCTCAGCGTGTCGCCGTTGACCCGGCCGGTCGATGACCGCCAAGCTCAACCCAGCCCCCGGGTGGTCCCATCACGCTGGCAAGCGACACCGATTATCGCGTTGGCAAATGTATGGCCCTATCCTGGCTTGACGACTCCTGTTGAC
>CAWBTM010000006.1:0-139639 GCA_963791775.1 uncultured Actinomycetota bacterium | reverse complement strand
GCCCCGAACATGAACACCTACGACACACCGGAAATCAACTTTTCCGACGCCAACCCCAACATGATCACCGATGACGAGCTCCGTCACACGGTCGACGTGGCCCGAGCAAAAGGGCTCCAAGTGATGTTCAAGCCCGTGGTCAATTCGGCCGACGACGTGTGGCGGGCGTGTCGTCGTTTCTACCGGCCGGTGACCGAAGAAGAAAAGGCTGAGGGCATCACTGGCGAGTTCGACCCCTACGGCGAGTCGCCCGGGATGCGCGAGGGCGAAGTGAAGGATCTCGCCCAAATGGGACCAGTGGTGGGAGGACTACACGAAGTATATCGTCCACTACGCGAAGATCGCCCAAGAAAAGCAGGTGCCGGTCCTCTGCCTTGGCTGCGAGATGAATTCCACCAGAAGAGTTCGAGGACAAATGGCAGAACTTGATTGCCAAGGTCCGTGGCGTTTACCGCACGGGCAGATCACCTACGACGTGAACCACGGCAACGAAGAGCAGGTGAAGTGGCTCGACGATCTCGATTTCATCAGCCTGAGCGCGTATTACCCGATTCCGGGCGCCGACGGTCAGCTGGTGGAAACGCCCTCGGATTCGACGACTCCGGTGGAAGAAATCCGCGCCGCCATGCTGCCGATCCGCGATCACCTTGCCAAGGTGAGCGTCAAGTGGGGCAAGCCGATTCTGTTCATCGAAGCAGGCGTGACGCCAGTCCGCGGTTGTGCTCGAACGCCGTGGGTGCATGTCGATGAACGGGAAGACTGGCCGACCGACCAGCTAGAACAGGCCAACTATTATCAGGCGATGTTTGAAACATTCTCCGACGAACCCTGGTTCATGGGGTGGTGCTGGTGGGACTGGCCGGCGCGGCTGTACGACAAGTCGGACGCGGCGACCGACCGCAGCTTCTGCATCTACGGGAAGCAGGCCGAAGACGTGCTCCGCGAATGGTACGCCAAACCGCACGCAACGCCGACCGGCAACAATGTTGAATAGGACGCACGCCACGGATGCCGCGTCACTTGCGGCTTAGCTGTCGGCAGAATTCCAATCCACTCGGCGAATTCCGGATATCACGCACCAACTCCATCCGCGAAGCCGCCTCGAAGTCGGCAAAGGCGAACCCCGGCGTTACGGTGCATCCCAACAGGGCCCAGCGGCCGCCCGGTACGAGCCGGCATCCCTGCCACACGCCGGCCGGCACCACCACCTGAGGCGATTGCCCCGCGGCGAGGTCGCTGCCGATGGCGACGATCGCCGCGCTGCCGTCCGGGCGAGTTGTAGCATCTCGATGGGTCGCCGGCGTAAAAGTGCAACACTTCGTCACTCCTCACGTGGTGGAGCGCGGAGAAAGTGTCGGGCGTCAAAATAGTAGATCGCCGTCGAGGCGTTTCGCTCGCCGTCGTATTCGCTCGGCAGGGATTGGGCCATGTGCCGCAGCGGCGACCGGTAGGTTTCCCGAAAGTACCCACCTTCCGCCACATGTGGTTCCAATCCGAGGCGGTCGATGACTTCTTCAGCAGTGAGCATGATGTCAATACCCTACTTCAAGGAACAAAATCTCCAGTGGCACTTTTATTCAAAAATGCCGCGGAAAACACTGTTGACTCCGTGTAGCGAACTGGCTCCAATGCCCTCAGCGATGGATTAGCATTTTCTGCCACTTCTTTTTTTGCACAGGATGCTAATGATCGCAACTTCGGCGATTGTTTGGGATTGAGGATTTGCCGAGTGTGATTTTGTACTGCATGTCGTGGGCCGTTGCAATCAGTTGGGACTTGTGTTCCGTACCCCCCCTAACGCTATCGCTATCGCTCGCTACGCCATTTTCGCGGCTCCTCACCTGAGCGTGCCTCTCTAGTATGTCGTCGTCGCACGTTGCGACCGGCGCCCACGCGGGCTGTCTGGACGACTCCAATTTGAATCTGAGACCGGAGCTCGACTGATGATATCGAAACGAATTAGCATATGGGCCGCGACCCTATCAACTTTCTTATTTGCCGGAAACCTGATACTCTGGCGCAAGTCGCGTTGGCCGGGGATACTTCCGAATTCCAGCGCACCGACTGCCGACGTCGTCACTGTGGAAAACATCCAAGTTTTCAATGAGACTCCCGAAACGGTGCAGCTGGAGTTGCCACCCGAGGTGGCACCGGTAAGCGCCGTGCCGTTGTTTATCCCGGCGAATAATCCGAACGCCCACGTCTTGCCCACGATGGTCTTGCCGGAGACGGTTCCGGACCCGACGCAACCTGGAACTGGGTCCGAAGTGGCCTGGTGGGACGTGCTGATCAAGGTCTTTGCCACCCCGGGCACACCGAACGAAGACGTGATGATTTCGATCGACAAGGATGTGCTCAACAGAACGCGAAAGCACTGGACCGATTTCCACATGGAGCTTGGTCGGGGAAACCGGTGCCGCCTTGGTGCGATAGGATGAGTCCGACTTCTTGTTCTTCAAAGACCAGCCGCCGCCGATTTCGAGCAACGGAAAATTCATGGATCCGCCCAAACAGGATGATCCAACGGCTCCGGATCTCGTTGTGGTGGGACTGGAATCCGCCGGCGAATCCGGGCGTGAAGCCGGACGATCTAGCGCGATTCTGGCTTGGCATCAACGTGCCGCGAGAGATGTTTGTCAACGGCATGGCCACGTTTACGCTCCGTGAGCACGCCTCGGTCCCCGAGCCGGCGGCGATGTTTCTTCATCGTTGCCGGGCTGTTGGGACTCGTTGCATCTCCGCGACGCCAACGATAGCGGCTAGCGTCTACGATTGATTCAGACTGCCTATTTTGGCGGCCCGCGACGTCGCGGGCCGCTTTTTTTCCGACGATCAAATGCCCCATTCGGGCGGAATTGGGCTGGACTTTTGTGCAAGCATCGGGCAGAATAATCAGGCGGTTGGTTCGATGATCTTGTCAGCGTCGCCGATGGTTCCATCGGGTTCTTGATGCGCAGTCAGCCGTCCCTCCTGGTGGGCCGCCATTCCGGCCGCTTTCGCTTCAGCCCCGAAAGTAAAGAGGCGGGCTGCTCTTTCTTCCATGCACAGGAGATTTACGGTGGGGAAGAAACTGTATTGTGGCAATCTGAGCTTTAACGTCACCAGCTCGGACCTGGACCAACTGTTTGCGCAATTTGGAACGGTTCAAAGTGCCGAGGTGATCAACGACCGCGACACCGGCCGCAGCAAGGGCTTTGGCTTTGTCGAAATGGGCACCGACGCGGAAGCCCAAGCCGCGATCGCCGGCATCAACGGCACCGAGCACGACGGTCGCACGTTGACCGTCAACGAGGCCCGTCCGCGCGAAGATCGCACGGCGGCGGTGGCGGCGGTGGCGGACGCGGCGGCTATGGCGGCGGCGGCGGCGGTGGTGGCCGCGGCGGCTACGGTGGCGGCGGCGGTGGTGGCGGCGGCGGTCGCGGCCGCTATTAATCTAACTGACGGTTACGTCGGCTACAATCGACCAGAGCCAATAGGCATTCGTGCACTGCCATGCGTGTCGCGTGGCAGTGCATTTTTTTGCGCTGGCGTCGCCTGCGTCGCCGTCCGCATTGGAATCGGTGATAGTCATACGAAATGAAAGAGCGAGATGGCCAAAAATCAAAATACGTTCGAGAAGCGGCGGCGCGAAGTCGAAAAGAAGCAGCGGGCCGACGAAAAACGGAAAAAACGCGACCTGCGCAAACTCGCCGGTCCCGAGCCCGAACGGCGAGACGAAATCCGCCAACCGAAGAAAACGGCTAATCTACGCAACTTGCCAGTCGAAGGCGAAGGCATTTCTCGATAATTGCGCCAGCCGCCATATTTCTGCTGGACTTCTCGTCGCGACACGTTGATAATGCCCCCGGTTGGTTCGACGAACGTGTATCTGCTGCCGGTTCTTTTCTTAGTTCGGCTCCGGACGCCCTTTCAGCCGTCCCTCCTGGTGGGCCTCCATGCATAGTCTCTATGCAAATGCCCCTTTCGATTCGGCCCGGAAAGTGAAACTCGCGGCTGAACCTTTTTTACAGATGTCAGGAGCTGAAACATGGGAAAGAAACTGTATTGTGGCAATTTGAGTTTTAATACGTCGAGCAACGATCTCGACACGCTGTTCTCCGAGTACGGTACGGTGAAGAGCGCCGAGGTGATCAACGACCGCGACACCGGCCGCAGCAAGGGCTTCGGCTTCGTCGAAATGTCGAATGACGCCGAAGCGATGGCCGCGATCAGCGGCGTCAACGGCAAGGAGCACGACGGCCGGACGCTGACCGTGAACGAAGCCCGCCCGAAGGAAGAGCGTCGCGGTGGCGGCGGCGGTGGCGGTGGTGGACGCGGCGGCTACGGTGGCGGCGGTGGTGGTGGCGGCGGACGCCGTTACTAAGCCGACTCGTCCGTCGAGCGGTTTGTATCGTATTACACACAAGTGCATCGTCGAGCCACGGGCCCGGCGATGCACTTTTGGTGCGCTCGTTCGGCGAGCGCATCAATTCCGCCAGCAGACATGGCGAAAGCATTGTGTCGTGTGGTCGCGCGATCACGTGCAACATATGCGCCTGGCGCTTGGGGCTTTTTGAGTTTTGTTTTCGAGTCGATTGCATGGCGGATCGCAAGTCGTTGGGCAGGTCGCGCTGCATTTAGTGGTCAGCCGTGGGTCCCATCTTTTCGCGACAATATTCGTCCATTTTGTCGCCTCCTGCTGCCGGCTCGAACGTGAAAACACAAGGGAAACGCATGGGCAAGGCGACAAAAGTAAGGGTGATTTAGTTTCATACGGTTTGAAAGTCAGGTCGACCACGACGATACAACGGCATGGCGAAGACGGCCGGTATCTCGCAAGGAGTCAAGTTTTTTTCAAAGATGACTAGTTGTTTGCGACCCCTCAAGGATCAGTTCCACACTGCGCTGTTTGCGCGACAACGATTCCTTACGATGTCCGTCGACGCATCGCGCACGGCGAGCGCAGCCGACTGCTCGACGGAGTCGGCGGTCTCCGCGCTGGCGAAAAGCTGTTAGCTAACGGCTAATAGCTGTTTTCCTAACGGCTTCGCTCGCGATCACGGAGGAATTTGGGCCTCACGCATTTGTCGGAGGAAATTGCCTCAACGCCACGGAGGAAAGCGGCCTCGCACGCAATCGCGGACTTGCACTTCCGTGTCGGATTTTCTTCGCGCCGGCGCGAGAAAAGAAACGGCCAAAATCGGCCACCCCTCGACCGCAGGGTGGCACGCCACAAACTTTCAGCGAAGGGCGTGGTGTGTAGGCGACACAAAACGACCACGCCCTGCGCAGGGGCTTAGGGCGTGTCACCCAATCGCACTCTCAGCACTACAAAATAAACTTGCTCAAATCCTCATCCTTCGAAATCTCATCCAGCCGCTGCTTCACGTAGGCCGCGTTGATTTCGACGTGGCTCGTGCCCATGTCGGGGGCTTCGAAGGAGAGTTCTTCGAGCAGGCGTTCCAGGATCGTGTAGAGCCGGCGGGCGCCGATGTTTTGCGTCGTCTGGTTCACTTCGTAGGCGTAGCTGGCCAGCGACTCGATCGCGTCGGGCAGGAATTCGACGTCGACGCTTTCGGTCTTTAGCAATGCGACGTACTGCTTGGTGAGCGAACTCTTCGGCTCGGTGAGGATGCGGACGAAATCGTCCTTCGTGAGGTCCGTGAGCTCGACGCGGATCGGGAAGCGGCCTTGCAGTTCGGGCATCAGGTCGCTCGGCTTGACCTTGTGGAATGCCCCGGCGGCGATGAACAGCACGTGGTCGGTCCGCACGTAGCCGTAGCGGGTGTTCACGACCGTGCCTTCGACGATCGGCAAGCAGATCGCGCTGCACGCCCTGCCGCGAGACGTCGGCCCCTTTGCCCCCTTCGCTGGCGACGACCTTGTCCATCTCGTCGACGAAGATGATGCCGAGGTTCTCGGCCAGCTCGATCGCCTGACCGTTGACCTTCTCCTGGTTGATCATCGCCTCGCATTCCTGCTCGAAGAGCACGCGGCGGGCCTCGGCGACGGTCATCTCGCGGCGGCTGACGTTCTTGGGCAGGATCTTTTCGATCATCCCCTGGAAGTCGATGTCCATCCCCTCGTTGCCGGGCCCATGCCGGGGATCATCATCGCGTGGGCCTTCTGCTCGATCGAGATCTCGACCTTCCGCTGCTCCATCTCGCCGCCGGCGAGCATCGCCCGCATCTTTTCGCGGGTCCGCTCGTAGCGGTCGGGCGAATCGGGCGAATCGACGCCGACGTCGAAATGCTGCGGCGGCGGGGCCGAGCAAATCCAACAGCCGCTCCTCGACCCGCTTCTTCGCCGCCGGCTCGACGCGTTCGAGCTCCTTCGTCCGCACCAGGCCGATCGCGTTCTCGACCAGCTCGCGGACCATGCTTTCGACGTCGCGGCCGTAGTAGCCGACCTCGGTGTACTTGGTGGCCTCGACCTTGATGAACGGGGCACCGGTGAGCGTGGCCAGGCGGCGGGCGATCTCGGTCTTGCCGACGCCGGTGGGGCCGATCATGAGAATGTTCTTCGGCGCGACTTCCTTGCGGAGCTCATCGTCGAGCTGTTGCCGCCGCCAGCGATTGCGAATGGCGATGGCCACCGCCCGCTTGGCGTCGTTCTGGCCGACGATGTGGCGATCGAGCTCGGTGACAATCTGGCGCGGCGTGAGGTCGTGCATGGGGGCGCGAGTGAGTAGGTGAGTAGGCTGAGTAAGTGAGTAGGTGCCAATACGAAGCGACACCTATTCCCCTACTCACCTACTCACTTACTCACCTTGTTCTCCGTTAGTTCTTCAATGACGATGTTGCGGTTGGTGTAGACGCAGATGTCGGCGGCGATCTCCAGCGCGGCGCGGACGATCTCCTTAGCCGAAAGATTCGAGTGCGCGATGAGCGCCTTCGCGGCGGCCTGGGCATAGTTGCCGCCGGAGCCGATGCCCAGGATGCCGTCCGAAGGTTGGATCACGTCGCCCGTGCCGGAGACCAGCAGCGTGTGCTGGGCGTCGACCACGGCGATCATCGCTTCGAGCCGGCGGAGCACGCGGTCGGTCCGCCACTCTTTGGCCAGCTCGGTGGCGGCCCGGGGCATGTTGGCGGGATAGTCCTTCAGCTTCGCTTCGAAACGTTCCAGCAGCGCGAAGGCATCGGCCGCCCCGCCGGCGAACCCGGCCAGCACGCGGCCGTCGGCCAGCGGGCGGATCTTCACGGCGTCGGCCTTCATCACGGTGTTGCCGAGGCTGACCTGGCCGTCGCCGCCGATGGCGACGCGGCCGTCGCGGCGGACGGTGAGGATCGTGGTAGCGCGAATTCTTCGGTTTTGCATGAGTGCCATTGTCACCCATTGTTCGACCTCGTTCCAGGGGCTAAGTTGCTCCTATGAATGACGATGCTCTCGCGGCCCGCTCGCCAGAATTGATGAACGCCAACGACACGGGGCTGTTAGTCGTCGACGCGCAGGAGAAGCTGCTCGCCGTGGTGCCGGGGTCGGAGCGAATCGTCTGGAACATCCGCCGGCTGCTCGACGCTGCCGAGTTGATCGGCCTGCCCCGGGCGGCGACCGAACAGTATCCCGAAAAGCTCGGCCCCACGCCGCCGGAGCTTCGCCAGCGGCTCGACGAACCAGCTTCCAAGCTGGCATTTAGCGGGGCCGCTTGCGGCCAGAGCCTCGCCCAGTGGAAGGCCGACGGCCGTTACCGCGTGCTGGTCTGCGGCATCGAAACGCACGTCTGCATCGCGCAAACCGCGCTCGACCTCATCGGCGGACGGCTGGCTCGTCTATGTGCCGGTCGACGCCGTCGGCACTCGCCATGTCATCGATCATCAAACGGCCCTGCGCCGCATGGAGGCGGCCGGTGTCGTTCTCACGACGACCGAAGCGGCGATGTTCGAGTGGTGCCGAGTCGCGGGCACCGCGGAGTTCAAAAAAATCAGTGCCCTGGCAAAGGAAACCGGTCCATGACGATTCCCCTTCCGGTAAACCCGCCGCTAGCGTCTTGCTGGGCCCCGGCCCGAGCGACGTCGATCCGCGCGTGCTTGCGGCGCTGGCCAAGCCCACGGTCGGGCATCTCGATCCATATTACCTGCGATTGATGGACGAGCTGCAGGCGATGCTCCGCGCGGCGTTTCGCACCGAGAACCGCCTGACGATGGCGATCAGCGGCACGGGCTCCGCCGGGCAGGAAGCGGCCGTCGCGAATCTCGTCGAGCCCGGCGACCCGGTGCTGGTGTGTGTGAACGGCGTGTTCGGCAACCGGCTGGCCGATATGGCGGAGCGGGCCGGCGGCGAAGTGACCAAGATCGAGCGGCCCTGGGGCGACGTCTTTACGGTCGGCGAAGTGAAAGACGCGCTGGCGCGGGTGAAGCCGCGCGTCGTGGCGATCGTGCTGGCCGAGACGTCGACCGGCGCCTGGCAGCCAATCGAAGAAATCGCCGCGGCCGTACGCGACGCGGGAGCCATGTTGATTCTCGACACGGTGACGGCGCTGGGCGGCATCCCGGTCGAAATCGACAAATGGCAGATCGACGCGGTCTACAGTGGCACGCAAAAGTGCCTCAGCTGCCCGCCCGGCCTCGCACCGGTATCGTTCAGCGACCGGGCCGTCGAGAAAATTCTCGCCCGGAGCAAAAGGTGCGGAGTTGGTATCTCGATGTGTCGCTCATCGCCAACTACTGGGGCGGCGACCGCGTGTACCACCACACGGCGCCGATCAACATGACTTACGCCCTGCATGAAGCGCTGCGACTCTTGCTCGAAGAAGGGCTCGAAGCGAGCTGGACGCGGCATCGGAAAAATCACGCTGCTCTGCGAGCAGGGCTCGAGACGCTGGATGGATCGGGGGCGTACCGGCGTACGGGCGTACGTGGACGCGCCAAGCCTATGGGTGGCCGAAATCCCGTCACGGACCGCCCTCTCGGCACGTGCGGGAACCGAAACCCCGCCGCGGACCGCCCGTCCTGCCCGCGGATCAGGCCAGGCCGCTGCGGACCGCGTACAGCGCCGCCTGGGTCCGGTCGGCCAGGCCCAGCTTGGCCAGGATCGAGGACACATGGGTCTTCACGGTCTTCTCCGACAACACCAGCGCCCGGGCGATCTCCCGGTTGGAACGGCCGTGGGCGATCTCGACCAGTACCTCACGTTCGCGTTCGGTGAGGGCGCCGCCGGCGCGTTCGGCCGGATTCTCCCCGCGGAGCAGGGCGTCGGCCACCTCGGGTTCGAGGAGCACCTGGCCCGCGTGCACGGCCCGGATCGCCTGCGCAAGCGCCTCGGGGTCGACGTCCTTGAACAGATAGCCCGCCGCACCGGCCCGCAGCGCGGGCACCACGGTGGCGGGTTCGGTGAACGAGGTGAGGACGAGAACCCGCACCGTGCTCCCCCGGTCACGCAGCATGCGCAGCGCGGACACGCCGTCCACCCCGGGCAGCTGCAGGTCGAGCAGCATCAGGTCCGGCCGCAGGGACTCGGCCAGCTCCACCGCCGCGGCGCCGTCACCGGCCTCGCCGACCACCTCGATGTCGTCCTGGATGTCGAGGAACGTCCGCAGGCCGTGGCGTACGACCTGGTGGTCGTCGACGACCACCACCCGGATCGGCCCGGCCGGGGCGGCTGTCCCCGCCGCGTCCGGAACGCTGCCCGGCGCATTACCGGGTGCTCTACCGGCACTACCGGGTGCACTGTCACTCATGCGGCACCTCCAGCCGGAGTGTGGTTCCCGCGCCGGGACGGGAGTCGATCCGGAGCCGCCCGCCCGCCTGCCGGGCGCGTTCGCGCATCGAGGCCAGGCCCAGGTGGTGGCCGCCGTCGCGAGCCGGGTCGCCGTCGAACCCCCTGCCGTCGTCGGCCACGACGAGCACCACCTCGTGGTCGGACGTACTCAGGCCGATGGTCACCGCCGACGGCTCGGCGTGCCGCAAGGCGTTGTGCAGCGCCTCCTGAGCCACCCGGAACACCACGTCCTCGACCTCGCCGGGAAGCTCGCAGCGGCCGTCGCAGTCGGAGCTGAAGTCGACCCGGACCGGATGGGCGCGAGAGATCACCGCGACGTGCTTGCGCAACGCGGGCACCAGGCCGTCCTCGCGTACCGCCGGCGGGCGCAGCTCGGTCACCACGGCCCGCAGCTCGTCCAGCGCAGAGCCGGCGAGCTCCTTCACCCGGGCGAACTCCTCGCGCGCGCGGTCGCCATCCCCCTTCACCGTAAGGGCTTCGGCGGCTCCCACGGTGAGGCGCAGACTGAACAGCTTCTGCGCGACCGCGTCGTGCAGGTCGCGGGCGATCCGGGCGCGTTCGGCCACCAGGGTGAGCTCACGGTCGCGTTCGAACATCCGGGCCCGGGTGAGTGCGATCGCGGCGTGCGCGGCGAGGATGCCGAGCAGGCGTTCGTCCTCCTCGCCGAACACCGGTGCGTCCGGCCCGTTGGCGACGTAGATGGCACCCATGACCTCGCCCCGGTCGACGATGGGGACACCGAGAAAACCGTGCATCGGCGGGTGCGCGGCCGGCCACCCGGAAAAGCGCGGGTCGGCCTGGACGTCCTCGGCGCGGTAGGGCCGGGCCTGCGCCATCATCACGCTCAGCAGGCCGTGCGCGCGGGGCAGCGGGCCGATCGCCTGCCACTGCTCGGGGCTGATTCCGCCGGCGTAGAACTCCGCGAACCGGCCGCGGTCGTCGGGCAGGCCCAGCGCGGCGTACTCGGCCCGGACCAGCGTCCGCGCCGACTCCACGATCATCTGCAGCACCTCGCGGGCCGCGGTCTGCTCAGTGATCGCGAGCAGCGCGCGCGACAGCGCCTCGAGATCGTCGCGGCGACCGCCGTCGCGGGTCCCGGCGGAGCTCCCGGCGGGGCTCGTGGCGGGGCTCGCGGCGGGGCCCTCGGCGGGGCTCCCGGCGTGTTCGGAGGTGGACACGTTCCGAACGCTACCCGCCGGCGGCTCCCGCGGGACCGGCCGTGCGGCTCCGTCGCTGGTCCTAGGCCCATCGGCCGAGGACGGTCCGATCCGGCGACCGATGAGCCGAGGCCGCCGGCGCTCCTAGCGTCGAGACCACCAGACCTCGAGGCCATCGGGTTCCCGGTCTCGGTGGAGCCGCCAGAACACCCATTCGGAGGTACGCCATGCCTGTCGCCCTCGTCACCGGAGCCTCCCGCGGCCTCGGGCTCGCCCTCGCCGGCGGCCTGGCCGACCGCGGCTGGTCCCTCGTCGTCGATGCCCGCCACGACGCCCCGCTGCGCGACGCGGAGGCCGAGCTGACCAGCCGGGCCGGCCCGGGCGCACGGGTGGAGGCACGGACCGGTTCGGTCGGCGACGCCGGCCACCGCGCCGAGCTGGTGGCCGCCGCCCGCGACCTCGGTGGCCTCGATCTGCTGGTCAACAACGCCGGACTGCTCGGCCCCAGCCCGCTGCCGCCACTGGCCGCCCTCGGCGCTCCGGCGTACCGGGAAGTGCTCGAGATCGGCGTCGTCGCCCCACTGGCCCTCACCCAACTGGCGCTGCCGCTGCTGCGCCAACGATCCGGTGCCGTGCTCAACGTCACCAGCGACGCGGCCGTGGAGGCCTATCCCGGCTGGGGTGGCTACGGCTCGGCCAAGGCGGCGCTTGAGCACTGGTCGCGGGTGCTCGCGGTCGAGCTCGCCGAGGCCGGTGAGGACCTACGGGTGTGGTCGGTGGACCCCGGCGACCTGCGTACCCAGATGCACCAGGACGCCTTCCCCGGCGAGGACATCTCCGACCGGCCGCTGCCGGACACCGTGGTGCCGGCGTTCGTCCGGCTGGTGACCGAGCGGCCCGACAGCGGCCGTTACCGCGCCGCCGACCTGCTCACCGGGGTGGCCGCATGAGCGCCGCCACGAAGACCGGGGCCCAGGCGATCCGGACCTCGCCCGCGGTGCCCTCCGTTCTCCCGGCGCCCAGGGTCGACTTCGTTCTCCCGCCCGAGCTTGAGGCGCACGAGCCGCCGGAGGCGCGCGGCCTGAGCCGGGACGGCGTACGGCTGCTGCTTGGCCGGGGCGACGGCTCCGGCGACGGCCCGGCGAACGGGGTCGCCCACCACCGGTTCGTCGACCTGCCGCAGCTGCTCGAACCCGGTGACGTCGTGGTGGTCAACCGGTCCGGGACCCGGCCGGCCGCCGTGGACCTCTCCTCCGGAACCGACGACACCGGCGGCACCGGGGAGAACGGCGAGAACGAACGGCGCAGCGTGCACTTCTCCACCCTCGCCGCCGACGGTTCGTGGCTGGTCGAGCTCCGCCGCGGTGACGGCCCCGACCCCGGCGGCCACGCCGGGCAGCGGGTCGAACTCCCGGGCGGCGCCGCGCTGGTGCTGCGGGAACGCCACCGGTCCGGGCGGCTGTGGCACGCCGTACCCGCCCTTCCGTCCACCGTCCCCGACGTTCCGGCATACCTCGCCCGGCACGGCCGGCCGATCCGGTACGGCTACGTCGGCCGCGACTGGCCGCTGCACGCCTACCAGACGGCGTTCGCCACCACGCCCGGAAGTGCGGAGATGCCCAGCGCCGGCAGGCCGTTCACACCGGAGGTGGTGACCGAGCTGGTGGCGCGCGGGATCCTCGTGGTGCCGATCACCCTGCACACCGGGGTGGCGTCGGCGGAGTTCCACGAACCGCCGTACGCCGAATGGTTCGAGGTGCCGACGGCGACCGCGGCGGTGGTGAACGACGCCAACGGCCGCGGCGCCCGGGTGGTGGCCGTCGGCACCACGGTGGTGCGCGCGCTGGAGTCCGCGGCGCACGGGCCCCGGGTGCGGGCCGCGTCCGGCTGGACCGAGCTCGTGGTCACCGCCGAGCGCGGGGTCGCCGTGGTGTCCGGACTGCTCACCGGCTTCCACGAGCCCCAGGCGTCCCACCTGCTGATGCTGGAGGCGATCGCCGGTCCCGATCTCGTACGCCGCTGCTACGCCGCCGCGGTGGAGGACGGCTACCTGTGGCACGAGTTCGGCGACGTCAACCTGCTGTTGCCCTGACCGAGTGCCGGTCAGGTCCGGGCAGGGGGCCGGTCAGGGCCCGGCCGTCCAGGACCGGACCCCGAGCCCGTCGGCCGGGGCGAGTCGGCCTAGGTTCGAACACGTGAGCGTACTGACCCAGAACTCGACGGTTCTGTTCATCGGCGACAGCGTCACCGACGCCGGCCGGGATCGTTCCGACCCGAACAGCCTCGGCCACGGCTACCCCCGGCTGGTCGCGGACTCCTACCGGACCCGGTCCGGCGACGGCGTGCGGTTCGTCAATCGCGGCATCAGCGGCAACCGGGTCCGCGACCTGCGCGCCCGGTGGCAGGAGGACTGCCTGGATCTCACCCCGGACGTGGTGTCGATCCTGATCGGGATCAACGACACCTGGCGCCGCTACGACAGCGGCGACGCCACGTCGGCGGACGACTTCGCCCGCGACTACGACCACATCCTGGCCCGGACCACCGACGCGCTGCCGGCCCGGTTGGTGCTGGTCGAGCCGTTCGTGCTGCCGGTGACCGCGGGCCAGCACAGCTGGCGGGAGGACCTGGACCCCAAGGTCGAGGTCGTCCGCCGTCTGGCCAGGGAGTACGCCGCGACGCTGGTCCCGCTCGACGAACTGCTGGCCAAGGCCGCCGCCGACCAGGACGCGGCCGCGCTCGCCGCCGACGGCGTACACCCCACCGACGAGGGGCACGCGCAGATCGCGAGGTTCTGGCTGGACGCGGCCGCCGGAACGACGACCACCGAGACGATGGCCACCGGGACCGCCGGCGAGGCCACCGCCTCCTGACAGCGAGGCACGACCGGCCCCAGAAGACGCCGGTGGGCGCCACGCTTCGTGCGTGGCGCCCACCCGAGCAGTTGTGGACCTACAGCGGGGCGGTCAGGCCCCCAGCGCGTGGTAGCCGCCGTCGACGTGGACGATCTCGCCGGTCGTCTTCGGGAAGAAGTCCGACAGCAGCGCCACGCAGGCGCGTCCGGTCGGGTCGGCGTCCTCGGCATCCCAGCCCAGCGGGGCGCGGGGGTCCCAGATGTTCTCCACCTGCTCGAACCCGGGGATTCCCTTGGCAGCGATCGTCTTCGTCGGGCCGGCCGACACGAGGTTGACCCGGATGCCCTTCGGCCCGAGGTCGCGGGCGAGGTAGCGGGCGCAGGACTCCAGCCCGGCCTTCGCCACCCCCATCCAGTCGTACGCCGGCCAGGCCACGGTGGCGTCGAAGGTGAGACCGACCACCGACGACCCCTCACTCATCAACGGCAGCGCGGCCGTGGTGAGCGACTTCAGCGAGTACGCCGAGACCTGCAGCGCGGTGGCGACGTCCGGCCAGGCGGTGTTCAGGAAGTTCCCACCGAGCGCCTCCTGCGGGGCGAACGCGATGGAGTGCACCACGCCGTCCAGCCCGTCGACGTGGGCACGTAGTGCATCGGCCAGCCCGGCCAGGTGGTCTTCGTTGGTGACGTCGAGGTCGAGCACCGCCGGCTCGACCGGCAGCCGCTTGGCGATCCGCTTCGTGATCGACAGCGCCCGGCCGAAGTTGGTGATGACCACCTGCGCGCCCTGCTCCTGCGCGACCTTCGCGACCGCGTAGCCGAGCGAGGTGTCCATGGTCACGCCCGCGACCAGGATGCGCTTGCCCTCGAGAATCCCGCCCATGTCCTAGTGCCCCATCCCTAGTCCGCCGTCCACCGGGATGACGGCCCCGGTGATGTATGCCGCCTCATCGCTTGCCACCCAGCGGATCACCCGCGCCACTTCGTCGGTGCTGGTGTACCGGCCGAGCGGGATCTGCTTGAGGTACTGCTTTTGTAGCTCGTCGGAAAGCTCGGCCGTCAGGGCGGTTTCCACAAAACCGGGGGCCACGACATTGGCGGTGATTCCCCGCGAACCCAGCTCGCGGGCGATGGACCGGGCCATGCCGACCATGCCGGACTTGCTGGCCGCGTAGTTGACCTGGCCGGCGCCGCCGAACAGGCCGACCACCGAGGACACCAGGACGATCCGGCCGCGGCGCATCCGCAGCATGCCCTTCGCGGCCCGCCGAGCGACGCGGAAGGCGCCGGTCAGGTTGGTCTCGATGACGCTGGACCAGTCCTCCTCGGTCATCCGCAGGAGCAGGGTGTCGCGGGTGATGCCGGCGTTGGCCACCACCACCTCGACCGGCCCCTGCTTCTCCTCGACCTCGGCGAACGCCGCCTCCACCATGTCCGGTTGGGTCACGTCGCACTTCACCGCCAGGAAGCCCTCCGGGGGCTCGCCGGTGTTGAAGGTGAGCGCCACGTCGTCGCCCGCCTCACGGAACGCCTGTGCGACGGCCAGCCCGATGCCGCGGCTGCCCCCTGTCACCAGCACGGATCGACCCACGTACGCCTCCCTGGTCAGCTGCCGTCTTCGATCCCAGGCACGCTAGCAGCCCGGGTGTCGATCACCGGTCCAGGCACGGTGGACTTCAGGGCCAGGATCGAGGTCGGGAAGGAACTCCGGACCGGATTCGGCACAGGACTGCGGACGGAGCTCCGGACGGAACAATGGCCGCATGACCTCCGTGCCTCCCACCACTCCCCCGGACCAGCAGCCGATGGCGGTGTCCCCCGCCGTCACCGCCCCGTCGGCCGAGCCACGCGACCTCGAGGTGGCGGCCCGGTCGGTGCTGCCGGCGGAGGTGTACGACTACATCGCCACCGGCTCCGGGGTGGAGGAGACGCTGACCGCCAACCTGGCCGCCTGGCGCGGGCTGGCCCTGGCGCCGCGAGTACTCCGCGACATGAGCAGCGTGGACGTCTCGACGACCGTGCTGGGTACGCCGGTCAGCTCACCGGTCCAGGTCGCGCCGACCGGCTACCAGCGGCTGGCCCATCCCGACGGTGAGCTGGCCATGGCCGCCGGCGTCGGCGAGGCGGGGTCCCTGCTGGCCGTTTCCACCCGGGCCACCGCGACGTTCGACGAGCTCGCGGACGTGACCGCCCCGTGGTGGCTGCAGCTGTACGTGCTCCGCGACCGCGACCTGACCGCGACCATCGTGGAGCGGGCGGCGGCCGCTGGTGCGAAGGCACTGGTGCTGACCGTGGACACTGCCTACGTCGCGAAGAAGGCGAGGTCCACGGCGTTCCCGCCCGCCGAGGTCTCCCCCGTGCTCGTCCCGGAGCTGCGCGCCCGCGGGGACGAGGGCGTGTGGCAGGACCCTGGCGTGACGTTCGCCGACCTGGCCTGGCTGGCCGAGGTCTCCGGCCGGCTGCCGCTGGTGGTGAAGGGTGTGGTGCGCGGCGACGACGCCCGTGCCTGTGCCGACGCGGGTGCCGACGCGGTGTGGGTGTCCAACCACGGCGGCCGCCAGCTGGACGGTGCCGTACCCACCGCGCGGGCCCTGGCCGAGGTGCGGGCCGCCCTGCCCGACGACATGGAGGTGTACGTCGACGGTGGGATCCGCAACGGCCGCGACGTCGTCCGGGCGCTGGCGCTCGGCGCCACGGCGGCCTTCGTCGGCCGGCCCGCGGTGTGGGCGCTGGCCACCGGCGGAGCCGCCGGGGTGCGCGACCTGCTGGTGGCGCTGCGGGCCGACGTGGAGGAGACGCTCGCCCTGTGCGGATGCGCGTCAGTCGCCGACGTCACGCCCGACCTGCTGCGCCCGGCGTTCCCCGCGCACCCCTACCGGTAGGCACGCGACTGCAGGTCGTACAGCTCGGCGTACAGCCCGCCGTGCTCCATCAGCTCGGCGTGGCTGCCCTGTTCCAGCACCCGCCCACGGGACAGCACGACGATCAGGTCGGCCATGCGTACGGTCGAGAACCGGTGGGAGACCAACAGGGTGACGGTGCCCTGGCGTGCCCCGCTGCGGGCGGCCGCGGCGAAGCGTTCGAACATCGCGTGCTCGGTCTGCGGGTCCAGCGCGGCGGTGGGCTCGTCGAACACCACCAGCAGCGGGTCGGTGCGCATCAGCCCGCGGCCGAGCGCCAGCCGCTGCCACTGACCACCGGACAGGTCGACCCCGCCCTCCCAGGACTTGCCGAGCTGGGTGTCCAGGCCGTTCGGCAGCGCCGTCAGCACACCGCTCGCACCGGCGCGTTCCAGTCCGGCCAGCACCGCCGCGTCGTCGTCGACCCGGCGCAGGTCGGCCACCCCGACCGCCTCCCGGGCGGTGAACTCGAACGGCACGTGGTCCTGGAACGCAGCGCTCAGCCGGGACCGCCACTCCTCCACCGGGAAGTCCGACAGCGGTGTTCCGTCCACCAGGATCCGCCCCGTGTCCGGGCGGTAGAAGTCGCACAGCATCTTCACCAGCGTGGTCTTTCCGGCGCCGTTCTCGCCGACCAGCGCGACGACCTTGCCGGCCGGAAGCCGCAGTGACAGCCGGTCCAGGACCTTCCCGCCGGTGTCGGGGTAGCCGAACGACACGTCGCGCACCTCGATGCCCTCGCGCAGCCGGGTCGGCACCGGCGCCGGGTGGGCCGGGACGTAGGCCTCCTTCGCCGCGTAGTCCTCCAGCCAGAGCAGCCGCAGTCCGAGCTTGAGCACGTGCATGAGGCTCGTGCCGTACGAGACGGCCGTGGACACGATCCAGGTCAGCTGCGCGGCCAGGCCGATGGCCAGCACCACGTCACCGGGTCCGGCCTGCCCGCGTACGGCGAGGACCAGCACGAAGGCGATCGCGGCGACGTACGCGGCGGCAACGACCAGCGCGTCCACCGCGCCGAGCACCGCACCCTTCCAGGTGGCGCGGTTGCGTTCGGCGACGACGCGGCCGGCAACCTCGTTGTGGCGGGTGCGCAGCTCGCCGGTGAGCCCGAAGACCCGCAGCTCCTTGCCGGCCGAGGCGGACGTGGCGACGTCGAACAAGTGCCGGCGCAGGCGTTCGGGCTCGGTGGTCACCTCCTGCGCGGCGACGTCGAGGTCGCGGGCCCGCCGCCCGATCACGATGGACACCACCGAGACCAGCGGCAGCGCGAGCAGCGCGGGGTGCACCCGGCCGAGAAGCACCCCGGTGGCCGCCAGCGACACCAGCGACCGGACCATCCCGGCGGTGGCGTTCACCATCGTCCCGAGCGACCGGCTCTCCTCACGGATGCGCTGCACCTGGTCGAGGTACTCCGGCCGCTCGTGGTGCGCCAGCCCGTCCACCCCGCCGAGCAGCATCATCAGCCGCCGCTCCGCGTAGGCCTGGGCCCGCTCGATCACGCCGAACACGCAGTCGCAGTAGTAGAAGACGTTGACCAGGCTGACCGCGACGACACCGGCGAGCAGGCCCGCGGCCCACAGGGCCAGTCCCAGGTCGCGGCCCATCGCGGCGTCCACGAGAAGTTTCGCGCCGTACGCCAGCACGACCGGGACCAGCGCCATGAGCACGCCGGTGACCAGCTGGAAGGTCGCTCGCCAGGGTGCCGCACGGAACCCGATCGCCATCGTCATCCGGTAGGCGCGCAGTGCCTCACGCATCGGTCCTCATCCCTTCTTCGGTGACTCCTGCGGAGGTGCCGGTCGCGAGCGCGGGCCCGTTGGCCGAGCGGGCCGGGTGCTGGTCGATGAACCGCGCGGCCTGCAGGGTGAACATCTCGGCGTACCGGCCGTCGAGGTCCATCAGCTCCTCGTGGCTGCCGTCCTCGACCACGCCGCCGTCGGCGAGGACGACGATCCGGTCGGCCCGGCGCACCGTCGAGAAGCGGTGTGAGATCAGGCAGGTGGTCAGTCCCTCGGTGAGGTCCAGGAACCGCTCGTACAGCTCCGCCTCCGCGCGTACGTCCAGCGCGGCGGTGGGCTCGTCCAGGATCAGCAGCCGGGCGCCGGCCTGCACCGCGAACATCGCCCGGGCGAGCGCGATCCGCTGCCACTGGCCGCCGGACAGGTCGACGCCGCCGGTGTACTCCCGCGACAGCACGGTGTCGAAGCCGCGCGGCAGTGACTCGACCAGGTCCAGCACCCCCGCCTTGCGCGCGGCCGACCGCAGAAGGTCCTCGTCGTGGGCGTACGCCGGCGCGCCGAGCCCGATGTTGTCGCGGACGGGCAGGTGGTAGCGGGCGAAGTCCTGGAAGAGCACGGCCACCTGTTCCCGCCAGGCCGCCGGCTCCAGGTCGGCCAGGTCCTGGCCGTCCACCAGCAGCCTGCCGTCGGTGGGCGCGTACAGCCCGCACAGGAGCTTGACCAGCGAGGTCTTGCCGGCGCCGTTCTCCCCCACGATGGCCAGCGACCGGCCGGCCGCGACGGTGAGGTCGAGCCCGTGCAGGGCGGTGCGCTCGCTGCGTGGGTACCGGAACGTCACGCCGTCGAACCGGACGCCGTGCCGCGGCAGGTCCTGCACGGCGGCCGCCTTCGGCCGCTCCGCGACGGACACCGGTGCGCCCGAAGCAGTCGAGTAGTCGCCGGAGCCGTCCAGCCGGGCGTCCAGGGCGAGCACCTTCGGCACCGTCACCGCCGCGTAGGACAGATAGACGTTGCGGTCGTCGAAGGCGGTGTAGGAGTTCACCCCGGCCAGCGCCTGGGTGTAGATCGCCACCGCCGCGACGGACAGGTCGCCACGGGTCGCCGCCCACGCCAGCAGGCCGTACGACACGGCGTTGACCACCAGCACCGCACCGCTGGCGCCGAACAGCACGCTTCCCCGCGGGCTGCGTACCTTCCACACCGGCGCCATCGCGGTGTACCACGCGCGCTCGAACGCCGCGACCAGCCAGCCGAGCATCCCCCACACCCGCACCTCCTTGCCGGCGGCGGGACCGAGCGCGACGTCGCGGAGGTACTCGGCCCGGCGCAGGGCGTCGCTGCGGCCGTAGCCGACCTCGCCGACCCGGAGGTACTCCTGCTGCATCGCGAACACCACGATCGGCCAGACCACCAACCACAGCAGGCCGATCCACCAGGAGAAGAACACCAGCACCACGGCCGAGCCCAGCGCCTGCAGCCAGGACGGCAGGACGTAGCCCAGCCCTTCCACCGCGAGGCCGGGGCGTTGCGCGTCGGCGCCGAGCCCCTTGACCAGGCGTACGTGCGCGAGGATGTCGGGGTCCTCCAGGTGGGCGATCCCGCCCGGACGGCCGACCGCGGCCAGCACCCGGTCCTGCAGGTAGCGGTCGGTCTCCCGGCCCAGGGTCATCGACACCGCGCGCAGCATCGGGGACACGAAGCGCTGCGCCACGACCAGGACACCCACCACGACCAGCAGGTCGAGCGTGTGGTGTCCCGCCGGTGAGTCCAGGCCGCCCCGGACCGCGGCCGGGATCGAGCCCACCAGCAGGCCGGTCAGGGCGATGGCCGCGACCGGGAGGGCGGCGGCCAGCAGAACTCCGGCACCCAGCAGGGCGGACTGCCCACGGCTCACCGAGGGCAGCAGGCGCAACAGGATCGGAATGCCCCGGATCGACTCGAAACCGGGCCAACGGCGCGGAAGCGCACGAACTCGTTCGGCCAACGTCATGACGGCAGCATGGCGTCATCACGACGTCATGTCAACGTATTACGGCGTCAGAACGGCGTCAGTGAGACGTCCCACGGCGTCAATGCCCAGGTCGGCCCGGGCACGACGGGGTCAGGTCCGCTCGCGAAGGAGGACGACCGCGGGTGTGACCACGCGTCTGACCGGGGCCGGACAGCGGGACGGCGGGGCCGCCGTCTGCCGGGTGCGGCGAACGTAGGCTCCCCACGTGATCTCTGCCGCGCGCGTCCTCACCCTCGACACCGCCGTCACCACCGCCGACGGCACCGCGCTGGCGACCGACGTGACGGTCGCCGACGACGGGCAGCGGCATCCGGTGGTGCTGGTCCGCACTCCCTACGGCCGGGCGTCCGCCCGGGCCGCGCACGAACGCGGTCGGCCTGGCCCGTCTCGGGTTCGCGGTCGTCACCCAGGACGTCCGCGGGCGCTGGGACTCCGCCGGTCGGTTCACGCCGTTCCGGACCGAACGCGAGGACGGTGCGCGCACCGTCGCCTGGTGCGCCACCCAGCCGTGGTCGGCCGGTGCGGTCGCGATGATCGGCGCCTCCTACAACGGCTTCACCCAGTGGCTCGCCCTCGCCGACCGCCCCGCCGGACTGCGGGTGGTCGCGCCGGCCGTGGCCGGGCCCTCGATCCGGTCGGTCGCCTACGAGGGCGGCGCGCTCCAGCTCGGCGTCTTCTCCTCCTGGACGCTGGGTCTCGGCGCGGTCGGCAACAACCTCGACGACGCCGTACGGCTGGCGTCGGTGGAGGCCCTGGACACCTGGCCGGCCTCGATTCCCCTGGCCGAGAAGACCCTGACCGCGATCAGCCCGGAATGGCAACGCTGGCTGGGCTCTGCCGGTTCGCAGGAGCAGCCGGGCGCGAACGCGGAGGACCCGTGGGCCGAGCTCGACGCCGGCCCCGCCCTCGACGGAGCCGGCACCGACGTCGCCGGCTACCACCTCGCCGGCTGGCACGACCTGTTCTGCGAGAACACCATCGCCGGCTACTCGCTGCTGGCCGGCAGGGACGGACGGGCCGCCCACCGCCAACGGCTCGTCGTCGGACCGTGGTCGCACATGTCGATGCTGCGGCGGACCACCGGGCAGCTCGACTTCGGCGTCGCCGCCATGGGCGACTTCAACGGGCTGTTCGAGGAGCAGGTCGGCTTCCTGAGCGGGGGCCTGGCCGGTGGGGAGGTCCCGCACGGCGTACGCGTCTACGTCATGGGCGCCAACCGGTGGCTCGACCTCGAGGCCTGGCCGCCGCCCGCACACGAGACCGCGTTCTACCTCGCCGCCGACGGCCGGCTGGACCGGCCCACGCCATCGGACTCCGGCGCCGACCACTACCGCCACGACCCGGCCGACCCGGTGCCCACCAACGGCGGACGCACCCTGCATCCGGTACTCCCCGAGGCCGGCCCGCGCGACCAGCGCGAGGTGGAGCGGCGGCCCGACGTCCTCGTCTACACCGGTGACGTGCTCAGCCAGGACCTGACGGTGCTGGGCACGGTCCGCGCGCACGTGGTGTTCGAGTCGACCGCGCCGGTCGCCGACGTCACCGTGAAGCTGGTGGACGTCCACCCCGACGGAACCGCGATGTCGGTGGTCGACTCGGTGCGCCGGGTGGAGCTACCGGCCGGTGGGAGCACCGCAGTGGAGGTGACGGTCGGCTCCACCGCGATGACGTTCCGGGCCGGCCACCGGATCCGGGTGGAGATCGCGTCGTCGAACTATCCGAGGTTCGACCTGTGCCCCGCCGGCGACCAGACCGTCCACCGTGGCGGCCGGGCGGCGTCGCGGATCGTCCTTCCGGCGTACACCGGAGCCCTTTCCTAGCAGGCTTTTCGGAGTACTCGGGTCAGCGGTTTCCGGCTCGGAGTCTGCCGGCTCAGAGCCAGCCGTTGGCGTCGGCGATCCGGACCGCCTCGGCGCGGGTGCGGGCACCTGTCTTGCCGATGGCGCTGGACAGGTGGTTGCGTACGGTGCCCTCCGACAGCACCAGCGCCCGGGCGATGTCGGCCACCGTCCCGCCGCCGCGGGTCTCCAGCAGCACGTCGCGTTCCCGCGCGGTCAGCGGGCTCTCCCCCGCGGTGAGGGACTCCACCGCCAGCGTCGGGTCCACCACCCGCAGCCCCTGGTGCACCCGCCGGATGCTGTCGGCGAGCTGGGACGCGGGGGTGTCCTTGACCACGAAGCCGCTCGCGCCCGCGGCCAGCGCCCGGCGAAGGTAGCCCGGCCGGCCGAACGTCGTGACCACGAGCACCCGGCAGTCCGGCAACGCCGTCCGCAGCTCCCGGGTGGCGGTGATCCCGTCCGCGCCGGGCATCTCCACGTCCAGCAACGCCACGTCGGGGCCGGCTTCCCGCGCGCGGTCCACCACCTCATCGCCCCGGCTCACCTCGGCGACCACCTCCAGGTCGGCCTCCAGCGACAGCAGTGCGGCGAGCGCTCCGCGGACCAGGTGCTGGTCGTCGGCGAGCAGGATCCGGATCGGCTCGCTCACGCGGGCACCTCCGCCCGCAGCGCGAACCCGCCACCGGGTAGTGGGCCGGCGGTCAGGCTGCCACCGGCGGCGCGGACGCGTTCGGCCAGTCCGACCAGCCCGTGCGAGGACGAGGGTTCGTCGAAGCCGTCGGAGAGGTTGAACGCCCGCTCGACCGGGGTGGGGCCGGCCTGGCCGTGGCCGTTCCGGATGCTGCCGTTCCAGCCCTTGCCGGACCGCGCCCCGGTCCCGTCGTCGACGACCTCCACGCTGGTCGGTGTCAGCCGTACGGTGCAGGTCACCGCCCCGCTGTGCCGTACGACATTGGTCACGCCCTCACGCACCACCCACCCGAACACCTCACGCGGCCGCCCGGTCACCTCGTCGGCGGAGTTCGGCAGCACCGCGGAGATCCCCGCGGACTCCAGCGCGTGGCGGGCCTGGCTGATCTCGGCCGCCAGGCTGGTGGCGCGGTACCCCGCGACCGTCGCGCGGACGTCGGCCAGCGCCTCCCGCGCCAGGCGTTCGACGTCGGCGATCTCGTCGGCGGCGCGTTCGGGCCGCTGCTCGATCAGCCGCCCTGCCAACTCCGCCTTGACAGTGATGACGGTGAGGCTGTGGCCGAGGATGTCGTGCAGGTCACGGGAGAAGCGCAGCCGCTCGTCCGCGACGGCCAGCCGGGCGATCTCGCCCTGGGCCTCGCGCAGCTCCCAGTTGCGCCGCAACAGACTGACGAACGCCGTGGAGGCGAGCGCTCCCAGCAGCACCGACATCGTGCCCTCGGGGGTGACGTGCCATCCCGGCAGGGCCAGCGGCAGCGCGATCGTCACCGCGACGCATCCCGCCGTCCACCAGGCCGACGTGCGCCCCCGAAGCGCCGCGGCACCACCCGCGGCGACGTAGACCAGGCAGAACAGGCCGTCCTCACCGGCCAGGAAGCAGAACGCGCCGCACAGTGCGGCCAGCGTCGTCAGCCAGGCCAGCGCGTGCCGGCGGTCGGCGTCCCGGCGCACCATCCGGAAGATCGCGACATAGGTGGCGCAGAACGCCGCGGTGACGGCGACGACGAGGACCAGCCACTCCCAGGAGGGGTTCCGCTTCAGTGCCGACGACACCGGGTCGATGAGGAAGACCAGCCACAGGGCGGCGCCGAAGATGCCACGCCACCGCCCCAGGCGGCTCCGCCGCATGACCGCGGGCTCCCGGGAGTCGTCCGGGCCCAGGGCACTCGGAAGGTCGACACCGGAGGACGCGGCCACCGGGCGGTCGGCGTCCGGCCGGCCGGGTGCCACGTCCTTGCCGTTCACGGCTGGGGTCACGCTCATCGACTCCGGTTTCTCGGCAGTTCGGACATGGTGCGCGATCAGTGTCCCAAGGCGTCAGGCCCGGGCGGTGTCGACGCGGTAGCGCCGCACCACGATCAGTGTGAGCACCACGGTCCAGGCCAGCAACACCGGCACCGCCTGCCACTCGAACCCGCCCAGCCCGAGCGGACTGCGGCCGATGATCCCGAGCCAGTACGACGGAAGGAACTGCGCCAGGTGGGCCATCACCTTCGGCATCGCCTCGACCGGGATGAAGATGCCGCCGAACAGCGACAGGGTCATGAAGATCGCGGGGTAGATCGCCTGGGCGCTGTCGGGCGAGGCGACGTACCCGATGACGATCCCGATCACCGCGAACGGGATCAGCGCCAGCCACAGCCCGACCGCCGACACCACCCACTCCTGCGGGCTGAGCCGGACATGCGCGGCCAGCGCGCCGGCGCCGTAGACCAGAATCACCGACGGCACGGCCACCACCATGGCCACCGCGGCCTTGGCCAGGAGGTAGGAGAGCGGCTTCAGCGGCGTCAGCCTGAGCTGGCGGTTCCAGCCGCTCTGGCGCTCCAGCGCGATCCGCGTACCCGCCGACATCGCGCCGCTCATCGCGCCGAACGCCGCCATCGAGACCATGAGGTACGCCCGGACGTCCACGCCGTGGATGTCCCCCTTGCCGTACATCTGGACGTAGATCAAGAACAGCACCACCGGCATCCCCACGGTGAAGATGAGGAACCGCTTGTTCCGGTAGGCGCGGCGCGCCTCCAGCATGAGGTATCGCGTGGTCATGAGGAGCTCCCCTGAGCTTCGGCCCGAGTTTCGGCCCGGTCTTCGGCCCGGTCTTCGGCCTGGTCTTCGTCGGCGGAGGTGAGGGCCACGACGGCGTCCTCGAGGTCGACGCTGCGAACCTCGATGTCTGCTGCCTGCTCATACGTCGACAACAGCGCGCGTAGCGCGGCGTCCGCGTCGATGCAGTGCAGCGTCACCCGGTCGCCGCGCACCGCGACGTCGGAGACGCCGGGCAGGGTGCGCAGCCGGGTCTCGTCCGCGCCGGGCAGCCGCGCGTTGATCCGCCGGCCGCTCACCTGGTTCTTGATGGCGGCGGCGGTCCCGTCGGCGATGATCCGGCCCGACCGCATCAGCACGACCCGGTCGGCGTAGTCGTCGGCCTCGTCGAGGTAGTGGGTGGCGAACAGCACGGTCCGTCCGGCCGCGGTGAGGTTGCGCATCGACGCCCAGAACGCGCGCCGGGACTCCACGTCCATCCCGACGGTGGGTTCGTCGAGGACGAGCAGGACGGGGTCGGGTACGACCGCCAGGGCGAATCGCACCCGCTGGGCCTGGCCGCCGGACAGCTTGCCGGTGGGCCGGTCGGCGAGGTCGGCGATGCCTGCCCGCTCCAGCGCCTCCTCCACCGGCAGCGGCGCGCGGTGCAGAGCTGCGAACATCGCCACCAGCTCCCCCACCGTCGCGTCCGGGAGCAGCGTGCCGGCCTGCAGCATCGCGCCCACGTGCCCCTGCGCCACCGCCTGCTGCGGTTCGGCGCCGAACAACGCGACCGAGCCCTCGTCGGGCCGGGCCAGGCCGAGCAGCATGTCGACGGTGGTGGACTTGCCGGCGCCGTTCGGGCCGAGCAACGCCACCACCTCACCGGGCGCGATGTCGAGGTCCACACCACGCACGGCCTGGACATTGCCGTAGCTCTTCACCAGCCCGGACAGGTGGACCGCCATGCCGGTCGTGCCGGCCCCGCCGGCCGTGGCCGGGGGTGAGTTCGAGGAGGCCGTACGCCGGCGTGACGTACGGGATGTGTTCGTACGGGCTCGTGCCGTACTCGATGGTGTCTGCACGATGTCCACGCTGCCGGTCCGGCAGCGCCTCGGCCTGCGCCGGTGATCCTGCTCCCGGCATGACATCTGTCACGTTCGTCCCCGCCGGTGTCACGGACGGGCGCGCCGGACTGTCCCTTAGGGGGTAGGTGCACGGTGGTTCGCCGGGGTCCTCCCGGGGCACCGGAGGCGCTCGCCGGGTGGGAGCTGTCGGTGGGCACGCGTACCGTGGATCAGGTGCGGGAGGTGGAATGAACCAGAAGTCGGATCAGGGCGTGTTCCGGATCTCGGGGGCACCACGCAGTCTGAAGGCCGACGTCCGGTCCCGGGAGGTGCGCTATCTGATCTCCATGGGGATTCGAACGCTCTGCTTCGTGGGCGCGTTCGTCACTCAGGGCATCGTTCGATGGCTGCTCATCGTGGCCGCCGTCTTTCTGCCCTACATCGCCGTCGTGATCGCCAACGCCGGCCGGGAACGCACCAAGACCCCGCCACCGGCCTTCCTGCCTGATCATCGGCTGGAGCTTCCGGCACCTCCGGAGCGCCCTGTCCCGCCGCAAAATAACGCGAGGACCGGCTAGACCTACCTGGTGCCTTCGTGCCAGACTCGTTCTGCGCGCTCCGCTTCCCCCGTCGGAGTGCGACGTGATGCGATGCCGGGCGGCTTCCCCCGTGGCTGCCCGGCATCGCTTCTTGTCATCTACGGACTGTTAATTATGACTCAGCGTGAGCTAACCCGCCGAATGTGGCCACTCTCAGCTACTCTCCGCAGTCGGACTTCCCGGACCGCCTGCCGGCCCGCTCTGTCCGGATTGGTGAGCGGGGTGAGGTCGTGACCGAGCACGTCGTCGAGCCCGAGCCGATCTGTTCGGCCAGGGGGTGCACCGCGCCCGCCGAGTGGGCGTTGCGCTGGAACAATCCGCGCATCCACACCGCGGATCGCCGCAAGACCTGGCTGGCGTGCGACCTGCACCGCACGCAGTTGTCCGACTTCCTGTCCGCCCGCGGCTTCCTGCGCGAGGTGGAACCCTTCTCCCCCGAGTGACCGCGCCCGTCCGGGTGGCTAGCCGCCGATGGCGGACATGGGACGGGAGGGTTGCAGGAAGCTCGGGTCGTCGATCCCGTGCCCGGGCAGCTTGCCGCCCATCGCGGCCTGCCAGCGCCGGGCGAGTTCGTCGTCGTCGGCACCGGCCCGCAACGCGGTGCGCAGGTCGGACTCCGACCGGGCGAAGAGACAGTTGCGCACCTGCCCGTCGGCGGTGAGCCGGACCCGGTCACAGTCGCCGCAGAAGGGCCTGGTCACCGACGCGATCACCCCGACCTTGCCCGGGCCGCCGTCGACCAGGAACGACTCGGCGGGCGCGCTGCCCCGCCGGCTCGGGTCGTCGGGCACCAGGGTGAACCGCGTCTCCAGTCGTTCGATGATCTCCTCGGCGGTGACCATGGTCTGCCGGTCCCAGCCGTGCTGGGCGTCCAGCGGCATCTGCTCGATGAACCGCAGCTCGTAACCCCGCTCCAGGCACCAGGCCAGCAGGTCGGGCGCCTCGTGGTCGTTGGTGCCGCGCATCAGCACGGAGTTGACCTTCACCGGGGTCAACCCGGCCCTGGCCGCGGCGGCGAGTCCGTCGACCACGTTGTTCCACCGGTCGCGGCGGGTCAGCCGGGCGAACGTGTCCGGGCGCAGCGTGTCGAGGGAGACGTTGATCCGGTCCAGCCCGGCGTCACGCAGGGGTGCGGCCAGCCGGGTGAGCCCGATCCCGTTGCTGGTCAGCGAGATCTCCGGGCGTGGCGACAGCTTTGCCGTACGGGAAACGATGTCGACCAGGCCGCGCCGGACCAGTGGCTCGCCGCCGGTGAAGCGGACCTCACGCACGCCGAGCCCGGACACGGCGACTTCGACCAGCCGGACGACCTCGTCGTTGGTGAGCAGCTCCGGCCCGGGCATCCAGGCGAGCCCCTCGGCGGGCATGCAGTAGGTACAGCGCAGATTGCAGCGGTCGGTGAGGGAGACCCGCAGGTCGGTTGCCACCCGGCCGAAGGAATCCACTAGTTGCGCGACCATTCGCCCAGCCTAGGTCACGTCCGCGACAATCGCTCCGGCACGAGGCCGCACCGGAGCCGCACCCGGGACCGGACTCCGCACCTGGGGCCGGACTCCGCACGGCCCCCGCCGCCGTACCCGTGCCGGATCCGAGGTCGGCTGCCGCCACCCCGATGGGGGGCCCGCCGGGCTGGTTCGGTTAGCGTCGTTCATCGTGTACCGCTTCCTGTTGCGGCCACGCTGGCTCGCCATGATGGTCGCGGTCGTGATCGCGGCCACCCTGTGCGTCGAACTCGCCGGCTGGCAACTGCACCGCCTGGAGGCGCGCCGCGCGCACAACGCCCTGATCACCAGCAACTCCGGTGTGTCCGCCCGCCCCGTCGGCGACGTGCTCGTCCCGGGCCGGTCGGTGGGCTCGGGCAGGGAGTACGCCTCGGTGAAGGCCCGCGGCACCTACGACGCCGCGCACCAGCTCCTGGTCCGCTACCGCCCGCTGGAGGGCGAGCCCGGATTCAACGTCCTCACCCCGCTCCGGCTGACCGGGTCGAAGTACGCCGTTCTGGTCAACCGGGGCTGGATTCCCAGCCTTCGCTCCACCGGCGCCCCGAAGGCCCCCACCCCGCCCACCGGCGAGGTCACCGTGATCGCGCGGGTCCGGGCCAGCGAGGCGACCGACCAGCAGGTGCCGGTGAACGACGGGCAGGTCCGGTTCATCCAGGTCCGGGCGATCTCCGCGGTCGTGCCGTACCCCCTGCTCGGCGATTACGTCGAGCTCGCCCGCCAGGTCCCCGCCCAGCGTTCCGACCTCCCCCACATGCTGCCGCCGCCGGAGCTGTCGGAGGGGCCGCACCTGGCGTACGCGTTCCAGTGGTACATGTTCGCGCTGATCGCGGTCGCCGGCGCGATCTTCCTGGCCTACGACGAGGCGCACGAGGGCCGGCTGCGCGAACGGCTGCGGAACATGCGGGTCGAGCCGATCGAACCTCGCGGACCACGCCAACCGCCCGGACGCACCGGAGGCGGCACACCCGGACGTACGCCCCCGGCGCGCGGCCCGGGATCGCCCGACCGCCCCGGCCCGCCCGGTCCGACCGGCACTCGTGGGCAGTCGGGCAGGAGCGCGACACTGGAGGGCGAGGACAGCGCGCGGCGTTCCACCTGACCGCCTGAAGGAGCGTGGGGCATGGCGGCACCCATCGAGGACTACGCGATCGTCGGCGACATGCAGACCGCCGCGCTGATCGCCAGATCAGGCTCCATCGACTGGCTGTGCTTCCCCCGGTTCGACTCCGGCGCGTGTTTCGCCGCCCTGCTCGGCGACGCGGACAACGGCCACTGGACGATCGCTCCCCGCGGCGGCTCGGCGCGTACGGCGCGGCGGCGCTACCGCGGCGACACGCTGATCCTGGAGACCGAGTGGGAGCTGCCCGAGGGCGCGGTCCGGGTGATCGACTTCATGCCGCCCCGGCACCAGGCCCCCGACATCGTCCGCATCGTCGAGGGTGTGTCCGGGCGGGTGCCGATGCGCAGCTGCCTGCGGCTGCGGTTCGACTACGGCGCCGTCATCCCGTGGGTCCGCAAGATCGACCAGCAGCTCGCCGCCGTCGCCGGCCCGGACGCGGTTCTGGCTGCGCTCCGACGCGCCGACGTACGGCCGGGACTTCGCGACGTACGCCGACTTCGAGGTGTGCGCGAACGACCGGGTGCGATTCGTGCTCACCTGGCATCCGTCGCACCTGCCGCCACCCACCCCGGTCGACGCCGACGAGGAACTCGCCGCCACCGAGGCGATGTGGAAGGAGTGGTCGGGGCAGTCCACCTACGACGGCCCGTGGCGGGAGGCGGTGCAGCGTTCACTGCTGACGTTGAAGGCGCTGACGTTCGAGCCGACCGGCGGGATCGTGGCCGCGGCCACCACGTCACTGCCGGAGGACATCGGCGGCAGCCGCAACTGGGACTACCGCTACTGCTGGCTGCGCGACGCCACCATGACGTTGTCCGCGCTGATCCGCAGCGGGTACGAGGAGGAGGCGGCGGCGTGGCGGCAGTGGCTGCTGCGTGCGGTCGCCGGATCTCCGGCCGACCTGCAGATCATGTACGGCGTGGCCGGTGAACGCCGGCTGCTGGAGTACGACCTGCCGTGGCTTTCCGGCTACGCCGACTCCCGCCCGGTCCGGGTCGGCAACAAGGCGGTCGACCAGCTCCAGCTGGACGTGTACGGCGAGGTGATCGACGCCCTCGCCGTGGCCCGGCAGGCCGGGCTGGACCCGCACGAGGAGTCGTGGTCGCTGCAGGCGGTGCTGATCTTCCACCTCAGCCGGCACTGGCACGACAGCGACGAGGGGATCTGGGAGGTACGCGGCCCGCGCCGGCCGTTCACCCACTCCAAGGTGATGGCGTGGGTGGCGATGGACCGCGCGGTGAGGGCAGTCGAGGAGTACGGCCTGCGTGGCCCGGTCGGGAAGTGGCGCGCCGTCCGGGACGAGATCCACCGCGAGGTGTGCGCCAAGGGGTACGACGCCGACCGGAACACGTTCACCCAGTCGTTCGGTTCCCGCGACGTGGACGCCGCCTTGTTGCTGATCCCGCAGGTCGGCTTCCTGCCACCGGACGACCCGCGCGTCGTGGGCACCATCGAGGCCGTGCAGCGCGAGCTCACCCGGGACGGGCTGGTGATGCGCTACCCCAGTGACGAGGGGGGCGGGCGGGGCACCGACGGGATGCCCGGGACGGAGGGCGCCTTCCTCGCCTGTACGTTCTGGCTGGCCGACGACCTGGCCATGATCGGGCGTAAGCGGGCGGCGCGCGACCTCTTCGAGCGGCTGCTGGACCTGCGTAACGACGTCGGCCTGCTCTCGGAGGAGTACGACCCGCGCCACCGCCGGATGGTGGGCAACTTCCCGCAGGCGTACAGCCACATCGCGCTGATCAACTCCGCCCTGCACCTGGACGGCGACACCCCGGTGCGCGGCGACCCGAACCACACCGCCCCGCCGGAGTGAGGCCCGTCCCGGGCGCCGGCCCGCGGGTGCTCCGACCCCGCATTCTTCCGCGGAAGAATGCGTCGCTCAGGCTGGGAAGCGCGCGCCACCTCGTCCAAATTCTGGGATCGCGCCGAGCTGGGAAGACTTGTGGGGCTGATGGCACCCACAAGTCTTCCCAGCTCTCTGGCGGAGACATGGCAGGCCGGTCTTCGCGCCGCCTCTGCATTCTTCCGCGGAAGAATGCGTCCGCCTCCTCGGTGAGCCGAGGCCCGGCCAGGCAGACTTCTCAGGTGCCGGGGGCCGTGTCCAGGTGCTCGGTCAGCCGGTCGGCCGCCAGCGCGAGCGCGGTGTCCAGCCGGCCGGCGTCGCGTCCACCCGCATGGGCGAACGAACCGTTGCCGCCCGCGCCACCACCGATCGCCCGCCCAGCCGGTGTCAACAGCTCCTTGGCAGTGCCGCGACCCACCGACGACGGGTCGACCGCCAGCACCAGCTGCGCTCGGCCGTCGACCGCGCGGGCGAGGACGACGCCACCCGGCCGGTTCCGCGGGCCGCGTTCCAGTACGGTCTGGGCAAGCTCCCGCAGGTCGACGTCACGCGGGTCCACTCCGCCCGCGTCGACCCCGCCCGCATCGCCACCGGGCTCGTCCACCCTGCTCGCCACCAGCCAGCCGCCGGAGGCGGTGTCGCGTCGCCTGCTCAGCAGCCGGTCCGCACCCGCCAGCAGGTCCGCCCGGCGGCGCCGGCCGAGTTCGCGTTCGGCGTCCGCCAGGTCGGTGAGCCGCCGCCGGAGCTGGTCGAGGATCCGGTCCGGGGATCCGCCGGAACCCCGCCGGGAACCTGATCGCCCGGACCCCGAGCGGCCGGGTCCGCCGAGCAGGTCCTGGATCTGTTCCAGCAAACGGTGCTCGTGGTCGGCGTACCGCAGCGCGTCCACACCGGTCAGCGCCTCCAGCCGGCGCACCCCGGCACCGACGGAGGACTCCCCCACGATCCGCACCGGGCCCGCCGCGCTCGCGTGCCCGACGTGGGTGCCGCCGCAGAGTTCGCGGGAGAAGTCGCCGATGTCGACGACCCGGACCACCTCGCCGTACGTCTCGCCGAACAGCGCGATCGCGCCCGCTGCCCGCGCCTCGTCCTGGCTGGTCTCCCACACGCGGACCTCGGGATCGGCCAGCAGCCGCTGGTTGACCTCGTCCTCGACCGCACGCACCTGGTCGGGGTCCAGCGGCGCGAAGTGCGACACGTCGAACCGCAGCCGACCGGGCGCCACCAGCGAACCCTGCTGGCGCGCGTGGTCGCCGAGCTGCTCCCGCAGAACCGCGTGCAGGACGTGCGTCGCACTGTGCGAACGCGCGGTCGCCTGCCGGCGCGGCACGTCGACGGTCGTCCGTGCCGGGTCACCCGGCCGGAGTTCACCGTGGACCACCTCGACCTCGTGGACGTGCAGGCCGCCGGGACCACGCCGGGTGTCCAGCACCCGCAGCTGAGCGTCGTCACCGGACGACCCGGACGTCCCGGACGTCCCGGACGACCCGAGGATCGTCCCGGTGTCGCCGACCTGGCCACCGGACTCCGCGTACATCGGCGTGCGGTCCAGGACGAGCGTGCACCGCTCCCCCCCGGCCACCACCGCGAGCTCCCGGCCCGAACGCAGCAACGCCAGCACGGTGCCGTCCGCCTGGTCGCGGTCGTAGCCGACGAACCGGGTCGGCCCGTGTCGCTCGGCAAGCGCGCGGTAGAGCGCGTCGCCGTCGCCGGACCCCGAGGTGCGCGCCTGCCGCGCGCGCTCGCGCTGGTCCTCCATCAGCGCCGCGAACCGGTCGGTGTCGACCGTGAGTCCCGCCTCCGCCGCCACCTCGACGGTGAGGTCTACCGGGAAGCCGTACGTGTCGTGCAGTTCGAACGCCGTACGGCCGGACAGCGCGGGGCGGCCAGACGATCCGGACGAGCGGCCCGGCGAACCTGACGACACCGAGCACTCCGACGACTCCCACGAACGCGAGGACTCCGAGGACTCCGCCCGCACCCGCCGGATCGCGGTCTCCAGCAGCCGGGTGCCGTGCGTCAGCGTGCGGCCGAACGCCTCCTCCTCGTGCGCGATCGCCTGCCGGACCAGCGCACGGTGCCCGGACAGCTCCGGCCAGGACTCCGTGTGCGTGTCGACCAGCTGGTCCGCGAGGTCGGCGAGCAGTGGCTCCTCGACCCCGAGCAGCCGCGCGTGCCGGACCGCCCGGCGGACCAGCCGGCGCAGCACGTAACCGCGCCCGTCCGGACCGGGCAGTACGCCGTCGGCGAGCAGGAACGCCGCCGCGCGCACGTGGTCGACGACGATCCGCGCGGACAGCTCCGGTGACTGGGTGCGCGACCCGGTGCGGGTCCCCGACGTCCGGTCCAGCAGGTTCGACAGGACCGGCAGCAGCGCGTCGGTGCGGTGGATGTGGGGCACGTCCTGCAGCACCACCGCCGCCCGCTCGGCGCCGAGCCCGGACTCCACGCACGGCCGCGGCAGGTCGCCGACGATCGGGAAGTCGTCGTCGGTGCCGCCCTCGCCGCGTACGTGACGCATGAAGACGAGGTTCCAGACCTCGAGGAACCGGTCGGGGTCCGCCGCCGGCCCGCCCTCCCGGCCGAACTCCGGGCCGCGGTCGTAGAAGATCTCCGTGCACGGCCCGCAGGGCCCTGGTCCACCGGTGGACCAGTAGTTGTCGGCCATGCCGAGCCGCTGGATGCGTTCGGGTGGGATGCCGAGCCGCTGCCAGCGCGCCGGGGTCTCGTCGTCGTCGCGGTAGACGGTCGCCCACAGCCGGCCGGGGTCCAGACCCAGCCGTTCGGTGAGGAATTCGTACGCCCACGGCACCACCTCGTCCGGGCCGTAGGAGCCGAAGGAGAAGTTGCCGAGCATCTCGAAGAACGTCGTGTGCCGGTCGGTGTGCCCGATTCCGTCGATGTCGACGGTCCGCACACACTTCTGCGCCGAGGTGAGCCGGGACGCCGGCGGGGTAGAGGTGCCGAGAAAGTACGGCTTGAACTGCACCATGCCGGCGGTGGTGAACAGCATGGTGGGGTCGTCGGTGACGAGGGAGGAGGAGGGCACGACCTGATGGTCGCGGTCGGTGAAGAAGTTCAGGAAGGTACGGCGGATGTCGACGGTGCGCACGAGAGGCCTCGGTTCGTGAGATCGGCGGAGCGAACGGGAATCGCGTTCACGCCGAGCCGGACCGAGGGCCGGTCGAGGAGTCAGCGAAGACGGACCTCGGCGCCCAGCTCGGCGCACCTAGCTCGCTGTCCGACCCGCATCGCTGGACCCTTCCCGCTCCTCAGAGCTCCTGTCGGAACTCACGTCGTTGGCTGTCGATTGCTCATGCCGCCCGGCCGGTGCGCGCACCGAGCCCGTCGACGGCTCTCGTCCGTGCCTAGTATGCCGGGCCCGGCCGACCGGCTCCAGCGGATTTTCCGGCGGTTCCGGCCCGTTGGGGCCGTACCCAGGCCGGGCCGGGTCCGGACCACCGATCACGGCGCGGGCGCATCCACCTTCTGCGCGGAGATGTCCGGTTGGTCCTCCAGGACCGGCGCCTGGGTCACTCCGGCCCGGTGCACGGTGACCTCGGCCAGCGCCGCGCCCGCTCCCCTGAGCCGGATCTCCAGCCGGTCGGCGGTCACCTCGTCGAAGGGGTGGATCCGGCGTACGCCGATCGTGCCACCGGCCGCGACCACCGTCCCGTCGACGAGCACCTCGTGCCCGGTGACGTGCTGTCCGGCCGCGATCTCCTCCCCGAGAACAACGTGGTCGAACGACGTCCGCGCGCCGAGGTCGACCCGGACCACCGTGGTGCCCGCGTCCGCGCCTGCCTCCGTACGCCCGCCCGGGCCGGTCGCCGGGTCCGGGTCGGCGGTCAGCACACCCGGCCGCCCCGACCCGAACCTGCGCCGCAGCTCGGCACCGAACTCCGCCAGCCGGGCACGGTCGTGGTCGTCCAGCAGCCCGCGCCGGTCCGGCGGGACGTTCAGCAGCAGGCCGGCTCCGAGGCCGACCGAGCGGTGGTGGATCGCCAGCAGATGCTCCAGGCTCTTCAGCGTCGCCAGGTCGTCGCTCTGCCAGAACCAGTGCCGCCGGATCGGCACGTCACACTCCGGCGGCAGGTAGCGGCCCTCGCCGAGCCACGCCCGGTCACCGCCCTCGCCGCCGGGGTCGCCCTCGACCGCGGCGACGACGTAGTCGCACGGGTCGGCGGCCAGCCCGTCCTCGTTGCCCACCCAGCGGATCGTGGGGCGGCCCATGTTGAACACCATCGCGTCCGGCTGGTGCTCGTCGACCACATCCATGATCCGGTCCCAGTCGTACACCCGCCCTTCCGATCCGGCGCCGTCGAACCACACCTCGAACAGCGGGCCGTAGCTCGTGCAGAGCTCGGTCAGCTGGCGGACGTAGAAGTCGTCGTAGGCGGCCGGGTCGGCGTAACACGCGGCGTTGCGGTCCCACGGGGAGAGGTAGAGCCCGAGGCCCAGCCCCGCGTCGCGGCAGGCCTGGGCGAGTTCCTCCACGACGTCTCCTCGCCCGTTTCGCCACGGCGAGGACCGGACGGAGTAGTCGGTGGTGTCGGTGGGCCACAGGCAGAAGCCGTCGTGGTGCTTGGCGGTGAGCACGACGTAGCGCATGCCGGCGTCGACCGCGGTGTCCACCCACTGCCGTGCGTCCAGGTCGGTGGGCGCGAACCCCGAGGCCGGCAGCGTGCCGTCGCTCCACTCCTTGTCGAAGAACGTGTTGATGCCGAAGTGACAGAACATCCCCATCCCGGCGCGCTGCCAGGCCAGCTGGGCGGGCGTCGGGCGTCGGCTCGAGGGCACGGCGGGCGTCATGGGCGCTCCCAGAGGTCTGTCCGGATGGCCTCGCCGGCGAGCCGGGGCAGCACCTCGCCGATGGGAGTACGCAGCACCGCCGAGGCCACCTCGTCGTACGGGGTGGGCTGGGCGTTGACCACCACCAGCCGGGCACCCGCCCGCAGCGCGACGTCGCACAGCCCCGCCGCCGGGTGCACCTGCAACGACGTACCGATCGCCAGCAGCAGGTCACAGGCGCGCGCCGCCTCCTGCGCGGCCAGCAGCACCGCGCGGTCCAGCGACTCCCCGAAGGAGATGGTGGCCGACTTCTGGATGCCGCCGCAGCGCAGGCATCGCGGATCGGCCTCCCCGGCCTCCACCCGGGCGAGCACGTCGCGCATCGGCGTACGAAGACCGCAGTCCACACAGGTGACCGACCAGATCGTGCCGTGGATCTCGATCACCCGCCGCGACCCCGCGCGCTGGTGCAGCCCGTCGATGTTCTGCGTGACGACCGCGGCCACCAGGTCCGCGTCCTCCATCCGGACAAGTGCCTCGTGGGCGGGGTTGGGGCGCGCCGACCAGGCCGGGTGCTCCAGCCGGCGGCGCCACGCCTCGGCGCGTACTTCCGGATCGGCAAGGTAGTCCTGCAACGTGGACAGGCGTTCGGCCCTCGGGTCGCGGGTCCACACGCCGTCCGGGCCGCGGAAGTCCGGGATCCCGGAGTCGGTGGAGATCCCGGCGCCGGTGAGGACGGTGACCGTGCCGACCGTACGCAGCCAAGCGCCCACGGAGCGGTCGTCGCCGGAAACGCCACCGGACGTGCTGTCGGAGATGCCACCAGCCATGCCACCGACCGTACGCGAGAACGCCGGCACTCCGGCGACCGGCCGCAGCGGGTCGTCCCGGCCGCACCCGCCGAAGCACACCCGGCGTGACGAACACCGGTGCGGCGCTCCCGGACGCCGAGACTGGTCGGACCACCCAGCGTGTCAGTGCGCATGGCGTGACCGTCATGAGGAAGGATGAGGCATCGTGGATCTTGGCGTACGGGACCGGGTGTTCCTCCTCAGTGGTGCGAGTCGTGGGCTGGGCCGAGCGGTGGCGGAGGTGCTGGTCGCGGAGGGCGCCTACGTGGTGATCTCCGCGCGCAGCGAGGAGGGCGTGCAACGCGCGGCCGCGAGCCTGGGCACCGCGCGGGCCGTCGGCGTCGCGGCCGACAACGCCGAACCCGCCTCGGCCGAACGCCTCGTCGCCACCGCGATGGCGAAGTGGGGACGGCTGGACGGCGCGCTGATCAGCGTCGGCGGGCCCGCGCCCGGCACCGCGATGGACGCCGAGGACGAGCAGTGGCGGTCGGCGTTCGAGTCGGTCTTCCTCGGTGGCCTGCGGCTGGCCCGCTCGGTCGCCACGGCCTGCCGCGACGGCGGCTCGATCGCGTTCGTCCTGTCGAGTTCGGTGCGCGCGCCGATTCCGGGGCTGGCCATCTCCAACGGCCTGCGCCCCGGCCTGGCCGGCCTGGCGAAGACGCTCGCCGACGAGCTGGGGCCGGCCGGAGTCCGGGTCAACGCGCTGCTGCCGGGCAGCTTCGACACCGAACGCACCCGCGAGATCGCCGACCAGAGCCCGGACCCGGAGGCCTACCGCCGCCGGCGGGAGGCGGAGATCCCGCTGCGCAGGTACGGCGCGCCGCTGGAGTTCGGCCGGGTCGCGGCGTTCGTGCTCGCACCGGTGGCGTCGTACATGACCGGTACGACGGTCTCCGTCGACGGCGGCGCCACCCGCGCGATCTGAGGTCGCACCCAGAGGTCGCACCCATCGGGCCGCGCAGGGGTGACCGCGCTACAGCGTCCCCTGCGCCTCGGCCTGCGGACGGAACTGCGTCCGGTAGAGCTCTGCGTACAACCCGCCGGCGGCCAGCAACTGCTCGTGCGTGCCGCGCTCGGCGATCCGGCCCTCGTCGAGTACGACGATCAGGTCGGCGTCGCGCACGGTCGACAACCGGTGCGCGATCACCAGCGACGTCCGGCCGGCCAGCGCAGTGGACAGGGCCTTCTGCACCGCGGCCTCCGACTCCGAGTCCAGGTGCGCGGTCGCCTCGTCCAGGACGACGATCCGCGGCGCCTTGAGCAGCAGCCGCGCGATCGCCAGCCGCTGCTTCTCCCCGCCGGACAGCCGGTAGCCGCGTTCGCCGACCACGGTGTCCAGCCCGTCGGCCAGGCTGGCGACGAGGGTCCAGATCTGCGCGGCCCGCAGTGCCTCGACGAGCTCGTCGTCGCCTGCGCCCGGCTTGGCGTACAGCAGGTTGGCCCGGATGGTGTCGTGGAACATGTGCGGGTCCTGGGTGACCACGCCGATCGCGTCCCGCAGCGACTCCAGCGTGAGGTCGCGGACGTCGACACCGCCCACCCGCAGCGCACCCGCGGTGACGTCGTACATCCGGGTGACCAGGTGGGTCATCGTCGTCTTGCCGGCACCGGACTGCCCGACCAGCGCCACCAGCTGACCGGCCTCCGCGCGCACCGACACCTCGTGCAGCACCTGGGTGGAGACGGTCTGGTCGAGGACGGTGACGGTCTCCAGCGAGGCCAGCGAGACGTCGGCGGCGCGGGGGTACTCGAAGCTCACCCGGTCGAACTCGATGCTCGCGGGCACGTCCGCCGGCAGGTCGCGGGCGCCGGGGAGGTTCTTCACCAGCGGCTCCAGGTCGAGCACCTCGAACACCCGCTCGAAGCTCACCAGTGCGGTCATGATGTCGACGTGCACGTTGGACAGCGCGGTCAGCGGGCCGTAAAGCCGGGTGAGGTACGCCGTCAGCGCCACCAGCGTTCCGACGCTCAGCGCACCGGCCACCGCCTGGACGCCGCCCCAGCCGTAGACCAGCGCCACCGACAGCGAGGCGACCAGCATCAGCGCGGTGAAGAACACCCGGCTGTACATCGCCTGGGTGACGCCGATGTCGCGGACCCGGGCCGCCCGCTGCCCGAACGCCTCGTCCTCCACCTCGTGCCGGCCGAACAGCTTCACCAGCAGGGCTCCGGACACGCCGAGCCGCTCGGTGAGCATCGAGTTCATCTGCGCGTTGAGGTCGTAGGACTCCCGGGTGATCGCCTGCAGCTTGCGCCCCAGCCAGCGGGCCGGCAGCAGGAACAGCGGCAGCATCACCAGGGAGACCAGGGTGATCTGCCAGGACAGCACGAACATCGCGCTCAGCGTGAACACCGCGGTGAGCAGGTTGCTCACGACGTTGGACAGGGTGGAGGTGAACGCCTGCTGCGCGCCGAGGACGTCGTTGTTCAGCCGGGACACCAGGGCGCCGGTCTGGGTACGGGTGAAGAACGCCAGCGGCATCCGCTGGATGTGCGCGAACACTCGGGAGCGCATGTCGAAGATCAGGCCCTCGCCGATCCGGGCGCCGCAGTAGCGCTCGACCAGCCCCAGGCCGCCGGTCAGCACCGCGATGCCCGCGACCACCAGGGCCATCCGGACCACCAGGCTCGAGTCCTTGCCGAGCACGCCCTTGTTGATGATCTCCCGGAAGATCAGCGGGGTGACCGCACCCGCCGCCGCGTCGACGGCCAGCAGGATCGTCAGCGTGACGACGAACCGGGAGTACGGACGGGCGAACGCCACGATCCGCCGGGTCGTCCCGGGCGCCAGCCGCCGACGGGCCGCCGAACGGTCCCGGGTGAAGGAACGCATGGTGCCCCAGCCACCACCGTGCATGCTCAAGGCGCGGTTTCCCTTCTTAGGTCGGAACCTGGACGACCGGTCCGCACAGTGAACCCCCTGGCCGGTGAATGTCTTCCCCGGCCAGGGGGTTCGTCCGTCAGGGCGTCATGATCTCGCAGAGACCGGCCCAGCTCCCTGGTGACCCCCGCAGTCCCCAGGCCGTGGCCCGCCTCCGTACGTCTGCTCCTCGCATCTGACGGGGTGCGTACGGCGGCGCGGCTTCAGGCCCGCACCTTCTTGGCCCGGGTCGCACCGCCCCTGCTGCGAAGCCGTACCCCGGACTCGCTCAGCAACCGGTGCACGAACCCGTAGGACCTGCCGGTCTCCTGAGCGATCGTGCGGATGCTCTTTCCTCCGTCGTACTTCCGTCTCAGATCCGCGGCGAGTTTGTCCCGCTGTGGTCCGGTGACCCGAACGCCCTTCTTCAATGTCTCGACCACGCTTGCCTCCGCTGGCGAGTTGGCGGTTGCCCTCGGCTCACATGGCAGAGCCGCACGGCATTCGATCAATCCACCAATGCCCGGTGATCGGTCGGACCATGCGCGTCGGCAAGATCTGATCGCTCTGATTACCGATTCGCAATCCGGCGGATGTCGTCCCAACCGCCGGAATCGGGCGTCTCAGGCGAGCGACACCAGGTCGGCGTAGTCGGCGTTCCAGAGGTCCTCGACGCCGTCGGGGAGCAGCAGGACGCGTTCGGGCTCCAGTGCCGCGACCGCGCCCTCGTCGTGGGTGACGAGCACGATCGCGCCCTTGTAGGACCGGATCGCGCCGAGGATCTCCTCCCGGGACACCGGGTCGAGGTTGTTCGTCGGCTCGTCCAGCAGCAGGACGTTGGCGCTGGAACACACCAGCCGGGCCAGCGCCAGCCGGGTCTTCTCCCCACCGGAGAGCACCCCGGCCGGCTTGTCCACGTCGTCGCCGGAGAATAGGAACGAGCCGAGCACCTTGCGCGCCTCGGTGTCGGTGAGGTGCGGCGCCTCGGCCAGCATGTTCTCCCGGACCGTACGGGTGGTGTCCAGCGTCTCGTGCTCCTGGGCGTAGTAGCCGAGCCGGAGCCCGTGGCCCGGCACCACCTCGCCGGTGTCGGGCCGCTCGACCCCGGACAGCACCCGGAGCAGGGTGGTCTTGCCCGCGCCGTTCAGCCCGAGGACGACGACCCGGCTGCCCTTGTCCACGGCCAGGTCCACGTCGCTGAACACCTCCAGCGAGCCGTACGACTTCGACAGCTCCTGCGCTGTCAACGGCGTCTTGCCACAGGGCGCGGGCTCGGGCAGGCGGATCTTGGCCACCCGGTCGGCCTTGCGCTCGGCCTCCAGCCCGGAGACCATCCGCTCGGCGCGGCGGGCCATGTTCTTGGCCGCGGTCGCCTTCGTCGCCTTGGCCCGCATCTTGTCCGCCTGGGCCATCAGCGCGTTCGCCTTGCGCTCGGTGTTGGTGCGCTCGCGCCGCCGGCGCCGGTCGTCGGTCTCGCGCTGGTCGAGGTAGGTACGCCAGCCGACGTTGTAGACGTCCAGCTCGGCGCGGTTGGCGTCCAGGTGAAAGACGCGGTTGACAGTCGCCTCGAGCAGGCCGACGTCGTGGCTGATCACCACCAGGCCGCCCTTGTAGGAGCGGAGGTACTCCCGCAGCCAGGTGACCGAGTTGGCGTCGAGGTGGTTGGTCGGCTCGTCGAGGAGCAGGGTGTCGGAGCCGGAGAACAGGATCCGGGCCAGCTCGATCCGGCGCCGCTGGCCGCCGGAGAGGGTGCGCAGCGGCTGGGCCAGAACGCGTTCGGGAAGGCCCAGGCTCGCGGTGACCTGGGCCGCCTCGGACTCCGCGGCGTATCCGCCGCGGGCGAGGAACTCCTCCTCGGCCCGGGCGTACTTGCGCATCGCGCGGTCGGTGCCGGTGCTCCCGGCACTGCCGGCGCCGACTCCGGCCATCTCCAGCTCGGCGGAGCGCAGCTGGTCGACCACCTGGTCCAGACCGCGCGCGGACAGCACGCGGTCGCGGGCGGTGATGTCGAGGTCGCCGGTACGGGGGTCCTGCGGAAGATAGCCGACCGAGCCGGACCGGGTGACGGTGCCGGCGGCCGGTTGACCCTCGCCGGCGAGAACGCGGGTCAGGGTCGTCTTGCCGGCGCCGTTGCGGCCGACCAGACCCACCCGGTCGCCGGCGGCGACGCGGAAGGAGAGGTCGGCGAGGAGGAGACGTGCGCCGGCACGGAGTTCAAGGCTGCTTACGGTGATCACGAGAGGACGCTCCGGAGTCGAACGGACACAGGGGACACGTGGGAAACGGAGTGTCCGGTCACGCAATCCGGATGAGCATGCCTGCCAGTGTAAAGGGCCGTCCCGGCTGGCCGCGACCCGGTTGTCGGCGGCGGCCGACGGGCGCCTGACGGGCGCCTGACGTTGTTGGGTCACGCCAAGTGGCATGCCCGGACGTTGGCGCGCAGGGCAGGCGGGCAGGCGGGCCGGGCGCATACCCTCGATGCGGCCCGCGCCGGGCCCACCTGACCACGAGGAGCTCCACGATGGCACCCGTCCGCCGGCTACCCACCCGTGACCTGGCGCTAATTGCGTTGTTCGCCGCGCTGATCGCGGTGCTCGGCCTGCCGGGTTCGATCGCGCTGTTCGGCAGCGCGGTCCCGATCACCGCCCAGTCGCTCGGCCCGATGCTGGCCGGGTCGATCCTGGGCGCGCGCCGCGGTCTGCTGGCCACACTGACGTTCTGCGCGCTCGTCCTCGCCGGGCTGCCGCTGCTGGCCGGTGGCCGGGGCGGGCTCGGGGTGCTGGCCGGCGCGTCGGCCGGCTACTTCGTCGGCTTTCCTCTGGGAGCCTGGGTGACCGGATGGCTGACCGAACGTCTGCTCCCCCGCTACAGCGTCCCGGCCGGGCTGGTCGCGAACGTCCTCGGCGGGATCGTGGTGGTGTACGCGGTCGGCGTTCCGGTGCAGGCGTGGCGGTCGGGCACCACCGGGCTGGTCGCCACGCTGGTGGCGGCCGCGGTCTTCCTGCCCGGTGACCTGATCAAGGCGACGCTCGCGACACTGGTCGCCCGCGGCGTGCACGCGGGCTACCCGACCCTGGGTTCGGCCGAGCCCGGCGAACCCGACCGTCCTGAGGATCCTGAGGACCCCGCGGATCCCGCGGGCGAGCAGCCGACCGGCCCGACCCGCCGGGCCCGGCGATAGCGTTCGCCTCGATGCCCATCTCCCGCGACGTACGCCGCCGGGCGGCCGCCGAGCCGAACCGGCCGGCGTTGGTCGGTCCCGCAGGGACGGTCGGCTACGGCGAGCTGTACGCGCGCGCCGAACGCCGGGCCGAGGCACTCGCCGCCTCCGGCGTCGGCGCCGGGCACGCCGTGGTCTGCGCCGAGCCGGACCCGGCGGACCTGCTGGCCGCCGTCCTCGCCGCCGATCTCCTGGAGGCGGCCGCCGTGGTCGCCGACGCCGACTGGCCGGATGCCGTACGCAAGTCCGCCACGGACGCCGCCCGCGCGCTGGTGGACCGGCACGGCACCGCCGTGAGCCTGGTGGTGTTCACCTCCGGCAGCACCGGTACTCCCCGGCCGGTGGCGCGTACCCGCCGGTCGTGGACGTTCAGCTTCCCGACCTTCTCCGCGCTCACCGGTGTCGGCGCGCAGGACACGGTGCTGGTGCCCGGCCGGCTGTCCGGAAGTCTGTTCCTGTACGGCGCGCTGCACGCGCTGACCATGGGTGCCGCGGTACACGCCCTGCCGTCCTGGTCCCCCTCGGACGCCGCGCGCGCCTGCGAGTCCTGCACCGCCGTGCACCTGGTGCCGAGCATGCTCACCGAGCTGCTGGACCGGCTCGACCCGGCCACCAGCCGGCTGCGCACCGTCGTGTGCGGTGGCGCTCACCTCGACCCCGGCGTACGCGCGGCGGCCGCCGCGGCGGGGACGGAGGTCGTCGACTACTACGGCGCGGCCGAACTCTCCTTCGTGGCGATCCGCAGGCCGGGCCTGCCACCGGACCGGCTGCGGCCGTTCCCCGAGGTGGAGGTGGACGTCCGCGACGGCGTGATCCGGGCCCGCGGGCCCTACCTCGCGCTCGGGCTGGACCGTGACCCCGACGGGTTCGCCACGGTCGGCGACCACGGCGTGCGCCACGACGACGGAACGTTGTCGGTGCACGGCCGCGGCGACGCGGCGATCACCACCGGTGGCGCCACCGTCGTCGCCGAGGCGGTCGAACACGTGCTGCGGCAGGCGCCCGGCGTGGCCGAGGTGGCCTGCGTGGGTACGCCGCACGCACGGCTGGGTCAGGTCGTGGCCGCCGTCGTCGAACCCCGGGCGGACCGCGCGCCGGCGTTGGCCGACCTGCGAGCGGCCGCGGCGGCGGACCTGCCGGCCACGGACCGGCCGCGGCTCTGGTACACCGTGGACCGGCTCCCCCGCACCCCCGCCGGCAAGGTGGCGCGGGCCGAGGTCGGCGCCGGCCTGCTCGACGGTTCGCTCGGTGCCGTGGTGCTGACGTGAGCACTCCCCGTAGCTCCGGCTCCGGCTCCGGTTCGGGCTCCGGCTCCGCGCCGGTCCTGGTGGCCGCCCGGCGCACGCCACTGGCCACCGCGGGCCGCGGGTTTGCCGAGCTGTCCGCCGACGAGCTGGCCGCGCCGGTGCTGCGGGCCGTACTCGCCGACCTCGGAATCCCCGTCGGGCAGGACGCCGAGCAGGAGGCCGGGTCGGTCACCGCGGTCGACGACGTGATCCTCGGCAACACGATGGGGCCCGGCGGGAACGTCGCCCGGGTCGCCGCGCTGCGCGCCGGGCTCGGCCCGGGCGTGCCCGGCCTGACGGTCGACCGTCAGTGCGGCAGCGGGCTGGAGGCGGTGACGCTGGCGGCCGGCCAGGTGCGGGCGGGCCGAGGCGAGCTGTACCTCGCCGGCGGGGTGGAGAGCGCGTCCACCGCTCCGGTGCGGGCGTGGCGGCCGGGCTCCCCGGGCGAGGCACCACGCCCGTACGACCGGGCGCCGTTCGCTCCCCCGCCGTACGCCGACCCGGAGATGGGCGCGGCCGCCGACCTGGTGGCCCGCGAGGCCGGGGTGAGCCGCGAACGCCAGGACGCCTACGCCGCGCGCAGTCACGCCCGGGCGGTGGCGGCCGCGGCGGCCGGTCGGTTCGCCGCGGAGATCGTCCCGCTGGCGGGGGTGGACCGCGACGACCGTCCCCGAGCCGGGCTGGACCTGACCCGGCTCGCCCGGCTTCGGCCGGCGTTCGTCCGGGCGGATCCTGGCAGTACAGGCGGCACTGTCACGGCAGGCAACTCCTGCGGCGTCAACGACGGTGCGGCCACGGTGGCCGTCGTCCCCGAACGACTGCGCGCCGACCGCGGCTGGGCCGGACTGCGGCTGGTCGACTGGGTGTGCACCGGCACCGATCCCGGCCGGCCCGGGCTCGGGCCGGTGTCCGCCGTCCGTTCCCTGCTGGACCGGCAGGGCCTCACGCTCGCCGACATCGGTGCGATCGAGTTCGTGGAGGCGTTCGCCGGGCAGGTGCTCGCCTGCGCCGACGCCCTCGACCTGGACCCGGATCGGATCTGCCCCGACGGCGGCGCGCTGGCGCTCGGCCACCCGTGGGGCGCGAGCGGCGCGGTGCTCATGGTGCGGCTGTTCTCCCGGATGGTGCGCGCCGACGGTCCCGAGCTCGGGCTGGCCGCGGTCGCGGTCGGCGGCGGGATGGGGCTCGCCGCACTGGTGGCGAAGGTGCCCGCCGGGAGCTTCGCGAGTAGCCGGCCGTGATCGAGCTCCGCGGCGTCTCCCACCACTACGGTCCGCGCACCGTGCTGTCCGGGCTGGACCTCGAACTGTCCGAACGCCGGATCGGCGTCGTCGGCGCGAACGGCTCCGGCAAGTCCACGTTCGCCCGGCTGCTCAACGGCCTGGTGGTGCCGACCCGCGGGCGGGTGCTGGTGGACGGCCACGACACGCGGACGGCCGGCCGGGAGGTCCGCCGCCGGGTCGGGTTCGTGTTCACCGACCCGGACGCCCAGGTGGTGATGCCCACGGTGGCCGAGGACGTCGCGTTCGGGCTGCGCCGGTCCGGGCTGTCCCGGGCGCAGGTCGCCGAACGCGTGGAGGCTGCGCTGTCGGCGTACGGACTCGCGGAGTACGCCGACCACCCCGCACACCTGCTCTCCGGCGGGCAGACCCAGCTGCTGGCACTGGCCGGCGTCCTGGTCACCGAGCCCGCCACCCTGGTCTGCGACGAGCCGACCACGCTGCTCGACCTGCGCAACGCGCGGATGGTGACCAGGCTGCTGGCCTCGCTCCCCCAGCAGGTCGTCCTGGTCACCCACCACCTGCAGCTGCTGGACGGTTTCGACCGGGTGCTGGTGCTGCACGAGGGCCGGCTGGCCGCCGACACCGACCCGGCCTCGGCGGTCGCGGCGTATGAGGAGCTGCTGGCGTGAGCGTGTCCCTCGCCTCCGGCACGCTCGGGCTCTACCAGCCGGGCGGCTCGCTGCTGCACCGCGCGCCCGCCGGCGCGAAACTGGCCGGCCTGGCGGTGGCCGCGGTCGGCGTACTGCGGATCACCACCGTCCCTAACCTCGCGCTGGCGTTCGCGGTCACGCTGCTGGCCGCCGGGCTCACCCGGATCCCCTGGCGCGTCGGCGTGGCGCAGCTGCGGCCGGTGCTGTGGTTCGCGGCGCCGCTGCTGGTGTTCCAGTGGGTCACCGCCGGACCGCACCGGGCGGTGCTGGTGGTCGGGCAGCTGCTGTTGATGGTCACCCTGGCCGCGCTGGTCACCCTCACCACCCGGGTGTCGGCGATGCTGGACGCGTTCGAGGCAGCTCTGCGGCCGTTGCGCCGGGTGGGGGTGAGCCCGGGCCGGGTGGCGCTGGTGCTCGCGCTGACGGTGCGCTGCGTACCCCTGGTCGCCCAGACGTTCGCCGAGACCCGGGAGGCGCAACGAGCCCGCGGCCTGGAACGCAGCCCGGCCGCGCTGGTCGTCCCGCTGGTCATCCGGCTGCTCAAACGGGCCGACGCGATCGGTGAGGCGCTGGCCGCTCGAGGGGTCGACGACGACCCTGACGAGACCGACGACCCGGACCAGAAGGACAGCTGACCGAAGGTGCGAGGTCAGGCGGGTGGCGGCTCCGCCCGGGTGAGATAGGCCGCGACGCCCTCCCGGGTGGCGCCGAGCTGTTCGGAGATCGACCACGCGGCGGCGACCACCAGCGGGGCGTACTCCTCCATGCGTTCCTCCGGCATCCGCCCCGCCGGCGCGGACACGCTGAGCGAGGCGACCGGCCGGTCGGCACCGTCGAACACGGCCGTCGCGACCGTGCGGATGCCGGACGTGCGCTCGGCCCGGGAGAACGCGACGTTGCCCCGGCGGATGCCGACCAGTTGCTTGCGCAGCACGTCCGGCTCGGCGGGGTTGCCCGGCGAGTTGCCCGATGACGTGCCCGGTGGCGTGGTCCGGGCCGTGACCGGCCGGGCGAGCACCGCCTCCTGTACGTCGTACGGCAGGGCGGCGAGCAGCACCTTGCCGGGCGCGCCGAGCGGCAACGGGATCGGGGCGCCGAACTCGGTGTAGGTACGCCGCAGCGGCTGGCGGCTTTCCACCTGGTCGATGACCGCGCGTTCGTAGGTGGGCAGGAGCACGTGCAGGCCTACCGTCTCGTCCACCTCGTCGCGCAGCCGGATCATCACCGGGCGGGCGGCGTCGAGCACGCTGGCCGGCGCGGCGCCGACCCTGGCCAGCCGCAGCAGCAGGGGGCCGAGCGCGTAGCGGCGGTCGCGGGACTGGCGGACGAGGCCGTTCTCCTGCAGCGCACTGAGCAGCCGGTGGGTGGTGCTCGTCGACAGGCCGGTGCGGCGCGCGAGGTCGCTGATGCCGAGCTCGGGATGCGCGGTGTCGAAGCACCGCAGGATGGTGACGGCGCGGTCGATGGACTGTACGCCGCGGCGCCGCCCGGTCGCCCCGGATTGCATGGGTGTCGTGGGTGTCACAGGTGTCATGGACGCCTCGGACGTCCTGGAGGTGATGGACGGCTCGACCGGTTCGTTCGGCGAATCCTCGGGATTCGTTGACCTCACCCTTCCGGCGGTGCGTAGGTGGTGCGCAGGTCACGGGGGTCCTGAATTGCGAGTGATTATCCCACTTGGCGGCATTACCGGCATCGTTTCCGGCGACGACCCTCACCGGCGGCGACCGCTTCCTGCCAGGCCGTACGCGGCGAATCGTCCGGTGATGCGTGCTCGATGCCTGCTCGTCGCATCTCGCCCCGGACTCCGCGAGCGGATAACCTGCGAGCGCGAACCCGCGCTCCGCGGGCCGAGAGGAGTCGGCGTGCACGTAGGTCTGATTCTCCCGATGGGTGACGAGCAGGAACCCGGAGTGCCCCGCGGCTACGCCGGCATCCGCGATCTCGCCGTCCGGGCCGAGGCGCAGGGCCTGGACTCGATCTGGGTCTACGACCACCTCGTCGGCGACTCCGCCGACGACGGTGCGGGCTCTCCCTGGGAGGCCTGGACCCTGCTCACCGCGCTGGCCGAGGCCACCTCGACGGTCCGCCTGGGCGCGCTGGTCCTGTGCACGGCGTTCCGCCCGCCCGGCGTACTGGCCCGGATGGCCGACACCCTGCAGGAGGTCAGCGGCGGCCGGCTGGTCCTCGGGCTCGGCGCGGGCTGGCACGAGCCGGAGTTCCAGGCGTTCGACCTGCCCTTCGACCATCGGGTGGGCCGGTTCGAGGAGGCACTGCAGATCATCACCACGATGCTGCGCAGCGGGCGGGCCACCTTCGACGGGGAGTACCACCAGGTGCAGGACGCCCCTGTGCGCGACCGGCCCGACCGGCCGGTGCCGCCGGTGCTAGTCGCGGGCGTCCGGCCGCGGATGCTCGGGCTCGCCGCGCAGTACGCCGACCTGTGGAACCTCGCGTGGTTCGGGATGCCGGGCGACCGTTTCCGCCAGGCCAACGCCGCGCTCGACCAGGCCTGCCGCGACGCCGGCCGCGACCCGGCCACGCTGGCCCGCACCGCCGGTGTGCAGGTGGCCGCGCCGACGGCCGCCAACGCCGAGGAGTCGCCCGAGCGGCTGATCCGGGGCGACGTGGACGACGTGGCAGCGGCGTTCGCCGCCTGGGAGGCGGAGGGTGTGTCGGAGCTGATCTGCTCGCCGGACCCCGCCGACGCCGACACGGTGACGTTGATCGCCGGCGCCTGCGCGCGCTACCGCGAGAACGCCGGGCGTACGAGCGACACTTCGGCGCCGGCGCGGTAGCCGGAGCGGTGGGTTCAGCCGGGCCGGTCCGGCCTGCTCGGCTCGGCCGGCTCGGCCGGCTCGGTGAGCCGCAGCCGGGCGGCACGGAACCGCTCCGGCGTCGCCCGCAGCACCGCGAGCTTCGGGTCGGGCACGTCCAGGTGCGGGCCGGTCACGAGGTCACGCAGCGGCGCCAGCCGTGGGTCCGCCAGCACCTGACCCACCGCCCGGCGGTCACCGCCGACGACCACGGCGGCCAGGTCGGACAGGTGCGGTAGCACCACCCGGGCCGCGACGTCGGCCGCCGCGGCGAACGCCTCCCGGGCCTGCTTCTCCCGGCGCCGGGCGAAGCGCTGCTGGGACCACCCGCCCGCGGCGGTGCGGCCCTGCACCAGGCGCGAGCCGACCTTCGACGTCCGCAGCACCGCGCCGTCGAACACCCCCGCGGCGTACCCGCCCATCCGGACCAGCAGCACCCCGACCGTGCGGTCCCGCGTCGCGTGCGCGACCAGTCCGGCGTACGGCAAGTACTGATCCGTCCCCGGCCGGTCGGTGGCGAGCGGCGGGAACGGCACCTCGACCCGCACCCGCGCACCGTCGGCGGCGTACACCGTCACCGACGTGCCGTCGGCCGGCACCTCGACGTGGCCATCGGGCCGGTCAGCGGACGCCCCCGAAGGCCCGTCGTGGCGATCGAGAAAACCCGCCAGCCAACGGCCGAGCCTTTCCGGCCCGACCGTCAGCTCGCGGGTGGTTTCGTTCTGCGCAGGCTCGGGAGCAGTCCCCGAGGCCGGGTCAGACGTTGAAGCCGAGGGCACGCAACTGTTCCCGACCCTCGTCGGTGATCTTGTCCGGGCCCCACGGCGGCATCCAGACCCAGTTGATCCGGAACGCCTGCACGATGCCGTCGAGGGCGACCTGGGTCTGGTCCTCGATCACGTCGGTCAGCGGGCACGCGGCCGAGGTGAGGGTCATGTCGATGGTCGCCACGCCCTCGTCGTCCATGCTCACGCCGTACACCAGGCCGAGGTCGACGACGTTGATGCCCAGTTCCGGGTCGACGACGTCCTTCATCGCCTCGAGCAGGTCGTCCTCGCTCGTCTTCACGGCCTCGCTCATCGGCCGGCTCCCTTCTCGTCGTTGTCAACATCGCCGGTGTGCTGGTCGTCGGCACCGGCGGCCGCCGTCGCGCCGGACACGTCTGCCGCTTCCGCAGCGTCCGGCTGGTCCGCCTGCGCCTTCGCGGTCGCGTCCTTCCACGCCATCCAGGACAGCAACGCGCACTTGATCCGCGCGGGGTACTTGGACACGCCGGCGAACGCGATGCCGTCCTCCAGCACGTCCTCGTCGGGTTCGAGCTGCCCCTTGGACTGCATCAGCGTGAGGAACTCGTCGTGCAGCCGCAAGGCTTCCTTGACAGTCTTGCCGTGCACCAGGTCATACATCACCGACGCCGACGCCTGGCTGATCGAGCAGCCCATGCTGTCGTACGACACGTCCGCGACCGTCGCACCGGTGCCCTCGCCCTCCAGGTGCACCCGCAACGTCACCTCGTCACCGCAGGTGGGGTTGACGTGGTAGACCTCGGCCTCGAACGGCTCCCGCAGGCCCTTGCCGTGCGGGTTCTTGTAGTGGTCCAGGATGATGTCCTGGTACAACGCCTCGACCTGCATCTAGGTCAGCACCGTCCTGTCGTCCTCTGCTGTCAACTCGTGGTGGCCGCGCCGGCCGCCCCGCCCGTCCCCACGGTCGTGCCGGCGACGCCGAAGAACCGCCGCACCTGCTCGATCCCGTCGGCGAGCACGTCGATCTCGGCGCGGTTGTTGTAGAGGTAGAAGGTCGCCCGGGTGGTGGCCGGAATCTTGTAGCGGCGCACGATCGGCCAGGCGCAGTGGTGCCCGACGCGCACCATGATGCCCAGCTCGTCGAGCACCTGGCCCACGTCGTGCGGGTGGATCTCGTCCACGACGAAGGACACCGCGCCGCCACGAGCCTCGGCCGTGGGCGGCCCGATGATCCGCACACCGGGGATGGCCGGCAGGCGTTCCAGCGCGTACGCCGTGAGGTCGCGTTCGTGCGCCTCGACCGCCTCCATGCCCACGGCCTGGAGGTAGTCGACCGCGGCACCGAGGCCGATGGCCTGCGCGATGTTCGGCACGCCGGCCTCGAACCGCTGCGGCGGCGGGGCGAAGGTCGTCCCCTCCATCCGCACCACCTCGATCATCGACCCGCCGGTGAGGAACGGCGGCATCGCGGCCAGCAGCTCGTTGCGTCCCACGAGAACGCCGATCCCGGTGGGACCGAGCATCTTGTGGCCGGAGAACACCAGGAAGTCCACGTCCAGCCCGGCGAAGTCGACCGGCTGGTGCGGCACCGACTGCGCGGCGTCCAGCACGACCAGCGCGCCGACCGCGTGCGCCCGGCGCACGATCAGGTCGAGCGGGTTGACCGTGCCGAGCACGTTGGACTGGTGGGTGAGCGCCACCAGCTTGGTGCGCTCGTTGATCAGCTCGTCGATGGTGGAGAGGTCCAGCCGCCCCTCGTCGGTGAGGCCGAACCACCGCAGCGTGGCGCCGGTGCGCCGGCACAGCTCCTGCCAGGGCACGAGGTTGGCGTGGTGCTCCATCTCGGTGACGAGGACCTCATCGCCGGGCCCGATCCGGAAGCGTTCCGCCTCCGGTCCGGCGGTGGCGGCGTTGCTCATCGCGTACGCCACGAGGTTGATGCCCTCGGTGGCGTTCTTGGTGAACACCACCTCGTCCACGCCGGCGCCGACGAACGCGGCGATCCGGGCGCGCGCGGACTCGTAGAGGTCGGTCGCCTCCTCGGCGAGGCGGTGCGCGCCCCGGTGCACCGCGGCGTTGTGCTGCTCGTAGAAGTCCCGCTCGGCGTCGAGCACCTGGCGCGGCTTGTGCGAGGTGGCTCCGCTGTCGAGGTAGACCAGCGGCCGGCCACCGGGCATGACCCGCTCGAGGATCGGGAAGTCCTTGCGGATCCGCTCCACGTCCAGGCCGGTCCGGTCCGAGGTCACGACGACGAGCCCGCCTTCTGGTAGCTCGCGTACCCCTCGGCCTCCAGCTTCTCCGCCAGCTCGGGGCCGCCTTCCTCGGCGACCCGGCCGTCGACGAAGACGTGCACGTAGTCGGGGGTGATGTAGCGCAGGATGCGGGTGTAGTGGGTGATCAGCAGGACACCCTTGTCGCCCTTGCCGTGGAAGCGGTTCACCCCGTCGGAGACGACCTTCAGGGCGTCGATGTCCAGGCCCGAGTCGGTCTCGTCGAGGATCGCGAACTTCGGGTTCAGCAGCTCCAGCTGGGCGATCTCGTGCCGCTTCTTCTCACCGCCGGAGAAGCCCTCGTTGACGTTGCGCTGGGCGAAGTCCGAACCCATGTCGAGCTGCTGCAGAGCGCTGTTGACGTCCTTCACCCAGCTGCGCAGGTTGGGCGCCTTGCCGTCGACGGCGGTCTTGGCCGTACGCAGGAAGTTGGCCACGGACACCCCGGCCACCTCGACGGGGTACTGCATGGCGAGGAACAGGCCGGCACGGGCCCGCTCGTCCACGGTGAGGGACAGCACGTCCTCACCGTCGAGGGTGACGGTGCCACTGGTGATCTGGTACTTCGGGTGACCGGCGATGGAGTAGGCCAGCGTCGACTTGCCCGACCCGTTGGGACCCATGATCGCGTGGGTCTCCCCCGACCTCACGGTCAGGTTGACCCCGCGCAGGATCTCCTTCGGGCCGGACTCGGTCTCGACGGAGACGTGCAGGTCGCGGATCTCGAGGGTGCTCACGGATTCAGGCTCCAGTTCTTGCGGGTCAGGCTTGGGTGTTGAGCGGATGGTGGACGTCGACCAGCACGTCGTCGCCGTCGATCTTCACGGGGTAGACAGGCACCGGCTCGGTGGCCGGCAGCCCGGTGGGGGTCCCGGAGGAAAGGTCGAACCGCGAGCCGTGCAGCCAGCACTCGATCTCGCTGTCCTCGACCTCGCCCTCCGACAGCGCCACCTCCGCGTGCGAGCAGACGTCGTGGATCGCGTGCACTTCACCTTCGCTGCGCACGATCGCGACGGGCACGCCGTCGACGACGACGGGAATCGCCCCGACGTCGGGCAGGTCGGCCAGCGGGCAGGCGCGCAGGTAGTCGGTCACGCGCCCACCTCCCGCGCCGACCCGGCGGACGCGACGGGCGCCACGGGCACCGCGGTGGAGGACGCCGGGGGCAGTCCGACGCTGCGCTCGAGCTCCTCCTCGACGTGGCCCATCAGCCGCTCCTGCAGCGCGGGGACGCCGATGTGCCGGATCAGGTCGGCGAAGAAGCCGTGCACGACGAGGCGGCGGGCCTCGTCGGCCGGGACGCCGCGCGACTGGAGGTAGAACAGCTGCTCGTCGTCGAACCGGCCGGTGGCGCTGGCGTGTCCAGCGCCCTCGATCTCGCCGGTCTCGATCTCCAGGTTGGGTACGGAGTCGGCCCGGCAACCGTCTGTCAACATCAGGTTGCGGTTGTTCTCGTACGTCTGGATTCCCTCGGCCACCTTGCGGATCAGCACGTCGCCTACCCACACGGTGTGCGCGCCCTTGCCCTGCAGCGCGCCCTTGTACTCGACGTTGCTGCGGGTGTGCGGCTGGTTGTGGTCGACGAACAGCCGGTGCTCCAGGTGCTGGTCGGCATCGGCGAAGTACAGCCCGAGCGCCTCGACCTGTCCGCCCGGACCGGCGTAGGACAGGTGGGTGTGCAGGCGTACGAGATCGCCGCCGAAGGTCACCATGACGTGCTTGACGTGCGCGTCCCGGCCGATCCGCAGGGCCTGGTGGCCTGCGTGCACGGCGTCGTCGGACCAGTCCTGCACCGACACCAGCGTCACCTTCGCGCCGTCGCCGGCGGACAACTCAACGTTGTCGGCGTAGGTCGCCGAGCCCACGTGGTCGAGCACCACGACCGCCTCGGCGTACGGCTGGACGTCGACGAAGGTGTGGCCGTAGCTCGCGCCCTCGGCCGCCTCGCCGCGCACCGTCACCACCACCGGGTCCGCGGGCCGCGTCTCGGCCGGGACGGTCACCACGGTGGCCTGGCCGAAGGACGTCCACGCCTGGGCGCTCACCCGGTCACCGGGCTTGTGCACCGATCCGAGCCGCTGGTCGTCGCGGCCCACCGTCTCCACCCGGACCTCCGGGCCCGCGGAGACGTCGACGACCACCTTGCCGGTGCCCTCGGCCGAACCGTCGGTGAGGCCGCGCAACCGCTTCAGCGGGGTGAACCGCCACACCTCCTCCCGGCCCGTCGGGACCGGGTGGTCGGCCAGGTCGAAGGAGCCCTCCGGGTGCAGGTGGGACGCGGTTCCGGCGTCCGCGCCAGCGCCGTGGGAGTGCCCCTGACCGGCCGAGCCCGCGGGGGTGGGCGGCGGGCCGGCGGCAGCGCCGGTGTCGGGCGAGAGCACCTGGGACGCCACGGCTGCGCGTTCCTGCGCGGCCTCGGCTCCGGTGTGGGTCTGGTCGTGATCGGGCATGTCGGGTGTCGCTCTCACCTTCTCGTCGTACCAACAGGTCACCGGCTGCGCGGTGGTGCGGCCGGGACGACGTGAGCCGTCGCCGGTCGCACCGCCACCACGGAGGTCAGCCGACGGCCCCCTCCATCTGCAGCTCGATCAGCCGGTTCATCTCCAGCGCGTACTCCATCGGCAGCTCACGCGCGATCGGCTCCACGAAGCCGCGCACGATCATCGCCATCGCCTCGTCCTCGTTGAGCCCCCGGCTCATGAGGTAGAAGAGCTGGTCGTCGGTCACCTTGGAGACCGTGGCCTCGTGCGCCATCTCCACGTCGTCCTCGCGGACGTCGACGTAGGGATAGGTGTCGGACCGGCTCACCTGGTCGACCAGCAGCGCGTCGCACTTCACCGTGCTCTTGGAGTGGTCGGCGCCGGCCTGCACCTCGACCAGTCCGCGGTAGGAGGTGCGGCCACCGCCGCGGGCCACCGACTTGGAGATGATCGAGGAGGACGTGCGCGGTGCGCAGTGCACCATCTTGGCGCCCGCGTCCTGGTGCTGACCCTCACCGGCGAACGCGATGGAGAGCGTCTCGCCCTTGGCGTGCTCGCCCATGAGGTAGATCGCGGGGTACTTCATCGTGATCTTCGACCCGAGGTTGCCGTCGACCCACTCCATCGTCGCGCCCTCGGCCGCGGTCGCCCGCTTGGTGACGAGGTTGTAGACGTTGTTGGACCAGTTCTGGATCGTGGTGTAGCGGCAGCGGGCGTTCTTCTTCACGACGATCTCCACCACCGCGGAGTGCAGCGAGTCGGTGGAGTAGATCGGCGCGGTGCAGCCCTCGACGTAGTGCACGTAGGCACCCTCGTCGACGATGATCAGCGTCCGCTCGAACTGCCCCATGTTCTCGGTGTTGATCCGGAAGTACGCCTGCAGCGGGATCTCCACGTGCACGCCCTTCGGCACGTAGATGAACGATCCGCCCGACCACACGGCGGTGTTCAGCCCGGCGAACTTGTTGTCACCGGCCGGGATCACCGTGCCGAAGTACTCCTTGAAGAGCTCGGGGTGCTCACGCAGTCCGGTGTCGGTGTCGACGAAGATGACACCCTGCTCCTCGAGGTCCTCGCGAATCTTGTGGTAGACGACCTCGGACTCGTACTGCGCCGCGACACCGGCGATCAGCCGCTGCTTCTCCGCCTCGGGGATGCCCAGCTTGTCGTAGGTGTTCTTGATGTCCTCGGGCAGCTCGTCCCAGGTGGTCGCCTGCTTCTCCGTGGACCGCACGAAGTACTTGATGTTGTCGAAGTCGATCGTCGACAGGTCGGCGCCCCAGGTGGGCATCGGCTTGCGGTAGAAGAACTTCAGCCCCCGCAACCGCAGGTCGAGCATCCACTCGGGTTCGTTCTTGAGCGCGGAGATGTTCCGTACGACGTCCTCGGACAGGCCGCGTTTGGCTGTCGAGCCCGCGGTGTCGGAGTCGGACCAGCCGTACTCGTAGCGACCAAGCCCCTCGAGTTCGGGATGCGCGGTCGTGCTCATGAAGAATTCCTCCCAGTCCGGGATCGAACACTGTGGGTCGTGCGGTCGTTCTTCTGGTGCGGGCTCGTGGGGTTCTCGGAAGCCTGCGCCGCCTCGGGCCGGACGGGCCCGGCGGGACGGGGGACGTGGGTCGTGCACACGCCGTCCCCGTGCGCGATGGTGGCGAGGCGCTGGACGTGCCGCCCGAGCAGCCGGGAGAACACCTCCGTCTCCGCCTCGCACAACTGCGGGAACTGCTCGGCCACGTGGGCCACCGGGCAGTGGTGCTGGCACAGCTGCTCGCCCGCACCCGCCGGCTCGACCGAGGCAGCGTACCCGTCCTCCGACAGCGCCTCGGCGAGTGCGGTTGTTCCCTCGCCAGCAGGAACGGACGTGGCCACCGAGCGGTAACGCTCCTCGAGCCGGCCGACGAGCAGCCGGGCGAAAGCTTCCAGCGCGTCCTCCCCGCCGGTCTCGCGGATGTACCGCAGGGCACTCACCGCCAGGTCGTCGTAGGCCTGGTGGAAGGTGCTGCGGCCCTCGTCGGTGATGGCGAAGACCTTGGCCGGGCGACCGCGGCCACGGGGCCCGCGAATGCGCTGCTCTCGGGCGGCGACGACACCCTCGGCCACCATCGCGTCCAGGTGGCGGCGGATCGCGGCGGGGGTGACGCCCAGCTGGTCGGCGAGAGCGGCCGCGGTCTGAGGTCCGCGCTCGAGGATCACCCGGGCAACCCGTTCCCGGGTGGATTCATGCCCGGCCTCGGCGTCCGCATGCGCAGCACCGCTCACCCCTGCGGGCGTCGTGCCCGGGGGTGCGGAGTGCGGCGCCAACGGGGCCGGAGCCACCGGAGTCGTCCGGGTGTTTTTCACAACGCCATTGTGCTGTTATTCGCTCCGGCAGGCTAGTGAGGCGCCCCTAACTCCCTGGGCGAGACGGTCGGATCCGGCTGCGACCTTGGTCACATCGCGCCCCGCTCAGGCTCGATTCCACCTGGTTCGGTACGAACCAGACATCAGCCGGACATCGCGCCGGACGCGAACCAGACTCGAACCGGACCCCGGTCCGGCGCTCCACCGCGCGAGCGCCTGCGGTCGGACCTCCCAGGTGCCCGACCTAGACTCCCAGAGTGGGCGATCTGGTGATCGAGATCGAGGATCTCGTGGTGCGCTACGGGCGGGGTGGTTCCGCCGTCACCGCGGTGGACGGGCTGAACCTGACCGTCCGGCAGGGCAGCGTCACCGCCATCCTCGGCCCCAACGGCGCCGGCAAGACCTCCACGATCGAGACCGCCGAGGGCTATCGCCGCCCCGACCGGGGCCGGGTGAGCGTGCTCGGCCTGGACCCGGTGGCCGACCGCCGCGCGCTGATGCCCCGCCTCGGCGTGATGTTGCAGGAGGGCGGCGCGTGGTCGGGCGCTCGCGCACGGGAGATGATCCGGCACGTCGCCCGGCTGCACGCCCATCCCCTGGACGTCGACCTGCTGGTGGACCGGCTCGACCTCGGCAGCTGTGGGCGTACGCCGTACCGCCGGCTGTCCGGTGGCCAGAAGCAGCGGCTGGCCCTGGCCACCGCCCTGGTCGGCCGGCCCGAGCTGGTCGTCCTGGACGAGCCCACCGCCGGGCTGGACCCGCTCGCTCGCCGCTCCACCTGGGAGCTGGTCGAGGAGCTCCGCCGCGACGGCGTGTCGCTGGTCCTCACCACGCACTACATGGAGGAGGCCGAACGCCTCGCCGACCAGGTCTACGTCATCGACCACGGCCGGGTGATCGCCTCCGGCTCCCCCGCCGAGCTGACCTCGCGGGGCGCCGCCAACTCGCTGCGCTTCCGCGGGCCGATGGGTCTGGACGTTCGGTCGCTACGGGCCGCCCTGCCCGCCGGCAGCGAGGTTCGCGAACCCGCGCCCGGCAGCTACCTCGTCCTCGGCGAGATCGACCCGCAACTGCTCGCCACGGTCACCGCCTGGTGCGCCACCAACGGCGTGCTCGCCGACGACCTCGCCGTCGAACGCCACACCCTCGAAGACGTCTTCCTCGAACTCACCGGACGGGAGCTGCGCGCGTGAGTGCCGCCACCTTCGCCCCACGCCCGGGCGCGGCGTCCCTGCCCCGGATGGTGCTCGCCCAGGGCCTGATGGAGGCGCGGCTGCTGTTCCGCAACGGCGAACAGGTCGTGCTCGCCCTGGTGATCCCCCTGCTGCTGCTGGCCGCCGGCACGCTCGCGCCCGGGCTGTCGCTCGGCCCTCAGCGGCGCATCGACGTCCTCGCGCCCGGGGTCATCGGCCTGGCGGTGATGTCCACGGCGTTCACCAGCCTGGCCATCGCCACCGCGTTCGAGCGCCGGTACGGCGTGCTCAAACGGCTCGGCGTCTCGCCCCTGCCCCGCACCGGTCTGCTGGCCGGGAAGGTGCTCGCGGTGCTGATGGTGGAGGTCGTGCAGATCGTGCTGATCGGCGCCGTGGCGTACGCGCTGGACTGGCGGCCCGACCTCGGCGCCGGCACCGTCGGCGCGGTCGCCGTGCTCGTCGTCGCGGGCACGAGCGCGTTCGCCGCGCTGGGACTGCTGATGGCCGGCACGCTGCGGGCGGAGGCGACCCTGGCCGGAGCGAACCTCGTCTACCTGCTGCTGGTGGTGTGCGGCGCCACCCTGGTGCCGGTGGCCTCGTATCCGGCGGCGATCCAGCCGGTGATCGGCTGGCTGCCGTCGGCGGCGCTGGCCGAGGGACTGCGGCACACGTTCGGGGCGAGCGGCCCCTCCTGGGCTGCCGTGGCCGGCTCGGTCGGCATCCTGGCCGCCTGGCTGCTCGCGGCGGCGCTGGCCACTTCGCGTACGTTCCGCTGGGAGTGAGCCGGGCCCGCCCCACGCATACCTCGATGCCCCACCTCGATGCCCCACCTCGATGCCCCACCCGATGCCCCACCTCGATTCAGTGGATCCCGCCGGATACCCGCCCGGAGCGGACATCCCGGTCGGGCGGGCCGCCCGAGGGGAGCCGACAGGCGTCCGGGTGTGGCCGCTTAGGCTTGGCGCGTGCAGGTCCCCCGCTCCACTCTCGGCCGGCTCCGTGGCCTCGCGGTCGCGTCCCTGGTCGCCAACCTCGCCATCGTGGTCACCGGCGGCGCCGTCCGGCTGACCGGTTCGGGGCTCGGCTGCCCCACCTGGCCGCGGTGCACCGACACCTCGTTCACCGCCCATCCCGAGCTCGGCCTGCACGGCGCGATCGAGTTCGGCAATCGGCTGTTGACGTTCGCGCTGGCCATCGTGGTGGGGCTGACCTGGCTGGCGGCGATGCGCTACCAGCCGCGCCGGCGTGACCTGCGGTGGCTGTCCGGGATCCTGCTGCTCGGCATTCCCGCCCAGGCCGTCGTGGGCGGCATCACCGTGCTCACCCACCTGAACCCGTGGGTGGTGGGCGCGCACTTCATGGTGTCCCCGGCGCTGGTGGCGGTGGCCGTGGTGCTCGCCCGGCGCACCCGCGAGCCCGGTGGGCCGATGGTGGCGACCGTTCCCCGGCCGGTCCGGGGGCTGGCGTACGGCCTGTTCGCGACCGCGGTCGCGGTGCTCTACCTCGGCACGGTGGTGACGGGGAGCGGGCCGCACGCCGGTGACCTGAACGCCCGGCGCAACGGCATGGACCCGGCTGCGGTGAGTCAGATGCACGCCGACGTGGTGTTCGTCCTCATCGGCCTGACCGTCGGAATGCTGGTGGCGGTGCACGCGACCGGCGCGCCGAACCGTGCCCGGCGGGCCGCGCTCGCCCTGCTGCTGGTCGAGGTCGGCCAGGGATCGGTCGGCTTCGTGCAGTACTTCACCGGCCTGCCCGCGGCCCTGGTCGGCGTGCACGTCGGCGGCGCGGCGCTCACGCTCGCGGTCACGACCTGGGTGCTCGTCGGCACGCGCGAACCAGCGGCGACCGCGGACGAGGTGCCCGGTGCCCGGGAGGCGTCGAAGACGTCCACGTACAGGTCCGCGGCGCTCACGGTCGGCGGAGTCGCACCGGCCGGCCGGCGAGCCTGAGCAGAGCTTCACCGGTCCGCGGAACCCCGCGAACAACCACGCTCAAACGCGAGGACCCGCGACGGCGCCTGGCCGTCGCGGGTCCTCGTAACTTCTGCTGCTGCCCCAGGGGTCCGGCCCCTGGAGCCGGGTGTCAGGAGGCGCGGCTGGTGCGCCCCTCGCCCCGTCGGCCACCGTGGTCGCCGCCGCCGGGACGGCCACCACCGGCACGACGCGGCCGGCGACCGCCGGAACCGCCCCGTCCGCCGCGGCTGTTCCCACCGCGGGCGCCGGAGGTCTCGACCGGCGCGGGCCGGGTCACCACGATCGGCGTACCCGAGGCGGCGACGTCCCGGACGGCCTCGTGCCCGGGGGCGACGTCGACCGCGCTGGGGGTGACCTTCGCCAGCTTGTGCAGCTTGGCGACGTCGCGCCGCTGGTCGGGCTGGACCAGCGAGATGACCGTGCCGGTCGCACCGGCGCGGGCCGTACGGCCGGACCGGTGGAGGTAGTCCTTGTGGTCGGCGGACGGGTCGTAGTGCACCACGAGGTCCACGTCGTCGACGTGGATGCCGCGGGCGGCCACGTCGGTGGCGATGAGCACCCGGGGTGCACCGGAGGCGAACCCGGTGAGGGCCCGCTGCCGGGCACCCTGCTTGAGGTTGCCGTGGATGGCCGCCGCGTCGACACCCGCGTGGCCGAGCTGGCGGACCAGCCGGTCGGCGCCGTGCTTGGTACGGACGAAGAACAGCGTCCGGCCCGGGCGGGCGGCGATCTCCGCGGCCACGGCCACCTTGTCGTCGGCGCGCAGCGTGAAGACCCGGTGCTCGACCGACTCCACCGGCGCCGCGGCGGGCGCGACCGCGTGCACGGCCGGGTCGGTGAGGTAGGTACGGACGAGCCGGCTCACGCCGCGGTCCAGCGTGGCGGAGAACAGCATCCGCTGCCCGCCGGCAGGGGTCATGTCCAGCAGCTTGGTGACCGCGGGCAGGAACCCGAGGTCGGCCATGTAGTCGGCCTCGTCCAGCACCGTGACCTCGACCTCGCCGAGCGAGCACTCGCCCTGCTCGATCAGGTCGATCAGCCTGCCGGGAGTGGCGACCACGATGTCGACGCCGCCGCGCAGCGCCATCACCTGACGGCGCATCGACGCGCCGCCGTAGACGGTGGTGAGCGAGGCGTTGAGCCGCCGGGCCAGCGGGGTCAGCACGTCGGCGACCTGCTGGGCGAGCTCGCGGGTGGGCACCAGGACCAGACCGCGGGGCGTGCCCGGACGGCGGTTGCCCACCCCGGCGCTGAGCCGGGCGAGCATCGGCAGGCCGAACGCCAGCGTCTTGCCGGAGCCGGTCTGGGCGCGGCCCAGCACGTCGCGGCCGGCCAGGGTGTCGGGCAGGGTGCGGGACTGGATGGCGAACGGCCGGTCGATCCCGCGCCGGGAGAGGGCCTCGACCAGCCGCTCGGGCAGGCCGACCTCGGCGAAGCTCACGGACACCTCGGCGGACTCGGCGACCGAGGCCGCGTCCAGGGCGGCGTCGAGCTCGCGCTCGTACGCGGCCAGTCCGTCCTGCGCGGGCGCGGAGGAGGGCCGGCCGCCGCCGCGCGGCGGGCGGGTGCTGCGGCCCCGGGAACGGCCCGAGGGGGCTGCGTCACCGCGGCGGCGCGGAGCGGAGGACCCGGAGGACCCGGAGGAACGCGAGGAGCCGGACGAACGGCTGGAACCGAAGGAGGAACCGGAGGAACGCGAGGCACTGCTGAAGTCAGAGGTGGTACGACGAACGCGGCGGGAGTGTTCCGCCTCGGAGTACTGGGGCATGAAGAAGGACAGCTCCGTGAAAAGGCTGCGGCCGCGACTTCCGGTCCGCGGTGCGCGCGACGCCCGGCCGGCACGCGAGAAGGGCCTGGCAGGCGGAAACGGGACAACGCTCGGAGGGCGACCATGCGGGCGGCTCGCCCACAGGAGAGACGGCGGACGCCGTCGCAGAGGAATCATACCCATGTGGCCCCTCGCGGCCACATGTGGGTTCCGTAGGCTCGGTCCCCATGAGCAGCGCCCCCAGCGCCGGCTCCGGTGGCGTCACCGACGGTCACCGGATGTCTCTCGCCTCGCCCACCGGGCGGTGGGTGCTGACCGCCGCGATCCTCGGCTCCGGAATGGCTCTGCTGGACGGCACGGTGGTCACCATCGCGCTGCCCGCGATCGGGCGGTCGCTGGGCGGCGGGCTGCTGGTCCAGCAGTGGGTGCTGGACGGCTACCTCCTCACACTCAGCGCACTGCTGTTGCTCGGCGGCGTACTCGGCGACCGGTACGGCCGACGGCGGGTGTTCACGCTCGGTCTGGTCGTTTTCACGCTGGCCTCGCTGGCCTGCGGACTCGCACCCACCGGTCCGGTGCTGGTGGTGGCCCGCCTCGCCCAGGGCGTCGGCGGCGCGCTGCTGGTGCCCGGCAGTCTGGCCCTGATCGACGCCTCGATCCGCTCGGAGGACCGGGGACGGGCCGTGGGCACCTGGGCCGGCCTCACCGGCGTCGCCGCGGCGGTCGGGCCGTTCGTCGGCGGCTGGCTGGTGGTCGCCGCGTCGTGGCGGTGGGTCTTCCTGATCAACCTCCCGATCGCCGTGGTCGCGCTGGCGCTGACCGTCCGGCACGTTCCGGAGAGCCGGGCCCCGGTCACGCCCCACCGGCTGGACGTGCTCGGCACGGTCTGCATCGTCGCGGGACTGGCCGGCCTGACGTACACGCTGATCGAGGTGCCCGCCCGCGGCTGGGTGCCCGCGACCGTCGTCGCGGTGGTGCTCGGCGTCGCAGGCCTGATCGGCTTCCCGCTGGTGGAGCGGCGCTCCCCCGACCCGCTGCTTCCGCTCGACATCTTCGGCTCCCGGCAGTTCAGTGGCGCCAACCTCACCACACTCGCGGTGTACGCCGCGCTGGGTGGCGCGTTGTTCCTGCTGGCGCTGCAGTTGCAGCAGTCCCTCGGCTACTCCGCGCTGGCCGCGGGCGTTGCCAACCTGCCGTTGACGGTGCTGATGATGCTGCTCTCCCCCAGGATCGGCGCCCTCGCGCAACGCATCGGGCCCCGGCTGCCGATGACGATCGGGCCGCTGGTCGCCGCGGCGGGCCTCGCGCTGATGGCCAGGATCGTGCCGGGTACGTCGTACTGGACGGTGGTGCTGCCCTCGGTGGTGGTGTTCGGGCTGGGCCTGTCCATCACCGTGGCGCCGCTGACCTCGACCGTGCTGGCGTCGGTGGCGGAGGCACGGGTGGGCACGGCGTCCGGGGTCAACAACGCGGTGGCCCGCACCGCCGGGCTGCTGGCGGTGGCGATCCTGCCGCCGCTCGCCGGGGTCAGCATGGGCGGCGGTCCCCTCGGCCCGGGTTACGTCCGGGCGATGGTGATCGCGGCGGTGGTGTGCGCGGCCGGCGGGGTGGTCGCGTGGGCGACCGTACGCACGGGAACGCCGGTCGACCACCACCCGCTGGCCGGGCTGCAGCAGTGCTGCGGCGACCCGGCCACCCGCTGCGCCCATGAGGAACGCGCCCGCTGACCCTCCGGCGCCGTCGAAGCTCAGCGGAAGCTGAGCCGAGGCTCAGCCGACCAGGCGGTCCCGCAGTCCCCGGGCCCGGTCGGCGCCGAAGCCGCCGTGCTCGAGGTAGCCCGCCACTCCGCCGTACTTGCCGTCCAGGTGGTCCAGCGTGGTCAGCATGACCTCCGGCGGAGTCGGCTGGAGCCCGCGCATGATCTCCCGCACCCGCGGGTCGCTCATCTTCGCGAGGGTGGCGGCGCTCTGCTCCGCGAGCCGGCCCTCGGTCAGCGCGTAGTCGGCGGCGATGGTGGCCGTCTCCACACCGGCGAGATGCAGCGCCATCGCGACCACCATGCCGGTGCGGTCCTTGCCGCCGGCACAGTGCACCACGACGCCCCCGGGCGGGGCGTCGGCGATCGCGGCCACGGCCGCCGCGAACAGCTTCGGGCGCAGGTCGAGCATCGTGATGTAGATCTCGGCGAGGGTGAGCGTCTCGTTGTCCGGGTCGGCCGGGTTCTGCACCGGCACGTGACAGTGCAGCGGCGTACCGAGGAACGGGCTCGGCGCGCGCTCGCACTCGACGTCTCGGCGCAGGTCGAGCACCCGGCTCACGCCGTACGCGTGCACGGCGGCCACGCCCTCCTCGGTGAGGCGGTGCGGGCTGTCGGTGCGGATCAGCGCGCGGCGCCGGATCGCCCGGCCGTCCGCGGTCGGCAGTCCGCCGAGGTCACGCGCGTTGTCGCAGTGGGGCCAGTCGAGATGCCGTGACGGCAGACCGTCCAGGTCGATCGCGACCTCGACCTCGTCCCGCATGTCATCCCGCGAGCCGCCCCGTGAGTCGCCGGAGGAAGAGTTCTTTGGGCCCTGCGCTGCCGTACCAGCCATCTGTGCGATGCACCCCTCACTGCCCGGTTGACACCCCGTCGCGCCCGGCGCGCGACGGCCGATCTTCAGCCTACGCAGCCGGACCGCTCGGATGGGTGCGGTGTACGGGAACGGTCAGTGCCCCGAGTCAGTCCCCCGGCCAGTCCCCCGGAGCCGGTACCGCGAGCAGGTGCCGCGAGCGCGAACGGCTCAGCGCGTCAGCAGCGGGTCCAGGGCGACCGCCACGAACAGCAGCGCGAGGTAGAGGTTGGACCAGTGGAAGAAACGCATCGGCCGCAGCGCCGCGCCGGACTGTCCGCGCGCCACCCGGCGTACGAGCGCGAACGCCTCCACCATGACGACGACACCGAGCACGGCGGCGGCGAGGGGGTACAGCCAGCCGGTCGGTGCGATCGGCCACAGCGCCAGGGACGCCGCCACCGTCGCGGCGGAGTAGGCCACCACCTGCCAGGCGACGGCGCGTTCGGTGGCGACCACCGGCAGCATCGGCACCCCGGCCTCGGCGTAGTCCTCGCGGTAGCGCATCGCCAGGGTCCAGGTGTGCGGCGGCGTCCAGAAGAACACCACCAGCACCAGGGCCAGCGGCGCCCAGTCGAGCGAGCCGCGTACCGCCGTCCACCCGATCACCACCGGGAAGCAGCCGGCGATGCCGCCCCACACGATGTTCTGTGACGTACGCCGCTTCAGCACCAGCGTGTAGACGAGGATGTAGAAGGCGTTCGCGGCCAGCGCGAGCCCGGCCGAGAGCCAGTTGACGACGAAGCCCAGCCACAGTGTCGCCACCAGGCCGAGTACGAGCCCGAAGACCGCGGCGTTGCGCGGGCCCACCGCGTGCCGGGGCAGCGGTCGCCGGCGGGTGCGGCGCATCCGCTCGTCGATGTCGCGGTCGAGGACGCAGTTGAGGGTGTTGGCGCTGCCCGCGGCGGCGATGCCGCCGACCATCGTGGCGAGCACCAGGCCGAGCGGCGGGACACCTCGCTGGGCGAGGAACATCACCGGAACGGTGGTGACGAGGAGAAGCTCGATGATGCGGGGCTTGGTGAGCGCGACGTAGGCCGCCACGACGTCCCGCCAGTGCGCGCGGCCCGGCGGGGCGGTGCGTCCGTGTCCCGCGTTCGCCCCGGCGGTGCGGTGGCCCGAGGTGCGCGACCCCGAGGTGGTGGGGCCAGAAGCGATGGGGCCGGAATCTACTGCCGCCACGAACACCTCGTCACCGGGAGTACCTGCTCGGCCGGACGGTCCGGCCGCACGATCGCCGCAAGTCTAGGAGCCGTTCCCCGGGGGGCCCTCCCCGGGCTTGCGGTGGCGGGCTGCCGGCGGCACATATTCATACAGTCCGGGCACATCGCCCTACCTGCGCGGGCACGAGCCGCACGCACATCGCCGGATCACATCGCCGGATCACATGGCCGGGGCACGGAACGGTTCCGACCTCCCGGGCGGGGTACGCCCCACCACTGCGCCACACCACGTGACAGTGATTCCGAGTGATTCGCAAGAGATCCAACAGATCAGAGTGCCCGGAGGATCCCGGGTCGCTCCGGCCCGAGCGGTGGACGGCACCGCCGCGCGAGCAGATCCGCACGTGGGTAGGCTCGCAAAGGATGACTTCCGCATCTTCTGACAGGAGTCGATCAGCCGTATGACCTCCAGCGACGCACCTGCCCCCCTTGACTGGACCGACGTGGACAAGAGGGCCGTGGACACCATCCGCGCGCTCGCCATGGACGCGGTTGAGAAATCCGGCAACGGACACCCCGGCACCGCGATGAGCCTGGCGCCCGCGGCGTACCTCCTCTTCCAGCGGCTGATGCGCTACGACCCCGCCGATCCGGACTGGATCGCCCGGGACCGGTTCGTGCTCTCCGCGGGCCACACCAGCCTCACCCTCTACATCCAGCTCTTCTTCGCCGGCCTGCTCGACCTGGAAGACCTGAAGCACTTCCGCAAGTGGGGCAGCCGCACCCCGGGTCACCCCGAGCACGGGCACACCGCCGGGGTGGAGACCACGACGGGTCCGCTGGGACAGGGTCTGGGCAACGCCGTCGGCATGGCCATGGCCGCCCGCCGCGAGCGCGGCCTGCTCGACCCGGACGCCCCGGCCGGCAAGAGCCCCTTCGACCACCGCATCTTCACGATCGTCAGTGACGGTGACATCGAGGAGGGCATCAGCCACGAGGTCAGCTCGCTGGCCGGCCACCAGAAGCTCGGCAACCTCATCGCGCTGTACGACGAGAACAAGATCTCCATCGAGGACGACACCACGATCGCCCTGTCGGAGGACGTCGCCAAGCGCTACGAGGCCTACGGCTGGCACGTGCAGACGGTGGAGTGGAAGCGCTCCGACGACTACGTCGAGGACGTCCAGGCGCTGTACGACGCCTACCAGAAGGCGATCGCCGAGACCGACCGGCCGTCGCTGATCGTCCTGCGCACCATCATCGCCTGGCCCGCGCCGCACGCCCAGAACACCGGCAAGGCGCACGGCGCCGCCCTCGGCTCCGACGAGGTGGCCGCCACCAAGCGGATCCTCGGCTTCGACCCGGAGAAGTCGTTCGTGGTGGAGGACGACGTCCTGGAGCACGTCCGCAGGCTGCGCGAGCGCGGCGGCCAGGCGCACCGCGACTGGACCCCCGTCTTCTCCGCGTGGCGGACCAAGAACCCCGAGCGCGCCAAGCTGCTGGACCGGATGCGCGAGCGCCGGCTCCCCGAGGGCTGGACCGACCGGATCCCGACGTTCGAGCCGGGCAAGGCCGTCGCCACCCGCAAGGCGTCCGGTGCGGTGATCTCCGCGCTCGCCCCGGCGCTGCCGGAGCTGTGGGGTGGCTCGGCTGACCTCGCGGAGTCCAACAACACCACGCCCGACGGCGAACCGTCGTTCATCCCGCCGGAGTACGCCACCAAGGAGTTCGCCGGCGACTGGTACGGCCGGGTGCTGCACTTCGGCATCCGCGAGCACGGCATGGGCGCGATCCTCAACGGCATCGCCCTGCACGGCGGCACCCGTCCCTACGGCGCGACGTTCCTGGTGTTCAGCGACTACATGCGCCCGTCGGTGCGGCTCGCCGCGCTGATGCAGCTGCCGGTGCTCTATGTCTGGACGCACGACTCCATCGGCCTCGGCGAGGACGGCCCCACCCACCAGCCGGTGGAGCACCTGGCCGCGCTGCGGGCGATCCCCGGACTGGACGTGATCCGGCCCGGCGACGCCAACGAGACCGCGGCGGCGTGGCAGTTCGCGCTGTCCCGGCCGAACAGCCCCAAGGGGTTCGCACTGTCCCGGCAGAACCTCCCGACCTACGACCGTTCGGAGGGCAGCGGGTTCGCACCGGCGAGCGAGGTCGGCCGTGGCGGCTACGTCCTGATCGACGCGCCGGGTGACGCGGTGCCCGACGTCATCCTCATCGCCACCGGCTCCGAGGTGCAGATGGCGGTGGCCGCCCGCGAACAGCTTGCCGAGGAGGGCGTCGCGGCGCGGGTCGTCTCGATGCCGTGCGTGGAGTGGTTCGACGCGCAGGACATGTCCTACCGCGACACCGTGCTGCCGCCGACCGTGCGTGCCCGGGTGTGCGTGGAGGCAGGCATCGCCCAGCCGTGGTACCGCTTCGCCGGTGACGCGGGCCGGATCATCTCTCTCGAACACTTCGGGGCCTCGGCGGATTACCAGACCCTGTTCGAGGAGTTCGGGTTTACTGCGGGCTCGGTAGCACAAGCCGCCAGGGAGAGCCTGGCAGCGGTTCGCGCCTGAGGCCCGCCCCCCAACAGCTGAAGGAGGCTCGATGAACGACCGACTTGCCGCACTGTCCGACGCGGGCGTGGCCGTCTGGATCGACGACGTTCTCGCGTGGCCGCCTGAACTCCGGCAACCTCGCCGAACTCGTCGCCGAGAAGCATGTCGTCGGGGTGACCAGCAACCCGACGATCTTCGCCAAGGCGGTCGGCAACGCCGACGACTACGCCGAACAGAACCGCGACCTGGCCGCCCGGGGCGTCGACCTCGAGGAGGCCGTACGCGCGATCACGACGTACGACATCCGCTGGGCCTGCGACGTCCTGCGCCCGGTCTACGACCGCACCGACGGCGTCGACGGCCGGGTGTCGCTGGAGGTCGACCCGCGGCTGGCCAAGGACACCCTGAAGACCATCGCCGAGGCACGCGCCCTGTGGTGGCTGGTCGACCGGCCCAACCTCTTCATCAAGATCCCGGCCACCCGCGAGGGCATCTCCGCGATCACCGCCGCGCTGTCGGAGGGCATCAGCGTCAACGTCACGCTGATCTTCGCCATCCAGCGCTACCGCGAGGTGATGGACGCGTTCATGACCGGGCTGGAGAAGGCCAAGGAGAAGGGTCTCGACCTCAGCCGGATCGGCAGTGTCGCCTCCTTCTTCGTCAGCCGGGTGGACTCCGAGGTCGACAAGCGGCTGGACAAGATCGGCACCGACGAGGCGAAGTCGCTGAAGGGCAAGGCGGCCATCGCCAACGCGCGGTTGGCGTTCGAGGCGTACGAGGAGATGTTCTCCTCCGACCGGTGGAAGGCGCTCGCGGCCGCGGGTGCGAAGCCGCAGCGGCCGCTGTGGGCGTCCACCTCCACCAAGGACCCCAACATGCCGGACACGATCTACGTCACCGAGCTCGTCACCGACGGTGTGGTCAACACGATGCCGGAGGCCACGCTCGAGGCGTTCGCCGACCACGGCGAGGTGCATGGCGACACCGTGCGCGGCCGCTACGACGAGGCCCGCAGGCTGATCGCCGACCTGGAGAAGCTCGGCATCGGGTACGACGAGGTGGTCGAGCAGCTCGAGGTCGAGGGCGTGGAGAAGTTCGCGGCCAGCTGGAAGGAACTGCTGGACACCGTACGCGCCGCACTCGAGGGGGGTAACAAGAAGTGAGCACCGACGGCCTCACCGTCGAGGTCACCCGGCCCGAGAGCGACACGGTCAGCCGGCTGGTCGAGGACAAGGTGGCCTCCAAGCTCGCCGCGAAGGACGCCACGCTGTGGGGGCCGGACGCGGAGTCGGAAGCATCGGTCCGGCTGGGCTGGGTCGACCTCCCGCGCACGTCCCGGCCGCTGCTGGCCGAGATCGAGGCGCTGCAGGCGCAGCTGCGCCAGGAGGGCCTGGACCACATCGTCCTGTCCGGCATGGGCGGCTCCTCGCTGGCCCCGGAGGTGATCACCGCCACCGCCGACGTGCCGTTGACAGTGCTCGACTCCACCGACCCGTCGGTCATCGCGCGGGCGATCGGGCGCGACCTCGACCGCACCGTGCTCGTGGTGTCGAGCAAGTCCGGCTCCACCGTGGAGACCGACAGCCACCGGCGGGCCTATCTCAAGGCGTTCGCCGACGCCGGCATCGACGGTCCCAGCCGGATCGTCGTGGTCACCGACCCCGGCTCGCCGTTCGCCGAGCTGGCCGAGCGCGAGGGCTACCGCAGGGTGTTCCTCGCCGACCCGAACGTCGGCGGCCGCTACAGCGCCCTGACCGCGTTCGGGCTGGTCCCGGCGGGCCTGGCCGGCGCCGACGTGGCCGAGTTGCTCGACCAGGCCGAGGCGGTGCTCCCGACGCTGGCACAGGACAGCGCCGACAACCCCGCCCTGGCCCTGGGCGCCGCACTGGGCGCCGGGCACCAGGCCGGACGGGACAAGGTCGTGCTGGGCGAGGGAACCACCTCCGTCACCGGGTTCGGAGCGTGGGCGGAACAGCTCATCGCCGAATCGACCGGGAAGCTCGGCCGTGGCCTGCTGCCGGTCGACGTCGGCGGCACCTCCGACACCACCCCCGGGTGGGCGAACGCCGGACCCGACGTCACCCCGGTGGCGATCGGCACTCCCGAGGTCGCCGTGCCGGGCCTGGTCGTCACCGACGGCTCGCTCGGTGCGTTGTTCCAGGTGTGGGAGACCGCGGTGGCGGTCGCCGGGCGCCTGATCGGAATCAACCCGTTCGACCAGCCCAACGTCGAGGAGGCCAAGAAGGCCGCCCGTTCGCTGCTGGACCAGCCGCCCGCACAGGAGTCCGCGGCCTCCCCCGCCTTCACCGACGGCGCGGTCGAGGTCTACGGCGACGAGAAGCTCCTGGCCGGCGCGAGCACCGTCGAGCAGGCCCTCGCCGCCATCGTCGAGGCGGTGCCCGAGCACGGCTACCTCGCGCTGCTGGCCTACCTCGACCGGGACGCCGACGCCGAGGCCGCGCGACTTCGTCCCGTCCTCGCCGCCTCGGTGCCGTTCCAGGTGACCTTCGGCTTCGGGCCGAGGTTCCTGCACTCGACCGGGCAGTACCACAAGGGTGGGCACCCCAACGGCGCGTTCGTGGAGATCACCGGGGCCATCACCGACGACCTCGAGGTACCCGACCGGCCGTACACCTTCGGGCATCTGATCACCGCCCAGGCCGCCGGCGACCTCGGCGTCCTGCGGGACAAGGGATTCCCCACCCTGCGATTCCACCTGACCGACCGGTCGGCCGGTCTCACCCAGCTGCTGGACGCGGCCGGAAAGGTGCGCACATGACCGACGCAGGAGGAACGACCGCCGGGTTCCAGCGGGGTGCCGGCTCCAACATCCTGGGGGTGTCGGCCGACACCGAGCCCCTGCATTGGCCGGCCGCGGCGGTGTCCGCGGCCGAGACCAACCCGCTGCGCGACCCGCAGGACCGCCGGCTGCCGCGCATCGCCGGCCCGTGCGGCCTGGTGATCTTCGGTGTCACCGGCGACCTGGCCCGCAAGAAGCTGATGCCGGCCGTCTACGACCTCGCCAACCGCGGGTTGCTGCCGCCGGGGTTCGCACTGGTCGGCTTCGCCCGGCGCGACTGGGAGCACGAGGACTTCGAGCGGGTCGTGCACGACGCCGTCAAGGAGTACGCCCGTACGCCGTTCCGCGAAGAGGTGTGGAAGCAGCTGTCGGAGGGCTTCCGGTTCGTGCCCGGCGAGCTCGGCGACGACGCGTCGTTCGAGCGGCTGCGCGCCACCATCGACGACCTGGACCGCGAACGCGGCACCAACGGCAACCACGTCTTCTACCTCTCGGTGCCACCGAAGTTCTTCTCGGTGACCGTGCGCCAGCTGAAGAAGCACGGCCTGGCCGACCAGAGCGAGAACCACTGGCGCCGGGTCGTGGTGGAGAAGCCGTTCGGGCACGACCTGGCCAGCGCACGTGAGCTGAACGCCACCGTCTCGGAGGTCTTCTCCCCCGAGCAGGTCTTCCGGATCGACCACTACCTCGGCAAGGAGACCGTCCAGAACATCCTGGCGCTGCGCTTCGCCAACCAGTTGTTCGAGCCGGTCTGGAACTCCAACTACGTCGACCACCTGCAGATCACCATGGCCGAGGACGTCGGCATCGGCGGCCGGGCCGGCTACTACGACGGCATCGGCGCGGCCCGCGACGTCATCCAGAACCACCTGCTCCAGCTGGTGGCGCTGACCGCGATGGAGGAGCCGGTGAGCTTCGACGCGGCGAGCCTGCGGCTGGAGAAGCAGAAGGTGCTCGCCGCGATCCAGCTGCCCCGCCGGCTCGACCTGCACACCGCGCACGGGCAGTACTCCGAGGGCTGGGCCGGTGGGACGAAGGTACGCGGATACCTCCAGGAGGAGGGCATCCCGCCGGACTCCCGGACCGAGACCTTCGCCGCGGTGAAGCTGGACATCGACAACCGGCGGTGGGCGGGCGTACCCATCTACCTCCGTACCGGCAAGCGGCTGGCCCGCCGGGTCACCGAGGTGGCCGTGGTGTTCAAGAAGGCGCCGCACCTGCCGTTCGCGTCCACCGCGACCGAGGAGCTGGGCAACAACACCCTGGTGATGCGGATCCAGCCCGACGAGGGGATCACCCTGCGGTTCGGCTCGAAGGTGCCGGGCAGCCAGATGGAGATCCGGGACGTGACGATGGACTTCGCCTACGGCGGCGCGTTCACCGAGTCCTCGCCGGAGGCGTACGAACGACTGATCCTCGACGTGCTGCTCGGCGACTCCCCGCTCTTCCCGCAGCACGAGGAGGTGGAGCTGTCCTGGCGGATCCTCGACCCGATCGTCAACTATTGGGCCGAGCACGCCAAGCCCGAGCAGTACCCCGCCGGCACCTGGGGGCCGGCGTCCGCCGACGAGATGTTGGCCCGCGACGGCCGGGCCTGGAGGCGTCCGTGATCATCGACCTGTCCGACACCACCGCGAGCAAGATCGCTTCCGCGCTGGTCAGGGCGCGCGCCAGCTCGGGCAGCCCGGCGATGGGCATGGTGCTCACCCTGGTGATCATCGCCGACGAGAGCAGCCACTACGACGCGCTCCGGGCGGCGCTGGAGGCGGCGAAGGAACACCCGTCCCGCATCCTCGGCGTGATCCCCCGTGGCGGCCGCGGCGCGGCCCGGCTGGACGCCGAGGTCAGGGTCGGCGGCGAGGCCGGCCCCGGTGAGAGCGTCCTGCTCCGCCTGTACGGCGACCTGGCCCGGCACGCCGAGTCCGTGGTGATGCCGCTGCTGCTCCCGGAGTCCCCGGTGGTGGTGTGGTGGCCGAACAAGGCGCCCGAGGTGCCCTCGCAGGACCCGGTGGGCCGCCTGGCCCAGCGGCGGGTGACCGACGCCGCGGCCTCGCGCCGGTCCCTGGAGACGTTGATCTCCCACTGCGGCAGCTACCGGCCCGGCGACACCGACCTGTCGTGGACTCGCATCACGCCGTGGCGGGCACTGCTGGCCGCCGCCCTGGACCAGCCGCACAGCCGGGTGACCGGCGCGACAGTGGAGGCCGAGCGCGGCAACGCCAGCGCCGACCTGCTGGCCGCGTGGCTGGGCCGGCGGCTGGGGGTGCCGACCAAGGTGAAGTCCAGCCGAGGCCCGGGCATCACCGCGGCCCTGCTGCACTCCGACGCGGGCGACATCGCCATCACCAGGCCCGACGGGCGACTGGCGCGCTACACCGTGCCCGGCCAGCCCGAGCGTCACGTCGCGCTGAAGCGGCGGGACACCTTCGAGCTGGTGGCCGAGGAACTGCGCCGCCTCGACCCCGACGACGTGTACGCCGAGACCGTCTCCGAACTCCTCGAACGCGCCCACGGCAAGGGCCGGAACTCGGCCGCCGGATCCTCCGGGCGCACCTCCGCCGGCAGGCGTTCCGCGGCCGGGTCCGACGGTGACGAAGCCGCCCGGGCGGGCGGTCCGGACGCGCCGGCCGGGGCCGCCGAGCGGAAGCCGGCCGAGCAGGCCACCGAAAAGAAGGCGCCCGCGAAGAAGGCTCCGGCCAAGAAGGCTTCGGCCAAGAAGGCTGTTGCGGCCGACACTGCCGTCAAGAAAGCACCCGCGAAGCAGGCGCCCGCCAAGAAGGCCGGTGCGAAGAAGACGGCGGTGAAGAAGTCGGCGTCATCGCAAGCACCGGCGAAGAAGGTGCCCGGCAAGAAGGCCGCAGCAAAGAAGGCACCCGCCAAGAAGGCCGCCGGCCGGGCGACCCGCAGCCGCACCGACTCGGGCAACGCCTGATGGGCGCGCCCGAGGTGGTCGTCCACGCCGACAAGGACCTCCTGGCCCGCGCGGTCGCGGCCCGCCTGGTGACCCGGATGGTCGACGCCCAGGCGGGTGGTGGCTCCGCGCACGTGGTCCTCACCGGCGGCGGTATCGGCACGGGGGTCCTCGCGGCGCTGGCCGACTCGCCGGCCCGGGACGCCATCGACTGGTCGCGCCTGGACGTCTGGTGGGGCGACGAGCGCTTCGTCCCGGAAGGTGACCCCGAACGCAACGAAACCGGTGCGCGGGCGGCGCTGCTCGACCACGTGCCGATCCCCGCCCACCGGGTGCACCCGATGCCGGCCGCGAACGGAGCCGAGGGCGACCGGCCCGAGGACGCGGCGAGCAGGTACGCCGACGAGCTGCGCGCGGCGGCCCGGCCGGAGGACCACGGGCCGGTTCCGCGGTTCGACGTCCTGATGCTCGGGGTGGGGCCCGACGGGCACGTCGCGTCGCTCTTCCCCGAGCACCCCGCGGTGCACGAGGACGAACGGTCGGTGGTGGCGGTGCACGGCGCGCCGAAGCCGCCGCCGACCAGGCTGTCGCTGACGTTCCCCGCCCTGAACGCCGCCCGCGAGGTGTGGTTCCTGGTGTCCGGTGAGGAGAAGGCCGGTGCCGTACGCCTCGCCCTCGGCGGGGCCGGTCCGGTGCAGATCCCTGCGGCGGGCGTACGCGGACAGCAGCGCACCCTGTGGCTGCTGGACCGTTCCGCCGCGAAGGAACTCCCGGTCGAGCTGACCCGGCCGACCGAGCACTGACCTCGAGCTGTGCCCGTATCGGCCCGTATCGGCCCGGTCTAGCGAACGCTGACCGGGCCGGTGCTTTTCCGGACGACCAGCCGGGTGTCCACGACGTACCTCGCGTCCCGGAGGTCGTCGTTGCCGAGTACGCCGAGCAACAGGTCGACCGCGGCGCGGCCGGCCCGGCCGGCCGAAGCGGAGACGGTGGTGAGTGGCGGCGTGGTGGTGGCGGCCACCACGTCGTCGCAGCCGACCACGCTGAGGTCACCCGGCACGCCGATGCCCGCAGCCGCGAGCCCGGCCAGAACTCCCTGCGCCAGTACGTCGTCGAAGGCCACCGCCGCGGTGACGCCGGTGGCGAGCAGGTCGGGCACGCACGCGATGCCGGCGTCGTAGGTCGGCCGGCGGGCGTCCACGTTCACCAGCTCCAGCCCACGGGCGCCGGTGGCCCGGCGCAGCGTGCGGCGCCGTTGCTGGTGCGCCCACGACGTCCTCGGCCCGTTGACGTAGGCGATCCGGTGGTGCCCGAGCGCGGCGAGATGCTCCACCGCCTCGGTCATCCCCGGGGCCGGGTCGACGAGCACCCGGGGCAGGCCGGCGAGGTCGCGGTTGACCAGGACGACCGGCCGGCGTTCGGCGTGTTCGCGTACCCGCGCGGCCCGCAGCCGGGACGACACCAGCACCACTCCCTCGACCTGCCCGGTGAACCTCGCCAGCAGCGCGTCCTCGCGGCCGGGGTCCTCGTCGGAGTCGCCGAGGAAGACGCCGAACCCCGCCAGGTCGGCCGCCTGCTGTGCACCGCGTACCAGCGGCGGGAAGAACGGGTTGGCGATGTCGGGGACGACCAGCGCGATGGTGGCGTACCGGCCGGTGGACAGCCCGCGCGCCACCACGTTCGGGTGATAACCCAGCTCGGCGGCGACCGCGCGCACGTGTGTCACCGTCGCCGGCCGCAGCAGTTCGGGCCGGCCGAACGCGCGGGAGACCGTGGCCCGCGACACCCGGGCCGCCTCGGCGACCTCGCGGATCGTCGGCGCCGTTCCACGCCGCCGGGTGGGCGCGCTCGTCTCCCGCACCGGCCGGCTCAGCTCGCGACCGCGACCGGGCCGCCACCGGCGACGGACTCGTGCACGGCGGCCAGGATCGCGGTCACCCGCCGGCTCTCCGCGAGGCTGACCAGCGGCGCGGTCCGCTCGGCGACACAGCCGATCATGTGCCCGACCGCGTACGCGAGCGCGCCGGCCGGCACCCCGTGCAGCACCGGCATGATCGAGATGCGCGGGTACTCGAACTCCGTCGGCGTGGCCACCTCCACCTGGTCGTCCTTGCGGTCCAGGTGCACCACGCCGTGCTCGCCGACCACCTCGACGAAGGAGTCGGTCATCGTCGGGTAGGTGTCGGGATAGGTCCAGCAGGACTCGAACGTCGCCACCGCACCGGAGGCGAATCGCACCTGTGCCTGGATCGCGTCCGGGGTGTGCACGCCCCGCCCGTCGAGAACACCGCGCACGGCGGTCGCGTACACCTCGACCGCACGGTCCTCGCCGAAGAACCAGCACACCAGGTCGATGTCGTGGCTGGACAGGAACCACGCGGGCGTGGTGTCGGCCGCCCAGGACAACATCTGCGTGGGTACGTGGATCCGGTCGTTCTTGCGTGCGTACGCCATCCGCGGCCGGCCGATCCGGCCCGCCTCGATCGCTGCCTTCGCCTGCGCGTAGCTCGGAATCCAGCGGTGGTTGAACGACGTCATCGCCGCGACCCCGGACCGCTCGACGGCGGCGATCACCTCGTCGGCGTCGGCCAGGCTGGTGGCCAGCGGCTTCTCCACCAGGATCGCCTTGCCGGCCAGCGCGGCCTCGACCGCGATCGGGGTGTGCAGGTGGTCGGGGGTGGCGACGATGACCAGGTCGACGTCGGTACGCCCGAGCAGCGTGCGGTAGTCGTCGGTGGCCAGCTCCGCGCCGTGGCGGCGGACCACTTCTCGCGCGGCCGTGTCGGGAACACTCGCCACCCCGACCAGCCTCGCCCGCGGATCGGCGGCCACCACCGCGGCGTGCGCCGCACCCATCACCCCGGCGCCGACCACCGCCACACCGACCGAGGTGTGCGCCCTCTCCCGCCACCGTTGCGTCATGCCTGCAAACGGTTGCACACGGCGGGCGGGCGGACAACGCGCCCAGGTTGCCGATATCGGCACCCCTACCCACCCGATCCGCGATTGACCTGCAACCGCTTGCACGGAAGACTCGGCGGTCATTCCATGCCCCGTGCGGGAGGAGCGACGTGGGGACGCTCGGCTGGCTGGTGCTCGGCGCCTACTTCGTGGTGATGGTCGGGATCGGCGTGTGGGCTCGGCGCCGGATCCACGACGCCCGGGACTTCTTCGTGGCCGGTGGCCGGATGCCGTGGTGGCTCGCGGGCATCTCCCACCACATGTCCGGCTACAGCGCCGCGGTGTTCGTGGGGTACGCCGCGGTCGCCTACCAGGACGGCTTCACGTTGTACGTCTGGTGGGCGCTGACCATCACCGTCGCGATGTTCGTCGGGTCGGTGGCGTTCGCACCGAGGTGGCCCCGGCTGCGCAGGCGCTTCGGCATCATCTCCCCGCTGGAGTACCTCTCCACCCGCTACAACGTGCCCGCCCAGCAGCTGCTCGCGTGGAGCGGCACGGCGCTGAAGGTGTTCGACGTGGGCGCGAAGTGGGCGGCGACCGCGATCCTGTTGAAGGTGTTCGCCGGAGTCCCGCTCGGCTGGGGCATCCTGCTCACCGGTGGCGTCACCCTCGTCTACTCCACGATCGGCGGGCTGTGGGCGGACGCGCTCACCGACTTCGGGCAGTTCCTCATCCAGCTGGTCGCCGGGGTGACGATGTTCTCGGTGGTGCTCGCCAAGCTGGGTGGCGTTGCGGCGGTCTGGCAGCTGTGGGACCGGTTGCCGCCAGGACACGGCGACGCGTTCCACGGCGACTACACCGTCGGGTTCGTGCTGGCGTACGTCGTCATCTCCACGCTGTCCTACAACGGTGGCACCTGGAACCTCGCGCAGCGGTTCATCGCCGCACCGACCGGCGGCCAGGCGCGCAAGGCAGCGCTCACCTCGGGCGCGCTCTACCTCGTGTGGCCGCTGGTGTTGTTCTTCCCGATGTGGGCCGCACCCGTGCTGCTGCCCAACCTGTCCGACCCGACGCAGTCCTACGCCCTGCTGGCCACCAGCCTGCTGCCGCAGGGCCTGGTCGGGCTGGTGCTGGCCGGGATGTTCGCGCACACGATGGCGATGACGTCCTCCGACGCGAACGCGATCTCCGCCGTGGTGCTCCGGGACATCCTGCCGGCGGTGTGGCGGGGCGCGCGGACGTTGAGCGGGCGGGCGGAGCTGGCGCTGGGCCGGTTCGCGGTGTTCGCGTTCATCGCGTTGTCGATGGTCATCGCGCTGGCGGCGGACTCCTTCGGCGGAGTACTCGGCCTGATCGTGTTGTGGTTCGGCGCCCTGGTCGGACCGATCGCGATTCCCATGCTGCTGGGGTTGCTGCCGGCCTTCCGCCGGTGCGGGCCGAGTGCCGCGATCGCCTCGTGGGCGGTCGGCCTCGCGGTGTTCGCACTGGTGAAGTACGTCCTCGCCGACGCGATCGCCGGCCTGGGCGGCTCGCTGGGTACGACGTTCACGGTGGCCGGGCCGGTGGTGTGCTCGTTCGTGGTCTTCGTCCTGGTCGGGCTGGTCCGTCCGTGGCGCGACCCCGACAGCGCGGCCCTGGTCGACGCGCTGTCGGTGGAGAGCTCGGGTCCGGCGGAGGAGGCGAACGAGGTGGCCACCCATGCCTGAGTACGCCGCAGTCGTCGACCACCTGGTGCACGACGTGCTGGCCTGGTGGCTGCGCGACGCGCCGGACCGCACCCACGGTGGCGTCTTCACCTGCTGGGACAACGCCGGCGAGCGGCTGCTGTCCACCGACAAGTACACCTGGTCCCAGGGACGCTGGATGTGGTTGCTGGCAAGCGTTTCCGACGCGATCGAACGCGCAGTGCTGCCCACGCAAGGCGTGCTTGACGCCGCGGAGCTACGGGCGCTGGCGGAGCAGAGCGCGGCGTTCGTTCGTACGCACGCGGTCCTGCCGGACGCCACCACGGCCTATGTCACCGACGCCGCCGGAACCCCGTACGAGCCCACGCCCGGCGACGGCCTGCACACCAGCGTCTTCGCCGACTGCTTCGTCGCACTCGGCCTGGCCGCCTGGGCACGGGTCGGCCGGGACGGCAACGGCACGGCTGGTGCCGGCGAGTCCGGCGAGTCCGGCGACGCGGGCAAGCTGGCGTCGACGCTGCTCGAGTCCGCCGCCACGCGAATGCGGAGTGGACACGCGCGGACCGATCCGTATCCGATCCACCCGGACTTCACCGCGCTGTCGTTACCGATGATCTGCGTGAGCACCGCGACGGAGGTCCATGCGGCCACGGGTGCCGACTCTGCCGCCACGATCGCCGTCGAGGCCGCCGGCACGATCGCGGGCACCCTTCGCGAGGGCGCCGACCTGCGGGAGCTGGTCCCCCGCGTGCCGGGGCGCGAGGACACCCTGCTCGCCCGGCATCGCACACCGGGGCACGCACTGGAGTGTCTGTGGTTCCTCGTGCACGCGGCGGACAGTGTGCCGGGCGTACGCGCAGCGCTCGGTGCTGATGCGTTGGACGCCGACGAGAACCAGGCGTGGATTCCCGAGGCGGCCCTGCACGCGCTGCGGATCGGCTGGGACGAGGAGTACGGCGGACTGTTTCGCTACGTCGACCGCGACGGCGGCCGGCCCCGCGGCCGGGCGCTCGACGATCCCTACGAGGTGCTGGTCCGCGAGACCTGGGACACCAAGCTGTGGTGGCCGCACGCCGAGGCGCTCTACACCACGCAGTTGCTGGCGAGGCGGTTTCCGGCGTACGCACCCGAACTCTCACGCTGGCACGAGCGGCTGCGAAGCTACACCTACGGCACCTTCCCGGCCGGTCGCGGGAAGGAGTGGGTGCAGATCCGCTCCCGCGACGGCGCACCGCTGGACCGCACCGTCGCCCTGCCGGTGAAGGACCCGTTCCACATCGCCCGCGCGCTGTTGCTCCAGGCCGAGCTACTCGCCGCGCCGGACGACCAGACCCGCACAGTCGTCGAGAGGAAACCCCAGTGACCGAAGCGATCGTCCGCGTTTTTCCCGACCGCGCGAGCCTCGGCTACGCGGCGGCGGCCGACGTCGCCGCGCAGCTGCGCGAACGCCTGAGCTACCAGGACTCGGTGCGGATGGTGTTCGCCGCGGCACCGAGCCAGCAGGAGACCCTGGACGCACTCGCCGCAGAGGTGGGCATCGACTGGACCCGGGTGACCGCGTTCCAGATGGACGACTACATCGGACTGCCGCACGACGCGCCGCAGCGGTTCGGGCAGTGGCTTCGCCAGGCGATCTTCGACCGGGTGCCGTTCAAGGAGGTGCACCTGATGCGCACCGACGGCGACGCCGGCGAGCGGGCGCGGGAGTACGCCGACCTGCTGGCGGCGGAGCCGATCGACCTGGTGTGCCTGGGGATCGGCGTCAACGGGCACATCGCGTTCAACGACCCGCCGGTCGCCGACTTCGCCGACCCGGTGGCGGTGAAGGTGGTGGAGCTCGACGACGCCTGCCGCCAGCAGCAGGTCGACGACGGCTGCTTCCCCACCTTCGACGACGTTCCACCGCGCGCACTCACGCTGACGGTGCCCCGGCTGCTCGAGGCCGACCAGCTGTTCTGCGTCGTGCCGGGGCAGGCGAAGGCGGAGGCGGTCCGGCGTACGCTGAACGACCCGATCGGCGAGGCCTGCCCCGCGACTGCGCTGCGCACGCACCGCTCGTGCGTTCTCTACCTCGACCAGGACTCCGCCAGTGCACTCGACTGATCCCGGGAGAAGTCCGCAGATGAGCCCCGACACGAGCCGTGGAACCACGTTCGAGATCGCCGGCCGCGACCCCGCGACCGGCCGGCGGTGCACCGTCGAGGTGGCCGGCGGGCTGATCACGCAGGTGCACCTTGACAGCTCCACGAGTGGCGCGGAAGCCGAACCCTGGTTGGCTCCTGGACTGGTCGACCTGCAGGTGAACGGCTTCGCGGGGTTCGACGTGAACGCCGCCGAGGCCGGCCCGGACACGATCGGCGCGATGGTGCGGGCGTTGTGGAAGGTCGGCGTCACCACGGTGGTACCGACCATCGTCACCGCCTCCGAGGATCACATCGTCGCCTGCCTGCGCAGGGTGGCGGCCGCCCGTGCCGGGGACCCGATCGTGCGGCACGCCGTTCCGTACGTCCACGTGGAGGGCCCGCACCTGTCACCGGAGGACGGACCGCGCGGGGTGCACGACGCCACGCAGATCCGACCGCCGGACGTCGCGGAGTTCGACCGCTGGCAGGAGGCCGGTACGGGCCTGGTGGGCATGGTCACCATGTCGCCGCACTTCGACGGCACTACGTCCTACATCCGTGCGCTCGCCGACCGCGGAGTGCGGGTGTCGGTCGGCCACACCGGCGCCACCCCCGACCAGATCCATGCCGCCGCGGAAGCCGGCGCGACCCTGTCCACCCATCTCGGCAACGGCGCGCACGCGGTGCTCCCCCGCCATCCCAACTACATGTGGGCGCAGCTCGCCGACGACCGGCTCACCGCCGGGTTCATCGCCGACAGCCACCACCTGCCGGCCGACACGCTGATCACCATGCTGGCCGCCAAGGGACCGGAGCGATCGATCCTGGTGTCCGACGCCACCACTCTCGCCGGCTCCCCACCCGGGGTCTACCAGACGCCGGTGGGCGGCGCGGTCGAGCTGTCCGCCGACGGCCGGCTCTCCCACGTCGGTACGCCCTACCTCGCCGGCGCGGCGCGCCCGGTCACCGACGGCGTGGCACACGTGGCGAACCTCGGGCGGTTCTCCCTCGCCGAGGCGCTGGCGCTGGCGACGACCTCGCCGGGCCGGTTCGTGGGCGGGCGCGGCCGGCTCGAGGTGGGCGCGGCCGCGGACCTGATGACGTTCCACTGGAGCCCGGGCAAGCCGACGTTGACGGTGGACCGCGTCGTGGCGGCCGGAACTCCGGTGGTGGGGTGAGCCGTGCCCGGTGACGGGACGAGCGGTGCCGACGGAAGGTGCCTGGTCGGTGCGGCGACGGTGGACGTCACCCCGCCGGCCGGGCCGGCGATGTCCGGCTTCCTCGCGCGTACCTCCCCGGCGACCGGCGCGCACGACCCCCTGACCGTCCGCGCCGTGACCGTCGACGGCACCGCGGTCGTCACCGTGGACGCCTGCGGACTGCACGAGGACACCTGCCGCCGGGTTCGCGAACGCCTGCTCTCGACCGAGGTGGTCGTCGCCGCCACCCACACCCACGGCGGTCCCGCGGTGGTGCCGGGCCGGCTGGGCGGGCCGGTCGACCCCGGCTACCTCCGGCTGCTGGAGGACGCCTGCGTCACCGCCGTACGCACCGCACTCCGCGACGCCCGCCCCGCGCGGCCGCGGTTCGGCACCGGCGCGGACCCGGGCGTGGCCCGCAACCGGCGACGTCGCGACGGCCCGACCGATCCGGCCCTTCCCGTGCTGGTGTGGACCGACGACGCCGGCGCCACCGTCGCGCTGGTCACCGGCTATGCCTGCCACCCGGTCGTACTCGGCGCGGACAACACGCTGTGGACGGCCGACTATCCCGGAGTGGTCCGCCGTCAACTCGAGCTTGCCCACCCCGGCGCGGTCGCGGTCTTCCTCACCGGCTGCTGCGGCGACGCCAACACCGGCCACTCCGCCGATGCGTCCACGCTCCAGCCACGCGACACGCGTACCTACGCCGCCTGCGAACGCGCCGGCACGGCCATCGCGCAAGCGGCCCTTGACGCCCGGACCCGGCCGGTCGGCGGCGCGGTCGGTGCCCGATCGGCCGAAGTGAGCCTCGGGCGCCTGGACGGCAGCACCTGGACCGCGCGGGTGACCGTGCTCGACTGGGCCGGAGTCCGGCTGGTGGCCCTGCCCGGCGAACCGTTCGCGGCCACCGCGCTGGCGCTGCGGGCCGCGACGCCGGATCCCCTTGTGGTGTTCGGATATGCCGACGGATGCCCCGGTTACTTCCCCACCCGCGAGGAGTGCGCGTTCGGTGGGTACGAGGTGGATCAGGCGCACTTCTACTACGGCGCACAGGCGGCATTCGCCCCCGGCAGCGCGGAGCGCCTCGAAGCCGAGGCGCTCCACCTGCTCGGCCTCACCGGCTGAAGTGGATCAGCTTGTGGTTGACGAACTCCTCCATGCCGTAGCGACCGAGCTCCCGGCCGTACCCGGACCGCTTGACGCCGCCGAAGGGTAGCTCGGCCGCACTGCCCACGAAGGCGTTGACGAACACCATGCCGGCGTCGAGCCGGTCGGCGACCCGCCGCGCCTGCTGCTCGTCGTCGCTGAAGATGCACGCGCCGAGTCCATACGACGTGGTGTTGGCGAGCTCGACCGCCTCCTCCTCCGAGCCCACCTGGTAGACCATCGCCACCGGCCCGAAGAGTTCCTCGGTGTAGGCGCGCATCCCCGGCCGGATGCCGGTGAGCAGGGTGGGTTCGTACCACGCGCCCGGCCGGTCCATCCGCCGGCCGCCGGCGAGCACGGTGGCGCCCTTCTGGACCGCGTCGTCCACCTGTTCGGCCAGCATCCGCACCGCGTTCTCCGAGGACAGTGGTCCCATGAACGTGCCGGCGTCGGTCGGGTCGCCTGGACTCACCTCCCGGGTCGCGGTGGTGAAGCGTTCCAGGAACGGCTCGTAGTGCTCGTCGAGCACGATGATGCGCTTGGCGGCGTTGCAGGCCTGCCCGGCGTTGCCCATCCGGCCGACGAACGCCTGCCGTACGGCACGGTCCAGGTCGTTGGTCCCGAGGACGAGGAACGGATCGGAGCCGCCGAGCTCGAGGACGACCTTCTTCAGATTGCGCCCGGCGATCTCGGCCACCGCCGCACCCGCACGCTCGGACCCGGTGAGCGAGACCCCCTGGATCCTCGGGTCGGCGATCAGCTCCGCGACCTGCTCGTTGCCGGCGAAGATGTTGACGTACGCGCCACTGGGCAGTCCGGCATCGGCGAACACCCGCTCCATCTCCAGCGCGGACCGCGGGCACTGCGGCGCGTGCTTGAGCAGCATCGTGTTGCCCAGCATGAGGTTCGGGGCGGCGAACCTCGCCACCTGGTAGTAGGGGTAGTTCCACGGCATGATGCCGAGCAGCGTCCCGACGGGTTCCTTGCGGACGACCCCGCGTCCGCCGGAGACCACGTCCAGCTCCTCGTCGACGAGGTACGACGGCCCCTTGTCGGCGTAGTAGCGGTAGATGGACACCACGATGTCGATCTCCGCGGCCGCCTGCGCGATCGGCTTGCCCATCTCCTGGGTGATCACGGTGGCGAGCTCGTCCTTGCGCTGCTCGTACAGCTCGGCCACCCGACCCAGCACAGCGGCTCGTTCCTTCGCCGGCGTACGGCGCCACCCCTCGAACGCCTCGTCCGCCTGCCGCAACGCTTCCGCGATCTGCTCGTTCGTCGCCTGTGGGTATTCCTGGACGGTTTCACCGGTGGCCGGGTCGACGACCCGGTAGTCCGTTTTGATGGTCGCGGTCATACGGGTCATCCCCTCGTCTCCGGCCCTGCCGTCGTTGGGGGGGCCGTCGCTGTCGGGCCGTCCTTGTCAGGCTACGTGCGGAGGGAGCGTGGAACGAGGACGCGAGGTGGGACCGGCCGGTGGTGGACGAGCCGCCGTGCCGTTCAGTGACCCCGTTCAGTGACCCCGTTCAGTGACCCCGTTCAGTGAGCGTTCGGTGAGCCGTTCAGCGGGCCGTCCAGTCCAGCCCGGCGACCAGCTTGTCGGCGACCCGCAGCGCGACCTCGGCGCGTTCGGCCTCGCCGAGGTCGAGCCCGGCGGGGAACGGCGAGGTGCCGAGGATCAGGGCGATGACGGCGAGCTGCGCCTCGAACCGTGCGGTGGGCTCGGCGTCCGGATCACTCAGCAGGGTCACCAGCGCGAGCATGCGCTCGCGCATCCGTTCACCGCTCGGGCTGTCCCGCATGGCGTTCTGGTTGACCTGGGCGAACCTCACCAGCGGGCGCCACTGACCGTCCAGCAGTTCGGCGATCCGGCGGAGGATCTGCCGGCGGGCATCGGTGGTCCGCGGCTGCTCCTTCGCCCACCGGACCAGCTCGTCGATGGAGGCGCCGAGGTCGTCGAGTACGCCGGTGAGGATGTCCTCCTTGGTCCGGAAGTGGTAGTAGAGCGCGGGCCGGGTGATGTTCAGCCGGTCGGCCACCTCTCGCAGGGACGTCTGCTCGTATCCCTGTGCCGCGAACAGCTCCAGCGCGACCTGCTGGATGCGTTCCCGGGTGTCGCTTCGTCGCCCGGCCATGTGCGTACCGGCGCTCCTCCCGCTGTCCGTGCTTGACTCCGGCCCACCGCCCAGCTTACTTTCCTGTAAGTAAGCTGGGCGGAGCGGCCCACCGTAGGGGGAACACTATGACCATCCGGTCCTCGCCCGACCACGCCGATCACGTTGGCCACGCCGATCACGCGCCGGCGTTCCCGATGCCGCGCACCTGCCCGTACGCCCCACCGCGTGAGTACGCCGAGATGCGCGCCCGCGGTCCCCTGGTCCGGGTGCGCGCGCCCAACGGCACCGTCGTCTGGGTGGTCACCCGGTGGGCCGAGGCCCGCCAGGTGCTCACCGACCGGCGGATCAGCACCGACTCCAGCCGCCCGGACTTTCCGGTCCTGGGCGAGCGGGAGGTCACCGCGGAGCAGAGCGCCGCCCGGGACAAGCTGCGGGCGGGCTTCTTCATCGACCAGGACCCACCCGAGCACGACGTTCTCCGGCGCATGCTCATCCCCGAGTTCAGTGTCCGCCGGATCAACCAGCTACGGCCGCGGATCCAGCGGATCACCGACGAGCGGATCGACGCGATGCTCGCCGCCGGGCCGCCGGTGGACCTGGTGAGCGAGTTCGGCCTGCCGGTCCCGTCCATGGTGATCTGCGAACTGCTCGGAGTGCCGTACGAAGACCGGGAGTTCTTCCAGTCCCGCACCCGCCGCATGGTGGCCTCCTCGACCGACCCGCGGGCCGGGATGGAGGCGGTGATGGAGATCCGGAACTATCTCGACGATCTGGTGCGCCGGGCCACCGCCGCACCGGAGGACAACCTGATCGGCCGGCTCGTGCGCGGGCCGGTCGCGGCGGGAGACCTCAGCCTCGACGCCCTTGTAGGTATGGCGTTCCTGCTGCTGGTCGCCGGACACGAGACCACCGCGTCGATGATTCCGGTGGGGGTATTCACCCTGTTGCGCAACCCCGAGCAGCTGGCCGAGGTCCGCGCGGACCCGGACCTGTGGCCCGGGGCTGTCGAGGAGCTGCTGCGGTACCAGTCGGTGGTGGACTGGGTGGCGTTCGACCGGATGGCGATCGAGGACCTGGAGATCGGCGGCGTCCAGGTGCGCGCGGGCGACGGCATCTTCGTGCTCGGCGCCTCCGCCGGCCGCGACGACCGGGTGTTCACCGACCCCGACCGGCTCGACGTACGACGCAACGCCCGGCACCACCTCGCCTTCGGGTACGGCATCCACCAGTGCCTCGGGCAGAACCTCGCCCGCGCCGAGCTCGAGATCGCCTACCGCACGCTCTTCGACCGGATCCCCGGGCTGCGGACCGACGTGCCCGACGAGGAGCTGCCGTTCCGGTACGACACGGGCATCTTCGGGCTGTACGGCTTCCCGGTCACCTGGTGAGCCGACCCCCGGCCGGGACCGTCCCGCACCGGTCGGGTTACGATACGCGGCGTGTCGTATCGAAATCCTGCGTCGCCTTGTGGCGAGGCAACCGAGCCGCTCACCCGCGGCCGGCCACGAGACGAGGCTCTGGAGCAGCGCATCGTCGCCGCCGCGGGCTCGCTGCTGTCGGAGAAGGGGTACGACGGGGTCACCTTCGAGGAGGTCGCGCGTCGCTGTGGCGCCTCGAAGGCGAGCCTGTACCGGCGCTGGAAAACCAAGCGGGACATGGTGATCGCCACCTTGAGGGCGGGCCCGGCCCAGCACGACCCGGCCGTCCCGATCGACACGGGCAGCCTGCGAGGCGACCTGCTGGCGTTGTGCCGGCGCCTCGACCAGACCATGCGATCGTCGGACAGCCAGACCGCGATGCTGCTGCTGCAGGCAGGTCTTGAGGATCCCGACCTGTGCGACGCGATCGAGACGGCAGTCGGCCCGACCGGTGCCCGGCTGCCCCGCCAGGTGGTCGACGCGGCGGTGGCCCGCGGCGAACTGCCGGCCGGCGTCTCCCCCTTCCCCTACGAGGAGGTGGTGGGCTCGGTCCTGCTGCTCCGCAGGGTCAACGGCCTGGTCGCCGGCGAGGACTACCTCACCGCCCTCGTCGACACCGTCGTGTTGCCCGCGTTGCGTGCCACCGCCGACGCCCGCGGTCGTCTCCCCGCCGGGATCTTCTCCGGCCACCCGTCGAGCCAGAAATCGGAAACGCCCGCACGCCGGGTGAAGGAGAACCAGTGAACAACCCTGTCACCGAAGGCATCCAAGGCTTCGAGTACCGGACCGTCCCCGGCGCGGACGCCGTCCACCTCAACGTCGCGGTGGGTGGCAACGGCCCGGCCGTGGTCCTGCTTCACGGCTTTCCCCAGACCCACTACATGTGGCGGCACGTCGCCCGGCAACTCGCCGGCGACCACACGGTGATCGTGCCCGATCTGCGCGGCTACGGCGGCAGCGACAAGCCGTCCGGGGACCGCCCGGAGACGTACTCCAAGCGCACGATGGGCAACGACGTCGTTCAGGTTGCCGCCGCGCTCGGCTTCGGTCACTTCGGCCTCGTCGGGCACGACCGCGGTGCGCTCGTCGCCGTCCGCGCCGGCCTGGACCACCCCGGGGTGGTCGACTACCTCGGCATTCTGGACGTACTCCCGACGCTGGACACGTGGGCGGTTCTGCAGGGGGTCGACGCCAAGGTTGCCTGGCACCTGTACCTCATGGCCCAGCCCGCGGGCCTGCCGGAGAAGATGATCGCCGCGGTCGCCCCGGAGTTCTTCGCATCCTTCCTGGACGCCTGGGACAGCGGCGGCTCGGCGTTCACCGCGCGGGAGCGCGACCACTACGTCGAGAGCTCGGCCGCCGCCGTCGACTCCATCGTGGCCGACTACCGGGCGACCGCCGGCATCGACCTCGAGATGGACCGGGCCGACAGGGCACGAGGAACGCAGCTGAGCATGCCCGTGGCCGTCATCTCCCAGGACTGGGGTGCACAGCTCGGCTTCGACGCCGCGGCGCTGTGGAAGGCCTGGGCGCCCGACCTGACCTACCAGGCCACCCACTCTGGTCACTTCATGGCGGAGGAGAACCCGGACGAGATCACCGCGTTCGTCACGGTTCTCGCCGGACGCGCCGCCGACGCCGCCGACCGCCGCTGACCGCCGCTGACCGAGCGGTGCACGAGGGCGCAAGCCGCGGTTGACACCGGAAACCACTGCGGGCCGGCCCTGCGCGTCGTGCGCCAGGACCGGCCCGCCCCGGGTCTTACCCCGGCATCGTCGAACCCGGTATCAGCTTCGCAGGTCCAGGCCGAGGTCGAGGGCCGGCGCGGAGTGCGTCAGCCCACCCACCGCGAGGTAGTCGACCCCGGTCTCGGCGTACGCCCGGGCGACGTCGAGAGTGAGCCCGCCGGAGGCCTCCAGCAGCGTCCCGGTCCCGGCCGCGCGAGTACGCCGGACCGCCTCCGCACACTCCTCCGGGGTGAAGTTGTCCACCAGCACGAGCTCCGCCTTGGCGTCCAGCACCGAGTCGAGCTCGGCCAGCGTGGTCACCTCCACCTCGGCCGCCAGCTGCGGCGCGTGCCGGCGGGCGGCTTCCAGAGCGGCGACCGCCGAACCGGCGGCGAGCACGTGGTTGTCCTTCACCAGCACCGCGTCACCCAGCCCGAGCCGGTGGTTGACGCCGCCGCCACACCGGACGGCGTACTTCTGCAACAGGCGCAGGCCGGGCAGGGTCTTGCGGCTGTCGCGGACGGCGCAGCCGGTGCCGGCGACGGCGTCGACCCAGGCGGCGGTGAGCGTCGCGATCCCGGACAGGTGACAGACCAGGTTGAGGGCCGGCCGCTCACCGGTGAGCAGGATCCGGACTGGTCCGCGCAGGACCAACGCCGGCTCACCGGCCCGCAGCCGGGCCCCGTCCTCCACCTGGTGGAGCACCTCCACTTCTCCGGGCGCCAGCAGGTCGAAGACGGCGGGTACGAGAACGCCGCCGGCGAGAACGCCCGGCACCCGCGGCGTGAGCTCCGCCTCGGCCACCGCGTCCACCGGGACGGTCGCCGCCGTCGTCTCGTCCGGGCCGTAGCGCAGGTCCTCCGCCAGCGCGATGCTGAGCACCCGCAAGACGTCGTTGACATCCAGGCCGGCGCGGGTCAGCGCGTCGGCCACGCCGGGCGAGAACCCCTGCGCCCGTGTCGAGTACGGAACGGCCGGAGCCTCCGATACAGCCGAACCATGCAGCGCACCAGTAGGCACCGTCATGCCACTCCTCCCAGGTCGAGAGCGGGCAGCAGGGTGGGCTCGCCGGAGCTGTCCAGGCCCACGACGAGGCTGCGCCGCCACCGTTGGTCGTCTCGTACGGGATGGTCGTGCCGCACGTGGCAGCCACGGGACTCACGACGCGTGGACGCCGCGCGCACCAGCACCCGGGCCGCCAGGTGGAGCGCGGCGTCCTCGACGTCGGCCCGTCCGGTCGGCCGTACGCGCGAAGGCATCGCATCCAGCGACTTGGCCACGATCGCGAGCCCGGCCTGGTCCCGGCCGATCGCCGCGTGCCGGCTCATCAACTGCTGCAGTACGGCGCGGTCCGCGACCGGCTCGGCCGCCAACTCGTCGTCGTCGATCCGGCCGGTCGGCCGGTTCGCCGCACCTCCGGCGGACAGGTCCGCCATGACGGCCACCGCGGCCCGGCGGCCCACCACCAGCCCTTCGAGCAGGCTGTTGGAGGCCAGCCGGTTGGCACCGTGCAGGCCGGTGCGGGCCACTTCCCCCGCCGCGTACAGACCGGGCACCGCGGTCCGGCCGTCGACGGTCGTCACCACGCCACCGCAGCTGAAGTGCGCCGATGGAGCCACCGGGATCGGTTCGGACGCGGGGTCCACCCCGATCGCCTGGCACGCGGCGTACACCGTGGGGAAGCGCGCCCGGAAGGCATCCGCCTTCAGGTGGGTGGCGTCCAGGAACACGTGGTCGTCCACCCCGCCGGGCACCTCGGCCAGCCGGCGGGTGATCGCCGCCGCGACCACGTCCCGGGGCGCGAGATCGGCGAGCGGGTGGACGCCCTCCATGACTCGTTCGCCCGCCGCGTCGATCAGCACCGCACCCTCGCCACGGACGGCCTCGGTGACCAGCGGCCGCGAACCGGTGGCACCCCGCCCGGGGTAGAGAACGGTCGGGTGGAACTGCACGAACTCCAGATCGGCCACGGACGCGCCCGCGCGCACGGCCAGCGCTATCCCGTCGGCGGTGGCGACGTCGGGGTTGGTGGTGGTCTCGTAGAGCTGGCCGAGCCCGCCGGTGGCGAGCAGCACGGCGGGTGCCCGGAGGACTCCCGCCACACCGTCGTCGGCGAGCACCAGCAGCCCGCCCACCGCACCGGCTTCGGTACGCAGCACCCTGGCGGCGACGTGGCGTTCGAGCAGTGTCAACCGCTGGTTGCGTACGCCGGCCAGCAGGGCGCGTTCGACCTCGGCGCCGGTGGCGTCACCACCGGCGTGCACCACCCGGAACGCGGTGTGCCCGCCTTCCCGGGCAAGCGCCAGCCGGCCCCGGCGACCGGGCTGGTTGTCACCGGCGGGGTCGAACACAGCCCCGCCGGTGCGCAGCCGGTTCACGGCTTCCGGCCCGTCGGCCAGGATCGTCGCCACCGCGGCCGGGTCGCACAGACCGGCTCCGGCGACCAGGGTGTCGTCGACGTGCCTGCGGACGCTGTCGCCGGGCTCGTGCTGGTCCGGCAGTACGACCGCAACCCCACCTTGCGCCCATCGGGTGTTGCCGGCGTCGGCCTCGGCCTTGGTGACGACGACGACCCGCAGCCCGGCGCGGGTCGCTTCCAGCGCGGCACTCAGCCCGGCCACGCCCGTACCCACGACGACCAGATCGGCGGTCGCCTCCCAGCGGCTGGTCATTCGCCACCGCCGGGGTTGCCGATCTCGATCATCCTTTGCACAGCACCCCGCGCCCGCCCGGCGATCTCCGGCGCGACGTGCACCTCGTCGGTGCCCTCGCGGAGACTGCGCAGCAGCGCTCCGGGCGTGATCATCTTCATGTAGCGGCAGGATGCACGGTCGTTCACCGCACGGAAGTCCACGCCCGGCGCGGCCTTGCGCAGCTGGTGCAGCATGCCGATCTCGGTGGCCACCAGCACCGACCGGGCTTTGGTCTCCTTCGCCTGCTCGAGCATCCCGCCGGTGGAGAGGATCTTCACCCGGTCAGCGGCCACCGCGCCCTCACCGGCGAGGTAGAGCGCCGACGTCGCGCAGCCGCACTCGGGGTGGATGAACAGCTCCGCGTCCGGCTGGGCGGCGGCGCGGTCGGCCAGCTCGGCGCCGTTGATACCCGCGTGGACGTGGCACTCCCCCGCCCAGATGTGCAGGTTGTCCCGGCCGGTCTCCCGCTTGACGTGGGCGCCGAGGAACATGTCCGGGAGGAACAACACCTCCCGGTCGGCCGGCACCGAGGCCACCACCTCGACCGCGTTCGCCGACGTGCAGCAGATGTCGGTCTCGGCCTTCACCTCCGCGGTGGTGTTGACGTACGACACGACCACTGCGCCGGGGTGCTCGGCCTTCCAGGCCCGCAGCTGGTCGGCGGTGATCGAGTCGGCCAAGGAGCAACCGGCCCGTGCGTCGGGGATGAGGACGGTCTTGTCCGGGCTGAGGATCTTCGCCGACTCCGCCATGAAGTGCACGCCGCAGAAGACGATGGTGGACGCCTCGCTGGCCGCGGCGATGCGGCTGAGCGCGAGGGAGTCGCCGGTGTGGTCGGCGATGTCCTGGATCTCGGGGATCTGGTAGTTGTGCGCGAGCAGCACTGCGTCGCGTTCGGCGGCGAGCCGGCGTACCTCTTCTCGCCACGCGTCGTCCGGCACCACCTCGTCGTAGGCCGTGTTCGCGCGAACAGCTTCAGTGACAGGGGTCATGTGACCCTCCTGGCAGGGTTCCTCACCCGGAGTGGGTCCCCGGGTCTTCGTCCAGGCTTCCGGCGCCTGGGGTTTTCGACTTACGAGCGAAAACTCCCCGAGATAGTATCACCGCGTGAGTCGACTGGGGCATGAGGTGCTGGCAGCGGTCCTCCAGGTCCGGTCCCGGTCACTGCAGGTCCTGCTCTGGCAGCGCGCTCGCGAACCCCAGGTAGGCAGGTGGGCACTCCCCGGTGGCCGGCTGGATGCCGTTGAAGACGTGGAGAGCTCCGTACGCCGGCAGCTCGCCGAGAAGGTCGACGTACGCCAGCTCTCCCACGTCGAGCAGCTCGCGGTGTTCAGCGCACCGGACCGGCTGCCCGGGCCGCGGGTGCTGGCCACTGCGTTCCTCGGCCTGGTGCCGAGCGACAACGACCCGGAGATCCCCGAGGACACCCGGTGGTTCCCGATCGACGCCCTTCCGAAGACCGCGTTCGACCACGAGGCCATCGTGTTGCGCGCCCGCGACCGGCTGCGGTCCAAGCTTTCCTACACCAATCTCGGGTTCGCCCTCGCTCCCCCGACCTTCACTGTCTCGGAGCTTCGCGAGGTCTACTCCGCCGCGCTCGGGCACCGGGTGTCGGCGACCAACCTGCAACGGGTGCTGACGCGGCGCGGGCAGCTGGAGGCCACCGGCCAGACGGCGGGCTCCGGGCCGACCGGCGGCCGCCCCGCCGCGTTGTTCCGGTTCACCTGCCGGGACATGTTCATCACCGACCCGTTCGCGGTGCTCCGACCGCCGATCGTGCGTGGCTGACTCCGTTGGGACTCCTGATGCCGACCTCCCTTCCCGCAAACCTGATCGGCGTCACCGGCGCGACCGGCCGGCTCGGTGGACGCGTCGCGCGTCGCCTGGCCGCCACGGGTGCCGGTCAGCGACTCCTCGTCCGCGACCCGGCGCGAGCCCCGCAGCTGCCGGGTGCGTCGGTCGTACGTGCGCCATTCGGTGACGGTGAGTCCGTGCGCGCCGCGCTGGAGAGCGCGCCGGCCGTGCTCATGGTGTCGGCGTCGGAAACTCCGGACCGGGTGGCGCAGCACCAGGCGTTCGTCGACGCGGCCGCGGCTGCCGACGTCGAGCATCTGGTGTACGTCTCCTTCTACGGAGCCGCACCGGACTGCACGTTCACCCTCGGCCGTGACCACTACGCGACCGAGCAGCACATCCGCGCCTCCGGCCTGCGGTTCACCTTCCTGCGCGACAACCTCTACGCCGACTTCCTGGCGGCCATGGTCGGTGAGGACGGCGTGATCCGAGGCCCGGCCGGTGGAGGACGCGTCGCGGCGGTGGCCCAGGACGACATCGCCGACGCCGCCACCGCCGTCCTGCTCGCCCCGGAGGCGCACGTGGGCGCGACCTACTCGCTGACCGGACCGCAGGCCCTGTCACTGGATGACGTCGCAGCTGTGCTGACCGCCGAGCTGGGGCGTCCGGTGAGGTACCAGGACGAGACGATCGAGGAGGCGTACGCGTCCCGCGCGGCCTTCGGGGCACCCCGGTGGCAGGTCGACGCCTGGGTGTCGACGTACACCGCCATCGCCAACGGCGAGGTCGCCGGCGTGACCGACGACATCCCCCAGCTGACCGGGCATCCCGCAACCGGGCTGGCCGACCTCCTTCGCCGCGGCGGGTCCGCCTACTAGTCGTCGGTCGCACCGTCCTCGCCGGTCCGCGGTCTCCGATCCCCGGTCTCCGATCCCCGGTCTCCGGTCTCCGATCCCCGGTCTCCGGACAGCCTCTGTGACACCTGCTCGCGTCCGCCGCGGCGTGCCCACGACCACACCCTCGAACCGGCCTGCGACTCTGTGGCCATGGACCTGTTGCTGCTCTCCAACTCCCGCAACCACGGGCAGGAACTCCTCGCCCACGCGCTGGACGAGGTGGCCGACTTCCTCGGCGCCAACCGCCGGTTGACGTTCGTGCCGTACGCGTCCTCCGACCACGATGCCTACACGGCGGTCGTCGCCGCGGCCCTGGCGCCGCGCGGGATCACCGTCACCGGGGTGCACACCGCGGCCGACCCGAGGCAGGAGGTGGCCCGGGCCGAGGTGGTCTTCGTCGGCGGCGGCAACTCCTTCCGGCTGCTGAAGGCGTTGTACGCGACCGGGCTGCTGGAGACGATCGGAGACCGGGTGCGCGCCGGATCCCTGCGCTACATGGGTGCGAGCGCGGGAACCAACATGGCCGCACCCACGCTGCGTACGACCAACGACATGCCGGTCGTCTCACCGCCGTCGTTCGAGACGTTCGGGTTCGTTCCGTTCCAGATCAATCCGCACTACCTCGACCCGGCTCCGGGGAGCACCCACATGGGCGAGACGCGCGAGGAGCGGATCCGGGAGTTCCTGGAGGAGAACGACGTACCGGTACTCGGACTCCGTGAAGGCGGCTGGCTACGGGTCGGCGGATCGGTCGCCCGCCTCGGTGGCGTCAACGGCGCGCGGTTGTTCAGCCGCCGCGCCGAACCGGCTGAGCTCGTGCCGGGTGAGGACGTGTCGCACCTGTTGTCCACCACGCCGCGGTACGACGTGACCGACTGAACCAGGACGGTCCCCTGGCGGTGCCCGTCCGGGACAGCTCGCTGCCACCGTGGATCAGGAGATTCGTGGGGCCGAAGTCCTCCCACGGCTACATGTGGTGAGCACGCAGCGCCGCTTGTCTGAACTAGCGCCGATCCGCCACCTGTGGACGAAAACCTGGCACCGAGGCTTACGGGGTCTCCCGCGCGAGGTCGAGCAGCCGTCCGAAGACCCCACCAAGCCGCAGGCCGTCGTGCTCGTGTTCGTTGGTGATCCACGGAGTGAGCCGATTGACGGCCTTCGCGGTGGCCAGCGAGTGCTCCCGGGCGACGTACATGTCCTCGTAGTAGACCGCCGCGTACGTCGGAACGTCGTTGCGAGCAAGGCGGTCCGGGTCGTAGAGCGCCGGCCAGTCGTCCTTGGCCGCGAGCAGGTCCGCCGCCTCTCGTAACGGCATCAGCGCCGGGTCGACGTCGAAGACGAACGGGTAGATCATCTCCCCGGTGAACAGGAACGGCGTGTCCGCGCCGAGTGCGAACTCCGGTCGCCGCGCGTACAGGCGTTCGGCCGACCAGTCCGAAGCCCCGCCCTGGCAGTAGATCGACTCGTGCAGCACCGCGTACAACGGGTTGGTCGCGAAGCTCACCGCGCCGGCGAGACCGGCGAGGAAGGTGTCGGACAGCTCGGGTCCGTCCACGCCGTCGACGAACGCCTCCTCCAGCAGGTAGTGCAGGCCGTCGAAGTTGCCACGCATCCCCAGACCCATTCCGGCGGTCTGGAACCGCCGGGCGGTGAGGCGTTCACCGGTCGGCAGGTGAACCTCGTTGTCGCGCAAGTGTTCCACGATCCGGGCACACAGGTCGCGATCGCCCGGATGACGGTCGAAGTACCGCGCGTTCTTCTCCGCCGTGCGCTCGTAGGTGAGCTCGTACACCTCGTCCGCGCCGCCGCCCAGAGGCGGCAGCCCGCCGGTGACGTACACCTCCTTGAGCCCCTCGGGTGCGACGGAGAGGTACGTCAGCGCACAGAAGCCGCCGTAGCTCTGGCCGAGCGCGGTCCACGGCTGGTCACCTGAGAGTTCGCGGCGCAGAAGTTCGGCGTCGGCGACGATCGAGTCGGCCCGGAAGTGCGTGAGGTACTCCGCCTGGGCGCGGGAGTCTCCGCGTCGGGCCAGGGTCTGCCGGTTGGCCGGGGTGGACAGGCCGGTGCCGCGCTGGTCGAGGAGGACCACTCGGTAGTCGCGCAGCGCCCGGCCCAGCCAGCCGCTCCGGCTGCTCGGGCGGTGCCCCTTGCCACCGGGACCGCCCTGTAGGTACACCAGCCGCGGCAGGTCGGCGTCCACCTTGGCCGCGTCCACCACCTCGCGCGCGTAGACCTCGATCCGCTCGCCGTCGGGCCGGGTGTGGTCGAGCGGTACGTCGAGGGTGTACTCGGTGCACGCAAGGTCTCGTTGACGGTAGGTCCGCGACCGCACGGGCTCCTCCTTCGCTCGGTGGGCCGACGGCGCCCCGGCCGCCGAAATGCCCATCATCGCCGACCCCCGGCCGAGCTCCATCCGGCACCTGCGCGTTCCGGCTCCGCTCCCGCCCGTGGCCAAAAGCGGTGCACAGCCGGGGAAGGCGTGGCGGATGATCGCCGGTCCGCTTACATATGCGGCATGACCACTCGGTGGGAGCGCCCCGGACCTGTGCGCGGCCGGATTCTGTTGGTACACGGAGAGCTGGCCCAGCCCTCCACGTGGTGGTGGGTCGGCCCTGCCCTGGCCGACCAGGGGTGGCAGGTGAGCACAGTCGACCTGCCCGGCCACGGTGACGGTCCGCACGACGGGCGTCCGCTGGACCTGCCGACCCTGGTGCAGGGTGTTGCCGAACGCCTGCCCGGCCGGGTCGACGTCATCGCGGGCCACGGGCTGGGCGCCGTCGTCGCACTGGCCCTGACGAACCGGTTCGTCGACCTCGCCCAGGCCGTCGTCCTGGAGGAGCCGCTGAGCTCCCGGGACGAGGATCGCAGCGCCCTGGTCGAGGCGGTCGACGCGGCTACCACGATTGCGCGTTCGGACCTGGAGCACCTCGAACTCCAGCTCCGCTCCAACCATCCGCAGTGGCGCCCGGAGGACATCTCCCACGCCACCGAGGCGATTGCCGCCACCGACGCCGACGGACTCCTCGCCGGGCTGCGCCAGCCGCGCCCGTGGGACCTGCCGGCCCTGGTCGGCACGCTGCGCATCCCCGCGTTGTTCCTCGTCGCCCCGGACGAACCCCACCCGTCCGGAACCGGCCGGCTGAGCACGCTGCGCGGACTGGACCGGCTGGCCGCGGAGCGGTGCGTACCCGCCGATCGGTTCGTCGTGCTGCCCGGCGGCCACCATCTGCACCGCGACGTTCCCGAGCGGTGGCTGCAGGCCGTGACGGGCTTCGCCGACGAGGTGTGCCCGCCCCGCCAGGACTGACACCACTGGCACCGCCCGAGCCGTACGAGCCTGTCGTACGGATCAGTCGTACGGATCAGTCGTGCGGGTCGTTGGCGCGCAACCGGAGTGCGGTCACCGCCGCCGACCGCCCGGTCTCGCTCAGCAGGTGAACGCCCTTGCCCGAGGCGACCACCAGTGGCAGCCGGCCGGTGGCGAACGCCTCCATGTCACCGATCCCGCCGACGTGCCCGGCAGCGCCGTCGTCGGCAACGCCACCGGTGCCAGCTGAGTCGTCGGAGTCGCCGGAGTCGTCGGCGTCATCGGCGTCATCGGCGTCATCGGCGTCATCTGACCCGTCCGAGTCCTCCAGATCCGACTCACTCCCGAGGGTGCCCCCGCAGTCGGGACAGATCTCGTCCTCCGCCGCGTCGTCCTCCAGGTCGCCTGCCCAGGCCTCCGGGTCGTACCTCACGAACCCGAACATCGCTCCGCGCCGCAGCCAGATCCAGATCGCCGCCTGGGTCAGCCGACAGTGGACCGGCTCCCCCTCGGGCGTACGGAACATCGGCGAGACCATCTCGTGGGCGGCCGCCGCCATCTGCGCCCAGTAGGTCGGCCTGGACAACAGCATCGCCGCGGCGACCTCGTTCACCGCCTGGTCGTACGGCGAGTCGCCCAGCCAGGCCCGCGCCGCGAGCTCCCACAGCGTGACCGGCTCCTCCAGTGCGGCCCGCCCCCGCGCCGACAGGCGCAGCATGCCCTGCCGCTTCGCGACCAGCTTGTGGTGGCGGAGCAGCAGGTGAAGGTCACGCAACTGCGGCAGGTCCAGCTCGCGGCTCACCCGGCCGGGCTTGGACTTCCAGCCGAACCGAACGTCGGCCTCGCGCGCGATCTCCGGCGGGAGGTAGCCGCGCTGGGTGAGGCGCACGCCCTCACCGATCCGGGTGAGCAACCACACCAGCGGCCCCGGCTCGGCGGAGGGCACCGTCACCGGGCGGTGGATCAGCGGCTCCACCAGGCCGAGGACGCGGCCGCGGATCTGCGGGCCCGCGTCGATCCAGGTCTGCCGGCGGTCCTTGTGGATGACGTCGAGGGGACGCTGGCCGTCGAAGTACCGCGACGGCGTCGTGAGCCAGCGTTCGGTCAGCGCCTGCTGCCGCCGCCGCCAGCCAGGGCGGCCGGGCCGGTACTCACCGGCGACGACGGCAGTTTCCAGCACCCGCTGCAGTTCGTCGTACGCGCTCGCCTCCGCGCTGCTGACGCTCCGGCGCCAGGTGAGCAGGTCGGTGTCGGGAGGGTTGGTGCCGGTGCGTTCGATCGCGGCGTTGGCCGCCTCGATCCCCTCCTCACGCGATCGGGCGTACGCCGCGAAGACCTGCTCGGTCTCCTCCGAGCGGGCCAGCTCGCCGAGGGTCGGTCGGCTGGCGAGGTCCAACAGCTGGCCGGCGGCCTCGGCGACGCGCGGCCACTCCTGGGCGGGCATCCCCCACGTGACCGGAAGCAGGATCCAGAGGAACCGCTGGATCTCGATCTGACCGACCTCGCTGAAGTTCCGGAGATCACCGACCAGCAGGTCGACGACGCTGCGGGCGTCGTCGACGAACTCCTCGGGCATTCGCGCCAACAGCATGTCGTGGCGACCCATCCGGCAACATCCTCTCCAGCTGATGATCACAGGCGTCTCCAGGATCACACGAGGCGCCGATCGAGGACGAGACGATCTCGGGAGGTTCCACAGTCGATACTGGACCATGTCGCGGACCCGCCACGAGATCGACCCGAGCACACTGTCGACCGGCGCCCTGTCGGCCGGCCGACCCAAGGGCCACCAGTTGCGCAAGATACTGGAGGACCTGGCCGGTCGCTTGCAGCCGGGCTCGCTGCTGCCGTCCGAACGCGTCCTCGCTGACCACTTCGAGATCTCCCGGACGACCGTACGCCAGGAAATACAACGACTCGTCACCGACGGTGTTCTGCTCCAGCGGCACGGGCACGGAACCGTCGTCGCCGAACCCCGTCCCGCGCACACCGACCTGCTCACGTCGTTCAGCCGGGACATGCGTGCCCGCGGCCTGTCCCCCGGTTCCCGGGTGCTGTCCTCCTCGGTGGAGCCGGCCGGTCCACGGGTGGCCGCGCGGCTGGAGGTCGAGCCGGGCTCCCGGGTGCTGCATCTCGTCCGGCTGCGCACCGCCGACGGGGATCCCATGGCCCGGGAGAGTACGGACGTCTCCCTCACCAGGTTTCCGGGGCTGGAGGAGGTGGAGTGGGAGCGGCAGTCGCTGTTCGACACGCTGGAGGAACGGTTCGGCGTACGACCGGCGACCAGCGAGGCGCGCATCCTCGCGGTGCTGCCGGAGCCGCACGACGCCGAACTGCTGGAGGTCGCCGACGGCCAGCCCTGCCTGCTGATCGAGGCGGTGACCCGGGACGGCGCCGGCCGGGTGCTGGAGGCCGAACGCTCCCTCTACCGCGGCGACAGGTACGACGTCCTGGCCCGGGCCAGACGCGGCGCCGACCACCACGACCAGCAGTGCGACCACGCCGCTCGCCAGGCCGACCGCCGCGCGCCGGAGGCCGTCGCCTGCCGGGAGGTACGACAGAAAGCAACATGAAGGAATCCACCTGTGGAAAACAACTCACTCGGGTGGTGAAAATGGCGCACTATCAGGTATGGCCATTTCCAGGTCGGACGTTCGCGATCCGGCCGCGGCTCTCGCCGGGATCGCCCGGCGCCAGCAGCTGCGGCCCGGCATGGTCATCATTGGGCTGGTCGAGCACCCCAGCACCATCCAGCACCTGCTCGACACGACCGTTCTCTACGACGCCGCCCAGGCGCCGGAGCAGGCCCGCCACTGCGGTGTCCTCATCCAGCGGGCGGCGGAGCGGTTGTTCGGGCCCCGGCTGATCCTCGACCAGCCGCGACATACCTTTCTGACCGTCGTCGTACGCCGGGGACCGCTGGTCGTCACCGCCGAGGACCAGAGGTGGTTCGACGGCTGGCGGGAGGCCGAGCACCGGCTGCCGGTCCTCGACGGGACGCTGGTCCTGTTGACCGACCAGGGCTGGATGTGCGCCGACAACAAGCGGGTCGGGTTCCTGCCCGCGTTGGTGGCCTGAGCTCCCCGTACGACCGGGAGACTTCGACCAGCCTTCCATCATGTGACCGATAGCCTGCGGCCAACCGCGCGAGGCCTTATGCTCGCGATCGGTTTGGTCGGAGGAGTACGTCATGCCCGCACGGTTCAACGCGCCGCCCAACTGGCCGGTCCCGGCAGGCTGGACTCCGCCTCCCCACTGGAAGCCGGACCCCGCGTGGGGCCCACCGCCCTACGGCTGGCAGGTGTGGGTCGAGGAGTCGCCGTCGCGCTCGGTGTGCCGACGCCGTCCTACGTGCTGGTCGCGTTCGGGGTCGTCGCCGGCCTGGGCAGCGTGGTCGGCTACGTCCAGGCCTTCTCCGCGCCCGAGACCGAACCCGCGACGACGTTCACCACCAACACCGAGGACGCCGGCGTCCCGGCTGCCGAGCGACCGGCGCCCGCCTCCCGCAAGGGTGGCCCGCCCGCCGCTCCCGGCGCCGGGGTCGACGTTTCCCGGCGGGACCCCGTGCCCTACTCCGTCTCACCGCCGGACGTGGAGACGCCGGCACCGGGCCGGGCACCGCGTACGCCGGCCTCGCCGGGGAAGCGTCCCGGCGGACCGGATGCCCCGACCGTGTCCCCAACGGCTCCCTCGCGCGACGCGGCGAACAGGGGACGCGAGCCCGGCGTGGGTCCGTCCCACTCGCCCGGCCCTCGTGCCCGGCCCGGCCACGAGGCGGACGATCACCCCCACAGGCTTGGAGGCGGCCGTGGTGCGCACGACCGGCCGTCCGACCGTGACCGTTCCGGCCACTCGCCGCGTCCCCGCTTCGAACAGCCCGTGGAAGCCCTTCGGCCCACCCGGCCCGAAGCGCCGGCCACCCAGGCTCCGGCTCCTGCCTTCTCCGCGCCCACGCCTCATCCGGCTCCGGACTCCGCTGCCGGCGGACGCGGCCGGGGTCACGGCGCATGACGGCCGGCTCGCCCAGGACGCCGACCGAGAGCGACGTCGCGGACGGCGACCTCGCCGGTGAGTGGTCACCGGACCGGATCCTGGCGGCGGCCGCGGACTGGGTGTGGGTGCCCGAGAAGGCCACGGAAGTACGCACCGACGACTACCACCTGATCGCCTACCCCGAGTGGTTCTCCTCCGGCACACAGGTCGCCTGGTGCCGGTCCGAACGCCCCGCCGACGCGCTCGTCCACGAGGTCGCCGGCCAGGTCCGCCGGTGGGGCCGGGACCAGGTGAGCTGGTGGTTGTCGGCCGCGAGCCGGCCCACGGACCTGGAGTCCTGGCTGCGGACCGCCGGTGCCGAGCTGAGCGAGACCGTGGACGTCCTCGCCTACGACCTGACCGGCCCGCTCCCCGACGTCGGCGCGGTCGGCGTCCGGTGCGTGCCGGTCGAGGACGCCCAGACCCTGGCCGATGCGCACCTGGTGTCCCGCGAGGTGTGGGGAGGCGACGAGCCGCCGCCGGGCCGGCTGGACCGCGAGATCGCCGAACACGCGCGGCCGATCGGTGAGCGCGGGGAGTTCCGGGTGGTGGCGTACGTCGGGAACGAACCCGCCGCCACCGGCGGCTGCACCCTCACCGGCGGAGTGGCCCGGTTGTGGGGCGCCGCGACTCGGCCGGCACTGCGGGGCGGCGGTGCCTACCGCGCCGTTCTGCTGGCCAGGCTGGCCGTCGCCCGCGACCACGGGGCGACGTTGGGCCTGGTGAAGGGCCGGGTCGCAACGTCGGGTCCCATCCTGCGCAGGGCCGGTTTCACTGCGTACGGACGCGAACGCAGGTACCTCCTGCCGGTGTGACCCGCGAACGCAGGTACCTCCTGCCGGTGTGACCCGCGAGCGACCGGCCCGGGTCTGCCGGTGTGGGCCAACGGGCGTCAGGACTCCTCCGCCGGCTCGGCGAACTCCGCCCGCACCCCCAGCAGCCGGACCGCCCGGTCCCCGCCGTGGCGGTCCGTCCGCTCCTGCGCCGTGAACCTGTCCAGCGCCGCCAGGGCGCCGGCCTCGATCGCGGCCTGGTCACTGGTCGGCGCCGGCAACCGCACGCTGCGGGTCAGGGTCACGAACGGCGCGAACCGCACCTTGATCCCCACCCGCGCCGCCGGACGGCCTTCGGCCCGTACGTCCTGCGCCACCCGCGCGGCGAGCAGGACGACCTGGGCGTGGACGGCCGCCCAGTCGGTGAGGTTCTCCTGGAACGTCGTCTCCCGGCTGCGCGAACGCGGCACGTACGGCGTACCGACCACCGGCGAGGTGTCCGCGCCACGGGCGAGCCGGCGAAACCACGGCCCCATCGTCGGGCCCAGCCGGTCCGCGAGCAGGTGCGGATCGGTCGCCGCGAGCCCGCGCACCGTGTCGATCCCGAGCTCGGCGAGCTTGCGGGCGGTCTTCGCCCCGATCCCCCACAACGCGTCGGTACGCAGGTCACCCATCACCGCCCACCAGTTGTCCTCGGTGAGCCGGAAGACCCCGGCGGGCTTGCCGAAGCCGGTGGCCAGCTTCGCGCGGAGCTTGTTGTCCCCGATGCCGACCGAGCAGTTCAGCAGGGTCCGTTCCCGCACCAGCTGCTGGACGTCGTGGGCCACCGACTCCGGGTCGTCGGTGTGCACCTCGAGGAACGCCTCGTCCCACCCCATCACCTCGACGACGGCGGGGAACTCCCGCAGGGTGTCCATCACCCGCGCCGACACCTCCTCGTACGCCGGGTGGTCGGCAGCCAGGAACACCGCGTCCGGGCACCGCTTGGCGGCGGTGCGCAGCGGCATCCCCGAGCGCACGCCGAACTCGCGGGCCTCATACGACGCGGTGGCGACCACCCCGCGCTGGGTCGGGTCGCCGGACCCGCCGACCACCACCGGGCGGCCGGTGAGCTCGGGGCGGCGAAGCACCTCGACGGCGGCGATGAACTGGTCGAGGTCGACGTGCAGGACCCAGCGGTGGGTGTCCACGTACCCCAGTCTGCCCGGCCGGCCGGCGGTCAGTGCGGGACTGGCGCCGGCTGCTCGCGCTCCACGGTGGCCGCGATCCCCTCGTCCACGACGGTCGCGCTGACGGCAGGCGCCCCGCCGGACCCGCGGGTGCGGGGTTCGGACGGTGCGAGGGCGAGTGCGATCGCGAGGACGCCGACCACGCCGGCGGCGATCACCCCGGCCATCGGCACGGCGGTGTCCGAGCCGAGCGAACCGATGAACGGGCCGGCTGCCGCGCCCACGATGAACTGCGTCATCCCGACCATGGCCGCGGCCGTGCCCGCCGACTCCGGGTGCCGGTTGAGTGCGAGCGCGCCGGCGTTCGGCAGCACCAGGCCGATGCTGGTCATCAGCGCGAACAGCGGCACCGCCAGCCCGACCAGTCCGAACGCGCCGGTCGTCGCGGTGAACACCAGCACCACCGCCGCGCCGACGCTGAGCCACAGCGCCCTGCGCAGGATCTGGAACGGCGGCATTCGCAGCACCAGGCGCGCGTTCCACTGGCTGGCGGCGACCATGCCGACCGAGTTCATGCCGAACAGCAGTCCGTACGTCTGCGGCGAGACCCCGTGCACCACCTGGTAGGCGAACGGCGATCCGGACACGTAACCGAAGATGGCGAGGAAGCCGAACGCCGACATTCCGGCGTACCCCACGTAGCGCCGGTCGCGCAGCAGCCTGCGGTAGGTGCGCAGCGTGCCCACGACTCCGCCGGTGCGGCGGCGTTCGGCGGTCAGCGTCTCCCGCACGAACACCGCGACCACACCCGTCATCACCAGGCCGAACCCGGCGAGCAGCCAGAACAGTCCGCGCCAGCCGGTGAGGCCGAGCAGCTGGCCGCCCAGAGTCGGCGCGATCACCGGCGCCACGCCCATCACCAGCAGCAGCCGGCTCAGGATGCTGGCCACCATCGGGCCGTCCACGAGGTCACGCACCAGGGCCTGTGCGAGCACCGCACCGGCGGAACCGGCCAGGCCCTGCAGAAAGCGGCCGGCGGCCAGGGCCTCGATGTTGGGCGCGAGCGCGCACAGCACCGAGGCGACGGCGTAACCGGCCATCCCGAACAGCAGCGGCCGGCGGCGGCCGATCGCGTCGGACAGTGGGCCGATCAGCGCCTGGCCGATCGCCAGGCCCACCAGACAGGCGGTGAGGGTGAGCTGTACCAGCGGCTCGGTGGTGTGCAGGGAGCGGGCGAGCTCGGGGAACGCGGGGAGGTACAGGTCGATGGACATCGGGCCGATCGCGGTGATCGAGCCGAGCAGCAGGACCAGCAAAGGCATTCGGGGCACGCCGGCGGTGCCGGCGGAGGTACGCACAGTGGACTCCGAAGCAGTTCGTGGGTGGTACGGGCGAGCGGGTGTACGCAGGCCGAGCGCCGGGTCACGGCACGCCATCCGAACGCAGCAGGAGCGCGGGGCGTGGTCGACGACGGGACGATCAGCGGAGTGGAAAGGCGAGGCGGATCGGCCGGGCGACGCTGCCCACATCGTGCCTCAGCTACATCGATACCCCGGAGCATTCCACGTCGTCGAAGTGACTCACGTCACACACGAGTGGTTCAGGCGTAGCGAGCCGGAAGTTTTCACATCGCGTTCACCGAGGTTAACGCCGGATGCGGTTTTCCCGGCAGTCCGGACCGGCGGGGGTCAGCCCTCTCGGGCCACCCGCGCCACCGCGTCCTCGATCGGCTCCTCGCCGCTGACGAGTTCCAGCACCATCCCGGCGGTCGCGGGGCTGTCCAGCAGCGCGGCGAGAACGGCGGCCACGTCGTCGCGGCTCACCGACCCGCGGTCGACCCGCGGCGCGAGCCGGACCCGGCCGGTGCCCGGGTCGTCGGTGAGGCCTCCGGGACGCAGGATCGTCCAGTCCAGGTCGCGGTGGCGCAGGTCCTCCTCGGCGGCGAGCTTGGCCCGCAGATAGGCGACGAACACCTCGTCCACGCCCTCGGGTGTGGCCCCGTCGCGGACTGACTCCACTCCCATGGACGACACCTGGAGGAGCCGCCGCACCCTGGCCTGCTCGGCCGCGGCCGCGAGCAGGACCGCCGCGCCGCGGTCGACCGTGTCCTTGCGGGCGATCCCGCTGCCGGGCCCGGCCCCCGCGCTGAAGACCGCGGCGTCGGAGTCGGCCAGGAGGTCGGACACCTCGTCGACGTCGGCGTGCTCGAGGTCGAGCACGGCCGGCTGAACGCCAACGGCCTCCAGGTCGGCGGCGTGTGCGGGGTTGCGGATGATCCCCACCACCTCGTCCCGGCGCCGCGCCAGCAGGGTTCCGAGCCGAAGCCCGACCTTGCCGTGGGCACCAGCCAGTACGACGCGCATCGCCGCCGCCTCCTCCTGTGTCGTCGTACCCGCGGTCACTGCTGTCGGACCTGCGGTCACTGCTGTCGGACCTGCGGTCACTGCTGTCGGACCCGCCGTCAGTGCTGTTGTGCGCGCACCTCGGTGGCGAGGTTGCTCAGCGTCTCGGCCAGCCCGGCGTCGATCGCCGGGTCGTCGGTCCGCTCGGTGTGCAGGGTGACCGTGACCACGCAGGTCTGGTTCTCGGCCTCGGCGACGCTGAGCTCGCCGTGGTAGTCGCTCGGCCCGGGGCTGCCCCAGCGCAGCGTGCGCTGGTCGTCGTCGGCCTCCAGCCAGGCCTCACCGGTCACTTCCTTGCCGTCGAGGTTGGCCTCCACCTCCACCTTGTTGCCGCCCTCGGCCTCGGCGCGGGTCATCGAGTGGAAGTAGCGCGGCAGGTGTGAGACGTCCGAGAGATAGCCGAAGACCACCTCAGGGGCGGCGTAGATGGTCGTGCTGGCCTGGTGCGTTCCCATGTCGCCCACCTGACCACGGCCCGGAAGTACCCGCAACCGGCTGTCCCCCGAAACCGGAGTTTCGGGGGACAGCCGGTGCCACCGATGATGCGTGCGCGAGATCAGCTGCAGCCGCTGGTGCTGCCGCACCCCTCGCAGACGAAGCAGCTTCCGGCCGGCCGCATCTTCGTACCGCAGGTGAAGCACAGCGGCGCGTCGGCGGTCGTGCCCTGGATCGCCTCCAGGAGCTCGGTCGAGGTGTGTGCCTCGACCGGCGCCGGCTTGGCGGCCGGGGCGGACGCAGCGGCCTCGTCGACCTCCTCCACCTGGCGCAGCGAGTATGCGTCGCCGGTGTCGGACGGCAGCTCGGACGGCTCGTAGGACCCGGTCTCGAGCTGACGCTGCCGCTCCTCGGCGGAGTAGATCCCGATCGCCGACCGCTTTTCGAACGGCAGGTAGTCCAGGGCCAGCCGCCGGAAGATGTAGTCCATCATCGACTGCGCCATCCGGACGTCGGGGTCGTCGGTCATCCCGGCCGGCTCGAAGCGCAGGTTGGTGAACTTCTGGACGAACGTCTCCAGCGGAACGCCGTACTGCAGCGCGATCGAGATGGCGATCGAGAAGGCGTCCATCACCCCGGCCAGGGTCGAACCCTGCTTGCCGAGCTTCAGGAACACCTCGCCCAGCCCGTCGTCGGGGTAGGAGCCGGCGGTCATGTACCCCTCGGCGCCGCCCACGGTGAACGACGTCGTGCGCGACGGCCGCGACTTCGGCAGCCGCTTGCGGGTGGGCCGGTACTCCACCACCACCTGCGGGGCGGTCTCCTCCTCCTTCGCCTCGGCCTTCTTGGCCCGGGCGTCGGACAGCGGCTGGCCGACCTTGCAGTTGTCGCGGTAGATCGCGAGAGCCTTCAGCCCCAGCTTCCAGCCCTGGAAGTAGATCTCCTCGACTTCCTCCACGCTCGCCGTCTCCGGCATGTTGACCGTCTTGGAAATCGCGCCGGACACGAACGGCTGCACCGCGGCCATCATCTTCACGTGGCCCATCGGGCGGATCGCCCGGGCACCCATCGCGCAGTCGAACACCTCGTAGTGCTCGGGCTTCAGGCCGGGCGCATCGACGACGTGACCGTGCTCGGCGATGTACTCGACGATCGCCTCCACCTGCTCCTGCTGGTAGCCGAGGCTCGCCAGCGCGCGCGGGATGGTGTTGTTGACGATCTGCATCGACCCGCCGCCGACCAGCTTCTTGAACTTGACCAGCGCGAGGTCGGGCTCGATGCCGGTGGTGTCGCAGTCCATCGCCAGGCCGATGGTGCCGGTGGGCGCGATCACCGACGCCTGGGCGTTGCGGTAGCCGTGCTTGCCGCCGACCTCCAGCGCGCGCTGCCAGGCCTCCCCGGCAGCGGCCAGGACCGAGCGGTCGAGCTCACCGACCGAGCGCACGGCGTCGTTGGCCGCGGCGTGCTTGCGGATCACCCGCTGGTGCGGCACCGAGTTGCGGGCGTACCCGGCGTACGGGCCGACGATGCCGGCCAGCTCCGCCGAGCGCTTGTAGGCGGTGCCCGTCATCAGTGAGGAGATCGCGGCCGCCATCCCCCGGCCGCCGTCGGAGTCGTAGCCGTGGCCGGTGGCCATCAGCAGCGCGCCGAGGTTGGCGTAGCCGATGCCGAGCTGGCGGTAGTCGCGGGTCGTCTGCCCGATCGCCTCGGTCGGGAAGTCGGCGAAGCAGATCGAGATGTCCATCGCGGTGATGACCAGCTCGACCGCTTTGGCGAAGCTCTGCACGTCGAACTGGCCGTCGTCGCGCAGGAACTTCAGCAGGTTGAGCGAGGCGAGGTTGCAGGAAGAGTTGTCCAGGTGCATGTACTCCGAGCACGGGTTGGACGCGGTGATCCGCCCGGTCTCGGGGCAGGTGTGCCAGTCGTTGATCGTGTCGTCGTACTGCAGACCGGGGTCGGCGCAGCCCCACGCGGCCTCGGAGATCCGGTGGAAGAGCTTCTTCGCGTCGACGTCCTCGAGCACCTCACCGGTCTGACGGGCACGCAGACCGAACGACGTGCCGCCCTCCACAGCGCGCATGAACTCGTCGGAGACCCGGACGGAGTTGTTGGCGTTCTGGTACTGCACCGAGTGGATGTCGGCGCCGCCGAGGTCCATGTCGAACCCGGCGTCGCGCAGCGCGCGGATCTTGTCCTCCTCGCGCGCCTTGGTCTCGATGAACTCCTCGACGTCGGGGTGGTCGACGTCCAGGATGACCATCTTCGCCGCCCGGCGGGTGGCGCCGCCGGACTTGATCGTGCCGGCGGAGGCGTCGGCGCCGCGCATGAACGACACCGGGCCGGAGGCGGTGCCGCCGGAGGAGAGCAGCTCCCGGCTGGCACGGATGCGGGAGAGGTTGACCCCCGCGCCGGAGCCGCCCTTGAAGATCAGCCCCTCCTCCTTGTACCAGTTCAGGATGGAGTCCATCGAGTCGTCGACGGCGAGAATGAAGCACGCCGAGACCTGCTGCGGCGAGGGCGTGCCGACGTTGAACCACACCGGGCTGTTGAAGCTGAAGTACTGGTGCAGCAGCATCCAGACCAGCTCGTGCTCGAACACCTCGGCGTCGCCCGGGGTGGCGAAGTAGCCGTGTTCCTCACCGGCCGCACGGTAGGTCTTCACCACCCGGTCGATGAGCTGCTTCAGGCTCCACTCGCGCCCCGGGGTGCCGACGGCGCCGCGGAAGTACTTCGTGGTGACGATGGTGGACGCGTTGACCGACCAGAAGTCGGGGTACTCCACACGGCGCTGCTCGAAGACGGTCTCGCCAGTCCTCCAGTTCTGCTGAACGACGTCCCGGCGCTCCCAGGTCACCTCGTCGTACGGGTGGGTACCGGGGGTGGTGAAGATCCGGTTGACCTTCAATCCCTTCGCCGAGCGCCCCTTCGCGCCCCCGCGAGTGGTGGGACCGCTGACCGTCTCCGTCATGCTGGTTCTCCTTGTCCTGCTGATCGTCTGCGCCGACCAGCGTCGTGGCCCGGGTGGGCGGCTTCCCCTCGTCCGCCCGGACAGGTCGTGGACTTCTCGGGTCCGTCTTGTTCGCTACGTCTTGTTCGCACGTCTTGTTCGCTACGTCTTGTTCCGCTAAGTCTTCGAGGGCAGCCGCACGGCCCGGATGTGTCGGGCCGCCTGTGTCCGGCCGCTCTGTGCAGGGCCGCGTGTTCTAGGGCCTGGTGGGTTGCCCGCTCGGGCGTGGCTCGGGCACCGTCTCCTCGTGTTCGGCCCGCAGGACCGCGATCTCGGCCTCGAAGTCGGCCAGGGTGTCGAAGCTGCGATAGACACTGGCGAAGCGCATGTAGGCCACCTCGTCGAACTCCCTGAGCGGACCGAGGATGGCGAGCCCCACCTCGTGGGAGGGAATCTCCGCCGAACCGGTGGACCGGATCGCCTCCTCCACCCGCTGGGCCAACTGCGCGAGGGAGTCCTCGGTGACCGGGCGGCCCTTGCACGCCTTGCGGACCCCGGTGATGACCTTCTCGCGGCTGAACGGCTCGGTGACACCGCTGCGCTTGACCACCGCGAGCGTGATCTGCTCGACGGTGGTGAACCGGCGCTCGCAGTCCAGACACTGGCGACGGCGCCGGATGGCGGCGCCGTCGTCGGCGGTGCGGCTGTCGACCACCCGACTGTCAGGATGCCGGCAGAACGGGCAGTGCATCGCCTCGTGACTCCCCTCGCCGCCGGCGGGCACCACGCCCGGCCGATCTCCGTCCGACACTCGCCGGCACCCTCTCCCCTGGGGACGAACCTGTGGATGACCTGGGGAGAACCTGTGCCTGCGAATCACAACCTGTGGATGACTTACAGGTCTGTAACTACCACATCTAGGGGTACGCTACGTCGGTCGTTCCGGGCGCGCAAGGCGCTCCGCGTGTCGCCGCGCACACGTGTCGGCGTCCTCGCAGGTCAGACTCGGGGCGGGTATCGAAAGCAAGTTTCCGGCTCGGCGTGTCGGCCTGCGAATGTCGCGAATGAGAGCCATGACCGTCCACCAGTGGGCACACAGAAGTACACGAGGTACGAGACACCCAAACCCGTCCGACCCGCTCACCTCAGCGGCCGGCGGTCAGGTGAGGCAAGCCGGCAGGTCTCCTACGACGGGCCGGCGGATTCAGACCGGAAGGCCGGAGAGCCAGCGGGTCAACGGGCCCGGACGGGGACGACCAGCCGCTGGCCGACCCGCAGGTCGCCGGCGCGGGTCAGGTCGTTGAGCCGGGCGATCTCGTCGACGGTCGCCCGCGGGTCTGCGGTGGGGGCGAGCTGGGTGGCGATTCCCCACATCGTCTCCCCCGGCCCCACTGTGATCGTGGTCGTGGCCGTCGACTCGGCGGCATCACCGGGTGCGGCGTCGAACGCAGCCTGCGCCAGGAGCCCGAGAACGCCGACGAGCGCGAGTGCCGCCAGAGCGGTCAGCGTGGTCAGCACCAGCCGGCCCCGTCTGGTCAGGCGGAGGGTGGAGGCACCGTCGCGTCCACCGGCCGGGAGCACACACGACCGCACGCCTCGCGGTCGCGGCGGACGCCGGCGAGTGGCGGGTGACCGCGGGGCGGGGCACGCCTGCCCAGGCGCCACCTCGCGCAGCGACGCCGGAGCCGAGCCCGGCGCTCCCGCCCGGGCGCAGCCCTGCATCCCTTCGTGTGGCACCCGCGCGAAGGGATGCAGACCACCAGGCCGGGCGGCAGGACTCCAGCTGTCACCGGAGACGTCACCGGCACGGCCGTCGCCCGGGCGTACGGGTGGCGCGACCGGGCTGAGATGCCCGTGGCCGCGGCCCGAGGCACCGCCGGTCCGACGGGACACGAAGTCCTCGAGATAGACCACCGACGCGCTGCTGCTCATCGTCCGACCTCCCACGAACACGGTTCAACTTCCGTCACGCCTTCACTTCGGTCACGCCTTCGCCGTCCCGTCGCGTCGCCGCCGGCCACTTCCGCTGTGCGCATCCGCTCTCCCGCTTCCGCTCCGGCGCTCGAACGACTGTTCGACGTTCTTACTGATGGATTTCTACACCAGCCCACCGACAAGCACCAGAGTTCGCTCGAAAGCACGTTCGATGTCTAATGTCCGAAGACTCCTTTGCCGGCGTTTCGGGCTCAGGTGAACCAATCGCGACACGCGTCGAACAGATGTTTGAAAGTGCTCTGACCAGGCTCTAGGCTCACTTCCGAGGGTCGGCAGAGTCGCGGCCCGAAATCTGTGGAAGGAGACAGCCGCTATGCCCAAGCGGAAAAACACAGCGACCGAGTCCCCGACGGCAACCGTCCGGGAGCTGCCCGACGGCCCGCCCGACGCGACGGGACTCACTCCTCGCCAGCGACGCATCCTCGAGGTCATCCGCGACTCGGTTGAGACTCGCGGGTATCCGCCGGCGATGCGCGAGATCGGCGACCTCGTTCGGACTCGACCTCGTCCTCGTCCGTCGCCCACCAGCTCAGAGTCCTTGAGACCAAGGGCTTCATCCGCCGCGATCCCAACCGCCCCCGGGCACTGGAGGTGCTCGCACCCTCCGCGTCCACCCGGCGCTCGTCCCTGTCCGGCGTGCCGGCCTTCGACGAGACCGACAGCGGCGAGGACCGCCCGATGCCTGCATTCGTGCCCATGGTGGGCCGGATCGCGGCCGGCGGCCCGATCCTGGCCGAGCAGTCGGTCGAGGAGATCATGCCGCTGCCGCGCCAGCTGGTCGGTGAGGGCGAGCTCTTCCTCCTCCGAGTCCGCGGCGACTCGATGGTGGAAGCGGCCATCTGCGACGGCGACTGGGTGGTCGTGCGTCAGCAACCCGAGGCGGAGTCGGGCGAAATCGTCTCGGCGATGATCGACGGCGAGGCGACCGTCAAGACGTATCGCCCCCGTGACGGCAAGGTCTGGCTGGTGCCGCACAACCCGGCTTACGAGCCCATCCCTGGAGACGACGCGGTCATCCTCGGTAAGGTCGTCGCGGTCCTACGTCGCGTCTGAGCAGGAGGCGACGCTCGTCACAGGAGTTATCACCGGGAGCGACATGTCCGACCCAGCGGCGGAGACCGGCACCTCGCCAGGAGCCAACCAGCCACCCGTCGAGGTGGGAGCTGCGGAGTCCGGACGTCCGGGACCCCCGCCGAAGGAGCCGCTGGACCCCAACGCCGGGAAAAGTCTCATCATCGACGTGGACGGGGCGCGATGGGCACGCGTCCCGATCCAGACCGCCCTGTTCGGCCGGGGTGACCGAGTGGCGGACAAGCTCAGCGACTACGTGGTCAAGACGGTCCGGCTCGCCGAGGACGACAGCAGGTTCGAGGGTGCGTTCGGTGAGCCCTGGTACGTCGTGGTGAGCGAGAAGATCGTGGCGATCTCCCAGGGGCGGTCCTACTTCACCTGGGAGATCAACCCGACCCCTGCCGCCCGGGTGCTGTCGAAGTGGGTTCAGCGCACCCCGCACGGCATCGGTCTCGGCAGTCCCTGGACCATGCAGCTGGCGATCAAGGAGGCCGGGCTTCCGCGCATCCTGGTCGCGTCCGGGGCGAGCATCGTGGGCAAGGCACTGGGCCGGCGCGGCTGGTTCTACCGCGTGGCCGGCCACCGGGTCAACGCGATCGACGGCCCCACGCCCTACTCCGCGTTTCCGTCCAACGTCTCCGCGAAGCTGCCGCCGAAGACCCCCGACAAGGTGGCCGCCGAGATCACCGCCGCACTTCGCAAGGTGCTCCCGTCCGGCCCGGCAAGCACCCTCGGCGGCACCGTGGTGATCGACTCCAACGACCTGGGGCGGGACGTCCTGGGCCACGACACCGGGCAGCCGGCCGAGTTCTTCGCCGAGCTCTTCCGCGACAACCCGTTCGGTCAGGGCCGGCAGCAGACGCCTGTCGCGGTGTGCGTCCACCGCCCCTGACCGAGGCGACGACTCCGCCCGGCCGCGGTCACTCCTCCCGAGTCGACCGCAGCCGGCGCAGCGCACCGAGCGCGACGTCGCGGTCGCCGGTGAACCACATCGGTGGCAGCGACGCCCGCAGGTAGTTGCCATATCGCGCGGTGACCAGTCGCGGGTCGAGCACCGCCACCACCCCACGGTCGGTCGACCGGCGGATCAGCCGGCCGACCCCCTGCGCGAGAAGGAGCGCCGCGTGGGTGGCGGCCACCGACATGAAGCCGTTTCCTCCCGCCTCGTCGACCGCGCGCTGGCGTGCCGAGGTCAGCGGGTCGTCCGGGCGCGGGAACGGAATCCGGTCGATGATCACCAGCTGACAGGCGTCACCCGGCACGTCGAGGCCCTGCCACAGCGACAGCGTCCCGAACAACGAGGTGTTCGGCTCGGCGGCGAACCTCCGGTGCAGCTCGCTGAGCTGTCCCTCGCCCTGGCAGAGCACCTCGACTCCCAGCCGGTCCCGCACCGCCGCGGCCGCCTCCTCCGCCGCCCGGCGGGACGAGAACAACCCCAACGTCGCACCGCCGGCCGCCTCGACCAGCTCGCTCACCTCGTCCAGGACCCGAGGGGAGATACCGCCCCGGCCCGGAGGAGCCAGCCTGCGGGCCACGTAGAGGATCGCCTGCCGGCCGTAGTCGAACGGCGACCCGACGTCCAGAGCGCGCCACGGCAGCGGCTCCACGACGTCCGTGCCGCCCTCGCTCGCCGACTCACCGCGCTGCTCACCGGCCCGCTCGGCCGCCTGCTCGCCGTCCTGCTCGTTCCCGTCACCGGCCGGCTTCCGGCCTGGCCGCCTCGCCTCACCGGCGCCACCACCGGTCCCACCGGCCGCCTGCTCGTCGTCCCCGTCCGGGATCCGGTCGACCGGGCGCAGTCCCACGGACCGGGCGGCGGAGTCGAAGTCGCCACCCAGCTTCAGCGTCGCGGAGGTGAGGACGCAGGTCCGCTCGGCGAGCAGCTTCTGTCGTAGCAGCCCCGCGACCGACAGCGGCGCCACCCGAAGCTCCGGACCGCCGCGCTCACGTTCGGCCACCCACACCACGTCGTACGGCGAGAGCTCGCTGACGCGCTCGGCGACGTCGCGGATCTGCTCGACGTAGGAACGCGCCTGCCGGCGCCCGGACTCGGCGTCGGAGTCCTTCTTCTCACTGGGGAACGCCGACCAGGCCGCCCGCGCGGAGTCGCGGACCAGCGCGACCGCGGCGGCGAGCTCGGAGCTGGGGGTCTCCACCCTGCCCAGCGGGGCGGACGCCAGCGCCGTGCGCAGGGCCTCCCCCGCGTCCTCCAGCGGGTCGGCCTCGCCGCCCTCACAGAACGGCGTCGCCCGCCGGGCCGCGCGTTCGATCATGCCCGGGGAGAGCTCGGCCGAGGCGGTCCCGGTCACCCGGGCGGCGAGCTCGTGCGCCTCGTCGATGATCACCACGTCGTAGTCCGGCAGCACAGAGATGTTCTCCAGCGCGTCGATCGCGAGGAGCGCGTGGTTGGTGACGATCACGTCGGCGGTGTGTGCACGCTCGCGGGCGCGTTCGGCGAAGCACTCGGCGCCGTACGGGCAGCGCTGAGCACCCAGGCACTCCCGGGACGACACGGCGACCTGCGCCCAGGCCCGGTCCTGGTGGGTGGGCGCGGCGTCCCGGTCGCCCTCACCACCGGTCTGCGCCTGCTTCGCCGCCCATGCCCGCAGCTCCAGCACCTGCCGGCCGAGCGGACCGCTCGGCACGCGTTCCAGCAGCGCGCCCTGCTCGTCGGGCACGCCGTCGCGGACGCGGTGCAGGCAGGCGTAGTTGTTACGTCCCTTGAGGATGGCGTACGACGGACGGCGCTCCAGCCGCTTCTGGATCGCCTCGGCGAGCTGCGGAAGGTCGCGGCCGACCAACTGGGCCTGCAACGCGAGGGTGGCGGTGGCCACCACGACCGGGCGCTTGCCGCCACCGGGGTTCAGGAACGCGGGGACGAGGTAGGCGAGGGACTTCCCGGTGCCGGTGCCCGCCTGGACCACGAGGTGCTCGCCGGTGGAGATCGCCCGGGCGACCGCGTTGGCCATCACCAGCTGACCTGGACGCTCCATGCCGGCGAGGGCGTCGACGGCGTTGTGGAGCAACTCTCGCACGCGGTGGTCGGGACGTTGCTGGTCGGCGGAACCCCGCGCTGCGTCGGCCATCCCGCGAGGCTATACCGGGGATGCTCCGCCCCGAACCGACGGCACCGCGCCACCGGCGAACCCGGGCCGGACCACCGTGCCGGATGTCCCCGGGATGTGGTGGGATCGCTGTATGACCTACGACGCCGTTCCGCTCATCCCCCGCGCGGTCCTGTTCGGGAACCCGACCTACGCGAGCCCCACGGTCTCCCCCGACGGCACGCTGCTCGGCTTCCTCGCGCCTGAGGACGGGGTGCTGAACGTCTGGGTCGGTCCGGTCGACCGCCCGCAGGAGGCCACGCCGCTCACCCACGACCGCGGCCAGGGCATCCGGGTCTTCGGCTTCTGCCACGACGACCGGACCCTGTTCTACCTCCAGGACGCCGACGGCGACGAAAACTGGCGGCTGCACCTGCTCGACCTCACCGACGGGCGCGAGCGTTGTGTCACGCCCTACGACAACGTCCAGGTCCGCGTGCTCGGCCACAACCGCTGGCACCCGACGACGATGCTGCTCGGGATCAACAAGGACCGGCCCGAGCTGCACGACGTCTACGAGCTCGACCTGGGGACCGGCGAGCTGCACAAGCGGATCGAGAACCCCGGCTTCGTGGGCTGGCTGGCCGACACCGACCTGGAGGTGCGTGGCGCGGCCTCGGTCACCGAGGACGGCGGCGCGATCTACTACCTCGCCGACGAAAACGGTGACTTCCACCCCTGGCTGGAGGTGTCCGCCGAGGACACCAACACCACCAGCCCGCTGGGCTTCTCCCGCGACGGCCGCACGCTCTACCTCGTGTCGTCGGTCGGGGTCAACGCCGCCCGGCTGGTCGAGGTCGACCTGGCCGGAGCCGAGCGGGAAGCCGTGCAGGGCGAGGGGCAGGACGACGGCCGGGCGAGCACCGGGAGCAGCACGCAGAAGGTGCTCGCCGGGGACGACGCCTACGACGTCGGCGGGGTCGAGTTCGACCCGCAGACCAGGGCGCCGCAGGCGGTGATCTTCGACAAGGACCGCGAGGTCTGGGAGTACATCGACGAGGACTTCGGCCGGGCGGTGGAGGAGGTGCGGTCCGCGCTGGGGCTGGACGGCGAGCTCGGGATCACCCGCTCCGAGCGCACCGAACGCACCTGGCTGGTCTCGTTGATGCCCTCCGACGGCCCGGTGCGCTACTACCTGTACGACCGGCCGACGAAGAGCCTGAAGTTCCTGTTCTCCCACAAGCCGGACCTCGCCGGTTATCCGCTGGCCACGATGGAGCCGTTCGCGTTCACCGCCCGGGACGGGCTGGAGATCCACGGCTACCTCACGTTCCCGCCCGAGGCCGAACACCGCGGCCTGCCGGCGTTGCTCAACGTCCACGGCGGTCCGTGGGCCCGCGACAGCTGGGGCTACAACGCCGAGGCGCAGTGGCTGGCCAACCGTGGCTACGTCAGCGTGGAGATCAACTACCGCGGCTCCACCGGCTACGGCAAGGCGTTCGGCAACGCCGGCGACAAGCAGTGGGGCCGGTCGATGCACACCGACCTGCTGGACGCCGTCGAGCACCTGGTCGGCCGGGGCCTGATCGACAGCGACCGGGTGGGCATCATGGGGGGTTCCTACGGCGGGTACGCCGCACTCGCCGGCGCGGCGTTCACTCCGGAGGCGTTCCGCTGCGCGGTCGACCTGTGCGGGCCGTCCAACCTGCTCACCCTGCTCAGCTCCATCCCGCCGTACTGGAAGCCGCTGGTGGCGATGATGTACGCCAAGGTGGGTGACCCGGAGACCGAGAAGGACATGCTGTGGGAACGCTCCCCGCTGTCCCGCGTCGACGACATCGCCATCCCGGTCCTGGTCGCGCAGGGCGCCAACGACCCGCGGGTGAAGCAGGCCGAGGCCGAGCAGATCGTGGAGGCACTGAAGGCGAAGGGACTCCCCCACGAGTACCTCCTCTTCCCCGACGAGGGGCACGGCCTCGCCCGGCCGCAGAACCGCGAGATCTACTACGCCGCGGCCGAGCGCTTCCTGGCCGAGCATCTCGGCGGCCGCACGGAGTCCTGACAGCGCCGTCCCAGGTCGAGGGCAGCCGGTCGGCTACCACGGCCGGCTTGCCCGGGACCGGATGCCGGTCGTGCCGGCAGCCTCAGCCGACCATCTGGACCAGGCCGACGGCTGCCGACACGACACCGCCCACGGCCGCGACAACCGCCGCGATCGTGAACACCCGTTGCCGGGAACGTGATCGGGTGAGTAGCTCGGCCTCGGTCCGCGTGCTGATGATCGTGGGCTCGGTGAGGGCGAGCTCGCCGCTCACGTCACTGGCCTCGCCGAGCACATAGGCGCGGCGGCCGGGGCGCAGAACCCACTCCTCGTACTGATATCCCTCGGTGCCGGAGTCTGCGGCCGGGATGCTCATGCGGAACTTCCCCAGCTGCAGGGTGGCCCTGTCGTTGTCGCCGGTGTCCCTCTCGAACCGGTCGAGCACCTTCTGCGCGCCGTCGACAGCGACAGAGCCCGGGTGGACGGTCACCACGCCGGTCGTGTCCTGCACGAGGAAGGGCTGGTTGGAGGTGTGTTCGGACATGACCTCGGTACGGGTGACCCGCCGGGTGTTTCCCCTGCTGTCGCGCCGGTTCTCCCAGTACTTCCGGGTCACCACGTGCCGGTGCCAGACACAGTTGACCTTCGCGAGCTCGGAGGTGAGCGGCCCGGCCGCGCTGGGGCACAGCCGGCCGGTCACCTCGACCCGGTAGCGGAAGGCGCCGGGCCCGGCGGCCTGTACGGCGGCCTGCTGGAGGGCGCTCAGCTCCTGTGCGCTCAGGGTCTCGGTGGTGATCATGGCGTACTGCCTGGCACGCGCGGTCCGCGCGAAGTACGCGCACACGGCCCCGACGATCAAGACGATGACGCCGACGACGATCATTCGACTACTCCCCCGTACGTTCTGCGAAACCCGGCTGATCCTAGTGTCCGCGCGGACTCGGGGACACCGCCGGACGCGGGGAGGCGACGGGGAGGCGATGCGTGGCACCGGCATGAGAAGCTGCTGAGAATCGAGGGCGTCCACCCGCGCCCTTGCACCGATCAGGCATGGTTGAGGACATGGCCTTCGAGACCTCCCGGTGGTCCGACCGACGTGGTTCCGGTCGGACGCCCGACCCCGGTGTCACGGGTCTGAAGGCGCTGATCGGGCTGATCGCCCTGATGTGGGTGAGCGAGATCGCCGACATGCTGCTCGGCCATCACCTGGACGGCTACGGCATCCAGGCACGCGAGGCCGAGGGTCTGCTCGGCATCGCTTTCGCGCCGTTCCTGCACGCGGGCTTCGGCCACCTGATCTCCAACACCATTCCGCTGCTGATGCTGGGCGCGATCATCGCGGTGGCCGGCGCGGCCAGGCTCCTGCTGGTCACCGGCCTGATCGCGCTGGTCAGCGGTCTCGGCACCTGGCTGACGTCACCGCCGGGTTCGGTGACGATCGGCGCGAGCGGTGTGGTGTTCGGCTACGCGTCCTACCTCATCGCCCGCGGCATTTTCAGCCGCAGCCTCGGACAGCTCCTGATCGGCCTGGTGGTCATCCTGGTGTGGGGCGGTGCGTTGCTGAGCGGACTGCTCCCCCAGGCGGGCATCTCCTGGCAGGGGCATCTGTTCGGCGCGATCGGCGGCGTACTCACCGCCGGCCTGCTCAGCGACACCCGGCGCGGGCCACCGACCGTCGCGAGCTACCGCGGCTGAGCGGGCCCGAGGTGTCGCCGGGTGCCCTCCGGAGCAAGCCCGAAGGACACCCGGCGCCAGGCAGTTTCGGTCGTACGTAGGCGTCGTACGGCGGCGCCGTCACGCAGTGGCGAAGCCGTTCAGCGTCGCGGCCAGACCAGGGTCGACCCGGGCGCGCAACCGGGTGCCGTCGGCAGTGTGCTCGACCTCGAGCACCTCGCCGTGCTCGTGCACCTTCGCCACCAGATCGCCGCGGGCGTACGGCACGAGCGCGTCCACCTCGACCTCGGGGTGGGGCAGCTCGGCGCCGATCATCTCCAGCAGCTCGGGCACACCCGCACCCGTGCGCGCGGAGACCACGACGGAATGCGGCACCAGCGTCTGCAGCCGGGCCAGCTCGATCGGGTCGGCAAGGTCGGCCTTGTTGATCGCCACGATCTCCGGCAGGTCACCCGCACCGGCTTCGGCCAGCACCTCGCGTACGGCACTGATCTGGCCCTCGGGGTCGGCGTGCGCTCCGTCCACCACGTGCACGACGAGATCGGCCTCGGCGACCTCCTCCAGCGTCGACCGGAACGCCTCCACCAGCTGGTGCGGCAGGTGCCGGACGAAGCCGACCGTGTCGGTCAGGGTGAACAGCCGCCCGTCGGGCGAGGTCGCCCGCCGGGTGGTCGGGTCCAGCGTGGCGAACAGCGCGTCCTCGACCAGCACCCCGGCACCGGTGAGCCGGTTGAGCAGCGAGGACTTGCCGGCGTTGGTGTAGCCGGCGATGGCGACGGAGGGCACGGCGTTACGGCGGCGCCGCTGCCGCTTGGTGCTGCGGCCGGTCTTCATGCCCTCGATGTCGCGGCGAAGCTTGGCCATCCGGGTACGGATGCGGCGACGGTCGAGCTCGATCTTCGTCTCACCGGGACCACGTACGCCGACACCGCCGCTGGCGCCACCGGCACGGCCACCGGCCTGGCGGGACAGGTTGCCACCCCAACCACGCAGCCGGGGAAGGAAGTAGGACAGCTGGGCCAGCTCGACCTGCGCCTTGCCCTCACGGCTCTTGGCATGCTGGGCGAAGATGTCCAGGATCAGCGCGGTGCGGTCGATGACCTTGACCTTGACCCGCTCCTCCAGGTTGCGCAGCTGGGCAGGGCTCAGCTCACCGTCACAGATCACGGTGTCCGCGCCGGTGGCGATCACCTCCTCGCGCAACTCCTCGACCTTTCCGCGTCCGATGTAGGTCGCCTGGTCGGGTCGGCTGCGCCGCTGGATCAGCCCTTCCAGCACCTCCGCGCCGGCTGTCTCCGAGAGCAGCTTGAGCTCGACAAGAGAGTTTTCGGCGTCGGCGATGCTCCCACCGGTCCACACCCCGACGAGCACCACGCGCTCCAGCTGCAGACGGCGGTATTCGACCTCGGTGATGTCGGTGAGCTCGGTGGAGAATCCGGCCACCCGCCGGAGGGCCTGGCGCTCTTCCAGGTCCAGTTCGCCTGTCCCGGGGTCGTCCACCGGGAACTCCCGGTCGACCACCGTGAGGCGCAGGTCTGCGTCGTCCGCCGGAGCCGTCGGTGCAGTCGTGACCGGACGGCCGGCGTCGGTGTGATCTTCGCGTCGTAGTGTCATACAACTCCAGTCAACGCCACGGGTCGGCCGTAGCTTCCCCAATCGTGGCACCTCACAGCCAGTCGTGCATCCTGATATGTCGCGGCTGGGTCGATTCCGGTCGTGCGGATCCGCTCCGGGCCGACGAGTCCAGGCCGTCCGCTCCGAGCCTGAGCTGGCCGAAACCAGCCCAACCGGGCCGACCCGGGCCGCTTCGGTGGCACCGGCACGGGGCTGCTCCCTAGAGTCCGGAAAAGGCCGCGCCGGAAACGGAGGCCCGGACATCACCGACTGTACGGACAGAACGGAAGGACGCCTGGTGACCTCGCCCGAACACAGCCCCGAACCCCTCGCCGCCCCGCCCTGGCAGGCCCCCGGAAGCGGAGGGACGCGGATCACCAGGGTTCGGACCATCCTCACCGCGCCGGAGAACATCACCCTCGTCGTGGTGAAGATCGAGACCTCCGACCCCGGGCTCTACGGCCTGGGCTGCGCGACGTTCACCCAGCGCGCCCGTGCCGTCGCCGAGGCGGTCGACTCCTACCTCGCCCCGCAGCTGGTCGGGCGCGACCCCGCCGACATCACCGACATCGCGAACTCGTTGTTCCTGAGCTCGTACTGGCGGTCCGGGCCGGTGCTCAACAACGCGCTGTCCGGTGTCGACATGGCGCTGTGGGACCTGAAGGGCAAGCAGGCCGGGCTGCCGGTGTGGCAGCTGCTGGGTGGCCGGTGCCGCAGCGCGGTCCCCGTCTACGGGCACGCCTCGGGCCGGGACGCGGCGGAGGTGGAGGACGGCGTACGCGCCTTTGCAGAGAAGGGCTATCGGTACGTCCGTTGCCAGGTCGCGGTGCCGGGGGCACTGACGTACGGCGTGTCCGCGGCGTCCGGCGCTTCCGACCGCGGGCCGGTGGGCTCGGGCACCGGGTCGACCCGGGCCGCCCTGGTGCCCGACGCCTGGGATCCGGACTCCTACCTTCGGGTCGTGCCGGAGCTGTTCGCCCACCTGCGCGACCAGCTGGGCGAGAGCGTCCACCTGCTGCACGACGTGCACGAACGGCTGAACCCGACGCAGGCGGTCCGGCTGGCCAAGGCGCTGGAGCCGTTCGGGTTGTTCTTCCTGGAGGACCTGCTGGCGCCGGAGGACCTCGGCTGGCTACCGACGGTGCGCGCCCAGGCGGCCACGCCACTGGCGATCGGGGAGCTGTTCACCAACCCGGCGGAGTACGTACCGCTGGTACGGGACCGACTGATCGACTTCGTACGTTGTCATATCTCCGCGATCGGCGGCCTGACGCCGGCCTGGCGGCTCGCCAACGCCGCGGAGCTGTTCGGGATCCGGACGGCATGGCACGGACCGGGCGACGTCTCCCCCGTGGGCCACGCCGCCAATCTCGCCCTCGACCTCGCCGCACCGAACTTCGGCATCCAGGAACTTCACGTCTTCGGCGACACCGCGGCGGAGGTGTTCCCCGGCACCCCACAGGTGCGGGACGGTCACCTGTGGCCCAGTGACACACCAGGTCTGGGCGTCGACCTGGACGAGGAACTCGCGGCGAAGTATCCGCCGGTGGAGCCGCTGGTCAGGGACGCCTGGACGCGCACCCGGCTGCCGGACGGCACCGTGCAGCGTCCGTGACGATCGGGTGCCGGCAGTCAGAACACCAGCAGGCAGAGCGCTGGTGGTTCGGGCACTGACGACCGAACGCTGGGGAAGAAGCCGCGGGGCTCTTCCTCAGCGTTCGTGGTAGCTGGCCGAGCGAAGCAGGACGGCCGTCCGGGCGATCGCGGACCTCCGGGCGAAAGCCGACGCCTGGCGGGCCCGCACCTGCCGCAGGACGGCCCGACGACGCTGCGCACGCAGCACGTCCTCGCCGTCTGGGGGGCTGGTGGTGTCCATGCATCCGACCGTATCCCGGACCACGGACACATCGCGTGAGTCACAGGTCGGGCATCGACTCCTTCTTCGGGAGGAGAAGAAGGCCGCGGATACTCAGGGGGTGCCCCAGGTCGACCCTGGCGCCGGGGCTCAGCCCAGGGCCAGGTCCAGCTCGCCGCGGGCGGTGAGTACGGCCGGCCCGGTCATCTCCACCGAGCCGTCGGGGAGCAGGGCGATGGTGAGCGTTCCGCCGGGAACGTCCACGCGGTAGGAGGCGGGTGCGGCCACGCCGTCGGTGCGGGCGACGCACGCCGCCACCGCGCACGCGCCGGTGCCGCAGGACCGGGTCTCCCCGACCCCGCGTTCGTGGACGCGCATGGCCAGGTGGCGGTCGCCCCGGCGTACGGCGAACTCCGCGTTCACGCCCTTGGGGAACACCTCGGCCGGCGTCCACACCGGTGCGTCCAGCAGGGCGCCCGGGTCGGCGAGATCGTCGACCATCGCCACCGCGTGCGGGTTGCCCATGTCGACCGCCACCGCGCCCCACGTACGACCACCGGCCGTCACCGCCAGCCCGGTGGACTCGGGAAAGCCGGCCACGCCCATCCCGACCGTGAGCCGCCCGTCGGCCTCGAACCGGACCGGCCGCAGGCCCGCCCTGGTCGCCACCGGGACCTCGCCGTCGTCGCCGGCCAGGCCGCGGGTGCGCAGGAACTGCGCGAACACGCGGACGCCGTTCCCACACATCTCGCCCACGGAGCCGTCGGCGTTGCGGAAGTCCATGAACCACTCGGCCGCACCCGCGAAGGCCCGGCCGTCCTCGATCGCGGCGGTGCGCACCACCCGCAGCACGCCGTCCGCGCCGACACCGCGCCGCCGGTCACACAGCTGACGGACCGCCGCAGCGTCCAGATCGGGGTACAGGCTGCCGTCGGGGTCGTGGACGAGCAGGAAGTCGTTCTCCGTGCCGTGGCCCTTGACCCAGGCCACCGTGGACGTGCTCACCCGCGGACGTTCCTTCCGTCGACAGCGCCCGCGACGACCCCGGACGCCTGATGCCTGATGTGTCTGCCCGGCCCAACCCCTCGGCGGGCCGGGCAGACGTACGTCCATCCCAGGCTACGTGGTCGGCCGCGTCACCGCGGCGCCGGAACGTGGTGCCCGTGCCGGCCGTGGTGCCCGTGCCGGCCGTGGTGCCCGTGCCGGCCGTGGTGCCCGTGCCGGCCGTGGTTGCCGCCGCCGTCCGTAGGGAGTACGACCATCGCCGAGCCGCCGCCCCGGCGGGTGGGCTCGGCCACCGCCTCGACCACGCCCCGGTGCCCGAACTGCAGCGCGGTCTCCGCCCCGATCTCCGGTACGGACTTGAACGCGTGCCCCTTGGCGACCAGCGCCTTTCCCTCCGGAGAGGCGAGGAATGCCGGTTCGGCCTCGAGTGCGGTGTTTCGCGAGGACGCGCGCGGCGCCGCCACCGCCTCCGGCAGGCTCATCCCCAGCTCGTAACGGTTGACCAGGGTCTGAAGGACGGTGGTGATGATCGTCGCGCCGCCCGGGCTGCCCAGCGCCAGCACCGGGTGGCCGTCCTTGAGCACGATGGTGGGCGAGATCGACGAGCGCGGCCGCTTGCCCGGACCGGGCAGGTTCGGGTCGGGCGCGTCGCCCTGGGTGGGCTCGAAGTTGAAGTCGGTCAGCTCGTTGTTCAGCAGGAAGCCGCGCTTGGGCACGACGATCCCGGAGCCACCGGTCTGCTCGATGGTGAGGGTGTACGCCACGACGTTGCCCCACCGGTCGGAGGTGGTGAGGTGGGTCGTGGACAGCCCCTCGTGCTGGTCGGCCGGAGCGACCGCGGCCTTCGCGCCGCAGCCCGCGGAGTCGCCGTAGTCGCCGTCGGGAACCCCCGGCGCGACCGGCTTCTTCAGCACGGCGTCGGGCCTGATCTCACAGGCACGCTCGTTGGCGAACCCCTGGGACAGCAACGCCGGCATCGGCACGTCCACCTGATCGCTGTCACCGACGTAGCGGTTGCGGTCGGCGAACGCGAGTGCGGACGCCTCGAGGTAGGTGTGCAGCACGCCCACCTTGTCCTGGTGCTTCGGGTTCGCCGCCTCGATGATGTTCAGCGCCTCACCGACGGTCGAGCCGCCCGAGGACGCCGGGCCCATGCCGTACACGTCCATGCCGCGGTAGCCGACCTTGGTCGGTGCACGCAGCTTGGCGTCGTAGGCGGCCAGGTCGCCGGTGGTCATCGCACCGGGACGCGCCACGCGGTCGGCGTCCGCGGTGACCGGCGGGTGCTGCACGGTCCGGGCGATCTCGGCGCCGAGCTCACCGTCGTACAACGGCTTCATGCCCTCGCGGGACAGCATGCGGTAGGTCTGCGCGAGGTCGAGGTTGCGGAACACCGAGCCGACCGCGGGCGGCGCGCCACCGGGAAGGTAGAGCTTGCGGGTGGAGGTGAAGTCGTCGAAGACGTCGGCGTTCTCCTGGATCTGGGAGCGGAACGTGTCGTCGACCACGAACCCCCGTGTGGCCACCTTCGTGGCCGGCGCCAGCGCCCGGCCCAGCGACCAGGTGCCCCACTTGTCCAGGGCGCGGTCCCACGTTGCCGGCGTGCCCGGCACCCCGACGGAAAGCCCGCTCACCCGGGCGTCCTGGAAGGACAACGGCTTGCCCGTCTGCGGGTCGACGAACAGCTTCTCGGTGGCACTCGCCGGCGCCGTCTCGCGCCCGTCGATGGTGTGCACCTTGCCCGACTTCGCGTCGTAGTAGACGAAGAAGCCGCCACCGCCGAGCCCCGCGGAGAAGGGTTCGGTGACGCCGAGGGTCGCGGCCGCGGCCACCGCTGCGTCGACCGCGTTGCCGCCCCGGCGGAGGACGTCGATGCCCGCCCGCGTCGCGTCCAGGTCGACGGTCGCCACACCACCGCCGTAACCACGGGCAACCGGCGTCTTGACCGGTTCGTTCCTCGGCTGGTGACCGCGCGGCGGATCGGCGGCCGCGATCGGTCCCAGCGCGGCGGTGGCGACGAGCGCCCCCACCGCGGTGACGACGACGGATCGACGCATCGACTGCTCCCTTCTCGGCGGCTCGGTACTGCAGACCGTCCGTGCGGGAACGGTCGACCCGAACCACGGTGGCGAAGGTGGCCGATCATGCCAGGGATCGGGAGACTCGCACATCCGCCGCCGCCCGGTTGACCAGATCCGGCGCGTCGTAGGGCAGCCAGTGGATCCGCGGGTCACGACGAAACCACGAGTCCTGCCGGCGCGCGAACCGCCGGGTCGCGCGGACGGTCGAGTCCTTCGCCTCCTGCTCGGTGCACTCACCGGCGAGGTGGGCCAGCACCTGGGAGTAGCCGAGTGCCCGGGCGGCGGTCAGCCCGGTGCGCAACCCGGCCGCGTCCAGCCGGCGTACCTCGGCGACGAAACCGGCGTCCCACATCCGGTCCACCCGCTCGCGGATGCGGTCGTCCAGCACGTCCCGGGGCACGTCAAGGCCGACTTGACACACTCGCGGGAAGGCGTACTCGTACGCGGGCAGAGTCGCCGTGAACGGCCGCCCGGTGAGCTCGACCACTTCCAGCGCGCGCACGATCCGCCGGGTGTTCGTCGGCAGGATTCCCGCGGCCGCGGCCGGGTCCAGCTCGGCCAGCCGGGCGTGCAGGCGTTCGGCGCCGACCTGTGCGAGCTCGCCCTCCAACCGGGCCCGGATCGCCGGGTCGGTACCGGGGAACTCGAACCTGTCCAGGATGGCCCGGATGTACAACGCCGAACCGCCCACCACGATGGGGAGCACGCCGCGGTCGTGGCAGTCGGCGATGGCCGACCGGGCCCGCTGCTGGAACTCCGCCACTGTTGCTGTCTCACCGATGTCGAGGACGTCCACCACGTGGTGGCGTACGCCGGCGCGCTCGGCGGGCGGCAGCTTGGCGGTCCCGATGTCCATCCCCCGGTAGACCTGCATCGAGTCGGCGTTGACCACCTCACCGTGCAGCCGGAGAGCCAGCGCGACGGCGAGGTCGGACTTGCCGGCGGCGGTCGGTCCGACGACGGCGACAACCGAGGACGCCGGGGACGCCGGGGACGCCGAGGGGCTGGTCACGCGTTCGGTCTCCGTTCTCCGGTGGGGCGGGTCGTTCAGGAGCGGTGCCGGCGTACGGCGTGGTGTGCGCCGGGAGCGGCTCGGGTAGAACTCGCTCGAGCGGAACCACCCGGACCAGTCCACCATCCCGGCGGACGCTCGCGAGCACCCGGGACACCGGCGTCCCGGATCCTCAGTCCAGCAGTCGCCAGTACGCCACGAAGTAGCCGACGCCGTAGGGGGCCTCGTCCGCGAGGAGACGCGGTTCGAGCCGTCGACCGGCAGCCACCGCGGCGCCCGCCGCACCAGCCAGCACCTGCCAGGCCGCCCGGCCGGCAACCAGCAGCTCACGCGCCAGGTCGGGTCGAAGCCCCCGGAGTCCGTCGAGGTCACCTGTTCCCAGCGAGGTGGCCACCAGCGCGTCCAGCATCGGTGCGCGCGGGTCGGCGGCTCCGGGGGCGTGCTGGCCCCGGCGCGCGGAGCCGTCGCCCATCACCAGCAGGCCGATCGTGCTCAGCTGACCCGGGTGGGTTCCGACCGGGGTGCCGGTGAGGGTGGCGCCGAGCTCCGCACACCGGTCGGAGTCGTAGAAGTCGGGTACGCCGACGTAGCTGCGCTCCCCCGTGTGACCGCAGCTGTCCAGCAACCAGGCGCCGACCGTGAGCGCGAGCGGCAGGTCCGGCTCTGCACACGCACCTTCCCGTTCCGTCGCCCCGGCTGTCCCGCCGGAAGCCTTGCCGGAAGGCTCCGAGCCACCAACCCGTACGTCGACGCCGTACGCGGCGAGTGATCCGGTCGCGTCGGTCCCCCAGGTGTGCGCGCTGTGCGCACCGGGGGCGGCGCCCACGCAGATCACCACGTCGGGTTCGGCGGCCAGCAGCTGCCGTACCGCGGACCGGGCGGCCGCCCGCAGACCCGCCAGCTCCCCGGCGTTCGCGCCGGCGAGTGCCGGGACCAGCAGCGGCGGGTGCGGGCACACGGCAGCGGCGATCACCGCAGGCATGGGGGGCACGGCGGGCAGCGTAGCGTCGCCGACGTGCGGACCGGCCTGCCAGCCGGGGTCGTTCGGGACCGGCCGGCCCACAGGTCAGCTGATGCCGCGGCGCTTGAGGATCTCGTCGATGTCCTCGAACCCCGCGAGCGGGTCGTCCTCGTTGGTCTTGCGCTGCCCCTTGTCCTGAGCCTTGCCCTGGCCCTGGTTCTTGTTCTGGTTCTTGTTCTTGTTCTGGTTCTTGTTCTGGTTCTGGCCCTGCCCCACCGCCTTGGGCTGGTCGGCACCCTTCGCGGTGCTCGCCCGGCCGCCCGCGGCATTCCCCCCGGCGCGGACGGTGCCGGCCCCGGCTGCCCGGGTGCCGGTCGACGCGCGTCCGGTCTCGACCTGCTCGGCCGACCGGGACTGGCGCCGCCGGATGGCCCCGGCCACCGGCAGGCAGATCGCCGCGACCCCGAACAACGCCAGCCCGGCCCAGACGTACGGGCTGAACACGAACCCGCTCACCCACTTGACCAGCGCGGCGCCCACGGTCCACAGCAACCGGACCATGCCGGTGAGGTAGATCGCCATCGGCAGCACTGCCCAGCCGAACAGCCGCAGACCGGCGGCCGCGCCCCGGCGGCGGAACGCGAAGAACGCCGCGACCACACCCAAGGCGCTCAGTCCGGCGCAGACCGGGAACCAGGTCGCGTCGTCGTACATTCGCATTCACCTTCCGTCGCGTCGGCCCGCTGGTCGGTGCGATCACGCACCCCGCGGGTCGTGTGTGCTCGCGGACGGGCACGGCTTCGCCACCGGCCCTTCGTCCATCCTGCACCGAAGCCCCCTGGGAAGCACGGGGGATATCCCCAGGCCGACCCGGAAAGTCCGACGGGGGTCAGGAACCTTCCGGGACGGCCGGGCGCGCGGAACCGAGTGGGAACGAAACCGGTCCGGAACGCAACGGGGTCAGAACGAACTGGGTCAGAACGCGACGGCGGGCAGGGTGACGTGCTCGGGCCGAAGCTCATCGACCCCGGCGGCGCCGAGCAGCTGCATGGTGCGGGTGATCTCGCTGCCGAGGATCTCCACCGCACGCTGGACGCCGCGTTCGCCGCCGGCCATCAGGCCGTAGAGGTACGCCCGGCCGACCAGCACGGCGCGGGCGCCGAGCGCGCAGGCGGCCACGATGTCGGCGCCGGTCATCACGCCGGTGTCGATGTACACCTCGGCCCTCTCCCCCACCGCGTCCACGACCTTGGGCAGCAGCTGCAGCGGCACCGGGGCACGGTCGAGCTGGCGGCCGCCGTGGTTGGAGATCACCAGGCCGTCGACGCCGAGGTCGACCACCTTGCGGGCGTCGTCGACGTTCTGGATGCCCTTGACGACCAGCGATCCCGGCCACGCCTCCCGCATCCAGGCCAGGTCGTCGAAGGTCACCGTGGGGTCGAACATGTGGTTGATCAGCTCGGCCACCGTGCCCGGCCAGTCCGACAGCGACGCGAACGTCAGCGGTTCGGTGGTCAGCAGGTTGAGCCACCACGCCGGGTGCATGCCCATGTCGAGGATGGTCTTCGGGGTGAGGCTGGGCGGGATCGTCATGCCGTTGCGCACGTCGCGCAGCCGGGCGCCGGCGACCGGCACGTCCACCGTGAGCACCAGCGTGGTGTAGCCCGCGGCGAGGGACCGGTCCATCAGGTCCTTGCCGGCGGCGCGGTCGGTCCAGACGTACAGCTGGAACCATTTGTCCGCCTCGGGTGCGGCCGCGGCGACATCCTCGATCGAGGTGGTCCCCATGGTCGACAGCGCGTACGGGATGCCGTTGCGCTGGGCGACGCGGGCCACGGCGGGCTCGCCCTCGTGCTGCATCATCCGGGTGAAGCCGGTGGGCGCGAACGCGAAGGGGTAGGCCGACGGCCGGCCCAGGATGGTCGTGCTCGGGTCGACCTTGGACACGTCCCGCAGGATGCTCGGGTTGAACTGCAGCCGGTTGAACAGTGACCGCGCGCGGTTCAGGGTGACCTCGCCCTCGGCCGCGCCGTCGGTGTAGTCGAACGGCGCCTTCGGCGTGCGCCGCCTGGCAGCCGTCCGCAGGTCGGCGATGGTCAGGGCCCGGTCCAGACGCCGCTTGGTGGCGTCCAGCTCGGGACGGCGGGTACGCACCAGCGGCCGGAGCTCGGACCAGCGGGGCAGTCGGCGTTGCGTCGTCATCGGGGGGTTCTCCCTTGTCCGGCGGAACTCTTCGGTCGGGGCGGATCGCTGGCCGCGGTGAGCGGAGCCGGCGCGGTGAGCGGAGCGGGCGCGGTGGGCGCGGAGGGCAGGGCGAGCGCGCGGACCAGCCCCTGCCGGCCGACCTCGAGGTCGTCGGCCAGGGCGCGCTGCGCCTTCTCCACACCGCGTTCGAGGTTGGTCAGCAGCTCCCGGTGCAGGCGGGCGAGGCGTCCCGGGGTGAACTCCGGCCGGGCGAAGGCGAGCAGGAACTGCAGCTCGTCCTCGCACGCGGAGTACGCGGTGAGCAGGCGGGGGTTGCCGGCGGCGGCGACCAGCGCGTGGTGGACGGCCCGGTGCGCGGCGGTGACGTCGTGCCAGGCAGCGGGCGGGCCGCCGGGCCGATCGCCGGGCCGATCGCCGGGCCGATCGCCGGGCCGATCGCCGGGGCGGTCGACGGCTTCCAGGGCGGCGACGGCGGACTCCACCGGCGCCAGGTCGCGGCCACCGGCGAGGGCGAGCCGCAGTGCCCCGAGCTCGATGACGGCGCGGTAGCCGAACAGCTCGTCCACGCGTTCGATGGTGAGGTCGGGGACGAACGCGCCTCGATGGCGTACGTGGGTGAGCAGACCGGCGGTCACCAGCGCCCGAAGAGCCGCCCGCACGGTGTAGCGGCCGACGCCGAACTCCGCGGCCAGCTGCTCCTCCGACAGGTGTGCGCCCGGTGGCAGCGCGCCGTCGAGGAGCCGGGCACGCAGGACCTCCGCCACTTCCTCGGCGGCCGCGCGGCTGGCCTCGCTCATGCGCGAGATTGTGTCACAACCCTGCGGGCGGCCGGAAACGCCAGTGGCCGGCCCGGGCGAACCCGGGCCGGCCACCTACCAGCCTTTACGTCCTGCCTGCCGCCGTAGGTCGTACCGGCGCGAACGGCGATCAGACGATCGAACGATCAGGCGCGGGCGAACCTCAGCGTGAGGATCTGGAACGGCCGCAACGAGACCTCGACCGCGCCGTCGGCGACCTCGCGGTCGGCCAGCGGACGCTCGAGCAGGTCGACCTCCTTGACCGACGCGACGCCGAACGACGTGGACACCCGTCCGGTCGCGCGGCCGCCGTGCGCCTCGTACAGCCGGACCACCACGTCGCCGGACTGGTCCTCGGCCAGCTTGACGGCCTCGACCACCACGGCCGGGTTGTCCACCCGGACCAGCGGGGCGACGCCCTCGGCACCGGTCACCGTGCGCGCCGGGAGGTTGATGCGGTAGCCCTCCTCGACCGCCTCGGCGATGCCCGCGCCGGGCACCAGCGCGTACGACAGCTTGTGCACGCCCTGGTCGGTCACCGGGTCCGGCACCCGCGGTGCCCGCAGCAGCGACAGCCGCACCGTGGTGGTGGTGCCGCCGTCCTCACGGACGTCGCGGGTGACGTCGTGGCCGTAGGTGGAGTTGTTGACCACCGCGTGGCCGTACCCCGGCTCGCCCACCTGGATCCACCGGTGCGCGCAGAACTCGAACTTCGCGTTCTCCCACGAGGTGTTGGTGTGGGTGGCCCGGAACACGTGCCCGAACTGCGTCTCCGACGCGGACTGGGCGGCCTTCACGTCCAGCGGGAACGCGACCTTGAGGAACTTCTCCTTCTCGTGCCAGTCGATCTCGTTGTCGACGTCGACCTGGCACTCCCCGGCCCCGATCCGGATCGTCTGGCGGATCGTGGAGCCGCCGAACGAACGGGTCACCGCCACCGCGGCCTCGGCGCCCGACTCCGACACGACCTCGATCGAGTCGACGTCGGTGAGGTCGCGCACCTTGTTGCGGTAGAAGGGGTCGACGTCCCAGGCGTCCCAGAGGTTCGGGGTGTCGACGTGCAGCTGCAGCAGGTTGCCGGCCGCGCCGGGGGCGATCGCCTCCCGGCCGGACTCCAGCTCGACCACGGAGCTGAGCAGGCCGCGCTCGTCGACGGTCACCCGGAGCAGGCCGTTGTCGAGGACGACGGCGCCGCCCTCGCGGCTCACCGACACCTCCGGCGCGTGCGAGGGGACCTGCACGTCCGCACCCATGGCGGGCACGCCGAGCCGGTCGTGCGGAGCCGCGTTGAAGACGACGGCGGCGTCGCCCTCGCCGGCCAGTGCCCGCTGTGCCCGCTCGATGATCGCGTCCAGCTCGACCGCCAGCCGGGCGTAGGTCTCCTCGGCCTCGCGGTGCACCCAGTGGATGGAGCTGCCCGGGAGGATGTCGTGGAACTGGTTGAGGAGTACGGCCTTCCAGATCCGGTCCAGGTCCTCGTACGGGTAGTCCAGCCGGCCCGCCACCGCCGCCGCGGCCGACCACAGCTCGGCCTCGCGCAGCAGGTGCTCGCTGCGGCGGTTGCCCTGCTTGGTCTTGGCCTGGGAGGTGAAGGTCGCCCGGTGCAGCTCGAGGTAGAGCTCACCGACCCACACCGGCGCGTTCTCGTACTCGTCGTGGGCGCGCTGGAAGAAGTCCGCCGGGTGCTCGATGGTCACCTTCGGCGAGGCCTCCAGGTCGGCCAGCCGCTCCGCCCGGCCGAGCATCTCCCGGGTGGGGCCGCCACCGCCGTCGCCGTGACCGAACGGCAGCAACGACCAGGTGCCGCCGCCCTGGTCCTGGTAGTTGCGCTGGGCGCGAGCGAGCTCGGAACCGGTGAGCTGGCCGTTGTAGGTGTCGGCCGGCGGGAAGTGGGTGAACACCCGGGTCCCGTCGATGCCCTCCCACCAGAACGTGTGGTGCGGGAACTTGTTGGTCTGGTTCCAGGAGATCTTCTGGGTGAGGAACCACTTGTTGCCGGCGAGCTTCACCAGCTGCGGCATCGCCGCGGAGTAGCCGAAGGAGTCCGGCAGCCAGACCGTCTCGGTCTCGATGCCGTACTCGTCCAGGAAGAACTTCTTGCCGTGCACGAACTGGCGGGCCATCGCCTCACCGCCCGGCATGTTGCTGTCGGACTCGACCCACATCCCGCCGATGGGGATGATCTGGCCGGACTCGACGGCGGCCTTGAGGCGGTCCCAGACCTTCGGGTGGTGCTCCTTCATCCAGGCGTGCTGCTGGGCCTGGGAGAACGCGAACCTGAAGTCGGGGTGGTCGGCGGCCAGCGTGGTGACGTTGGAGACCGTACGGGCGACCTTGCGCACCGTCTCCCGCAGCGGCCACAGCCACGCCGAGTCGATGTGCGCGTGGCCGACCGCGGAGATCTGGTGCGCGCTGGCGTACGCCGGCTTGGCCAGCACCGGGGCGAGCTGCTCGCGGGCGAGCGCGGCCGAACCCGGGATGTCGTCGTAGTCGAGAGCGTCCAGGGCGCGTTCGAGGGCGCGCAGGATCTCCGGGCGGCGCGGCAGGTCGGTCGGCAGCTCGTGCATCAGCTGCGCGAGCACCTCGATGTCGCGCAGCAGGTGGTAGACGTCGGCGTTGAACACCGCGAGCTCGGCCCGGCGGATCTCATACATCGGCTCGGTGCCGGCGGTGGACTTGTCGCCCAGGTCGCTGGGCAGGAAGCCGGACTGGATCACCGCGGGGTTGGCGGCAGCCTCGAGGTAGACCTGGAACTGCGTTCCTCCCTTGGCCTTCGCATGCTCCGACGGCGAGACGCCACCGGCCGCCAGGCCACTGATCGGGAGGTAGATGTTGTCGGGGTTGAGACCCTTGATCGGCTCGCCGTCAGGGGTGTAGGCGAGGCCCTCGGCGGAGAAGCCGGGTCCCCCGCCGAAGCCGAGGTCGACGACGGCCTCCACGCGCCGGCCGTCCCACTCCTGCGGAACCTGCGCGGTCAGCCGGAACCAGCTGGTCCCCCACGGCGGGCCCCACTTGTCGCCCAGGGTCGCCGGCTTGAAGTCGGCCGCGAACGCTTCGGTCACCGGCACCGGCTCACCGGGGGCGTGCCACACCTCGATGTCGAGCGGGACGGTCTCGCCGTACAGAGCGGGGCGGAGCCGTTGCTGGAGAGCGCGTTCCAGCCGCGCTTCCACCAGCTTCTGGTCATCGTGCATGGGTCCTCCGAGGGAACCGGGAACGGGCACCCGCGGCCGACGTATGGAAACGTTCCCACATTCGGTCCGGCGGGCCAGGAATGTCTGGAGAGAGACGCTAGCCCAGCCCGGCCGGGCAGCTACGCGGCGTCCGCCGGCGGCAACCCCGCTGGACGCGCTGCGACCCGGCGACCACGGAACGTACTGATTGGCGGGGGTCGGGCGGGTGTGCGGGTGGTGTCGGCGGGACCGGTGAGACCACCGACGGCACCTACGAGGCTGACGTCTCCGACGAGACCGATGCCGCCGCCGGGACATGGGAGTCCACGTACCCGGACGGGATCGACGGGACCGGCGGGGTGGAGGCGCCGGTGCTCTCCCGCGCGATCAGCCGGTAGTCGGCGTACACCTCCTGCGGTCCGCCGTCGGCGTCGGCGCGCCCGGCGGCGCCGGTGAGCAGCTGCCGGTGCAGCAGGTCGACCGCACAACCGGCGATCTGGCGCTTGTCCGGAGAGACGGTGGAACAGGGTCGGCACGCTGAACCGGCCGTCCTCGATGTCGTCGAACCCGATCACCGCCACGTCGTCGGGCACCCGCAGACCGCGCTCGGCCAGGGTGCGCAGCGCGCCGAGCGCAAGCAGGTCGTTGAAGCAGAACACCGCGTCGGGCCGGGCGCCCGCGTCCAGCAGGTCCGCCATCGCCGCGGCGCCGTCCGCGCGGTGGAACTGCGGGGTCGAGGCGACCAGCCGCTCGTCGTAGCCGACCCCGGCAGCGGTCAGCGCCGAGCGGTATCCGCGCAGCCGCATCCGGGCCGTCACCCCGGCGGCGCTGCGCTGGGCGCCGATTGCGGCGACCCGGGCGCGGCCCAGCCCGAGCAGGTGGGCGGTGGCGTCCCGGGCGGCGGCCACATTGTCGATGAGCACGTGATCGGCCGGCCCGCGGTGGAGCCGCTCCCCCAGCAACACCATCGGCGTGGCGTCGGTGCGCTCGGCCAGGTCCGCCGCGGTCAGCGCCAGCGGACTGAGCACCAGGCCGTCGATGAGCTGGTCGCGGATGCCGCCGATCACCTGGCGTTCGCGTTCGCGTACGCCGTCGGTCTGGTCCACCAGCACCGTCCAGCCGTGCGCGTCCGCGGCAGCGACCAGGTGCCGGGCCAGCTCGGCGAAGTACGGCACGTCCAGCTCGGGGACGGCCAGCGCGATCACACCGGTGCGGCCGAGGCGGAGGTTACGGGCGGACAGGTTGGGCCGGTAGTTGAGGGTGACGATCGCCTCCTCCACCCGGACCCGGGTCTCCGCCCGGACGTGGAGGTAGCCGTTGACGACGTTGGAGACCGTCTTCGGCGACACCCCTGCCAGCCGGGCCACGTCGCGCAACGTCGTACGCATCGCGTTCCTCCCGCCTGGCACGCCTGGTGGCCCGCCGATCGTCCGCCCACTGGCACGCCGCTCGTGGAGACCCCATTGTGCGGGACCGCGGGCGCCGGGGGAACCTCAAGGTGCGGAGCGGGCCGTCCTGTCCCGGGCGAGTGCGTACAGCTCGTCGAAGTCGGTCAGCACCACCGGCCAGGTGCAGCGCACCGGCTCCGTCGACCGGTTGTACCTCGCGATGGCGCCGCGCAACGCGTCGTCACCGGCCAGCCGGGCCACCGCGGCGGCGAGCTCGGCCGGTGACCCGCCGAGCAGGCCCTCCTTCTCCGACACGACGAAGTCGGCCACGCCGCCGCGCTCGTAGGCCACGACGGGTACGCCGGCCAGCCGGGCCTCCAGGGCGGCGATGCCGAACGACTCGCGGGTCGCCGGCGCGAGGAACACGTCCGCCGAACCCAGCACCGCGCGCACCCGCTCACGGTCCAGCCGGCCGGCGAGCTCCACCCAGCCGGTCATCGCGTGCCGGCGGAGGTAGCGCTGCATCAGCGGGCGGGCCGGACCGTCGCCGACGACGGTGGCGTACAACGGCACCTGTTCGGTCGACCCGGCCAACCGGGCGACCCGGGCGACCCGGGCGACCCGGGCGACCCGGCCAGCTCCGCGCGGGCGGCCCGCAGGATGGCCAGCAACGTCAACGGCTGCTTGCGTGGGGCCAGCCGGCCGACGGCGACCACGTGCACGCCGGGGCGCCGCCTGGAGTCCGCCGGGACGGTCGAGGCACTCGAACCGCCCGTGTCGGTGGGCCGCCACTGCGCGGTGTCGATGCCGTTCGCGACCACCCGCACGGGCACGCGGTCGCCGACGACCCGGCGGATCGGGACGGCGGCCGCCTCGCTCACCGTGGACGCCACCGCCGGCCAGCCGGTCCAGCCGACACCGGTGTCCAGCGCGCGGTACATCGCGCAGGTCGCGGGGTCCCACATGCTGTGCACGGTCACCACGGTGGGCAGTCGCCGGCGGGCCGCCGCGCGGACGGCCGCCCAGCCGAACGGCGAGACCGCGCCGACGTGCACGTGTACGACGTCCGGTTGCAGGTCGGCGTACAACCGGCCGACATGGCGCCCGGTGCGCGGATGCACCGGCAGCTCCCACGGGAGCGGCGCCACCACCCGGTGCACCGGCACGCCCGGGCCGCCGGAACCGTCCCCCGAGGCCGCCGTCCAGGCCGCGTCCCCGCCGGTGCTGTCGGGGGTGGCTGTGATCACCTCGACCCGGTGGCCGGCGCGGTGCTGCATGCGGGCCAGTTCGGCGAGCTGGATCTCGATCCCGCCGAGCCGAGGCAGGAAGCAGTCACTCACGTGTACGACTTTCACCACACGTCCCCCGTGTCGACGTTCGTCAGGGCGATCCAGGCCGCCCCCTGTCCGGCTCGGGAGAGGACGCGGGGCAGCGGGTGTACGGTGACGGGCTTCGCACCGGCGTGCGGTCGTTCCGCCTCGCGTTTCCCGTCCATGTCGCTTGCGTAATCCACTTCGTCCACGTCGTCCAGGCCATGTGCATCGATGTGCGCCGATCCGAGCCGTCCATGAGTATCAGCACTGGCCCGCGCCGACGCCACTGGAGGATTCCCGGAGATGTCCCTGAGGACACGGCGGTTCCGTACCGGCTCGTGCGAGGGTGGGGGGATGGGCCGCACGTGCGTGTTCTTCCACGCTCATCCCGACGACGAGGCATTGTTCACCTCGGGCACCATGGCCCGGCTCGCCGCGGAGGGGCACCGTGTGGTCCTGGTGGTCGCCACCGCCGGTGACCAGGGCCTGGCCGCACCGGAGTCGATCACTTCCAGCACTTCCAGCACGTCCGGTACCACCGGCACCCCTGGCACCGCCGCTCCCCGCCTCGGTGACGTACGCCTCGCCGAGCTCCGCGCGTCCGCGGCGGCCCTCGGCGTCGCCCGGGTGGAGCACCTCGGCTACGCCGACTCCGGCCTGGACGGGCGGGCCGAGCCCACCTGGGCGCCGGCCTTCGTCCGCGCCGACGCCGACGAGGCGGCCGGGCGGCTGGCCGCGCTGCTGGCCGAGGAGCGCGCCGACCTGGTGACGACCTACGACCCGGCCGGCGGCTACGGCCACCCCGACCACGTGCGGGTGCACCAGGTGGGCGCCCGGGCCGCCGAGCTCGCCGGCACGCCGACGGTGCTGGAGGCGACCGTCGACCGGGACTGCTGCTGCGCGCGCTGCGCCTGGTCGGGCGGGTCTACCGGTTCCCGCCGGAGTTCGACGTGAGCAGCTTCGAGCGGGCGTTCGCGCCGCGAGCGGAGATCACCCACCGGATCGACGTACGCCGGTACGCCCGGGCCAAGCGGGCGAGCCTGGCCGCGCACGCGACCCAGGCCACCGGCGGCGACTCGGTGCGTACGGTCGCGGCGCTGCGCAGGTTGCCCGGGCCGCTGTTCGGGCTGGTGCTCGGCACCGAGTGGTACGTCCAGCGAGACCTCGCGCCCGGCACCCGGCTGACCCACCCGCTCGCCGGACTCACCACGGCCGGCGCGCCCGGCGGTGTGCGATGAGCGCGAGCACGTCGGCGTTCCACCGGCCGTGGGTGCGCACCGTGGCGTCGGTGGTGTCGATCCTGGTCGCGATCGGCCTGGTGGTCGCCCTGCCCTACATCGTGGGCATCGACTGGGGCGTCATCTGGGCGCAGTTCGCCCGGCTGGACCGCTGGTTCCTGGTGGGGCTGTTCGCGCTGTGGGGCCTCGGCCTGTGGGCGTACACCTGGGTGCTCACCGCCTCGCTGCCCGGACTCAACCACCGGCAGGCGCTGACCCTGAACGCGGTCGGCAGCGCGGTGAGCAACCTGATGCCGTTCGGCGGGGCCGCCGGGGTCGCGGTCAACTTCGCGATGGCCAGGTCGTGGGGGTTCCGCACCCACGCGATCGCGGTGTCCACGGTCGCCTCCGGGATCTGCAACGTACTGGCGCGGTTCCTGCTGCCGGCGGTGGGGCTGCTCGCGCTGCTGGCCGCCGGGCACGTGCCCGACTCCTGGCTCGCGATCCCCGTCGGCACCGCTTCGGTCGGGCTGTTCGGGCTGGTCGCCGCCCTGGTGGTCGCGCTGCGCTGGGACCGCGCCGCCGACGTGGTGGGCCGGGCGGCCGACCGCGCACTGCGCGTACTCCCCCACCGGGTCCGGCCCGCCGAGCACCAGGCCAGCGCCGCGCTCGCCCGGCTGCGGGTCACGACGTCGGGCCTGCTCAGGACGTCGTGGCTGCCGATGACCCTCGGGATGACCACCTACCTCGCACTGCAGGCCGCGTTGTTCTGCGCCTGCCTGCTGGCCACCGGCGCCTACCGTGGTGTGGGCGAGGCCGTCGCGGCGTTCGCGCTCGGCCGGCTACTCACCACCGTGGTGGTCACGCCGGGCGGGTTCGGGATCGCCGAGGCCGGCACGGCGGCGGTGATGATCCACCTGGGCGGGGCGCCCGGACCGGTCACCGCGGCGGTGCTGCTGTTCTCGATGTTCACGTTCGTACTCGAGGTGCCGCTGGGTGCGGTGTTCTGGCTGGCGCGGTCACTGTCCTGATACCCGCGCGGCGCCGTCCGCTACGGCTGGCGCCGGCGCTGACGATGCCGTCGACCCGGGACGGCCGGCGTGCCGACGATGCCGAGAGCGGCGAGGGCGTGGAGGGCGTGGAGGGATGCGGGGAAGGCACGGAGCGCGCCCACCCTCCGGACCGTACCGGCCACGCCGATCGCGTTTCCCGGCGTTCCGCCGCCGAGTACTGACCGGACGACACCTGCACCCGCCGCCCCCTTCCCGTCCAGCGGAGGCCAAGGCGGGAAAGCGCTTTCGTACGATGGCTCCCGGAGCGTGCGGGGCACTCGCGCGCCGGTACGAGGCAGGAACGTGACGACCCCACCTCTGGCCGCGATTCCCAGCGTCGGGCTGGTCGGCGTCAACGGCTACGGCCGGACCCACCTGCGCGACGCCGCCCGGCTGCAGCAGGAGGGAGTGTTGCGGGTGGCGGGGTACGCCGACGTCGCTCCGGACGCCGCCGCGGTCGTCGCCGAGCACCTCGCCGCCAGGTCCTACGCCGCCCGCCGCCTCGCGGTCACCGCACCTCACCGGCCTGCTGGCCAGCGACCGCCCGGACATCGTGGTGCTCGGCACGCCGACCGCTGCACGCCCAGATGATCGAGGAGGCGTTCGCCGCGGCAGCTCGGTCCTGGTGGAGGAACCCGCCGGTGGTGACCGTGCAGGACATGGACCGGCTGCTCGCCCTGCAGAACCCCGATGACGCAGGGCGAGCCGCCGGCCCGGCAGCGCTGCTGTGCCAGGTGGGCTTCCAGAACGCCCGCGCACCCGGTCGTCCGCGCCCTGGCCCGGCTGGCCCGCGACGGTTCGCTCGGTGAGGTCAGGCACGTGGGGCTGGTCGGCCGCTGGTCGCGCGCCGACTCCTACTACGCGCGTACCAACTGGGCCGGCCGGCTCGTCCACGATGGCAGGTACGTGCTGGACGGAACGCTCACCAACCCGTTCGCGCACGGCCTGATGAACGCACTGATCGTGGCCGGGACCACGACGAGCGCCGGCCACCCCGACCACGGTGCGGGCGGAGCTGTACCGCTGCCGGGACAGCATGACGGGGACGACACCGCGAGCGTCCGCGTCGACACCGCCGAAGGGCGGACGGTCCTCGCCGCGGTCACGCTGTGCGCACCGGAGCAGGTGCCGCCGTACGTGTTCGTCCGGGGCGGCAGGGCGACCGCCCGGGCGTACTACACCACCGGCGAACTCACCCTGGAGTCCGCGCGGACCGGGCAGCAGCCACCGGCGGCGGCCGTACGGGCGGTCGAGGCGCTGGCCGCCGACGCCGAACGTCGCCGGACGTACGCCAGGAGACGCGGGATCGCCCGATCTGCTCGCGAATCTGGTCAATGTCGTCCGTGGTGACGAGGATCGGCTGCTGTGCCCCCTTAAGGATGACCCGAGGTTTCGTCCTCGCCCTCAACGGCATGTACGAGTCCGCAGGCAAACCCAGCCCCGTCTCGCCACGCTTCACCACCGTCCATGACGAGAACGGCGAGCGCTGGGTGCACCTGGTGGGCGTCGACGACCTCATCGAGCGCTGCGCCCGCGACGGGCTGTTGTTCTCCGAGGCCGGCGCCGGCTGGGCCACACCCACCGGCGCGTTCTCCCTCGCGACCTATCGGAACTTCACTTCGTTCTCATGCTGATGGACCGCTATCACATCGTCGCGCGCCACAACGTCCGGCGGACCTCCGCCGACCCGCTGGAGCCGCTCACCGTCGGCAGCCGCGAGTTCGCCTTCACTGCCGACGTGACCGGGCTGCAGACGTTCCCCTCC
>CAWBTM010000005.1:0-165536 GCA_963791775.1 uncultured Actinomycetota bacterium | reverse complement strand
CAACACCGAGATTCAGCACGTCCGGGAAACAGCTGACAACGCGGACACAGCCGACACGGGCAACACGGACGGCATAGAGGTCACCGACCACGGAGACCGGGAGATCCTGGTCCACCTGCGTGGCCGGATCGGTGAGGCGCTCCGGCCGCGGCTGGACGCGGCGGTGGAGCGGATCGCGCTGCTCAACGGCATCGACGGGCACGACCGGGTGGTGGTCGACGTCCGGGAGGTGGCGGAACTGGAGCACGCCGGCCTGTGTTTCCTGTCCGCCCTGACCCACCAGGGCGAGCACCACGGCTACGACGTGGCGCTGGCCATGGTCAACGAGCAGACCGAGCGGGCGCTGGATGCCGCACACTGGCCGCACAGGCCGATCATGACCGGCTCCTGGTTGAGGATCCCGGGGCCGGCGGAACCCCTTGCCGGTCAGGCTGCGCCGGTGGGCTGAGTTGCGGGCGAAGACCAGCCGCAGGCCGTGCAGCGTGAGCCACGGCTCGTGCGCGTCGACAGTGCGGCACTCCTCCACGACGACCGGGGCCAGTCCCCCGGTGGCCACCACCGTGACCGCGGCGGGGTCGAGGCCGAGCTCGTCGATCATCCGGGTCACCAGCCCGTCGACCTGGCCGGCGAAGCCGTAGACGGCGCCGGACTGCAGCGCCTCGACGGTATTCTTGGCGATGACGGTGCGCGGGCGGAGGAGTTCGACCCGGCGCAGCTGCGCGCCCCGGCGACCCAGCGCCTCCAGCGAGATCTCGATGCCGGGAGAGATCGCCCCGCCGACGTACTCCCCGCGTTCGCTCACCACGTCGAACGTCGTGGCCGTGCCGAAGTCGACCACGATGGCGGCGGTCCCGAACTGCTCGAACACCGCGAGCGCGTTCACGATCCGGTCCGCGCCTACCTCGCGGGGGTTGTCCATCAGGACGGTACGCCGTCCGCACCCCCGGCTCGACGATGACGCTCGGTACCTCGCCGTAGTAGCGCGCCACCATCTCCCGCAGCTCGTGCAGGACCGTCGGCACGGTCGAACACACCGCCACCCCGGTCACGCCCTCCGCCCCGGTGTGCCCGGCGAGCAGCCCGGCGACCAGTACCGCGAGCTCGTCGGCGGTCCGGCGGTCCTCGGTGGACACCCGCCAGTGCTCGACCAGCCGGGTACCGGCGAACAGGCCGAGCACGGTGTGGGTGTTGCCACGTCGACAGCGAGCAGCATGGGCCGGGGCCTTTCCGTCCTCGAGGATTCCGCGGCCCGGATGAGTCTCACGGGACCGGTTCCGCGGCGTGGCCAGCGTACTGGTGACCCACCGGCGTACCTCGGCGAAGGACGGGCATCCCGAGTGTCAGCGGGCCGGGCACCCGGGTCCGCCCCCGTTCGTTCCATCTGCGTTCGTATCCGTCGCGGTCGTGACAGACCTGCCCAACGGATGCCAGCGACGTAACCTGAACCAAGATCACCCCGCACGGGCAGCGGGGGCCGGTGCCGCCGAGGGGGACGCATGAACGACTGGCACACGATGCGCGCGTCCGACGCCGACCGGGAACGCGGGGCCGACATCCTCAAGGCGGCGTTCGCGGAGGGGCGGCTCAACCCCACCGAGCACCGCACCCGGCTGGACGCGGTCATGCGGTCCCAGACCTACGGCGAGATCCAGCGCCAGGTGGCGGACCTACCGGCCGGGCCGACGCCGTTCACGCCACCGTCCTTCGACGCCGCCAACCGGGCGCTCCAGACGAACCCGTGGGGAACGAACGCGATCGCCCCGGTGCGGCGGACCGAGCCACTGGCCAAGGCTTCCCTGATTCTCGGGGCGGTCACGCCGCTGACCTGCGGCATGTCCGCCATCCCGGCCATCGTCACCGGCCACATGGCCCTTGCCCGGGTCGGCAACTCCGGCGACGAGGGCCGCGGAATGGCCATCGGCGGCCTGGTCCTCGGCTATCTCAACATCGTCGGCGGCACGTTGTTCATGCTGTTGGCGATCATCAGCGGGTTCAACTGAGCCATCCGGGCCGGCCAACCCTCCCAACCCGCCCGAACCTCCCCGGCGACACCGCGCGTCCGGGGCATTCGGGGACCTACAGGGAACGACCGACCTCCCGGGCGGGCTGGATGAGAGAGCGGTCATTCGCCGGATCCGGCGGCACAATGGCGGGAGGGGAAGGTACGCCGGGCCACCTCCAGCGTGGGCCGGCTCCCAGTGGCTGGGGGTGACATGAGCACCGACTGGCACTCGATGCGAGCGTCCGACGCCGACCGGGAACGCGCGGCCGACGTGCTCAAGGCAGCCCTGGCAGAGGGACGGCTGGACTGGGGCGAGCACCACGACCGCATCGACGCGGTGATGGAAGCGCGCACCTACGGCGAGCTGACCGAGCTGATCGCCGACCTCCCCGCCGGTCCCACCCCCTTCCCGATCCCCCAGCAGCACTCGCCGGAGGAGCTGCCGGCCGGGCAGTCGGCCCAGGAGATCCCCCCGACGATGCCGTTCGGCGGAATCTCCCAGCTCCCCGGCCAGCCACGGCTGCCGGGCGTACGCGGCGTGTATCCCGGTGGGCTTCCGGGTGCGATCCACGGCGCGCTCCCCGGTACGCACCCGGCCAACCCCGGCTACCCCTCCAACCGGCTGCCGCCCGCCCCACCGGCTCCCCTGGCCAACCCGTGGGCCAACTACGTGCCCGCGCCGGTACGCACCACCGAGCCGCTGGCCAAGGTGTCCGTCGCCTGCGCGGTGCTCGGGCTGTGCACGACCGGCATGAGCGCCGTGCCCGCGATCGTCACCGGGCATCTCGCCCTGGCCCGCATCCGGCGGACCAACGGCGACGGCATCGGGCTCGCGGTCACCGGCCTGGTGCTGGGCTACCTCGAACTCGCCATCGTGGCTGCGGTGTTCGTGCTGTCGGTGGTGCTGGGCCTCGGCCGCTGACCGCCGAGCCCGGCGGGCTCGGCGAGCCGTCGAGCCCGCCGAGCCGTCGCTTCGCGGTCACTCGGTGCCGATGGCCGCCGCCGGGGGTACGCGTACGGCACGTCGCGCCGGAAGCACCGACGCGGCCAGGCCGGCCGCCAGCGCGACCCCGGCCACCAGCACCAGCCGGGCGACCGGAATGCCGAGCTCTACGTGCGAGGTCACCTCGCCCATCAGGAGCCGCGTACCGGCGAATCCGTAGGCGGTACCGAGCACCAGCCCGGCGACCACCGCGGCCGCCGCGATCAGCAGCGCCTCGCCGGCGAGCATCGCCCGCAGCTGGCCCTTGGTGAGGCCGAGGGCGCGCAGCATCGCCTGCTCCCGGGTGCGTTCGAGCACCGACAGGCTGAGCGTGTTGCCCACGCCGACCAGGGCGATCACCACGGCCACGGCGAGCAGCCCGGTGGCCACCAGCAGCAGGACGTTCAGCACCTTGTCGTACACCGCGCGTTCGGGTGCCGCGCCGCCGAGATGGACCGTGTTGTCGTTCCCGACGACCTCCTGGGCCCGGCTGACCACGTGAGTGCCGTCGGCGGTGTCGGCGACCCGCGCCCACACCGCTGTGACCGGCGCCTTCGGCGCCACCCGGGCCAGGTCGGCCGAGCTCACCAGCACCTGCGGGAGGACGTCGTTGCCGACCACCCGGGCCCGCAGCTCGACCCGGGACTTCCCCGCGCCGAGGACGAGCCGTTCGCCGTTGCGGACGCCGATCGAGTTCGCCGTGGACGGCCCGATGATCGCCGTACGGTCGCCGAGGCCGCTGAGCAGGCTCGGGTTGTGCATCACCCTGTCCGCCGCCGAGGGGTCGACCGCGGAGACGTTCGTCTCGATCGATCGACCCGGGTGGCCCGCCGCGGCGAGGCGGACCTGCGCACCGGCCAGGGTCGCCGTACGCGAGACACCCTCGACCCTCGGCACTCCCTTCACCACCGCGTCGGGCAGAGCACCGGTGGAGACGTCGACGCTCAGGTCGAGGGGGTATCTGCTGTCCAGCGAGGCATGGAAGGACTTCTGCACCGACGCCGCACCGACGCTCATCATCGCGATCAGGGTCACACCGACCAGCAGGGCGGCGGCGGTGGCGGCGGTGCGCCGCGGGTTGCGGACCGCGTTGCCGACCGCGAGCCGCGCCGGCGGGCCACCGAGCCAGCCGGTCAGCGAGCCCAGCAGACGTACCAGCGCGGGCACCAGCAGCGGCGCACCGAGCAGGATGCCGACGAACGACAACAGCCCGCCGCCGATCCCGATCGCGAGGGCCATCAGGAAGCTGGTCAGCGTCATCGCGCCGAACAACGCGGCGGCTCCGGCCAGCACACACAGCACCGCCAGCACGGTTCGGATGATCCCGGCGCGGGACCGGGCGCCGGCGGCGAGCTCGGGTCGCAGTGCCGCCAGCGGCGACACCCTGGTCGCCCGGCGGGCGGGGGCGAGCGCGGCCAGCACGGTGGTGACCAGACCGACCACGAGCGGTACGACGATCCCGGCCGGGGTCACCACCAGCCCACCGGTCGGGATGCCGAGCGGCGACCGGCCCAGCAGGACCACCGCGAGGCCGGCCAGGCCGGCGCCCACCGCGATCCCGGCGACCGAGGCCACCAGGCCGAGCAGCAGGGACTCGACCACCACCGACCCGAAGATCTGCCGGCGTAGGGCGCCGACGCAGCGCAGCAGGGCGAGCTCCCGGGTGCGCTGGGCGAGCAGGATGGTGAACGTGTTGGCGACCACCAGCGTGGCCACGAAGACCGCGATGCCCGCGAACCCGAGCAGGAAGCCGCCGAGCACGTCGACGCCGTTGGTGAACGACGCGACCTGGTTGTCGGTGCGCTGGGCGGCGGTCTGCACGGTCGCGCCCCTGACGTCCTGGCGCAACCGCTCGGTCACGGCAGCCTGGTCCGCGCCGGGCGTGGTGCGCACCAGAACCTCGCCGTAGCTCACCGAACCCGACCAGGCCGCGATCGCCCGGTCGTCGGCCACCAGCGAGGAGCTGTCCAGCAGCGAGCCTCCGCTGACCACACCCACCACCCGGACCGCGCGGGCGGGCCCCTTCTCCGAGTGGATCCGCAGCACCGAGCCGACCTTCAGGCCGCGGTCGCGGGCGAGATCACGGGGGATGGCCACCTGCGAGGGGCCGGACGGCAGCCGGCCGGTGTCGACCTGGTGCCAGCGGAAGGAGGGGTCCGCGGGCAGGCCGGACACGCTCGCGAAGGTCGGCCGGGAAGAGTCGGGATAGGTCACCCGGACAGCGCTGTCGACCAGCCCGGCGGCGCCGGCCACCCCGTCGAGGCGGGCCAGCCGGTCGACCACCGCGGGGGTGATCGGCCCGGCGGCGTTGGTGACCACGAGGTCGGCCCGGGCGTACTGCGCGCCCGCAGCCTGCGCCATCGCGGCCTGGGCGGAGCTCAGCACCATCAGCGCGGTGGCCACGAACGCGACACCCAGCATGATGGCCAGGCCGCCGGCGACGTACCGGCCGGCGTGTCCGCGAAGGGCGGAGAGAATCATCCGGCGCATCGGTCAGGCCCCCAGCTCACGCATCGCGTCCAGCACCGCGTCGGCGGACGGCCGGTCGATCTCGCCGACCACCCGGCCGTCGGCGACCAGGACCACCCGGTCGGCGTAGGAAGCGGCCACCGGGTCGTGGGTGACCATGACGATCGTCTGCCCGAACTCGCGGACCGACTGGCGCAGGAACGACAGCACCTCCGCGCCGGTACGGGAGTCGAGGTTGCCGGTGGGCTCGTCGGCGAACACGACGTCCGGGCGGGACGCCAGCGCGCGGGCGATCGCCACCCGCTGCTGCTGGCCGCCGGAGAGCTCGGACGGGCGGTGCTTGCGCCGGTCGGCGAGACCGAGGACGTCCACCAGCGTGGCCAGCCAGGTCTGGTCCGGACGGCGTCCGGCCAGCTCCAGCGGAAGGGTGATGTTCTGCTCGGCGGTCAGCGTGGGCATCAGGTTGAACGCCTGGAAGACGAAACCGACCCGCTCCCGGCGTAGCACCGTGAGCTCCCGGTCCGACAGTGACGTCAGGTCGGTGCCGCCGAGCACGACCGAGCCCGACGTCGCGGCGTCCAGCCCGGCCAGGCAGTGCATCAGGGTCGACTTGCCCGACCCGGACGGACCCATGATCGCGGTGAACTGCCCGGCGCCGAACTCCAACGTCACCTCGTCCAGCGCCCGGACCGCGGTCGGGCCGGAGCCGTAGGTCTTGACCAGCTTGACGGCGCTGGCGGCCGGTTGGACGCCGACCGTGGATGGCGCGGATGTCATGCGCGAACTCCTTTGTGGGCAGGGGTCCGCACTCGGGCGGCGAACCATCGTCGAGCCTAGTTCCCGGACCCTCCGCGGGCGTCCACCGCGAAGATGGCCGTTGGTGCTTCGTACGTACGGCCTGAGGGAGTTGCGGATACGACCTGCGGCGTACGGCACACCCCTACGGGGACTCCGGGAAGGCTGTTTGTTTCCGGCCGGAAGGCCCTTCCCGGTCGACGTTCTCCGCACACCTCGTGGCTGGAATACACCTCGCTCTGAATAGCCGGGAAGCCCGCTGTCCGACCCCGTGGGCGTTGTTACCTTCGAGCCACCATGGGGCCACGGGCCACCACCACGGGGAGAGGTGCGAGGCGATGGCGGTCGCGCACCTGGTCGACGACGCGTCCCGGTGGCGGTTCGTTCCCTGACGCCTCCGGCCGACGACGCGGCCTGCTACCCGGCCTCGCGCCGCCGGTCGACGCGCGCGAGGAGGACGAGGACGACGAACCCGGCGAGTTCGACCGTGTAGCGGCGCCACAGCCGCCGTGGCTCACGGAGGAGTCGGTAGAACCAGTTCAGCTGCAGGGCGTTCGCCCATCGCGGGTACCAGTCGCCAACCACGACGTCCGGGTCGGCCAGGTGGTCGAGGTAGGAGCCGGCGGTCATCACCACCCGGGCGCGGATGCCGTCGCCGTACGCCGCGACCCAGCGCTGCTGCAACGGGGTGGGCAGGCTGACCAGCAGCAGGTCCGGCGCGGTCTGGTTGATCCGGTCGAGGATGCGGCGGGAGTCCTCGTCGGCGAAGCGGCCCGGGTGGCCCCGCTCCACGTCGCGGTAGCCGTGTTCCACACCCGCGACGACGAGCCCGGGGAAGGTCGCGGTGAGGTTGGCGGCGGCGCGTTCGGCGACCCCGGGTGCGCAGCCGAACAGGAACACCCGGCCACTCCGACGGGCGAGCCGGCCGAACACGTCGGGTGCGAGGGAGTCGGTGTCCAGGCGTTCGGGAACGGTGAAGCCGAACAGCGGGGTCAGTAGCCGTACGCCGTTGCCGTCGACCAGCACGACGTCGCAGGCGTTGATGTCGTCGCGGAGTCGCGGACTGCGCAATGCCCGGCGCGCATAGTCGGGGTTGAGGTAGGTCACCGTCAGCGGACGGGTGCCGTCCGCCCGCTCCAGCTCGTCGAGCAGGTCGGCCCGTCGTACGGGCGAGACCCGGATGCCGGCGAAGGAACGGTCACGACTCATCGAGGGCCTCCTCCCCCGGGCGGCGGCTCTCGAAAAGTCGCCTGGCTCAAGCGCCGGCGCGGACCAGGCCGTTCTCGTACGCGAAGACCACCAGCTGCACCCGGTCGCGCAACCCGAGCTTGGCGAGGATCCGGCCGACGTGGGTCTTCACCGTCGCCTCGGCGAGGTGCAGCCGGGCACCGATCTCGGCGTTCGACAACCCGCGGGCAACCTCCAGCAGCACCTCGCGCTCGCGTTCGGTGAGGCCGGTGACCCGATCGTCGGGGCGTTCGTCCTGGTCGGGCAGATGGGGAGCGAAGCGTTCCAGCAGCCGGCGGGTCGTGCTCGGCGCGACCACCGAGTCACCGGAGTGGACCGCCCGGATCGCCGACAGCAGGTCGTCCGGCGGCGCGTCCTTGAGCAGGAACCCCGCCGCGCCGGCCTTGAGTGCGGAGAAGGCGTACTCGTCCAGGTCGAAGGTGGTGAGGACGATCACCCGGGCCGCGGCCTCGCCTCGTGCCTGCAGCTGGCGGGTCGCCTCCACCCCGTCCATCCGGGGCATCCGGACGTCCATCAGGACGACGTTGGCGCCGACCACGCTGAGGCGTTCGAGGGCCTCGGCGCCGTTGCCCGCCTGGCCGACCACCTCCATGTCGGGCTGGGAGTCGACCACCATCGTGAAGCCGGTACGGACGAGCACCTGGTCGTCGACCAGGAAGACCCGGATCTTCACGTACTCACCCTCGTCTCGTCTCCGCTGAGCGGGATCTCCGCCAGCACCTCGAAGCCGCCGCCGGTCCGCGGTCCGGCCCGCAGCAGCCCGCCGTAGACCGCGACGCGCTCGCGCATGCCAAGGATGCCGTGCCCGTTGCCGTCGCCGCGCGCCGCACCGCCGCGGCCGTCATCGAGGACGTGGATCCGCAGCCGGTCCCGGTCGTAGCGCAGTTGGACGGTGGCGCTGGTGCGCGGCCCGCCGTGCTTGAGGGTGTTCGTCAGTGCTTCCTGGACGACGCGGTACGCCGCGAGCTCGGTGCCACCGGTCAGTGGGCGCTCGTGACCCCCGACCTGCACCTCGATCGGCAGCCCGCTGGCGCGCACCTGCTCGATCAGGTCGGGAAGCTGGGCCAGGCTCGGCTGGGGGGCCAGCTCGGGTCCGGAAGGCTCCGGGGCGACCGGCTGCCCGAGCTTCCGGCCCGGCGCGCCCTCCCGGTACGGCCCCGACTGCGGGCCGGAGTGGACCTCCGGGCGGGCGTAGGACCGGGCGTAGGACCGGGCGTAGGACCGGGCGTACGGCAGCTCGGCGGCCCCGGCCCCGGTCCCGGCCGGTTCGGCGGAGACGACCGAGGGCGCGGAGTCGGTCCGGAGTACGCCGAGCAGCCGGCGCATCTCCGCCAGCGCCTGCCGTCCGGTCTTGCCGATGGTGGCCAGGGCGGTCTGAGCCGCCTCGGCGTCCTTCGCCCCGGCGTACAACCCGCCGTCGGCCTGGGCGACCACGACCGACAACGAGTGCGCGATCACGTCGTGCAGCTCGCGGGCGATCCGGGCCCGCTCGGCCGACCGGGCCAGCCTGGCCTGCTGGTCGCGTTCGAACTCCAGCCGCCGGGCGCGCTCCTCCAGCTCACCGACGTACGCCCGGCGGGTGCGCATCAGGTCACCGAACGTCCACACGAACGCGACCATGGCCAACAGCACGAAGCCGGGCAGCAGCACGTCCAGCGCTCCACGCGAGGAGTAGGTGAACAGCCCCCAGTCGACCGGCCCCAGGAAGGACCCGACCGCGCCGACCAGGAGCGCACCGATCCGGGCCGCCGTCTGCCGGGAGTAGGCGCTGGCGGAGTAGAGCGCGAAGAGGAAGGCGATGTCGGCGCCCAGCGGGCCGGACATGAACACCAGCTGGGCGAGGCAGGCCAGGGTGACCATGAGAAACACGGACATCGGGTAGCGGCGCCGCCACACCAGGGGAACGATCAGCACCGCGCTGGTGAGGACGCCGCCCCTCCCGTCCACGGCGTACCCGACCGGCAGCCCGAACGTCGCGATCGAGGCGGCCAGCGCGCCGTCCACGAGATAGGGCCGGCGGCGCGGCCAGTCGTAGAGCTGGTGGAGGCGCACGTGCCCGAGCGTACGTCGCGGCACGGCGGCGATCGTCCACCCTGGGTAGGACCCAGGGTCCCCGCGCAGGACCAGTTCACCCGGCGAACGAGGGTCCGACCGCATAGGGTCGCCGCCATGGGGGATGCGAGGCGGGACTGGCGGACGTGGCGGACCGCGACCGAGGAGGCGCTGTACGGCGCGGAGGGGTTCTTCCGTACGCAGGCGCCGGCCGCGCACTTCCGTACGTCCGTGCACGTCTCCACCGCCTTCGCCGCCGCGCTGCTGCGGCTGGCCCGGGCCGTCGGGGCCCGGACCGTGGTCGACGTCGGCGCCGGGCGGGGCGAGCTCCTGCGCGCCCTGCACGACCTCGACCCGTACCTGCGGCTGGTCGGGGTCGAGGTGGCCGAGCGGCCGGCCTGCCTGCCCGCGCCCGTGCGGTGGTCGGACGACCTTCCCGAGGAGGTGGACGGGCTGCTGGTCGCGAACGAGTGGCTGGACGACATCCCCGTCGACGTCGCCGAACTCGACGAAGCCCGGGTGCCCCGGCTGGTGGAGGTCGACGCCGCCACCGGCGACGAACGCCTCGGCTCCCCCGTCGGCGAGGAGGACCTCGCCTGGCTGGCCGAATGGTGGCCGCTGGCCGACGGGCCGCCCGGCGCCCGGGCGGAGATCGGCCGGCCGCGGGACCTGGCCTGGGCCGATGTCGTACGCCGGCTGCGGTCCGGTCTCGCCCTCGCCGTCGACTACGGTCACGTGCGGTGGCGGCGTCCACCGGCGGGCACCCTGCGCGGCTACCGCTCCGGTCGTCCGGTCACGCCGGTACCCGACCGCTCCTGCGACATCACCGCCCACGTCGCGGTGGACTCGGCGGCCCGGGCGGGTGAACGCGCCGGCGCCGGCCAGACGCTGCTCACCTCCCAGCGGGCCGCGCTGACGGCGCTCGGCGTGGACGCCGCCCGGCCGCCGCTCGCCCTGGCCGGTTCGGACCCGGTCGGCTATCTGGGTGCGCTGTCCCGGGCCGGCGAGGCGGCCGAACTCGTCGCGCCCGGCGGGCTCGGCGACTTCTGGTGGCTGGCCCAGGCGAAGTTCGCCCGGCCCGGCGACAGCGCGGGCGCCCTGGCGGTCGACCTGCGTCAGGCGCTGGGCGAACCGGATCCGCCGACGGCGCTGTCCCCGTCTCCCTCCGGCCGTACGGCATCGACCGGCCGTACGGTCTCCGGCCGTACGGCATCCGCCGGCGGCTGAGCCGCGACCGGCCCCTCCGGTGAGACTGCGGCCACCGCCATCCGGCGCTGCATCCAGCGCTCGGGACCGGCGCTGCGCCTGGCCAGCCGGGAGCGTTCGGCCTGGTCGCGCACCAGCTCCCGGGCCACCTCCGGTGCCCGGTGCACAGCGACCGCGTTCACCGGCCCGACCGGGGTGTCGACGTGCACGCTGGCCAGCCTGAGCAACCGCTGGTAGGGCCCCTGGGTGACCCGCACGCTCTGCATCTTGACGTGCGGCACGACCGCGGTCCGCCGGGTCAGCCAGCCGGCGTCGCTGACGAAGACCCGGTTGTCGGCGCCGTGCCGCAGGTAGCGCCAGCCGACCGGGCGCAGCCAGCGGGCCCGCCGCGGCGCGGCCGTCCGGACCACACCGTCCACGTCCACGCCCGGCAGCACGCGTTCCAGCAGCGCCCGGGCCACCGGCCAGGGCGCGACCGGCAGCAGGGTGGACGACGTCTGGCCCTCCGAGCCCTTCCCGCCGTACCCCGCCACGTCGACCGACAGCTTCACCCAGCCCTTCGGCCGCCACAGGAACTGCTGCTCGATCTCCACGCCCTGCACCCGGCCCGGTGGGACCGTCTGCGCCCAGGTGTCCAGCAGGCCCTTGCGGATCCGCAGCCCGTCCGGCGACTGGCTCACGGTGAAGCCGAACTCGCCGACGAACTGCCGCCACACCACCCCGAGCCCACCGAGCGCCCACGGCAGCAGCAGCGCCAGCCCGACGATCTCGCCCACGACCACCGACGCGATCGCGACCACCACGAACCCGAGGACGGCGGTGAGGAACGGCGCGCTCAGCACGGTGGACGCCAGCAGGACCCCCGGGGGTACGGCGACCAGCCGGTGCTCGGGCGCCTCCGGGGTGTCCGCGTCCAGCCCGGCCGCGCGGGCCAGCAGCTCCGCCCGCAGTTGCTGGGCGCCGGGTTCGTTCAGGTACGCCAGCGGGGCCTCGGTCTTGCCGCCGCCCGCGACCTCCAGCCGCAGCTCGGCCACCCCGAGGAACCGCGCCAGCACCGGCCGCACGATGTCCACCGCCTGCAGCCGGTCGATCCGGATCCGGCGCGAACGCCGGAACAGGAAGCCACTCTCGATCCGCAGCTCCTCGCCCTCGATGCGGTACTTCGTGAACCACCACGAGAAGGTCCCCAGCACCACACCGAGTACCAGCGCGGCCACCACCTGCAGGCCGAACAGCTTGAAGTTCAGGTCGCGGACGGCGTTCTGGCCGATCGCCGCGATCGCGAGCGCGAACCACTTCCAGCCGTTCAGCACCGGGGTCGCCGGGTGCAGCCGGCGCAGCGCGGTGACAGCGGCCGGGCGTCGCGCGCCGTCCGGCAGCGGGCCGTCCGGCAGTGGGCCGTCCGGCAGCGGCGTCCCGGCGTGCGGCTCGCGGTGCGTCTCCTGCTCGCTCACAGGCCCGCTGCCCGCGCCTCGCCCAGCGTGGCCAACCGGTCGCGCAGCCGCTCGGCCTCCTCCGGTGGCAGGCCGGGGATCTCGGCGTCGGTGGCCGGGGTGGCTGTGTGCAGCTGCACCTTCGCGATCCCGAACTTCCGCTCGGCCGGGCCGGCGGTGACGTCGACGAACTGCATCCGGCCGTACGGCACCACCACCAGCGTGCGGAACAGCACGCCGTGAGTGACCAGTAGGTCGTCTCCCCGCTCGGCGTACCCCCACGAACGCCAGTTGCGTCCGACGAGCCACCAGCCCCAGCCGAGGACGGCCGCAGCCACCGCCAGCACGGCCACGGCGTAGCCCCAGCCCAGCAGCAGGCCCGCGGCAGCCGCGCCGGCCAGGCCCAGCAGCCCGGTCCAGAACGCCAGGATCACCCGACGGAGCTGGCAAAGACGAGGGGACACCGGTTGCCACCGCTCCCCTGGCGGCGCGAACAACGTGTCCATAGCCATGGAGATTAGCTGAGCGCAGCGGCCCGGCCGAGCCGTGTGACCAAGCACCGGTGCGGACGCGCGGCGCAGGCGTGCGGATCAACGGCGTGCCCGCGTGCGAGCATGGGCGGCGTGACGACCGAACGGATCGTGAGCCTCGGCGCGGGAGCCGCCGGTTTGTCCGGTGGGACCGAACGCTACGAGCGGGGCGGCGGTGACGAGCTCGCCACCCAGGACATGATCCTCAACATCGGCCCCCAGCACCCGGCCACCCACGGCGTGCTGCGGCTGCGGATCACTCTCGACGGTGAGCGGATCGTCTCCTGCGAACCCGTCGTCGGCTACATGCACCGCGGCGCGGAGAAGCTGTTCGAGGTACGCGACTACCGCCAGATCATCATGCTCGCCAACCGGCACGACTGGCTGTCGGCGTTCGCGAACGAGCTCGGCGTGGTCCACGCCGTCGAACGGATGACTCGGTATCGAGGTGCCGGTGCGCGCGGTGTGGGCGCGCACCCTGCTGGCCGAGCTCAACCGCGTCCTGAACCACCTGATGTTCCTCGGCAGCTATCCGCTGGAGGTCGGCGCGATCACGCCGATCTTCTACGCCTTCCGCGAGCGGGAGACGCTGCAACAGGTGATGGAGGAGATCTCCGGCGGCCGGATGCACTACATGTTCAACCGGGTGGGCGGGCTGAAGGAGGACCTGCCCGCCGGCTGGCTGGACCGGGTGGACGCGGCGATCAACGCGGCGGTCCCACCGGCTGCCCGACCTCGAGGGGCTGATCTTCGGCAACGAGATCTTCCGGGCCCGCACCCGCGGAGTCGGCGTTCTCTCGCCTGAGCTGGTGCACTCCGTACGGCGTCTCCGGACCGATCGCCCGGGCCAGCGGTGTCGACTTCGACCTGCGCCGCGACGAGCCGTACCTCGCCTACGGCGAACTCTTCGCGCCGGGCGGCCCCGGCCGGGTGGTCACCCGCACCGAGGGCGACTCCTTCGCGCGGTTCGACGTGCTCCGCGAGCAGATCCACGTCTCCCTCGACCTGGCGCGACGCCTGCGTGGACCGGCTGCGGTCGCTGCCGCCCGGGCCGGTCAACGTCCGGCTGCCGAAGATCCTCAAGGCGCCGGAGGGTCACGACGTACGCCTGGACCGAGAACCCTCTCGGCCTGAACGGCTACTACCTCGTGTCCCGCGGCGAGAAGACTCCGTGGCGGCTGAAGCTGCGCTCGGCGTCGTTCAACAACATCGCCGTCCTGCCCGAACTCGCTACCCGGCTGCGTCGTCGCCGACCTGGTGGCGATCCTGGGGTCGCTGTTCTTCGTGGTCGGCGACATCGACAAGTAGCCCGCCCGGTCGGCGACCGCCTCGGTCATTCGACAGGCAGGCACACGCAGAGCGGGCCGGCCGAGATGACTCGGCCGGCCCGCTGCTCTTGGCGTACGTGGTGTCAGGCGGTCAGGCGCCCTTGCGCTCCTGCTCCTGGGCGGGGGCGTCCTTGCGGGCGTCGGCCTCGGCTGCGTTCGCCGGCGTGCCGGGCTGGTCGCTCGTGCCGTCCTGCTCGGCTTCGGTGGCCTTGCCCTGAGCCTTCTGCTGGGCGGCGCGTTCCTCCTCGGCGATCCGGGCGCGTACCTCCCACGCCTTCAGGTCGACGACCGTGGGAGCGTCGGTGCCCTTCCACAGCTCCGGGGCCACCGGCCGCGTGTCCCCGGCGTGCTTGGCCCCCTCCGGGGACTCGTCGGTCTTCCCGGCGGGCTTGTCCTTCTGCTCGGCCTTCGCCGCGGGCTTGGCCTCGGCAGCCTTCTCGACCTTCTCGTCAGCCTCGGCGGCGGCTTCCTCCGCCTTCTCGGCCTTCTTGACGGGCTCGGCCTTCTCGTCGGTCTTCGCAGTCTTCGCAGCCGGCTCGGACTTCTCGTCGGCCTTGGCGGCGGGCTTCTCGGCCTTCTCGACCGGCTTGGGCTTCTCGGCGCTCTCGGCAGGCTTGGCCTTCTGGGTGGACTCGGCGGCCTTGTCCGACTTCCCGGGCTCGACCTTCTCCCCGGTCGTCTCGGGCCGGGCACCGGCGAGGGTGTCCCACTCCACCTGGTTTCCGCTCCCGGGAGCATGCCGCTGGGTGCGCGCCGGCGTCGAGGTGCGCGCCGGCGTCGAGGTGCGCGCCACCGTCGTGGTGGCCTTCCCCGCGTTCCCGGTGGCTTCGGACTTCGCCACCGGCTCGGCCTCGGCCGCACCGGCGAGATCGTCACCTGCGGACTTCGCCGGGACCTCGAGCTGCTGGCGGTTGTTGGCGAGGGTGAAGCCCTGCGCCATCACCCGGACGTGCGCGGCGTACATCGCGGCGTAGGAACGCGCCTGCGCGGCCCGGTCGGCGCCGTGCGCGCGCCGGGCGCGAAGTAGTTCGACGTCGTAGACGGCCACCGCGACGACTCCGGACACGAGTGTGGTGATGGCAGCACCTGCCAGTAGCGCCGGAGCGCCCTGAACGAGAGCGAACAACACCAGTGCGGCGCTCAGCACCAGCACCGGAGTCGCCACCCATCTGGCCAGATGACGTACGCGGTGATCCCCCTGACGTGACATGGGGACGAGGTTACGGTTTGTGGCTGTCGACGTGCGGCATATCCGTTATTTACCGAGTGTCGGCTACCTTAGGTCACCAAAGGAACACGAAACCTGGACGAATCCGGCATCAGGCCGCCGACCTCGAGGGCCGACCGCATGGGCGCGCCGTAGGAAGTCCGGACCTCAGGCGTCAGGCCTGGTGGCCGTTCCCGCCGCGCCGGGCGGAGCGCTCCTCCTGGTCGGGATCCTCCGGCACCTTGCAGGCGCGTTCGAGCAGCAGCCCGCCGACCATGACAGCCACCGCGGCGACGACGGTCACCGCGGCCCGGATCACCCGGGTGCGCAGGTCGGGGATGTCGGCGCTGGGAAGGAACCGGATCGCGATCCCGGCGTAGACCCCGGTCGCGAGCGCGCCCACCAGCGCGCTGGCCTTGGCCAGGGCGAGTAGCCGGACGGCGGTCAGCCCGTCGACCGATCGCTGCTTGCGATGGATCCGGTCGTACATGTACCACGCGCCGAGGAACAGCAACGCGGCGAAGAACGCCAGCCCGCCGGGCGCGGACCAGGGCGTCCGGCCGACCGTCTGCCCCATCGCCTGCAGGATGGCGATGCCGCTCCAGGCGACCGCGCCACCGATCAGGATGAGGGCGACCAGGACCGCTGGCCGCGTCGTACGCACCGGTCTCACTCGATACGGAGCTCGAGGCCGTCCACGCGCGTGATCGTCGTGGTGTCGACCTGGCCGGCGAGGTCGCCGACCCGGCCCTGGCCGGGAATGACGCCGTTGGCGTCGACCGACGCCCACGGAAGGACCACGAACGCACGCTCGTGTGCGCGGGGGTGCGGGAGCACGAAGTCGTCCTCCTCGATCACCTTGTCGCCGACCACCACCAGGTCGACGTCGAGGGTGCGGGGGGCGCCCGGCTCGGTGCGGACCCGGCCGAAGGCGTCCTCGATCGCCAGCGCCCGCTCCAGCAGGGTGCGGGCGTGCAGCGTCGAGTCGACCACCACCACGGCGTTCAGGAAGTCCGGCGAACCCTCGGGACCACCGACGGGCGCGCTCTCATAGACCGGCGACACTCCGACGACCTCGACGTCCGGGGTGTCCGCCACCGCGTTCAGGGCGCCCTGCAGGTTGGCCACCCGGTCGCCCAGGTTGCTGCCCAGCGCGACCACGACCCGCCGGATCGGGCGGAACCCACCGGTCAACGTGTCGGCGTCGATGATGTGCGGGTTGGGGGTCTCGTTCACGTACGGCTCCGGTGGATGGTCACGGCGACGTCGTCGAGCGAAAGCCCGACCAGCGCCTCGGGCTTGTGCAGGGTGACCTCGACATGCTCGACCCGAGGGTGGTCGAGGCACAGGTCGGCGACGCGCTGCGCCACCGTCTCGATGAGATCAACGGGTTGCCCGCCCACGGCGTCGGCGACCTGCGTCGCCAGCAGTGAGTAGTCGAGCGTCTGGGACAGGTCGTCGGCCAGTGCCGCCGGCCGGGTGTCGACGCCGAGTGCCACGTCGACCACGAAGGTCTGGCCCTGTGCGCGTTCTTCCGGGTGGACACCATGGTGGCCGAAGACGCGGAGCCCACGCAGGGTGATCAGATCAGCCACTTTGTCCTCCTCCCGGTCGAAACATCCCTGGCCAGACAGTACCGGCGCGCCCTGCCATAACGACAACCCGAGGGGCCTGTTTGTTTCGTCCGGCGCACCGCCCCCGGCGAGGCGCCCGAACGATCCCCACGGTGTTCACCACCCGCTCATTGCCTGGTCACAGCGTGTTCGCGACAGTCGCCCGGCGGTGATCATCAGCGGGTTTCCGGTCGGTCGCGTCCGGCCTCGTGCTCCACAGGGGCCGCTCCCCAGGCGGCGGCGACCCGGACACCGTCCAGAGTTGGCCGGACGGCGTGCGACCGCACACACCACGCACCGGCGGCCGCCGCCAGCACCGCGACCGCCACGCTGGCGTCGTCACGGCCGACCGTGCGCCGCCGCTGCCCGGTCTGCGGGTCGGCCAGCAGGGTGCCGAGGAACGTCTTACGGGACGCGGCGACCAGCACCGGGCGGCCGAGCGAGGCCAGCCGGTCGAACCCCGCCAGCAGAGCCCAGTTGTGCTCGCCGGTCTTCGCGAACCCCAGGCCCGGGTCGATCGCCAGCCGCTCCGGCGCGATGCCCGCGGCCTCGGCCGCCGCCAGCCGGTCGCCCAGCTCGGTGACCACCGTCTCCAGCACGTCGTCGTAGGTGGCGTGCCGCTGCATCTGCGCGGAGTGCGCCCTCCAGTGCATACAGATGTACGGGATCCCCGCGGCCGCGACGAAGGGCAGCATCCGCGGATCGGCCAGCCCGCCGGACACGTCGTTGACCATCACCGCACCGGCCTCGACCGTCTCCTGGGCGACCCGGGAGCGCATGGTGTCGACCGAGACCAGCGCACCGGCGCCGGCCAGCGCCCGCACGACCGGCAGGACCCGCGCCAGCTCCTCCTCCTCGGAGGGCCGGTCGGCGCCGGGCCGGGTGGACTCACCGCCCACGTCGAGCAGGTCGGCACCTTCGGCGAGCAGCTCGTGGCCGTGGGCGATCGCCTTGTCGGGCTCCAGCCACTGGCCGCCGTCGGAGAAGGAGTCAGGGGTGACGTTGATGACCCCCATCACCAGCGCGCGGCCGGGCTGGGGCAGGCCAGGGAGGTACGCCGTGGGTACACCGCTCACCCGCACGACCTCACCTCACTTCGTCTCGTGGCGCCCGGCGCCGGTGGCCAACGTCGGCGGCAGGCCTTGACGCACGGTCAGGCCGCCACGACCTTCAGCGGCGACACCAGAGATCGATACCAGCCAGATGTCAGCCCGACACCGGCCCGACAGCAGCTCGGCACCGGCTGACATCGGCCGGCCACCCCGAACCCGGGAGGTCACCGGATGTTCCCCGACCCCACCAGCTCCGCGGCGCCACCTGGCGTCGCCCGCGCGGCGATCGTAGAGCCTCGCTCCGACACTCGTCGCGCCGCCGTCCTTCTCGCCGCGTTCCTGCTCGCGGTGTCTGCCCTGGTCACCGGGGCACTGCCGGCCCGGGCAGCCGCCTCGGCCGTGCCGGGCACCCCTCGGGAAACCACCGCCGCCGGTGGCGCCCGGGTGGTCGACGAGGAGCAGGTCGCGCCTCGCCAGGTCGACCTGACGATCGACTCACCGGCACTCGGAACGACCGCCAAGGTCCGGCTGCTCACTCCGGACGGCTGGGAGCACCGTCGCCCGGGCCGGCACTGGCCGGTGCTCTACCTCCTGCACGGGTGCTGCGGCGACTACACCAGCTGGACCGCGCTCACCGACGTGGCGAGCATCCCCGCACTGCGGAGCGTCCTCGTGGTGATGCCGGAGGCGGGCAACGTCGGCTTCTACAGCGACTGGTACAACGCCGGGAAGGCCGGTCCGCCCGCCTGGGAGCGGTTCCATCTGACGGAGGTACGCCGGATCGTCGAACGCGACTACGGCGCCGGCCACCGCCGGGTGGTCGCCGGGCTGTCGATGGGCGGCTTCGGTGCGCTGTCGTACGCCGGCCGGCATCCGGGGATGTTCCGCGCCGCCGCGTCGTACAGCGGCGTCGTCGACACCCGGCACACACCCGGGGCGACACAGTTCGTCCTGGACCTCGTCTGGCGGCTACGTCGATGATCCGCAGCGGCTGTGGGGCGACCCGCGCGCCCAGGCGAGGGTGTGGGCCGCGCACAACCCGGCCGACCTGGTGCGGCAGCTGCGCCGGATCCCGGTCTACCTGTCCTGCGGCAACGGCCAGGCCGGCCCGTTCGATCCGCCAGGAAGTACGAGCGCGTTCGAGACGCTCTTCGAGGCCGAGAACCAGGTGCTGGCCGCCCGGCTGCGGCAGGCGGGGGCGCCTCACCTGGAGACCCACTTCTACGGGCCGGGCACCCACAGCTGGCCTTACTGGCAACGCGAACTCCACCGCTCGCTACCCCTGCTGCTCGGCGCCCTGCGCTGAGTGCACCGGCGCCCGGCCGGGATCGTCGGCGGGGATCGCCAGGGATCCGTGGGGATCGGCGGGGGATTGCCCGGGGAACTGCCCGAAGAACGGGGACCTTTGATACGTTGACTGCGGGTGAGGGATGGGTCACAGCTCGAAGTTGCGGCGGAGATTCCGACCGCCACGTGAAAGGAGAGTCATGAGCCCCGCCACCGCCGACGTCGCCGTCTCCCCCACGGCCGACGTCGTGCCCGCCGAGCCCGTCACCCGGGTCGAGATCCTGGAGATTCTCGACGACGCGTTCGCGACCGGCCCCGCCTCCCGCGGCCAGCTCGTCCAGGCCGCACGTACTCAGGGCGCCCGGCGTGAGGTCGTCTCACTGCTGGAGCAGATCCCCGACCGGCACTACATCCACCAGCGCCAGCTGTGGGTGCACCTGCCGCACGTCCCGGTCGGCTTGTAGGCCGAGGCCACCTGCCTCGGGACACCACCCGAACCCCCCTGCACGGCGGCATCCGCCGGGCAGATCGAATCCTCTCGGTGCACTACAACGGCGTTGGCGGCTCTCCCTGCCAGGAGGGCCGCCGGCACCGATCCGAGCCGGCACCACACGAGTCGGCGTCGTACGCCGGGGTACGGGTCTGATCAGGCGCCGATGATGAGACTCATCGCCTCGGCCCGGGTCGCGGGGTCCCGCAGCTGGCCGCGCACCGCCGAGGTCACGGTCTTCGCACCCGGCTTGCGGACGCCCCGCATGGTCATGCACAGGTGCTCGCACTCGATCACCACGATGACGCCGCGCGGGGACAGGATGCGCAGCAGGGCCTCCGCGACCTGGGTGGTGAGGCGCTCCTGCACCTGCGGGCGCTTCGCGTAGACGTCGACCAGCCGGGCCAGCTTGGACAGCCCGGTGATCTGCCCTTCGGCGTTCGGGATGTAGCCGATGTGCGCACTGCCGGTGAACGGCACCAGGTGGTGCTCGCAGACCGACCACACCTCGATGTCCTTCACCAGGACCATCTCGTCGTGGCCGAGGTCGAACGTCGTGCTCAGCACCGACTCCGGTGACATCCGCAGGCCGGCGAACATCTCGGCGTACGCCCGGGCCACCCGCGCGGGGGTGTCGCGCAGCCCCTCGCGGTCGGGGTCCTCCCCCACCGCGAGCAGCAGTTCACGGATGGCCCGCTCGGCCCGGCCGTGGTCGAACGGCGGAACCTCGGCGGCTTCGTGCAGATCCTTTACGTCAGTCACGTCAGTCACGCCCGTCGCGTCGGCGGTCACGGCAGTCCTGTCGTCGATCCCCGTCACGGTCGTCCGGCCGGGCCTCACGACGGCTCGGCGTGGTCCCCCGGCGTCGGACGGCCGCCCTGGACGTCCGACTCGCCCTCCGGCGACGGTGCGATCACCAGGCCGCCCTCGGGCGCGTTGCCGTTGGGCGACAGCGCCACCTTCGGCGCGTCGACCGGCGGGATGTCGGACGGACGGCGGGTCGGCGAGCCGGTCCAGGCAGGCCGGATCGGACGTCGGCGGATCGGCTGGAAGACGGTCTCGATCTCGCCCTTGTCCAGCGTCTCGTGCTCGAACAGCTCCAGCACGAGGCTGTCCAGGACGTCGCGGTTCTCGACCAGGATGTCGAACGCCTCCTGGTGAGCGTTGTCGACCAGCCGGCGAACCTCCTCGTCGACCAGGGCGGCGACCTCTTCGGAGTAGTTGCGCTGGTGGCCGATGTCGCGGCCCAGGAACGGCTCGCCGTTGTTCTCGCCGAACCTGATGGCGCCGAGGCGTTCGGTCATGCCGTACTGCGTGACCATCGCCCGGGCCAGCGCGCTCGCCTTCTCGATGTCGTTGGCCGCGCCAGTGGTCGGGTCGTGGAAGACGAGCTCCTCTGCGGCCCGGCCGCCCATCATGTAGGCGAGCTTGTCCAGCATCTCCGACCGGGTGGTGGAGTACTTGTCCTCGTCCGGCAGCACCATGGTGTAGCCGAGCGCCCGCCCACGCGGAAGGATCGTGACCTTGTGCACCGGGTCGGTCCCGGGCAGCGCCGCCGCCACCAGAGCGTGTCCGCCCTCGTGGTAGGCGGTGATCTTCTTCTCCTGGTCGCTCATCAGGCGGGTGCGCTTCTGCGGTCCGGCGATCACCCGGTCGATGGCCTCGTCGAGGGCGTCGTCGTCGATGAGCTTCTTGTTCTGCCGGGCGGTGAGCAGCGCCGCCTCGTTCAGCACGTTGGCCAGGTCGGCACCACTGAAGCCGGGGGTGCGCCTGGCCACGGCCATCAGGTCGACCTCGGTCTGCATGGGCTTGCCGCGGGCGTGCACCTGGAGAATCTTGTTCCGGCCGAGCAGGTCGGGGGCCTCGACGCTGATCTGCCGGTCGAAGCGGCCCGGGCGCAGCAGCGCCGGGTCGAGGATGTCCGGCCGGTTGGTGGCCGCGATCAGGATGACTCCGCCGCGAACGTCGAAGCCGTCCATCTCGACCAGCAACTGGTTGAGGGTCTGCTCGCGCTCGTCGTGCCCACCGCCGAGACCGGCACCGCGGTGGCGGCCCACCGCGTCGATCTCGTCGATGAAGACGATGGCGGGGGCGTTGGCCTTGGCCTGCTCGAACAGGTCGCGCACCCGGGAGGCGCCGACACCGACGAACATCTCCACGAAGTCCGAACCGGAGATGGAGTAGAAGGGGACGCCGGCCTCACCGGCGACCGCACGGGCCAGCAGCGTCTTACCGGTGCCGGGCTGGCCGTAGAGGAGGACGCCCTTGGGGATCTTTGCTCCCACGGCCTGGAACTTCGCGGGTTCCTGCAGGAACTCCTTGATCTCGCCGAGTTCCTCGATCGCCTCGTCACAGCCCGCGACGTCGTTGAAGGTCGACTTCGGGGTGTCCTTGCTGATCAACTTGGCCTTGGACTTGCCGAAGTTCATCACCCGGCTGCCGCCGCCCTGGAACTGGTTCATCAGGAAGAGGAACAGCAAGGCGATGAGTACGAACGGCAGCAGGGTCGACAGCAGTGAACCGAACAGGCTGGGTTGGGCGATCTCGACGTTGTAACCGTCGGGCAGCTGCTTTTGGTCGGCCTTCTGCTGGAGCAGCTTCTGCAGCTCGAGGTCCTGGCCGTTCACCCAGGCGGCACGCAACTTCTTGCCGTCCTTGGTGGTGATCCGGATCTCCTGGTCGGTGCCGCCCACGATGACGGCGGAGGCGACGCGGTTGGACCGGATCTGGTCGACGACCTTGTAGGTGTCCTCGGCCTGGAAACCGCCCGACCGCGAGGCGATCTCACCGACGAACAGGATCGCGATGATGAGGACGGCGATCCAGAAGATCGGCCCGCGGAAGAATCGCTTGACGTCCATACTCCCGGGGCTTTAGGCCCCGTCCCTCCTGCTCATCGTTCCGCATCGCCAGTGGGCGCTGCGGTGCTTCGGAACGACCGTCCCTCGAACGGTGATCGCACCGCTCTTGCCCCACGACGTGAGGAAAGTACGACGGTACACCGGCCGGTTGGCCGACACACCACGGCGTACTCTGGCCCGTCTTTCTCAACAGACGCAACGTCGCAGGTCAGGTCGAGTGTTCCCAGCTGCACCCGTTAGTGGTGCGGATCTGGGCGAAACCCCCGAACCGGCACGTCGGGCGACGCGCCGACCTCGTGCGGTCGTGGCGGCTGCTCCCGGTCGAACCCCCTTCGGCGCCTCTCCTACCCGATCCCCACCCGATCGACTGCTCAGTCGGAGTACACGTGCGGCGCGAGCGTACCCACGCAACGCAGGTTGCGGTAACGCTCGGCGTGGTCCAGGCCGTAGCCGACGACGAACTCGTCGGGGATGTCGAAACCGACATACTTCACCGACACCGCCATCTTGGCCGCCTCCGGCTTGCGCAGAAGGGTACAGATCTCCACCGACGCTGCACCGCGGGACCGCAGGTTGGCCACCAGCCACGACAGCGTGAGCCCGGTGTCGATGATGTCCTCGACGATGAGCACGTTGCGCCCGGTGATGTCGGTGTCGAGGTCCTTGAGGATTCGCACCACACCCGAGGAGCGCGTGCCCGAGCCGTAGGAGGAGTACGCCACCCAGTCCATCTCCGCGTGCCGGGTCAGCGCACGGGCGAAGTCGGCCATCACCATGACCGCGCCCTTGAGGACGCCGACGAGCAGGAGCTCCCGGTCGGCATAGTCGCGCTCGACCGCCGCAGCGAGTTCGAGGATCTTGTTCTGGATCTCCTCCTCGGTGAGGAGGACGGCCTTCAGGTCCTGACTGATGTGCTCGGGGTCCACCGCGCAGCTCCGCATCTCGAACCGGGCATCTGGCGTCAGCGTGTCACACCTGCCCGGGCGCGCAGACCCGCACCCCGCGCGGCGTCACCGCTCCCGTCGCAGCCGAATCTCTCCGTCACGCCGGGTGACCCGGATGTCGCCGGGCACCTCCACCCACGCCTGGCCGTGCCAGTCGGTGACCAGGGCGTCGAGCGCGGCGAGGTGGCCCGCGGTGAGGTCGGTGCCGGGACAACCGGCGGCCAGGGACGCGCGCCGCAGCACCCGGCGCCGGATCGCCGCCGGCAGCCCGGCGAGCACCGCCACCTCGAGCGCGACCGGGCCGCCGGCACTCTCGGCGCTCTCGGCACTCTCGGCGCCGCCGGCGCCGGCCGGCCAGGGAACACGGCACTTGGCGTACGCCTCGCCGGCCCACTCGTCCAGCGCGTCGGCGTCGTCGCGGAGCAGGTCACCGGTGCGGGCCAGGGCGGCGCCGACGCCGGGGCCGAGCTCGCGTTCGAGCACCGGCAGCACCCGGTGGCGGACCCGGGAGCGGGTGTACGCCGGGTCCGCGTTGTGCGGGTCGGACCAGAAGTGCAGCCCCTCGGCCGTACAGGCCGCCTCGGTGGTGGCGCGGGTCAGGCCGAGCAGTGGACGGCGGTAGCGGCTGCCACCCCTCAGGGCCCCTTCGCCACCAGGAGACATCCCCGCCAGCGAGCGCGTACCGGATCCGCGAGCCAGACCGAGCAGCACGGTCTCGGCCTGGTCGTCGAGGGTGTGCCCGAGCAGTACGGCGGCCGCGTCATATGTGTCAGCCGTCTCCTCCAGCGCGCGGTAGCGGGCCCGCCGGGCAGCTGCCTCCGGCCCGCCGGCCCCCTCGACGCGTACGGTCACGGTCTCCACCGGCGACAAACCAATGCCGAGGAGGAACGCCTCGACCGCGGCGGCGCGCTCGGGCGACCCGGCCTGCAGCCCGTGGTCGACTGTCACCGCGCCGCTCACCCAGTCCCCCCGGGCGGCCTCGAACGCGGTGGCCGCGGCCAGGGCTGTGGAGTCCGCCCCGCCGGAGCAGGCCACCAGCACCCGCGCCCCTGGTGGGAGGTCTGCGAGTGCCCGGCGGACCGCCAGCCGGACCGACGCGACGGCGGGGTGCGGCCCCATGGATCTGCTTCGGCTCGGGATTCGGTGCGGGGTCAGTTGGGGAAGCCGTGCACCCGGCGTACCCACGCGTCAGGGTCGGTGATCTCGGCCTTGGTCGGCAGCGAGTCCGGACCGGACCACACCTGGTTGAAGCCGTCCTGGCCGACCCGGCTGACGACGGTGCGCACGAACGCGGCGCCGTCGCGGTACTGCCGCAGCTTCGCGTCCAGGCCGAGCAGGCGCTTGAGCAGCTGGTCGATCCAGTTGCCGCCGCCTCTGCGCTGCTGGAAGCGGTCGCGGATCGTGGCCACGGAGGGGATGACCTCCGGACCGACGCCGTCCATCACGACGTCGGCGTGGCCCTCCAGCAGGGACATCACCGCCGTGACCCTGTCGAGGACCTCCCGCTGCTCGGGAGTCTGCACCAGATCGAGGAACGACACGCTCTGGTCGCCGCCGCCACGGGCCATCCGGCCGACCTGCTCAAGACCCTGCCGCAGCTGGCCGAACACCGCGCTCGGGTCGAGGTCGGTCTGCTCCAGGAACGACCTGATCTGACCACGCAGGTGGTCGCGCAGCCACGGGACGGCGGTGAACTGCACGCGGTGGGTCTCCTCGTGCAGACACACCCACAGGCGGAAGTCGCGCGGGTCGACCTCCAGCTCGCGTTCGATGTGGGCGACGTTGGGGGCGACCAGCAGCAACCGGCCCACCGGCGGCGCCGTCGCCAGGTCGGTCGAGTGGCCGTCGGGGCCGCCGCCGGCCGCCGGCTCGACGAACGTGCCGCCGCCGGCAGACTGCTCCGCGCTGTGCCGTGGCTCGGGCACCGTCGCCGGGATGTCGTCGGACCAGAACGGGTCGAACTGGCCGAGCACCTTGCTGGACAGGAATGCAAGCAGGGCGCCGGTCTCCACGCCGGTCACCCGTGAACCGAGGGCGCCCATCGGCGAGTCGGCCCCGCGACGCTCGGCGAGCTTCTCGGCCAGCGGCTCGAGGATCTGGCGGAACGCGTCGACGTTGGCCTGGGTCCAGCCGGCGCGGTCGACCACGACGACCGGAGCCCGGGCGCCGGTGGCCTGCAGCCCGGTGTAGGCGCGAACGTGTCCCTCGGCCTGCTGGGCGAACTCGCGAAGGTCGGCGACCACCTGTCGCGCCTGGTCGACGCTGACGTCGGGTCCGGGTCGGAGAAGACGGCGCGCGGTCGTGAGAGCGAGGTCCCAGTCGACCATGGAGTCGATGCCGTCAGCTGCCTCGGTTTGACTCATTCCCCCACCGTACGCGCTCCCGCCGACGCTCCAGCGAGCGATGCGAAACCTCCGGGCGGGACCAGGGCAGCTCCTTGCGGGTTGCCCGGACCGTTCCGCACTGCACCGGTCAGCGGCAACCGCAGGTGGCGAGCTTGGCCACGAGGTCGTCGATCGCCCCGTGGGGGTCGTATTTGGTGGCCTTGTCCGACATCACGGCGAAGGCCAGTGTGGCGCCGTCCCTGGTAGTAGCGAGGCCCGCCAGCGAGGACACACCGCTCAGCGTGCCGGTCTTGGCCCGGACCAGGCCGACACCGTCCGACCCGCCGAAGCGCCGGGCGAGGCTGCCGGTGAAGCCGGCGATCGGCAGGCTGGTGAGCAACGGGCGCAACTTCGGGTTCTGGGACCGGGACGCCACCACGAGAACCTTGCTGAGCACGTCGGCACTGATCCGGTTGTGCCGGGACAGCCCGCTTCCGTCGTACAGCTGAATCGTGTCGGCCCCGGCGACGCCGAGCTTGGTGAGTTCGGCCTTGACCGCCGCGGCCGCGCCGGCGAAGGTCGCCGGCTTCCCCGAGGCCACCGCCACCTGCCGGGCGAGGATCTCCGCGCCGTCGTTGTCGCTGACCAGCAGCACGTGCTCGATGAGGTCGGCCAGCGGCGGGGACTGGACCGACGCGACGGTGGCGGCCTTCGCCGGCGCGCGGCCGTGGGTCGGCTCGCCGGTGACGGTGATGCCGTTCTTGCTCAGCGCGGCCACGAACGCGTCTCCGGCCGCCACCGCCGGGTCCTTCGCCCGCGGCAGCTGGGAAGGCCAGGACAGTTTGTTCTCGTCCACCCACAGTGCGGAGACCCGGGCCACCACGCCGGTCGGGACGTACTGCGCCTCCCACTTGGGATTGATCTGTCCGGAGAACAACGAGTCGTCGACGGTCACGGCCACCGAGGTGGTGCCCGCGGCCCTCAGCGCCTTCGCGGTCCGGTCGGCAAGGCCGTCCACGGTCGGGGCACCGCGGAAGCTGTGCGCGGGATCGACGATCCGGCTCCTCGCGGCGGCGGTCGCGAGGGACGGGTCACCACCGCCGACCAGGACGATCTGGCCCGGCTTGGCGCCGCGGACGACCTTCGTGGTGAACCGGTGGTCCGGACCGAGCAGGCCGAGTGCGGCGGTACTGGTGAGCAGCTTCGTGGTGGACGCCGGGATGAAACCGGTCGAGGGGTCCTTCCCGTAGAGCAGGCGGCCCGAGGTGACGTCGCGGATGGCGACCGAGGTGGGCTGCTTGGCGAGTTCGGGTACGCCGAGCGCGGCCTTCAGCGACGCCGCCAGGCCGGCGGCGGTCGGCAGTACCTCGGCGGGCGGCGGGAGGACGGCCCGCGCGGCGGCTCGGGTGGGTGTCGGCGACGCCGACGGTGTGGAGGACGTATGGCCCGGGCCGGGCGACTGCGCGCCGCCGGCCACGGATCCGCCCAGGCGTACCGCACCGGTCGCGACCACGGTGACCCCGGCGACGACCAGGGCGCAGACCACCAGGATCGCCACGCCCGCCGCGCTCAGGCGCCGGCGAGGTCCGGGGATTCCGGTCTCGATGAGGGACCTGCCGGCAGCCTCCGGCGTGGGTTCGACGTCTCGAGGCCGGTCGCTCTGGGCGTCCTGGGCGCGTTCGTCCTGCCGCCGCCTCCGCTCGTCCGCCCACCAGCCAGGGCTCGGGTCACGCCCGGCACTTTCCCGGCCGGTCCCTTCGCGGCCGGTCCCTTCGCGGCCGGTCCCTCGCGGCCGTCCCTCGCGCCGGACCCGCCGGACTCGTCACTGCGGCCACGCCTGTCGTCTCGTCGATCCGACACGTGTCGTTCCTCCCCGATCCGCCGCGGCGGGTGGGTGACTCCCCGGTGCGGCACGGAAACCGTGCGACAGCACCGAGACGGCCGACCCCCGAAAGCCCATCGTCCAGATACCCCGACCTGCCGGGTGACCTTACGTGCCGGACCCGACCGACCTGCCGCGACCTCCCCCGATCCGGCCTTCTCCTGCCCACCCCGAGGGCCGATCCGCACCGACCGGGTGTCTCGCACCGCTCGCCGAACGCCCTGCCCCCGCCAACACCGCAGGTGCGGGACACTGTGCGGGCAGGTCCTAAGACGAAAGGCAGGCGTTGTGGACGTCGACGTGACGATCGAGATCCCCAAGGGTCAGCGCAACAAGTACGAGATGGATCACGTGACCGGTCGGATTCGGTTGGACCGGACGCTGTTCACGCCCACGCAGCTATCCGGCCGACTACGGGTTCATCGACGACACCCTCGGCCAGGACGGCGACCCGCTCGACGCCCTCGTCCTGCTCCAGGAACCGACCTTCCCGGGCTGCCTGATCCGCGCCCGGCCGATCGCGATGTTCCGGATGCGCGACGAGAAGGGCCGCGACGACAAGGTGCTGTGCGTCCCGGCCGCGGACCCGCGACTGGCCCACATGGAGGACATCGAGGACCTGCCGAAGTTCGACCGGCTGGAGATCCAGCACTTCTTCGAGGTCTACAAGGAACTCGAGCCCGGCAAGTCCGTCGAGGGCGCCACCTGGGTGGGCCGGGCCGAGGCCGAGGAGGAGATCCTCGCCTCGATCCAGCGCGCGAAGGACGACGGGGGTCACTGACCCCGGCTCCGGGCGGTGACGTCGGACCGCCGACAAAAGCGCGCCCTGGTCAGCTTTCCGCCGGTGCGGCGACCGTGACCAGGTGGCCGCCGCGCACGTTCAGCCGGGCCGCGGCGGAGCCCTCGTTGACCGCCAGGGCGAGCCGCCGGTCGGAGTCGAGGTAGGCGAGGAGCTCACCGGCCGGTACGTCGCCGAACGCCCGTCCCACCCGTGCCCGGTCGCGTACTCCGCCCGGCTCGTCCGGCCGCCCCGGCGCTTCCTCCCCGGCCGGCTCAGCCGCCGAAACGTCGACCCGTCCCTGCGCCGCCCACTCGGCCAGCACCGCGAGGTCGGCCTCGTCTCCGGCCAGCTGCACGTTGCCGTAGTGGTCGACGTACGTCACCTCGCAGGTCAGCGAGGTCGCCGTTCTGGTCCGAGCGGGCGCGGGCAACCGCACCAGCGAGTCCAACGGCACCTGCTCCCCCACGTCGTCGAGAGGGCCGCCGCCGGCGAGGAACGCCCCGACCGGCATGAAGACGTCCCGCCCGTGAAACGTCCGCTCCACCTCCGGCAACCACAGCGTCGGGTTCGTGAGCGCGTACGCCCCGGACACCCCGCCGAGCACGTCCGCCGCGGGTGGCAACAGGCCGTTGTCCGGGCCGACCAGCACACTCGATCCGGCCCGCAGGGCCAACCCCCGGCGGGCGGTCCCGACGCCGGGATCGACGACCGCGACGTAGACCGCCGGCGGCAGGTGCCGGGCGACCCGCGCCAGCACCGTCGCACCGTGGCGTACGTCCTGCGGCGGCACGTCGTGGGTGAGGTCGAGCACCCTGGCCGACGGCGCCCGGGTCGCGGCGACCCCGTGGCAGACGGCGGCGAAGCCGTCCCGCGTGCCGTAGTCGGTGAGGAAGGCGATCAGGTCCGGCATGCTTGCCGATTGTGCCGGGGCTCAGCGCGGTCGGGCGTACTGGGTGGGCCTGCCCATGTAGAACATCGACTTCACCTCGACGTCGCGGCCGGGTCGCGGCGCCTGCACCATCTTGCCGTCCCCGATGTACATCGCCACGTGGTAGATCGTGTTGGAGTCCCGCGGGTTGTTGGCCCAGAACATCAGGTCGCCCGGACGCAGGTCACCGAGCCCGATCTTTCGCGACTGCCAGTACTGTCCGCGGGCGAAGTGCGGCATCGCGATGCCGGCGTGCTCCCAGGCCCGCATGGTCAGCCCGGAGCAGTCCCAGCTACCCGGGCCGTCGGCGCCGAAGACGTACGGCTCGCCGAGCTGCTTCAGCGCGTACGCCACCGCGACGTCCCCCTGCCGCGACGACCCGCCGCCGTTGCCCGGCGAGGACCCGCCACCGTGGCTCCGGCCGCCGTCGCCCTTGTCCTTCTTCTCCTTGCGGTCCTTGCGGTCGTTCCCGCTGTTGCCACCGCTGCTCTTGCCGTTGTCACCGCTGTTGTCGTCGCGGCGTGCCTGTTCGGCCCGCCGGCGTTCGGCCTCCGCGCGCTGCCGGGCCTGCTCGGCCAGCCCCGCCTGGCGTTTCGTGGCCAGATCGGTGGAGACGTTCTGGAGCTTGGCGAGCCGGGCGACCAGTGCGGCCTTCTCGGCCTCGATCGAGCCGACCGCCCGGGTCTGCGCGGCCAGCGCGGCCGTGGCCTGTTTCCTGGCCTTGTCCGCTTCGGTCGCACGCCGCCGTTCGACGACCGTCGAGGCGGTCGCCTCCTGCGCGAGCACCTGGGAGACCGCCTGGCTGGCGCGCAGTCGCTGGTAGGCGTTGTTGGCGGACGTGGACACCATCGACGCGGTCGACGCGCGGTCCAGCATGGTGCGCGGGCCTTCGGCGTCCAGGTAGGCGACGATCTCGGTCAGCCGGCCGTCCTGGCTGTAGTCGGCCACCGCCAGGCTGGCGACCTCACGCCGGCGTTGCTCGACCTGGCGACGCGCCCGGTCCGCCCGAGCTGCGGCGGCGCTGGCGGCCTGGCCGGCTTTCGTACGCCCGTAGACAGCGGTGTCGTACGCCTCGACCGCTGTCTGGGCGGCGATGTCGAGTGTGCGCAGCCGGGCATCGGCCTCGGCGAGCCGGGCCTGCACCTGACCGACGTCGGCCGCCGCGTCCGAGGCCCGTCCACGCGCGACCTCCACCTGGTGCCGGCTCGGGATGCTCGGCGGGGCGGGGGGTTCGGCCACCGCGGGACCGGCAGTGGTCACCACTGCCACACCGATCAGCAGGGCAAGAGACCGCACCCACCGGACCGGCCGTGGTGAACACCGGGCCGGACGACTCCACGTCGGATGGCTCCACGGGCGATCGCCTCCTCGCGGCGAGACAGCCGCCCCGCCAGAGAACAAACAACACCTGCCGCTCGGAAGGTACCTATCCGAGGGAGGCCGCGAAACGCCTTTGCCCGGTCAAGGATGGCCAGTCCGGTCAGGACGGCGAAAAGACGCGGGAAACACGCGGATGTTGGCGTCACCGGCATTCGGGGATGGGCCGACCTCGCGACCGCGAAAGCAACCATAAGGACAACTGCGTACGACACAAGGCCGCACGGCAAAAAGGCGTATGACAGAAAGCCTTTGCCCGACCGAAACTACGCCGCCGCCGGACAAAAAAGACCAACGGACAAAGGGAAATCCGTCAGCGAGCCGGACGCGGGAACATTTCTCCGTCCAGCGCTTCACCGGCGGTCACACCGAGAGACTCGGTCACCGGGTGGGGCGCGCCGGAGAATTTCGTCCCGGCATCCATGTAAATCGCCACGTGCGCGATCCGCGCCTGGTCGGTGCGGTTGGGCGTTGCCATGTGGCCGGTGTAGCTGCAGTGGAACGTGCAGTCGCCGGCCTTCAGCGGGACGGTCACCCGCGGCACCCAGCGAAGCGACGGGTCGAGGTCGAACAGATCCTCCTCGTCGCGGAGGTTCTGCGGGCGGAACCCGGTCAGCTTCTGCGTGCCGGGCAGAAAGGTCATGCAACCGCGCTCGGCCGGCACGTCGACCAGCGCGATCCAGGCCGACAGCGAGTGGCGGTCACCGTCATGCGGCCAGTACGGCCGGTCCTGGTGGAATTCCGTCGCCGCCTCGTTGTGCGGCTCCTTCACCAGCATGTGGTCGTGCCAGATGCGCAACGGAATTCCGGCCAGCTGCTCGGCCACCCCCGCCAGCCGCGGATGCAGCGTGAGCTCGCTCATCGCCGAGTCCTGCCGCCAGACGTTCACCAGCTGGGTGAACACCCGATCCTTCGCGAGGCTGTCGGTCCGGTGCGCCTCCAGGAAGCGTTCGGCCGCGCCGCGGAAATGGTCCACCTCGGCCCGGTCGAGGACGCCCCGCACCCGGACGAAGCCGTCGCGGCGGTACCGCTCCACGAGCTCGGGTTCCAGTCGACCTGTGCTGTCGACGTCGCTGCGCCATGGGAGTACGCCGCTCGTCGTCATGGATGCCGCCCCCTCGTGGGTGGTCGCGTGCCGGTCGCGTGCCGGTCGCGTGCCGGTCGCGTGCCGGTCGCGTGATCGACGTCTGGCGACGATCCTGGCACGAGTACGCGAAGGTGCCACCCGCCGCGGGTTCACCGGGCCGCACTCGGCCAAACCTCCAACCCACTCAGTACGTTGGGACCCGATCGCACTCACCTACGTTGGAGCCACCATGTCCCGCACCATCGTGGTCACCGGTGGCGGCACCGGTATCGGCCGTGCCGTCGCCCTGCGGTTCGACGCCGCCGGCGACACCGTGCTCGTGACCGGGCGCCGGCCCGATCCGCTGAAGGAGACCGTGCGGGCCGGCAGCGGCCGGATCGAGGCCGTCCGGTGCGACGGCGCCGACCCCGCCCAGGTACGCGAGCTCGCCGAACGACTGCCCGGGCGCATCGACGTACTGGTCAACAACGCCGGGGGCAACACCGACTTCGACCTGGCCGAGCCCGACAGCCTGGAGTCCCTCGCCGAGCAGTGGCGAACGAACTTCGCCGCCAACGTGCTGACCGCCGTGCTCACCACCCACGCGCTCGCCGACCGGATCGCCGACCACGGATCGGTCGTCTCCATCGGGTCGATCGCGGCGGAGAAGGGCGCCGGGGCGTACGGCGCGGCGAAGGCGGCGCTGGCCAACTGGAACCTCGGCGCCGCCGCGGACCTCGGTTCGCGCGGGATCACCGCCAACGTGATCGCACCCGGCTACATCGCCACCACCGAGTTCTTCCGGGACCGGATGACGCCGCAGCGCCGGGACCAACTCCGGGCGGCCACCGTGAACGACCGGATCGGGCAGCCGGCCGACATCGCCGAGACGGCCTACTTCCTGGCCTCGGAGGGCGCTCGGCACATCACCGGGCAGGTCCTGCACGTGAACGGCGGCGCCCACACCACCCGGTGACGGCCCGGCGGTCCGTGACCGGGCCGTGACGCATCGGGTCGTTGCCGGACGCTCACCCCGATCAACGGATGTCGCCGGGCGGTCACCGCGCCGACCCTCTGGGCCTTTGGGGGTGGTGGCCGTTAGTGTCGCCGACTGTGAACACGATCCCGGACAGCGCGGCCGACGCCGCCACCACGATCCGCCGGGTGAGCGGCAAGGAGCTGCTCACCACCGCCTATCCCCTGTGGGCGTACGCCTTCTCGAGCTCACCGGTGCCCGACGAGCAGGTCGAGCGCCAGCGGGCGGAGCTGGAGTCCGGCGAGGAGGACGACTCCCGGGTCAACCTGGTCGCGTTCGGCGGCGACGAGGCCGAAGCCGTCGTGGGTGGCATCTCGATGCGGCACAACGTCCGCGGCACGGCGTTCGCGATGGTCGGCATCAGCGGGGTGGCGACCCACCCGAAGGCCCGCCGGCGCGGCCACGTCCGCACCCTGCTCACCCAGATGCACGAGGAGATGCGCGACAGCGGGCATGTGCTGAGCACGCTCTACCCGTTCCGGCAGTCGTTCTACGAACGCTTCGGCTACGTCGGGTTCCCCAAGCCGCGTGGCATCCGGCTGGACGCCCGCGGCCTGGAACGGATGCTGCGGGTCGAGGTTCCGGGCGAGGTGAGCGTTCACCGCATCGGCGAGGTGTTCGACGACTACTACGCGCTGCTGGAGACGCTGCTCGGCGAGAAGCACGGCTTCTCGATCTTCACCCGGGCCGGCACCGTGGACGTGGCCAAGGAGAACAAGCACTGGATCGTGCTCGCCCGGCACGAGGGTGAGGTCGTCGGTGCTCTGCTCTACCGCACCAACGGCTTCGGCAACGAGCTCCAGGGCCGCCAGCTGCTCACCCGCGGCCCGATCGGGCGGACCCTTCTGCTGCAGTGGCTGGCCCGCCACCACGACCAGTACAGCTCGTTCATCTTCGAGCTGCCGCCGGACGAGCGCCCCGACCTGTGGTACGTCGACCTGGCCTACGACGACGAGACGAAAGTCAGCGGCCCCAACCACAGCGCGCCGATGGGCCGGGTGCTGTCGGTGCCCGGGCTGGCGGGGATCGCGGCCGGCGAGGCCAGGGCGACGGTCGAGGTGGTGGACGACCCGTTCGTGGCCGGCACCTGGACGCTGGACGGGCGCGGCGGAACACTCGAGGTCACTTCCGGAAGCGCCGGCGGCAACGGCTCCGGCGGCACGGCCCGGCTGACCTCGCACGGGCTGGCCGCCCTGGTCTACGGCGTCATCGACCCGGCGGAGCTGGCGCTGCAGGGCTACGGCGCGGTCGACGCCGAGGCCGCGCAGGCGCTGCGGACGATCTTCCCGTCCGCCGCGCCGTATCTCTTCTCCGGCTTCTGATCCACTCGGCTGGTTCACCGACGTCAGGCCGACGTCCGACAGCAGCGAGCAGCGCCCGGGAGAGTTTCCCGGGCGCTGCTCGTCAATGAACCGAACTCGACCCGAACTCAGCCGAGCCCGGCGCCGCCCTTGCTGGCGAGGTACATCTCGAACGCCTCGCGCGCGAGCTGGGACACTGTTTTGCCGTCCCGCGCGGCCTGCTCCTCGGCCATGGCCCGCAGGGCAGGCGGGGCACGGAACGTCACCTGTGGCGAGCGTCCCTGCCCACCAAGCGACGGCCGTCCCCGGCCTCTCGCGCCTTCGGGCTCCACGCGCGGCGCCGGAATGTGCCCGGCACCGTACTCGCCCCGTTCCTCGGATACGAGCCTTACGCCGGTACCCACATCCAACGTGGAATTCTCGGTCATCCCGGCCCTCCTCTTTCGCAGGTCATCGGAAAATGTGTGATGCACGGGGAAGTGATCACATTCTCCGATCGAAACGCCGAGCACCTGCGGCCTCGCCCCCCGACAAGAGCGCGTACGCCGGCGAACTTCGTCCCGTTCGGATTTCAGGGTGTTGTTGCGGGGGTGTTGTCCTCGATCTCCAATCTCGCGATCTCGGGATGATGCAGATCAAATGCCGGACTGTCAGACCGGATCAGGGGCATGGAGGTGAAGTTGTGGCGCGGCGCGGGCGACGCCGTCGCCCACTCCAGTGAGCGACCCCAGCCCCAGGGGTCGTCCAACTCCACCTTCGGGTGGTTGCGGGAGACGATCACGTTGAGAATGAACGGCAACGTGGAAAGGCCGAGCAGGAATGCGCCGATCGTGGACACCGTGTTGAGGGTGGTGAACCCGTCCTCAGGCTGGTAGTTCACGTATCGCCGCGGCATTCCTTCCACGCCGAGCCAGTGCTGCACCATGAACGTCAACTGGAACCCGACGAACAACGTCCAGAAATGGATCTTGCCCAGGCGTTCGTCCAGCATCCGGCCGGTCATCTTCGGCCACCAGAAGTAGAAGCCGCCGAACATCGCGAACACCACGGTGCCGAACACCACGTAGTGGAAGTGAGCCACCACGAAGTAAGTGTCGCTGACCTGGAAGTCCATCGGCGGCGCGGCCAGGATCACGCCGGTCAGCCCGCCGAACAGGAACGTCACCAAGAAGCCGATCGACCACAGCATCGGGGTCTCGAACGTCATCGATCCCCGCCACATCGTGCCGATCCAGTTGAAGAACTTGACCCCGGTCGGCACTGCGATGAGGAACGTCATGAAGGAGAAGAACGGCAGGTCCACGCTGCCGGTGACGAACATGTGGTGCGCCCACACCGCCATCGACAGCGCCGCGATACCGGTGGTGGCGGCCACCATGCCGACGTACCCGAACAGCGGTTTGCGGCTGAACACCGGAATGATCTCGGTGATGATCCCGAAGAACGGCAACGCGATGATGTAGACCTCGGGATGGCCGAAGAACCAGAACAGGTGCTGCCACAGCAACGGCCCGTACGACTGGGGATCGAAGACGTGTGCCCCGAGCCTGCGGTCGGCCTCCAGCATCAGCAGCGCGCCGGCGAGCACCGGAAAGGCCATCAGCACCAGGATGCTGGTGAAGAACACGTTCCAGCTGAAGATCGGCATCCGGAACATCGTCATCCCCGGTGCTCGCATGCACACGATCGTGGTGACGAAGTTGACCCCGCCGAGGATCGTCCCCAGACCGGCGATGTAGAGCCCCATCACCCACAGGTCGCCACCGAACGTCGGGGAGTACTTCGGTCCGCTCAGCGTGGTGTACGCCGTCCAGCCGAATGCCGCGGCGCCGTCGGGATCGAGGAACGACGACATCACGATCAGGCCGCCGAACAGGAACATCCAGTAGCTCAGCATGTTCATCCGCGGGAACGCGACGTCCGGCGCACCGATCTGCAGCGGCATGATGACGTTCGCGAATCCGACGAACAACGGGGTCGCGAACAACAACAACATGATGGTGCCGTGGATGGTGAAGAACTGGTTGTAGAGCAGCGCGCCGCCGTCACCACGGAAGACTTGTTGTCCGGGGCGGGCGAGTTCCGCGCGCATGAACATCGCCATCACGCCGGCGATCAGGAAGAACACGAAAGACGTGATGAGGTACAGCTGACCGATGACTTTGTGGTCGGTCGTTGTCAGCCAACGAACGACGAGCGTTCCGATACTGCGGTGTACCGCCGGCTCAGGCCGCGACACACCCCGCACTTGAGTAGCCATCAAGTCCCCCGGACTGCGATCCACCTTGGATCGTTGCCCGGGCCACAAAAACGAAACGTAAGGCAGGTGGAACGTTCTGCGGCACCGCAGGACACCGGCCGCGACAGCCGCTATTCGAAGAGTTCTCTCACCAGTCGGTGTTCACGCCGAGAACGCTCTCATGGGTTCTCGGCGTGGGTTCTCGGCGTGGGTTCTCGGATGGATGTCACCGGCGGGCCCGGTCGTTTCGCCTGCGGGCGTGGATGGCGACGCTGACCCAGATCCAGACCAGCGGAAAGATCGGCCAGGGATGCCCGTGCCCCTGGTTGCTGGCCACCCACTGCCCGAGCATCGCGGCCGACAGCAGCACCACGATGAGGGTGTGGATCAACAGACCGGGATCGGCCCGCCGGCGACCGTCGTGCGTGGGCGCCGGCCTGGCCGGTGACGGCGTTCCGCTCCGGCGCTGCCGGGCTCGTCGCGGGCAGGTCGGCGACCAGGACGGCCAGCTCATGGCGGTATCGGCTGGCGAACACACCGGTGAGCCGCTCGTCGGACTCCTCCAGCGTCAACCGGCCCTCGGCGGTGGCGTCCTGGATCCGCCGCGCCACCTCGTCGCGCTCCCGGTCCGACGCCCTCATCGGTCGCTGCTCGGTGCTCATGCCTCATAGTCGCTCGCCGGGCGGGCACGGGCAATCGCCCATCCGGACGACTCCTGCCTACGCCGAGAGGCGTACCGGCGCTCGCAACGGCTCCACGCTCAGAGCAGCGTGCTCCAGTACGCCCAGAAGCGCATCCCGATCAGGACCAGAATCAGCATGATCCACGCGGTCAGGATCGTCGCGTGGTAGCGGGTCAGCACCCCGGCGACCTTCCGGCCGGCGCCGTTGCCGACGGGCAGGTGGCCGCGGTCGAGGTTGTGCAGCGTGGTGTAGAGGAATATCGGGATGGTCACGAACCACACCACGACGCAGTACGGGCAGACCGCGCCGATCCGGTAGAGCGTCTGGTACATCAGCCAGTGCACGAAGATCACCCCGAGCACCGTTCCGGCCTGCAGCCCCAGCCAGAACCACCGCCGGAAGGTCGCGCCCGCGAGCAACGCGGCGCCGACCGCGAGGACCACCGCGAACCCCGCCACCCCGAGCAGCGGGTTGGGGAACCCGAACGCCGCCGCCTGCCCGGTCTTCATCACCGAACCGCAGGAGATGATCGGGTTGAGGTTGCAGCTCGGGACGTACTGCGGATTGATCAGCAGTTCGACCTTCTCGACCATCAGGACGAACGCCGCGGTCAGGCCGATCGCCCCGCCGATCACGTACAACAGCGGCAGGAGGCGGGGGAACGGGCCCTCCGAGCCGGGCACGCTCGCCCAGACGCGCGGGCGGGCGGCCGCCTCGAGCTCCGCGTCGTCGAAATCATCGTCGTCGAGGTCGTCGTCATCGAAGTCGTCGTCGAGGTCGTCGTCGAGCTCCACGACCTCGGCGTCCGGACCGCCGGACTTGACCTGGTTGGCCGGGTTCGCCTGGCCGGCCGGGTTCGCCGGGTCGGTCGAGTCGTCGGAGTCGATCGGCGAGCGGACCGAGGAACCGGTGCGTACGGGAGGATCGGTCGGCGAGTGCGGCATGTCAGCCCCCGGGTGTTCGGCGTTCAGCGTCGTCTATCTTCCAGCGGCGACCTGTACCGGCCGCGGCCGGGTTCGGCCTTCGCCCGGCGCAACGCTCGGCACCTGCCCGGCGTTCGCGCGGCCCGCTCGGTATTGCGCTCGGTGGCCGCTCAGCGTTCGGCGACCCGGGCCAGCCGCGACAGGGCGTACCCGAAGAACGGCGTGGACACCCGCCCGAGCCCGGCGAACACGGCTTCCCCGACCGACCCGCCGGGCGCGATCAGGTCCTCTCGCCAGGTGAAGCGGCAGCGGTCCACCGAGAGGGGCTCGATCTCGAACGTCCCGCTCCCCCGCAGCACCCTGCCGTCGTGCCGGACGACGCAGCGGCCGGGCGGCGCCCACTCGACGACCTCCATCGGGTCGGCCACGCCGGCCGGTCCGATCCCGGTGATCGCCTCGATCCGGGTGCCGAGCCCTTCGCGGGGACCGGGCAGCACCCGGACCCTCGTGAGGGGCATCCATTCGCCCTGGCGTTCCCAGTCGACCAGCAGGTCCCAGACCCGCCGCGCCGGTGCGGCGATCTCGCGCGAGGCGCTGATGTCCATTCCGAGACCCTACCGACCCCGGTCACCGGCCCGTGTCCGCGCGCACCGCTGGGTGACCCGCCCCTGCCTGTGGGTCGCCTGCCGGTACGCCACGGCCAATCCGCTCGCGTGTTCTGGGCCGGGCGTGCGAGGCTTTGCCCCATGGCCAGCAAACAGCGGGGTAAGCCCGAAGCCGCGTCCACGCCGGCGCGGGACGCCGAAGAGGTGCCCGGCACCCAGGACGGCGCCGAGGCTCCCGAGGCAACCAGCGGCGACGCCGAGGACGACGTACGCCGTAAGTTCCGCGAGAGCCTGGAGCGCAAGCGCCACCAGCACCGGGAGCAGACCGCCGACGGGACCGGCAAGGCGTCGCAGAAGATCCAGGAAGGTCTCGCTCCGACCACCGGCCGGCGTTCGTTCCGGCGTAAGAGCGGGTGACGTCCGGCTCAGCCGGACAGCAGTCATCAGGTAGCGCCCTGTCGGGCGGCTACCGGTCGGGTGGTGCTCAGTCGGGCAGCGCGGCGGTCAGGTCGAGTTCGACCCGCTGACCGGCGAAGCCCAGCTGAGCCACCCCGAGCAGGGTGCTCGCCGTGGTGAACGCGGGCGCCAGCTTCGAGGCGTTGAACCACTGCCAGACCGAGCCCAGCTCGCCGGTCTGTGAGCTCACGACGTAGATCACCGAACGCACGACGTCCGCGGGGCCGGCTCCGACCGCCGCCAGTGCGGTCATCGCGTTGGCCACGATCTGCTCGACCTGGGGTTTCGGGTCGCCGGGCGCCACCACGGCGCCGTTCCGGGCCAGCGGGCACTGGCCGGCCAGATAGGCCATCCTGCCCGCCTCCACCACCGTGACGTGGTGGTAGCCCGGGGTCGGGTGCAGGCCCTCGGGGTTGGTTCGGGTGATCAGTCTGGACATGGCCCCCAGTATCACCCGATCTTCACTGCCTCACTCGATCTTCACTGCCGCCGCCGGAGGCGGACGAGCGCGTCGACCGCCTCCCGGGTCTCACCGTCGGCGGACCGTACCGGACGCCGGACCCGCTCGGCCCGCTCGACCACCCAGTCCGCCGCGGACCCACCGGCTTCGGCATTCGGTTCGGCGTTCAGGTCGGCCAGAATGTCGCCGGGGGTGAACAGCACCAGTGGGTCCTGGGGTCCGCCCACACCCTCGGTGAGGTTCGTGGTGTCGTGCCCCACCACCAACAAGACGCCGCCGGGCGCCACGGCGGCCGCCGCGTGCCGCACGGTCCGGCGCCGCTCGTCGGTCACTAAGTGCAGGTAGACCACACACACCAGGGAGTACGCGCCGGCGGGGCCCACCTCCTCCCGTACGTCGGCCACCTTCCAGGCGATCCGGCCGGCGACGTCCGCGGCCTCGGACCCGGCCAACCGGCGACCTCGCTCGACCGCGACGCCGGAGAAGTCCACGGCGGTGACGTCCCAGCCCCGCCGGGCCAGCCAGATCGCGTTCCGGCCCTCACCGGCCGCGAGGTCCAGGGCCCGGCCGGGCGGCAGGTCCGCGACCTCGGCGGCCAGCCACCGGTTGGGCTCCGCGCCCCACACCAGGTCGACCGCGGCGTACCGCTCGTCCCATCCCGCGCTGTCCATGCCGCTCGTCCCAGCCATCCGGCCATGCTGTCAGCTACCCGCCGGCCGAAGGAAGCAGGTCGGAGGAAGCGCGGCCGAGGGGGCCGCGTCACCGCCCCGGCGTACCCCGGAGCATGCGCAGGACTCCCCGGTGGCCGGCGCAGGCGCCCGGGTGGCTGCCGTCCATGCTGATCGCGTCGTCGCGGCACTGGACGAGGAAGCCGGTGCCGGCCCAGAAGTCCGTCGTACAGCGGAAGTATCCGCAGACCCCGGGCTCCGGGCTGGCGATCGGCGGGCCGTTGCCGCAGAAGTGATAGCCGTACGGGTTGGCAGGCGCTCCGCACCGATCCGCCGCACCGCCGCCGCCGGACGACGGGCTGTTGCCGGCAGCGCCGCCCGTGCCGGACGGATGTTTGTCGCCCGACGAGCCGGCCGACCCCGCGCCGGCCAGGCCCGCCGAGTCGTCGTCCTGCCCTCGCGCGAGATCACGGCCCTGATCCCCACCGCCCGCGGGAGCCGGTGCGCGGGGCGGGGCCGGCGTCGTCGCCGACGGTCGCGGGCTCGCGGCGTCGGCCGGACGGGAGCGGGAGGCCCGCGCGGACGGGCCGGAGGGTCGGGTCGCGCCGGAGCCGGGGCCCTGGGCATCGGAGCCGGAGTCCCCGGCGCCGTCGGGGTCCGCACCGCGCGGAACGAGGTTCTCGGTGTCCAGGTCGGCGCCACCGAGGCCGGCCGCGGTGAGCTTCCCGGACAGCTCCGTCGCCGGTCGCGGGAAGGCGGCGAACGCCGGCAACGCCACCGAGGCGAGAGCCAGCGTGACGGCCACCGCCGCGACGCACCGGGTGACGCGGTGCGCCGCGGAGGCGCCGGACGGGCCGGCGTACAGCCGGACGAGTGAGGTCAGCGGCAGCGTGACGGGGTTCGGTGCGTCGGCCGGACCGACGGTCGCCGGCGGTAGCGGACGCTCCCGCTGATGCGCCGCCCGCAGCCGGTTCAGATGCGCGGCGAACTCACCGCGGCGGCCGGAGATCTCGGCCAGTGCACGGGTGAGGTGGAAGCGGAAACCGGCGACGGCGTACGCGTCGAACACCAGCCCGGCCCCCGGGCCGTCGTGGGTGCCGGCGGCCGACAGCCAGGTGAGGGTCCGGTCGGGGTCGTGGGCAAGCTGAGCCAGCCGGACGAGCACCCAGTCACGTCGCCGGGCACCGCCGAACACCACCCGGCGGTCGGTGATCGCGACCGGCCCGGTGTCCACCACCTGAAGCTCGGCGGGCACCCGGTCGGCGAACGGGCCGGCGAGCTGGGCCGGGGTGAAGTCGTGGAACCGCGGGCGTCGCAGCGTGGGCACCGGACCCGCGGCGCGGACGAACCTGGCCGACGGTGAGTGCCACCAGACCTGTTCACCCGGCCGCAGGTCCAGCCAGGGCACCTGGTCGGCGGCCACCGGACGCGGCGTACGTGCCGTCGCCGCCAGGGACCGGAGCTCGGCGTCGGCGCGCGCCCAGACCGAGCTCGCCCGCTCGTGCTCGCGGTGGCGCCGGGCGTTTTCCCGGCGCGCCCAACCAGCCGGCCAGGCACCCAGGTGGACACCCGTCGATGTCGCCATAACCTCCCCCGATGACCTGGTCACGAAATGAACCCACAAGCTAACCGTGACAGGGGCGTGCGAGGGTCAGGATTCCGGAAAATACGCAAACAATCATGTACGATCCCCCGAAACCGACCGGCGTACAACGCGGTTTGGTCACTGATAGCAGCAATAAGCAGTAAGCCAGCCCGGTTTGGTTACGATCCGCTGCAAGGACACATTCGTCGCGGCCGATCGATCGGAGGCCCTTTCGGCGCGGCGTCAGGCTCCGTGGGGGTTTTCAGTGCGGACGAGCGGACAGGTACAGGCCCCGCTCAGCCCGTCGGCAGTGGGCGGCGTGAGGCTCGGGGCCGTCGTGGTGACCATGGGAAACCGCCCGGCGGAGCTTTCCGCGTTGCTGGTCTCGCTGATCCAGCAGACGGCCCCACCGGACCGGGTGGTGGTGGTCGGCCAGGGTGCCCGGCTGGGTGCGCTGCCACCGGGCGTCGAGGGCATCGAGCTTCCTGTCAATCTCGGATTGCCCGCGGGCCGCAACGTCGCGCTGGCCCGGTTGCGCGCCCACGGTGACGTCGACGTCGTGATGTACCTCGACGACGACGGGCTGCTGCCCGACCGCTGGACCGCCCAGAAGGTACGCGACGCGTTCGCCGCCGACGCCGACCTCGGCATCATCAGCTTCCGGATCGCCGACGAGCAGGGCGTCACTCAACGCCGGCACGTCCCGCGGCTGCGCGCCCACGACCCGCTGCGGGCCTCCCGGGTGACGACGTTCCTCGGCGGCGGCAACGCTGTCCGGATGGCCGTCTCGGAGCAGGTGGGCGACTGGCCGGCGGAGTTCTTCTGGGCGCACGAGGAGACCGACGTGGCGTGGCGTGCGCTGGACGCGGGCTGGCGGATCGACTACCGGCCGGACATCCTGCTCCAGCATCCGCGCACCTCACCCGCCCGGCACCAGCTCTACTACCGGATGAACGCCCGCAACCGCGTCTGGCTGGCGCGCCGCCATCTGCCCGGGCTGTTGGTCCCGATCTACCTGAGCGTGTGGATCCTGGTGACGGTCGCCCGCCGCCCGCCGTTCGCCGGCCTACGGGCCTGGGCGAGCGGCTTCGTCGAGGGCTGGCGCCGGCCATGCGGTGACCGGCGGCCGATCCGCTGGCGCACGGTCTGGCGGATGACGTTGCTCGGGCGGCCGCCGATCGTGTGAGGACGTGACGGTCAGGACGCCACCTCGCGCTGGCCGCCGCCGAGGTCCGCCTCGTACTCGATCTGCCGGAAACCCATCACGGTGAAGTACGCCAGGACGAGCGAGGTCAGCGAGACCAGCGCGAGTCCGACCGCGGCCCACCCCACGGCGCCGACGTCGACGTTGTCCCCACCGATCCACCTGAACGTCGCGAGGGCCGCGAAGAACATCCCCGCCGCGCTCAGTCCGAGCGCCCAGGCACCGATTCGCTTGAACAGCCCCGCCAGCCGGGTGCGCTCGGCCACCCCGAGGTCGTTCGGTTCACTCGCCCGCACCCGGACCGAGGCGCCGACGGCGGCAGTGATCAGCGGGGTGGTGGCACCGTCCCCTCCGGGTGCCCGCTCGGGGGCTGTGGGCGCACCAGGTGGAGACGATCCAGGTGGAGGCGCACCCGGCGCACCCGGCGAACTCGGCGAACTCGGCGAACTCGGCGAACTCGGCGGCACGAGGCTTTCCCGGAGCCGCTCGCCCGGCGGCACACCGACCGGCGGACGACCGGCCGGCGTACGGCCGGTCGGCGTACGGCCGGTCGGTGTACGGCCGGTGGGCGTACGAAGGTCCGGTGCGGCCGACGGCGGTAGCTGGGCGGACGCCAGGTCGAGAACGGCGCCGAGCCGCGCGCGCAACCGTTGCGTCGGGTCGGGTGAGTCCGGCCCCGGAGCCGGGTCCTGTGGTGATTCGCTCATCGGGTCCCCTCCCACGGCAGGCGCACCGCCTGCGTTCTCTCCCGTTGTAGGTGGACCCGGCCCGGGCGTAAAGCCCTGAACGCACCAGTCGCCGATCCGCCGACCGGTACGCCTCAGCCCTTGTTCAGGGTGCGATCGAGGAGGGGCAGCAGGCGGTCCCAGTGGCGCTGCCGGCCGGCGGGATCGAACGCGCTGGTGTCGGACATCGTGAAGCCGTGGACGGTGCCGGGATAGATCTCGGTGGTGTAGGTGACACCCGCGGCGTCGAAGGCCTGGTTGAGCTCCTTGAGCTTCTCCGGCGTCATGTCGCCCTCGGCGAGGCCGAGGTGGACCTGGGCGGTGAGCTCGGGCACGCTGCGGTGCGGGCTGTCGGGGGCGTCGGTGACCAGCTGACCGGGGTGGAACCCGGCGACGGCGGCGACCCGGGCGGGATGGGCCGTGGCCGTACGCATCGCCAGGACGGCGCCCAGGCAGTAGCCGATCGCCGCGACCGGCCCGGCGGCGACCTCGGGCTGGGTAGTGAGGAACTCGAGGTAGGCGTCGGCGTCGCGCAGGACGAGCTCGGTGGTGTGCGCCTCGATCAACGGCATCAGCTGGGCGATGACGGCCGGCCGGGTCTCCTCGCTGATGTGTCCGGGAAGCTCGATCGCCGGTGCCGGGCCGTGCCGGTAGAAGATGTTGGGGACGAGGACGTAGTAACCGTGCCCCGCGAGTTCGCGGGCCATTTCCTCCAGCACGGACCGCAGGCCGAAGGCGTCCGCGTACAGCAGCACCCCCGGGTGCCGCCCGTCACCTTCGGGGAAGGCGGCGAAAGCGTCGGCCTGGCCGTCGGGGGTCGGAATCTGCAGGGTCGTAGAGGGCAAGCCGGATCTCCTTTGGTGGACTGATCTCTGCGCACCCTACGCGTCCGAGCACCGTCACGAGACCTCCACGACGAGCTTGCCGAAGAACCTCTTGCCCACGAAGTCCCGCTGTGCTCTGCTCAGGTCGGCCAGCGGGTAGGTTCCCGCGAGCAGCGGGCGCAGCCGCGCATCGCGGGCGTACTCCACCACCTCGGCGAAGTCCTCGTGCGTGCCGAAGGAGGAGCCGACAAGCTCCAGTTGACGCAGGTAGACCGTGCGCAGGTCGGTCTCCACGACCGGTCCGGCGATCGCCCCGGCCACCACGTAACGGCCGAGTGGAGCCAGGACGTCCAGCAGGCCGCCGAACATCGGACCGGCCACCACGTCGGCGACCACGTCCACCTCGGGTACGACCGTTCGCACCGCGTCGGCCAGGCCGGAGGAGTCCCGGCGCACGGTGGCCCGGGCGCCGAGCTCGCGAACCTGTTCCTCCTTACCGGCCCCGACGACCGCGATGGCGTCCGCGCCGAGAACGGCGCACAACTGGACCAGCGCCGAACCCACCCCTCCGGACGCTCCGGTGACGAGCACGGTGTCTCCCTTGCGGACCCGGGCACGCTTCAGCATTCGCAACGCGGTGGTGTACGCGGTCGGGAACGTCGCCAGCTCCGCGTCGGTGAGCGGGCTGTCGATCCGGTGGGCGTTCGACGCCGGGACGGTGACGTACTCCGCGAACCCACCGTCACGTTCGCTGCCGAGGTAGGCAGCGGCGACCAGATCGCGCTCACCTCCCTCGTACAGCACCGGATCCAGGAGCACGCGCTCGCCGATGCGTCCCTCGGGGACCCCGGCACCCACCTGGTCGATCCGTCCGGCTACGTCGGCACCCTGGATCCGCGGGAACGTCAGGGCCTCGCCCCGCCAGCCCGCGGTCGCGTCCGGGTCGGACGACGTGCCGTACCTCCCCTCCCGGGTCCAGATGTCGGTGTTGTTCAACGCGGTCGCGCCGACCCGGACGCGAACTTCGCCGGCCGCGGGGAGCGGGTCGGGCACGTCACGGTGTTCGAGACGCTCGGGTCCACCGAAGCCGGTGAGGACTACTGCTCGCATCCGGATCACTCTTTCCAGTAGGAACTCCGCCCCCGAGATCCGTGGTATACAGATCGGTATACCTGGATATTCTCGCGACGTGCGGGCACTGTCAACCCACCGGTCGGTATAGTCGACGGCATGCGCGAACTCACCCCCGCCGGCCGGCGGATCCTGGACGCGGCCTCGACGCTCTTCTACGACCAGGGCATCCACGCCGTGGGCGTCGACGCGGTGGCACGTGCCGCCGGGGTGACCAAGAAGACGCTCTACGACTGCTTCGGATCCAAGGACGCCCTCGTCGCCTGCTACCTCCAGGCCCGCGACGAGCGCTGGCGGGAGTGGCTGACGTCCTACGTCCACCAGCACGTGGGGGCAAAGGCGGCCCCTAACAGGGACACGGACCGGGATGCGGACCGGAAGGCCGGCGTCGAGCGGGTCCTGGTCACCTTCGACGCGCTCGAGCAGTGGGCCCGGCGGGAGAACGTCCGCGGCTGCGCCTTCGTCAACGCCCTCGCCGAGCTTCCCGAGGACGCCGACCACCCCGGCCGCGCGGTCATCCTGGAGCAGAAGCGCTGGCTGCTCGGCTACCTCACGGACCTGGTGAAGACCGCCGGAATCCGCCGGCCCGGCACGGTCGCGGCCGGCCTGCTCGTCCTCCACGAGGGCGCCAGCGTCAGCTACGGCACCGGCGTACCCACCCGTGCCGTCGCGCAGGCCAGACAACTCGCCGCCCTCTCACTCCAGAACGCCTGACGAACGCCGCCTCCCGCGCCGCAGAGCCGGGCTCGGCCGGTCACGACCGGCGGTAGTCGCTCGGCGGCAGGCCGAAGTGTGCGCGGAACCTCCGGGAGAGGTGGAACTCGTCGGTGTAGCCGAGGGTTCGGGCGACCTCCCTGGTGGTCATGTCGGTCACCCGCAGCAGCGTCGCCGCGGTCTGCAGTCGCCGGGCGTTGCGAAACGCCAGCGGTGACTGGCCGACCTCAGCGGTGAACCTCCGCCGGAACGTGTCGTACGGCAGACCGACCTCGCGGGCGACCGACCGCATGTCCAGGCGGCCGGTCAGATCGTCGGCCAACCGGTCGACGGCGGCGGCCACCGCGGGGCTCGGCCCCGCGGACTCCTCCGGCTCCCCCGGCCCGGTCACGTCCAGCAGCCAGTCCGCGAACGCCACCAGCTGGTGCTCGGCCGCCCGCACCGACCGCGGCGTGGACGCCAGGATGGTCCGCAACGCGGCGGCCGACGGGGCCGGGCGCGGATAGCGCGGACCGTCCTGCGCCAGCACGCCCGCCCGGGCGAGGGCGTCGAACAGCGGCCCGGTGAAGACGACGAACACCTCCGTCCAGGTCCGCCCGCCGAGGGTGCCGTACCAGTGCGGCCGGCCGGGCGGGACCAGCGTGTGCGCGCCGGGGGTGACCGGCTCCTCCCGGCCGTCGGCATGCCGGTAGCGGCCGGATCCCGCGACCACCACCGACAGGACGTACGCCTCCATCACCCGCAGCGGCGACGGCATCATCGGCTCGTCGTCGACCACCTCACCGGCCAGCACCAGCTGGCCCAGCCTGGTCACCGGAGCGGCGGACACGGCGATCCGGGTGCCCGAGTCCATGCCGGCGACGCTACCCGGGCACCCGCGCCAGGGGCCGACCCGGGCGCCAGAACGTACATGTACCGGTCATCGTGGCCATTCCACTCCGGCGGCCCCGCGGCCTAGCGTGCGTACACCGACGCCCGCACCGCCGAACGCTGGAGGCAGCGACCCATGACCTCGACCGAGGAGACCAGGACCGGCCTGGTCACCCCGCAGATGCGGGAGCAGTACGAGAACGACGGCTACTTCATCCTCGAACGCGCCCTGAGCGAAGAGCAGCTGGAGCTGCTGCGCGGCGGCGCGCAGTACTCCATGGACAAGCTGGACGCGGAGATGGAGAAGGCCGGCACCGACCGGATCGGCATCAACGCCCGCGGCAAGCGCTACTTCAGCCACATGATCTACCGCGACCGCCCCGAGCTGCGGCAGTTCCTGTTCAGCGAGCTGATGCGGGAGATCTGCCAGGCCACGCTGGGCGAGGACGCCTACCTGTTCTGGGAGCAGTACGTCATCAAGGCCGGTGACCCGGACACGTCCTTCGCCTGGCACCAGGACTCCGGCTACGTGCACGAGGACCACGCGCCGTACCTCACCTGCTGGATCGCGCTGGACGACGTGACTGAGGAGAACGGCTCGGTCTACCTGCGGCCGTACTCGCGTTCGGGCATCCGTTCCTACGTCAAGCACATCCCGGACCCGCGGGTGAACGACCTGGTCTGCTACTTCGGCGACGACCCGGGGATGCCGGTGACGGTGCCCGCCGGGTCGATCGCGGTGTTCTCCAGCGTGGTGATGCACCGCAGCGGGCCGAACCTCACCGACAAGCTGCGCCGGGTCTACCTCGCGCAGTACTCCAAGGAGGTCATCCAGACCAAGGACGGCACCAAGCCGTGGGGCGAGTTCGAGCAGTTCCTCGCCGGCGGGGAGGTCGTCGGCCGGATCGACGTCGACTGAGTTACGGGCCTCAGGTCAGCTCGGCCCGGAGCACGCCGAACCGCCGGGTGACGGTGAATCCCGTGCTCCGGTAGAGCTGTCCGGCCGGCGACCGCTCGCCGGTCCACAGGAACCACGCACTGTGCGCGCCCTGCGCACGCATGCGTTCCAGCGTCAGGTGCAGCAGGACCCGGCCGAGCCCGGTGCCCCGGCGGTCCGGGCGTACGCCGAACGGCCCGAAGCGTTCGAGGACGTTCTCGTACGCCGCGTGCATCGCCCATCCGGCGAGCGTCCCGTCGGGCTCCCACGCGCCGACGATCCGGTCCAGTGGAAGCCCGGCGACGACGGCGCCGCGGATGGCCCGGGCCCAGTCGGGGTTGAAGTCCTCACCCGCCAGCCGGACCAGCTCGACCAGGTTGTCGCCGGCCGGCGTACCGAACCGGTAGCCCTGTGCGGTCAGGCCGTCGACGCGCGCCCGCACCTCCGCAGGCATCCGGTAGCCGACCAGGGAGCGGTCCATCGCCGCGGCCTCCGACAGCTGCCGGAAGCCGAGGTCGTGCAGCAGCGCGGCCGCCTCCGGGTAGGCCTCTTTGTCCAACCCCGGCAGGATGTAATTGGGGGTGTACGACGAGAAGAACACCTCCCGGGCACCCTGCTGACGCAGCCAGTCCAGCGCACTGCACACCACGGCCCGCCCGACCCCCGCACCCCGCGCGTCCGGTGCCACGAAGAAGAACGGCAGCCAGCCGGTGCCCGGCTCCAGGTCTCCGGCCACCATCGCCACCCGGCGCCGCACCGCGTAGGCCGCGCCGACCAGCCGGTCACCGTGGTCGCCGTCCACCGCGATCCGCAGGCCGTCCGGATCGAAGTTCGCGTCCAGCAACACCAGGTCGCGAAATCTCGTGTCGGTGATGGGATCCAGAGGCATGCTCCGGCACCAGGCCGCCACCAGCGCCGGCCCGTCACCCGGCCGGAATCCCCGGATCTGCACGCGGCCGCCTCCTTCGCCGAATCTTCGCCAACTCTTCGCCGGCCCACTGCCGGCCCACTGCCGAATCACTACCGGGCCCCCGCCGGAACCGGTCGCCGATCACGCTAGCGGAGGCCGTCACCGAGTCCCATCGACAGTGTTGGAAGGAATAGGGTCGTTCGGCAGGGGCGGACCTCGGTCCGTTCCTGTCAGGAAGGGTCGCGAGGAAGGGGCCCGGACGCCGAGCCCAGTCACCGAGCCTGCCGCGGAGGTCGCCCATGCCCGCCGACGATGCCACCTTCGATGCCAGCCTCACCGGACTGCTGGCCAGGCCGGGCCTGCGCGCGGCGGTCGACCGGCTGATCCCCGCCGACGACTTCCCGTCCGGATGGGACGCCGGCGTCGGCGACTTCCTGGCCCGGATCCTCACGACCGAACTCCCCCACGGCGCGGACCTGCTCGCCGCCGGTCTGGACCTGCTCGACGCGGAGGCGGACGCGAAGGTCGGCGCGACGGGTGGCGACGTCGAAGGCGCGACGGGGTTCGCCGGGCTGTCCGAGACCGGCCAGGACGAGGTGCTCGCCGCCCTGCGCGACGGGCGGACCACCTCGGACTGGAGCGGTGTCGACCGGACGGAGTTCCTCCGGCTGCTGGAATCCCTTACCGTGCAGGGTTTCTACGCCGACCCGGACAACGGCGGCAACCGCGACGCCGTGTCCTGGCGGATGGTGGGTTACCGCGCGGCACCCGAGGACGCCGGGTGGCCGGCACCGGAAGCGCTCACTGTCAACCTCCCCTTGACGCCGTTCGGGGACGTCGCGGCCCACTACGACGCGGTCGTCGTCGGGGCCGGCGCCGGTGGAGGAACGGCGGCCTGTGTCCTCGCCGAGGCCGGCTACCGCGTGCTCGTCGTCGAGCGGGGCGACTTCCTGCGCACCGAGGACCTGCGCGGGGACCACCTGCGCAGCCACCGCGCGTTGTTCGGATACGCGCAGAGTGCCGGTCCGGTGGCGTCCGGGCACCCACGGGTGTGGGCCCCGGACGGCGGCGAGGAGGCCGTCGTCGGCCCGACCGACGGGCGCTGGAGCAACAACGCGATGACCGTCGGTGGTGGCACCCGGGTCTACGGCGCGCAGGCCTGGCGGTTCGTGCCGGAGGACTTCACGATGGCGTCCGTCTACGGCGTACCCGAGGGCAGCTCACTGGCCGACTGGCCACTGTCGTACGACGATCTGGAGCCCTACTACGACCGCGCCGAGTGGGAGCTCGGAGTGGCCGGCGATCCGGCCGGGTTCGCCGGCGCAGGCCCGCGCCGGCGAGGGCTGCCGATGCCGCCGATGCCGCGCAACCTGTCCGGGGACAGGCTCGCCGCCGGCGCCCGTGACCTCGGCTGGTCGACCGGCCACGTACCGCTGTTGATCAACTCCAAGCCCTACGGAGGCCGCCCGGCCTGCGTACGCTGCGGTCAGTGCGTCGGCTTCGGCTGCCCCGCGGAGGCCAAGAACGGCAGCCACAACACCGTCCTCCCCCGCGCCCTGGCCACCGGCCGGTGCGACCTGCTCACCGGCACGTTCGCCGAGCGGGTGGTCACCGGCGACGACGGCCGGGTCACCGGCGTCGCGCTCGCCACCCTCGCCGGCGGCAGCGGACCGGCCGACGGCGAGGTAGGCCGCCGCACGGTCACCGCCGACCAGGTGATCATCGCGGCCGGTGCGATCGAGACCGCGCGGCTGCTGCTCAACAGCGCGTCCGCGAGCGAGCCGACCGGCCTCGGCAACCGGCACGACCAGGTGGGCCGCAACCTGCAGGGGCATGTGTACGCGGGGGCGCTCGGCATCTTCGACGACGTGGTGCAGAACAGCGCCGGTCCCGGCCCGACGATCGCCACCCACGACTTCCGCCACCACAACGACGGCCTGGTGGGCGGCGGGATGCTGGCCAACGACTTCGTGCCGATGCCGCTCGCGACCTACAACCTGCTCACCGGCGCCGGGATCATCCCGCGGTCGGGCGCGGCGAGCAAGCGCGGCATGCGCGAGCTCTACCAGCGCACGACGATGGTGATGGGGCCGCTGCAGGAGACCCCGAACCCCCGCGCGCGGGTCACGGTCGATCCGCGCGTACGCGACGTGTTCGGCCTGCCGGTGGCCCGGCTGTCCGGCGGGGTGCTCGACACCGACCGGCCCACCGCGGCGATGCTGCAGCGGCGCGCGGCGGAGTGGCTCACGGCCGGCGGTGCGGTGCGCACGGTGCCGAGCGGCGGGGTGGGCCGTGGCCCGAGTGGCGGCCAGCACCAGGCCGGCACCTGCCGGATGGGCAGCGACCCGGCGACCTCGGTCACCGACTCGCAGGGACGCGTCTGGGGGCACGACAACCTCCGCCTCGCCGACGGTTCGCTGCACGTCACCAACGGCGGCGTCAATCCCGTCCTGACGATCTTCGCGATGGCGTTCCGGGTCTCCGACCTGCTGGCGAAGAAGGGCTGAGCCCTCGCCCGGGGGCGAGGGTGGCCGGTCGGGCCGAAGGGCGGAGCAGTCAGTCGCCGGTGACGTTCATGTGCATGCGTACGGTCGTGCCGGACATCGGGCCGGACATCGTGCCGGTCATGGTGGCGATCTCCACCAGGTCGCAGAGTTCGTTCACCAGCAGCAGTCCGCGACCTCCGGCCGGCTGCGACGACCGAGACGTCGGCGATGCGGGATGACGGCCGATCAGCGGGTCGCTCACCTGGCCATGGTCGCTGACCTCGCAGACCAGGCGGCCGGCCTCACGCCACACGCGAAGGACGCCCGGCCCACCGGCGTGCACCTGCGTGTTGGTGGCGACCTCGTTGACGGCGAGGACGAGATCGTCCCGGCGGGAACTGGCGAGGCCGGCCAGAACCGCATGTGCGTAGACGAGTTCGCGCACGTGGGCGAGTTCGTGAGCACCGAACGTCAATCGCTCCGGAACGCCCTCCGGTTCGGGCAGGTCGCTCAGGAAGGACCTCGCCACTTCGACGGGATCGCCGTAGGAGAGGCTCGTCCAGGTGTCCTCGCGGGTCACCACCGTGGGGTGCGTACGCGCGGCGTCCTGCAGCACGTGCGGGGCGAGCGTGCTCACCTCGTACGGACAGATCACGGTCAGCTCGCGACCGGCGAACGCCACGTTGATCAGCGCCTCGTGCGCGACCACCGCGGGGTAGTCGGCGTGCGGGCGTTCGGACCACATCGGCTCACCGACGACCAGCACCCGGCGGTGGGGGTACTCGTCGGCGAACCGGCCCAGCACGCTGGGAATCAGCCGGGTGGGATTGCGTCCCTCGCGGGCCATGTCCAGCCAGCGCACCCGGCCCGCGTCACTGCCCAGCGCCCCCTGGAGGAGTTCCGCCCGGGACCGGCGAACCACCACCACGACCGCCTCGCCGTCGGCAAAAGCATCGGCGAACCGGGGCAGCAGGGCCGCGCTCAGGCTGGGCGGGTCGCGGTAGAAGAGTGCCTCGTGCACAAGGGGCTCCACCCGCGACGTGTGCTCCACCGCGGCCGGCCGTGCCCGTATGCCGCCCACCCGCTCAGTATGCGACCGTTGGCGCTCCACACCAAGGCGCCAAGTGCGGCTTGACACCCTTCGGGTGCACAGATCCCGTTATGGAAAAAGGTTTGTGCAGGTCTGGGCTGTCCGCGGCTGCCTCGGCCTGCCTACGCCTCGCCCAGCTTGCGGCGCAGGTCGTCGCGGCGCTTCTCCAGCGTGGCGATGATCGCCTGCTGCTCCTGCTCGGCGGTGAGCTCGGCCGCCACGTCGCCGGCGTCGTTGGGCGCGTCGAACCGGTCACCGCCCGGCGCGCGGGCCTCGTCCAGCTCTCCGCGCAGTCGCGCGAGGTCGTCCTCGAGCTGCTGCAGTTCCTGGCGGGGGTCGGAGTCCGGCGTCGTCGTCATCTGTGTCCTCCTCGTCGGGGCGCGCGTTCCTGGTGAGTTCGGGCGCGTTCGAAGATCCTTGGCCGCGCGTACGGTCTCCAAACCTATGCCGGACGGACGGTCAGGCCGCACCGGTGGGGTGAGTACGCCCTCCCCCGTCCTCGCCCCGTCCTCGCCCCGGCCTACTCACCCGGCCTAGATGACCGAGGACGCGTCGATCAGCCACCGGCCGTCGCGCTGCACCATCGTGAAGCTGCGCCGCTCGTGCTCGGTCCCGCCGCTCTTGCGGATGTAGGTGATCCGGGCCCGGACGACGTTGCCGCGGGTGGTGACGTCGCTGGTGCGCACGTCTCTGAACTGCTTCCAGAACCCCTGATAGCCGCTGTATCCACCGGCCTTGCCCTGGTATCGAGGGGTCAGCCGGGACCAGGCCCCGGAGATGTCGCCCGGCAGCATGGAGTAGTAGGACGCCACGGCCTGACCGCGGGAACGGCTCGGCTCCTTCTTGGTGGGGGTCGGGCTCGGCTTCTTCCGCGTGGGGGTGGGCGTCGGCGTGGGGCTCGGCGACTTCGTGGTCGGCGTGGGGGTCGGCGACTTCGTGGTCGGTGTCGGGCTCGGCGACTTCGACGTCGGAGTGTCGCGCGGGGTCGCCGAGTCGGTGGTGGCGCCGGCGGCGGGGGTGCCGCCGGGCTCGTCGCGGTGGTCGAGGACGTACGCGACCCCCACCCCGGCGATCAGCACGACCGCGACCACCGCGGCCACCACCGCACCGATCCGGCGCCGCCGGCTGTCACCACTGGCTCCACCCGGTCCGGTCGCCGACGGCTCGGAGGTCTCCGGCGGGTACGGCGTCGAGGGGGTGGGAGGCGAGAAGCCGTCCCGCCCGGTGTCGGCGGCCGCCGCGGCACCGGCAGCGGGACCGGACGCATCCGCCCCGGAGGCGCCGGGGGCGTCGGCGCCACCGGCCACGGCCACCGGAGCGACCGGAGCGACCGGCGTGGTGAACCGCCTGGTGGTGTTGGCGTCCTCGTCCCGGTCCGGCGCGCCGGACAGGCGGGCGGTGACCGCCGCCAGCTCACGGGCGACCGCACTGGCCGGAGGACGCTGACGCGGGTCGGCGCGCAGGACGCGCTGGAGCACGTCGGCCAGCGGGCGCGGCGCCCGGCGCGGCGGCGCGATCTGCGCCGACGCGACCTGGTGCAACAACGCGATCGGGTTTTCGCTGCGGCCGAACGGCGGACCACCCTCGACCGCGGCGTACAGAGTGGAACCGAGGGAGAACACGTCGGAGGCGAACGTGGCGTCCTCCCCCTTGGCGACCTCCGGTGCGAGGTAGGCGGGGGTGCCGGAGATCAGCCCGGTCGCGGTCACGGTCACGTCGCCGACCGCGCGGGCGATGCCGAAGTCGGCGATCTTCACCACGCCGTTGTCACCGAGCAGGACGTTGCCGGGCTTGATGTCGCGGTGGACGACGCCGGCCGCGTGCGCCGACGCCAGCGCGCTCGCCGCCTGCCGGCCGATGCTCGCCACCTCGGTCGCGGGCAGCGAACCACGCTGCTCCAGCACCTCCGACAGGCTCCGGGAGGGGAGGTACTCCATCACCAGGCAGGGATGGCCGTCGTCCTCGACCACGTTGTAGGTGGCGATGACGTGCGGGTGCTGGATGCGGGCGGCGATGCGGCTCTCCCGCATCGCGCGAAGCTTCGCCTCCTCGGCCTGGGTGCCGCTGAGGTAGGCGGGCAGCAGCAGGCGCTTGACCGCGACCGGCCGGTGCAGGCGCTCGTCGACGCCGCGCCAGACGACACCCATGCCACCGCTGCCGATCTGCTCCAGTAGGCGGTAACGGCCAGCGATCAGCCGGTCGTTCTCGCTCATGCCGTGCTCTCCTTCATCGGCTCCGTGTTCATCGGCTTCATCGGCTCCGTGTCCATCGGCTCCGTGCGACATCCTCGGGTCCGGTCGGCGACGTTGAGGCGAACCCGATCCGAACCTGATCCGATGTTTGATCCGAACCTGATCCGAAGTTGATCTGCTGCACGCACCCTAACGGGGCGAACCGACCACCGTGTTCGCCAGGCAGGCCGGGTTTGTCCGGCCGATCCTGGGGCAGGCCCTGAGTACCGGAGATTAGTACTGAACGAATGCCGGTAACGAGGAGGCTGACATGGCCAGCGAACAATCGATCGAGGTCGACGTTCCGATTCGGACCGCCTACAACCAGTGGACGCAGTTCGAGGACTTCCCCCGCTTCATGTCCGGTGTGGAGAAGATCACCCAGCTCGACGACGTCCGCAACCACTGGGTCACCAACATCGGTGGGGTCCGCCGCGAGTTCGACACCCGCATCACCGAGCAGATTCCGGACGAGCGGGTGGCGTGGACCACCGAGCAGGGTTCGCCCAAGCAGTCCGGTGTGGTGACGTTCCACCGCATCCAGGAGAACCGCACCAAGGTGATGGTCCAGATCGACATCGAGCCCGACGGCCTGGTGGAGAAGGCCGGGGAGAAGCTCGGACTCGTCGACCGCCAGGTGCAGACCGACCTGGCAAAGTACAAGGAATGGATCGAGTCCCGGGGCACCGAGACCGGCGAATGGCGGGGCGGGGTCGACCGGCCAACGCCCTGAGCGGCGGCGGGCCGGCGCGCGAAGACCCGCCGCCGGCCGTCGTCGACGCACTGCGTTGCCCGGTGTGCGGTAGTTCACTGACCCGCGCACCGGGCGTTCTGCGCTGTGCGCAGCAGCACAGCTTCGACGTCGCCCGCCAGGGATACGTCAACCTGCTGAGCGCGCGGTCCCGGCCGCCGCTGGCCGACTCCGCCGACATGGCCACCGCCCGGGCGGAGTTCCTCGTCGCGGGCCACTACGCACCGATGGCACGGTGCCTGGCCGAACGCCTGGCCGCGCTGCTGCCTGTCGACTTGCCTGTCGACTTGCCTGCCGACTCGCCTGTCGACTTGCCTGCCTACCGGGGTGGCGGGCTGGTGGTCGACGCCGGCGCCGGGACCGGTTACTACCTCGGCGCCGTCCTCGACCGGCTCCCGGCCGCCACCGGTCTCGCCCTGGACGCGTCCGTCGCCGGACTGCGCCGCGCCGCCCGTTCGCACGAGCGCGCCGGGGCGGTCGGCTGGGACATCTGGCAGCCCTGGCCGCTGGCGGACGGTTCGGCCTCGGTGGTGCTGAACGTGTTCGCGCCGCGCAACCCCGCGGAGTTCGCCCGGGTCCTGCACCCTGGCGGGTTGCTCGCGGTGGTGACGCCGACGGCCGGGCACCTGGCCGAGCTGCGCACGCTGGTGGCGATGCTGGAGGTGCACGAGGGCAAGCTGGAACAGCTGGACTCGTCACTGGCCGGGGAGTTCGAACCTGCCGTACGCGAGACCTGCGTTGTCGGGCTGACCCTTTCCCCCGACGACGTACGCCGTGTCGTCGCGATGGGACCGAACGCGCACCACCTCGACCGGGGCGACCAGCGCGCCCGGCTGGCCGAGCTGGGCCGGCTGGGCGAGCCGGTGCGGGCCACCGCGTCGTTCGTGCTGTCGTTCTTCCGGCGGGCCGGACAGGGCGGGTAGTCCTTCCACCGCGGGGTGGGCGGAACGCCCCTCAGCCGGTCAGTCCAGGTCGAATTTCTCTGCGCCGGCCGGACGCAGCGCCACCACGGGGATGGTCCGGTCGGTCTTCTCCTGGTACTCCCCGAAGCCCGGGGCCACCGCGACCTGGCGCGCGTACAGCTCGTCGCGTTCGGCGCCGGTCACCTCCTCGGCGGTCACGTCGTAGGTCCGGGTGCCGATCTCGACCGTGGCGCGCGGGTTGGCGCGCAGGTTGTGATACCACGCCGGGTGCTTGGGGCCGCCGGCGTACGACCCGAAGATCAGCACCCGGTCGCCGTCGGCGAGATACATCAGCGGCGAGATGGAGGACTTCCCGGACTTCGCGCCGGTCGTGGTGAGCAGCAGCAGGGTCCCACCCTCGAACGGCCCGCCGACCTTCCCGTCGTTCGCCCGGAACTCCTCGATGATGCGTTCGTTCCAGCTCTTCGTCTCGTTGGTGTCGCTGCCGTCACTCATGGGTGCCCTCCGGTTCGCTCTTTTGCGCCGACAACCACCCGCCGGCGGCCGATGTTCCCGTACGCCGGTGTGTCCCGCGGCGGCTCCTCAAGGGCGACATCTCACTCAGGGGGTGGTGCCGTCCAGGCAGGCCAGGCCGCGCTGCAGCGCCCGGGCCGCCGCGCGGACGCGCCCCCGCCCGTCGGTGGGCGGCAGCGGCCCGTTGCCCAGGGCGAGGTTCCGGGCGATCCGAAGCCAGGCGTACGCACCGAACAACGCGGTGCGGCCGGCATAGGGCCGGCTGGCCGCGGCGGCGTACTCGTGCAGGAACGCCCGCCGCAGCGCGGCCGCCCGCGCCGGGTCGACGCCGGCCTCGAGGTGGGCGCAGAACTGCGCCACGTCGAACGCCGGGTCGCCCATCCGGGCGTCGTCCAGGTCCAGCACCGTCACCGACTCACCCACCAGCACGTGCGCGGCTCGGAAGTCTCGGTGGATCGGCACGGAGCTCGGTACGTGCGCCGGTACGTCACCGTCGGGCGAGCCGGCCAGCGCGGTCTCCACCGCGACCGCCCAGCTGTCGGCGAGCCGCCAGGCGAGGGCGTGCAGGCCGGGCTCCCGGTCGGCGAGCGCACCGGCCCACCGCCGGCAGCGGGCGGTCTCGGCGGCGAGGTCGAGCCGGCGCGGGAGTACGACGTCGCTGCCGTGCAGCCGGGCCAGCCAGCGGGCGGCGGCGCGTACTCCTGCGACCGCGGCGTCTCCGTCCAGCTGGTCCAGCGGCGTTCCGGAGCAGTGCCGGTAGAGCACCAGGCCGCGCTCGACCGGCGCCGGCAGAGGTTCGGGCACCCGCAGCGGCCCGGTCTTGAACGGCCCGTCGGTGAGCGCCCGCAGGTTGGTCTCGGCGAGGACGGCGCGGAACGGCTGGGCGAACAGCTTGCCCACCACCTCGGCCGGCCCGCCTCCGGGCAGCAGTCCGCGCACGGTGTAGCGCACGACGGTGTGGCGCCCGGGGACGTGGTGGACCAGCCGGGCGGCCGTCACCTGCAGCGCGGCCGGCTCCGCGGCCACCTTCGCGAGGTGCGGGCGCAGCGCCTCGTCGACCGCGCGCCGGTCCAGCAGATGGGCGGCCAGAGGTGCGGCGACCCGGGTCGGCAGCGCCGAGACCAGCCGGTCCAGGCAGTCGGTCAGTCCCGCCACCTGGCTCCAGCTCGCGGTGTCCAGCCGGGTGTAGCGGCCGAGCGCGAACGCCGCCAGCCGCAGGCTCCGCCACCACAGCAGCGCCTCCGGATCGATCCGGCCGGCCCGGCGCTCGTACCCCGCGACGAACGCGCGACCGGCCGCCTCCAGCACCGGCCGCTGGTCGGGGTGGCAGAGCCACTGCCACAGCAGCCGGGCGAGCACGCTGCCCAGGTCGGCCTCGGCCGGGGCGTGTGCCGGGCCGGGCAGGTCCAGCAGCGTGAGCCGGTTGCGGTCGGCGAGGACGAGGCCGGGCGCAAGGTCGCCGGCGGTGAGGACCAGGTGACCGTTCGCGGGTACCCAGGCGCCGAGCCGGTCGAGCACGGTCGCGAGCCGCCGCGCCACCTCCGGGTCGGCGTGCTCCGCGGCGGGCAGCGACGCCGCCACGTCACGCAGGACGTCGCCGCCGGACCGGATGGGCGCGGGCACGGTCTGCAGGTGTACGCGGGCGAGCAGGGTTCCCAGCCGGTACGCCGACCGCACCCGCACCCGGGCGGGGACGTCTGCGTCCCGGAGTACGGCGGACAGCGGGCGTCCCTGCGCCGCCTCGTGCACGAGCGCGGCGTACTCCGGCCACCTCGCCACCAGCGGGGGAAGCAGCGGACGGTCCGGGAGATCGGCCAGCGCCGCCGTCACCTCCTGGACCGCCGGGTCCGCGGCAGCCGCACCCACCCGGGCGTACAGGATCCGCGGCGCGCCGGACTCCGTGGTCAGCCGGTAGCGCAGGACGGCCTGCCGGCCGGGCCGGTAGCGGACCGGCTCCACCACGCAGGTTCGCAACCGGCTGGGCCCGGTCTCAAGGTGCGTACCCAACGGGGTGGACAGCAGGTCGCTCACCACGCCGGGGTCCGCGGCCCGGGCCAGGCCGGGCAGGTACGGGTCGGCACGGAAGTCGCGGCGGTCCACGCCGAGCGGCGTCACCTCCCACACCACGAAGGTGCCGGCGCCGGCCGAACCTCCCTGGCCTCCCTGGCCTCCCTGGCCTCCCTGGCCTTTCTGATCGTCAGCAGGTGCGCGGTAGGTGAGCGCGCAGCGGTGGCCCGGCGTCCAGCACACGTCGTGCAACGTCCAACCCGGCGTACTGCTCGCCGCCGCCATCGTCTCGGCCAGCAGCGGCAGCGCCGGGTCGAGCTCGGCCGGCACCGGCACCGGCATCGGCCTCGGCAGCTCTCCCCCGCGCCCGCGCTCGGTCATCGCGAACCCTCGGAGCCGGACTCACCGGCGTTCGGGCGGCGCTGGCGGGGCACCCGCGGCATGGCCCCACCGCCGGACACTCCCGTCCCGCCGCCGGCCACCGCCTCCTCTGCCTGGCGTACCGCCCGCGCGACCTGACGCGCCCACTCGGGGTGGTGCACCGGCACCCGTCGGGCGGCCAGCGCGAGGTGGAACAGCACGGCCAGGCCATGCGCGCGGGCGAGCCGGTTGCGGTCGCAGTCGCCGTACCCGTCGACGAACGCCGTCACCGCCGGCCCGGCGGGCAGGCCGAGCTCGGCGCACCACCACCACAGGTCCGCGACGAACTTCCCGAGGTCGAGCGCGGGCTCGGCGAACCCGGTCCGGTCCAGGTCGATCAGCCGCACCTGGTCCCGGGTGGCCAGCAGGTTGTCACAGGTGAGGTCGCCGTGGGTCAGGGTCGGCGGCTCCACCGGCCGGGCGGCGAGGCCGTCACCGATCCGGGCCACGACCTCGCGCAGCCGGCCACCGACCCTGGGCAGCAGGCCCTGGATGTGCTCGGCCGTCCGGGTGGTCGCGGCGAGTTCGGCGTCCGCACCATGCGCCGGGAGGTGCGCCGGGGACGGCGCGTACGCCGACGGCAGCGAGGAGGTGAACGCCGACGGGTCGGTGTCGTGCAGTACGCGCAGAGCCCGGCCGACGGTGCGCAGCAGCGGACCCGCCTCCACGTCGGGCAGCCGCCGCCACAGGGGCTCACCTGGCTCCTCCGCCCACCAGGCCGCCCGGTCGGCCGGTACGTAGCCGAGCGCCCGGGCCGGCCGGATCCCGGGCACGGCCGCCGGGAGCAGCGCGTCCATCGCCGCAGCCACCGCGACGGTCCGGGCGCCGGTGTCGTCGCGGTAGAGCTTGACGATGGCGCTGTCCTCGGCACTGGTGCGGACCCGCAGGACGTGCCGACTGCCGGGGCGATAGCGCAGTGCGCGCACCTCGCGGTCCGCGCCCGGCCGTACGCCCGCCAGGCTCGCCGCCGTCGCCGTCACGTACCCGGACTCGTAGTGGCGTACCAGCCGGGGGAACGCCGGGTCGATCGGTGCGATGACCAGCGTCAGGCAGCCGTCCTCCGACGCCGCGACCAGCCGTTCGAACGGTTCCACCAGGCCGCGGACCTCGGCCTCCCGCTCCAGTACGGCGGTCGCCGCGAGGTCGGCTGGCTGGGTCGACCAGGTGAGCGCGAGGTGCCGCGGGCTGGACTGGTTACGGCCCGGGGCGAACGCGTAGTACGCGGCGAGCTCACGTCCCGGGGCATACCTGGTCCGCAGCAGCCGCGGAGCCACCAGCCGGGATCCGTGCGGAAGGCAGTGGGCCAACAGCGGCGCCGCGCCGTAGGCGAACGGGTCGGTGACCGCCCGGCGAATTCCGTCCAGCCCCCGGTGGCCGGCGACCAGCCGCGCGACCTGACCGGAGGCCGGCGGGGAGACGCTGGTCACGGCCGGTCCCGACAACTGCTGAGAAGCATGCTGTCCCCTGCCCGCACCCCGTGGCCCCGCCGGCCGACCGCCCAGACGATTCTGCGTCACCGTCGCCCACACGGCTCCGCGGTTTCTTTACCCAGGCAAACTCCTTTCCCGCCGACCGGGTGATCATTCCGGGCCGACCGTGCGGCCGCCACGAGGAGACGGCCCGTCCGCGTGCCCGGCTGCCATTGGTGTCCTCCGGCCCGGTCCCGCCCGGCGTTCGACCTGCTGTCAACCTTTGCTTGGCAGCGATGCACCACCGATGTTTTTCCCTTGCAAAGAAGGACCGATCGGGCATGGGCGCCGGATCGGGGCAAGTACGGCACCGCGCCGCGGCCGTGGTGTACCCAGGCGGCGCGCGTACGCTGGCCACTGTGTCGGGTCTTACCGCTCGACGGCTCTGCGTCGCCGCGCTCACCATCCTCGCCGTCGCGTTCCTCTATTACGTCGGCGCCTGGCTGGGGCTGCGCGACGAACTGCTCCGCCGCCAGCTGACCCCGCTGTGGCCGGCGGCCGGTGTGGCCCTGGTCGCGATCCTGCTGCTCGGCGACCGGATCTGGCCCGGAATCGCCGTCGGCTCGCTGCTCGTCCATCTGTCCATCGGCCTGAGCCCGGTGGCGTCGGCGGCGATCGCGGTCGGCAGCACGCTCGCGCCGCTGTGCGCCGCCCACCTGCTGCGCCGGGCCGGGTTCCGGCTCGACTGTGACCGGCTGCGTGACGCGCTGGCCCTGGTCTTCCTGGGCGCGTTCGCGGCCATGACCGTGACCGCCACGATCACCACCGGCGTGCTCATAGCCGCGCATGCCCTTCCACCGCACCACCTGTGGATCACCTGGCTGATCTCGTGGAGCAGCAACGCCATGGGGGTGGTCGTCGTCGCACCGGTCCTGCTGGTGGCGCGCAAGCTCAGGTTGCCCGCGAAGGTCGGCGCCCGCCGGGCGCTCGAGGCCGGGTTGCTGATCGGCGGCACGTTCGCCATCGCAGCGGTGGGCACGGTCAGCCCGTTCGACGTGTTGTTCCTGGTCTTCCCGTTCCTGTTCTGGGCGGCGTGGCGGTTCCAGCTGGCGGGCGCCGCGCCCTGCGTCCTGGTCTCGGCCCTGGTGGTGATCGCGGCCGCGGAGGACGGCTCGGGGCCGTTCGCCGGTGACACGCTGCTGGCGAAGATGGTCACCATGCAGGCGTTCGTCGGCTCCGCCGCGCTGACGGCGCTGCTGCTCGCGGCGATGGTCGCCGAACGCAACCGTACGTACGCCGAGATCGAGCAGGCGTGCTACCGGCTCGCGGACGTGATGAGCCTGCGCGACCGGGCCGCGCGGCACGCCGAGAGCTGGCACCAGTCAGCGCCCCGGACGCCGCGCACACCCCTGAACTGATTCCCGGGATCGACCGGAATCGATCCTCCGCTCCCGAGATCCCTTGCAGAGCAGGAGATCGGGCACCAGGTGCCCTACTCCGGTGACGGGACTTCGCCGCGCGCACCGAGCCAGCACAGCGCCTCGTACACCGATTCCAGCGAGGTGTGCCGCGGCCGCCAGTCCAGCAGCGCGGCGCCCTTGGCGACCGAGCAGTTCGGGCTGTGCGCGATGTGGTCCCAGGTCGCCTGGGCGGCGTCGGCGGAGACGGTGGACTTCCACTCGTCGTACGGCGCAAAGCGCAGGTTGACATCCTGGCCGTACCATCCGGCGACCGCCTCGGCATACCCGCGCAACGTCAGCGCGGCCGGAGAGACGACGTGGAAGGCCTCACCCAGGGAGGCGTTGCGGTGTTCCAGCGCCGCGACGAACGACCGCGCCACATCGTCGGCGTGCACGTGGTGCAGGGTCTCCAGACCGAAGTTCGGCAGCAGCACCTCCCGGCCGGCCGCCAGGTCGGCGAACACCTCCAGGTCGAGGTGACCGGCCGGGTTGATCGGACGCCAACCAGGACCGACGATGTGCCCGGGGTGCAGCACGGTCGCGGGGAGCCGGCCGAGCCGGGCCTCGCTCAGCAGGTAGGCCTCGATCTCGGCCTTCTTCACGCCATAGTCGCCGAACGGCCGGCGCGGGGTGCTCTCGGTCGTGGGCACCTCGACACTCGGACCGTGCACCCAGACCGTGCCGCAGTGCAGCAGGTGCTGGACCCGGTCGCGCAACGCCTCGGCCAACTGCCGGGCCGACGACAGCTCGAAGCAGATCAGGTCGATCACCACGTCGGCGTTCAGGTCGGCGATCCGCTTGCCGAACGTACCGGCGGCATCCTCGGCGTGCCGGTCGGCGACCACCTGCTCCACCCGCTGCCACACCGAGGCGCGACGGTAGGGCGTGCTCTGCCCACGGCTGACCGCCACCACGTCGTGCCCGGCGTCGGCCAGCGCGGGGACGAGGTAGGAGCCGATGTGGCCGCTGGAGCCGATGACGACGACGCGCATGGAGGTGTTCCTGCCTTCGTGGGTGGAGGTGTGCAGATCGTAGGAGCTGTGCGGCTCCTACGAACCGCTCAGGGCGTACCGTCGATCAGGTCATACGCCGGAACGGTGAGGAAGTCGGTGAACTCCTCGCCGAGCACGACGCGTTCGAGTAGTTTCCGCGCGGCGTCCAGGTGGTCTGCGACGTCGGCCTGCGCGCCGACCTCGGCCCGCAGCCGCTCGTACTCCTCGGCGACCACGCCACCCACCAACTCCGGCGTGACCTGCTCGCCGGTGTCGAGCTCGGTGCGGTTGTGAATCCATTGCCACAGCTGGGACCGCGCGATCTCCGCGGTCGCCGCGTCCTCCATCAGGTGGAAGATCGCCACCGCGCCGGTGCCACCGAGCCAGGAGGTCAGGTAGCGCAGCGCCACCGCGACGTTGTTGCGCAGGCCGCGGAGGGTGACCCCACCCGGCATGGACGCGAGGTCGAGCAGGTCGTCGGCGGTGACGTGCACGTCCTCGCGCAGCTGCGACAGCTGGTTTCGGTGGGCACCGAGGCGTACGTCGAACATCTTGTTGCACAACGGCACCAGGTCAGGGTGTGCCACCCAGGACCCGTCGAAGCCGTCCCTGGCCTCGCGTTCCTTGTCGGCATAGACGCGTTCGAACGCCGTCTCGTTCGCCGCGGAGTCGCGCCGGCTGGGTACGAACGCCGCCATGCCGCCGATCGCGAACGCCCCGCGCTTGTGGCAGGTCCGCACCAGCAGGTCGGTGTAGGCGCGCATGAACGGCGCTGTCATCGTCACCGTGTTGCGGTCCGGCAGCACGAAGTCGGGTCCGGCGTCGCGGAAGTACTTGATGATGCTGAACAGATAGTCCCAGCGGCCGGCGTTCAGGCCCGCAGCGTAGTTGCGGAGCTCGTAGAGGATCTCCTCCATCTCCACCGCCGCCGGGATCGTCTCGATCAGCACGGTGGCCCGGATCTTGCCGCGCCGGATGCCCAGCCGTTGTTCGGCGTAGGCGAAGATCTCGGCCCACAGCCGTGCCTCGAGGTGGCTTTCCAGCTTGGGAAGATAGAAGTACGGACCACTGCCGCGGCCGAGGAGCTCGTGCGCGTTGTGGAAGAAGTACAGCCCGAAGTCGACCAGCGCGGCGGCGACCGGCTGGCCGTCGACGGTCACGTGCCGCTCGGTCAGGTGCCAGCCGCGGGGCCGCACGACGATGGTCGCCAGCCGGCCGTCGTCGAGGCGGTACTCCCTGCCGTCCGGTGAGGTGTAGGAGAGCCGCCGGCGTACGGCGTCGGCCAGGACGACCTGGCCGTTCACGACGTTGTGCCAGTGCGGGGTGTTGGCGTCCTCGAGGTCGGCCAGCCAGGCCTGGGCGCCGGAGTTGAGCGCGTTGACCGCCATCTTCGGGTCGGTCGGTCCGGTGATCTCCACTCGCCGGTCGAGGAGGTCACGCGGTGCGAGGTTGACCCGCCACGCGGGCTCGTCCCGGATGTGCCTGGTCTCCGGCAGGAAGTCCAGGCGCCCGGTGCGGGCCACCTGCGCGCGGCGAACGGATCGGCGGGCCAGCAACTCCTCCCGGCGCGGACCGAAGCGGGTCTGGAGCTCGGCCACGAACGCGAGGGCCTCGTCGGTCAGGATCTCCCGACCGCGCCCGTCCACCTCGCCGATAACCTCGACCTTGCCGGTTCCGCCCTGCTCGCTCGATCCATCCTGCCCACTCGATCCACCCTGCGTACCTGCTCCGCCCTGTCTGACGTCCACCCCTTGCGGCACTCGCACCACCCTCTCGGCTCTTCGCCTCGTGCCCGTCGAGTTGTCGCTACCCTCCTGGGAACCTACAAGGAGGAGGCGTCAGCCGCGACCGGACGTTCACCCCGCAGACTCCACGCCAGCCCGAGCGTGGCCACCAGCGCGGCCAGTGAGGCCGCCCAGAACACCCGCGACAGGTCGTCGCTCGCGACCAGTCCGCCGAACGCGCTGCCGACGATCCGGCCACCGCCGAGGACGAGCATCGCGTACAGACCCTGCGTCGTGTGCCGGATGGCGTCGGGTGCACGCCGGTCCAGGATCACCCGCCCGGCGACCATCGACACGATGATGATCATGCCGTGCACGAGCTGCGTACCGACGACGACACCCACAGTGGGGAACGCCGCGAGCAGGGCGACCCGGACGGCGGCGGTCGCCGCGCCGAGCACCATCAGCCACCGCCAGCCCAGCCGGCGGACCAGCAGGCCGAAGGCCGCCATGTAGGCGATCTCGACCAGGACCCCGAGGTTGGTGACCAGGCCGAGCCAGCGCGGTGACAGGCCGACCACCTCGGTGACCATCAGCGGATAGAACGTGGAGTACGCCGTGACCGCCACCTGCAGCCAGAACATCGCGACCACGAACACCGCGGTGCTCGGCACCCGCAACAGTGCACCGGCGGCCCGCGCCAGGCCGGTCAGCGTCACCGTCTCGTGAGCCTGCTCGGGTTCCCCGGACGCCTCGCGCGCCGGGTCACCGATCAGCGCGCCCGGTGCGCCGGCCAGCGGCCCCGTCGGCAGCATCGCCGCCACCGCGACCCCGAGGATCGCCAGGCCGGCGGCCACCAGCGGCAGCACCCACAGCGACTGCCGGTCGGTGAGCACGAAGTACAACAGCACGCCGGGCACCATGTAGCCGACGGTTCCCCAGATACGCACCTTGTGATAACTCACCCGCGCCAGCGCCTTGATGTGCCGCTGGGAGGCGAAGAAGATTCCGTCCAGAAGTGGCCGGGTGGGTTCGCGCGCCAGGCTGAACGCGGCGTACACGAACACCACCCACCAGTAACCGCCGGTGAACGCGAACACCGACAGGGCGATCGCCGACATCGCCAGCACGAGCAGGAACAACGTCTCCGCCCGGCCGTAGCGGTCGGCGGCGACGGTGAGCACCGGTGGCGCGATCACCGCGGCCGCACTGGACACCGCCAGCACGACACCGATCTGCGCGGTGTCCAGACCGTGCACGAACGCGAGAAAGACCGAGAAGAACGGCAGCATCGCACCGTCCACTGCGTACAACGCGGCGTAGCTCGCCCTGGTGGCCGCAAGTGGCCGCGCGCGGACCCAGCCAGGCCGCCGATCCGCGGGATCCTCGCCGGCGTCCGTGCCGGGGCCGGTGTCGTCACCGGCGCTTCCGGTCGCTCCCGCCGACTCCGCCGATCCTGCCGATTCCGTCGCCGCACTTCGTCCGGTCGCGGTCACGTGCCACTCCGTTCTCGAGCCGACCGCACGTGGCGCCACCGTCGTTGCCGGCGTTCACGTCGCTCCCCTCGTTCCCGTCCTTGTTGACTCCTCCCAGGATGCCGGGCTTTTCGAACGGACGCGGTGGGCGCGTGCGTCGTGCACGCGCCCACCGCGCTCCGGTCGGCCGGAGGTGGTCAGTTGGCGAACGCCTTGCCGGTCTCCAGCAGGGTCTTCAGCTCGCTGAGCACCCAGGCGTGACCGCCACCGGCGCCGTGGTCCTCGAGCTGACCGCCCACCAGCGACGCGAGGCCCGGTGCGCCGTCGAGTTCGTGGACGAGGGTCAACCGACACACGCCGTCACCGACCTCCTTGATCTCGTGGGTGATCCGGGTGAACGGCTCGTTGGCGAGGGATGGATCCATCAGCATCCGGAACGTCGTGACCAGCCGGCGCGGCGGGTCCGCCTCCTGCACCTCGCCGTCGATGATCACGTCGGGGACGGGATGGCCGTTCGCCTCCGCGCCGGCCCGGAACTCCGCGGTGGGCCGCACCTTGTACGCACCGCCGGGGCGAAGGTCGTACTCCACGAGGCCGGTGTAGCCGTAGCGTTCGGTCCACTCCGGCTTGGTGATCGCGTCCCAGATCACCTCCGGAGTCGCCTTGATGTAGACCCGGTAGACCTGCGTGGTCGTTGCGTTCGTCGCGTTCGTCGTCGCTTCCGTCATGGCCGTTCTTCCTTGTCTGTGGGTTCTTCGTCTGCTGGCTTTTCGAGCTCTGCCTTGAGGTCGGCGAGCGCGGCGACCTGGCGCTCGGTGTACTTGTCGATCCACCGGTCGTGGATCAGCCGGATGGGCACGGGGTTGAGGAAGTGCAACTTCTCCCGACCGGACCGGCGGGTGACGACGAGGTTCGCGGCCTCGAGGACCCGCAGATGCTTCATCACCCCGAAGCGCGTCATGTCCAGCTCCGACTCCAGCTCGGTGAGCGTGCGGCCGTCACGCGCGAAGAGCAGGTCGAGCAGGAAACGCCGCGTCGGGTCGGCGAGCGCCTTGAACACCTCGTCGTCCTCCGTCACACCTTCAAGATAGGTGACCATTTGGTCACGTGTCCAGGGTTTCCGCAGGCCGACCGAGATCGGGAAGATCCGCGCGGTTGTCGATAGGGTGCTCGCCGTGTCCGGACAGACCGTCGTCGTCGGCGCCGCGATCGTGCGCGACGGCCTCCTCCTTGCCCAGCAGCGCGCCTACCCCGAGGCGGTCGCCGGCCGCTGGGAACTCCCGGGCGGCCGGGTCGAGCAGGGCGAGTCCGAGGCCGATGCACTGGTACGCGAATGCCAGGAGGAGCTCGGGGTCGACGTGATCGTCCACGACCGGATCGGCCCGGACATCCCTCTGCCCGGTAAGGACTTCGTGCTGCGTATCCACGCCGCGACGCTCACCGATCCCGGCTCCGAACCGGTCGCGCACGAACACCGGGCGCTGCGCTGGATCGGGCCCGCTGACCTCGACGGCCTGAACTGGCTTGAGCCGGACCGCATCCTGCTGCCTCACCTGCACACGCTACTCGCCGGCCGGGAACGCTGACCTCAGCTTGACCCGAAGCCTCCTGCGTCGACGCTGCTCCGTGGCGCGCCGTCAGCACGACACTCCTGCGTACGTTGAGGAATCCCGCTCTGTGGGCAAGTCGGGCTTGTCGGTGGTCGCCGATAGCATTCGCTCATGAGTCCCTCTCCTCAGGTTTGTGTGGGTTTTTCACCGGGCCGAGAGGGGTGTTTGGTGTGGTGGGGTTGGGGTGTGGGGTGCCCTGTGGGGTGCTGGGCGGGGTATGAGAAGACGCGCACGTGGTTGCCCTTAGGTTCTGGGTGTCGAATCCTTAACCGTCTGGAGCAACGCACGTGCGCGTCACCACGGTATTCAACCGCATCCTGGGTCTGTCCGGGGCATCGGTGTGCTCGGTGGACTTCACCACCGACGGCCTGGTTGTTGGTCTTCACCGCCGGCGGGGCCGCCGCTACCGGTGTGAGTGCGGGTACTCGACCCGGGCCCGTTATGACCTGTCTCGCCGCCGCTGGCGCCACCTGGACTTCGGGTCCACCAAGGTGTGGCTGGAAGCCGATATCGCCCGGATCGCCTGCCCGGGGTGCGGGATCCGCACCGAGACCGTGCCGTGGGCGCGGCCGAGCGCCCGGCACACCCGCGACTTCCAGGACGTGATCGGCTGGCTGGCCCAGCGCATGGACAAGACGAGCGTGGCCCGGCTGCTGCGGTGTTCGTGGGAGGCGTGGACCGGGCGGTTCGAATGCCGGTGGCCGACCGCCTGCCCACCGGCCGGCTGGACGGGCTGCGCCCGATCGGTGTGGACGCATCTCCTACAAACGCGGCCACCACTACCTGACCATCGTCTGTGACCACGACACCGGCCGGGTGGTGTGGGTGGCCAAGGACCGTACCCGCAAAGCGTTCACCGACTTCTTCACCGCCCTGGGCCCCGACCGTGCCGAACAGCTGAGGGCGATCACCATGGACGGCTCCCCGATCTACATGCCCGTCGCCGCAGAACAAGCACCCCAAGCAGCGGTATGCCTGGACCCGTTCCACGTCATCAAGTGGGCCAACGAAGCCCTCGACAAAGCCCGCCAGGCCAACCCCGCCGTCCCACCCCTGCCGGCCACCCCGGCCAAGCGGTCCGGGCCGCCGCTGACCGTGGTGGAACGGGTCGACGCCCCCGCCAAGGCGTGGCGGCGGCTGAAGACAGCGCTGCGCTCAGGCGCTGAGAACCTCACCGACGAACGCCGCGCCCTCATCAACGCCCTGCGCCGCCACAACTACCAGCTCTTCCGCGCCTGGACCCTCAAAGAACAACTACGAGACCTCTACCGCATCCCACCCGAACAGGCCCGCCACCACCTCAAACGGTGGATCACCCGCGCGTTCCGATCCACCATCCCCGCGATGCACCAACTCGCCACCCGCCTGAAGAAATACTTCGAACAAACCATCGCAGCCGTCGAACTCGGCCTGTCCAACTCACGAGCAGAAGGCATCAACAGCAAAATCCGCGTCATCCAACGCCGCGGCTACGGACACCCAGGACCCGACTCCCTCACCGCCATGATCCACCTCTGCCTCGGCGAGATCACCCTCAACCTCCCCACACAAAGCCGAGGAGAGGGTCATGAGTTCGAACACCACAGGATGTGCCCGGTAGTGGAGGCGGCGCTGCGCCGCATCCGCTGATGGATCGCCCTGGGCCTGGTGACCGCCGGCAATGACGCGGCGCTGTCTCACGTCGGTGTTGTTGATGACGGCAGAGCAGGCCGGGCCGGTGCTGGAGGTGCGGGGCGGGAGATCGCCCGGCTGCACGCCGTGCAGCTCGGGTGGTGCGTCAGGCCGAGGCCGGCGACATCGCCACGACGACCGGCGCGCCGAACGCGACGGTCTACCTGCGCACCGCGCAGCGGATGAGCAAGCGCGAGGCGTCTCCCAGACCGTCGGCCTGGCGCGCGACCTGGACAAAGAGGTGCCGCTGACCGGGCAGGCGCTGGCCGCCGGTGCGGTGTCGGTTGCGGCAGGCGCAGGTCATCGCGTACGCGATCAAGACAACTGCCCAACTACGTCGGCGCCGACGAACGCGTCGAGGCCGAGGAGTTCCTGATCGACGGCGGCCCGGTTCCACAACCCCGACGAGCTGTACGGGTCTGGGGAAGGCTGCTGAAACGGATCGCGCCGGAAGAATACGACCGCCGCATGCGCGAGGAACTGGCAACGCAAGGACCGCAAGGCCGAACAGAAACGCTCCCTGCGCTACCTCCCCGAACGGCTTCCCTCAGTCGGAGTCGGTGCACGATCACCCTTGCCGGCGTGGGAGATGGAACTCCTCCGCAAGATCATCGAACCCCTCGCCGAACCCAAGAAAGGACCCGACCCCGACACCCGCCCCATCGAACAGCGCCGCGGCGACGCCTTCGCCGAAGCACTCGGCCTGCTCGCAGCCGCCACCACCGCACCCGTCCGCGGTGGCAGGCCACCCCAGGTCACCGTCACCATCCCCATTGAGGCGCTCCTGAAGGGCACCGGCGCGGGCACCATCGACGACACCGCCACCCCCATCCGACCCCGGCCCTGCACCTGCCCCTGCACCGACCCCAAGTACGGAACCCCCAAGGCCAAGACGCCAAGAGCGCGGCCGAGAACCCTGGCCACGCCGGTGAACCGACGCCCGGAGCAGGCGGCAGGTCAGGACCAGGAAACCGAACAGACAGGGAGAAGCTGGCGACCTCCCGGCGCTGGACCGGTCGCAGACGGGATACCACCACCGCGAGAACCCGGCCACCACCCGACGAACCGAACGTCGAGACCGGAACCCGGCAACGCAGAACCCGGGCCCACACCGACCCGGGCATGGACACCGGGCGGCGAGCCGAACGCCGACCGGGGCGCGGTGGGGCTGAAGGACGCCATCGACCCACACGACGGCTGCCCCACGTGCGGAGGTGGCGGGTCGGCTCGCTACCTCGGCGCCGACGGCAGGCCGATCTCTGCTGCCACAGTGCGGAGGCTCGCCTGCGAGGCCGACCTGATCCCCGTCGTCCTCGGCGGCGACGGCCAGGTCCTCGACCTCGGGCGCTCGGAACGATTCTTCAAGGAACACCAGCGCCGCGCGCTGGCCATCCGCGACGGAAGCCACTGCCACTTCCCCGGCTGCCAGATCCCCGAGCCCCGCTGCGTCACACATCACATGACGGCCTGGGAAGCAGGCGGCCCCACCGACCTCGCCAACGGCGTACTCCTCTGCCGCTACCACCACGTCACCGTCCACCACAAAGGCTGGCTCGTGCGCATGGGCACCCACGGCCACCCCGAGTACCTACCCCCGGAATGGGTGGACCCGCAGCAGAGGATCCTCCGCCCCTGAGACGCGCCCAGACCTCGCCGATCGGCGCATGATCAAGACCTCGACCCCGCAGTGACAGCGTACGGAGGAGTCCTGATGCAGCAGATCGGCGAGCACGCACTGGTACTCGGCGCCGGGATGTCCGGTCTGCTGGCGGCCCGGGTTCTGACCGACGCGTACGAACGCGTGACGCTCCTCGACCGCGACCCCATCGACCCCATCGACCCCAGTCGCGGCGACGCGGCACCGCGCCGCGGCGTGCCACAAGGGCGGCATGCCCACGTGCTCCTCGCGCGCGGAGGCGAGATCATCGAGGAGCTCTTCCCGGGCATCACGAGCGAACTCGTCGCCGACGGCGCAGTCGTCTCCCACCCCTTGGCCGACTTCAGGTTCTGCGCCGGCGGCCACATGCTCCGGCAGGTCCCGATCGGCGCGACCATGCTGCAGAGCACCCGTCCGTTCCTGGAAAGCCACGTACGCGACCGGGTGCTCGCGCTGCCGGGGCTCACGCCCCGCCGACGGCTGTGACGTGGTGGGGCTGAGCATCGACGACGACCGCCGCCGGATCACCGGCGTTCGGGTCGTACGCGGACGAGACGCGAGCACCGCGGAGACGCTCACGGCGGACCTGGTTGTAGACGCCACCGGGAGGGCCGGTCGCACTCCCGTGTGGTTGCAGGCACTCGGCCTTCCCCGCCCGCGGGAGGAGGAGTTCGTCGTGAACGTCGGGTACGCCAGCCGGCTCATGCGCCTTCCCCGCGACTACTCCGAACGGGAGAAGGCGATCGCCATCGGGCCGCTCCCCGACCGGCCACGTGGCCTGGCACTGCTCGAGGTCGAGGGTGGGCGTCACCTCGTCACGCTCGCCGGGTTCGAGGGCCGGCACCATCCACCGGCCGACGACGACGGCTTCGTCGAGTTCGCCGCCACCGTGTCCCCACCGGACGTGCTGGCAGCGATCCGGCGCGCCGAGCCGCTCGGCGAGATCGCCACCTACCGCTACCAGTCCTCGGTACGCCGGCACTACCAGGAGCTGCCCGACCCGCCGGAGGGGCTGCTGGTGACCGGGGACGCGCTGTGCAGCTTCAACCCCCTCTACGGCCAGGGAATGACCCTCGCCGCGATGCAGGCGTCGACGTTGCGGAAATCCCTGGCCGAGGGCCTCCCCGACCTCACCCGCCGCTTCTTCCAGGCCGCCTCCCGTGCCGTGGACGACCCGTGGGACCTCGGGGTCGGCGCAGACCTCGCCCTTCCGCAGTTCAAGGCGCGGCGAACACTGTCGACCCGGCTGACCAGCGCCTACACCCGCCAGGTGCAGGCGGCCGGCGCGGTCGACGACCACGTCGCGCGGCAGTTCGTGCGGGTCACGCATCTGCTCGACCCACCGGACCGGCTGTTACGCCCCGCCCTCGCCTGGCGGGTGCTCCGGGCCCGGACGGCAGGCCTGCGCCGGCGGGTCCCACGGCTCAGTGCGCCCGGACGGTGAACTCCGCCGTGTGCACGCGGCCGCCGTGGCGGAAGTCGAGGAAGAGGCGGTACGCCCCCGCACTCGGCACCTCGGTGTGGAACGCCACCCGCGGCCCCGCGGTCGTCTTCCCGTCGCCGGGTTCGCCGTCGGGATGCACGTGCAGGTACGCCAGATCGCCTGCCCGCAGCGCCACCAGGTGTCCGTACGCGCCGAGATAGGGCTGCAGGTCGGTGACCTCGCGGCCGTCGCGCTCGACCGTGAGGGTCAGCAGAGCGGCCGTGCCGGCCTGCGGGTCGCCGCGCAACGTCACCTCGTAACCGTCGACCCGCGCCACGGAACGCACCGGCGGCAGCGCACGCGGCTCGTACCCACCGGCCACCGGGACGTCGATGCCCAGCGTGGTCGCCTCACCTCCGGTCGGGGTGAAGTCGGCGAACGCGCGATAGGTGCCGGCAGCGGTGAACGGCAGCCGGATCCGCCACACCCCGTCCACACCGAGGGTGGGGTGCACGTGCCGGAACGACGACAGGTCGCGCCGGACGACGATCAGGTGCAGCCGCTTGTCGTGCACCTTGTCGTACGCCGTGATCGGCCGGCCGTGAGCGTCGACGATCCGGAACGCGAACTCCCCGTCCCGGCCCACCACCGGGTCCGGCGACACCCGCTGAAGGGTGTAGCCGTGCTGGCTGACCATCAGTCCGCCGGGCACCTCGGCTTCCTTGCTGTCGGGCAGGCCCTCGTGCCCGGACATGCCCTCCATCGGATCCGCCTTCGGGTCCGTCGACGCGGAGTGCGCCGCCGGCGCCGTGACCTCCTCCGGTCCGAGTGGGCCGACCACCCGTCCGGCACCGTAGGCCGCACCGAACGCGATCACCAGGCCGCCGGCGAAGATGCCCAGTCTGGTGGTGGTGTTCATCCGATCTCCCTCGTCCCGGCTGTCACCCTACCCCCGTACGGTATATCAGACTCCCCGCGAACGGGCGGACCGGACTCACCCGTCCGGGCGATACCGGTACGCCCGCTCCCCCGCCATGCTGGAGCCCGTGAACGACAGCATCGGGGAGTACCTCGTCAGCGCCCGGTCCTTCGCGGAGTACGCCGCGTTCTTCGACCTCGGCCCGGACGACCTGCGGGGATCGGTCCTGGACTGCCCCGGCGGCGGCGCGAGCTTCACCGCGACCGCGGCGAGCAGGGGCGCCGGCGCGGTCGCGGTCGACCCGGCGTACGCCGATCCCCCGGCCGACGTCACCGCCCGGGTACGAGCCGAACTCGCCCGCGGGAAGGCATGGGTCACCGCCCGCACCAGCAGGTACGAATGGGGATTTCACCGCGATCCGGAGACACTGACCCGCGGCCGCACCGAGTCCGCACGGCTGTTCGCCGCCGACATCGCCGCGCACCCCGAGCGCTACCGGGTCGGGTCGCTACCGCATCTGCCGTTCGCCGACGAGGCGTTCGACCTGGTGCTGTCCTCGCACTTCCTGTTCACCTACGCCGACCGGCTCGACCGCGCCTTCCACCTCGCCGCGTTGCGGGAGCTACGCCGGGTCGCCCGCGGGCAGGTGCGGGTCTTCCCGGTGGTCGACCAGGCCGGCGGGCGGCTCGACGACCTGGTCGACAACCTGGTCCACGCGATCACCGCGGACGGAGTACGGGTGGAGCGGCGGCAGGTGCCGTATGAGTTCCAGCGCGGCGCGGACACCATGCTCGTCCTGCACCCGCCGAGCCGATGACCGGCGACAACCAACGCCGGCCGGCAATGACCCTGGCATGCCCGACCGGCCATGCCAGGGTCATCGACCCGAACAGGAAGCGCCTTCGAAAGCTGCTCAGGGTCTAGCCGCGGTTCGGGATCGCCTGTACCGCCCACCGGTTGCCGTCGGGGTCGGCAAAGAAGACGAACGAACCCCAGGGGAACTCCTGCACCTCGCTGACGTCCACGCCGCGCCCGCTGAGTTCGGCGTGCGCGGCGTGGATGTCGGACACCACCAGCTGCAGGCCCTCGACCGAGCCGGGGTCGGCCTCGGTGACGCCCCGGCCGATGCTGATCGAGCACGCCGAGCCGGGTGGGGTGAGCTGGACGAACCGGATCTCCTCGCTGACCTCGTGGTCGTGGTCGGCGTTGAAGCCGACCTGGTCGACGTAGAACGCCTTCGCCTTGTCGACGTCGGAGACGGGGACCGCGACGAGTTCGAGCTTCCAGTCCATGGAACGACTTCCCTTCGGTTGAGCCTTCGAGCCACTGAGCTTGTGGTCGGACGCGGCGGGAGGGCCGCGCTCACAGGAACAACCTAGAAGTCATTCCGGCCAGTTCTCGTCCTCAAACCGAAGGAACCGCCGGTCGATGGGCCGGCGCCCTCCGCGTCCTACGCCCTGGCGGTGCGCCGGCTGCGGTACCGCGCGTTCGGCGCCTCCAGCATGGTGCGCTGCCGCTCGGTGAGGTCGGGATACTCGTCAGCGTCGTAGTAGTCCGCCGACCACGACACCGCCGCCGGGCTGTACTTGTAGAACGCCGTCCGCCGCTCGTCCGCACCACGCCAGGGCAGCGTCCCGTGCACGAGCGCCTCGGTGAAGACGACCGCCGTCCCGGCCGGCCCGGTGACCCGGCGTACGCAGGGATGCTGGTTGGCGAGCTGCTTCCAGTCGTTCGGGAACGGGAACGCGCTCTTGTGGCTGCCCGGCACGCAGGCGAACCCGCCGTCGTCGGGCCCGACGTCCTTGAGGTTGAAGCCGACCGCGACCAGGCCGCTGCGGATCCGGCCGTCGGGGGTGACGGTGTAGTACTCCGAGGCGCGGAACGGCACCGCACCACCGTGCAGGACCGTGCCGATCGGGCCGTCCCCGGAACGAATGATGTCGGCGTAGGTGTGGTCGAGGCGGAAGTCGGCGCCGAGAACGTCGTCGAGCACGTCCACCACCGGCGGCAGGTCCATCAGGGTCCGGAACGCCGCGTCGCGCCCCAGCAGGTCGCCGAACCGGTGCGTACGCATGTCCGGCTCGGCCTCCCGCTCGGCCATCTCGTCGAGTCGGGCGTTCAGTCGTTGCAGCAGATCGGCCGGAATGGCGTCGGGAATCGTGAGGTAGCCCTGCAGGTCGAACAGGTAACGGTCCTGGTCGTTCACGTGTCCTCCGTGGACGGTTGCGAGTGCACCGCCGACCGATTGTTCCATCGGGGACCGTCACCCGGTCCGGTCGGAGGTGGCCACATCCCGCCGTTCCCCAGCGTTCCCGGGGTTTGCGAAGCTGCTAACGGAGCACGACAGACTCAGACGACGCAGACCGACGACCGGAGGAGTGACCGGATGTCCAGTTCGAAGCTGCTGGTGGACGCGTTCGACCGGGTCCGCGAGACGGTCCACCAGGCCGTGGAGGGCCTGACGGCGGAGCAGTTGGCCTACCGCGTGGACGGCGAGGCCAACTCGATCGCCTGGCTGGTCTGGCACCTGACCCGGGTCCAGGACGACCATGTCGCCGACGCCGCGGGGACCGAACAGGTCTGGACCGCCGACAGCTGGTTCGAGCGCTTCGACCTGCCCTTCGAGCCCTCCGCCACGGGGTACGGCAACAGCCCGAAGGAGGTCGGGCAGGTGCGGGTCGACTCGGCCGACCTGCTGACGGGGTACTACGACGCCGTTCACCGGGCGACGGTCGCCTACATCGAAGGTCTCGGTGACGACTACCTTCCGCGCGTGGTGGACGAGGCCTGGGACCCGCCGGTGACGTTGGCCGTACGGCTGGTCAGCGTGATCAGCGACGACCTCCAGCACGCCGGCCAGGCCGCGTTCATCCGCGGAGTGGTGGAACGCCGTACGAGCTGAGCCGCCGCCCGAACGCATCAGCCGAACGCGGCGGCGACCGGGACCCGATCCCGGCGGATCCGGACCGCACCCGCGACCACCACGACCACGGCCGCGACCACGGCGCAGGCGGTGACGGGAACTCCCGCGTCGGCCAGCGCGATCCAGGTGAGTGCCCACACCACCGCCGCCGCGAACGGCACCACCGCCCGCGCGGCCCGCACGATCAGCACCGCGATCGCCGCGGTGACGAGCAGGATGACCGAGCCCGCGGCGAGCGCGCCCGCACCCGAGCCGGGCAGCCCGGCCGCGGCACCGGTGGAGGCCGCCCCGACCACGGTCGCGACACTCACCCAGCCCGCGTAGAGCATCACCGGCCCGTAGAAGAAGAGCCGGTCCTGCCACGACCGCGCGGGCAGGGCGGACAGCCGGTGCAGCACGACCGCGAGGCAGGCCAGCAACGCGACGATGACGACCTGCGCGAGATACACCTTCTGCGCGCTGTAGACGAAAACCCAGCCGGCGTTGAAGATCCCAGCGGCCGCCAACCACCAGCCCGTACGCCGGTGCAGTTCGCGGACCTGCTGGCGGGGCAGCAGCTGGTAGATCGCCAGCGCCAGGATGCCGAGGTAGATCAGCGACCAGATACCGAACGCCGCACTACCCGGCAGGATCGGCGTGTCGTTGGCGCGCGCGACCGTACCGACGGACTTCCCGATCGCGCCGGTACCGCCCAGCGACCCCACGACGAACTGTCCCACCGCCGTGAGCAGGACCAACGCGGCGCGCAGCAGATCGGTCGTTGCCGGCTTCGCGTCCTCGGCTCGTTTGGTCGACACCGGACCACCCCTTGTCAAGGCCGCCTTGCCAGGCCGCCGTTCGGTCGTACGCGGTCTGGATCGCGGACCGGATCGCGGTATGGATCGGATCGCGTGCTGGCCACCTCCGACCGTAGCCTCTGCCCGGTGAACTCCCAAGCAGCCGGAGCGGCCGGCGGGGCATCATTCGTTGTTCGGGAACTTCGTCGGCAGCGACCGCAACAGTCCGGCCCGGCCGCACGTGTGAGGGGTGTGAGTCACATCGAGGCGCAGCCGAGCACCGGGAGCACCCTGGACGCGTTCGCCCAGGCCGAGGGCCAGGCGTTGCTGCGGTTCGCGTTCCTGCTCACCGGTGGCAACGCCGCCGCGTCGGAAGATCTCGTGCAGACGGTGCTGTTGCGGCTGGTCGACCGCGGGATCGACGACCTCGCCGATCCGCGGACGTACGCCCGACGAGCCGTGCTCAACGAGCACCGTAGCGGCGGCCGGCGAGTCCGAACGCACCTGCGGGCACTGCCGAGACTCCGCGGCGCCGGTCCTGCGACCACCGACCCGACCTCCGCGGCGGGGGACCGGCTCGACGTGTTCACCGCACTGCGCAGCCTTTCCGACCGCGAACGTGCGGCCGTGGTACTGCGCTACTACGAGGACCGCACCGACCCCGACATCGCCGAGATTCTGGGCTGCTCGCGCGCCACCGTGCGGTCACTGGTGCACCGCGCCATCCCGAAGTTGAAGCGGGCGCTTGACCCTGGGGACTCAGACCACCGGAGCACACGATGACCGATTTCGAGACCCGGCTGCGCACCGACTTGGCGGATGCCGCCGAACACGCTCCCGAGTTCACCGGCCTCGACCGCACTGCCCGCGCGAGGCGCCGACGCTCGCGCCGGGTGGCGGCGATACCGGCAGCCGCCGCGGCAGCGTTGATCGTCGTCGCGAGCGCTGTCTGGCTGGCCGCCGACCGGCCGCCGGAGCGGGCAGGAACCGGTGACGCGTCGTGCGCCGCGCTGCTGGAGTTCCAGGGCCGGAGCTACGTGGGCCACGGCGAGCCGTTGCGCCGACCGAGACCCGGGCGCCTCCTGGGTACCGGAAAGGCCGGGTGCGCAGGCGCGGACCTGGAGGTGCGGGCCCTGTCCGGGGTCGACCCGACGGTGGCGGTGATGACCGACGAGGGCCTGTTCGTGTCCGGTTCCCTTCGGTCGCTGCCGCCACGGGTCACGGAACTGGATCTGCCGGTCCCGTGCACGGAGAGCGGGACGTCCTCGGTCACTGGTGACTGGGAGTCGGTGGAGGGGCCGATGCCGGCCCGGGACAACGCGCTGACCCCGCCGTACGTCGCCGTGCTGAAGGCGCAGCGAGGGAGCTGGCTGCCGCTGGACCGGTGGGAGGCGGTGACGATCCGGGTGCACGTCACCGCCGGCACCTCCGGCGGGACCGACCCGTCGCTCGCGGAGCAGGCGCTGAGGGGGGCTGAGCCGGTGACGGCGACGGTTCACTGCGAGCGTGGTGACTGGGTGGCGGACGGCCTCACGCGCGGCTGAACGCGCCGACCGGCGCGGTCAGTGCTCGGCGCCGCGGTCGATGCCCAGGGTCGCGACCAGGTCCTCGTGCAGCTGGAACCAGACCCGGTGACAGGAGTCGACGTTGGTGCGGTCCACCCAGTCGTACTCGCCGGACCAGGCGCGCTGGAGCGCGGCGGCGAAGCGCGCGTCGTAGCCGGCGAACCTGCTGAGCACGTCGGTGAGCCGACCCACCAGTGGGACGATCGCGCGGTGCAGGGCGGCGAGTTCGTCCAGAATCCGCGCGTCCCAGTCCTGGTCGGTGTGCTCGTTGACCGCGAGGGTGGCACCGCCGGAAGGAGCCAGTTGCCAGTCGGTGCAGGCCCGCAGAAGCCGTGCGTTCAGTGGCAGGAACTCCCGGTAGGTCGATCCGATCACGTCTTCCGGATCGGATCGGACGCGCTCCTCGGCGAGCTGCCTCTCGTTCTCCGCCTTGCCTTCTTCGGTCAGTGACCATCCGCCGAGGTCGGCGAACGCGGTGTGCTGCACCCAGTCTCGCTTCTCGGCCGTGGCCAGCATTCGTGCCGCGTCCCCAGGATCGAGGGCAAAGCGCCCGGCGACCTCGGACGTGTCGGCGAACCCGAGCAGCCGTACTCCATGGAGTACGAGGAGTTCTGGCGAAGGGGGTGGCGTCATGGCCGCTCTCCCCGCTTGGTGGTGAGCCGGCCGAAGTGCTGCTGACAGGCCTGCGGTGAGCGGAACCCCATGGCCTCGGCGATCTGAGCCCAGGTCAGGCCGGCGCTCCTGGCGCTGAACAGCAGGCCCGCCTCCACACCCTCGATCTCGGCTCGCGCGGCGGGCATCAGCGCAAGTGCGCTCAGCAGGTCGTCCGGATCCAGGCCGGCCGATCGCCAGACCGCGAACTGCACGAGGTCGACGGCGGACGGCGGTGCGGGCGCGGGCCTCCACGGGGGTGACTTCAGGTCGTCGGCTCCGGCGGCGAGCAGGCGCTGCCGGGCGTCCCGTTCTCGTTGCACCTCGGCATGTCCGCCGGTCGAGGTGGGGCTCCGATCGCGCTTGCGTTCCATGCCGCCATCCTGAACAATCAACATAACGTTGTCAACAATCCGTTGATACTTCGGTGAAGGCAGGAGACAGCGGTGGCCGGAAAGACAGCGTTGACAGGAGATCCGTGATCACGTCACTGGCAGCCGCCACCCCGGACACGTGCGGGGCGAAGGCGGCAACTCTCGCGACGCTTCTCCAGCACGGCTTCTTCGTCCCCGAAGGCTTCGTCGTGACCTTCGACGCGTACCGAGCAGCCCACTCCACGACACCGGAGCAGGCCGATCCGGACGGTTGCGGCGGATGGACGCTGCCGGACCTTCTGACCGAGCGCGTGGCACAGGAGCTCGCGAAGCTGGGCGATCCCCCGGTTGCGGTGCGTTCGTCGGCCGCGGGCGAGGACAGCGGTGAGGCATCGGCCGCGGGGCAGTACGAATCCGTTCTGGCCGTACGCGGCGTCCGTGCGGTGCTGGATGCCATCGCCACATGCCGGCGTTCTGCCACCTCCGATCGCGTGGCCGGCTACCGGACCCGGACCCGCCCACCGGAGGAGCCGGGCGGCGCACCGATGGCGGTGCTGGTGCAGCGGCTGGTGGACGCGGAGATCTCCGGGGTGATGTTCACCCCGGACCAGACGCGGAGCAGTACGCGGATCGAGGCGGCCTGGGGGCTCGGACCCAGCGTGGCCGACGGGACGCTCACCCCCGACAGCTACGAGGTCGGCGCGGCCGGGCGCATCACTCGCATCACCCCGGACAAGTCGACCCGGCTCGACCGTGACGGAGCCGGCCTCATCCGCCGCCCCGTCCCCGAATCCCAGCGAAGGCGGCAGGTACTGGACGACGCCGCCATCACCGAGCTCGCCGCTATCGGCCACCGGATCGCCGACGTGCTCGGTGCACCCCAGGATGTGGAATGGGCGACCGCGGACGGGCGGATCTGGATTCTCCAGGCCCGCCCGATCACCGCACCGCTTCCCGGCCTGCCCGATGGCACCTCGGGAGTCACCGCCACGGAACTGATCGGGACGCCCGGCAGCAACGGAACTGTCACGGGGCCGGCGCACATCCTGCGCGGCGCCTCGGACTTCTCACGCGTACAGCCCGGAGAGGTCCTCGTCTGCTTCACCACCGACCCGGCCTGGACTCCGTTGTTCCGGATCGCGGCAGCTGTCGTCACCGAGACCGGAGGCGCGCTGTCCCATGCCGCGATCGTCGCCCGCGAGTACGCCCTTCCCGCCGTGCTCGGCGTACCGGACGCCACGTCCAGAATCCGCGACGGCGAGTTCGTCACCGTCGACGGTACGGCCGGCATCGTCACCTTGCGGGCGGCACCCGCGCCGGCCGGCTCAGACGCCTGAACTCGCCTGGGTACGCAGCCGGGCCGCGAGCCGCAGCGCGAGCGCGTCGCGTTCGTGCGTACTCACCTCGTCCGCCTCGTCCAGGCCGATCAGACCGAAGACCTTCGGGCCGCGCAGAGCAGGGTCGAGGTCGACCGGACGCGGTACGACGTGGAAGTGCAGGTGGAATCCGGGCGCCTCACCGAACTCCGCGACGTAGGTCTTGGGCGTTCCGAACTCCTCCGCCAGTGCCCGCGCCAATCGCAGTTGCCACATCCCCAGGCCGGCTGCCTCCTCGGTGGTCAGCTCGGCCATCTCCATGACGTGCCGGCGGGGCACCAGCACCAGCCAGCCGAGCAGTCCGCTGCCGGTGCTGTGCACGACGCGCCAGAAGTCGTCATGGCCGATCACCTCCCGCGGCGGCAACCGGTCGAACTCCGCCTCGCGGTCGCAGGTGTAGCAGGTGCCCGGACTCATGCCGACCAGTTGGGGTCGCGCCCGCTGAGGCCGAGAGCGCGGTCGAAGATCGGCGCGTCGGCCGGGACGTCCACCACCGCGCCGAACAGGCCCTCGCGGTTGGACATCTGCTCGGAGGAGGCCGCCATCGAGGTGAACTCGAACACCACCTTCGTGCTTTCCTCGTCGACGTCGAACGGCTGGGCGGTCGCGCGGGCGAGGTCCCATCCGTGCAGCACGCACTCCTCCAGCGCCACCATGCCGGCGACGTGCGCGGGCAGGACGAGGCCGCCGGCGTTGGCCTGGCCCTCGTAGGCGGCCGGGTCGGCCCAGGCGGTGGCGAGCTCCGCCAGCCCGCGCGGAATGCTGTCCCGCCAGTCCGACCGCAGGTTGTCGGCCGAGGCCTGCGGCGGACCGTCGGGCACGCCCTCCAACGGGGCCTTACGCGCGGCGGCGGTGAACGCGATCGACAGCCCGCCGATGTGGTCGAGCAGGTCGCCGACCGTGTAACCCTCACACGGCGTACGCGCCTGCAGTTGGTCGTCGCGGACACTGCTCACCAGGTCGGCAAGCCGCTGGGTCGCCGGGCCGAGGTCGAACATCGCGCCCACGTGGGCCTCCCCGAAGGTCGTGTGTGGGGCGGTACGCACACCACGTCGTACACACTGCCCAACGGGCCCGGCGATGTCCACGCTCCGCGCTCGGCAACCTTCAGCAGACCTTCAGACCTTCAGACCTTCAGACGTCAGCAGATCAGTCCGCGCTTCGCCTGCGGGCCGTGGCCGATGGGCGCCTCGCCGATCCAGCGTTCGTCGACGGGTTCGGACGCGAGCTGGTACCGCGAGTCCGAGGACAGCCGGATCCGGTTCGAGTGGTTGTCCAGGCTGGCGTGCACCAGGTAGATGCTGAACGTCAGCAGGTCGCCGGCGCGAAACTGCGTGGTCAGCCAGCGGCCACCGAGGCGCTCGCGGACTTCCACCGGGTCGTCGGACAGGCTTCCGGTCCAGCGCGGCTGTTCTGTGCCGGCAGTGGAGTCGTCGGTGGCAGGGTCGGCGTTCGTGCAGTAGGTGTCGACGTCGCGTAGGGCGTAGTCGTCGCGGATCTCACTCCGCCGGTGCGATCCCTCCAGCACCATCAGTCCGCCCTGCTCGAAGTCCGCGTCGCCGAGCGGCACCCAGGCGGTGCAGACGTCGTGGGTGCCCCGCCCCATGAACACCACGTCCCCGTGCGGAGCCGTGCCTCGCCCCGGAGCAACTGCCCGCATCCAGGTGAAGTCGTAGTGCCGCACCGGTCCGCCGAGCAGGGACTCGTAGAACCCCAGCAGGTGTGGACCGTACAGAAGCTGGTGCAAGGCCGGGTTGTCATGGGCGAGATCAGGTTTGAACGCCAGCCCGGAGCCCTCCGGCGCGACCGCGAGGTCGGCCGGATACGACGGGTCGGTGAGGCCCTCCGCGTGCAGCCGGTCGGTGATGCTCCGGCGCGCGTCCTGCACCGCGGCCGGGTCGAAGAAGCCGGGCAGGAACAGATAGCCGTCCTCGGCCATCCGCTCCCGCAGAGCGGCCGGATCGTCACGGTGGTCGGTGGAGTCGCGCAGCTGTCCCAGCGCGATCGGTGCCGGGTCGAGTTCGCGTCCTCGCGAGGACAGGTGCGGCCAGTGCTCGGTCGAGACCTGGGTCGGCGCGGTCACGGGACCACTCCTTCTGTGGTTGGCGTTTCGGGCCGTCAGCTGTGGTTGTCCGGGTCGCTCCAGAACCACGCCTCGGGCTCGTAGATCGCGGGTACCGGGATGTCCCAGGTGTTGATCTGCCCACCCAGGAAGAGGTTGTCCTGGCGGGGTACGTTCTGCAGTTCCTTGCGGACGAGGATCACCTGCGGGTAGTCGGCGACCACGCCGAGGAAGAACGGACCGTCCGTCACGTGCACCCGGCACATGTCCCACAGCAGCCGGTTGCGGCGCATCGGGTCGGTCTCGAGCCTGGCCTGGTCGTAGAGATTCCACAGGCGTTCGATCGGACCGCCCTTCTCCGGCAGCACCCACGGCGGATGCCGCTTCCACGGGCTCACGTCCGCGTCCTTGCGCAGTGCCGCCGGATCACCGCTGCGCATGATGTACGCCTGCCCGTGCAACGGCGCCCAGGTGTCGGGGATCGTGGGAATCACCCAGGACGGCCAGCTCATGATGCCACCGCCGCCGATCTCCCAGGCGGTGTGGCTCATCAGCTCGCCGCGGTTCCAGATGTCCGACCACGAGGTGGGTGCGACCGGGTTGATCTCGGTGCGGATCCCGATGGCTGTCCAGTCCCTGCGCAGGAAGTCGTTCTTGCGAATGTTCGCCTTCGCGGTGTCGGCAGGGTAGTCCAGCCGGACGACGAGTTTGCTGCCGTCGGGCTTCTCGCGAAACCCGTCACCGTCGGCGTCGACGACCCCGATCCGGTCCAGGATCGCCTTCGCCTTCTTCGGGTCGTAGCTCGCGTAGGAGTCCCGCCAACTGCGGTACAGCTTCTTGCTCCCCGCGTTCACCTGGAACTCCGGCGCCTTCGGGCTGAGCGTCCCGGTGGTCAGCTCTCCGGTGTTGTAGTACAGCGACTTGCGTACGTCCGCACGGTTGTAGGCATGGGAGAGCGCCTGCCGAAACTCCGGCTTGCGGATGAGCTCACGCATCGCGGCGTCGGGGTAGTCGTAGTTGAAGAAGAACATCGAGCCGCTGCCCGAGCCGCTCCCCCAGAACCACACCTGCACCCCGGTGCGTGCGGCGGCCTGCTTGAGCCCCTGCACGTCGGCGAGGTCGATGTTGGTGTGCTGCCCCTCGGCGAAGTCGGCCTTTCCCTGCGTGTACTGGAGTTTCATCACCTCCTCGTCCTTCACCGCGTTCCAGACCATCCGGTCCACGAAGGGCAGCTGGTTACCGGCCTGGTCCACACACCAGTAGTAGGGGTTGCGTTCCCAGACCGCGTTGCGTCCCTCGCGGTAGGTCGTCAGGTGCCAGCCGGTGGTCACCGGGCACTCCGGGTTGGACAGGTGGTCGGCCTTGTTGTCGTGCAGGACGTACCAGTCCTTGGCGGTGATCTTCGGGTTGTACTTCGGGTGGAAGTTCCGGAGGTAGTGGGACGGCAGCAGCCAGTCGGCGCCGACACTGCGGTTGACGGTGTCCGCGAGCCGGTCGGGGGTGAGTGCGGCCGGACTGTCGTACTCCAGGACCAAGGTGACATCGTCGGGTGCGGTGATCTTCGCGACCGTCCCCTTGCCGGAGACCGCCTCCTCCGGAGGGACCTCCGGGTGCTCGGTGTTGAGGACCGTGTCGTTCCACCAGTACATGACATCGGCGGTGGTGAAGGGGGCGCCGTCGGACCATCGCAGGCCCTTGCGGAAGTAGAAGGTCCACCGGGTGAAGTCGTCGTTGGACTCCCAGCTCTGCGCCAGGCCGGGACCGACGTCCATGCCGTCGTTGAGCCAGCGCACGATCGAGTGGCCGTACATGTACTGGCCGATCGACGCGTCGTCGGCGGTGGCGGCGGTGAGGTAGCAGGTCCCGCCGTACTTCCCCGGCCGTTGCCACTTGTGTGGTAGGAAATACGGCGACGCCGGGATGCGCTTGTCCAGCGGCGGCAGAGAGCCGGCCTTCACCCGCGCGGCCAGTGCCGGCGCCTCACGCAGCTTGCCGGGAACGGGCAACGGTTTGGTGGCCGAGCCCTTGGCGGTGCTGCGCTTCGCCGCCTTCGTCGGTGGCCCGCCGGCTTCCCCACCCGCGTGGCACGCCGCCAGGGAGACCCCTGCCGCGCCGGCGGCGGACGCCCGCAGGAACGCTCGTCGGGTCAGCTTCGAACTCGGCTCCATGATCGCTCCTGGTTCGCCGACAGCGGCGTAGCGCGCGGTTGGTTGGGTTTTCGGGTCCGGGCTCGTGTGCGAGTCTCCTCTGGGACGACCTGCAACAACATGGACAAACCGATCACGTTCATGGACATTCGTGCACCGGGATCGATCGACGGAGGGCGCTGTGGTGGGAGAGGTCCGCGGATGGTCGCGTTACCTCACGCCGACGCCGGTACAACGCCGGCTCGGCCTGGCCTGCCTCGGGGCCGGGCACAAGCGGGAGCCGGATCCGTGCCCTCCTCGCGTGCTGCGGTCACACGCCGCCGTGCTCGTGGTCGACGGCGAGGGCTGGCTGGAGTGGGGAGACGGTGGTGGTCGCCGGGCCGCGATCACGGCCGGCAGCCTGTTCTGGTTGTTCCCGGGCGTACGCCACTCCTACGGGCCGGACGGCCGCGGCTGGCAGGAGATCTGGACGCTGTTCGAGGGGCCGGCGGCCGACGCGTACGAGGACCTCGGTTATCTGTCCCGCTCCGAACCCGTCGTCAGCCTCACCGATCCGTTCCCGGCACGCACGGCGATGGACCTGCTGCTGGCCGCCTGCCACAGCCAGCACGCGGGGGCGGAGGTGGATGCCGCACATGCGGTCCACGCGCTGATCCTCGCCGTGCAGAACCGAAACGGCGACCGCGCCGACGACGCCGTACTGGCGAAGCTGCGCGAGAGCGCGTGCGAACCGTGGTCGGTCGCCGAGCACGCCGGTCGGGCGGGGCTGTCGATGAGCGCACTGCGACGGGTCGTCCGCCGCGACGGCGGGTGCTCGCCCAAGGAGTATCTGCTGCGCATCCGGCTCAACCGCGCCAAGGAGTTGCTGGCCGACTCGGACCTGACCGTCGCCGAGATCGGCCGCCGGGTGGGGCACGACGATCCGGCGTACTTCTCGCGGCTGTTCGCCAGGCGGACGGGGATGGCACCTAGGGACTTCCGCGCCCAGCAGCGGCGACCGGGGACGTCCTGACTACCGGGCGCTGACTACTGGGCGGGGGTCTTCGTCCGGCGGAGGCTGGCCGCGCTCTGGTCGACCAGGGACACCGCGTCCGCGAGTGCAGTACCCGGCCCCCGGGCGGTGCGCCGGGAGACGGTCGCACGCCCGGACCGCGCCGATCCGGCCGTACGACCGGACCGGGCGGGGGCGGACCCGCGTTCGGGAGCATGCTCGACCGAAGCCCTCCCCGAAGGCCCGTCGCCGACCGACCTGGCTCCGGCGAGAAGGTCACGGACCGCCGCCGCCGGCGTCACCACGATCTCGGCGTCCAGCCGCAGCAGTGGAAGCTCCAGCAGCCGGGCACGGATCTGCGCCTCGACCAGGACGCCGGAGCCGAACCCGTTATCCGGTTCGGGTACGACGCGGACGCTTCGGTCCACTCTGCTCCGCCACCCGCGCCGCCTGGCGCTCCTGGAATTCCCGCGCCACCCGCTGTACGCCCTCGACCATCTGGGCATAGCGTTCGCGCCCCGCCTTCGTTCCGAGCACGTAGCCGGCGGCGAACACCGCGACAGTTCGCAGCCTCAGCCTCACGCCTTCTTCTTCCGGAGTGAGGAGATCGCCGAACTCACCGCCGTCACGCCGACGGCGGCCCCCACCGCGATCAGTCCGCCGTGAAGGGTCCGCTTGTCCGCCGCGGTCGCCTTCGCCTTCGCGACCACCGGCTCCTTCACCTGCTCCCACTTGCTCTTCCGGTGCAACAGCTTCATCTTTGTCCCCCCGCCGAGATGTCAGGCCGCCTTGCGGGCCGCCCGTCGTACCGAACGCAGCAGCTGCTGTTTGTTCATCGAGCTGCGGGTCTCCACACCGAGCGCGCCGGCCAGGTCGATGAGCTCGGCCTTGGTCATCGACCGAAGGTCCTGTTCGGTACGCCCCGAGCTCAGCCGCCGGGCCACCTTGGCGCCCGAACCGGCCACCTTCTTCTGCACCGCCTTCGCCTCGGCCGCCCGGCGTTCCTTGGGCGCGGCCCTGCGCCGCACCTCACCGGCCGCCAGCTCCTCCGCCTTCCCCCGGGCCTCCTCGGCGGCCGCCTGCGCGGCCTCGGCGGCCTCGTCGGCGAGCTGACGCGCCTGCGCCAGTCGCTGGGTGGCATCCGCGATCTTCTCCTGCGCGCGACGTTGTGCCGCCTCGGCTTTGGCCCGGCTCTTGTCGAGCTCGTCCTCGAACTGCTCGCCCACCTTGTCGACCGCCGCGTTCGCCTCGGCCTGGGCACGTTCGCGTTCACCCTCGACCAGGGCATCCGCGCGTTCGCGGGCCTGCTCCAACCGGTGGCGTACGTCCTCGGCCGCTTCGCTCTTGGCGTCGCGCACCCGGGCCCGGCCCTGCTCGTTCGTTCTGCGTACGGCGTCGGCGAGTTCCTTGGCGTGGCCGGCCTCCGCGAGCGCCTCCTGCTCGGCCCGTTGCGCCTTCTCACTCGCAGACCGAGCCCGCTTCAGCCGGGACTCCAGCGAGTCCCCTGTCAATGACAGCTTTCCTCGTTCGCCCGCCTTGCCACGACCCTCGGAGCCTCCGTCGCCGTCGGTGGATCCGTCCGTCGGGTGGAGCGCCTGTGTCACCACCCACGAGACGTTCGTCGGCAGCTCCCTGACCCCGGTGGTCACCTTTTCCGACAGCCAGTGGACTGCCCCACTTCGTGCCATCTCTCCCCCACGCGTTCGAAGCACCCCCGGTTCCGTTCAGCCTACCCAGCTACTGTCCGACGTTTTCCCGCGTTGGCCTTCCACATCAGTGCCAGGCGTACTGTCAACTGGAACTTGCCGCGCCAATTCACCTGCGTGCCCACACAGGTGACAGAGGAGACTTCCGGCTACATTCGCTGTTCACCCTCACGAGGAGGACCATCGTGCAGATCGACCTAACCGGTCGTACCGCCCTGGTCACCGGCTCCACCCAGGGCATCGGATTCGCCATCGCCGTCGGCCTCGCCCGCACCGGAGCCCAGGTCGCCGTCAACGGCCGAGGGGCGGAGCGCGTCGCCGGCGCGGTGGACCGAGTGCGGGCCGACTCCGGCAGCGACGACGTCCTCGCCGCTGTGGGCGACCTGGCGACCGAGGAGGGCGCCGCGGCCGTACTGAAGGCCGTCCCCACGCTCGACATCCTGGTCAACAACCTCGGCATCTTCGGCTCCGCCGCCCCGCTGGAGATCGACGACGCCGAGTGGCGCCGCTACTTCGAGGTGAACGTCCTCTCCGCCGTCCGGCTCATCCGCACCTACCTGCCCGGCATGACCGGACGCGGCTGGGGCCGCGTCCTCAACCTCGCCAGCGACTCGGCCGTGGTCATCCCCGCCGAGATGATCCACTACGGGATGACCAAGACCTCGCTGCTCGCCGTCAGCCGCGGCTTCGCCAAGGAGGCGGCCGGCACGGGCGTGACCGTCAACTCCGTCATCGCCGGCCCGACGCACACCGAAGGCGTCGAGGACTTCGTTCGCGAACTGGTCGGCAACGAGCTGCCCTGGGACGAGGCGCAGCGCGAGTTCATGATCAAGCACCGCCCGCAGTCCCTGATCCAGCGCCTCATCGAGCCGGAGGAGATCGCCCACCTGGTCGTCTATCTCGCCTCGCCCTACGCCTCCGCGACCACCGGCGGCGCCCTGCGCGTGGACGGCGGCTACGTCGACTCGATCCTGCCCTGACCTGCCCTGATCAGTGCGGCTTCCGCGACATTCCTCCGGGCTTCCTACGTCGTGCCGGACCCACACATTCGGTTCGACGTACACGGCATATCCGCCGTCGAGATCACAGTGCACCGGCACGAGCGCGCCCGGCACTTCCACCTCGCCGGTCCGGTCGAACGGCAACCCGGTCCACTCCCGCCACTGCCGCAACGATCCGTGCACCACCCACGAGGCGGGCGCGACGCCGACGATCTGCCCGCCGGCCCGCACATGCGTGCGTAGCCAGGGGTCGTACGGCAGACCGTCGGCACGTACCCGCTCGGCGTAGGACGTGATCGGGGTATGCGGCTCATAATCCTTCCAGGTGGGCCGCACCGGCGCCACCAGTTGGGTGAGTCCCGCGTCGCGGACGGCCATCCGCAGCGCCTGCAGCATCAGGCCGGAAACTCCCTGTTCACGAAGAGATCCGGCCACGCTGATGTCCAGTGCACAGGCCGAGTCGGGTACGGCGTCGGGGTTGGCGGCGTCGTGGAACGCCCACACCACCGCCCTCTCCCAGCCACCGTCCGGCAACACCTCCCGGTCCTTGCCGCCGAGTGCCAACGGGACGGTGACGCCGTACGCGACCGCCCGCCGCCCTTCGGTCGCGACGACGCAGGTGTGCCGGAACTCCTCACCCGCCCGCCAGTAGTACGCATCGGAGAGGTGGTTGTGCCGCATGAAGTCGGGCCACCAGCCGGTCTCGTAACCAGGGTGGGCGAATTCCGGCCGCTCGGCGACCGTGCTGATCTCGATCGTCGCCCCCGACGCCAGCGTCCGGGTCGCCAACATCCGCGGTGCCATCACAGCTCCCGGACGTACTGGCGGCAGACGTACACCCGGGAAAATCTCGCCCGTACGGCGGTCTCGAGCTCGTGTGGCGCCTGGCAGTACGCGAGAAACGGGCCGGTCAGTCCCTCCGGGCAGGTGAATCCCGCACCGTCGTCGGAGAAGTCCTTGTAGACGTGCAGGTAGCTGAACCGCTCGGTGAATCCCGACCGCTGGTACCACGCGTTGGCTGCGACGTCCTCCCGCGTCCAGGCGTCGAGCTCGCTGACGCCGTAAGGGCGGAGGTCTTCGACGACCCCGGCGAGAAGGCCGGACGCGACGCCGAGGCGCTGGTGGTCGGGATGGACGGCGAGCACCTCGATCGTCGCCCGCGGCGGTGAGATCGTCGCGTCCATCAGGCCGACGACCGCGTCGCCGGCGACGGCGACCCGCCGCAACGCCAGGACGTCGTAGGACGGCCGCCGGGTCACCACGTCGTCGTAGTAGTCGGTCGGGAAGAAGCTGAGCAGGCGGCACCGCAACCAGCCGGCGGCGTCGGAGTCGCGGTAGTCACGAAGGCGGAACGAAGCACTCATGCGGGAGTCCTGTCTGGCTGTGTCGGGAGGAGGCACGGTCAGGCCCGCCGCCGACCGGGGCGACCGAAGGGCCGGAGGGGTCGCGGCATGGACCAGTGGAACCGAACTCATCGCGAGCGCATGCGTGCATGGTGCCGACCGGCGCGAAAGGTCCGCAAACAGATTTCCGAACCCGGTCACGCCGTCTAGATTCGAAGCCGGTACTCAGCCGACGTCCCGGCCGAAGCCCGGCGGGAGGAGAGACCCCAGGAGGAGAGCAGATGAGCATCCAGCTCAACCACATCATCGTCCCCGCCCACGACAAGCGCGCGTCCGCGGAGTTTCTCGGCTCGATCCTCGGCGTCCCCGTCGGTGCGGACAGCGACCCGTTCGTTCCCCTGACCGTCAGCAACGGCGTGACCCTCGACTACGCGACCGCCTCGGACTTCCAGCACATGCACTGCGCGTTCCTGGTCGAGGAGGCCGAGTTCGACGCCGCGTTCGAGCGGATCCAGGAGGCGGGGCTCACCTACTACGCCGACCCGGGTCACCACGAGGTGGGCGAGATCAACCATCGCTGGGGTGGGCGGGGCGTCTACTTCGACGACCCCAACGGGCACAACATGGAGATCCTCACCCGCGTCCCCGACTGAGCCCCGGAAGGGCTGGTCCGCACCCCGAGCCCCGACCAGCGAACAACTTCCGTCCAGGACTCAACCTTTCCGTGCCGGCGGGTGCTCAGTGAGTGTGTCCACCGGCACGGGAAGGGGCCTGATGTGAACGCCGAGGACGAAGAGGGGTTCCGGGAGTTCGTCGCCCTGCGCTGGACTTCTCTCCTGCGTACGGCATACCTCCTTGTCGGCGACCACGGGCACGCCGAGGACCTCGTACAGAATGCGCTCGTACGCACCCACCGGCGGTGGTCCAGGCTGGAGAACCGCGACCAGCCCGAGCGCTACGTCCGCAAGGTGCTGGTCAACCTCGCCAACTCGCACTGGCGAGGGCGACTGCGCTTCCGGGAGTCTCCGGTCGCCGCTGACGTCCCCGAGCGGACGGTCGCGGACGCGACGGCGCGCTCGGACCTGCGGGACGAGCTGTGGCAGGCGCTCCGGTCGCTGCCTCCACGGATGCGCGCGGTGCTGGTGCTGAGGTACTTCGAGGACCTGTCCGAGGCGGAGATCGCGGCCGTCCTCGACTGCTCGACCGGCACGGTGAAGAGCCAGGCGTCCCGCGGACTCGCGAGGCTCCGTGCCGGGCTCACCGACGAACCCACGTACACGATCGGGATGACCAGGGGGTGTCGGCATGACCGGCATCGAGACACCGGACATCGAGGAAGAGCTCCGCGCCGAGCTGAACCGGCGTGCGGCCACGGTGGTCGAACCGCCCGGCCCCTGCTCCGACCCGTACCCGGACGTGATGCGGCGCCGCCAACGGGAGCGGTCGCGCCGTCGTGCGGCGGTCGCGGTCGTGGCCGTGCTGGCGCTGGGTGCGACGGCCGTCGGCCTGCCCCGGGCGCTGCCACAGCTCGGCGAATCCTTCCAGGCGGCAAAGGCCCGGATGGCGGTGGTGGACAGTGAGTGGAAGGCGTGGCCCACTCGCGGCTCCCTGGCCGACGACGAGGTCTACCTCGACCGCGTGCGTGGCTGGGTGACAAAGATGGACGGCTCTTCTCCGGCCGCCGTGCACGTCCTCTTCGCGGGTGACGTCGGGGATCGCCGGGTGGTGGTGCTGGACTCGGTCAGCGGGATCAACTTCGGCATCGGACCGAAGGGAAGCCTGCGCCCGCTGCCCTGGTCGTTCCCGCACGAGATGGCCCCCGGCCTGATCGGCTTCGCCGCACCGGACGGGAAACGCACGATCGTCACCGCGCTCACCGCTCCCGGCACCGAGGAGGTGCAGTACTCCCCCGCGCAGAAGTTCACCGCCGACGGCCACATCACCCGTACGTGGAAACCGATGACGTACGAGAACGACACCTTCGTCGCCACCACGGACGCACCGCCCTCGCGCACGATCCGGCTCCGGAGCGTCCAGGACGGCAGGGTGGCCTCGGATCTTCGGTGGGTGCTCACCGAGCACCTGGGGGCTTCACCGGTCGCATCGCGGAAACTGCGCACCCTGGTGGACGACGCCACCGGAAGCCGGCCGGTGCCGAAGCTCGCCAACTCCGTAGCAGAGCTGGAGATGGTCGCGCTGCATCCCGGCGACATCACCTCGGTCGAGATCCCGTGGCGGTACCGCGACGGCCGCGGCCAACGGTGGGTGGGGCTCACCCTGGGCATCCGGGGTGGTGGCACCCTTCGAGCCGTCTTCCGCAACGAGCACCCCGGCGACCGCGACGACCGGGTGCTGGTCACTCCCGCGCTCTACGCCGTCGAGACGATCCCGTCCGCGGACGCCGACCGCAGGCCGGACATCTGGACCGACTTCTGCAACGTCCACGGCTTCGTCCCGGCCAACCTGTCCGGCGCGCGTTCCGCGGAGGTCCTGGTGGGCCGGCGGGTGGTGGCGAAGGTGCCTGTCCACAAGAGCTTCCTGCACGCCCGCGCCTGTCCCGGCACCGACGTCCCGGCTTCGGTGGAAGGCCACATTGTGGTGAGGTTGTCCGACACCGACGGAAAGGTCCTCTGGTCCGGCCGCCCGATCACCGAGGTGTTCGCTCCCTACGACAGCCTCGACGTTCCCTCCACCGTCGACCAGCAGGTGCGATGAGCAGGCCGGGCGAAACCCGCGGGAGGTGACGTACGCGGGTGGGCTGTCGGTCGCATCACGGCAGCCCACCCGCACCTGTGGGGCCCGTTCGTCCGCTCGTGCCCGGGCCTACCCGACGTGCGGGCGCCTATTCGAAACAACCTCGGTGGTGTCGTAGGGTCGCAGGCACGGCAGGTAGTCGACCCCCGAGGGAGCCGAGATGACCGAAGCGAGCCGCCGCCCGCGGATCGTCGTGGTGGGCGCGGGATTCGCCGGGTTCCACGCGGCCAAGGAGCTGGAGCGACTCGCTCGCGGCCGGGCCGAGATCATCGTGATCAACCCCACCGACTACTTCCTCTACCTCCCGCTGCTGCCCCAGGTCGCCTCGGGTGTCCTCGACCCGCGCCAGGTCTCGGTGCCGCTGTCCCGGACTCTGGGGGACGCCTGCCTCACGCTCGGGACGGTCGACGGCGTTGATCTGGACACTCGTACGGTCAGCTACGTCGACCCCGAGGAAGACCGGCACGAGATTACCTACGACCGGCTGGTCCTCGCTCCGGGCAGTGTCAACAAGCTCTTGCCCATCCCCGGTGTGAGTGAGTACGCACACGGCTTCCGGAGCGTGGGCGAGGCGTTGTACCTGCGCGACCACCTGATCGGGCAGATCGAACTCGCCAGTGCCTGCAACGATTCCGGGGAACGCGAGGCGCGGTGCACGTTCGTCGTCGTCGGCGCGGGATACACCGGCACCGAGGTGGCCGCCCAGGGACAGTTGCTGACCCAGCAGGTGGCGCGCACCAAGCACGGCGTGGACGAGAGCCAGGTGCGCTGGCTGCTGGTCGACGTCGCCGACCGGCTGCTGCCCGGCCTGGATCCTCGGCTGGCCGCCACCACCGACCGCACTCTACGCAAGCGTGGCGTGGAGGTCCGTACGGGCACGTCGGTGGAGAAGGCCACCGCCGACGGGGTGCAGCTGTCCGACGGGGAGTTCGTGCCGACGAAGACCCTCGTGTGGTGTGTCGGCGTACGCCCGGACCCGCTCATCGAGCAGCTCGGCGAGCCCACCGAGAAGGGCCGGCTGGTGGTGGACGAGTACCTCACCGTCCCGGGCCGGCCCGAGGTCTTCGCCTGCGGGGACTCCGCCGCCGTACCCGACCTGACCAGGCCCGGGCAGGTCACCGCGATGACCGCCCAGCACGCCGAACGCCAGGGCAAGGCGGTGGCCCGCAACGTCGCGGCGTCCTTCGGTGACGGGCGCGCGAAGCCGTACAAGCATCACGACCTCGGCTTCGTCGTCGACCTCGGCGGGCTGTCCGCGGCGGCGAACCCGCTGGGGATCGCACTCTCCGGGGCACCGGCCGCGGCCGTGACGAAGGGCTATCACCTGCTGAGCGTGCCGGCCAACCGGATCCGCATCGCCACCGACTGGGCGCTCGACGCGGTGCTGCGCAGGCAGGTCGTCAAGCTCGGTCTGGTCGGCTCGAACTCCGTTCCGCTGGAGTCGGACCAGCAGTGACCCGCGAGGCCTACGCCTTCTCCTCTTCTCGAGCGGCTTCCGTAGCCTGCGCCTCGTCCTCTTCCGGAGGGGCTCCACCCATCATCTTCAGCATGGGCAGTCCGCCGGTCCGCACGAACCGCACGATCAGCGCGAATGCCAGTGCGAAGGCCGCGATGTTCAACCAGGTCGTGTAGTTCCACCGGATCCCCTCGGCGGGCAGGTGCGCGTGCGCCTGGTCCGGCACCAGTCCCAGCCCGCCGAACACCAGGTCGACGACCAGCCCGGCGATCACGACGGCGACGTAGAACGTCCCCGCCAGAAGAGCCGCGACCCTTGCACCGTAGTACTTCCGGTAGATGTTGAGGATCGGCAGAATCAGCAGATCGGCGTACAGGAAGGCAATCACGCCGCCGAAGCTGATTCCTCCTTTCCACAACACGACCGCCAGCGGGACGTTGCCGACCGAGCACACGAACGACGCGGCTGCGATGAGCGGACCCACGACCGGGCCCCACAGGGTCGCGACCGTCGGGTGACCCTCGAAGAACAGCAAACGCCAGAAGGAGTCCGGCACCAGCGCACCGACCGCTCCGGCCACCACCAGCCCGATGACCAGGTCCCGCAGGATCGCCGCCCACTCCATCACAAACACGTGCGAGGTCGCCGTGTATCCGTCCCGGGAGAACAGCCGGCGCGTGAACGAGCTGTCGCCCTGGACCGACATGTCCATCGCGGCGTGGCCCTCCATCGAGCCGGCCACGGCGCGGTCGGCGTGCTCGCGAGCCTGACGCATCAGGTGTTCGCGTAACAACAGCCGAAAGAGCACCGCCAGGATCACGACGATCAGCGGCCCGCCGACGAACTCGGCCAGAGTGAACTGCCAGCCCATCAACAGGGCCAGGATCACGCCGAGTTCGACCACCAGATTGGTCGACCCGATCTCGAACGCGATCGCCGCAGTGAAGCCGGCCCCTTTACGGAACAGGGACCTGGCCAGCGCCACCGCGGCGTAGGAGCACGACGACGACATCGCACCGAGAGCAGTCGCGGTGGCCAGCGTGCGCGGCCGGTCGTCGCCGAGCAGCCGGGCGATGGTGGACTTGCGCACCACCGCCTGGACCACTGCCGAGAGGGTGAAGCCGAACACCAGCGCCCAGGCGATGTTCCACGCCATGGCGCCGGTGAGCGACAACGCCTCCAGAACGGCGTCGATCATGCCTGGTCGGACGGGGCGAACCGCAACAGCGCACCCACGCCATCACGAAGGCCGGCCTCCGCCGAGACCACCTCGGCCACCGCGTCGGACGCGGCGCCGGCCCGGATCAGCGCCTCGTCGAGCGCCTCCTCGTCGACGGAGACGTCGCTGTCGGCGGTGCCCGCGGCCGTGTAGAGCCGCCGCAACTCCTCGGCGTCGGACGCGAGCTCCGCCACACCGGCGCCGATCGCGATCTTCCGGCGGGACGCCTCGGGCGCGGTGCCGTTGTCCGGGTCCTCCTCGGTCAAGAGGAGGGTGTCAACCGCGCCCTGACGCAGCGCCTGCAGGACGCCCGCCCCGCCTTCCACCCCGGTGCCGGCCGACATCCGGCCGCACAGGCGCTCGACCAGGTTGTCCTGGATCAGGCGTTCGATCGCGGCTACGGCATCGTCGAGTGCCGACTCGACCTCCGCGTCCACGTCGCCGCTGCCCGCCCGGTCGCTGGTGCGCACCAGCTCCTGGACTCCGTGCGGGAGATGGTGGACGACCCGCGACCGCGCCTCCACCGCATCGACCAGCAGAACACTGGACAACTTGGCGCTCTCGACCAGCCGGACGATGTTGTCGGCCACCAGCTTGGCGTTACGGTCGGCGGTCTCCTCCACGGCGTTCTGCATCCGCCGGTTGGACAGGGCACTACCGCGCACCTTGTGCAGCGGACGCTGCTCACCGCGTGCCTCGGCGTGCCCCTCCTCGCCGTGGCTGCCCTCGCCGTGGCTGCCCTCGCCGTGCCCGCCGGACGGGGCACCACGGACCACGAAGTCTGCTCCCGAACTGTCCACCACCACGACGCCGTACCGCCGTGTGTCGGCGTTCGCGCGTACGTAGGCCGCCAGGTGTGGCAACCGCGCCCACGACGCGTGGTCGCCGCCGACCGGGCCGTGCAGGGAGTCGGTGAGCAACACCTCGCCGCCCGCGGCGACGACCGTTCCCTTGGCCGCGGTCCGGCCGGGCGGCTGGCCGGTCACGGCCTTGCCGGCAGCCTCCACAGTCGCCGCGTCGGCGCCGTCGGCGCGCAGTTGCTCGGCGACAGCCCGCCAGCGAAGGTCCACGCTGGTCTCGGAGTTGGCATCGGCGACTCCCGGCTCCAGATAGGCCGTGACGATGGGGCCGGGCCGTTCGAAGATCTGGTTCAGCGGGGAGAGCCTCATTTCGACCGGCTACCCGAGGCGCCCGGACGTAAACGTTCAGCCGAACGCGGCCGCCGGGTTGTCGACCAGCAGGGTTCGCCACCACGACTCGTCCAGCGCGGGCAGGAGTTCGTCGTACACGAACGTGTAGCCGAGGAACTCCCCGCCGCCCGGCTCCTCGGCGTGATACCACCCGCTGTCGTTGGCCACCAGAACGCGGTCGAGCAGGCCGGCCGCGGCCATGCGTTCGACGCACTGCCGCTGCCACCGCGTGTCACCCGGGCGCAGGCCGTCGAACTCCACCCACGCCCCGGCGCGGGCGACCTGCTCGTGGATGTCGCCGTCGGGTTCGGCGTGGGCGTGCACCCACACGAACTTGTCCGGCGAGACGCCCACGTCGGCGAAGATGTCGAGTTGTTCCAGCGCGGCGACACCCGCCGTGGTGTGGGACGCGACCGTCAGTCCGGTCTCCCGGGCGGTCAGCGCGGCCGCACGGACGAGCTTGCGGTCCAGCTCCTCCAGCGCGCCGTCGCGGACCGCCGTCTTGACGAAGGCCGGACGTACGCCGGGGCTGCCGGCGATGCCGTGGGTGTACTCGTCGACGAACCGACGCGCCAACTGCTCGGCGGAAAGCTCGTGGGCGTAGGGAGGTACGCCGACCCGCTCCGCCGCGCCGTAGATGCCGGTGTTGGTGGCGACTTCGACGCCGGTCACGTCGGCGAGCCGGGCGAGGAGGACCGGATCGCGGCCGAGACCCTGCGGCGTGCACTCCAGCAGCCGCCGGCAGCCGAGGGCGTACACCTCGTCCAGCTTCGGCTTCGCCGCCGCAAACACCTCGTCGGGATCGTAGACGTGCGCGTCGGCGACCCCGCCGAAGTCGACCAGGACGTGCTCGTGCACGAGAACACTGTCGGGAACCACGGCCGCCGTCGTCATGATGGGAAACGTAGTGCAGGTCAGGGGTGCGCGAGCGCCGCCGCGGCCCTGAGGTAGCGGCCGATGAACAGGTCCTGCGTCCGCCGGGCGAACGAGCCGCCCACGCGGGTGAGCAGGTTGCCCGGGCGGGAGAACGCCGTCACCGTGAACGTCACGGTGCCGTCGGCCTCGCGGGAGACGACGAAGCTCTCCTCGCCCTGCTCGGGGTGGCCGGGCAGGGTGCCGTACGCGAAGCCACGCCGGCCGGGCTCGTCGACGACCTGGACCACCCGGCACGGCGCGACGACTCCCCACCTGCCCATGCCCACGACGACCACCACGACGGCGCCGGGCGTGGCCCCGGCTGGTCGGCGTACACACCGAGACCGGCGCGCCGATGGACTTCCCAACCGAGCAGGGCGTTCACGCAGCTGTCGAAGCGACCCTGTCCCTGGGCCGACCCGGACCGAACGCGTGACCAGGCGGTAGCCCGGCGGTAGCTCACCGGCGGTCGCGCCTACTTCGGGATAGGTGAGCAGCGCGCCGGCGAGGTCGGCCAGCGGCGGTACGCGAAGAAGAACCGTCATGCCAGCGCCTCTCCGCGTACCGACAGCGGGCTCGTCTTCGCCGCGTAGGCGGGTGGTGCCGGGTCCAGCCACTCCACGAACCGCTGCTTCACCATGAACGCGAACAGGTGGTTGCCCGCCGGGGTGTAGTGGCCGTTGTAGAAGCGGTCGCGGTACCCCTGCGGGGACAGCGAGAACGCCCGGTAGTCGGCGACGTGCGCAGCGAGGGAGTCGACGTACTCCACGCCGAGGTCGTCGAGGTAGCCGACGAACTCCTCGTCCGGGCGAGGCTTTCCGGCACACGCGTCCGCGACCGTCCCGCCCGGATAACTCAGCAGCACCAGCAGGCGCTTGCCCTGCTCGGCGAGCTCGCGCCGGGTCCGCTCGACCAGGATCGCCGAGGCACGGAACGCAGACCGGTCGTAGAACGCGTCGGCGGAGTGCGCGCTCGCCTCGTCACCGTCCAGGTCGAGCTCGAGCCCCAGCGCGGCGGCGGTCTCACGATGGCCGGCCAGGAAGTCCCAACGTCCGGTGCGCCGGCCCACCAGCAGGTGGACCACCAGGTCGCCGCCGAAGGTGTCGACCAGGAAGTCCGGATCGCACAACTGGTAAAGGGAATCTCCCGTCGGGCACGGGTTCGGCCGGTCCACCAGCGCACCGTCGGCGTCGAAGCGGACGTGCTCCCACGGGTTTGCGTGGAACATGCTCGTGGGCAGGGACTGGTAACGATCCCACCATCCCCGGCCCACGCGCAGCATCCGGAAGGCGTCCAGGCTTCGGTAGTGGTCGTCGAGATAGATGTTGAGGACGACGTGCTCGGCGCTCGCCGCACCGGCCTCCTCCCGGCGCAGCCGGCGGTACGCCTGCAGGACGCCGTACCCACCGACGCCGAAGTTGCGCACCGGCTCGCCCAGGTGGGCGGCGAGGTACTCCTGCCAGGTCTCGCCGTCACTGACCTGGTGGCACTGGGTGAAGCTGTCGCCGTAGGTGTTGAGTCGGCACTGCCGGTCGGCGTAGGCGACGGCGCGGCGCTCCCCGAGCGCGCCGTAGCGGTAGGTGCTCACCGAGTCGTCCACGCCGTCGGGCACCCGGGACGGATGCGGGAGATAGCCGAGTTCGGCGTCGAACCTCGCCCACTTCGGCTGGTCCGGATCGAGGAACCGGTCGACCTGCACGCGGTCGACCACCGCCTCCGCCAGGAACGCGTGCACGTGGTCCCGGAAGCTCCTCGCCATGGCGCCCTCCTATGATCCTCGGCGGCAACCGTAGTCCAGGGATCGTGGTCGATGCGCGTGTACGAACAGGTGAGAGCTGACCGACGTCGGCAGCGGAGTTCGTCCCGGCCGTGGAGCCGGGACCGCACCGGCCGCACCGGCCGCACCCGCCGCACCCGCCGCACCAGGGCGGTGGTCGCCACCGTCGGCCTCCTCTGCGCGGTCGCGGGCTCGGGCTGCACCCTCGAGGTCGACGGGGTCCCGGTCGGCGGACCGACCGACCCCGCCAGCACGTCGCCGTCGGCCCAGCCGTCCTCCGCCCCGGTGCCCGGCGGCACACGCCGTCGACCCGCTGGACAATCCCGACGGCACCAGACCCGGCCTCGCCGCCGTCACCTCGACCGCCGACCGCGGCAGGGCCCGGCGACTGATCGACAGGGTGCGCACTGCCGGGCGCGGACCCGAAGACGGGGTACGACCGTGACCGGTTCGGCCCGGACTGGACCGACAGCGCCGACGGCGTACCCCTTGCCCACAACGGCTGCGACACCCGCAACGACCTGCTCGCCCGGGACGGCCGGCACCTGCGCTACCGGAGAGGTTCCACCTGCGTCGTGGTGGCCATGACGCTCGCGGATCCCTATACGGGCAGGGCGATCCCGTGGCGGAAACAGGACGCCTCGGACGTGCAGATCGACCACGTCGTACCCCTGTCGTACGAGTGGCAGCTGGGCGCGGCCCACTGGACCGAGGACCGGCGGGAGCAGATCGCCAACGACCCGCTGAACCTCATGCCGGTCGACGGTGCGACCAACTCCGCCAAGCGCGACGCGGGCCCGGCGGCCTGGCTGCCACCGAACAAGCCGATCCGCTGCGCTTACGCGGTGCGGTTCGGCCAGGTGGTGCTGAAGTACGACCTGCCAGTCACCCGCGCGGACAAGTCGATGATGCTCACACAGTGCCGGTAGCACCGACAGCTACCGGCACTGTGCGGCGGCAGCTCAGGCCGGGGCGAGCGGCTTTCCGGGGGAACGGTCGCCCGTCGGCCCCTTCGCCTTCCCCTTCGCCTTCGCGGTCGCCGGTTCGGCGACGGCCTGCCCCTCGTCCTGCTCAGGGCCGGACACCTTCTCCGGCCCCGGCTTCTCGTCCGTGCCGGGCTTTGCCGCCCCGGTGGGCTGCTTCTCGGAGTCGGCCTTCTCCGACGCGGCGCTCTGCTTCTCCAGCGTGTGGGCCTGCTCCACACCGCGTTCGAAGGCGGCACGCGCCTCCTCGGAGTCGTCCCACTCGTCGTGACCCTGGAACTCACTCGGCCCCCGGCCGAGGCGTTCGTTGACCAACTGGTCGTACAGCGGGGTGTCACTCATTGGTTGTCGCTCCTAGATCCCCGGACAGCCACCCTCCGTTGGCTGCCGTGTTCGGCCAGGTTAACGGCTTTTCGGGGTCGACGCGTGTCGGCAACCGGTACGCGACCACCGGGCCGTATGCGCCGAATTCACCACTCCGCCCGGCACACGCTGGGTACGCGGCAGGCTACTTTCCGTGGAATTCCCGATTTCAGGCCGGTCCGAATCGAATTTTCTTGATCTTTTTCGATTCACAGCGAATTCCGGTGTGACCAGCAATTTCTCCGTTCTGGATGGGCGTACGAAGCCGCCGAAAATCGTTCGGCGGTTTGCGGTAGCCCCTTGCTCTCGCAATGGTGATCAAGCCCGGATCAAGCCATGGAAGGACGCATACCGATGTCCCGACGATTCACCGCAGTGATCGCCTTCGTTGTCGCCTTGGCGACCCTTTCCTTCGTGGGAGTGGGTGCCGCGTCGGCCGCGACCGCACCGGACACCGCGGCGGCCACCACCAGCGCGGTTTCGGCGCCGGTCACCGGCAAGGCCGACGACGGCAGCACCTTCGAAGGCAGCTTCACCCCGACCAAGTTCGCCACCCAGAACGGCAAGCTGGTGGCGATCGGTGACCTCACCGGAGACCTCACCCGCGCCGACGGCAGCACCGCCGCTGTCGACAAGGCGGTCACCGTGCCGGTGAACACGGCCGCCTCGACGGGCAGCTGCCAGATCCTCAACCTCGTGCTCGGGCCGCTGGACCTCGACCTGCTCGGCCTGGTCGTTCACCTCGACACCGTGCACCTGAACATCACCGCCGACCAGGGTCCCGGCAACCTGCTGGGCAACCTGCTCTGCGCCGTCACCGGCCTGCTCGACAACACCGGCGGGCTGAACCTCCTCCTCGGTCAGATCGCCGGCCTGCTGAACCAGATCCTCGGCCTGCTGGGCTGACCCGAAACGGCATAGGCAGCCGAACTCGGACGCCGAAGTCCGAGACGAGAACGCGCCCCCGCCTCGTCGGCGGGGGCGCGTTCTGGTGCTCGGGATGAAGCCTCACGGGCGGGCGGTGTGGTCGCGGTGGGGGTGACCACGGCCGGTACGGCGACAGCTCAGGCCGGGACCGACCTGGTGGTGGTCGCGTCGGAGCCGGCTGGCCGACCGGTGGCGACCACCCGGGCGGCAGGTCGTCGGGCGGGCTCGGGAGCCGGTCGGCGTCCTCGGCGAACCGCGAGCCTGCTGCCCTCGGTCGTTCCGCCCCACACGCCGTAGGCCTCCGGGAGTCCCAGCGCGTGCTCGCGGCACTCCTCACACACGGGGCAGGTGGCACAGAACAGCAGCGCCCGCGCCTCACGGGCACGGCGCGCTGGCAACTTCTCACCCTCGGGTCCGTAGAACAGGTCGGCGGGTTCACCGGCGCAGGCCGCCGACTCGTGCCACTCCCATGTTCCGTCTGGTACGGGCCTGTTTCGCCCCCCGGGCTGAGCGGCTCGGCGTTCGGGCATGCAGACAACCTCTCGTTGTCGCGGCCCCCCGCCGCAGATGTGTTCTCAAAAGTTCGGGTCGGACCCTCCGCCCGTAACGACCAGTCGGCCTCCCGCGGTTGACAGCACTCTGTGCCAGTCAAGCAACGGAGACGACCTCGTCGCACCGGTCGAACCAGGCCGATTTCGGCGAGTCAGAGTCGCGGGAAGAATCGCCGCCGATGCCGGCGCCGCGCTGCGAATGACGCAGAGCGCATATTCAGGGCCTCTCGGTAGGGACTCGCCCGCGGTGAGCGACAGGCTCACCACCTGAGCCCGCAGCCGACAACCTTACGTAGTAAACACTTCAATGCAAGTCCCCATTCTTGCGACCGGCGCGGCACGCAGCGTGTGCGCCGTTCGTCCTGACGCATTTGCGTGACGACAGGCACGCTCGCATTCCAATTTCGGTGGTACCACCCGGCCGGCAACCTGTCAGTCTGCTGTCAGTTTCTTGGCGGCACAGCTCATCTCGGCCGAGCCCAGAAGCGATGACTGCTTGCGATTTCGGCCTTCACCGGCTGGATTTCGGCGTGTTCGAGATCCCTTCAATGGGAGTTAACCGGCATCACCACGACCGGATTCGCCGGACAGCGGTAACTCATCGATGGTGTTAGGCTCGCGCCGCAGCGCTGCCCAGGAGTCGAGAAAAAAAGGTCGGAGTCAACCGATGGGGAACGTCCTGCAAGCTGTCTTGCAACTGACTCTTGGACTCGTCGGCATCGTCGGCGTGGTGCTCCTCCTGGACCGCATTGAGGACAACCTCGTCAGCGGCGATCAGCGTGAGACCGGACGTAGGACCGCACGAAGCTGGTGGCGGAAGCTGAGACGTACCGGCGCGGAGGTCCCCGAAGCGGCGGCCCCGGCGACCGCTCCCGTCGCCGGCGCGGAAGGCCTCGACGTGACGACGCGCCAGCCCTGACAGACGCAGGACGGGCCCAGGGTCCAGCTTCCGACCGCACCGGCCCGGCGTTCCGGCGAAACGCCCTGGTCGCTCCGGTCACCTCGGTCACCTCGGTCACCTCGGTCGGGCTCTCCGGGCGCCACCAGGTCCGGTTCCGGGTCCGTCGACGCGGCGGGCCGGGGGGTCTCGGTCAGCTCGGCGAGCCGGGGCACCACCCGGTGAACCGTGGCCAGTACGACCGCCATCGCCAGGCAGGACGCACCCGCCACCCCGACCGCGCCGCCCACATAGGCCAGGGCCAGGCGACTCCGGCCGACCTCGACCGGTGGGGTCAGCGAGCCCTGGTCGGCCAGGGCGACGAGAAGCACCGCACCCGCCAGCGCGGCACCACCCACCAACGCGAGCCCGCCCACCATCCGGGGGTGCGGGTCGCTCGGGGTCCCGGTGGTTCGCGAGCGCTGGGCGAGCACGAGCACGGCCGCGACAGCCGACGCCCACGCGCCGACGACCAGCAGGGCGGCGAGTGCGTCGCTCGGCCGGTGCCAGCCGGCGGACAGGGTGGCGACTCCGGTGAGCGTGGCGTAGCAGGCGCCCAGGACAGCAACCGTCGCGCGCAACCGTGCCGGCACGACCATGACGGCGGCGACCGCGACCGAGGCCGCGACGGTCATGTGCCCGCTCGGCAGGCTGTTCGGCGCACCGATGTTGGTGCCGGCGATGCCGAGGTCCGGCCGGGCGATGACGTAGTCCTTGAGGATCTGGGTGGTGAGGTTGGCGCCGGCCACGAGCACGGTCGCCGCCACCGCGAGCAGGAACCGGCGCCGGGCGAGGGCGATGAATCCCAGCACGATCGTCGCCGCCAGCAGCGACGCCAGGGAGACGGCATCCAGTACGCCACTCACCAGCTGCTCCACCGAGGACCGGCCGAACCTCGTGCCCCTCAGCACGGTCGCGTCCACGACCTGGCCGTGTGGAGTACGGATGAAGATCCACCACACGAGGGCGAGGGCGGCGGACTGCGCGACCGCCAGTGCCGACAACCAGGTGGCCAGCAAACCTCGCACCAGACTCCGCATCCGGTCACCGTAGTCGTCGCGGTCCGCCCACGCTGAAAGTGAAAAAGCCGCGACACCCATAGGCTCGGAGCTGGACAGGCCCGAGGGGCGATCGGACGACGAGGCCGGATGGGGCGGTGGCCGGATGAGCAGTCCTGGCAGGCGCGGGAGCACACCGAGGGTCGCCGTGATCGGCGCGGGAATCGTGGGCCTGAGTACGGCGTACGCGCTGACCGAACTCGGCGTCCGAACCGACGTCTACGAGGTCGGCGTACCGGGCAACGGGCAGTCGACCGGCCAGTCCCGGCTGTTCCGGCACTCCCACGAAGACCCGCGGCTGGTCGCCTGGGCGCGGGAGAGCCGGGCGGTGTGGCGTACCTGGCAGGACCGGCTCGGGGTCGAGTTGGTGTCCGAGGACGGCGCGGTGAGCATCGGGCCGGACGCCGAGGAGCGGCTGGCGCTGTTGCGGGAGGCGGGGGTCCCCGCCCGGATGGTCGGGCCCGGCGAGCTCGCCGACCTGGTGCCGCTGTTCAAGGACCGCGGGACGGGATCGGCGCCGGCGATGCTGGACGAGACCGCCGGGGCGATCCGTACCCAGGCCGCGATCCGGGCGCTGGCCGCCGCCGTCGACGGGGAGATCATCGGCGATCAGGTGCTGTCCGTGCACGCCGCCGGGACCGGAGAAGGGGCAGCCGGACGGGCGCAGGTGCGTTCGGTGAGCCGGCTCGCCGACTACGACACGGTGGTGGTCTGCGCCGGCCGGGGCACCGCGGCTCTCGCCCAGGGAGCCGGGCTGACCTTGCCGGTCGAGTTCGGGGCGCACGCCCGGGTGACGTTCCGGCTGCGTGACGAGCCGCCGGCGCGGCTGGCCTGCCTGCAGGACGCCAGCGGGGAGTTCATCGCGGGCAGTGTCTACGCGGCCGCGCTGCCGGGCAGTCGCTCGTACGCTCTGGGGGTCAGCGGACACGTGGCCGCGCGCCCGGACGGCAGCGTGGTCGACCCCGACGGGCTGGCCGGACTCGCCGACGGCGCCGTGGCCTACGTACGCGCGGCGCTGCCCGGGCTGGACCCGGACCCGGTGGCCCACGTGCACTGCTGGACGACCGAACTGCCCTGGAGCTCCGACGGCGTCGCCGTCTGGCAGGCCGGTGCCGACGGCCCGGCCGGGCAGGTGCTGTTCGCGGCGGGCAACAACCTGTTCAAGCACGCTCCCGCCCTGGGGCGCGCCCTGGCCCGGGCCGCCGCGGGCGAGGAACTCGCCGCGGACCTGCGTCCGGAGGCCCGGCTGGGGCGTCCGATGCCGACCAGCCCCGACCCCACGGCTTGAACACGGCCAGCACGAACGCCAACCCCACGAGCAGAGGCGACCCGATCGCGGCCTCCTCCGCCCCGGGACGGCGCGCGTGCGGGAGCTCCGTGCGTGCCCGTTGGTAGGGTCGAGCGTCGGCCGGTCCGGGCCGCAGACACATCGTGAGGGGAACCAGATGGCCCACGAGATCGAGTTGACGGAGTTCGCCCGCGCGCACGAGGCGGGCCACCTCACCGTGGACGTACGCGAGCCGGAGGAGTACACCGCCGGGCACGTCCCCGGCGCCCGGTTGATCCCACTCGGCACCCTCCCCCAGCACACCGCGAGCCTGCCGAAGGACCAGCCGATCTACGTGATCTGTGCCAGCGGGCGACGCAGCCTGGCCGGCGCCGACGTCCTCACCCGGGCGGGGCTGGACGCGCACTCGGTCGCCGGTGGCACCCAGGGCTGGATGCAGGCCGGCAAGCCCGTGGTCACCGGCAACTCACCGACCTGATCGGCGCTGCCTCCCCGGCCGCGAGAGCGGGATCGAGAATCCCGCGACCACGATCTTGCGGATCACGATCGTGGCCACCGCGACCAGGAGGGCCGTCCAGGTGTGGGCGAGGGACAGCCGCAGCAGGCCCGCCGCCACCAGGAACTCCAGCAGCAGCGACAGCACCGTCCGGATCCCGGCACCGAACACCAGTGCGGCCGACCCGGCCACCATGCCGAAGGCGGCGACGACGATGACCGCGCCGCGGATGATCTCCGCGTACGTGTCAGCCATCCCCGGCGGGTCCCTGACCGCCCCGTCCGCCCTGGCCGCCCTGGCCGCCGCGGCCCGGCCCGAGCCCGGACGGCCGCGGCGCCTCCTCCAGCGCCGCGCGCTCGCGTTCGATCTCCTTGCCCAGGATGTAGTTGAGGCCGGTACGGATCGCGGCGATCGCCGCCAGCTGGCCGATCTGGGTGAACGTCGGTGAGACCGCCGTCCGCAACACGTCGCTGGCGAGCTGGAACTCCAGCCCCAACGTGAGGTAGCGGCCCAGGAAGAGTCGTACGGCGTTGAAGTCCTCCTCGCCGCGCCGGCGGATGGCGGTGGCGACGAAGCGGACGAACGCGAACGCCGCGCCCACGAAGATGATCAGCGCGCCCGCCGCCTCGACGAGCCGCACCAGGAGGCTGACGACCTCCCGGAGGAACTCCTCCGACAGCACACTGAACATGTGCTGGGTGTTACCCGGCGCGATCGGCTCTCATCCTCCGGCCATTTCGCACCACACCCCGGGGCCGGGCTGCCGCGATCACTTCGTCCGGCGCTCGCGGGCCAGGGCCAGCACCGCTCGCTCCCACTCCTCCGCGCACACGGTCAGCGCGCAGTCGTACGGGCAACTCCAGGTCGCCACGTCCACCACCACCGATGCCGGCGCCGACGCCGACGGCGAGGTGGGCCGGAGCGGTTCGCGGCACACCGGGCAGACGTCCGTCTCCGGCGGTGTGGGCCCGGAAGGTACCGGTCCGGAACTCATGCGGCCAGGATAGGCCACCTCCGCCGAACATGCCCTGACTGTCAACCTGCCCTTGCGTTCGGGGCGTCCTTCGCACGGTCGTCCTGTCCACGTCCCTCGTGGCCGGCCATCGGGCAGGCGTCGTGGTCGTCGTGGCTCGTGATTGGCGGCATCGTCGTACTCGACTTCGCCGCCCAGGCGTGCCTGGACGTCCGATCCGTACAAGACAGGGAGGTGACGGTGAGCTGGAATGGACGCATGGGCAACAAGAGCACCGGGCGCGTGGCCGGCGGCGATCTGCTGGCGATGGCGAACGTCGGTCCCGCCGTGGCGGGCTATCTCGCGCGGCTCGGGATCACCGAACGCGCCCAGCTCGCCGGCCGGGATCCGTTCGAGCTGTACGACACGTTGTGCGTACGCGACGGCCGACGGTACGACCCGTGTCTGCTGGACACGTTCATGTCCGTCGTCGACCAGGCCGGGGGCGGTTCGCCCCGCCCGTGGTGGGAGTACACCGCCGAACGCAAACGCGCCCTCGACTGAGCCGGCGACGCACTCACGTCCGCACTCACGCCTGGGCGGTGAGCCCGTCGGCGGACGTGACCGCGTCGTCGGCCAGCGCGAGGTCGACGGCCGCCTGCACGTGGATGCGGGTGGAGTCGAACACCGGCACCGGGCTGTCGGACTCGTCCACCAGCAGGGTGATCTCGGTGCATCCCAGGATGAGCGCCTGCGCTCCCCGCTCGGCCAGCCTCGACATCACCTTCCGATACGCCAGTCGCGATGCCGGCTCGACTCTGTTCCGGGTCAGTTCCTGGTAGATGACGTCGTGCACGAGCGTGCGGTCCGGCTCGTCGGGCACGATCACCTCGATCCCGTGACCGCGCATCCGGTCGCGGTAGAAGGGGTGTTCCATCGTGTAACGCGTGGCCAGCAAGCCCACCGTGGTGTGCCCCGCAGCCGTGATCCGGTCTGCCGTGACGTCCACGATGTGCAGGAACGGCACTCCGATCGCCGCGGTGATCCGGTCGGCCACGAGGTGCATCGTGTTCGTACACAGCACGATCACCTCCGCACCGGCCTTCTCCAAGGTGGCGGCGGCCTGCGCCAGCCGGTCGCCGGCGGCGTCCCACGCCCCGGCACGTTGCATGGCCTCGATCTCGGCGAAGTCGACGGTGAGCAGCATGCTGGGCGCGCAGTGGTGTCCACCGAGCCGGGACCGGGTCTCCTCGTTGAGCAGCCGGTAGTACTCCGCCGAACTCTCCCAGCTCATCCCGCCGATCAGACCGATAGTGCGCATCAGCGTCCCTTCCTCCGGCCGGCGCCCAGGCTGACACAGCGGGCGAGGTGGTCGTCGATGATGCCGGTCGCGGTCTTCGCCGGCATCCCGGCGGGGTCGGTGAGCATGTGCAGCAGCAGACCGTCCACCAGCACCGTGGTCACCGCCGCGGCCCGGTCGGGCACGAGACCGTCGTGGGCCTGGCCGCGTTCGACGGCCCACCGGAACGCCGCGGCACACATCGCGCGCATCTCCGCCATCATCGTCTGCTGCACCTCGGCCAGGTCCGGCGCCACGGCCGCCCTGGCCGCGAACGCGAGATAGACCTTAGCCTCGGCCCGGCGGCGGTCGTCCAGCGGCAGGAACTCCAGCAGGGCGCGGCGCAGCAGCGGGCCGACCTCGCGTTCCTTCTTTCCCGCCTTCCCGGCCGCGGACTTCTCCAGTTGCCTGATCCGGTCCAGGATCTGCTCGCAGGCGTACTCGAACGCCATCCGGAGCATCTCGTCCTTACTCCGGCAGTAGTACTGCACCGTCCCGACGGACACGCCCGCGCCGGCCGCGACCTCGCGGATGGTCGCCTGGTCCAGCCCTCGCTCGGCGATGATCTCCATCAGCGCGGTCAGCACGCGGGGCCGGGCGCCCTGCTTCCCGCGATCGGCACGGCCATTCGTCGACGTCATGAAATCTATCGTACATCCGTATAGTACAAGCGTATGGTGAAGGCATGCCGAGCACGAAGCCGACCCACACCCACCGGACGCCCCCACCCCGGCGGCCGCGCACCTCACCGCCCCGGCGGCCGCAGCCCGCAGCGCCCGCCGCACCCAGCCTGCCCGGGTCGCCGAAGAACCCGAACAACGTTCCGGCCGTGGTTGCCGGCCTGGCCTGCTGGCTCGTCGTCAACGCGAACCTGCTCGCCCTCGCGGGCCGGCATCTTCCGTTACGCGCCTCCAGCCTCGCCGACCCGCCCACGGTCGCCGCCATCGTCCGCACCAACGCGATGTACGTGGAGATCATCGCCTTGATGGTGATCGTCCGGCTGCTCACCAGGCACCGGCACGGCGCCGAACTCGTGGCGAGCCGGGCACCCGAACGCCAGGTGGCGAAGCGGGAGACCCAACTGGTGTTGGCGTACGGCGTCGCGGCGATGGTGGGCGGCTACCTGCTGGGCCGGGCGTTCGACTGGCACGCCTTCGGTTTCCACCTCGACGGCATGGTGATCCGCACCAGCCAGCCGGTGGCGCCGGCCGAGGCGGTCGTCTGGGCGGTGTACAACTGCGTCGCGTACGCCGTTGTGCCGTTGGCGTTCTTCCGCCGCCGCTACTCCGCCGAGCAGCTGAACCTGCGCTCGGTGAACCGGCGCGGCGACCTACTGGTGATCGCCGTCGTACTCGTGCTGGAGTCCGCGGTCCAACTGCTTGCCACATCCGACAACATCCTGGGACTGGCGCCACGGCAGGCACTACTCGGTGCGCCGCTGACGTTCGTGTTGTCGTTCGCCGGAACGGTGCTGCCCACCATGGTGTTCATCTTCTGCATCCTGACGCCGCGCTACCTCAGGTTGACGAGTTCGGTTCCGGCCACCGTCTTGCTGGGCGGGCTGACGTACGCCCTGCTGCACTTCTTCGACGGGTGGACGACCTTCGCCTCTCCCGCCGATGCGCTGATCTCGGTGCTCTACCTGGTGCTCTTCTATACCGGGCCGGGGATGTTCAAGACCTACCTCACCCTGCGGACCGCGAACGCCTGGACACACGTGTGGGCCTACCACGCGATCGCACCGCACACCCTGGTGGACACCCCGATGTTCGTCCGGATCTTCGGCATCCGAGGCTGACGCGACCGCCGTTGCCTCACGTTCTTGGCCCGGCCGACGGCCGGGCCAAAATGGCGCGCCTCTTGCCAACGAGGCCGAGAAGGGCAACCATGGTTCATTATGCGAACTGCCGGGGCGCCAGCCGATTCCGCTGTACGCCGTACGACCCACACCGTCGGCGTGGTCGACAAGGCGATCGACGTGCTCGAGGCCCTTGTCTGGGGTGAGCCACAGACGATCCGCGAACTCGCCGACGCCACCGGGATCGAGAAGGCGGCCGTCTACCGCATCGTCAACACGTTGCTGGAACGGGGCTTTCTCGCCAAGGACGACACCGCGAAGCGCTACTATCCCGGCCCCAGGCTGGTCGCCGCGGCCGGCACTCTGGCCCGCACCGAGGACCTGGTGAGCCTGGCGACGCCTTACATGGAGCAGCTTCGTGACTCCTTCGGCGAGACGGTCAACCTCGCGGTACTCGTCGGCGCCGACGTGCAGTACCTCGAGATCATTCAAAGTCACCACAGTCTGCGCACAGCGGCGAGCATCGGTAGCCGCGACCCCGCCAACTCCACCGCGCTGGGCAAGGCGATCCTTTCGCAGATGGAGGACGACGCTGTACGCCACACGATCGGGCAGTCCGACCTGCGTGGTGCGACCCCGCGCACCATCCGCGACTGGAACCAGCTCCTCAAACAGCTGAAGGAGGTTCGAGAACGCGGCTATGCCCTCGACCTGGAGGAGAACGAGGTGGGTGCGGCCTGTGTCGCCGCACCCATCACCCGGTCTGGGGCGTCGTCGTTCTACGCCATCAGTGTCTCCGGACCCTCCGCTCGAATGAAGCCTCGACTGGTCGCCCGGATCGGCGCACAGCTGCGCGAGGTCGCCACGGCGTTGTCCGGGGCGCAGCCGCCAACCCGTGCTTGACGGCTGCACCCGGGCGCCCTCTCAGGCGGCCGCTACGGGTCCGGGACCTTCGGTGAGTGTGCGCTCCAGGGCGGCATCGAACACCGACACGGTTTCGGCGACGTGGGCGTCGGTGTGCGCTGTGGACAGATACCACCGCCCGCCTGGAAGCGTGAACACTCCGCGCCGCAGCATCTGCACACTCAGCCGGTCGTAGAACTCCTGGTCGATTCGCAGGAACTCGGTGAAGGTCGCGCCGCGGGCGACGCCCGGCATGCACTGCACAACCGGCCCCACCTGGTGGACGTCCCCCACCACGTCGTGTCGATCCAGCGCGGCGCGCATTCCCGCTGCCAACGCCCTGCCGCGCCGTTCGAAGTCCTCGTAGACGCCAGGGCCGGCGAGCGTGCGCAGGGTGGCCGCGGCAGCGGTCAGAACCACCGGGTTTCCGTTGTACGTGCCCGCATGCACCACGCCTGCCATCATCTGGTCGACAAGCTCAGCCCGGCCGGCGATCGCTGCCAACGGGAAGCCACCCGCGATAGCCTTCGCCAGGACAACCAGATCGGGCGTCACGCCGTAACGCGAGACCGCGCCGCCGCGATCGATCCGGAACCCCGTGATCACCTCGTCGAAGACGAGCACCGTCCCGGTCGCGTCGCACAGCTCACGCAGACCGGCGAGGAAGCCGGGTGGGGGCTCGAGCACCCCTGAGTTGCACAGGACGGGTTCACAGAAGACCGCAGCGACGTCGTTCGATGAGGTCAGCAGCTCGGCGGTCGCCTCCAGATCTCCCCAGGGCAGGACACTGACGTCCTCGCCTGCCTGAGGGCTCTGCCCTCTGCTGCCGAGGCCGAGGTGCCCGTCCGCGCCGGGACGGTAGCCGACCAGCATGGCGTCGGACCAACCGTGGTAGTGACCGCCGAACTTCACGAACCGATGCCGGCCGGTGGCTGCCCGGGCCAGCCGCAGCGCCACCTGGGTGGCCTCGGTTCCGGTGTTGCTCCACAGAACGCGTTCGGTGCCGGGGATCGTGGCCAGGACCTGTTCGGCGACCTCGTACTCCAGTGCATGGCAGGCCCCATAGGTCACCCCGTGCGGCAACTGCGAGGTGACCGCTCGCAGGAGGTCTGGATGGGAATGCCCGAGGATGAGCGGGCCCCAGCCCAACACGTAGTCCAGGTAGGAATTTCCGTCCACGTCGACCAGGTGCGCCCCGGCACCGTCGCGGAAGAACAACGGATGCGGCTTCATGGAGGCGCGCATTCCCGTCGACACGCCGCCGCCGAGGGAGCGCTTGGCCTGCTCCCAGGCTTGCTCGGATGCGGGCCAGGCGGTGATGGTCATACGCTGCTCCTTCGTCTCAGAGATCGCGTCAAGGCCGGCTTGTCAGTCGACCGGATGAACGACGTCAACGCGGTCGGTCGCGGGTGGGTGGATGGGCGGCTGGTCGGCGAACCAGTCCTGGAAGGCGAAGTAGTCGAGGTCACTGCGTACCGGATCGTGTCCGTTCGCCAGTGCTCCGAAGCCGTCCATGCCCAGGGCGAGCCGGGAGGGCATCGCCACCCGGTAGGTCTCCCGGTCACGAACCTGGCGGCCGTCCACGGTCAGGGAAAGTAGCCGGCCACCCGCCCGCCGATGCGGATCCATCCTCACCTTCACACCGTGGGAGACCGCCAGCGGAACGAACGTCGTCGAACCGTCGCTCGCTCCCTGCCACTGCTGCTCGAACGCCGCCCGGAGGTTCCGACCGCTGACGTCCGCGACGACCACCGAGGAACCCCGGCCCTGCACGGTCCAGCTCTCCCCGAACAGCACCCGCCCGTCCGCGTCCGCGGGGTTCGTGCCGGCGCGGAACGTCAACGGCGTCCTGACCTGGTACGGATAGTTCACCGCCAGCTGTGGCGGTCGACCACCGCGCAGCTGCTGCCCGATGCCCAGGTAGGCGTCGGCCACCAGGTTCCCCAGTGGGCTTTCACCCGACGCGTCGCGGTCCAGCGTGATGTCGGCGGTGACCTCGCCCAGCGGCCTCGCCCACATGCGGGCGCCGACAGCGTTCCAGTACGAGTCCAGGGCACGCACCGCCGGGTCGGCTGGGACGTCTCTGGTCACCGCGACGTTGTGGGCGCCGACGGTATCGCGCAGAACCTCACCACTGTCGGGATCGAGCTTCAGGTCGACCTCACCGAACACCCTTCCGTGGTGCCCGGGTGACAGGACCCGCCGCGGCTGCCCGGCAGGATCGGTGACGATGCAGTTGAACGCGGTGTGCCAGTGTCCACCGACCACGACGTCGACCAGGGGGGTCGCCTCGCGGGCGAGATCCATGACCGGACCGGCGGGATTGTCGCAGCCGTCGTAGTAACCGGAGTGAGCGGCACCCTCGTGCGCCAGAACGACGATCGCCCGAATTCCCTGTGCGTGCAAGCGTTCGGCAACCGCGTTCACCGACGGCAGCATCTCACCGGCGGCCAACGCACCCACCTGGTACGACGCGAAGATGGACTCGACTCCCGGCGTGGTGACGCCGATGAAGCCGACTCGCTGCGTGCGCCCGTCGGCACCCTCGACCGTGCGGACGAACGTCGCCGGAAACGGATGGTCACCGCCCGGGACGCTGCGCAGGTTGGCTGCCAGGAAGGGAAAGCGGGCTCCCTGGAACGGTTGTCCGGTCGATGTCGGGAAACAGTCCTGCGCCCCGTCGTCCGCACACTTCCCCGCCATCATGTGGCCGCGCAGGAAGTCAAGGGACACGTCGAGTTCGTGGTTGCCGACCGTGCTCACCTCGACGCCGAGCCTGTTGAGCAGCTCAATCGTCGGTTCGTCGCGGGTGAAGGTGACCTGCCACTGCCATCCGGTGAAGCTGTCGCCGTTGGCCACCCGGATGGAGTTGGCGTGTCCGGCCGCTGCCCGGTCCAGATGGGTCGAGAGGTACGCCGCGCCTCCGACGGTGATCGGCTGTCCGTCGCGGTCTTGCAGCGTGCCGTTCGCACCGGTGGGGGGCGAGATGTAGCCGTGCAGGTCGGTCATGGCCAGGACCTGCACGTCGATCGGGTCCGGCGCCGGGCCGGCGGCCGCGGTAGGGCCGGCCGGCGCGAGCGCGAGCGCGGCGGCGGCCACCGCGGCAGTGGCGGCAGCACAGAACCGGTTTCGGTGAAGCATGCATTGCTCCCTTGGGGGTGGCGGCGCCGAAACTGCGGGCACGTGGACTGACGACGAAAGGTGAGGGCAGTGCGAAGGGCGATGCGTGAGCTCAGAGCGCGGAGACCCGGATGGTGGCTCCCGGCCGGTCCTCGATCCCGTCCAGGAGTTCGGTGCCCAGCCCGGGAGCGGTGGGCACCGCGAAGGTGCCCGCCGTGACCTGCGGCACCTGCGTGACCATCTCGGGGTAGACGACGCGCAGGTAGGCGCGGACGCTCTCCTGGTACATCACGTTCGGCGTCGCCGCAGCGAGCTGCAGACCGGCCATCAGGGTGAACGGGCCGGTGCAGTCGTGGTAGGTGACCGGCAGGCCGTAGGAGTCGGCGAGAACCGCGATCTTGCGGCTCTCGGTGATGCCGCCCGCCCAGGTCGGGTCGATCATCACCAGGTCGGCAGCCTCCTCCTGAAGCACCGGCAGATAGGCGTCGCGGGTGACGAGGTACTCCGAGACCGAGACCGGCACACTGGAGGCCGCCCGCAACCGTGCAAGCACCTGAGGCTTGTCGGCGAGGGTGAGGTCTTCCACCCAGGCCGGGCGGAACTCCTCGAGCGCGCGCACGATACGGGTCGCCGGGGTCAGCTCCCACAACCCGTGCCCGTCGATCATGATCTCGATGTCCTCGCCCACCGCCGCCCGGATCTGCCGTACGACGTCGATGCCCGCGGCCAGGTCCTCAGCGGCGAGGATGCGCCCTCCGCGAGCGTGGGCGTACTGGTCGAACGGCCAGATCTTCATGCCCCGGGCACCCTCGTCGACGAGTTCGCGGGCCAGTTCTGCCGGACGATGCAAGAAGGCATCGAAGTCGTCCAGCTGCCCGGAGCGGCGCGGACTGCCGTACCCCGCCTGCGAGCCGCCCGGGACCGATGCGTACAGCGGCCCGCCGCAGGTGTTGTAGGTCGGCACCGTCTCGTGCGCGGTACCGAGCAGCCGGTGCACCGGAACGCCCAGCGACTTGCCGAGGATGTCCCACAGCGCGACGTCCACCGCCGACAGCGCCCGCATCTCAGCACCACGGCCACCGAACCGCGCGTAGGCACCGGCCAGGGCCCGCCAGTGCGCCTCGATGTCGCGCGGGTCCTTGCCGAGCAGCACCGGCGCGATGTGCTCGTGCACGACCGCCTCGCAGGTGCGCGGGAGGTAGAACGTGTCTCCCGTCCCCTGGATGCCTTCGTCGGTGCGGACCCGGACGAACAGCAGCGCGGGCATGGCGCTGTCCGGGCCTGGGTGGATCGTCTCCAGCGCAGTGATCTTCACGTCGCGTCCTCCGTACTGGCTGTGCTCCGGGGCGTGATGGTCGAAACGGTGAGTGCGGGGTCCTCGTCGAAGACGTCCAGCGGAAACAGCGGACGGGGCCGGCTGCGGTAGGCCAGGCCGCCGAGGTCGTTACAGGTCACGCCCGGGGTGTCGACCCACATCACGTGGTCGACGTACGGGAGGTAACCGGCCAGTGGTGAGTGCACACCCTTCGCGCACACGAACTCGAAGCTCCCGGGCTCCAGTCCCAGATGCCGTAACTGTTCGGCCGAGGAGGGCATGATCGCGTTTGAGCAGACGACCAGCGTCTGCCCGCCATCCAGGTGGAGCACAGCGCTGCGGCCCGCGTCGAAGTATCGGTGACCCACGTGGGTGGGTCCGCGGTCCTCGTACAGGCCGTCCGAGACCGCTCCCACCTGACCGCGCACGACAAGCGGCGGATCCCCGACGGTGAGTTCGACGGCCGCGCCGGTGCCGGCCCGCGCCGCTGCGGCGGCAGCCTCCTCGTCCCTGACGATCGCGACCACCGAGGAGACGTTCGCCTCGAGCGCGGCGGCGAACAACCAGGTGGTGGTGCCCGGTGCGCCGCCACCAACGTTGTCGCCGACGTCGAGAAGCAACGTGGTGGTGGGTGAGGCGGTCATCGACGCCGCCGCCTGAGGGGCGAAGACCTCGTTCGCCCGGGGAGCTGAGGCACGGAAGGCTTCCCGGGCCGCCCAGACATGTGCGGCCAGGCGTGCGAGAGATCTTTCACCGACGTCGGTACGGTCGCGCGTGAGCACGACGGCGGCCACTCCGACGTCCGCGACATCGGCCCACGGAAATCCCTCGAACAACGACACGGACACCACGCCCGGCTGGTCGGCGACGACCCTCGCCGCGGCCATCAGCGAGGCCATCGGTTCCTCGTTGGTGCCCTGCGCGAGGATGCTCACCACTGCCGGGACGGGCACCCAGGAACGAGCCGGTCGCCACCCTTCCCGCAAGCATGAGTTGACGATGTGGGTGGCCTCGACCGCACGTTCACGGGCGTCCACGTGTGGGTTGGTGCGGTAGCCCACAAGGACGTCGGCCCCCTCCACCATCCGGGCGGTGAGGTTGGCATGCAGGTCGAGAGTCACCGCGACCAGCACGTCGGAACCGACCTCGGCCCGCAACAGCTCCAGGAGGGCGCCGTCCAGGTCGGGCTCGTCGAGAGCGACCGCCGCTCCGTGCAGGCAGACGAGGAGTGCGTCGAGCGTCCCGCCGTCCGCCCGGTACGCGTCGAGCACTCGCCGGAAGGTCTCCATGACCCGTTGCCGCGCCGCGGGCAGCAACAGACCGGACGGGACGAGTTCGCAGTACGACAACGGAACGACGTCCCACCCGAGCTCCGCACCGGCCGCCAAGTAGCCGGCCACCACTGTGCCGGCGTTCTCGTGTGCGGAGACGATGTCGGCACCGAAGAGTTCGTGGGCGCCGACATCCGCCGCGGACACCCGGGTGGCGGCGAAGGTGTTCGACTCGTGGAAGAAGCCGATCACGCCGACTCGTCGCGTCATCTCACCTCACCGGTCCGTAGTGGAAGTTGTTGTCGTGCATGGTGGCGAACGTCTCGTCCTGGTTGAGTTTCCGGCCCAGGGGCCGGCCTAGATCGGCCGGTACGGCGCTTCGATCAGGTGTCGCAGCACGCGGGCGGCCATGGGCTCGGCCCCAAGCGTCGACCACACGTGAAGCTGACATACCAGGAACGTTCCCCGGCCGACCGTGAACTCCTGGATCGCTGCCATCTGCAGGCGATGGCCACACCGCGCCCACACCGGGGTACCCCGGCGATCCATCGTGACGAGCGGGTTGGTGACGACGCGACCGTCGGGAGTCGCCCAGCGGGTCAGATCGGCAGTCGTCATGCCGGTGCCGACCATGGACAGATCCACCGCGGCCGTCTCGTTGACCTGGGCGCGCGCCACCACGGCCGGCGACTTGGGACTCAGCCAGTCCAGGCTCTCCAACGGCGGCCGCTCCAGCAGCACCGCGCGCCCTCCCGCCGCGACGAACGCCCTCAGGTCACCCTTCAGCTCCTCGTCCAGTTCGGTCTCCGGGGTGGCGATGACGGCCACAGCGGCGGAGTCCGGCCCGGTGAACGCGGTCAACTCCCCAAGCCATGCGCCTGCCAGGTCGCGAAGTCCGGGCAGGTCCCCGACGACAGCGACCTGCCCGGCGACAGCTGCCGGCGCCGGTTGGATCGCGACGCGGTGCCGCCGAACCGCCCACGGCCGTCCGTCGATGTGCAGCTCCACTTCGCAGGTGACGCCGGAAGGGCCGGCGTCAGGCGCATCCGCGGCAGGCGCGGCCAGGTCGATGGTGTGCACCCGGCTGGAGGAGTCGGCTGGCAGCCGCGAGGCGAGCTCGCCCTTGTCGAGTACCCGGCCGGTGTCGTCCACCCAGCGCCAGTGCAGCTTCGCCTCCTGGTCGGTGGCGAGGTCGTTGTAGCACCAAACCGCTGCTCGCAGCGGTGCGCCGGCATAGCCGCGGGCGGGTAAACCGAGCACATCGAGGCCGACCACCCGGAACGCCTCCCGCAGCGCGTCGAACCCGGCGGTGAGTCTGCCCGCCGAGTCGATCACGTGCAGGTCGATCCAGGGGTTGTAGAAGTACGGCGCGGGGTTACGCAGGTAGTGCTGGATCGCCCCGGTGACCCGGCCACGGTCCCGCCGCATCCGACCGGTCTGGTAGGTGAGGAGGCGAGCCTGTGCGGCACCGGTCGTGTCCCGGTACGTCTGGAAGCTCGGCTGCCAGCCCACCAGCCGCTGATGGCTGTCCACCATCTCACCGGTAGGCGCGAAGAGCCCTTCCTCCGCCGTCCAGGACCCGTCGGCCGTATCCGGCAGAGGAAAGTTCTCACCCCTGCGTAGGTGTGATCGCCGCGACTCGCGCATCGCCTGCCAGGAAGGGATCGCTCCCCCGCCGTACTCGGAGATGACGGCACGGCTGCCCTCACCGGCCCAGTCCAGCACGCTGTCCTCGGCGGTGGTGGAGTGGTAGAAGTAGCCCGGATAGTCGTGGAACGCCTGCGGAAGCACTCGTGGCCGGGTGTCCCCCGACCAGTCCTGGTAGAGCACCGCGGACGGGCCGACGAGCCGGCGGGTAAGGTCCGCGGACTGCTCGACGTAGGCGGTGTCGGCGTCGTGGAACGGCACCCCCATGTGCATCTCGTTGGTCAGCGACATCACGATGACGGACGGGTGGTTGCGGACGTGCCGGGCCAGCTCGCCGACCTGGGCCAGCTCCTCCGTCAGGTTGTCCTTGCGTGGCTCGAAACAGTGCCACTGCAGGGGCGCGTCCTGGTAGAGCAGCACACCTGCGCGGTCCGCGCATCGGTAGACCAGCTCGGGAAGCACGTGCACGTGCACGCGCAGTGTGTTGCCGAAGAGCGCCTTTACCACGAGCAGGTGGCGGAGGACGGCTTCCTCGTCGCCGCTCCATGCGGCGGTCCACAGGCAACCGATCGTGGTCGTGCCACGCAGGAACAACGGGAGGCCGTTCAGCAGCAGCGAGCCGTCGTCGGTGCGCTCGACGCGGCGCAGACCCACCGGACGCTGGAGGAGGTCCACCGGGTGACCGGCGACCCGCACACGCAGCCTCAGCAGGTAGAGGTACGGATCCACCGGCGTCCACGGCCGGACCTGCGGAACGCGAAGCGACAACGTGGTCAGGCTCCGGCCGTCCTCGCCGACGGGAGCGGACGCCCGGGCGGACGCGACCTGGACGAGGTCGCCGACGCCCCGGGTGTCCGGTGTCCGGTCGGCCAGCACCTCGGCGTCCAGTTCGGCGATCTCGGTGTCCCGCCCGTGTTCGAGCTCGACATCGACCGTCGCGTCGCCGTGGTGATCGCCGGTGAAGTGCCAGCCCACGATCCGCACCGGGGGGCGGGACTCCAGCCATGCCCGGCCAAGGAGACCGGCCCCTGCGGTGACGGCGTCCCCGACCACCGAACCCAGGCCCTTGCCGTGTGCATCGCCGAAGTTCAGCGCCTCGCTCTCACCACTCCAGCGGTAGTAGTCCTCGGCACGACGGGCGATCACGTCGACCTGATGGGCGCCCTGTTCCAGTCCGTCCAGCGGCACCTCGAAAGGTGCGAAGTAGCCGCGGTGAGTGCCACGCCGCTCACCGTCGACGAAGACGTACGCCTCGTAGTCCACCGCGTCCAGGTGCAGCAGCGGCAGATCACCGAGGTCGGACGTCAGCGTGATGACGTGTCGCAGGTGGATGTAGGGCGCCACCACGGTGTGCGGCAAGCCGACGCTGAAGAACTCCTCACCCGGCACCGTTGCGGGATGCTCCGGCAGTTCGGCGCACTCGCGCGCCATCCACTGCTCCAGGGGAACGACGTGCCGGGCCGGGGTGATGTCGGCGGCCGGCTCCGGGCGCACCCGAGCACGGAGGCGGGCCACCTCAGCGGCCAGCGCGTCCTCGTCACCGATGCTGCCGGGTGCCTCGTGGTCCAGGCGTTCCAGCACGAACTCTCCTCCCCTGCGCGAGGGCCGCCCGGACCGATGCCTCATCGCACCGCGCCCAGAGTCAGGCCGCTCCTGATGTATCGCTGCATGAAGACGAACGCGACGACAAGCGGAATGATCGACAGCAGCGAGCCGGTCACGACCAGGCTGTAGAGCACCTCACTGCCGGTCGTCGGGAACAACGACTGGTTGTTCCACCTCGTGAGACCGAGGGTGACCGGCTGCAGCCGGTCGTCGGTGAGCACCAGCAACGGCAACAGGTAGTTGTTCCACGTCGCCACGAACGTCAACAAGAACACCGTGGCCAGCGCCGGGCTCGCGATCCGGGCCACCACACTGGTCAGGATCCGGCTCTCGCCGGCGCCGTCCATGCGCGCGGCGTCCAGGAGCTCGTCCGGCACGGCGCCGTCGATGTAGATCCGCAACAGGTACAACCCGAACGGCGACACCATCGACGGAAGGATGATCGCCCACTGGGTGTTGACCAGGCCCATCGCACTGATCAGCTGGAAGGTCGGCACCGCCAGCGCGGCACCCGGGACCATGATCGCCGCGAGCACCACCCAGAACAGCGGATCCCTCCCCCGAAACCGCCACTTCGCGAAGCCGTAGCCCGCGACGAACGCCAGTAGCGTCGCTCCGAGAGCTGATGCGAAGGAGTACCACACGGTGTTGAGCATCCAGCGGACGAAGATGCCGTCGTCGTAGGTCACGACCTGGCGGACGTTCTCCCAGAACTGCGGGGAGTCGGAGAACCAGAAACCGAACGTTCCGAACAGGTCGGAGTTCGACTTGGTGACGTTGACGATCAGCCAGACGATCGGGACGAGCACGTAGAGACCGAAGCCAGCGAGGACGACACCGGCCAGAACGCCGGTCCTCGACCTGCCAGGAGCTGTGTCCGTTGCTGTCATGTCAGTTGTCACCCCGCCGGTTGACCACACGCAGGTAGATCACCGAGAACGCCACCACCACGGCACCGAGGACGAACGACAGTGCCGAGACGTAGTTGAGTTGCTGGCCGGTGGAGGTGAGCGAGTAGGCGTACATGTTGGGGGTGTAGTTGGCCTCGATGGAACGCGGCGCGAGCGGCGCGAGCACCAACGGCTCGGTCAGCAACTGCAGGGTGCCGATGATCGAGAAGATCGAGACCATCGTGACCACCGGCTTGATCATCGGGATCTTGATGTTCCAAGCGATCCGCCAGCTGCCGGCGCCGTCCAGCACCGCAGCCTCGTAGACCTCGCCGGGGATCGAGCGCAACGCTGCGTGGAAGACGATGATGTTGTACCCGACGTAGGCCCAGATCCCGATGTTGCCGATCGCGAAGAGCACCAGGCCCGGGGACAACAGGTTGAGATGGGCGACACCCAGCTTGGCGGCGATGTCGGTGAACGGACTGATCGTCGGCCCGTAAAGGAATCCCCACATCAAGGTCGCCACCACGGCCGGGACGGCGTGCGGCACGAAGAACAGCATGCGGAAGAAGCCACCGCCGCGAGTCGCGGCAGAGTCGATCATCAGAGCCAGCAGCAAAGACAGGCAGATCGTCAGGGGCGTGAAGATCACGCCGTAGAGAACGATCCGGCGGAACCCCTCCCAGAAGTCGGCGTCGGCGAACACCCGCAGGTAGTTGTCCACCCCGACGAAACTCGTGCCGCCGATCAGGCGCTTGGCGAACAGGGAGTTCCAGGCGGCCAGCAGGAGTGGGCCTACGGTGAACACGGTGAACGCGACGAAGAAGGGGGCGATCAGCGCGTACGGTATCCATCCGCCGCCCTGCCGGGTGGGCCGCGGCCGGCCGGCCGGATCCGACCGCGGCCGCCGGGGCGCGACGTCACCACCAGGGGCGCGCACCGTCGTGCTCAAGGCTGATCTCCCTTCCCGTCGGAGTCTCGTCACGGTCGCCGACCGAGCCGTCCAGCGATGTCGCCACGGGGACGCGGGCCGGGACACGAGGCCCGGCCCGCGTCCCCGTCGCCTACTTCTTGACGTCGAATCCCTGCTGGTCGGCGTACTGCACGAGCTTGTCCTGGACAGACGTGAGCGCCTGGTCCGCGGACATCTCGCCCTTGCGTAGCGAGGTGAACGCCTCGCCGGTGACCGTGTTCACGGTGGAGTTGAACGGCGACCACTGCCAGGTGTCCGGGACGGCCCGCAGCTCCTCGGCGAACACCTTGTTCACCGGCTGGTTACCGAAGAACTCGAACGGCTGGGAGAGAAACTCCTCGTCGTCCACGTACTTCTTCAGGACAGGGAACGATCCGGTCAGGTCGTAGAGCTCCTCGTACGCCTTGGGTTCGTGGTTGACCCACATCGCGTACGTCGCGGCAGCATTGGCGTTCTTGCTCTGCTTGGTCACGGTGTAGGCGCTGCCACCCCACTGAGCCGAGGCGCGGGTCCCCGGTTGCCAGGTGGGCATCTGGGCTACTCGCCACTTGCCGGCGGAGTCCTTCGCCGAAGAGCCGAGGATGACCGGCGCCCAGGCGGGTGCGATCCAGCCGGCGAGGGTGCCGTCGGCGAAGGCGGCGTTCCACTCCGGAGAGAAGGCCGGGAAGTCGCCGGTCAACCCCTTCTTGGCGAGGTCCTGCCAGTAGGAGAGAACTCTGGCGTACTCCGGCTGACGGTAGTTGATCGAGATCGACTCACCGTCGACCTGTACCGGCGTCTTTCCGGTCTGCCACAGGAGATACCTCAGCGTCCCGTCCGCGATCGGGCTGTTGGACAGGAATGCCTTCGGGTTGGCGGTGTGCAGCTTCTTGGCCGCGGCCGCGTACTCCGCCCAGGTCTTCGGCGGCTTCACGCCCGCCTTGCTCAGGATGTCCTCGCGATAGACGAATGCCATCGGCGCGGCGTCGATCGGTGTGCCGTAGAGCTTGCCGTTGACGGTGATCTGGCTCGCGATGCTCTTGGTGTAGTCGTCGGCGATCTTGTCGCCACCAAAGTCGTCGAGCGGGATGATGTCACCGGTCAGCGCGAACTGCGGCAGGAAGTTGTACTCCATCATCGCAACGTCCGGAGCACCCTTCCCCGACTGGAAGGCCGTTTGGAGTTTCTCCATCGCCGCGGACCCACCACCCGGGTCGACGACCTTGACCTTGATCTTGGGGTGGTCCTTCATGAACAGCTTGGCGATGTCCTTGGCGTTGGTCGACCACGACCACACCGTGATGCTTCCGGTCGCCTCGCCACCGGCGGCGTTGCCGCCCTGCGGGTCGGCGCCATCGGAACTTCCGGTACTTCCACAGGCCGCGAGCGCCAACGCCGCGGCGGTCAGTGTGGCCGCGGAGAGGAGACCCCGTGACCTGGAGCGGCGCACCCACCGTCGCATGTGTCCTCCATGAGCTTCATCGCGAAGGCGTATCGCAATGCGCACTCAGAATTCACCATCTGAACCGCCTCGTCAAGCAGCTGAACGCAGCACCTCACTCACCCACGGTCAGTGCACGGGCGCGAGACATCCCGTCAGTGCATCAGCCAGCCGCCGTCGACATTGAGCAGCTGACCGGTGACGAACGAGGCGTCCTCACTGCACAGAAAGGACACCGCCGCGGCGACGTCGGCAGGCACACCTCGTCGAGGAATCGCCTGCACCTGCGCCTGCTGCGCGGCGACAGCGTCCTGGTCGGGGAAGTTTGCAATGTCCGCCTCGGTCTGGATCGAGCCGGGCGAGACAGCGTTGACGGTGATGAAGTCCGGGCCGACCTCGCGCGCCAGTGACCGGGTGAACCCGACCAGCCCTCCCTTGGAGGCAACGTAGTCGAGCAGGTGGCGCTGGCCGGACAGGAACGTCACCGAGGAGATGTTGACGATGCGCCCCCACCGCAGTGGGGTCATCTGCTCGGCCCCCGCACGCGCGCACAGGAACGCCGACCTCAGGTTGACGGCCATCACCTGGTCCCAGTCGTCGGGCTCGATGCTGCACCAGGGGCGGTGCACGGCGGTCAGTGCGGCGTTGTTGACCACGATGCCGACATGCCCGAACGCCTCGGCAACCTGCCCGAACGCCGCGGCGACCGATTCCGCCCGGGAGACGTCGACGCGGACCCCCAGGCATCGTTCCGGCGGAGCCAGCTCGCCGGCCGCGGTCTCGACGTCGGCCAGGACATCCAGGATCGCGACCCGGTGCCCGTCTCGGAGCAGGCGGCGGGCGATCTCGCGACCGATCCCGCGCCCCGCGCCCGTCACCACTGCCACCCGAGACTGCCCTGCGGTCGGTGTCGTCATCCGGCTGAGAGTACTTCATATTACGAGCCGTCAGCTCACATGACGATAACGGCGTCGGCAGATTGCAGAGCTGACTAGAAGTAGTTTATGATTCCTAAAGTACTTCGAACTTGAGGAGAGCCATGAGTGAGCAGCACAGCTCCGTCCCCGGCCCCGGTCCGTCCGACGCCCGCTCGGCCCTGACCGACGCGTCCCGGGCAGGTAGCCGCACCCGCGCCGCGGGGCGCTGGTGGCCGAGCTACCTGCTACTGCTGGGCGTTGTGGCGTTCGCGCTGATCGTGGCGATCGAGGCGCTCTTTCCGGACGGCTTCGCGCGGTATGTCGCGTCCGGGGTGTGTTGGATCGCGATGGGCGTGCTGGCCTGGTGGGCAGACTCGCACGACGTCCAGCCGCGTGGCGCCGGCCGCCGGTTGCTGGTGGCCACCGTGATCTGGTTCGGGGGTTACCTCTTCGTGGTTGGTCCGATCGTCCGCTGGCGGGCCGGCGACTCACTCGGCTGGTGGGCACTTGCCGCCCTCGTGCTGGCCACGCCGTTTCCGGTGCTCGCCGCCCTCGAGCGGAGGCGTGCGTGAACCACCCACGTCACCAGCTGGACACCGTCATCCACAACCCGACGCGGTTCTCGATCATGGCGGCGCTGCTACCCGCGGACAAGGTGGAGTTCCGGTTCGTCCGCGACACGGTGGAGATCACCGACTCGGTGCTGTCCCAGCACGTGACGACCCTGGAGGAGGCCGGCTACGTCAAGGTCACCAAGGGGCAGGTGGGACGCCGGCCGCGGACCTGGCTGGCGGCGACCAGGGCAGGGCGGACGGCGTTCGCCAAGCATCTGGACGTACTCAACCAGCTGGCCGCCGGACCGTCAGCCCGGGATTGACGGCAGCGCCGACACCGCCTCGGCGACCTCGTGTTCGGGGAGTTCGTGGTCGCGGAGTTCGCCGTTCAGGTAGGTGGCGTAGGCCCCCAGGTCCAGATGGCCGTGCCCGCACAGCGCGGTGAGGATGACCTTCTCCTCACCGGTCTCCTTGCAGCGCAGGGCTTCCTCGATGCACGACGCAAGCGCGTGGGTGGGTTCGGGTGCGGGCACGATGCCTTCGGTACGGGCGAACCGCACCCCCGCCTCGAAGCACTCACGTTGCGTCCGCACCTCGGCCTCGAACAGGCCGAGCTCGTACACGTGCGACAGCAGCGGGGACATCCCGTGGTAGCGCAGTCCACCAGCATGGATCGGGTCGGGAACGAAGTCGTGCCCGAGCGTGTGCATCTTCATCAGCGGCGTCATTCCCGCGGTGTCGCCGAAGTCATACGCGTACACGCCCCTGGTCAGCGACGGGCAGCTTGCCGGCTCCACCGCCCGGACCGCGACGTCCATCCGCCCGGCCAGTTTCTCGCGCAGGAAGGGGAACATCAGGCCGGCGAAGTTCGAGCCGCCGCCGGTGCACCCCACGATCAGGTCAGGTGTCAACCCGACCTTGGCGAACTGCGCGAGCGCCTCCTCACCGATCACGGTCTGGTGCAGCAGCACGTGGTTGAGGACACTGCCCAGCGCGTAGTTGGTGGCGGGATCGCCGGCCGCGACCTCGACCGCCTCGGAGATCGCGATGCCCAGTGAGCCGGGCGACTCGCTGTCCTTGGCCAGGATCGCCCGGCCGGCATCGGTGAGGTCCGACGGCGACGGATGGACCACGCCGCCGAACGTCTCCATCATCGCCTTGCGGTAGGGCTTCTGGTCGTAGGAGGCGCGGACCTGCCACACCTCGCAGTCCAGCCCGAACTGCGCACACGCGAACGCCAGTGCGGTCCCCCACTGACCCGCACCGGTCTCGGTGGTCAAGCGCCGAACGCCGGCGCGCGCGTTGTAGTAGGCCTGGGGTACGGCGGTGTTCGGTTTGTGCGAGCCCGCCGGTGACACGCCCTCATACTTGTAGAAGATCTTCGCCGGCGTGCCGAGCGCCTTCTCCAGCCGGTGCGCGCGGTACAGCGGCGACGGCCGCCACAGCCGGTAGACCTCCAAGACCTCCTCCGGGATGTCGACGTACCTCTCGGTCGTGACCTCCTGGGCGATCAGGTCCATCGGGAACAGCGGTGCCAGGTCGTCCGGTCCCACCGGCTCCTTGGTGCCCGGATGCAGCGCCGGCGGCGGCGGGCTGGGCAGATCGGCCAGCAGGTTGTACCACCGGCGAGGAAGCTCGGACTCGTCAAGAAGGATCTTGGTCGGCTCAGCCATGCGGGCCACCGTAACCTTGTCCTCTGAGACACCCCCGCCCGGCTTCGCCGTCCGCGATCAGCTGCCGGTGCGGTCGGCGAGGAGTTTGGCGGAGTCGTCCTGCGGCTCGTAACCGAGCTCGGTGCGCGCCTTCTCCATGTCGTACCGCATCGGCGTGTTGGCCGAGACGCCGTAGTAGATGCCGAACCGTACGTCGGCGGTCAGGCTGGCGTTGATCAGCCGGCCGAGGTCGGGGATGCTCAGCCACATCCGCAGCCAGCCCTCGTTGTCGAGCAGCTGGTGCTCACCGGTGAACCAGCCGATCCGCAGGCAGATCACCGACAGGGCGCTGTTCTCGGCGTAGTAGCGGCCCATCGCCTCACCGAACGCCTTGGTCACGCCGTACAGCGAGTCCGGCGCGACCGGGCCCTGCGCACCCACCGGCCACTCGCCCCGCTCGTCGAGCATGCCGGTGACGTGGTTGGTGCTGGCGAACACCAGCCGGCGTACGCCTGCCTGCCGGGAGGCTTCGAAGACGTTGTAAACACCGTCGACGTTCGGCCCCTTGAGATCCCACCAGGTGGCCGGCACCGCCGGGTTGCCACCGAGGTGGACGACCGCGTCGCATCCCTCGACCGCCTGACGCATCGCGGCGAAGTCGGCGAGGTCGGCCTCGAGAATCTCCTCGTTCGGCTTCGGCTCGCAGTCGCTGAGGTCGCGGTCGGTCAGCCGGAGGCGGTACTGCGACAGCGCCGAGCGCAGCGTCGAGCCGATCCTTCCGGCCGCGCCGGTGATGAGGACCAGGGGAGCACGCTCGGTCATGGGTACGCCTTCCGTCTTTGCCGTCCGTATGCCGATCCCGATGCTAATGGGCAGCCGGGCCAGAAGCGCGACGCGGCCGAGCGCGGCACCCCCGTGAAGTGCCGCGCCCGGCCGTCAGGTCGGATCAGCGGGCCAGCCGCTCAGCGGATCAGCTCAGCTCAGCGGCGGCCGCCGTGGCGCAGGTGCTCCCACGGACCGGTGATCGCCAGCACGTGGCCGGGCGTTTGGATGTTGGCGAACAGCACCCGCCCGTCCGGTGAGAAGTTCGGCCCGGTGAACTCGCTGCCGTTCAGATCGTTGCGCGCCAATGGGTAGGACCGGCCCGACCTGGTGACGCCCACCAGGTGCTGGACTCCCTCGCCGTCCTCGGCCAGGATCACCCCGCCGTACGGCGAGACCGTGATGTTGTCCGGACCGTCGTAGTGGGTGTCGGCGTCCGGGTCGGGGTTGACACCGAAGATCACCTTCAGGGTTACGGTCTGCGAGTGCGGGTCGTAGAACCACACCTGTCCGTCATGGGCGTTGCGGCTTCCGTCCTCCGGACGGGCGAAGCTCGCGACGAAGTAGGCGCCGCCCTTGTCCCACCAGGCGCCTTCCAGCTTGCGGCTGCGGGTCACCTGGTCGTCGGTGAACTGCTTGCGTACGGAGGTGGTGCGGGCGTCGCGGTCCGGGACCTCGACCCACCGCACCCGGTACGTCGTGCCCGGACGGGTCGCCTCGGACAGGTCCGCGACGTGCCGGCCGCCGCGGTAGCAGCTCATCGCCTCCAACGTTCCCGCGGTGTCGCCGCCCTCGCTGATCGCCACCTTGCGCAGCGCGCCCTTACCGGCCTTGAACCCCTTCGGCGGAGTCCAGCGGTAGTACAGACCGTTCGGGCCGCCGGCGTCCTCGGTCTCGTAGACGACGGAGGTCTTCGGGTCCACCGCCACCGCCTCGTGGGCGTACCGGCCGAGGAACTTCAGTGGCACCGGGTCCAGGTTCGCCTGCTGGTCGAACGGGTCGACGTCGAAGACGTACCCGTGGTCCTTCTGCAGCGTGCCCTTGCCTTTGCGATCCTCGGTCTCCTCGCAGGTCAGCCAGGTGTTCCACGGGGTGAGGCCACCGGCGCAGTTGTTGTGCGTGCCGGCCAGGCTGACGTACTCCCGCAGCCGGTTGCCGTCGTGGTCGACCTCGATGCTCGTGGTGCCGCCGCCGGCACCCAGGTCGTAGGTCAGGCCGGGCAGCGCTGGGACGCGGAACGGCTCGTCCCCGCCCACCTCGTGGTTGTTGACCAGCGTGGCGCCGGTCGGGCTGCGGAAGTTCGCCGTGCCGTCCGGGTCGCTGGGCGTCGGCTCGCCGGTGACCAGCGTCGATGCGCCGGTCTCGGCGACGATCGTGTAACTGAAGCCCCTGGGCAGCGCGAGGATTCCCGCCGGGTCCGGCACGAGCGGTCCGTAGCCGACCTGGTGCCCGGCGTCGGCCGCTGCGGCCCGCGGCCCGGCGACCGTGTCGATGCTGCCGGCGAACACAAGGCCCATCGCCGTCACACCACTGCCGGCCAGGAGGTCACGTCGAGAGAACGAGGTCATGCACATCACCCTTCGGATCAGGCCTTCGGGATCGACCTGTACGTACGAACGAACCGATGAACAGGTCCACCGAAGCGCGCTCGTACGAGCACGTGGGCAGACGTGGGTGTCCGATGGGCGAACGCCGCGAGAACATCCGCCGGTGCACACGCATTCGGCAACCGGCCAAGGGGTCAACGGTTGGCAAGGACCGGTCAGCGGGATGGTTCGAGCAGGGAGCGCGGCGGCCATGCCGACGGCGCTCGGGTCAGGCCTCGATGAAGACGATCTGCTCCGGCGCCACGGTCAGGGTCAGCCGCTGCCGGCGGCGTTCGACCAGGGTGGCGAACGACGTCGCCTGGCCCTTGGGGACGGTGAAGATCCGGTCGTTCTTCGCCTCGAGGAAGTCCGGGAACCCGGCGAGGTCGACGCTGATCGGCTCGTCCAGGGTGAGGTAGTCGGCCAGCCGGCGGAACAGCTTTGGCATGAGGACGAGCTGGTTCTGCAGCTGGTCACGTGACTTCAGCCCGAAGCCGGTCAGGGTGGAGTCGTGCCTCCACACGCCCTTCCTGGCGGCTCGGGCGGCGACGGACACCTCCGCGAGTTCCTCGCGCAGGTCGACGTACAGCAGCGAGTAGAAGGTGGGGTAGACCCAACCGGCGCTGAGCAGCTGGTGGTTGACCGACCGGCGCAGCTCGGGGACCTCCAGGTAGACCGAGCCGCTGGCACCTCCGCGCCGTTTGCCGGCGTAGGCGAACGACACCGCCCGGCCGTACTTGTCGGCGAACCGGCTGAGGATGTAGCCGGGGCGCTCCTTCGGCGTCGCGGCGGTGACGTAGCCACGATCGTCGCGCTGGACGTCGCTGAAGCCGAGCAGGTCGAGCAGTGCCGTCGCCGCGCCGTCGCCGAGTTCGGCGGGCTGCTGCCACGGGTGCGGCGCGCTTCGTGGGGTGTAGTGGGTCTCCAGGGCGTCGATCGCGTCCAGGCGTAGTTGCGCGGCGCCGGAGGAGTTCGTACGAGCGTCGATCCCTGCGTTGGCGAACGCGTCCGGGTCGTCGGGCCGGAAGCGTACGGAGTCTCCGTCCGGGGAAGCCCCGATCACCTGGAACGTCCCGGGAATGGCGGCGAGTGGCATCGTCGGACCCTCCTGCTCGTGCGTGTGCCGGCGGGCGCCTCACGTACCTGCGTTCCTTCCTTGATAGCAGCCCGGATGCCTTCGTGGGTGGATATTCGCCGCCTGAGATCGTCCGGAAACCGATACCGATAAGTTCATGGTCCATGGAGATCGACGCGGAACACCTCGGTAGGGCTTTCGGTCAGCTCGGCCTGCGCCCGGGGCACCACGTGCTGGTGCACTCCTCGCTGTCGTCGATGGGTCACGTGGCCGGCGGGCCCGCGACGGTCGTCCGCGCGTTGCTCGACGTGGTGGGTCCCGGAGGGACGGTGCTGGCCCCCACCCTCACCGGAGACGAACACGTCGGCCCGCACACGGAGGTGGAGTTCGACCTCGAGCGGTCGCCGTCGTGGACCGGGGTGGTTCCGGCAACCGTACGCACCTGGGACGGCGCCGTCCGGTCCGCGCACCCGACCCATTCCGTGGCGGCGGTCGGCGCGGCGGCCCGGCGGCTGACCGAGGGCCACGAGGACAGCGTCACCCCGTGCGGGCCGGGTTCGCCGTACGCCCGGCTCGCGGCCGACCCGGACGGCATGATCCTCCTGCTCGGCTGCGACCACGAGTCCAACACCACGCTGCACCACGTGGAGGAGCTCGCCGGATCCGACTACCACCTGCAGCCCCGGCCGGTCCGCGCCCTGCTGCGCCTGCCGGACCGAACCGAGCGACGGGACTACTGGGTGCATCGGTACGGCACCCCGCGTAACTTCGGCGCCATCGAACCGCTGCTGGTGCAACGCGGGCTCCAGTCCACCGGACCCGTGGGTGCGGCGACCGCCCGGCTGATGCCCGCCCGCGGACTGGTGTCGCTCGGCGTGGACGTGCTCCGCGCCGCACCGCGATTCTTCGTACGGACCGACCTACCGGCCGAGGCGGGCAGGTAGGGCGGCGCGGCAGGGGAGGTCGGGGCGGCCGAGCGCGAATCTGTCGCCCGACCGCGCGGCTGGGGTACTGTCATGCCCTCGGAGTCAACGACGTCCAACCTGAGGTGCCGCCCGTGGCCAAAGGGGCCGGATGTCGTATCTGTCCGGCAGTGTCCTGGCGAAGACCGCGTTCACCGTGCACTTTCTGCAGACGCACGCACCCCCGATCCCGGTGCGGTCGGCGATCCACGAAGGATCAATCCGATGCGGTGCCCCATCCGTCCAGGTCAGGAAGTGTGCGAATGTCGTACCCATCGACACCCATGTCCGACCGTCGTCACTGCGGCAGTGACTACGCGAACCTCACCCACCGGGTCCGCGAGGCCGGCCTGCTCACTCCGCGCCCTGCGCACTACGCCGTACGGATCACGGCGGCTGCCTCGATGCTCGTCGCCGGCGGCGCCGCGTTCGTCCTGCTCGGTGACTCCTGGTGGCAGATCCTGCTGGCGGTGGTGCTCGCGGTGGTGTTCGCCCAGGTCGCGTTCGTCACCCACGACATCGGGCACCGGCAGGTCTTCACGTCCAAGCGGGCCGCACGGCGCGCCGGGATCCTGCTCGGCAACCTCGGCGTCGGGCTGAGCTACGGCTGGTGGATCGGCAAGCACAACCGGCACCACGCCAACCCCAACCACGTCGGCGAGGACCCCGACGTCAGTGTCGGCGGGATCGCGTGGAGCCCCGAACAGGCTGCCGAACGACGTGGCTTCCTCGCCCGGACCCTCACCCGTTGGCAGGCTTACCTTTTCTTTCCCATGCTCTTGCTGGAAGGCCTCGGCCTGTACGCGTCCGGGATTCGCGCCCTGTGGCGTGGCGACGTCAAGGACCGTTCCGTGGAAGGCGTCCTGCTGGCGGTGCACACCGTCGCCTGCATGTCGGCGCTCTTCCTGGTGCTCTCGCCGGGCAAGGCGCTGGTCTTCCTCGCGGTCAACCAGGGGCTCTTCGGTCTCTACATGGGCTGCTCGTTCGCTCCCAACCACAAGGGCATGCCGCTGGTGGAGGAGAAGCTCGACTTCGTTCGCAAGCAGGTACTCACCTCCCGCAACGTCCACGGCGGATGGTTCGTCGACCGAGCCCTGGGCGGGCTGAACTACCAGATCGAGCACCACCTGTTCCCGACCATGCCGATGACGAACCTGTCCCGTGCACAACCACTGGTGCAGGCGTTCTGCGAGGAGCACGGCATCAGCTACCACAAGACCGGACTGGTTCGCTCCTACGGCGAGGCGCTGGCCTACCTCCACAGTGTCGGCGCCGGGCTCCGGTCCTCCCGACGTAGGCGGGTGCCCGCCCGGGTGTCGCGGCAGACCGGCTGACAGTCGGCAGGACCTGAGCCGGGTGCCGGCGATCCCCCCGCGGTCAGACACCGCGCAGGACGTGCAGGAGGTACTCCTTGCGGTTGAGCGGGTTCAGGTCCGTGCGGGGCCGGGTGGGGAAGGTGCCCCTGATCGGCTCGTGATGGTCGAACGCCGACTCCAGTACGCCCTCGCCGCGGGTCGCTCCCGGCAGGTTCTGCTGCAACTCGTGCACCATGGCGGCCGGGACGTCGCCTTCCAGCACGCCGTACGAGCCTCGGATCAGCGGCGCGCCAGGAACGGCGCGAAGCCGTCCCAGCAACGGGAGCACGGCACCCAGGGTGTCCGCCGGGAACTCCAGGCGGAACCGGTGCACCGGCTCGCAGACCACGGTGTCCGCCTCCCGGAGCGCACTCATCAACACCAGCGGAACCAGCTTGCGAACGTCGCCCGCGGTGGTCTCCGGTGAGACGTATCCGGAGTCGGTCAGCGTGACCACGCAGTCGGTCAGCTGCCAGCCGTGCAGCCCCTGCCGAACGTGTCCACGACGGTGTTCCGCAACGCCTGCCGGAACTCCTCGACGGACTTGAAGACGTAGAGCGGAATCAACTCCAGCTTGACATCCAGCTCGACCCGCACGCCGGCGCCGACCGGGGCAGGTTCGACGCGAAGTCCGATCGTGGAGAGGAACGGATTGCCGTTGCGGCCAAGGACCTCCACGGCGCGCGCCGGTGCCGACCGGGCGTTCGACGCAGATGGGGATGGTTTCGCGGAAGGTGACGTCGATGCCGTACTCCAGCGCGAGGGTGGCCTCGATGACCTCCTTCTGCACCTCGCCGTACAACGAGACGTACATTTCCTGGGCGACGTCGTCCTGGCGCAGGTTGATCAGCGGGTCCTGTTCGGCAAGCTGGGTCAACGCCACGTGCAAGCGGCCCTTGTCACCCGCACGGACCGGCACCACCACCGTCTCCAACGTCGGTGGCGCGAACTGATGCTCGTCGGTCGTTCCAGCGACCCCGATCGTGTCGCCGATGCGTACGCCGGACAGCCCCCACACCTTGGCGATCCGGCCCGCCGTGACCGACGTGCGCTGGACGGCAGCGCCCTGGTCGAACACCCTCAGCGCGGTCACCTTCTCACCATCGCCTTCGCTGCGGTCGAAACGTAACCGTTCCCGCGCCCGCACCTGACCTGAGAAGACCCGCAGGTAGGCGACCTTCTCCCCCGCCGGCCCGCGCTCGACCTTGAAGACCGTCCCGGCAGGCGGTGCGTCGGCGTCGCCTTCGTTCGCGGGGAGGAGTTCGGTGATACCGGCGACCAGCGTGTCCACACCGGCACCGGTGACCGCCGACCCGAAGAACACCGGGTGCACCAGGGCCCGCCGGGTCTGCGCGCCGAGCTCGTTGCGGAGCCGCCGGCAGGACAGCGCCGCCTCGTCGTCGACGTACGCGGCCAGCAGGTCCTCGTCGTGGCCGGCGAGGAGGTCGGTGAGGCCTGCCCGGAACGCTACGTCGGTGTCGTCGTACGGCTCGAACCTGGCCGCTTTGGTGCCCGCGTCGTGGGACGCCCCCATCGCGATGACGGCCGGCGTCAGCTTGTCCGCGATCGCGGCCAGGACCTCTCCGGGGTCCGCGCCACGACGGTCGAGCTTGTTCACGAAGATCAGGGTGGGGATCCCCAACCGCCGCAACGTCCGCATCAGCACCCGGGTCTGCGCCTGCACACCCTCCACCGCCGACACCACCAGCACCGCACCGTCCAGCACCCCCAGCACCCGCTCCACCTCGGCGATGAAGTCCGGATGACCCGGCGTGTCGATCAGATTGACCGTCACACCCTCCACCACGAACGACACCACCGCCGAACGGATCGTGATCCCCCGACGCCGCTCCAACTCCAACGAGTCGGTCTGCGTACTACCCGCATCCACACTGCCCACCCGCGAGATCACCCCCGCCAGGTGCAACAGCCGCTCCGTCAGGCTCGTCTTCCCCGCATCAACATGGGCAACGATCCCAAGATTCAACGTCCGCGCCACGCGTCATGTCCTCTACGTAGATGAAGATCCCTTCCCTGATGGACATGAACGTGGCTCGCATCTGCGTCTCTTCTCTCGGTCGGCCTCGACGCACTGGTCGACAGGCTGGTCGGCGGCCCGCTGGTGGGCCTGGTCGGCTGGCGGGAGTGAAACACCCGCGCGCCCGGTCCGGCAACCGGTTTTCCGCAGGTGCCCGGGCAGACGGGAGCACCGCCGGACGCCCACTCCGCGTCCGGCGGTGCTCCGGGTGCCGTCAGGTCCCCGCTGGTTGGCCAGCTGGGCCAGTCGGCCTGGGTGACGTGGCCTCCCCTGATGTCAACCGTGAGTTGCACCGGCCCGTCCGGGCGCACGTAGAGCTCATAGCTGCCCGCCGGCACCTCGAAGAAGACCGCCGACTGGATCAGTTCCCCTGCCGGTGAGGGCCGGGGTACGACAGCGACGTGCGGCCAGTGGGCGTGGCCGTGCCCATGGTCGTGCCCGCGGCCGCGGAGCTCGATCTCCACTCCTTCCAGCTCGGCCGGCATCGTCACCACGAGCGCGCCGACGTCCTCGCCGATGTCCAGCAGAACCGACGAACCCTTGCCCGCGTGCGGATTCTCCTCCGAGCCACCGCTCATGACGCCGCCGGCATTCCCGGCTTCGTCTGGTAGCCACCGGCCGGCGTGCCGAGGTAGGGGAACGATGCCAGGTAGTCGGAGTTGGTGTTCGACGTACCGTCCTCGAGCTTCCCGGCCGTCTCGTCCGGGGTGAAGGACTTGTCGACCAGCGGGATCGTCACGCCCGCGACCGCCCGCAGCTCGACCGTCACCACGTCGTCCAGGACGCGCCGGCCGTTGGGGAAGCCCGCCGCGTCACCGGCGACCAGGCCCAGCGGGTTCGGCGACTTCGCCGGCGGGACGGCGACGTTGAGCCGCAGCATGTCCGCCTGCACCTTGCCGGTGTAGTTCTGGAATCCCGGAACGACGCCCTCCGGAATGCCGGTGAGCAGGATCGCGGCCAGGTCGGCACGCGGCTTCTTGTATGCGGCGAGCTTGGGGAACACACCCGGGTAGAGCACCGGGAGCAGGCCGGCCAGCTCGGGCTTGGTGACGTACTTCGCGAAGTCCTGGTCGTGCCTGGGCGAACGGCAGTTCCACCGGTCCTTCTCCGCCATCGGCACGATGACCTCGTTGAACAGCGGGTTTCCGAGGCGCGAGACCTGCTTGTACGGGCCGTGCCACAGGACCTGCCCGAGCAGCCCGTCGAGGATGCGCGACTGCTTCCGGCTGGCCGACGCGTACACACCGATCACGGCCCGGGGGTCCAGCACGTCGTCGTGCGTACGCCCGTCCCGGGTGAGGTCGCTGATCGGAACCTGGATGGCGATCGTGTGGACGTTCTGCCCCTGCAGGCCGTTCACGCCGGTAGCGGCAGCGGACGGGATCAGGTGCGCCATCTGGAACGGCCGCAGCGTGCCGAGGTCGAAGATGCTGCCCAGGTCGGCGAAGAACCCGTCGGCGCGCTGACCGGCGAAGACCCTGACGTCACCGTCGAGGGAGTGGATCGCCTGACCGGCCAGCTTCTCGTAGTCGGGCGTGCTGCGTGGCCCGATGTTGACCGGCGGCACCGCCAGCTTGCGCGCCAGGATGTGCGACCGGCCGTGAGCGACCTTGGTAACCGAGTAGAACTGCGGGCGGTTCCACGTACCGTCGTCGATCGATCCGATCGGGCCGGTGTTGTAGAGGAACGTCTTGTCGTTGCGGATCTCGGCCTGGAAGCGGAACTGGTAGCTGATGTCGGCGCGGCCGTCGCCGTCGTTGGAGACGTGGATCTCATACAGCACGTCGTCGCCGAACTCGTAGAAGTTCGGGCCGCCGTAGGGGTTCTGGAACGGGATGAAGTTGGCGATCAGCGTCACCGTGTCGGGCTTGTCCGGGCTGACGAACGCGTACACGTCGGTGTTGTCGGCCACCGGGTCCTTGGAGATCTCCGGAGCTTCGCGGTGCGAGGACATACGGGGGTTCCTCCTGCGTGCGGGGGTGAGGTCGGATGGAACGACGGGTCCTCGCGACGGCGACCCGTCCGGAACGGGCAGGGTCAGGCTGTGGCCGCGCCGGCGAGCCTGGCGGCCAGCGCACGGTCGACGATCGGCACCTCACGGTCGCCGACCATGATCGCCATCTCTCCCTTTCTGATGTCCTTCACGTGCACGACGAAGGACTCCGCGCCGGCCAGATCGGCTGCGGTCAGCTCGGTGTCGGCGGAGTCAGCAGCGCCCTCGGCGTCGTTTCTCCGGTCCGCGAACGCCGGTGCGCCGACGGCGGCAGCTCCGACGGAGGCCGCGGCGGAGGCGCCCGCGAACACCAGGAAGCCGCGGCGAGTGGAATCACTCATGTTGTTCCTTCCGGTCGTCTCGACATGGGCGGTCGACCCGGATGCAGGCTCCGGGCAGGCGGATCGACGCCCCGCCGGCCGGTGCCGGCGGTACCGGCCAGACTGCGACCCCGGGAGATCCCAGCAGCCTGGCCGGTACGCACTTACTTCGGAGCGGGTGCCTGGCTTGATTGGTGCGAAATCGGACAGATCGACGATTCGCCCTGCGCCGACCTGGAGGGTGACCGGTCTCTGACGCGGGCCGGGACTCGATAACCGATTGCCGGGACACCGCAGCGCTCAGCATGCTGGCGTGCCAGGACAGACCCCGGGCAGTACGTACGAACCCAGTCGGTGCGTACGAACGAGGCGGCACGAACGAGGTGGGACGAGATGGTCCAGGCTCCTTCGGCGACAGCGCAGGCGACGGCGACGGCCACGCTGGCGACGGCGGCGTCGCTGCTGACGACGCTCGCGGATCCGGACGCGGTGCGGATGCTCGGCTGGATGCTGGAACGCGACCCCGACGGCGAGCGCGCAGCGGTCGGCCGGTGCGGGCAGTCGCTGGGCCTCGACCCGAAGAGCACCGCGCGCCTGTACGGACGGCTCACCGCGGTTGGCCTGATCGCCTCCGACGGCCCGCGCATCGAGGTGCGGACGGACCTGCTCCGGGACGCCGCACACGAACTCGACGCGCTCAATCCGGTCCTACGCCGGCTGGAGGACTTCCCGCACCTGCGGGGGTTGTTCTCCCACGGCCGGTTGACCAGCATTCCGGTCGAGGACGCGCACCTGGACGACCTGGCGTACTTCCTGGCGAGCTTCTTCGACCGCGGCGTCTGCTACTGCGAGGCCGAGGTCAACGAGACCGTCCGCGACGTCCACGACGACGTTGCCACGCTGAGGCGGCTGATGGTCGACGTGGGCGTGATGACCCGCGACCGGGACAGCGTGTACGCGCTGGCCGACAAGGCGGCCGACCTGCTCGAGCTCCAGGGGCCAGGCTCTAGTCGGGGAGCAGCGGAACCGAGACACCGTTGTCCCGGCCGAGCAGCGTGGCCCGGGTGACCGCGCCGGAGTCGAACCGCCGCCGCACCTTGTCGACCGCCTCGTCGAGCGCGTCGTGGCGGCGGCGGTCGAACGGCAACGCCAACTGGACCGCGCTGTCGTCGTCGAGGTTGCCCACGGCCACGCCGACGAGAGTGAGCCCTCGGCTTTCGATCAGCGGCGCGGCGGCCGCCCGCAGCCCGCGTACGGCTCCCAGGATCTCGTTGGTCTGCGCGGTCGGATGGGACAGCGTGTGCGACCGCGTTACCCGGGAGAAGTCCGCGAACCGCAACCGGAGCACGACGGTGCGGCCGGTGCGCCCTGCCGAGCGCATCCGCCGGGTGACCCGGTTGACCAGTCCGGTGAGGATCGCGTCGACCTCCTCCGGCGACCTCGGCCGCTGCCCGAGCGCGCGTTGCGCGCCCACCGAACCCCGGCGCTGCCCCACCTGAACCGGCCGGGGATCGCGGTTGTGGGCGAGGGCGTGCAGGTGCCGCCCGGCCGCCCGGCCGAGCATGGCGACCAGCGCCGACTGCGGGAGTTCGGCGACGTGGCCGACGGTGGTGATCCCCCGGTCGTGCAGTTTCTTCGCGGTCACTTCGCCGACTCCCCACAGCCGGCCGACCTTCAGGGGATGCAGGAAGTCCAGCTCGCCGTCGGGTGGCACCACGAGCAGCCCGTCGGGCTTGGCGACGCCACTGGCCACCTTGGCCAGGAACTTGGTGCGGGCCACCCCGACCGTGATGGGCAGGCCCACCTGGTCGAGCACGTCGCGCCGCAGCTTCGCCGCGATGTCGGCCGGTGCGCCGGCGATCCGCCGGAGCCCACCCACGTCGAGGAACGCCTCGTCGATCGACAGGCCCTCCACCAGCGGGGTGGTCTGCTCGAACACCTCGAACACGGCCTGGCTGGCCTCGGAGTAGGCCGACATCCGGGGTGGTACGACGATCGCCTGTGGGCACAGCTGCCGAGCCTGCGCGCCACCCATCGCGGTGCGGACACCATGAGCCTTGGCCTCATAACTCGCGGCCAGCACGACACCGCCGCCGACGATGACGGGGCGACCCCGCAGGCTCGGGTCGTCACGCTGCTCGACCGAGGCATAGAACGCGTCGAGGTCGGCGTGCAGGATGGTCGCGTCCGCCGTCACGAACATATGTTCGCATAGAGCGCCAACGAAAGCGAGGGCCGCGGTGGCAGAGCCCGCCGGCGCGGACACCGAGTGGCAGGGGTTGCCGGCGTACGGCACGATTTCATCGGCGGGCCGATCGCCGCGCACGTCTGACGGGGAGGGCGGTGGCAGCGTGGGTGGCAAGACCATCGTCGGCGACTTGGGCGGCGCGGCCGGGCGGGTGGACGACCGGCTCATGCAGCTGGTCTCCACGCACCGCAGCGACGGGGCGACCAGCATCGCCGAGGCGTTGATGTGGGTCGGGACCACCCCCGCGGCACTGTCCGTCGTCGCCCTCCTCGGGGTCGTGGTCATGGTGGCCAGGGGCGCCTACCGCCAGGGTGCTGCGGTCGTCCTGGCGGTGGCTACTGCCGGCGTCGCGGCGAGGCTGCTCAAGGAGATCATCGACCGGCCCCGGCCGCCCGCGGATCTCGCTCTGGTTCACCTCGGCGGTGCGTCGATGCCGTCCACGCACGCCGCACTCACCGCCGCCGCGGCGACCGCCGTGCTCCTGGCGACGACATGGACCTCCTCGCGAGCGAGGTTTCTGTGGACGCTGATCCTGGCGGCCGGTGCCGCCCTCGTCGCGGTCTGCATGGTCTACCTCGGCGGGCACTGGCCCACCGACGTGCTGGCCGGCTGGGCGCTCGGTGTCACGCTCGGCACCGGCATCGGGCTGCTGTGCCGCGACTCCGGTGCCCACCGGCGCGGTGATCGACCGCCCGGCCGCCGGGAGCAGCAACCTCAGGGCAGTTGATCACCAGGTCAACCGGGTCGATCGGACCAATCCCACAGGACCACGCAGGGACCGGGACCGCGGGTCCCGCCGATCTCCACGGGTACGCAGCGGTGGGGACCGCTGCGTCCGGTGTCGCCGGAACGGCGGTCCGCGCCCACCGCCGCACCTGCCCGCCTCGACCTGGGGAGATCCACGTGAGTGCCGTACGGAACGTCGTGCACAAGGACGCGCACAACGGCGCGCACAGCGCCGCACGAACCGTCGCGCGGAAGGTCGTCCGGGGAACGATGCCACGCGCGTACTCCGTCATCGCCGTCGCTGCCCTGGTCGGCATGGCGGCACTGCTGACCGGCTGCGGCGGGGGCAAGACGACTCCGGCGCAGCCCGCCGGCGTGACCGCTCCGGCCGGGAAGCACAACGCGCAGGACGTGGAGTTCACCGACGAGATGGTCGAGCACCACCAGGAAGTGGTGGCGATGAGCGCCCTGGCAGCCAAGAAGGCGACCAACGCTCAGGTCAAGGCGCTCGCGGTGAAGGTCAAGGCCTCCCACGGAGCCAGGATCGCTGAGCTGTCCGCGTGGCTGAAGGCGTGGGGCGAACCCGTGCCCACCATGGGCACGCCGCACATGACGCGTTCGCCCAGCCCGGGAATGCCGTCCGCCGGCCACAGCCCCGCGATGACGGACGAGCACGAACTGTCCGACCTGCGGCACGCGTCCGGCACGGAGTTCGCCAAGATGTACGTCGACGCAATGATCCACCAGTACTCCGCCGCGGTGGACGAGGCGAAGGTCGAGAAGACCAAGGGCCTGTACCCGCCGGCCAAGAAGCTGGCGACGGAGATCGTCGCCGACCACCCGGCCGAGATCGCGAAGATGCAGACTCTGTCCGGCAAGCTCTGAACCACCCAGGTGACTGAGCCGGCGCCTGGCGCCGGTCGGGACGGGTACCTCGACCTGCTCCGGGCGCTGGCACTCGTCCGCATCGTCACCTACCACGCGTTCGGCTGGCCCTGGCTGACGTTGCTGTTCCCATCCCTCGGCGTGATGTTCGCGCTCGCCGGGTCGCTGATGGCTTCGTCGCTGGAGCGCAGGCCGGCGCCGTCGGTGGTCGGCAGCCGGATGCGCCGGCTGCTGGTGCCGTTCGGTGTCTTCGCTGCTTTCGTCGTACCCGCGATGTTCCTGCACGGCTGGGGACCGCCCGACCCGTCCCAGGACACCGGATGGTGGGCACGCCTGTCGCTGTGGGTCGTGCCGCTGGACGACCCGCCGTTCAGCCAGTGGGCCTGGCAGGTGAACGAGCCGCTGTGGTACGTCCGGGCGTACCTCTGGTTCGTCCTCCTCGCCCCGCTGGCACTGCCAGTCTTCCGGCGGCTGCCGGTGCCGTTGATCGGTGCGACCCTGCTGGCGGTCACACTCCTGCAGCTTCGGGTGCTGGACACCGGCCACTCCGCGGCACTGGGCAGGATCGTCACCGACCTGACGGTGTTCGGCGGATGCTGGTTGCTGGGTTTCGCCCACCACCATGGGCAGATCGCACGCCTGTCATCTCGCACGGTCTGCGCGCTGGCCGTGCCCGCGATGGCCTTCGGCGGTGCGTACGCCCTCACCCACCAGACCCAGCAGGGGTACGACCTGGGGCCGATCCCACTTGCCCAGGCGTACTGGTCGTTCGGGTTCGTCCTTCTCCTGTTGCGTTTCCGGCCGCGGGACCTCGGCCGGCTGCGGCGGGTGTGGCCGGTCGACAAGCTGGTGCACGTGTTCAACGCGCGGGCCGTCACCATCTACCTGTGGCACGAGCTCGCCCTCATCGCAGCGGTCCTGGTGATCGACTGGATGTGGAGCGTGCCGTCTCTGGCGAACGCCCTTCCCCTGCAGACGAACTGGTGGAAGTTCGTGCTCACCTGGCCACTGCTGGTGGTGGCGGTGCTGGTGTTCGGCTGGGTCGAGGACCTCGCCGCGAGGCGAAGGCCCCAGCTGTGGCCGAGGGGGCGTACGGACGGGTGAATCTCCTCGGTTGTCAACCTCCGCTTGCGCGGCCACGTCCATGTGCCGAGCGCCCGCGTTGGCCGGGGATGTCGGTGTGCTCGTCGGCTTCGTGTTCGCGGTCGTCCGCTGCCTCTTCGCGTTCGTCGGCGTCGCAGTCCCGTCTGTCGGCGTCGCGGTCCCGCTCGTCCGCACCGTGTTCGCGGTCGTCCGATATCCGATCCCGCAGGTCGGCTTCATGGTTGCGCAGGTCGGCGGACCGGTCGCGTTCGTCGGCGACCTGCTCCCGCCGATCGGCGTCGCGGTCACGAACGTCCGCATCACGGTCGCGCTGGTCGGCGAGCTGGTCGCGCTCGTTGGCGGCGCGCATGCGTTCGGTGGCCTGGATGTAGCGCAACTCCTCCAGCCGTCGGCGCGCGTCGGCCGCGACCCCGCGCAGATGCGACACCCTGCTGCGGTCCTTGCTCGCGCGTTCGCGTTCGGCTGACGCCCGGGCACGGTCCTCCGCGGCGCGCGTCCGGCGCATGGACGCCTCGCCGGCGTGCGCGGCGAGGAGCTTGCGGCGCTCGGAGGCCCCCTGGCGCAGCCGGGCGGCGAGTGCGCGTGTCTCGGCCGCACGCTGGCGATACGCCAGGGCGATTCGCTGCGTACGAGTGGTTCGGGCCGGTTCGTACTGCCGACCGTCCTCGCCGGTAGGCATGCCAGCGAGTTTACGTCGCCATTCGGACGGAAGGCCGATGCGCCGGACGTCTGGCCTAGGCTCGGCCTGGTTGATCACGCGGGTGTCGAATGCGGGTTTGGGAGGTGTCCTGTGTCGGTGACGACCTTCGACGACAGCGAACGACTGATCTGGGCGGGCCGGGCGGGCGCCTACGCCGACACGTTCGCCCGGCTGTGCGCGTACACGGTCCCTGACCTGCTCGACGCGGCCGAGGTGAGCGCCGGCGTTCGGGTGCTGGACGTGGGGACCGGCCCCGGCACGGTCGCCGCCGCCGCGGCGGCCCGAGGTGCGAAGGTGACCGCGGTGGACGCCGAACCCACGATGGTCGAGCTCGCCCGTGCGGCAGTGCCCGCAGCCGACAGCCGGGTCGCCGTCCTGCCGAACCTGCCCTTCGGAGACGGGGAGTTCGACGCGGTCGTGGGCAACTTCGTACTCAACCATGTCGGGCAGCCCCGTTCGGCGCTGAACGAGCTTCGCCGTGTGGTGCGTCCCGGCGGCTGGGTCGCGCTGACGATCTGGCCCACTCCGTCCGCACCCGGGCAGTCGCTGATCGGCCGCGCCGTCCAGGCCGCGGGTGCGCAACGACCCTCGCACCTCCCGCCGTTGCCGGCGACGGAGGACTTCCCGCGCACCGCGGAGGGGCTGACCTCGTTGCTGACCGCGGCAGGTCTACGGGAGATGTCCTGCGAAACGCTGCGCTGGAACCACCAGGTCAGCGCCGAGGAGTGGTGGGCCGGACCGGCCTCGGGGGTGGCGTTCACCGGACAGCTGATCCAGAGTCAGCCGCCCGCGGTCCGGGCCGAGATCAAACGGTTCTTTGACGAGTTCAGCGCGGAGTTCGCCGGTGCGGACGGCCTGCTGACCCTTCCCCACGCGGCGTTGCTGGCTCGGGCGCGGCGCTGACCGGGACACAGGTCGGGCCGGTGGCTGTTGCCCCGTCGAAAACGGAATGAGGATCGGAGCCCGCTGGGCATAGCCTCTGGGCCGTGAGTGACGACGCGAACGAGAACGGCCCCTCCACTGCCGGGCTGCCGAACGACAACCCGGCCGACGGCTGGTTCCCCGAGAGCGTGGCCGCGAGCTACGACGACCCGGGCGGCGCGAACGTACCCGAGGTGATGACGCCCGCGGTGGATGTCCTGAAGGACCTGGCCGACGGAGGTCCCGTCCTCGAGTTCGCCGTCGGCACCGGGCGGATCGCGGCGCCGCTGGCGGCTCGAGGGGTGCCGTGAGCGGCATCGAACTGAGCGGGGCGATGGCGGCACGGATCGCGAGCAAACCGGGCGGCGAAGCGGTCGAGGTCACGATCGGCGATATGACGACGACGCGGGTGGCCGGCGCCGGTGAGTTCTCGCTGGTCTACCTGGTGTTCAACACCATCAGCAACGTGACCACGCAGGACGGGCAGGTCGACGTCTTCCGCAATGCGGCCGCGCACCTGCGGCCGGGCGGGCTGTTCCTCATCGAGGTGGGCCTGCCCGGACCTGCGTCGCCTACCACCCGGACAGGACACCGTCCCGTTCGCGGTGGCGCCCGACGCCGACGGCGGCGGCTATGTCGGGTTCGACCAGTACGACGTCGTCACGCAGGAGTTCAGTCGAACCACGTCACCGTGTCACCGGACGGGACGGGCCGGTTCCGCCGTATTCCCTTCCGGTATGCCTGGCCGGCCGAGATGGACCTCATGGCGCGCATCGCCGGGATGCGCCTGAAGTACCGCTGGGCGGACTGGGACCGCTCGGAGCTCACTGCCGAGAGCACCAAACACGTGTCGGTCTGGGAGAAGACCTGAGCTCCCGGCTCAGGCCAGACCACGTCAGGTCAGGACGGCCGCGACTCGTTCGGCGAGCGCGGCCGTTCCCTCCGGATCCGAGGCGTTGCGCGCCCAGCACGCATGCAGGAGCGTGTGCGCCTGCGCCCAGCGGGTCACCCGCTCCAGGTCGAGTTCGGCCGCGTCGGCGAAGATCGCCAGTCGTCGCCGGAGCTGTGCACAGAGCTCGTCAACGGCCAATTGACGCTGAGCGCCGCCGACCACCACGCTGAACGCGTCGTTCGCCGGGTCACCTGCGAATCCCTTGGGGTCGATCACCAGCCAGGGTTCGCGGTTCGCACGTACGACATTCCTGTAGTGCAGGTCCCCGTGGACGAGTGTCTCCGGCTGATCGCGTCCAAGTTCCCGGACGGTGGCCAGTGCCGCGTCGACGGCCCGGCGCGGCACGTGCCTGATCAGCGTTTCGGACGCGGTGCGGAGCTCACGTTCCTGTTCTTCCGCACGGTCGCTCAGCCGGCGTAGGCCTGGCGGGGCCGGCACCGCCAGCAGCCGGGTGAGCCGCCCGCACACAGCGGCGGCCTCGTCGTCGTCGTCGAGGTCGGCCAGCGTGGTCTGCTCGACGCGTTCGAGCAACATGGCGTACCGCGGGTCGTCCCGTTCCAACAGGCGCACCGCTCCACGACCCGCCCACGCAGCGTAGGCGATTGGCTCGTCGACGTTGCCAGGATGTGGGAACGAGACCTTCAGTACGGCGGAAGTGCCGTCACCCCGGCGTACGGGAACGACGACGCCGACCTTGCCGTGCATCACCGGCCCGGTGGGCGTACAGGCCCACTGCTCGAGGAATTCCTCGACGAGCCCGGGAAGCGATGCGATCCACCGCTCGCCTGCCTCGCCCTCGCGGTTCACCGTCCCCCGCGCGAAGACTTCGGGCACGTCGATCATCCGGGCACCCTAAGGCCCTCCTGCGTGAGCCGGGAAGACTTATGGGGCCTGGGACACCCATAAGTCTTCCCAGCTTCGAAGGGTCGGCGGTCTCGCACCGAGCGCGGGTAACTGGCGGGACTCTTCGGAGCTGACAGGGCTAAGGTGCCCGGGTGCATGACGTACGGCTGGTGTTGCGGGGGATGTGGTTCCGGCGGGGAGTGTCCCTGGCGGTGCTGGTGATCGCCTCGCTCGTCGTGGGTGCGGCTGTGACCGGACCGCTGTTCCTGCGGTCGGCCGGGGAGTCGGTGCTGCGCGACACGCTGTCCCAGGCGTTGCCCATCGGCCGGATCGTGACCGACCACATGAACGGAACGGTCCGCACGCGCCGGCTGGAGGAAGTGGTCCGGCGCAGCGACCATCGGCTGCGGACCGTACCGACGCTGAACCGCCTCCTGGTGTCACCGGTGGAGTCGTTGCAGGTACGGACGATCGCGGGTACGCCGGGCACGACGGGCAACCCCGCGCCGCTGGTCTACCGCGCCGGGGTCTGCTCGCACGTGCAGATCGTGAAGGGCCGGTGCGCGACCCGGGCCAACTCGGTGATCGTCAGCGCGAGCGCGGCCGCCTCCCAGCGCTGGCGCGTCGGCGGCGCGCTGGAGGTGAACGGCCGCCGGGTCACGGTGGCCGGGGTGTACGCACCGCTGGAACCGACCGGCGACTACTGGGCCGGTCGGCCGTACTTCGCGGCGTACTCCGGCTCGGGGGTGGCCGGAGACCAGGGCGGCACGCTGGACGCGATCTTCGCACCGCGGGCGACCGTGGAGGCCCAGCCGGCCGACACCGACTCGGTCGGCGCGGTGGATCGCTATCTCGACCTCGACCGGATCCGGCTGACGGACCTGCCCGCGCTGCAGAAGGAACTGGGCGTTTACGGCGCGGGCTCGGAGCAGGTCACCGCCGACGGCACGTCCAGTGACACCGCCGCCCTGGTGGCGGTGCTGATCGAGGCCGGTGAGATCAAGGACAAGCTCACGTTGCCTGTCTGGGTGGTCGAGATCCAGCTGCTGGTGCTGTGCTGGCTGATCCTCTTCCTGGTGGTGGCCAACGCGTCGGAGGCACGAGGGCCGGAGGTGGCGCTGGCCAAGTTGCGCGGGGTCCCGTCGGGGCGGACGGTGGCGTTCGGCCTCCTGGACACGCTCGTACTGGTGGTGCTGGCCGTTCCGATCGGGTTCGCGCTCGCGGTGGGCTGGGTGGCCGGCATCGCCGCGCTGAGCCTCGCGCCGAGCACCCCGGTGGTGATCACCGGGGCCGCCGGACTCGCGGCGCTCGGCGCCGGCCTCGGCGCCGCCGTCGCGGCGGTGCTCGCCGGTTCCCGTACGCTGCGCAGGCCGGTGGTGGAGCAGTGGAGGCGGGCCTCCCGCCGCGCCCGGGGCCGCCCGTGGGCCGTCGACGTCGTGGTCGGCCTGGCGTCGGTCGCCGGTCTGGTGGTGCTCGCCCGCCGCGGCGCGGTCGGCACCGAACCCGGCTCCCCCAGCGTGCTCGCCTTGCTGGCGCCGGGACTCGTCGTACTCGCCGCGGCGCTGATCGGCTCGCGCGTCCTGCCGGGTCTGTGCCGGGCCGCGTACGCCCGGACCCGCCGGCGGCGAGCCGGTCTCGGGGGGTTCCTCGCGGTACGCCAACTGGGCCGGCGCCCGAGCACGCTCCGGCTGGCACTGGTGCTGTCGGTGGCGTTCGGGCTGATGGCGTTCGCGATCGATGCCTGGGCGGTCGCCCGTACGAACGCGCACGACCGGGCCTGGACCGAGGTCGGCGCCGCGGAGGTGCTCACCGTGAGCCCGCCGCCGGGCAAGGACCTCGCGGCGATCGTGAACCGGCTCGACCCGTCCGGGCGGCAGGCCGCCGCGGTCAGCACCGCCACCGAGTTCCTCGGCTCGGACCAGGTGCAGCTGCTGGCCGTGCAGCCCGACCGGTTCGCGCGGATCGCCTTCTGGCGTGGGGACTTCGGCCCGGCCTCCCTCCCCCGGCTCGCCGACCAGCTGACCACCACGGTGGCCCCGCCGGTGATGCTGTCCGGGGACGAGCTCCGGGTGAACGTGCGGGCCGGGCAGCTGTCCGGTGACCGGAAACCGTTGCTGGTCGCCGACGTCGCCCAGCGCGAGGGCGGGCTGACACCGATCGAGCTCGGTCCGGTGCACGAGGGCGCGAACACGCTGACCGTCGACCTGCCCTGCCTGACCGGCGGGTGCCGGCTGGCAGGCGTACACCTGGATCGTCCGGCGGGCGCCTTCTACCCGATCGGCGGCGACCTGACGCTGACCGGCGTGTCCACCCGGACCGGCAACGCCTGGCGGTCGGTCGACGCCCACCTGTCCGGAGCACACGCCTGGCGGCCGGCCGGTGGGCGCGACCACGGTCACCCCGACCGGTTCGGGACTCACCCTGGCGATGCATGCCGCCGAGGCGGACACACCGACCTGGCGGGTCGCCGACACACCGGCGGCCCTGCCCGCACTGGCGACCGGGCCGCCCACCGATGCGGTGCGCATCACCGGGCTGACGGGACAGGCCCTTGCCGTACACCCGCTGTCGACCGGACCGGCTCTGCCCGGCGCCGGCACGCACGGAGTCGTCGTGGACCGCGCCTACGCCCAGCGCGCTCTGCACGGGTTCAACACCGTGACCAGTGAGACGGTCTGGCTGGCGCCGAGCGCACTGGACACCTTCCCGCATCGGCTCGAGCAGGCCGGGGTGGCGATCCTGGACACGAGTTCGGCGGCGCACCAGACCGCGATCTACGAACGACAGGGGCCTGCCCTCGCCATCCTACTGTTCCTCGCCGGCGCGATGCTGGGCGCGCTGCTGGCCGCCGGCGGAGCGGTGCTGCACCTGCACCTGACCGGACGCCGTCGGACGTACGAGCTGGCCGCCATGTCCGCGCTCGGCGTACGGCGCACCACCCTGCTCACGTCCCTGTATGCCGAGCAAAGTCTGCTGATCCTCTTCGGCATCGCGGTGGGAGTCGCCGCCGGAGTCGTGGGCGCGGTGCTGACGGTGCCCGTCGTACCCGAGTTCGCCGACTCACCGACCACCCCGCCGATGCTGTACGGCCTGCACTCCGCTCCCGTGCTCGCGATGGTGGGCGTCGTGATCGTGCTGCTCGCGGTGGTCGTCGCCGCCAGTTCGGCCAACCTGTTGCGTACATCGAGGTTCGACCAGTTGCGGGAGGCACCGGCATGACCGTGGACGTACCCGCGGTGGTGTGTGAGCGGCTCACCCACGTCTACCGCGACGACGAGGGCACCGAGGTCACCGCGCTGAACGAGGTCGACCTTCGAGTACGGCACGGCGAGGCGGTGGCGCTGGTCGGCCCGTCGGGGGCAGGCAAGTCGACCTTGCTCACGCTGCTCGCCGGGCTGGTGCGCCCGACGTCGGGACGGATCGCGGTGGACGGCGAGGACGTCGTCGCCTTGTCGGAGCGGGGGTCTGCTGCGGCTGCGCGCTCGCAAGCTGGGGATGGTGTTGCAGACGCCCGGCCGCAACGTTCTGCCGTACGCCACCGCCCGGCAGAACGTCGCGTTCGCGCAGCGGTCCGGGACGCTGACCCGGACCGAGCGCCGCGCGGAGGCGGTCGAGCTGCTGGAGTCGGTGGAGCTGGACGAGCACGCCGATCGGCCCGCCCGGCTGCTGTCCGGAGGGCAACAACAGCGACTGGCGCTGGCCGTGGCGCTGGCGGGACGCCCGGCGCTGCTGCTGGCCGACGAACCCACCAGCCAGCTGGACCGCAGCACCGGCGACGCGGTGATCGCGCTGATGCTCGCCGCCCGGGAGCGGCGGGGCACGGCGCTGGTGGTCGTGACCCACGACCGGCACGTCAGCGACGCGCTGGACACCGAGTACGCCATCCACGACGGGCGGCTGGAACAGGGTGCGGGTGCGTGGCTGCGTTCGGCCTCGCCGGGCCGGCCCGGACTGGATGGAGAGCGATCGTGACCGGGGTGGAGCCGAACGGCGTCGGGCCGGCCGGCGTGGAGCTCGTCGGGCGTGGGTTGCGGTTCGCCCGCGGCGGCCAGGAGATCCTGCGCGGCATCGACCTCGCCGTCCGCGGCGGAGAGCGGGTGGCGCTGACCGGCCCGTCCGGCTCCGGGAAGAGCACCCTGATGGCGGTCCTCGCCGGGCTGTCCGCGCCCACCTCGGGCACCGTCACCCTCGACGGCCGTCCGCTGGACCGGCACGGGGCCCGGGTGCGCCGCCCGGTGCACATGGTGTTCCAGGGGTACGCACTGGTCGCGTTGCTCACCGCCGCGGAGAACATCGAGCTGGCCCTGCGCGCCACCGGCGTACCCGCCGACGAGGCCGGAACCCGAGCCGCCGAGGCGCTTCGCCTGGTCGGGTTGGGCGACCGGGCCGAGCACCTGGTCGAGGAACTCTCCGGCGGCCAGCAGCAGCGGGTCGCGGTGGCCCAGGCGCTGGCCACCCGCCCCGCCGTACTCCTCGCCGACGAGCCGACCGCCGAGCAGGACCCGGCCCACCGCGACATCGCCCTGGACGCCATCCTCGCAGCCGCCGACCACGGCGCCGCCGTCCTGCTGGCCACCCACGACGCCGACGTCGCGCGGCGCTGCGACCGCCGCCTGCATCTGGTCGACGGGCAGCTCAGCGAGGTCGAAGCACTCGCCTGACAGCTTCTGAGCCGCCCATCCTGACCGAGCTGACCGAGCTCGGCCTGTCGCTGCATCACGTGATGCGCGACATCAAGAAGTGGGCCGAGGCGCACATGAGCGAAGTGCTCACCAACCGGGAGTCCTACGACCACCGCGAGGCGAGCTGACTCGCGCAGGGACGGTCGAACACCAGTCCTACAAAGCGTCCCGGTGTTTGGTCACCAGGTCGTCGAGCGCCTCGCGGAGCAGGCTGGCCTCCGTGCGGTTGCGTGCCGCCGACAACCTGCTGAGCCGGTCCAGACTCGCCCGCGAGTAGTAGTTGCTCTTCAGGACCATCTTCGACTCGACGTAGATCGCCGTGCGGTTACGCCCCTCCGACTTCGCGCGGTAGAGGCTTTCCTCGGCCGCACGGAACAACCCCGGCACCGAGCCGGCATGGGTGGGCCGGCTCGCGATGCCGACAGACAGTTGGGTCCGGTACGCCACGCCGGGCAGCGGATCGCGGTCGGCGACGTGCCGGCGGATCTCCTCCAGCACGATCAGCGCACCTTCGGCCGGCAGGTCGGGGAGCGCGGCCGCGTACTCGTCTCCGCCGATGCGGCCGAGCAGCGCGCCCTTGGGAAGGCTCCCGCTCAGCACCTGCTCGAGTTCGCGCAGCACGGCGTCACCGGCATCGCGGCCATGCTTCTCGTTGATCCTGGCGAAGTTGTCGACGTCGATCAGCGCCAGGCTCAGTGACAGCTCTGGATCGACCTTGCGTACGGCCGCTTCGAACTTCTGGCGACCCAACAGTGCGGTGCCGGACATGGCTCCTCCGTCGTCGCGGTGCCCAATGATCACCGCCAACGTATAGAGACGTACGTATATACGTCAACGTACTGACGTGATCTCGTTGTCGTGTGCGGCCTGATCCGAACCACCGACCGGCAGCACAAGCGCGGTGGCGAACAGGAGTACACCGGCGGCGGCGAGCGCCCAGCGCGGAGTGGTCGCGGTCGCGAGCAGTCCCCACACCGCGATGAGGACGGCCCTGATCGCGGTGCTGGTCACCGACCAGGCGGCCAGCACGCGGGCGACGCGCTCGTGCTCGACGGCCTGCAGCCGGTACGTGGACATGACCGGGTTGAAGATGCTGCAGCAGACGATGAGCACCAGCTCGACCACGATCACGACGAGCAGACCGGCCAGGCCCGGCGTGACAAGCACGAGCCCGAGCGGCCACACGCACCGCAGCGGACCGAGGACGCGCATCACCGTGCCGCTGCCGAAGCGAGCACTGAGTGGGCGGGCCAGCCGGGACCCGACCAGGCCACCGACGCAGGGGACGGCGAACGCGAGTCCGTACTGCCAGGCAGGGAAGCCGAGTTCGCCGAGCATGAGGACGGCCAGCGGCGCCTCGCCGGCCATGATCAGGCCGTTGACCATCACCGAGTTCAGGAACAGGCGGCGCAGCTGCCGATGGTGCAGGATACGGCGCCAGCCCTCGGCGAGACCTGCGATGGTGAGCCGCCCCGACCGGCCCGCCGGAGCGGTTTCCGTACCGCCGATCGCGGCAACCCCCAGCGCCGACAGCAGGTAGCTGACGGCATCAGCGGCGATGGTCACGACCGGGCCGAACAGTCCGATCGCCGCACCACCTGCGGTCGGCCCGACGATGCTCGCGGACCACGTGGTGGACTCGAACCGCGCGGTGGCCGTGAGCAGGTCGGCCGGCGCGACCAGGGACTTCAGGAACGCTCCGCCGGCGGCGGTGAACGCGATATTGGCCGCCGCCAGAACTATCGAGACGCAGATCAGCTGGGCGATGCTCAGGACGCCGAGCGCGTAGCCGACCGGGATCGACGCCAGCGCGCCGAACCGCACCAGGTCCATCGCGATCATCACCGGGCGCTTGCGGCGGAACTCCACCCACGGGCCGGCCGGAACGGCCGCCAGCGCCCCGACCGCCAGCCCGACCGCCGACATCGCGGCCACCTCTGCGGCGCTCGCGTGCAGCACCCTGATCGCGAGGAACGAGAACGCCCCGAACCCCAGCCACGTCCCGTACGCGCTGACCGCGTACGCCGCCCACAACCAGCCGAACCGCCTGCCCAGACTCCCGAACGACCGCACCGAGCACTCCCCTGCCACCCGTGAAGGACAGCGGCGCGCTGCCCGTCACGGTAGCCAACCGAACCCCCGACCGGAAGCCAAACAACCGACACGCGAAGCGCGCACAACCTGCCGTTGTGGTGAGTTGTGCAGGGCCGTGCCGGGTCGCGGGGATAGGTTCGGGCGGTGGATCTCGACGCCGTCCGTACGTTCGTAGCCGTCGCCGACTCGGGCCGGTTCCAGGCCGCGGGTGACGAGTTGGCCATCACCCAGCAGGCGGTGTCGAAGCGGGTCGCGGCGCTCGAACGCGATCTCGGAGTACGCCTGTTCGTGCGCGGCCCGAAGGGCGTACGCCTCAGCGTCGACGGCCAGGCGTTCCTCCCACACGCCCGGGAGCTGCTGCGGGTGGAGCACCGCGCGGTGGCCTCCGTGCTGCCGGCCCGCCGCGCCTTGCGTGTGGACGTGGTGAACCGGCGGATCGCGCCGGCCGTACTGCTGCGGGCCTTCCATCAGCACCACCCCGAGATCGACCTGGACGTCGTGACGTTGCCGCTCCTCGACGGCGACGACGTGCTGGCCTCGCTTGCCAACGGGACCGTCGACCTGACCTTCCGCGCACTCGCCGCGACCGCCGGTCGTCCGCCGGCGGGTTTTCAGGCGGGGCCGGTGTTGTACGACCGGCACGAACTGCTCGTCGGCCCGCACCACCCGCTCGCGGACCGCCGTCAACTTGAGCTTGCCGAGCTGGTCGATCACCCGATCCGGATGTTCCCCATGCCGCCCGCCAGCGAGCCCGGTGCCTACTACCGCGAGTTCGCTGCCAACTTCGGGTTGACGATCGACTCCGTCGCCCCGAACTTCGGCAACGAGGCGCTCCTCGCCGAGCTCGCCGACTCACCACGCCTCGCCACCCTCGTCGGCCGGGGCAGCCGCTACCTGTGGCCGGCGACGTATGACCTGCGGCGGATCCCCCTCGTGGCGCCCACGCCGGTGTATCCGCTCTACCCGCTGTGGTCCGCGCACAGTTCGCACGATGCGTTGCCGATGCTGGTCGAGTACCTCCGCGGCCGGCACCAGGCGAACGAGGCCGATGATCTTTGGCTGCCCACCTGGTCCGCCTTCACCGCGCCGACTATCGTCCGGCCATGACCGAAGCGAGCGGCTGGGGTGCCGTGGGACTGGGCGTGCTGCGGGCCGCCGCCGCCGAGGCTCCTCGCCATCCCGGGGTCTACCTCTTCCTCGACGAGAACGAGGAGGTCATCTACGTCGGCAAGGCGACGAACCTCCGGCAGCGGCTGAGCCAGCACGCGGCGACGAAGCGACCGGGGTCGCGGCTGGACCAGCGGTACGACCTCGTACGCCGGGTCGTCTGGGAGCCGGCCGCCGACGAACAGGCCGCGTTCTGGCGGGAGGAGGAGCTGATGTTCGCACTCCGGCCGCTGTTCAACGCCGACCCCGACCTGCGCTCCTCGCCGAACCTGGTTGCGAAGGAACCGCCCGTCCCGTACGTCGTCGTGACCGAGACGGCCGAGGGAGCGCTCGGCTTCACGCTGGAACCCGTCGCTCCCAGGGGCGGGCGTGCCTATGGCTGTTTTCCTCATCTGGGCAAGGGGATGGGCTCGCGACTCGGGGTCACCTGTAGCGACGGCTACACCGCCTTCCTGCGCCTGCTGTGGGCGGCTTCGGGCGAGGGCGTCCATGTCCCCGCCTCGATCACCAGGTCCGCACCCGGGTCGTTCACCGTCGCGGCGCCGGCCGGGATCCGCGACGACCTGCACCGGTTCCTGTCCGGAACAAGCGCACGCCTGGCCGGCGAACTACTGCTGGCCGCGGCCCATCGGCCGGCCTACATGCAACCGGCGCTGTGCCGCGACCGGGACGCTGCGCACGGCTTCTTCGCCTCCGGGCCGCAACTGGTGCGCGCCCGCCGCCTTCGACACGGCGTCCGAGCGAGGGTTGTCGACGTCGACACGTACCGACGCCTCGTCCGTACGGAGATCAGCCCGGTGATCGCGCCGGTGACCGCCCCCGCAAACGATCCCGCGCACTAGGGTCGGCGTCATGGATGCTCGGCAGTCGCCGCGGGAGCACGTACGCCAGGCCTGTGCCCGTTACGGATCGGCGGACGTCGTTCGGCGTTGTGGGGCCCTGCTGCGTGGGGCGGATCCCGCCGGCGAGGAGGAGTTCCTGCGGGTGCTGGGCTTTCGGGGCGAGCTTGACTGGCTGCTGAAGGAGCCGAACCCCTACTGGGCACGGGTCTGGGCCGCTCGGGCGCTGCGCTACTGCTGGGACGACCTGGCCGCTTCCGCCGTACTCGCCGGACTGCACGACCAGGCATGGCGGGTCGTCGAGCACTGCGCGGTCATCGCCGGTGACCGCGAGCTTGCCGACGCCACACCCACCCTTGTGACCCTCACCGAGCATCCGGTGCCCCGCGTACGCGCCGCCGCTGTCCGAGCGATGGCGAACGTCGCCGAGCGAGAACACGTCCCCGTACTGCTTCGTCTGACCGACGACCCGGAGCGCAACGTTCGGGTCGCAACCGAGAAGGCGCTCACCGCCGTGCGTGACCGCCTGGACCTCACCCCCGACGACCTCACCCGTTACGAAACCTGACGACGGAGCCTGGCACCGACGAAGTGCCGGGCTCCGTCGTCTGGTCAGTGCTTCGGGGAGAGCGTCAGCGGGAAGGTGCCGCGCATCGGGTCAAGCATGGTCGTGTTCGCCCGCAGATACTGGTCGAGGTAGGGCGATCGGTCGCCCTGGGTGGGCACATCGGCCGCCGGGTTCTGCATGTCAAGCGACAGTTGCGCACGGGAGACCAGGATCGTGTGGTCCGACGGCACGTCCCGCCAGCCACGGGAGCTGATGGTCCCGATCTGGACCGCCAACCTGTGATTGCGCTGGAAGGTCCAGTCGGTCGACTTCAGGTCGAACGAGATCCGTCCTCGGCCCGCCAGCAGCGCAACGTTCTCGTCGAACATCGTCCCTGTGCCGTCCGGTGCGACGTCCCACAGCCGCACCATCACGTTCCCGCCGACGTTCGTGGCAAGGGCGATCCGCGGCGTACCCGTGAGCCGGAGCTCCTGCGTGGCGGGCGTCAACCACGTCCAGTAGCTCGTCGCGGCAGCGCCACCTCGCTTGGCCGCGTCCTTCTCACCCGGCGAAAGCGGCTGGATCCGCGGAGCGCGCTCCATGTCCCAACGCCCGTTGTCCGTGCCCGCAGCCGCAGCGGCCGCCGAAGGCGACGCGGCACCGTTGTCGACGTACCGTCCTGCCGACAGCCGTGCGTCGTACGACGTCGTGACCACCGGCCAGGTCGGCTGTGCGCGCCACTGCCCGAGGCTGTCCTCGATCGCGAACGCGGGATCGGTCACCGACGGGTCGACGCCGCGAAGGTACTTGTCGTAGAAGCGCATCACCTCGTCGAAGAAGCCGGCGCGTCCCTGCAGCAGACGACCGTCTGCGTCGGTGTCGTTGCCGCGCACGTGTTCCCACTGGCCGAGCCAGCCGCGTTCGGGGCCCTGGTGGTTGTCGAGGAACTGCTCGGCGTCCTCGGGCTTGGTGTTGGGCTCGATGAAGCCCTGCGTGACGAACAGCGGGGTGTCGGTACCGGCCGCCTGCGCCGCGAGGTTACGTGCGGTCCAGTACGCCGAGTTCGGGTCGGGCTCGTTGTTGTTGGAGAGGTTGTCGCTCAGGCACTGCGGATGGCTCTTCTCGTACTCCGCGTTCGCCGTGTAGCGTGCGTCGTCGTCGGCCATCGAGGGCATCGTGGCGATCGAGTTGTAGGCGTTCGGAGTGCCGGTGACGTTCGGGCGCGGAACCCCGTTGCTGAACAGGTAGTTGTACATGTCCCACACGGGTTCCTGCGCGACGACCGCCTTCAGGCTGTCCAGCTTGAGGTTGTTGCCGACCAGACCTGTCACGGCGTCGTAGGACTTGCCGTACATCCCGACCTTCCCGTTCGACCAGGGCTGGTCTGCCGACCAGTCGATGGCCGCCCGCACGTCGGCCTGCTCACCCGGACCCACCCAGTCCAGGCAACCGGTGCTGCCACCGAACCCGCGCAGGTCGACCATCACGAAGGTGTAGTCGCGGGCCATCAGGTGGGCACCGTCGACGAAGTCCTGGAAGCGTGCGGACGGCCCGACCCGATCCCACCCCTCCGGACCGGTCTGCCCCGCGTGCGCGAAGTAGGGGCCGATCGACATGATCACCGGTGTCTGCACGTCGTCGGCAAGGTGCGCCGGACGCAGTACGTCGGCGTGGAGTTCGACCCCACTGCCGTCGGAGGACGGGAAGTACGCCTCGGTCCAGGCCGCGCCCTCGGGTACGCGCGGGTTCTCCTCGTGGGTGACCCCGTCGGCTTGCGCCGTAGTGGCGACCTGCGCCGCCGCGGGTGACCCGCCGGCGGTGATACTGGCGATTGACGCCAGTGCCCCGGCCGCCAAGGCAGCCAGTGCTCTCCTTCGAGCTTTCATGCACTCTCCCCCCGATAGGCCCGGCTGACGTAGCAGCCGTGTTGCGGGGAGGGTAGTCACATGATCGCCCACCGTGGCCATGCGTGTCTGATCTTGGCCTCCCGACGCCCCGGCCCAGACGGCAAGGGAGCGAACAGGACAAATCTGGCAGTTCTCCCATACGCCCTGGCTGGGTGATAGTCACTGGGTATCATTCAGTCATGCTGTATCAGACGCCGAAGTTGACCGCCATGGATCGGCGTGTTCTCGAAGAGGTCGCCGGCATGCGGTACGAGCTGCGGGACATCGTGCAGCGGAGTCCTATGAAATGGACCGCAGATCTTCGGCGTTCATTGACGGCCTCGGCGATCGCAGCGTCGAACACCATCGAGGGGTATCGCGTCGACCCAGTGGATGTGGCCGACCTGCTCGACGGAGAGCGGGAAGCGGTCGACGCCAGCGAGCGGAACAAGAAGGAGACGCTCGCCTACCAGCAGACCATGACCTACATCCAGTCCCTGTGGGACGTGGACGATTTCGAGTACTCCAAGGGCTTGCTCAACGCACTGCACTGGATGCTGCAGGGCCATCACCACCCTCGTTACCCGGCCGGACGATGGCGGAAGAAGCCCATCTTCATCACGACGGCCGGCGACCCGCACGCCACCGAGTACGAAGGGCCGGGTGAGGCGGACGTCCCCGACCTGATGGACGAGCTGGTCTCCTGGCTCAATCGGGGTGATCTCGAGGCAGATCCGTTGGTGCGTGCGGCCATGGCGCATCTCAACCTTGTGAAGATTCACCCCTGGACGGACGGCAACGGCCGCATGTCGCGCAGCCTGCAGACACTGCTGATCGCTCGGGCCAGGGTGGTGGCCCCTGAGTTCTCCTCGATCGAGGAGTGGCTCGGCCTTCCCGGCAACACCTGGGAGTACTACAACGTGCTGCGGGAGGTCGGCGGACCGGTGTACTCGCCCAAGCGGGAGACGCTTCCATGGGTGCGCTTCAACCTGCGTGCGTATCACGAGCAGTCCCAGCGCGTCCGACACCGGGTACAGCGCTCAACCGACTGCTGGATCGCCTTGGCCGATCACGCCGACAACCTCCACCTCGCCGAACGTCAGATCACGGCACTGCACGACGTCGCGATCTCCGGCCGCGTACGCCGCTCGCGCTATGAGAAGGCCGAGGCTCTCAGCAACCAGCAGGCCGTCCGCGACATCCAGGCCCTCACCAGGGCAGGGTTACTCACTCCTGTCGGCAACACCAAAGCCCGCTACTACGTCGCCGGTCCTCAGTTTCCCTCCGAAGTACTCGACGTCGCGCACCGTCGCCACGTCATCAGCGACCCCTACAAGTCATCGCGAGGCTGACATGAACGCGAAGGAAGGAAACACCGACGACAAAGAGACGAGCTTCCGGCTCGCGGCGTACGCCGTGTGCATCGAGGACGGTCGGGTGCTCCTCGCCAGGCTCGTGTCGGCAGTAGTTGAGAGCTCCTGGACCCTTCCGGGTGGCAGGGTCGAGCACGCGGAGGACCCGTTCGACGCGGTGATCCGGGAGGTCGCCGAGGAGACCGGGTACGACGCGGTAGTCGAGCGCCTGCTGGGCGTGGACTCCCGGGTGATTCCCGCAACCGAGGCGCGCCGAGGTATCAAGCACCAGAACGTCGGCATCTTCTACCAGGTCCGCATCACCGGCGGCGAATTGCGGCCCGAGCCGAACGGTGACGTCGTCGAGTCCGTGTGGACCCCGATTCCTGACGTCGCCCGGCTACCTCGTTCCTCGCTGGTCGACGTCGGCCTCGCCCTGGCGCGATCCGTCCCGGCCACCGGCCACGTCGACCCGGTCCCGGTCGGCGGCCTGATCCAGCACTGAGGCCAGGACTAACGAGGTGTCAGTACGCAGAACTCGCGCCCGTCGGGGTCGGCCATGACCACCCAGCTCACGTCGCCCTGCCCGATGTCGATGCACCTGGCGCCGAGGGAGACAAGCCGATCGACCTCGGTCTGCTGGTCGCCGTCAGCCGACGGCGCGAGATCGAAGTGCAACCGTTCCTTGCCGATCTTGGGGTCCACCGGCGGGCCGCCCCAGGTGATCTTCGGGCCGCCGTGAGGTGAGCGGATCGCGGTCTCCTCGTCCTGGTCCCAGACCAGCGGCCACTCCAGTGCCGCGCTCCAGAAGTAACCGACCTCCTGCGAGCCGTCACCGGCGAGCGCACCGATGAGCCCGCAGTCGGCGAGGAACTTGTTGCCCGGCTCGATCACGTCGAACTCGTTGCCCTCCGGGTCCGCGAGCACGACGTGGCGGGCGTCTGGTCCCTGGCCGATGTCGAGGTGCCGGCCGCCGAGCTCGAGCGCCCTCGCCACCTTCTGTTGCTGGTCTCCCCGGGAGGTGCTGGTCAGGTCGAAATGGGTCCAGTTCTGACCCTTCTTCTCCGACGGAGCCGGCAGGAACCGAAGCCGGAAACCGGTGTCGTCGTTCGGCAGGAGCGCAACGCCGTCCCGTGGCTCGTCGACCATCTCCCAGCCCAGAAAGCCTGCCCAGAAACGAGCCAGACGGCGTGGGTCGTTCGCGTCGAAGCAGAGCGCGTCCAGACGGCAGGTCATCAGCCTCCGCACCTCCCGATCTGTTGGGTCGAGGTCCGCGCCGGAGTGGCAGGTCGTCCGTGTCCGACGTGGGTGGGACGAAGGCTATGCGGCGGATCTCCACCGTGCAACGAGGATTCCCGGTGGTCCGAATCCGTTGATAATCGACGGATGGAACGATCTGCCAACCGGTCAGTCCCCCGGCAACCGGGCACGCACATGTGGCTCCGGGTGGGTCTGGCGTTGCTGGCCATCACGCAGTTCGCCGTCGCTGGGCGCTGGGAGCTCCCCGCTCGTTCTTCGACGTCTCGGTGGTGAGGATGGGCATGTCGTACAACGCGCACCTGATGATGGACTGCGGAGCGATCAGCCTGGCCACGTCGGTGATCCTGAGCGTGGGCGTCTTCGTCCCACAGCGGATCATGGTGTGCACCGCGCTTGCCCTGGTGTTCCGCGACCGCAGCAGCTCCTCACGAGCCGCGGTCGCGCCAGTACTCCTCCGGCGGCTGAAGGATGCAGAACTCGTTGCCGTCAGGGTCGGCCAGGACGTGCCAGCCCCAGTCGTCCTCCACGATGGGCTCCTCCGTCAGGACGACGGCACCGAGCGAACGAGCACGGTAGACCTCTTCGTCAAGATCCCTGGTGCGCAGGTCGAGGTGTAGGCGGGTCTTTGCCTGCTTGGGCTCCTGCACATGCTGCAGCAACAACTCGAAGCCGCCGTCGGGAGACACCAGAGTCTGGTAGGGCTCCACGGCCGTGCCGGCGCGTTCGTAGCCCAGCAGGCCGGCCCAGAAGTCCGCTGCGCGCGCGAGGTTCGAACAGTCGATCACGACGACGAGTTCACCATGGAGATACTGCTGCGGAGGTCGGGTCACAGCCTCAACCATGGCAGGTCCACGAACCCGCTCTCAAGGTAGGTTGGCCGGCACTCGTGGTCCCAGGATCGGCCCGATGCGTTCCAGCCAGCCGCCGAACGCTCCGTCCCGGCGGTGTGGCTGACTCCTCTGCTGACCGTGCCGTGGGTGGTTTCGGCGCTGGGTCGCGCGACGGCACCCTTCCTGCTCGTCGGCGGGTCCGCGGACAGACTGTGGGACAGGGAGGTCGCCCGCAGCCTCTCGCCGTACGTACTGGAGGTCGACGGCGCCGACCACGGCATGGCGGCCCCCGGGCCGCTCACGAACACCATCGCGGTGCTTGGACGGGTGATCGTCGGGATGGAAGAGTTCCTCGACACCATCGGCTGGCCGCGCAGGGGTTGAACCTCACGTGGCGGCAGGTCCTACGGTTGCCGACATGACCGGGAAGGACGCCACCGGACGTCGGTGGAGCATCGGCGAGTTGGCCGCGGCCAGCGGCGTGACCGTACGCGCTCTGCACCACTACGACGAGATCGGCCTGCTGCGGGCAGGCGGTCGTACGGCGTCCGGCCATCGCCGCTACACCGAGGCCGACCTGCGCCGGTTGTACCGAATCCGGGCACTGCGGTCGCTCGGGATGTCGTTGCAGGACATCCGCGACGTGGTGACCGGATCACCTGACGACCTGATGACCATGCGCGCGCTTCTGCAAACCCAGTTGGGTGATCTTCGTGCCCGGGCAGATCGGATCGCGCGCCTGAGCGAACAGATCAACGGGCTGCTTCGACAACTCGACGGACCGGTGGTCCCCGACCCCGACCAGTTCATGACCACATTGGAGATGATCTCTGTGCTGGACAACTACTTCACCCAGGAACAGCAGGAGCGGCTGGCGCAGCGGCGCGCGGAGATCGGCGCCGAGTCGGTCGACGCGGCCCGGCACGAATGGGTTGGCCTCGTGGAAAACCTGCTGGCGCATGTCGAGGCCGGGACCCCGTCGGACGACCGGCGGGTCCAGGATCTCGTCCACCGCTGGGACGATCTCGGCGCCACCTTCCACCCCGAGGGCGAGCAGACGAAGGAGGCGGCGCGGCGTATGTGGGGTGAGCATGCTGCTGAGCTCAGCCGGGGTCTGCCGTGGACAACCGACCAGATGACCGCTCTGGTCGCCTACGTCGAGCAGGCGAGGCGGGCACGCTGACCGTCCGCGTCAGCCAGCGCAGTCGACCGGCTGGCGAACGCTTCTATTTCTGCTGTCGCCGGCGCACCATCTCGGTGATCCAGATGGGGGCGTACGGAGACGTGCAGTTCGGCGGGGTCGGGTAGTCCTTGAGCACCTCGAGCCGCTCGCCGATGTCGAGCGCGCGGTCGCGGTGTTCGGGGTGGTCGATCCCGATCTGGGCCAGGCACGCGTTCATCGCCCACTGCAGACGGTCGGGTGCGTCCTTCATCTCCGCCTCGATGGTGTCCAGCAGCATGTCGAGGTCGAGGGTTTCCGGCTTCTTCGTCACGCGTTCGGTGGTCAGGGCCCAACCGGCGCTCGCGACCACCGGGTCCGGGTCGGCGAACCAGGCAAGGCGCAACTCCTCGGCGTGCGGGCTCTTCTTCACCACGTAGGCGACCAGCCAGTCATGCACCTTGGGCGTACGGGCCTCGCGCAGCATGGCGTCCAGCTCGTCACGGCCGAACGCCTTCGGTCGACAGATCAACAGCGCCAGCAGTCTCGTCGCGGTGTCGCCGGTCCCCCAAAGCCGGCAAGCGAGTTCCTGCTGCGTCTTCAGTCGCTTGGCGAGCGCGCGCAGCTTTCCGAGGTTGACACCATGATCGTCACCGTGCCTCTCGTTGACCTCGCGTACCTTCGGGTCTTCGAGGGCAGCAAGCTCCGCCATCACCTCGGCCACCGCAGGATCGGTCGGCGTCTTATCGGCCACCTCAGCCTCCTGTCCATGCCGTACGGGCTTCACACTACGACGACGATTGTCGTTCGGATCGCCCCAGGCCGAGCTCGGTGTCGTCGGCCAGAAGCCCCACGCCATAGCGCGCGTGCTCGGACAGGTCCAGGGCATCGACCGCCTCAAGAGCGAACCAGCGAGCGTCATCAGTGGTGTCGTCTCGCTCCGGACGCGCCGAGTCACCAGCCGTGGTGACGAGATAGATCAACCTGACGCCGTGGATGCTGTCCTCGGCGGGCCCGTAGACATTGGAGTGCGCACCGGCCAGGCAGCGCACCACACCCTCCAGGCCGGTCTCTTCTGCCAGCTCACGCAGGACCGCATCCTCGGGCGATTCGCCATGCTGGAGCCCACCGCCGGGAAGGGTCCACCAGCCGGGGGTTCGGGTCCGCGACGACATGCGGCACAGCAGCAACTGCTCGTTGACGTCCAGCACCAGGGCGTACGCACCGACCCGCTGTCGTCTCCGCACGCTGCCCATCACCACACCCTAGCCAGGTCCTTCGCGGTCACCTCCCCGGCCGCGGGCCGGCGTCATCGGCGTGCCGGGGAGTACCAGGTCACCGACTCGCCCAACGGCCGAACTGACACTGGTCCAAACCCTTTGAATGCGTCGTGCGATATCGCTAGCGTCCTGCGACATGGCGGAGTTCACGGAGCGCCTGCGACTTGAGCCCGTAGGCCCGGCCAACGCCGATGACCTGTGGCTGGTCCATGGCGACGACGCGGTGTGGCCGTGGTACGGCGGGGCCAAGCCGAGCCGAGGTCAGGTTGAGCAGTGGGCGGGGTCCATGGGCGAGTCGTGGCGCTCACACGGCGTCGGCAAGTGGATCGCGTACGACCGGACGAGCGGCGAGGTGGTTGGCCGAGGTGGGCTGGGCCGCACACCGGTCGACGACGACTGGGGTCGCCTCTACGGGTTCCTCCCGGACGAAGCGTGGGTGAAGGTCGCGCACGAGAACTGCCGCCCGGCTGTCGTGCACGCGAAGTGGCTGGAACTCGGATGGGCGCTGCGAAACGAGTTCTGGGGACACGGCTACGCGGCTGAGATCGGTCGCGCCGGCCTGGCGTATGCGTTCGACGTCCTCGGGATGCAGGCCGTGGTGTCGTGTACTGATCAACCCAACGTGCGCTCGCGCGCGGTGATGGAGCGGGTCGGCATGCAGTACGCCGGGGAGCTCTGGAGCGAGGAGTTCGAGGGCAGTCAGGGCAACCCGCCGTTGACAGTGTGCAGGCTGCTGCGCAGCGAGTGGGAACGATCCTCCATGTCGGTCTGAGTTACCGCCACAGCCAGCGGAGGGAATCGGGCAGCAGGACTCCACCGTGGTTCGGGCTGTGGCCACCGTCTCCCAGCACCAGCCGAAAGTCGTAGTCCGCTTCGGCGAGCGTGGCCGCAACCCGCAGGTTCTCCGCCAGCCAGTTTCCCTCGGGTCGGTTCCAGCCCAGGTCGCGGTGGCCCGCCTGCAGGAAGATGCGCAGCGGCTTCGAGGCAGCTCCGGAGATAAGACCTGGGTACGGGTTGCCGCCCCGCATCTGCGCGAAGCTGGACAGGTAACCGATGACGCGGCGAAACCTGTCCGGACGCAACCACGCGGCCGTCAAGGCACAGTTGCCTCCACTGCTTCCGCCGCAGATCCCCCACCGGTTCGGGTCGTCGGCGACCGAGTACCGCTCGGTGACCTGAGGGATGATTTCCGTCAGCAGGAAGTTGACGTAGCGGTCGTCGAACGCGTCGTACTCGACGTTGCGGTTCTTCGGATTCTCCGCGCCGACAAAGATCCCAGGGTCGACGAACACCCCGATCGTCACCGGGATCTCGCCGCGGTGGATCAGGTTGTCCAGCACGATCCCGCCGCGTACCTCCCCGGCGGGGTCGAGGTACCACTGCCCGTCCTGGAACACCATCAGCGACGCAGGCTCCGAAGGGTCGTACGCCGCGGGGACATGAACCCAGAACTTCCGTGACGTGCCCGGATAGACCGTGCTGTCGTCCCATCCGAACTCGAAGGTTTCACCGGGTGGAACCCCCGGCTGGACAGACGAGTCAGGTCCGTGGGCGTACCGAACGTCCGACTGGTCCACAGGAAGCGGCTGGTAAGGCACCTCGGCGGTCACGGCCGGCACGCTACGGGGCGCAGCCGGAAGCCACAAGGGATTTCGAAGCTGGCCCGTGCCGGTCAGCTGGTCATCCGAACTCGCGCTCCAACCACGCGCGAACCGCGGCGACCGTGCGCCGTGAATCGAACAGCCAGGTAGCCGCCTCACCGATCCGCGTACTTCGTCCTGCCCCGGCGGCAACCGCCTGTTCGGCCATCGTACGGACCGGTGAGTCGATGCCACGCCCTTCCTTGTAATAGGGGAACGCGCCGTAGTAGGTGTCGATCATGCGGTACTCGCGGCGGCCCAGGCCCGCGACCGGCGCGGTGAACGTATGGAACCGCCTGCTCGGCAGATCTGTCATCGCTTCCGCGTGATGGCAGAGCGTCAGCCGGTTCACCGGCGCACCGAGCAGCAGCACCCGGCCGTCCTGCTCACACAGCCGTTCCAGGGGGCTGTCCACCCCGAACGGGTCGTCGTCGCGCTGGTCGGCAAGCAGGTGTTCGGCCCCTGGGCCAAGCGCGGCGAAGCTCGCCTCTGGATGGGTGCTGCGGACGGACCCCGGCCAGGTGCGGAGTCGCTCCGGAAAGCGCCCGAAGTCGCGGCGGGCACTCGAGACGGCCGGGTCGAAGGCGGGCTGATGGTCACGGTAGGCGGCCTGCCATTCGGGCCAGTCGTGCCACAACGGCAGGTGGTAGGGGCTGTCCTCCCAGCCGGTGAACGCGAGAAGCGTGCCGGACGGCCCGACCGATTCGCGCACGGCCTCGACGACGGCGTCGATCCCTCCCACGACCCAACGGAACGCCGACATGCGAACGTGCACCATCAGCACGGTGCCGGCCTCGACACCGAGCTCCCGCATACCGGCCACAAGCGTGGGCCGGGTCATCGGGGTGAACGTGGAATCGTGCATCAGGTCTGTCGGCACCGGCATGCCCGCATTGTGGTCGCACACCACTGGACGCGCATCCGGTTTCCGCCGTACGCAGCGTTCAGTTCGTCGGCCAGGGCATGGATGTGCTCGGAGCGTTCGCGGGGGCCGGGCTCGCAGTGGCCCTTGGAGTCTTTCCCACACTCACGATCGAAGCGCTCGGGGCCCTACTCGGCACCGCCTGGCTCGGCACCTCGCGGCTGTGGGGTCTGCGAACGCCGCCACCCCCGGCCGACGACGCCGACGCTGCTTGACGAACGCGCCACGTGCGTGCGGACGGCAGGTGACAGCAAGATCGCCACCTGGGCCC
>CAWBTM010000004.1:0-333597 GCA_963791775.1 uncultured Actinomycetota bacterium | reverse complement strand
AACACCAACTGTGGCGAAAGCCGTACTGGCCATTATGTATAAGTTGGATAAGTAGATGAGGTAAAGATTATCTTGAAAGAGGTTGGGACGATTCGTTTTTACTGCGTGGGATATGTATTACAGTGTGATAAATAAATCAAAATAATTTCAACTGCGATGTATCATCAATTCTGTGTTCGGGATTTCTTTTAAATGGAATCAAGTGAGATTCGAAAACATGTGTATACATGCAGATGTGATCTAATGGAGTAACGAAAAGTATCTTAGGATTAGATGGAACTCCTCCTATTCCTATCGCAACAAAAACTCGTATTTGGTTTTGCTTTTGATAATCGAGATATTTCAATATTTGAGCTTTCTTGGCCCAATAAACTCCACCATCTAAAAATTCTTGCCGCCATTTACATTCTATTGCAAAACGCTGTTTTCTCTTTCCTCTGGAATTAAATTCTAAGTCAGGGTAAGTACAACTTAAAGGAAAGGCTCCATTTGAAGCTCTTTTATCACTTCGCCATTCTAATAATTGAAAGTTTCGTTTATTGAAAAGTGTTACAATGTAGTCCTCAAACGCTCTTCCTTTTTCGAAAGGATCAACCTCATTAGGTTGCTTTTTAACTAGTTTGGTGCTTGTATTATTCATAGTGGTTCGGAATGGTCAAACAAGATAAAAACCAAATTCGATATTAGGAAATATCAGAAAGTCTATTATCTATTTTTTGAATCCATAAAAGAAAATCAGAAATATCTTCTCTTGTTGCGTTTTCTTGTGTTTCCTCAATTCCTTCAAACTCATGCCATTCATGATCTATGTCCGAATCCCAATCATATTCTTTGAAATGATTATCCGGCAACTTCCATTTGTCAGCCACGAACCACCGGTCATCTATTAAGTTTGTACGAATGCTCGTTTCAATTTCTTGAATGGGTAAAGAGTTTGAATTGCGAAAGACAACTTCATTAAAATTTTTGTAATTAGCCCCGTCTCTATACAGATATTTGAACTTAATATTCATACATAAAGAAAGCTCCATTTTCAATAGCTAATACAATATGTGTTTCATTTTTTAGCTGTTCCTCGGTTAAGTCTTCCTCATAAGAATCATCAATTTCATTGTGTACATCGAAGGTATTGGTATCAGGGAAGTATGTTATTCGTTTACTGCTTCTGCAAGTTCCGCTGGCTAAAAGCATATAGAATTCTGCCATTCCTTTTCGATCGTCATAAGATGGCTTCTTGTTTTAATTGTTCAAGAGAGAAGTAATCTTTTTCATACCAAGGTTTTCCCAAAATTACAAAATGACCCTTAAAGTCCGTTGACTTAAAGTCTACAAAGATAGACCTTACATCCATGGACATAAAGCTAAAAGTTGGACAGAGGATAAAAGAGTTGCGTAAAAAATTAGAATTATCACAGGAAGCATTGGCTTTGAAAGCTGAAGTAGATCGAACCTATGTTACCGATGTAGAAAATGGGCGTAGAAATGTTTCTCTTGAAATTTTGGAACGGTTGGTTAAGGCATTAAATGTATCGTTTAATGATTTTTTTAATAGTAAGGAATTTAAAAAATAATTTATTACAAGTACTTATTATGTCAAAAACCAAAACAACAACACTAGACTTTGGCCAAGTTTTGAAAAAAGCAAAAAACGGAACCTATAAACTGCCGGGATTCCAGAGAAAGTGGAAGTGGACGACTAGACAAGTAATGACCTTTTATGATTCGTTAAGACTAGGTTATCCAATAGGAGCTTTTTTATTTTTATCTTAGAAGAGCGGAAAAGTTATCACCAAGAAATTTTTATGGATCAGGAAAAAAAGCTTCTAATAATCCCAAATTCGAAAGCCTTGTTTTAGATGGCCAACAAAGAATAACAGCAGGATTGTCTTTGTATTATGGTTTAGAAGACGTGGACGGAAGCGAGTACTATATTGATGTTAATAGAATTCGAACATTTATAACGGAAAGAAAAATCAACATTTCAGATGAAAACGAAGTCCGAGAGTTTTGTGAAGGATTAGAAATTGATGATGGATATCTCGTTCCAAAAAAAAAGAAAAATAGACAGAGCAAGTAATTTTCATCAAAAAAATTTATTATGGACCGCATATTTAGCAGAAGAAAATCAAATTGCTTTAGATGAGTTATTGGAACAAAATAGTGATAAAGATGTAAACAAACTTATTCGAAACGTTATACGGAGATTTCTTAAACCAAATGTAAATATTCAAGTTCCGGTTATTGAATTGGGTAACGAGTTTGACCTGTCTGCCATTAGTAAAGTATTTTCTACAATAAATTCTACTGGAAAGTTATTGACGCCTTTTGAGTTGGTAGTAGCGATTCTATATCCTCATGACATTACTCTTGAAGACGATATTATTGAATATAAATCAAGGTATCCATATTATGCAAATATGGATAAGAATGGAGAAATTTTATTGCAAACAATTGCTTTGTTAGCAAAGAAATCTCCAAAGAAATCTGACTTGCCGAAAAACGTAGATCATTTTATCTATACATCACATGCAGAAAGCGCAGTAAAATACCTCAATACTGCCGGGGAATTTCTATCAAATTCTTTGGGAATTGGGCTCGATTCTACTGATAAGCTAATACCATACGATTCAATCTTTGCCCCTATTTCAATTTGCTATAACTACATAGTTGAAAGTTTTAAAAAACAGACTGAACTGTCGAAGGCAAAAAACAAACTCAAAAGATGGTTTGTAGCATCTGCTATTACCCAACGTTATCAAGAAGATCACAATAAACAATCAAACGATATAAAAGAAATTACAAGCTGGTTAAAGAATGATAATGATATCCCAAATTGGATAAGAGATGCACATGTCACAATAGCGATCAGAAATGCAAGTCCTTCTGGGGCAATCGGCAAATTAATTCTATGTCTACTAAATTCGAACGATCCTAAAGATCCTGTATTAAATGAGCCTATAGGGTATAGAGATAAGGTTCATTTGAGCCACGTACATCACATTTTTCCAACAAAATGGGCGCCTAAAGGAATCATTGATTTTAATAAGGATAAAATGGACACTAATCTTGCATTAAACACCATGATACTTTCTTCTAAAACAAATGGTGATTGGTTAAATTTTGACCCAACATCGCAGATAAATCAATCTTTGAAAACATTGGGTAGTAAGCGAGATTTGGTTGAATCAATATTTGAAAGACAACTTATAAATAAAGAAGCAGTTTCGATCTTAGAGAAAAATTCTAAAAAGATGGCCGATTATAATTCGTTCATAAGTATTAGGTATAAATCTCTAGTAAAAAAGTTGGAAGAGTATGATATTACTGAAGCAGAAGGAAAAGACGAGTACCCAACTGAATTAGAATCTCCTTCAATTGTGAATGATCCGGAAGCTTAATTAAACTTAAAAAATATCTATGGCATTAGTAACAAAAATTGATGCGGGGTTTAAGAATAGACATAGCATTCATAAAAAGACAGAGTGCAGTTATTATATCGTTTATGATAACAATGGAAAAAAATATTTGCAGTTAGAAACAACGGGCTCAGAAGATCGGCAAATAGCAGGGAAGGTTAGTCAATCTATTCAATTTTCGCCGGAAGCAATTAAAAAATTGAAAGAAATTCTTTTAAAAGAGTTTTAAACTTCCACATCAGCATTTCGGGTTTGGTGTTGCCGCTTCGTATGCGGCTCATGTTATAACTGCGGGTTTGCTTATCGTGAACGTCGGCCATTCAACGAAGTTAATGTTGATATTCGGGAAGCCAGAATGACAAAAAAACCTCCCGTAAATCAGGAGGTTTTTATAAAATGATCGGTGCAGCTATTGTATCTATCCGCCAAACAGGCTCACATATTTCCGGTAGATATAAGTTTTGCCGTACTTAACGGTTTCATCTTTTGGCTTCAGTATCTCTATTGCTACAAACCGGTCAATCACTTTTTGTGCACCCAACCTGCTAAACCCGGTATGTGCCGCCACCGATGCTGTGGTCACTATCGGTGTTTTAAATAACTGCTGCAGTAATAATACACCGCTGGTGGCTTCTCTTTTGCCAAGGCTTTGTATTTTTTGCATATCCGTTTCCCTCAGCCTGTTTATTTTTTTAGACACATCAATGCTCTCGCCGGCTGTTTCAATGATGCCATCGAGAAAAAAATGCAGCCAGGGTTCCACCCTGCTGTAATGGTAATCGTTCAGCCGGTCGTAATACAACTGCCGGTGTTTTTTGAAATACGCCGAAAGAAACAATACCGGTTTTTCCAATACGGCCTTTTCATACAAAAACAATGCAATGAGCAACCGCCCTGCTCTTCCATTACCATCAAGGAAAGGGTGAATGGTTTCAAATTGCGCATGCAGCAAACCAGCCTGAATGATCGGCATGATGTTCTCCCGGTGAACAAATTTTTCCCAATCATTCAGCGCTTTGTTCATCGCATCTGCTGGTGGCGGCACAAATGCTGCATTATCCGGTTTGGTACCACCGATCCAGTTTTGTGAACGGCGAAATTCTCCCGGCGCAGCAAACTGTGAAGACCGGGCACCTGTCATCAGCTCTTTATGCAACTCTCTTACGAAACGCAATGACAGCGGAAATTTTTTCAATCGTTTCATTCCATAATTCAATGCCCGCACATAAAACAAAATATCATCGGCATCGGTTTCTTTTGTCTGCACACCGGCATCCAGTTCCAGCGCATCCATCAGGGTAGCTCTTGTTCCTTCTATCTGCGTAGAGAATGCAGCATCTTTAGCTACATACATAGCCAGGAAAAAATCTGCATCTGGCAAAGTTTGGGTAATACCATCCAGCTTACCGACGAATCTTTCAGCCATAGCAGCTTTGGCCAGTATTTCCGGAGAAAGATCCAGCAATGTTGCAGGAGGAAAATCCCCGGGGATAAAAGCTTTGAATCCGCCAGCTTGTTTTATGAATTTACCCAAAACCATTTTGGAAAGTTAGTTTACAAGTTTTTCAGAATGTAAACTAAAAGTAAATATAGTTTATTTCAGGAGGAAAATGTAAACTAAAAAATTTTCTGACAGGCATTTCAGGTTTGGTGTTACCGCTTCGTATGCGGCTCATGTTATAACTGCGGGTTTGTTTATCGTGAACGTCAGTCATAATTATCTGCATCCCCGCTGTTATCAGGGGGCATGCTGTAAAAATAAGCTCAATTCAATTTTAGGTGACTTAAAGGATATTGATCTTTCAGACACATTGAATAAATTTTATTTCAACCATGAATATGTTGCTAAGTACTAATACCGTCAAAATAAACGGCATATAATTTTGAAACCCGCCACCATAAACCCGGCCACCCATACCATGACAGAAGCCAGCAAAAACAGGAAACCGGTACCTGCCCGTTTGGGGATGGCCCATGTCCCGTGAAAAAGCGGAAGGATAAAAGCAAGCAGCCCGATAATAATACCTGTATAAAAATAAACGGGATTGCCCCATTGGCAGGAATGCGGACCGCAGATAAAAGCCAGCAGGATTTGGGCTGCCAGTAAAGCAATAAGAAAATAATACATTCTTTCCATGAGGCGCTAAAGATACCGGTAGCCGCGCAACAAGTACAATCTGTTTTAACAGCTCGGTTATCACTGTTACAACGCTACAAATTTTTTATCCTTTACACTTTTAAAAAATGCTTCGATCACTTTCATGTTGTTCACCGCATCTTCCAAAGGAGTGGGCACGGGTTCATTATTCAGTATCGCTTTGGAGAAGGCATCGCATTGCAGGGTGTATTGATTGACGGTATCAAAAACGGTTTCTTTGGTTTCACCGTTTGTATGCAGCCACAGCTTCGTGGGCCGGTCGGTCGGTGCATTAAAAGGAATATCTATTTCTATTCTTCCTTCCGTGCCGAAGATATTCACCCGCTGGTAGGAAGTTAATTGCGTGGAGCAGGTAAAGGTGGAAGTACCTGTTTCAAAATCCATCATGCCCGAAGCGATGCGGTCGGTCTGCATCACCGGGTCGTATTCCGCCATAGCGGAAATGGCGGACGGCTCTTTGCCAAAGATGAAACGGGACAAGGAAATATTATAACAGCCGATATCCATGATGCCCGCCGCCGCCGATCTCTTTCTGGTTGCGGATATTGTCGGGATCAGCATTGAAATAGGAAAAGAAAGAGTGAATGGTTTTCAGTTCGCCTATCTTTCCCTGGTCCACCATTTGTTTGGCTAATTGCCATTGCGGGTGAAGGCGGTACATAAAGGCTTCCATGATTTTCAATTGCGGGTATTGTTTGGCAGCGGCCACTAATTGTTCCGCTTCCGCTACCGACAGCCCGATGGGTTTTTCGCACAATACATGCTTGCCGGCCTGCAATGCTTTAATGCTCCAGGGCACATGCAGGTGATTGGGCAGTGGAATATATACGGCTTCTATTTTCGGATCGTTCAGCAATGCTTCATAAGAATCATACACAACAGGGATCTTCAGTTTGCAGCCGCGGCCGTTCCCTGTTCTTTATTTCGTGAAGCGATAGCCACTACATCGCATAAGTTTCCGGCCTGCATGGCAGGTATCACTTTTTCTCTCCCGATATTAGCGGTGCTGAATAATTCCCCAGCGTACTTTTTTCATGGAATTGATTTTATAAAATTAAAAATAGCGTGCTGCATTATTAAACACCGAACTGCTGCAATACTGCCTTCATCAACACTTCGGCAAGCTCAGTGTGACAATACCCTGGCTGACAGCTTTCTGTCATATTGAGCTTGTCGAAATATAGACAGAAAGCGGGTTACAAAGTATAAACTTATTTTAATAGCATAACACGTTTAAAATAATAATTGTTACGGCATGAATATACGAGGAATATTTATTTACCATAGCTTTCTGTCTTTATCCCGGATAAAGAACAAATCATCAAAAAAAAATCTGGTTTATTGTGTGATAACAAGATTGGCAAAATCACTGCTCAATGTCCGGCTGAAACTCCATAAACCTATTTTCCCGGAGGGGAGTGTGGGTAGTTTTCTCACCTTCAATGAAGGAGTGGTGGCGTGATTTACATATACGGCTATTGAATCCTTATCAACTACGATGGTAGCATGAAACCAGTCACCGGGATCCGGGGCGGGGTTCACTTCATTTTCATAAATCCCCGGCTGTTCTTTGCGTAACCGGGTATAACTGTAATCGGGCACACTCATGTATTTTACTGAATACTTCCGGGTCTCTTCCGCTGTATCATGAAACCTGAACGGGCAAAAATAAACTACATCATAAGCCGTGGTATCTTTTGCATGAAAAGCAATACCCGGGAAACTCTGCAGGAAAACATTTCTTCCGCGGATATCAACGTCTACTGTGCCCGTTTCAAAAACAACTTTTTTCAGCCACACAATACCCCTGAGGTTAATGGCCTGTTGCATGGAAGAATCGGCAGTTTGTACCTGAGGGTAAGCGGCTGTGATCTCTAATTTATTTTCTCCCGCTAATGCTGACAGGTCATATCTTTTTACCTGCTGGCTGTATACAACAGGGAAGCAGAGAGAACTTATTAAAACAATGAACAGGAAAACTGGTTTATGTGACATACGATAAAAATAATATGCTGCGGCAATATTCTTTCACGGACGAACTTTACTGATAACCGCTCCAAGCAGGTCAACCACCTCCTGCTGAATAACGCCGATTTGTTCAATTTCCTCTCCCGCCCTCCAGTGCTCTCCTTCTTTTACAAGTGTCAGGCGTTGTGTGCCCTTGCCCGACTGAAGCAGCACATCGTAGGTGCCGGTCAAAAGTCCTTCCCACGAAACGGTTTCGGCAAGAGCTGCTTTGTAAAAAACATTGTTGTGTGTAAAGGAAGTGGTAAAAACGAGGGGGTCAGTTATACCAGGCCTGCCAGTGACGAGTTGGAAGTCCATATCAGTTTTATTTAGACTAACAAGGTAAAAAAAACTTTGTTTTCTGAATGGTACGGTTGATGAACGGAAATTTTTAATACAGGATTGGTTTTTTTGATTGCTACTGATGGCGTGAGGATATCCTTTCTCAAAACCCCTTTTCATTCAGCCATTGTAATGAATACGCTGCTATCTCCTGTCCATCCATGATCAAGGGCAAGCGAGTGGCCCCGGTTCTCAAATGTTTTCAATTCGGTGATCGCCGTTGATTTTTTATATTGATTAAAAGCAGCCTTGCTTAATACCGGCGGCACAATATGGTCTTTCTCCCCGGCGGTAATCAGCAACGGGCCCCTTGTTGTATTTTTCGTGTCTACTTTATTTTGGGCGCCGGGGTTCAGCGTGGCAAACGCTACCTGGAATAATGGCTTTGCCGGTGAAGGAACGGTGAAACGTTCATATAAATCTTTTGATTCTTCTTCGGATATGGCATTGGTAAAGGCATAGCGGAATTGTTTGTGTGTTAACGAAACCGCTTTGCGTAAGATTGAACGGGTTGCCCAAAACAGGCAAAGAAGCCTTCAATGCAGAGAAAGGTAATTGCCATACGCCTTTGATGGGCGCCGGGTCAATAGCAATACCTGCTGCGGCGATACCTCTTCCCAATAAAATTTGCACCATCAGTCCTCCAAAGGAATGACCGATTAGGATCGGTTTTGAGGCAGTGTTGAAATAAACTTGGCATAGCCATCAGCCACTTCTTTGATGCTGTGATTGGCGATTGCTTTTGTATTGGCCCTTGATGCTTCTACGGTCGCACCATCTCCCGGCCAGTCGGGATTATGTGATACATAACCGTGCTGTGAAAAAAATTGCATCCATGGTTGCCAGGTGGAAGAATGCATCCATAATCCATGAATGAATACGATGGGGTTCTTTGCCATAAGAATATGTTTGGGTTGAAAATGCGAAAGAAATGTTCATCCAATTTATCGAAACTGCGGGAATCCGCAGAATTATTTTTAGTGCCAAGTATCTGTTGCGGGCAGACAGTAGGGTGATCGGTACGGTTAAAACGATTGGCTTTAAATGACAAAGCCCTTTCTGTTTCCGGAAAGGGCTTTTGACTAATCAGAAATATATTTTATTTCAATGGCCGTTTTGTATTGGCTGTACCAGGATATTTTTCCATCTTTCACCTGGTTGACATCATGGTAACTGGCTGAATCAATTTTACCTGATTTAAAAGTATCATACTCTTTATACCAGGTAACAATATAACCTTCTTTCTTATCGGTAGCATACATTTTATTCCATGTTTCCATAACAATCTTTACGTTGCTGAGACTGTCGCGGTAACTGCCCCACCTTTTCATCAGGTCAGCATTGGATGCTTTGAAATGTTCCCCCGAAGACATTTCCACTTCAACCGAATCTGCCATGGCGCCGGCCAGCCCGGCTATATTACCATCCGCCCAGTCTTTGTAAGACATTAATACCAATTTCAGCGATGAATCCGGTACATCGGTACTCCAGTTGGTGGAATAAGTGGGAACATAAGGCAGGTCAGCAGGCGCTGCGCTTACGCTGGGTGTTTCTGCCGGTGTTTCGGTTTTATCATTGTTACAGGATAGCAAAAATAATGTGGCTGCACAAAGCAGGATGAGAGGCTGTTTCATACTAAGATGATTTTGTTTTTTTGATAAAAGATGATCAGAGGAGAAAATACAATGGTCAATTGGGAAGAAAGGTAAGGAATAGGCCACGGTTTTATAAAAAATATTTTCCGGCGGCAGTACCGGCGCTGGCATAAAAACAAAAACCCCCGGGTATCCGGGTGTTTCGTTATATGCGGAATTTCTATGAGGGTGTAAATAATTTATTTAATACTCCACCGCCAGTTGGCTGTTGTTGGCAAAGTTCACTAATGAAGCTGCATTCTTCAGCTTTAATTTTTTCAGGATATTATAACGGTGAACTTCCACAGTTTTAACGGTAATGCCCAGTTGTCCGGCGATCTCTTTGGAGCTCTGCCCTTTTTTTACCAGCCCGATAATATCAATTTCCCTTGATGATAAAGAATTAAGACCACTGGTCTTTTGTTCTTCGTTCATCATCTGCTGCGATAAAATATTTTTGATATCATCACAGATATATTTTTTGTTCTGGTGCACCTCCAGGAGGGCAGTGATCATTTCTTCTTTGGAGGAAGATTTGGTAACGTATCCCATAGCGCCGTTTTGCATCATCTTGCGGGCATAAGCCGGTTGCGAATGCATGGAAACACAAAGTATCCTTGAATCAGGGGAATTCTTTTTTATCTGCAGGGCAGCATCAATACCACTCATACCACCCTGGAGACTGATGTCCAGCATCACGATATCGGGATGCAACTGGCTGGCCAGCTCTACAGCTTCTTCGCCTTTGCCGCATTCTCCAACTACTTTAAAACGTGGATCTGCATTTAATATAAAACTCCATGATTCACGGAGCAATACATGGTCGTCGGTAATAAGTATTGTTATCTTTTCCATAAATAAAAATTCTTAATGGTTTACAGTATACTTTCATAGGGTATACCATGCTTTTTTGATAGGACAAAGGTCAAGAATAGTGCCTGCTTACAACATAGCTTTAATTACTTATTACGTGTAGTAGATATTCTACGAGCTGGCTGGTTGCGAAACATGTTGTTTTACAAGGCTATGGAAAGATATTTATAATTAGTTGAATTTACGCAAAATAAAAATGACGGTCATAAAACCGTCATTTGATTTATTTTTTGCTGCCAGCCGTATTATTCGGCTTCTGCCACCACTTCCTTTACCTCGGGGATCATTCTTTTCATCATCCCTTCAATGCCTGCTTTTAAGGTGATCATGGATGAAGGGCAACCGCTGCAGCTCCCCTGCAACATCAGGTTTACTACACCGTCGTCATAACTTCTGAACTGTATGGCGCCGCCGTCCATTTCCACAGCGGGCTTTACATAATTTTCCAATAATTCTTTTATACGTTTTACCACATCATCGTCATCCGCAGAAACCTCGTTGCTGCTTTCTTTTTTGGTAACAACTACTTCCTCTTCATTGATCACCGCTTTTCCTTCTTCCAGGTATTCTTTTAAAAACTGGCGTATGGAGGGGATCACATCATTCCAGTCAGTTTCCGTGGTTTTTGTCAGCGTTACAAAATTGCTGGCGATAAATACCGCTTTGATAAAAGGAAAACCAAACAATTCAACGGCCAGCGGAGAGGGCTTTGCCGTTTCAGCATCCGGGAAATCAATGCTCTTGCCGGGGTAAAGCAGTTTGTTGGCCACAAACTTCATGGTTTCCGGGTTTGGCGTCATTTCCGTATAAATGCTGATAATGGGATTGCCTGTTTTAATCATAATTTTCAATTTAACCCGCAGAGCGGAAGTACAAAAATAACAACAAAAAAGCGGTATTGTTTATTGTTTTGGTAAACGATGTCCCCGAATGGTTTACAGGCAAGATCTTCCTGTTAAACAGCCATTTGTCCGGGTTCAAATGCTCATCTTTGCCGGGAAGAGTATAATATTATTTTAATATGAAAAAAATATATCACCTCGGCAACTGCACCACCTCACAGGCTATTATCAAAGCAACCCATGTTGACAAAAAAGGGTTTATGATGCAGGATATCAAATTTGAAAAGATCACGCCTGCCCAATTGGAGAGATGAAAAAAATGGCAGGAAGTTATGAAGCGCTGTTCAGCCGGCGGGCCATGAAGTATAAAGAGCTGGGGTTAAAAAATCAGAAACTGGAAGAAAAGGATTACCGGAAATTTATCCTGGAGGAATATACTTTTTTAAAAAGACCGGTTGTGATCATTGATGATAAGATATTTGTCGGCAGTGAAAAGAAAACAGTGGAAGCGCTGAAGAAAGCAGTAAAGTAATTACCTTGAAGACAATATGCTTTCTGTATCTACCATCAAATTATTGCGTATTCCCTTTTCTTTCTTTTTATCACCGGTTTATTTTTTTGCATTAGCACAGGTGCCGCATATCAACTGGAGCAGGGCAATCCTGGTATTTTTTATTCTTCATTTCCTGGTCTACCCGGCAAGCAATGGCTACAATAGTTATATGGACAGGGATACAGAAAGTATTGGTGGTTTAGAAAAACCACCACCACCTTCGAGACAGCTTTTTATCACGACTATTTTCTTAGATATGGCAGCCATCTTTCTTAGTTTTTTGATAAGTCCGCTTTTTGCCTTGTTAATAGCGCTATATATCAGTGCTTCGAAGGCATATAGTTATCGCGGAATCCGGATAAAGAAATTACCTGTCACGGGCTATCTTTTTGTTATTGTTTGCCAGGGCGCCTTAACTTTCTGGCTGGTGTATTATGGCAGTAATACTTCTGATGCATTAACTGTGCCGTGGGAAGGAATGTCTATCTGTGCTTTATTAATAGGAGGATTTTACCCGCTCACGCAAATCTACCAGCATGAACAGGATCTGAAGGATAATGTCAAAACGATCAGCTATAAACTAGGCTATACGGGCACCGTTCGCGCTGGGCGTAGGTTCTGGTCCGTGACGGTGAGTACCTCGCTCTGGATCGCCGCGGTGCGCGCGCGGGAGACAGCGCGTCCCGATCGGCTGTTCGACGACCCCTACGCACGTGATCTCGCCGGCCCGCACGGCTTCACGATCATGGCCGCCTCGGAGCGGGCGGCAGGTGGCGAGAACACGTTCATTCCGGTGCGGACCCTGGTTCGACGACCTCGTCCTGTCCGCCGCCCCGCGGGTCCGGCAGGTGGTGCTCCTCGGCGCCGGCATGGACACGCGCGCCCACCGTCTGCCCCTTCCCGCCGAGCTCGGGTGGTACGAGCTGGACCGGCCCGAGGTGTTCGCCGCCAAGGACAAGGTGGTGGCCGAGGAGACGCCGCGGTGCCGGCGGCAGGTCGTCGAAGGCGACATCGGCGAGGCCGGCCGACTGTGCGGAGATGCAGCCGGTTCGCAGCAGACATCGTCGGAACGGCCGGGCTCGACGCACCCGCGATGGACTCCTATCGGGCCTGGTGCGAAAGCAACGGTGTTCCGCCGCCGTTCTGCTCCGACGATCCCGTCGCGTTGCTCGCAGCCGGCGGCTGGGAAGTCGAGCACGTGACCGCACCCGGAGCGCCGGACGCCAACTACGGACGCCTTCCCCCACAGGCACCTGACGTGGTGCCGGGTCGCACCCATCTGGTGACGGCAGGCCGCGGAAGACGCCACCACGCCGGGCCGGGTGACTAGTCTGAACCGGGACGTCGATGGAACCCCGTCAGCCCGTGGAGAAAGGCGTACGCACCCATGAACGATCTCACCGCGTTCGCGGAGCTGATCCCTGCCGAGCACGGCCTGTGCGTGCTCAGCACGCTGCGCCGTGACGGCAGCATCCAGTCGTCAGTGGTCAACGCGGGCGTCCTGCACCACCCGTTGCGAGGCGGGCAGGTGGTGGGGCTGGTCGCCATCGGCGGGTCCCGCAAGCTGAGCAACCTGCGCGCCGACCCGCGCGCACGGTCGTGGTCCGGGCCGGCTGGCAGTGGGCGGCGGTCGAGGGTGACGTCGACATCATCGGCCCCGACGACGCGCGACCGGAGGTGGATGCCGATGCGCTGAGGGTGCTCCTGCGGGACGTCTTCTCGGCCGCGGGTGGCACCCACGACGACTGGGACACCTACGACCGGGTGATGGCGCAGGAGCGACGTGCGGCGGTGTTCGTCGTTCCCCGCCGCGTCTACACCAACGCTCCGACGACGTGACCCGAGACGACCTGCTCACCGCGTGCGCCGCGATGCCCGGGGCGGTGGAGGACTATCCCTTCGGCGAGGGCGTGGCGGTGTTCAAGGTGGGCGGCAGGATCTTCGCGCTCGTGCCACTGGACGGCAGCCCGACCACCAACCTCAAGTGTGACCCCGACCTGGCGCTGGAGTTGCGCGCCCGGCACCCGTCGGTCCGTCCCGGCTACCACCAGAACAAGCGGCACTGGAACACCGTCGAGCTGGAAGGTTCCGTCGACGACGGCGAACTGCGCTGGATGATCGACCACTCCTACGATCTCGTCGTCGCCAAGCTCCCCCGCGCCATCCGCGCCCGCATCCCCGCCCCTTGATCCTTCTCCCTGCTCGACGGGTCGGTGAGCCGGCCCAGAAACGTCCGGCAGTACGCCGGGGTCTCGTCGCCGCCGGCATCGTCGCGATCGGCTGGGCTGCCAGGCGCCGAGCCGTGAAGCGGTGCAGGGCTGGCGTTCGAGATATCGCGCCGGATGACCCTCTGCTCGCGTACGACCGCACGACGTCGTGTCAACTCGCGGTTGTCACCGCGCCAAGGATCCTTTGTACGACCAGGATGGCCGTTGTAGGCCAACGTTGCCGGTCATGATCAATCAGGGTATGTGTGGTTAGACCACAGTGCAGTAGCGTTCGAGCACCCGATCCGCTGGATCACATCACTGCACCCGGCGTTCCCCCGTCGCTGGTGAGCAGTGACCTCCGTGTGGTCCAGCGGATCGGGCTCTCGCGGCAGCGGCCTCCCGGCTCCGCTGCGCATCTGCCCCGTACGGACACCCGTTCGAAGGTCTGCCCCGGCAGGGAAACGCCGGTCAGCGAGTGGGCTGGACCCGGTCCAGCATTCCGGAAACCTCGATCGTGGCCTCCTGTTCCCTTGGCGGCAAGGGTCGAGGAAACCGCTCGGCGACGCCATGCATCGCATCCCTGCAGCATGCGCCCATACACCTGGCCAACGACATGGCCACTGAGCCGCAGTGGCCACGTTCGCGCCCGGGCAGTGGCGCTGGGCGTCGGCGGCGTGCTGTCGGCGCACATGTTCGGCTGGGACGGCATGGCAGGCTCTTTGACCTTCTACGCCGACCAACCCGACGCGTTCGCCAGCGGCACGGAGCCCGCCGGGCTCATGTACACATCCCAGCTCGCCATGACGTTCACCCTCAGCCGGCAGGCGACACTCGTGCGGGACGCGCTGACCAGCCGGGCCGAGGTCGGCGCGGCGCTCGGCATCCTGATGGAACGCCACCACCTCGACAAGGAACAGGCGTTCGGCCTGCTGCGGAAGCAGTCCCAGAGGCGCAACGTCAAGTTGCGCAAGGTGCCCCAGCAGATCATTCGGATGCGCCCGGACACCCACCTGCACCGCGACTGCCGTACGACATGAGGAAGGCCGGCCCCGAAGCGGGAACCGGCCTTACGATCTTGCGGTGGAGCTGAGGGGATTCGAACCCCTGACCCCCTCCATGCCATGGAGGTGCGCTACCAACTGCGCTACAGCCCCTTTGCCCGTGTGGGCGCGGCCCACTCTATCTGGTCCGCTCGGCACAGGCGAAACCAGGGCACCCCTGGAGATCCCGCCCTCGCACGGCGGCCCCGGACCAGCTCCGAACCTACCCGGCCGGGCCCCTCAGCTGTCGTCGCTGAGCACCGGCTCGGGCAGGGTGCCGGCGTTCCACTCCACGATTCGCCACCCTCGCCTGCCTGGCTCACAGACCACCCACGAGCAGTTGCTCAACCCACCGAAGGCGTCCCAGTGTGCCGGTGCGAGACCGACAAGTCGGGCGACTCCGACCCGGGTGGCCAGGCCGTGTGAGGCGACCACGACGGTCTCACCGTCGGCGACGAGCTCGGTGGCCCGCCGGAACGCCTTCTCCGCACGCTCAGCGACCTCGGCGATCGTCTCACCGTCACCGCCACGCCGGACGTCCTCCCCCGCCTCCATCCGGGCGTGCAGGTCGGGGTGGCGGACGGCGAACTCCGAGGTGGTCATCCCTGCCCAGGAGCCGACGTGGATCTCCCGCAGGTCGGTGTCGTAGGACACCTCCAAGCCGGTGAGCCGAGCCAGCGCCGCCGCGGTCTGGGTGGCCCGTTTCAGGTCGCTGGCCACGATGGCGGCCGGCCGCAGGGCGGCGAGCCGGCCTGCGGCGCTCTCGGCCTGCCGCAGCCCCACCTCGTCCAGCGGAATGTCAGTCTGCCCCTGGAAGCGGTGGGTGAGGTTCCAGTCGGTTCGCCCGTGCCGCCAGACCACCAACCTGGCGGCGGTCACGCGTCGGTTCCGGTGGGACGCGGCCCCTCCGCGTCAGGGAGACCGCCGGGAAGGTCACCCGGCGTGTCTCCGGCCAGGTCACGCGGGCCACCGCCTACGGTGACGGCCTCGGGGAGCTTGATCTCGGGGCAGTCCCGCCACAGTCGTTCGAGCGCGTAGAAGGCGCGCTCCTCGACATGCTGGACGTGGATGACGAGGTCGCCGTAGTCCATCAGGACCCAGCGGTTCTCTCGGTCGCCCTCGCGGCGGGACGGCTTGAACCCGGCGGCGGCCAGTCGGTCCTGGATCTCCCGGACGATGGCGCCGACCTGACGGTCGTTGGAGGCAGAGCACAGCAGGAACGCGTCGGCGATGGCGAGCCGCTCGGAGACATCGAATGCGACGATGTCGCGGGCCAGCTTGTCAGAAGCGGCCCGGGCGGCCAGCTGTGCCAGTTCGACGGCTTCGGTCGTTGCGGGCACGAGGTCCTTTCTCGCCAATTCCGGGACATGCGTTTCGGAACGGCGTATCTGTTCGGCGTAAGGTCCACTCCAGGATCTCACGGCTTGAGGTACATCCGCCTCTTGTTGATGTACTGAACGATGCCGTCGGGCACGAGGTACCAGATGGGGCGACCCGCCGCGACACGTTCGCGACACTCCGTGGACGAAATGGCCAGCGCCGGGATCTCCAGGAGCGTGACGGCCTCGGGTGGAAGCTCGTCGATCTCGAAGGTGTGGCCGGGCCTGGTGCAGCCGACGAAGTGCGCCATCTGGAACATCTCGTCCACGTCGCGCCAGGTCAGGATCTGGGTCAGTGCGTCCGCGCCGGTGATGAAGAAGAACTCCGCGTCCGGTCCGCGTGCGGCCCGAAGGTCACGCAGCGTGTCGACGGTGTAGGTGAGCCCCGGCCGGTCGATGTCGACCCGGCTCACCGAGAACCTCGGGTTGGATGCGGTGGCGATCACCGTCATGAGGTAACGGTCCTCTGCCTCCGCGACCTGCCGGGCGCCCTTCTGCCAGGGCTGACCGGTGGGTACGAAGATCACTTCGTCGAGGTCGAAGGTGGCCTGGACCTCGCTCGCGGCCACCAGGTGACCGTTGTGGATGGGGTCGAACGTGCCGCCCATCACACCCAGTCGGGGACGTCGGTCGCTCACCAAGCCCTCCAGGTCGCCGGGCCCTGATCACGCATCTACGTCGTCGGGCTCAGACGTGCGGCCGGCCCTTACCGAAGGCGAGCAGGATCGCCAGGAGTGCCACCAGGATCAGGAAGGCGATGAGCCCGAACACCGGCCCCGGAAAGGGCAGCTCGGGGCCTTCCTGTGCGAGAAGTACGACGGACGCCATGGTCGGAAAGCCTACCCCGCACCCCTCCCCGCACGGCGCGGGGCCGCCGGCAACGGCCCGGCCCGATCCGCCCACCGAGGCCGGCCGTTCTGCGGATCAGCCGCGGATCTGGCCCTCGCCGACGACGACGTACTTGGTCGAGGTGAGCTCGGGCAGCCCCATCGGCCCGCGGGCGTGCAGCTTCTGGGTGGAGATGCCGATCTCCGCGCCGAACCCGAACTCCCCGCCGTCGGTGAACCGGGTCGAGGCGTTCACCACCACCGCGGCGGAGTCGACCGCCTGCACGAACCGACGGGCCGCCGGCTGCGACCGGGTGACGATCGCGTCGGTGTGCCCGGAGCCGTGCCGGCGGATGTGCCGGCAGGCGTCCTCGAGGGAGTCGACGACCGCGGCGGCAAGGTCCAGGGAGAGGTACTCGGTGTCCCAGTCGGCGTCGGTGGCCGGCACGACCTTCTCGTCGTACGCCGCGATCCGGGCGTCCCCGTGCACGGTCACCCCCGCGTCGCGGAGCGCCTCCAGCGCACGCGGCAGGAACGCCTCGGCCGCGTCGGCGTGCACGAGCAACGTCTCCGCGGCGTTGCAGACGCTAGGGCGATGGGTCTTCGCGTTCAGCAGGATCGAGACGGCCATGTCCAGATCGGCGTCGGCGTCGACGTAGACGTGACAGTTGCCCACGCCGGTCTCGATCACCGGGACCGTGGATCCCTCGACGACGCTACGGATCAGGCTCGCGCCGCCGCGTGGGATGAGGACGTCGACCAGGCCGCGCGCCCGCATCAGGTGCCCGACCGACTCGCGGCTGTCGCCGGGTACGAGCTGGACCGCGTCGGCGGGCAACCCGGCGTCGGCCAGCGCCGTGCGGAGGACGTCGACGATCGCGGCGTTGGACTCCCGCGCCGAGGACGAACCCCGCAGCAGTGCGGCGTTCCCGCTCTTCAGGCACAGGCCGGCGGCGTCCGCGGTGACGTTGGGACGGGCCTCGTAGATGATGCCGACCACGCCGAACGGCACCCGCACCTGGCGAAGCTCCAGGCCGTTGGGCAACGTGAAGCCGCGCACCACCTCACCCACCGGGTCGGTCAGCGCGGCGACCTGGGTCAGGCCGTCGGCCATCGCCGCGATCCGGGCCTCGTCGAGCCGGAGCCGGTCGATGATCGCGTCGGGGGTTCCGGCCGCCCGGGCTCGCTCCACATCGGCCGCGTTCGCGGAGATGATGCTCCCCGCCTGGGCACGCAGCGCAACGCCCATCGCGGCCAGGGCGGCGTCCTTGTCGGCGCGGGACCGGCCGGCCAGGTCGACCGCGGCCTCCCGGGCGCGGGCCGCGGTGTCGAGGACGGCCGCGCGCTCACGGTCGGTGTCGGCGCCGGCGCCGGCGTTCACGGAAGCAGTCACGGTCCCGATCCTATGGCGCGCGCGGTTACTGACGTACGCCGAGATCACAACGTCAGTACGGGCGGACGCTGCCGATGCCGGCGAACGGCGGCGGGGCGGTGCCCTCGTCCACGCGCATGGTGAAGGTCTCCCGGTCGAGCACCTCCAGGCCGATGACCTCCCACTGGGGCAGGCCGGCGCTGTCGCGGTGCTCGGTCCACAGCCGCAGCGCCAGTGAGGCCGCGTCCAGGATCTCGGTGGCCTGCTCCCAGTACCGCACCTCCGCCCGGTCCGCCTGGAAGCGCACGGTCAACAGGAACGGCCGCTCCTCGACCAGGCGTTCGAGCCCGGCGCGTACTTCGTCCGGATCGTGGGGATCCCCCGCCACCGTCACGGTGATGTGCCACATCCGCGTCTCGTCAGAGCTCACACCGCCGCCTTTCTTCAGTGCGTGAGCGAGTCAGGTGTGCGCGATCGTACGGTCACGTTCGGATACCAGCACGAGGTCGTCCCGGTGGACGACCTCGCGTTCGTAGGCAGGGCCGAGCTCACGAGCGAGGTCCCGGGTGGAGCGGCCGAGCAGGTCGGGCAGCTCGCGGGCGTCGAAGTTGACCAGCCCGCGGGCGACAGTACGGCCCTCGGGATCGACGAGGTCGACCGGATCCCCCACCTCGAACGTCCCGTCCACCGCCACGATCCCGGCCGGCAGCAGGGACGCGCGGCGCTCGCACACCGCACGGACCGCGCCGTTGTCGAGCCGGAGTTGCCCGCGCGGGGTGGTGGCGTGCGCCAGCCACAGCAGTCGGATGGGGCGCCGGCGGCCGGTCCGGTGGAAGTACGTGCCGACCCGCTCACCGGCCAGCGCCCGGCCCGCGTCGCCGGCGTCGGCGAGCACCACCGGAACCCCGGCCGCGGTCGCGATCCGGGCGGCCTCCACCTTGGTCGCCATGCCACCGGTGCCGACGCCGGAGCGGCCGGACCGGCCGAGCGACACGTGGGCGAGGTCGGCGTCGTTGCGGACCTCTTCCACCCGTGCGGTGCCGGGCCGGCGCGGGTCGCCGTCGTAGAGGCCGTCGACGTCGGACAGCAGGACGAGCAGGTCGGCGTGCACGAGGTGGGCGACCAGCGCGGCCAGCCGGTCGTTGTCGCCGAAGCGGATCTCCTCGGTGGCCACCGAGTCGTTCTCGTTCACGATCGGCACCACGCCGAGCTCCAGCAGGCGCGCCATCGTGCGGTAGGCGTTGCGGTAGTGGGACCGCCGGGTCACGTCGTCGAGAGTCAGCAGCACCTGCGCGACCCGGAAGCCGTGCCGGCCGAACGCCTCGGTGTAGCGGGCCACGAGAAGTCCCTGGCCGACGCTCGCAGCGGCCTGCTGGGTGGCCAGGTCACGCGGGCGGGTACGCAGCCCGAGCGGTGCGAACCCGGTGGCGATCGCGCCGGAGGAGACCAGCACGATCTCGGTGCCGGCGGCGCGGCGGGTGGCAAGGGAGTCGACGAGCGCGTCGATGCGCTCCTGGGCGATGCCGCCGCGCGGGGTGGTGAGAGAGGACGACCCGACCTTGACGACCACCCGTTCGGCGGCCGTCACGTCGGTGCGCAGCCCTTTGGTCACCGGTTGGTCACCGGCCGTCCAGACGGGGATCACTGCCCCGAGGACCCTGCAGCAACTCCGCACCGGACTCCACGCTGGGGTCGAAGTCGAACACCACGGCGTTGTCCTCCTCGCCGATCGCCACCGCGTCGCCGCGTTCGGCGCCCAGCTTGCGGAGCTTGTCCTCGACGCCGAGGCGGTTCAGCCGGTCGGAGAGGTAGCCGACGGCCTCGTCGTTGCTGAAGTCGGTCTGGCGTACCCACCGCTCGGGACGGCGGCCGCGCACCCGCCACACGTCGCCCTCGCGGGTGACGGTGAAGTCGGACTCGTCGACGGCTCGGGGGCGGATCACGATCCGGGTGGGCTCGGCCGGCGGGGCCGCCGCGCGCCGGCCCTGGACCAGGCGGGCCATGGCGTACGACAGCTCGACCAGGCCGGCGTGCGTGGCCGCGGACACCTCGAAGACGTGCAGGCCGCGGGCGGCGAGCTCGGGCTTGACCAGCTCGGCGAGATCGTGGGCGTCCGGGACGTCGACCTTGTTGAGTACGACGAGGCGCGGGCGGTCCTCCAGCCCACCGTGCGCGGCGAGCTCCCCCTCGATGATGTCCAGGTCGGACAGCGGGTCGCGGCCCGGCTCCAGCGTCGCGCAGTCGATCACATGGCACAGCGCGCTGCAGCGTTCGACGTGGCGGAGGAACTCGTGGCCGAGGCCCCTCCCCTCGCTCGCGCCCTCGATCAGGCCGGGCACGTCGGCGACGGTGAAGGTCGTGTCGCCCGCGGTCACCACGCCGAGGTTGGGGACCAGCGTGGTGAACGGGTAGTCGGCGATCTTCGGCCGGGCCCGGGACATGGCGGCGATCAGGCTGGACTTGCCGGCACTGGGGAACCCGACGAGCCCCACGTCGGCGACGAGCTTGAGCTCCAGGACGATGCTGCGGCGGTCGCCGGGCTCACCGAGCAGCGCGAACCCCGGCGCGCGGCGGCGGGCCGAGGACAGCGCGGCGTTGCCCAGACCGCCGTTGCCGCCCGCGGCGACGACGTAGGAGGTGCCGGCGCCCACCAGGTCGATAAGCACCTCGCCGTCGGTCGTCTTGACGACCGTGCCGTCGGGGACCCGCAGCACCAGGTCGTCGCCGTCGGCCCCGGCGCGGTTGTTGCCCTGGCCCGGACGGCCGTTGGCCGCGCGGCGGTGGGGCGCGTGGTAGTAGTCGACCAGCGTGGTGAGGTTGGGCGCGACCTCGAGGACGATGCTGCCGCCACGGCCGCCGTTGCCGCCGTCAGGGCCGCCGAGGGGTTTGAACTTCTCCCGGTGGACCGAGGTGCAGCCATGACCGCCGTCACCGCCGGTCACGTGCAACGTCACCCGGTCGATGAATGTGGGGACCGCCATGGCGCACCTCCCTTCCTGCTGGAACCGCTGCTGGAGCCGCTGACGCCCGGCCGATGGCCGGGGTGCATGGCTGGCCTGCTGGTGAAACAGGTACGGGGCGGGCCCAGATGGCCCGCCCCGCCCATGTGTGTCTGGGTGTGGCTTACGCGCTCGGGAGAATGCTGACGGTGCGACGACCGCGGCGGCTCCCGAACTCCACGGTGCCCGCGGACAGCGCGAACAGCGTGTCGTCGCCGCCCCGCCCGACGTTGAAGCCGGGGTGGAAGTGGGTACCGCGCTGGCGGACGATGATCTCACCGGCGTTGACGAGTTGGCCGCCGTAGCGCTTGACACCGAGTCGCTTGGAGGTGGAGTCGCGCCCGTTCCGCGAGGACGAGGCGCCCTTCTTGTGTGCCATGAGATGTCAGCCCTTGGTCTTTTCGGTGGGTTGGTCCGGAGGTGGAAGCCTGCGGACTAGCCCTGCGTGATGTCGGTGACCTTGACCTTGGTCAGCGCCTGGCGGTGGCCCTGGCGCTTGCGGTAGCCGGTCTTGTTCTTGTACTTCAGGATATGGATCTTCGGGCCCTTGGCGGCACCGAGGACCTCAGCGGTCACCGAGACCTTGCCGAGCGCCGCGGCGTCGGACGTGACGCTCTCACCGTCGACGACGAGGACGGCCGGAAGAAGCACCGTCGAACCCGTCTGCTCGGCCAGTCGGTTGACCTCGAGGACGTCGCCGACGGCCACCTTGTGCTGCCGGCCGCCACTGCGCACGATCGCGTACACCGCTGGTCTCACTCTCTTCGGACGTTCGGGAGCGCGTCGCGGGGAACGGACGCGCGAAGAAGGCGCGGACGCCGCGCCGACGGATCAGACTACCGCAGGCCCTCGGCCCGGATCAAAGCCGGTCCACCCCGCGGGTGCCGGTGGACCTGCCACCGGGCACCCGCAGCGGGTGTTCCTGCTCGGACCGGGCACTCGCGGGCCTACTCGGCGGGTACCCGCCGACGGCCGCGCCGACGGGCGGGGCGGCCGCCGAACTCCTCCGGCGACTCCTCCTCGGGGGCGTTGGACGACCCCTCGGAGGTGCCGGCGGGCTCCGCGCCGTTGCGGGCCGCCTCGGGTGCTTCGGTTTCTTCAGTCGCTTCGGTTGCAGGCTGGTCTTCTTGGTGGGCCGTTTCCCGGGGAGGTCGGGCTTCCGGGTCGGGCGTACCGGATGTTTCGGGCGTACCGGCGGCGGGCTCGGAGGGGGAGGTCCCGGCTGCGTCGGAGCGGACGGCCCCGACGTCCACCCACTTGGCTGCTGCCGGCGCGGCGACGACCGGCTTGGCCGGTGCGGGCTCGGCCTGCGGCTGCTCCGCCTGCGGCTGCTCGGCCTGCGGCTGCTCGGCCTGCGGCTGCTCGGCCTGCGGCTGCTCGGCGTCCGCGGCCTCTTCTTCGACCTCGGACCCGACCGGTTCGGACGCACCCTCGGCCGCCTCGGCCACGACCGGCTCGGCCACGACCGGCTCGGACTCGACCGGCTCGGACTCGACCGCCTCGGACTCCAGCGGCTCGGCGTCCACCGGCTCGGCGACACCGTTGCCGCCACCGCCGCCACCACGGCGCCGGCGACGAGAGCGCCGGCCGTGCTCCTCCTCGCCGCTGGACGGCGAGGGAACAGCAGCCTCGACGGGTTCGAGGCGGACCTTCACCCCGCGACCCGAACACGCCTCACACGGCTCGCTGAACGACTCCAGCAGGCCGGTGCCGATCCGCTTGCGGGTCATCTGGACCAGCCCCAGCGAGGTGACCTCGGCCACCTGGTGCTTGGTGCGGTCACGGCCGAGGCACTCCACCAGGCGGCGGAGCACGAGGTCGCGGTTGGACTCGAGCACCATGTCGATGAAGTCGACGACGATGATCCCACCGATGTCGCGCAGCCGGAGCTGGCGCACGATCTCCTCGGCGGCCTCGAGGTTGTTCCGGGTGACGGTCTCCTCGAGGTTGCCGCCGGCGCCAGTGAACTTCCCGGTGTTGACGTCGATGACGGTCATCGCCTCGGTGCGGTCGATCACCAGCGAACCACCCGAAGGCAGCCACACCTTCCGGTCCAGGGCCTTCACGATCTGCTCCTCGATCCGGAACGACGTGAACACGTCGTCGGACTTCGACCAGCGCTCGAGCCGGTCGGCGAGGTGCGGCGCCACGTGCTCGACGTACCCCTCCACCATGTCCCAGGCCTCGTCACCGGAGACGACCAGCCGGGCGAAGTCCTCGGTGAACAGGTCGCGGACGACCTTGATGAGCAGGTCGGGCTCGGCGGACAGCAGGTTGGGCGCCTGGCCGTTGGCGACCTTCTTCTCGATCGCCTCCCACTGCGCCTTCAGCCGCGCGACGTCGCGGGAGAGCTCGTCCTCGCTCGCGCCCTCGGCGGCGGTGCGGACGACCACACCCGCCTCGTCGGGAACGATGTCCTTCAGCAGCGCCTTGAGCCGGCTGCGCTCGGTGTCGGGGAGCTTGCGGCTGATGCCGTTCATCGAGCCGTGGGGTACGTAGACGAGGTAGCGGCCGGGCAGGCTCACCTGGCTGGTCAGCCGGGCGCCCTTGTGACCGATCGGGTCCTTGGTCACCTGGACCAGCACGCTCTGCCCCGACTTCAGGGCGAGCTCGATCCGGCGGGGCTGGTTCTCGTGGCCCAGGCTGTTCCAGTCGACCTCGCCCGCGTAGAGCACCGCGTTGCGGCCACGGCCGATGTCGATGAACGCCGCCTCCATGCTGGGCAGGACGTTCTGCACCCGGCCGAGGTAGACGTTGCCGATCATCGACGACTGCGACTCGCGAGTGACGTAGTGCTCGACGAGTACGTCGTCCTCGAGCACCGCGATCTGCGTCCGGTCACGCTGCTGGCGGATCACCATCGTGCGCTGAACAGCCTCGCGACGGGCCAGGAACTCCGACTCGGAGAGGATCGGCGGCCGGCGGCGGCCGGCCTCGCGGCCTTCGCGGCGGCGCTGCTTCTTGGCCTCCAGCCGGGTCGAGCCCTCCAGGGCGCTCGGCTCGTCGTCGCTCTTGCGGGGCTCGCGCACCTTGACGACGGTGTGCTCGGGGTCGTCCGGCGAGGCGTCGGCGGACTCACCGCGGCGGCGGCGACGGCGCCGGCGACGACGCGTGCCACCACCGTCCTCGTCGGAGTCGTCGTCCGCGTCGTCGGACTCCGCGGCGGGAGACTCCGCCGCACCGTCGGTGCCGTCGTGGTCGGCGTCGTCGGAGGTGGAGTCCGTGGAGTCGTCGTCGGCGCCGTTCTTGTTCCTCCGACGTCCGCCGCGGCGGCGACGGCGGCGACGGCCGCCCTCGGACTCCTCGCCGTCGTCGGAGTCGTCCGTGCGGTCAGGGTCGGCTGCTTCCTCCGCGGCCGGCTCGGCCTTGCGGCCACGCCTGCCGCGGGTGGACTTGGCCGGAGAGTCGTCGGCGGTCGTGTCCGCCTCGGCGGCCTGGTCCGGCCGGCTCTGCCTGTCGGTGTCCGCCTGGTCGGTCTCGGCGGCCTCAGGCTTGTTCGCCTCCGCGGCCGCTCCCCCGCGGGTACGGCGACGTCGCGACGGCTTCTGCTCCGCGGCCTCGGCCGGCTCACCCGCAGCCGCCTTGTCGGCGGGAACCACGGGTGCGGTCTCGATCGTCGGCGGCTGGAACAACACGGTCGGTGGCTGGAAAGCCACGGGCGCCGGAACCTCGGGGGTCTGCGGCCGGGCAGGCTCGGAGGCCTTCTTGGAGGCCTTCTCCGAGGCCTTCTCCGAGGCGGCCGGCTGCGCGGACGGCTCGTTGCCCGACTGGTCGCCCCCAGCGGCGGCGGGCGGGTTTGCCGCCTCCGCCTCGACGGCGGCCGCCTCGGTGGCAGCGGCCTCGGTCGGCGCCATCACGGCCGGAGCCGAGGCGTCCGGCTGGGCGTCCTCGGGCTGGGCGTTCTTCGGCGCGGCGGCCTTCTTGGCCCTCGTGCGCTTGGCGGCGGCACGCTTGCGCGGCGCCGGCTTCTGCTCCTCGGCCGGAGCATCGGAGGTACCGCCCGGAGCGTCGGAGGAGTCGGCCGAATCGGCGGGTGCCGCTGGGGACTCCCCGTCCGGGGTGGCCTCGGCCGGTGCGGCCGCGGCCTTCTTCGCCCGGCTCACCCGCTTACGGGTGGTACGCCGAGGGGTGGTGGTCGACGGCTCCGCCTCCTGCTGCGGCCCGTCTGCCTGCGGCGAGTCACCTGCCGACGGCGGCGAGCCACCGGTCTCGGCAGCGGGTCGATCGGAGTGTTCGGGTGTCGCGCCAGTTTCGGCGCCGGGCTCGTTTTCGAGCAAGTCTGTCTCCTGTCAGCCCCCGGGCTGGTGAGCCGCGCGGAGGCCTGTGTCGGTCGCCGAGGCCACCGGCAGGCGGCTCCGACGTAAGTCGCTTGTCAGTTCCGATATCGAGCCGTGGCTTCGCTCCGGAACCGCGACGGCGCCTCCGCCACGACACCGCTCCCGGTCGGAGTCCCCAACCGCGTCAACGGCTCCTGTCACTCACGAAGTGACGGAAGCGTCGCGGTCAGGGGCCAGCGGGTCGCCCACGGTGCCGGACTCCTCGTCCCACGGGCCCTGGCTCCGCCGGGTCATGCGATGTGCTGGCGGAAGCTGGAGCCCTGACGCCAGGCGGAGCCCAGCGAGGACGTCGTCGGGTCGCACAGCGGGCGTTCCGTGCCGCACGACCACCTGCAGTATCGCACAAGGAATCGAGAGGTCCGTCGTTCCGCCGGACGGTGCGCCCGCGGCCGGTTCCGGCCGGGTCAGGGCGAGTCGCCGGACAGCGCCCCGAATGTCGAATACGCGAAGTCCGTTCTTGGTGAGGCGCTCCACCTCCACCACGTCGCGGGCGAGGAACGCCTCCACCGCCGCAGCCAGGTCGTCGACGGCCTCCACCGGGAGGGCGATCTCCCAGAAGGACGCCTGCAGGCGGTCCGCCAGCGCGCCCGGCCCCGCCTCCACGACCTCCAGGACGTCCAGCCCGTCGGGCAGTGCGGCGTCCAGGCCGGCACGCAGAGCGGGCGGGTCGCAACGGACCGCGACACCGAGTTCGGCGTACTCAGCCTCGCTGGCAGCCCCGGTCGGCGCGGCGCCCGCATAGGAGATCTTCGGGTGCGGACTGAATCCGGCGGAGTACGCGATGGGTACGCCGGCCCGGCGGACGGCACGCTCCAGCGCCCGCTGGAAGTCGCGGTGGCTGGTGAAGCGCAGCCGTCCCCGCTTGGCGTACCTGAAGCGCAACCGCTGCACGGTCGGCGGGGTGTTGCGGTCGGGTGGCTTCGGTGACCGGCTCATGGGGCGAGGAGCTCGGCCTGCCGGGCCTGGGAGACACCGACGATGGGCAGCATCTTCTGCCCGGTCGGGCCGACCTGGATCTCCGTACCCATCTGCGGGCACACACCGCAGTCGAAGCACGGCGTCCAGCGGCAGTCCTCGACCTCCACCTCGTCCAGCGAGTCCTGCCAGTCCTCCCACAGCCACTCCCGGTCCAGGCCGGCGTCGAGGTGGTCCCACGGGAGCACCTCGGTCTCGCCGCGTTCGCGAGTGGTGTACCAGTCGAGGTCGACGGGTTCGCCGGCCAGCGCCACCTCGGACGCCTTCACCCACCGGTCGTAGGAGAAGTGCTCACTCCAGCCGTCGAACCGGCCGCCGTCGGCCCACGCCGCCCGGATCACCCGGCCGACACGGCGGTCACCGCGCGACAGCAGTCCCTCGACCACCGAGGGCTGCCCGTCGTGGTAGCGCAGCCCGATCGCCTTGCCGTACTTCCGGTCGGCGCGGATCGTGGCGCGCAGCTTGGACAGCCGGGCGTCGACGTTCTCCCAGGACTCCTGGGCGGCCCACTGGAACGGCGTGTGCGGCTTGGGCACGAACCCGCCGATGGACACCGTGCACCGGATGTCGTTGCGACCGGACGCCTCACGTCCGGTGGCGATCACCCGGCGGGCGAGGTCGGCGATGGCGAGCACGTCCTCGTCGGTCTCGGTCGGCAGCCCGCACATGAAGTACAGCTTCACCTGCCGCCAGCCGTTGGCGTAGGCGGTGGCGACGGTGCGGATGAGGTCGTCCTCGCTGACCATCTTGTTGATGACCTTGCGCATCCGCTCGCTGCCGCCCTCGGGCGCGAACGTCAACCCGGACCTGCGGCCGTTGCGGGAAAGCTCGTTGGCCAAGGTGATGTTGAACGCGTCGACCCGCGTCGACGGCAGTGACAAGGAGACGTTGCTTCCCTCGTAGGTGTCGGCGAGACCCTTCGCCACGTCACCGATCTCGGAGTGGTCGGCGCTGGACAGCGACAGCAGGCCGACCTCCTCGAAGCCGGACGCCTCCACGCCCTTCTGCACCATCTCGCCGATGGTGGAGATGTTGCGCTCGCGTACCGGCCGGGTGATCATCCCCGCCTGGCAGAACCGGCAGCCGCGGGTACAGCCCCGGAAGATCTCCACCGAGAAGCGTTCGTGCACGGTCTCCGCCAGCGGGACCAGCGGCTGCTTGGGATAGGGCCACTTGTCGAGGTCCATCAACGTGTGCTTGACCACCTGCGACGGAACGCCGCTGCGGTTGGGGGCCACCCGCTTGATCCGGCCGTCGGGGAGGTAGTCGACGTCGTAGAACTTGGGTACGTAGACCCCGCCGGAGACGGCCAGCCGGAACAGCAGCTCGTCCCGCCCGCCGGGGCTGCCCTCCGTCTTCCACTCCCGGACCACGTCGCTGATCGCGAGCACGACCTCCTCCCCGTCACCGAGGACGGCGGCGTCGAGGAAGTCGGCGATCGGCTCGGGGTTGAACGCGGAGTGGCCGCCGGCCAGCACGATCGGGTGCTCGTCGGTGCGCTCGCGGGCCTCCAGCGGGATGCCCGCGAGGTCGAGCGCGGTGAGCAGGTTGGTGTAGCCGAGCTCGGTGGCGAACGACACCCCGAGAAGGTCGAACGCGCCGACGGGCCGGTGCGCGTCGACGGTGAACTGCGGGATCGCGTTCTCCCGCATCACCTTCTCCATGTCCGGCCACACGGAGTACGTGCGCTCGGCGAGGATCCAGTCGCGCTCGTTGAGCACCTCGTAGAGGATCTGCACGCCCTGGTTGGGCAGCCCCACCTCGTAGGCGTCCGGATACATCAACGCCCATCGGACCTGGGTGGAGTCCCACTCCTTGACGGTCGAGTTGAGCTCACCGCCGACGTACTGGATCGGCTTCTGTACCGCCGGTAGCAGGGGCTCCAGCCGGGGGAACAACGACTCCACGGCCATGATTCTCAGCACACCTTCGATCGGGGTCTCGTCGGCCAAAGCATCCAGGGTAACTGCCGGTGAGGGCCGGCCCCGGGGCGCACGGGTGCCGGGCGGTTCGGGGCGGTCGTGCGCGAGGTCGGCCGGGCGGGTGACGCCGTTCCCCCGCGAGAGGGACGCCGGGGCGGGCCGGCCCCGGTCAGCGTGAGGGCATGCGAACTGTTGACGTGATCCCCGGCGCGGGCCCGTCGTCCGGCCCGCGGACGCACTGGTCGGCGCGGCTGCCGGCGCTGGTGATCGGGTGGTCCCTCGCGTACGGCGCACTTCGTACGTACTGGGCATTCGGCCACCGGCCGTGGTTCCCGCCGATCGGGCCGGACCTGCTGGCGTTCTCCGGCTGGGGCGTGGTCGTCCTGTGCGCGGCGGCGGCCGTGGTGGCGGCCATCATCCGCCTGCTGCTCGGCCGCCTCGGCTCGGCCGCCGGGTGCGGCGGACCGGCCGGGCCGGGGACCACCGGGGTACGGCGGACCGCCGGCTGGGTGGCGGTGGTGCTCGCCTGGGCGGTCGCCGCGGCGCTCACCAGTGCCGCCTGCCTCCTGCTGCTCGACGTCGTGGGGTTGCTGTTCGTGGGCATCGGCATGCGGGTCGACGCCGGCGCGCTGCTCAGCCGGGCCGGTTGCATGGCTGGAGCGGTGCTGGTGGGTACGACCGCGCTGGCGGCCGGTCGGCGGCTGCGGGACGGCTGTCCGGGCTGCGGGCGGGGAGCGCGGTGCACACCGGGCGGGTCGCCGGAGACCGGGATCACCGAGGGCGTGGCGCGGTCGCCGTGGTGGGCCTTCGCGGCAAGCTACGCGGCGGTCCTGGGATGCCTGGTCCGGTTCGGCGCCCAGGCCCTGGTCGGGTTCGGGTCGGAGGCAGCCCCCGCGACCGGGAACGCGGGCCGGGCGGCGGGCCTGGCGTTCCTGGCGGCTGCCGCGCTCGCGGGCACGCTCCTACCGCTGGCCCAGGCGCACCGCTTCGGGCGGGTCTGGCCGCGCTGGGTGCTCGGTCTCACCGGTCGGCGGGTGCCGCGGTGGCTGGTCCTCGGCCCGGGGCTGGGCGTCTCGGTGGGGATGACGGCGTACTTCGGAACCGGCCTGCTCCAGCTCCTCACCGAGCCGGCCAGCGCGGCGCAGGCCGACCCGTACCCGTCCTGGTTCATGGGGGTGGCCATGTCGGCGTACCTCGTCTGGGGTGTCGGCCTCGGCATCGCCGCACTCTCCTACCGCCTGCTCACCCGGCCGCGGTGCGGCTGGTGCGGGGCACCGGCCGGGTGAGCAGGCGGCAGGGCCGATCTGCCGATACGGCGGGCTTCTTCCACTACGACGGGATAATGTCCGCGCGTGGGCCGGCCGGGACACGCGACCCCACGCCGGCACCCGGCACGCGGATCGGCCCGCCACCTACAGAACGCACGGGGAAGGCCGCCATGAACGACCAGCAACCCGAACCCCGCCGGTCCGAGCAGCCGGCGCCGGACCACCCGGCGGCCGCCGAGGCCGACATCCTGGCCTCCGACGCCGAACGGGAGGCGGTCGTCACCCGGCTCAACGCCGCGTGCGGTGAGGGCCGGCTGACGCTGGAGGAGTTCAGCGACCGACTGGAACGCTCCTACACCGCCCGCACCCGCGGCGAGCTCGAACCCCTCCTGCGCGACCTGCCGGTCGGCGCCGAGGAAACCGCCGGATCCGCCGTCCGCCCCGCTGCCGGTCGCGGGCGGGTCGACTGGCACGTGACGCCGCTCGGCGGGCTGCGCCGGAGCGGTCGCTGGCGGATGCGCGGCCACCTGGTGTCGGTGACGCTGATCGGCGGTGTCGACCTCGACCTGCGCGAGGCCCAGCTGGACGCGCCGGAGGTCACCCTGACCTCGGTGTCGGTGATCGGTGGGGTCAGCCTGACCGTGCCCCCCGGGGTCTCGGTGGTGACCGAGGGGTTCAGCCTGCTCGGCGGGCGGCGGATCGACGTCGACGAGGTGGCCGGTGACGACGCGCCCACCCTGCGGGTGCGTTCGTTCTCCGTGCTCGGGGGCCTGCGGGTGGCGAGCTCGCGGCCGTACGACAGGTTTCGCGCCGCCCGGGAGAGCAGGCGCGAGGCCCTCACCGACGCCCGTGCCCAGCGTGGAGCGGCGCTCGAGGACGCCCGGTCCCAGCGCAGGTCGGCACTCGCCGGCGCCCGGTCCGAACGCCGGGAGGCACTGCGCGAGGCCCGGCAGGCCCGGCGGGACGCCCGGCGCGACCGGCGGGGCGGCAGCCGCCACTAGACGCCGGTGGTTCTCCGCCTCGCCACGCCTCGACGAAGACACGTGCTGGTGCGGGTAGGAGGTGCCGCGGTCTGATGCGAAGATGTGCCGCATGGCCGCGTTCCTGTGTCTCCCGACCGGGTCGGGAGTCACTCTCGCCGACATCGAAGACTGGGTGTCTCGCGCTCGCGCGCTCGGCGCCGGCGCCGACGCCGAAGTGGTGGTCGGCGACCCCCCACTGGCCGCCGGCGGCGAGCCGCTGACGCTGAGCGTCCCGGTCAGCGTCAGCCGCACCGTCCTCCCCGACGCCTGACCGCAGCGACTGAGCGTCCTCGCCACGCTCTGACCGGCTCCCTGATTCAGACCAGCCCGGACGGGTCCCGGCCGCGCTGGTGCTGGTAGAGGTCGCGAACGACCCCGATCTCCGCGCCGTGGTGGATCAGCTCGTCCAGGATGTGCAGCGCGAACGCCGCGCCGTCGGAGTCCGCGTAGGGGCCGGCGAGCTCGCCCATCGGCCGGGAGAGCGCCGCGTCGCTCACCGCGGCGAGCCGGCGGCGCCAGATCGCGTGCGCGCGTTCGAGAGCCGCGACACCCGCGGCGGCGGTGCCCTGCGGCCCGTCCGGCGCCTCGTCCGGGCCGGGCGCGAGTCCGAGCCAGGTGGCGGTGCGCTCGGCACCGAGGACGTCGGCCAGGTGGGCGATCCGCCAGGCCAGCGTGGTGAACGGCGCCGGGTGTGGCGGCAGGGCCGACCCGTCGGCGGCCCAGTTGTCGTCCCCCGCCGGCCGGACCGTCCAGGCGTCCGGCACCGGCTCCCAGAGGTACTCCTCGTCGGTCAGGGTGCCGAGCCGGTGGTGGAGTCGCTGCCAGGCGAAGTCGGAGAGGTCGAGCAGGTGCGCCCGCATCGAACCGCTCGTGGGGGTGGTGGCCGGACTGCCGGTGGAGTCGGTGGGCGAGGGCCCGGCCGGGGTGTTCGTCGGGCTGGTCATGGCCGCACGCTAGCCCCGGTGGCGGACAGCTCCGGTCCGGCATTCTCGGCGAACCACGAGGTCAGCGGGCGCAGCGCGGCGAACTCCGCGAGCAGCCGGTCGACCACCTCCGGCGTGTGCAGCCAGGCCTCACCGCCGACCGGGCGAGCGGCGGTCAGCGAGCGGTGGCGCAGCAGGTCGGCCCGGGGATGGCCGGGCGGGAAGCCGCGCGGCACCCGTTTGAGCAGATCGCCGCCGACCTCGTACCCCTTCTCGACCAGGTCCGCGACGAGCTCCGCCAGCTCAGCACCGGCGTCGCCGGCCACCGAGTGCCGATAACGCTCCACCTGTTCACCCGGTGCGTACCACCACGAGCACTGCACGGCCAGGCCGTCCAGGTCGAACGACACCCCCAGCTCGACGTTGGGTGCGACCCGGACCATCCCGACCTGCCGCTGCCACGGCCACAGCATCTTGGCGAAACCCCAGACGTGGAAGTCCTCGTAGGCCTCGTCGGCGTCGGCGACGTCCTGCAACAACTCGATCATCGGCTTGCGAACCAGCCGCTCGCGGTCGCGGCGATGTCGTTCGCGCTCGGCCTGGGTCGGGTCGCCGTCGAGCCGCAGGAGCACGTCGAACGCCTCCTCAGGCCAGCCCGAGCAGCGGCGGTCGCCGGTCGGGTTCGCGACTCGATCAGTGGGCTGGTCGGCACGTCGTCCCACGGGGACCTCCCGGGCGGATGCGGGATCTCGGATGAGGTGCGCAGAGCATGCCACCGCCCACCGACAACGACGGCGGACCGACCCGAAGGACTGGTCCCCGGCAGGCGCGCGCGGCAGAATCGCCGGGTCATGGACGTCATGGACACCGCCGCACGTCTTCTCCGGCTGCTCTCACTCCTGCAGGCCCGCCCGCACTGGGCCGGAGAGGAGCTGTCCGAACGCCTCGGTGTCACCGCGCGCACGGTCCGTCGCGACGTCACCCGGCTGCGTTCGCTCGGCTATCCCGTCCAGGCCGACCTGGGTACCCACGGCGGCTACCGGCTCGGTGCCGCCGGGCGGCTGCCTCCGCTGCTGCTGGACGACGACGAGGCGGTGGCCATCGCGGTCGGCCTCGGCGTCGCCGCGACCACAGCCGTGTCCGGGGTCGCGGACGCCGCGGTCGCCGCACTGGCGAAGCTGGACCAGGTGCTGCCGGGCAGGCTGCGGGAACGGGTGAGCGCCGTCCGGGCGAGCACGGTGCAACTGCCCGGACCGGAACACCCTCCGGTGGACGCGGACGTTCTGGTCGTCCTGGCCACCGGCTGCCGGCGTACGGAGGGCGTTCGGTTCGGCTACGTGGACCACCAGGGGCGAGCCGGCGAGCGGTCGGTCGAGCCGTACCGGATCGTGCACACCGGCCGCCGGTGGTACCTCGTGGCCAGAGACCGGGACCGCGCCGACTGGCGTACGTTCCGCGTCGACCGGGTGCGGGACGCGGAACTGACCGGCCGGCGGTACGAACTCACCGACCCCCCGGACGCGGTCACGATGGTGTCGAACGGCACCAACCTCGCGCCGTGGTCGATCCAGGCGCGGCTCCGGGTGCCGTTCGACCTGGAGACGGCCCGGCGGCGGTTCCCGCCAAGCGTCGGCGTCGTGGAGCCGGACGAGCAGCCGGACGACCGGCCGAACCACGGGGCGGACGGGACGTCGGTGATCCTGCGGGTGGCCGCCAACGAGCTCGGGCCCCTGGTGTCGTTCGTCGCCGGGCTGGACTGCGAGGTCGACGTGCTGGCGCCTCCCGAGCTGCGGGCCGCCGTCCGCGATCACGGCGCCCGGCTGGCCGCGCGCCATGGTGACCCGCCACCCGGCTGATCACCGGCCTACCGGTCGTCGTCTGGTGGTGGTGCTCGCATAGGGTCGACGCAACGAGCCCAGCCTGTGCTCAGCCCACGTTCAGCCCATGTCCAGCCCATGTCCAGGCCACGCCCATCCCACGTCGTCGCAACGGAGATCACCAGCGATGCTCGACCGCGCCGAAATCGACGCCCTCTTCCCCGCGGACCTGCCCGAGCCGGCGTACTGGGAACAGCAGTACCCGCCCCGGCAGCTGCCCGAGGGCGCGAAGGTGACGCGGGTCGGTCCGTCGCCCACCGGTTCTCCCCACCTGGGTCTCCTCTACGTCGCCGCGATCGACCGGTCCGTCGCCGACGAGTCCGGCGGGCGCTACATCTTCCGGATCGAGGACACCGACCAGGCCCGGGAGATGCCGGGGGCGCTGGAGCAGTTCGACCGGGCCTTCGCCTACTTCGCGGTGCGGCCGGACGAGTCCGACGAGCTGCCCGGCGAGTACGGCCCGTACCGCCAGTCCCGGCGTTCGCACATCTACCTCACCTACGTTCGTGAGCTGCTGCGCCAGGACAAGGCGTACCTCTGCTTCGCGACCAAGGAGGAGCTGGCGCAGATCACCGCCACGCAGCAGAAGGCGAAGCTGCCGACCGGTTACTACGGGCGGTGGGCGATGTGGCGGGACGCCGAGCCCGGCGACGTGCGGGCGAAGCTGGCCGAGGGGGTGCCGTACGTCGTCCGTTTCCGCTCCCCCGCACGTCCGGGCGCCCGGACCCGCTTCACCGACGCCATCCGCGGCGAGCTCTCCCACGAGTCCAACCGCAACGACGTGGTGATCCTGAAGACTTCCGCGCAGGACCCGCGGCTGCCGACCTACCACTTCGCGCACGCCGTCGACGAGCACCTGATGCGGGTCAACCTGGTGATCCGCGCCGACGAGTGGATCTCCTCGGTGCCGCTGCACCTGCAGCTGTTCGAGGCGTTGGGCTTCGAGGCGCCGCAGTACGCCCACATCGCGCCGCTGAACAAGCAGGACGGCGGCAGCAAGCGAAAGCTGTCCAAGCGCAAGGACCCCGAGGCGTCGGTCGACTTCTTCCTGGAGGCCGGCTACCCCGCCCCGGCCACGCAGTACTACCTGCGCGGCCTGGCCAACGGCCGGCTCGCCGACCTGCCGATGGCGCAGGCGCTGGCGGCGCCGATCCGGCTGGAGGACTGCGGTGTCGCGGGCCCGCTGGTCGACCTGGTGAAGCTGTCCGACATCAGCGCCGACCACATCGCCACCCTGTCCGGGGCGGAGATCCTCGACCAGCTCTGCGCGTGGGCGAAGACCTACGACCCGGAGCTGGTGGACGTCGTGGCCAACGACCGCGACCTCGCGCTGCGCGCGCTGGCGGTCGAGCGCGAGGGCGTGGAGAACCCGCGCAAGGACCTGCGCCGGTGGTCGGACTTCCGGCCGGTGTACGGCTTCTTCTTCCCGGCGCTGTTCCCTCTGGTGTCCGACCCGGGCGACGAGCGGCTGGGCGGGCTCGACCCGGCGGTCGTGCGCACGCTGGCGGGCGAGTTCGCCGACGGATACCAGGAGCTGGACGACCCGCAGGAGTGGTTCGGTCAGATCCGCGACCTCGCCGCCCGGCACGGCTTCGCCAAGAACGCCAAGGAGTACAAGCGCGACCCGGACGCCTTCCCCGGCTCCATCCGGGAGGCCTCCCAGGTCGATCCGGGTGGCCCTCACCGGTTCCACCCGCAGCCCCGACCTGTTCTCGGTCGCCAGGGCGCTGGGGGCACCGGAGGTGCTGCGGCGGGTGCGCGCGCTGACCGGCGACCAGGCGTAGGGCGCAGGCGGACCGGCGTACCCCGATGCCGACCACGATCGGGGGTACGGGGGACGCGCGCAGCCGCGCCGGCGTGGCGCGGCCGGGCGTCCGCACGCGCTCGGGAGCGGCCCTGCTCGGTCCGGCGATGGTCACCGCGGTCGCCTACGTCGATCCCGGCAACGTCGCCACCAATGTCACCGCCGGCGCGAAGTACGGCTACCTGCTGGTCTGGGTGATCGTCGCCGCCAACCTGATGGCCGGGCTGGTGCAGTACCTCTCCGCCAAGGTGGGGCTGATCACCGGGCGCTCCCTGCCGGCGCTGGTCGCGGACGAGCTGCCCCGGCCGGCCCGGTTGGCGTACTGGCTGCAGGCCGAGCTGGTCGCGATCGCCACCGACCTGGCCGAGGTGGTGGGCGGCGCGATCGCGCTGGCGCTGCTGTTCGACCTGCCGCTGCTGGTCGGCGGGCTGGTCACCGGCACGGTGTCGATGGCGGTGCTGGCCGTGCACGACCGGCTCGGGCGGCGGCCGTTCGAACGCGTCATCGTCTCGTTCCTGCTGATCGTGACGGTCGGCTTCCTCGCCGGTCTGGTGGTGGCGCCTCCGGCGCCGGGCGACGTCGTGGCGGGGCTGGTGCCGGGGTTCGCCGGGCTGGACAGCGTCCTGCTGGCCACCGCGATGCTCGGCGCGACCCTGATGCCGCACGCGGTCTACCTGCACTCCGGCCTGACCGCCGACGGACCGACCGCGCGCCGCCTGGCCGCGTGGACCTCCGCCGGACGGCATTCTGCGGGGCTCCGGGCGGCGGATCCCACCGGCGCCCGGATACGCCACCGCGCGGGCCGGGTGGTCCGGCGCTATCTCACGGTCACCCGGATCGACGTGCTGGTGGCGATGGTGCTGGCCGGCACCGTCAACCTCGGCCTGCTGCTGGCCGCCGCCACGGCGCTGCGAGGGGTGCCGGGCACGGACCGGCTGGAAGGTGCGTACGCCGCGATCGCGGACCAGCTCGGTGGCGGGATCGCGGTGATCTTCGCGGTGGGGCTGCTCGCCTCCGGGCTGGCCTCCACCTCGGTCGGCTGCTACGCGGGCGCGATGATCATGGCCGGCCTGCTGCACCGGCGGATCCCGCTGCTGGTGCGGCGCCTGGTGACGCTGGTGCCTGCCCTGCTGCTGCTCGGAGACGGTGTCGACCCGACCCGGGCGCTGGTGCTTTCGCAGGTGGTGCTGTCGTTCGGGGTGCCGTTCGCGGTGGTGCCGCTGGTGCTCCTCACCGCCCGGCGGCAGCTGATGGGCGAGGCCACCAACCACCCGGCCACCACGGCGGCGGCCGTGGTGGTCGCCACCGTGGTGACCGCGCTGAACCTCGGGCTGGTGGTCCTCACGTTCACCGGTATGGGCTGAGGCCGGCGACCCGGCCTGGCCAGACGGACTAGCCGAGCTTGGGGAACCACAGGGCGATCTCGCGCGCCGCCGACTCCGGCGAGTCCGAACCGTGCACGAGGTTTTCCCGGTTGGACAGCGCGAGGTCGCCACGGACGGTGCCGGCGGCCGCCTTGCGCGCATCGGTTGCGCCGTTGAGCAACCGGACGACCTCGATCGCCTGGTCGCCCTCCAGCACGGCGGCGGCCAGCGGGCCGCTGGTCACGAAGTCGCGCAGCGGCGGGTAGAAGGCCTTCTCCACGTGCTCGGCGTAGTGGGCGTCGGCCATCGCCGCGTCGATCGTGCGGAGTTCGAGCATGACCAGGGCGAGCCCCTTGCGTTCGTAGCGGCTCAGGATCTCCCCGACCAGGCCACGGCGTACGGCGTCGGGCTTGATCAGGACCAGGGTGCGCTCGGACACGCGGACTCCTCGCGGTGAGTGGGACCGGCGTGGGAGGACACCGGCCCGGCAGAACGGGCAGAACAGTGACGACTGACAGGAAGCGCAGCGTAACCGGTCACTCGGCGCGGTCCCGCTCCGCCCGGAGCGCGACGATCCGCCGGTCGAGGACGAGGCAGACGAACCACAGCACGGCGAAGATCGCGCCGAGGAAGAACATCAGGGGTACGACGACCCCCAGCGCGATCGCCACCACCTGTAGGACCGACCCGATCACGCGCCCGGCGGGATAGCGCAGCAGGCCCGCCGTGACCAGGCAGGCGATGGCGATCCCGCCGCCAACCAGGCCGGCCCGGCCGCCGCTGACGTCCTCGATCGAGACTGCCACCGGGATGGCCAGCCCGACGATGATCGCCTCGAAGACCAGGATCGCCGCGAGTACCGAACGCACGCCGTCACCGCCCTCCGAGCAGGACCCGCGCCTCGCCGGCGGTGATGACCGAGCCGGTGACCAGGATCCCGCCGGAGCCGAGGGCGCTGGCCTCCTCCTCCGCCAGCCGCATGCCGAGGTCCAGCGCCTCGTCCAGTCGCGGTGCGAGGGAGACGCGTTCCTCGCCGAAGATGTCCATCGCGATCTCGGCGAGCTCGGCGGCCGGCATGGCGCGCGCGGTGGAGTTCTGCGTACACACGATCCGGCTGAAGACGGGTTCGAACGCCTCCAGCACGCCCTCCACGTCCTTGTCCGCCATCACCCCGACCACACCGATCAGCGGCTCGAACGAGAACGACTCGGTGACCGCCGCCGCGGTCGCGGTCGCACCGTGCGGGTTGTGCGCCGCGTCCAGCAGGACCGTCGGGCTGCGCCGGACGACCTCCAGCCGCCCGGGCGAGCTGACGTTGGCGAAGCCCTCGCGTACCAGGTCGGCGTCCAGTCCCTCGCCCTCGGTGACCCCGCCGGCGAGGAACGCCTCGACCGCGGCCAGCGCCACCGACGCGTTGTGTGCCTGGTGGACGCCGTGCAGCGGCAGGAAGATCTCCTCGTACGTGCCGTGCAGGCCCTGCAGGGTGAGTTGCTGCCCGCCGACCGCGAGGTCGCGGTTGACGACCCCGAACTCCAGGCCCTCCCGGGCCACCGAGGCGCCGACCTCCGCGGCCCGGCGCATCAGCACCTCCGCGACCTCGACCTCCTGCTGGGCGATCACCGCGACCGCGCCCGGCTTGATGATGCCGGCCTTCTCCACGGCGATCTCCGCCGGCGTGTCGCCGAGGTACTGCGCGTGGTCGACCGCTATCGGGGTCACCACCGCGACCCGGCCGTCGGCGACGTTGGTCGCGTCGAAGCGCCCGCCGAGCCCGACCTCCAGCACCGCCGCGTCCACCGGGGCGTCCGCAAAGACGGCGAACCCGATCGCGGTGACGATCTCGAAGAACGACAGCGGACGGTCCAGCCGCGGGTCGGCGAGGTCCACGAACGGCATCACCTCGTGGTAGGCCTGCACGAACCGCTCCGGGGACACCGGCTCGCCGGACAGGCTGATCCGCTCCCGGATCTCGGCCAGGTGCGGGCTGGTCAGCCGGCCCGCCCGGACACCGAACGCCGCCAGCAGCGAGTCGACCATCCGGGCCGTGGACGTCTTGCCGTTGGTGCCGGTCAGGTGGATCACCGGGGCGGCGTGCTGCGGCTCACCCAGCAGCTCGCACAGCAGCCGGATCCGCTCGAGGGTGGGTCCCTCGACCGACTTGTGCTCGGGCAGCCGGCGCAGCAGCGCCCGCTCCACCTCGGCGTAGGCCGCCTGAGCGGCCCGGTCGGTCTGCGCGGCCTGGCCCGCCCGGCCGGCGTCACCGCGTGCCATGGCGACCAACTCCTGCTCGTGTAGTCACTCGGGCATTGTTTCGCGCGCGGGCGCCGGCCCGCCGCAAGGGGTCGCCTCGCGGGTTCGACCGGGGGTTCAGCCGGGTCAGCCGGCCGGCAGGGCGGCGAGCTGGGCCTCCAGCCGGGCGATGTCGGCCTGCGCCGTGGCGTACTGCCCGTTCACCTTGTCAACCACCGGTTGCGGCGCCTTGGCGAGGAACTCCGCGTTGCCGAGCTTGCGCTGCGCCTGGTCGCGGTCCTTGCGGGCGTTGCCGAGGTCCTTCTCCAGCCGCCGCCGCTCGGCCGCCACATCGATCGTGCCGGCGGTGTCCAGCTCGACGCGGACGTCACCGACCGGCAGCGACGCCGAGGCGGTGAAGTCCGGACCCGCCGCCTCCAGCCGGAGCAGCGTGCGGATCGCCGGCTCGTGCGCGGCGAGGACTCCCGCCTCGATGCCGACCAGCCGGGCCGGCACCCGCTGCCCGGGGCGCAGGCCCTGGTCGGAACGGAACCGCCGGACCTCGGTCACCAGCCGTTGCAGGGCAGCGATCTCGGCCTCCGCGGCCGGGTCGGCGTACGCCTGCTCCGGCACCGGCCAGGCGGCGACGACCAGCGACCGCTCGGCCTCCACGTCCCCGTCGGCACCGGCGGTGCCGACGACGCCGTCGATGCCGTCGATGCCGGCTTGCGTCAGCGCCAGCCACAGCTCCTCTGTGACGAACGGCATCACCGGGTGCAGCAGCCGCAGCAGCCGGTCCAGGACGTGCCCGAGCACCGCCCGGGTGGCCTGGGCCGCGTCCCCGCCCGCTGTCAACGACGTCTTGGCAAGCTCGACGTACCAGTCACAGAACTCACCCCAGGCGAACGCCTGGATCGTCTCGCACGCCTTGGCGAACTCGTAACCGTCGTAGGACGCGTCGACCTCGGCGATCACCGTGTGCAGGCGGGAAAGGATCCACCGGTCCGCACTGGACAACTGCGCGGCCGGTGGCACCGGCAGCGCGGCGGAGGCGCCGTTCATCAGCGCGAAGCGGGAGGCGTTCCACAACTTGGTGGCGAAGTTGCGCGAGCCCTGCGCCCACTCCTCGGTGATGGGTACGTCGGAGCCGGGGTTGGCGCCGCGGGCCAGGGTGAAGCGGGTCGCGTCCGCGCCGTAACGGTCGATCCAGTCCAGAGGATCGACGACGTTGCCGAACGACTTCGACATCTTCTTGCCGTGCGCGTCGCGGACCATGCCGTGCAGGACGATCTCGCGGAACGGCACGCTGTCGGCAGGCCCGCGGTCCTGCATGGCGTACAGCCCGAACATCGCCATCCGCACGACCCAGAAGAACAGGATGTCGTAGCCGGTGACCAGCACGCTGGTCGGGTAGTAGCGCGCCAGGTCGGGTGTCTCGCGGGCCAGCCGAGGGTGGAGATCGGCCACAGCCCGGAGGAGAACCACGTGTCCAGCACGTCCTCGTCCTGCGTCCAGCCCGGCCCGCTCGGCGGCTGCTCGTCCGGCCCGACACACACCACCTCGCCGTTCGGCCCGTAGTGGACCGGAATGCGGTGCCCCCACCACAGCTGCCGCGAGATGCACCAGTCGTGCATGTTGTCGGCCCAGGAGAAGTACCGCTTGGCGAGCTCGGGCGGGTGGATCGTGATCCGCCCTCGCGCACCGCCTCGCTGGCGGCACTGGCCAGCGGCTGCACCTTCACGAACCACTGCAGGGAAACCCGCGGCTCGACCACGGTGTCGCAGCGCTGGCAGTGGCCGACGGCGTGGCGGTACGGCCGGACCTCGCGCTCGATCCGGCCGTCGGCCCGCAGCGCGGCGACCACGGCGGGCCGCGCCTCGAACCGGTCCAGTCCCTGGAACGGCCCGTGTGCGGTGATCACTCCGTGCTCGTCCATGACCACCAGGCTTGGCAGGTCGTGGCGGCGGCCGATCTCGAAGTCGTTCGGGTCGTGCGCCGGGGTGACCTTCACCGCGCCGGTGCCGAACTCCGGGTCGACATGCTCGTCGGCGACCACCGGGATGCGGCGGCCGGTCAGCGGCAGCTCGACCTCGGTGCCGACCAGGTGGGCGTAGCGCTCGTCGTCGGGGTGCACCGCGACGGCGGTGTCGCCGAGCATCGTCTCCGCCCGGGTGGTGGCGACCACGAGGGAGTTGTCGCCGTCGCCGTAGCGGATGGAGACCAGCTCGCCGTCGTCGTCTGCGTGCTCCACCTCGATGTCGGACAGCGCGGTGAGACAGCGCGGGCACCAGTTGATGATCCGCTCGGCGCGGTAGATCAGCCCGTCGTCGTACAGCCGCTTGAACATCGTGCCGACAGCCCGGGACAGTCCCTCGTCCATGGTGAACCGCTCGCGGGTCCAGTCGACCGAGTCGCCGAGCCGGCGCATCTGGCCGAGGATCTTCCCCCCGAACTCGGCCTTCCACTGCCACACCCGCTCCACGAACGCGTCCCGGCCGAGGTCGTGGCGGGACAGGCCCTCCTTGGCGAGCTCGCGTTCGACGACGTTCTGGGTGGCGATGCCGGCGTGGTCCATGCCGGGCAGCCACAGGGCGTCGAAGCCCTGCATCCGGCGCCGGCGGACGAGGACGTCCTGGATGGTGTGGTCGAGCGCGTGGCCCACGTGCAGGGAGCCGGTGACGTTCGGCGGCGGGATGACGAGGGAGTAGGGCGTGGCGTCGGGCTTGCCGCTGGGGGTGAAGTAGCCGCGCTCGACCCACCGCTCGTAGAGGGTGCCCTCCACCTCGGCCGGAACGAACGTCTGCGGAAGTTCGGGCGCGGACTCTGGCCGCTGCGGCGCACTCATGCGGTGAAGTTTAGGGACCGGCTCGCGGGGTCCGATCACGCGGGAACGGCGCGTCGTACCGGGGCTGCGTCCAGCGCGGTAGACAAAGTGTCTATCCCGGTTGACGCCGGCACCGGTGTCTAGCACTGTGGACGAATGACATTGGACGAAGAACTCCTCGCCAAGGCGCGTACCGCCCGGGAGCGGCTCGTCTCCCTGCAGCACGACGCCGAGATCGCCCAGGCCGACTACCACTACGCGATCCGGGTCCTGCACGCCGGCGGCGGCTCCATGCGGGAGATCGCCGACGCCCTCGATCTCAGCCACCAGCGGGTTCACCAGGTGGTCGACGCGGGTGATCCCGCCGCGGGCCGCAGAGCCGCCGAGCGCGGCGACCGCGAACCGGATGATCGCGACCGGGCTGATCGCGACCTCGACCGGGTTCGGGACCGGGACCGGGCCGAGCGCGACCGGCAGCGGGCCGAGCGAGCCGGGCGGGCCGAGCGGCGCCGGGCCCAGGCCGAGGCCCGGCGGGAGCGCTCGGAGCAACGACAGGCCCGCCGCACCGAACGCCGGACCCCTTTCGACCGGTCAGCGGCCGAACGGTCCGGTCCGCCCGGGATGCCCGGCGTGCCGGGATACGACCAGTTGTTCGCCGACACCCGGCACGTGCTCGACCTCGCCAGGGAGGAGGCCGTCGGGTTCGGGCACAACTACATCGGCACCGAGTCCCTGCTGCTCGGGCTGATCCGGGCCGACCAGGGCAACGCCGGACGCCTCCTGGCCGCCGCCGGCGTCGACCTGGAAACCGCCCGGGCGGGCGTCGAACGCATCATCGGCCGGAGCACCGACCCCGAGGACGCAGAGGACGCAGAGGACGCCGACCACGACCGGCCGGTCCCGATGACGCCGCGGGCGGCGAAGGTGGTGGAACTGGCGCTGCGCGAGGCCAGGCACGACCGCGCCGACCTGGCCCGCGGCGAGCACCTGCTGCTGGCCCTGATGCGGGAGGGCAAGGGCGTGGCCGCGCAGATCCTCGCCGAGGCGGACTTCGGCCGCTACGACGACGTACGCCGGCGGCTGGGCCGGGCCGGGCTGCGCTGCTCGTTCTGCGGCCGGGACGGGCTGCGGACCGACCGGCTGATTGCCGGGCCGGGCGTGTTCGTCTGCCGCGAGTGCGTCGACGACGCCGCCCAGCTGCTGGCCGGCGAGGAGCCGGAATCCCCTGAGTCGGATCGGCTCGCCCTGGTCGCCGACCGGGAGACGGTCAGCTGCGGGTTCTGCGGCAAGCCGGGCGCGGAGGTCGATCAACTGGTCGCCGGGCCGGACACCGCGATCTGCGCGGGCTGCGTCGAGTTGTGCGGGCAGATCGCCGACGAGCCGGGCGGCAGCCGTCGGTGAGCGCAGCTCGCGGGGAGCGGGCGACCTGCTGGCTGCACTCACCCACACGTTCTTCCATACGGAAATAGGCTGGCGAGGTCCTCCGCACCCGGGCACACTGCCCGGGTGCACCCCGCGAACTCCGCCGACACCGGCGCCGGCCGTCCCGCCTACGTCCTGCGCGCCGCCACCGCCGGCGACGCCGGCTTCATCGCCGAGATGACCCTGGAGGCGTTCAACTGGTCACCGGACCGGCCGGCGTTCACCCTCGAGGAGTTCTGGGCGGACCCGGCGCTGCGGAAGTACGTCGAGGGCTGGCCGGCGCCCGGTGAGCAGGGCGTGGTCGCGGCGGCCGGCCACGGCGACGGCTCCCCGGGCCGGCCGATCGGCGCGGCGTGGTGGCGTTACTTCCCCGCCGACAGGCCCGGGTACGGCTTCGTCGCCGAGGACGTGCCCGAGGTCAGCATCGCCGTCGCGCCGGACTGCCGCGGACGTGGGCTGGGCCGCGCCCTGATCCGGGCGATCGTGGAGCAGGCGCGGGCGGCGGGGGTTCCCCGGCTCAGCCTGAGCGTCGAACGCGCCAACCACGCGGCCGCGCTCTACGCCGCGGAGGGGTTCGAGGTCGTGGGCGGCGACGAGAACGCCGACACCATGGTCCGCAAGGTCTGAGCCCGCGGGCCGATCAGTGGATCAGGCGTTCTTCGGCCGGGCGCGGCCGGTGTGCCGGAGCCAGGCCAGCCCGAGGATCGGCAGCACCAGCGGGACGAACAGATAGCCCCGTCCGAACACCGACCACACCGTGGCGTCCGGGAAGGCCACCGGGTCGAGCAGGCTGAGGAACCCGATCGCCAGCACCCCGGCGAGTTCGACGCCGCACGCGCACCAGGCCACCTTGCGGGCGGTCGGTCCACCGCGGGCGAGCGCGACCGTGGCCACGATGTACACCACCGCCGAGAACGCCGACAAGACGTACGCCAACGGGGCCTCGGCGAACTTCGTCAGCATCTGCACCGTCGCCCGCGACGTCGCCGCCACGGCGAACACCGCGTACACCGCGACCAGCACCCGGCCCGGGCCGGACCGCGTGCTCGCCGCCGCCGGCTCCGACCGCTCGTCGGGCACCGACCGCTCGCCGGAGTCAGGCACCGGTCCACACCTGCTGCATCCGCAGGGTCAGCACGACGACCACCAGGCCGCCGACACCGAGGACGACGCTGCTCCAGCGGTTGCGTTCGGAGGCCGCCCACAGCACGGCGACCGGCATCACCAGCACCGACACCACGAGGTAGGCGAGGAACGTCCCGAACTCCGCGGGCCGCTCACCCCTGAGGAGCTGCACGACCGCGGCCACCAGCTGGACCAGGGCGAGGAGCTCGACCAGCGCGGCACCGCCGACCTGCAGCGTGCCGGGCAGCCGGTTGAGCGCCGCGCTCACCAGGGCCAGCACGGCGTACGCCAGTGCCACGATCATCACCGCGACCGCCAGGGGGCCGATCACCGCTGCTCCTCCGTCCGGTCCGATCGCCGTCGTCCGGCCGGGAGTCCCCCGGGCCGGTCCGCCGGTCAGTCTACGAATCGGGTGCGACATGTCCTACGCCTGGTAGTACGAATGCCGCGCACGCGGTTGGCTCCCTCGCGTACTATCGGCGGCGATGGCTACGAACGGTCCGTTCCTTCCCCGCGCCCGCTGCCGCGCCCACGGCGCCCGGGCGCGAGTAGCCGTGCGCCGCCAGGGCGCGTAGCAGCACCGTCACGCGCATCCCTCGCGGCGCGCCTTCGCCGACCGCACTCGCATCCGGCGTACGCCACCATCCGCAGGCGGCGCCGCGACCCCAAGGTGAGCCATCGTGACTACCCACGCGACGACCACAACACCCCGATCCACCCGCGCCACCGCGCCCGACGCTTCCACCGCACCTGGAACAGCCACACCGGACGCCGGCACGTCCGCCATCCCGGACAAGCCGACCCTGGACGGCCTGCACCAGGCCTGGGCACAGCGCTGGCGCGAGCAGGGCACCTACCGCTTCGACCGCACCGCGGACGCGCGCCGACGATCTACGCGATCGACACCCCGCCGCCGACCGTGTCCGGCGCGCTGCACGTCGGGCACGTGTTCTCGCTACACCCACACCGACCTGATCGCCCGCTTCCAGCGGATGCGCGGCAAGGAGGTCTTCTACCCGATGGGCTGGGACGACAACGGCCTGCCCACCGAGCGCCGGGTGCAGAACTACTACGGCGTGCGCTGCGACCCGTCGCTGCCGTACGACCCGCGACTTCGACCCCGCCGGCCAGGCCGGACCCGAAGCGCCAGGTGCCGATCTCGCCGGCGCAACTTCGTCGAGCTGTGCGAGCGGCTGACCGACGCAGGACGAGCAGGCGTTCGAGGCGCTGTGGCGCACGCTCGGCCTGTCGGTGGACTGGTCGCTGACCTACACCGACGATCGGCGACGGTCCCGCGCCGCTCGCGCAGCGGGCGTTCCTGCGCAACCTGCGCGCGGCGAGGCGTACCAGCCGGAGGCGCCGACGCTGTGGGACGTGACTTCCGGACCGCGGTCGCCCAGGCCGAGCTGGAGGCCCGCGAGCACCCCGGCGCACTACCACCGGATCGCGTTCCACGGCCCGGCGACGGGACCGGTGTACATCGAGACCACCCGGCCGGAGCTCCTGCCCGCCTGCCGTCGCCCTGGTCGCGCACCCCGACGACGAGCGGTACGCAGCTCGCTGTTCGGCACGTACGGTGCGACCTCACCGCTGTTCGGCGTCGAGGTCCCGGTGCTGGCGCACCCGGCCGCCGAGCCGGACAAGGGCGCGGGCATCGCGATGTGCTGCACGTTCGGCGACCTGACCGACGTGACCTGGTGGCGCGAGCTGCAGCTGCCCGACCCGCGCGGTCATCGGCCGGGACGGCCGGCTGCTGCCGGAGACGCCGGACTGGCTCGGCTCGCGAGCCGGCCGCCGCCGCGTACGCCGAACTCGCCGGCAAGACCACCGCACGGCGCGCGCCAGGCGATCGGTGGCGCTGCTGCGCGAGTCCGGCGACCTGGACGGCGAGCCCACGCCGATCACCCAGCGGATGGCGAACTTCTACGAGAAGGGCGACAAGCCGCTGGAGATCGTCACCACCCGGCAGTGGTACATCCGCAACGGCGGCCGGGACGCCGACCTGCGGGCCGCGCTGCTGGCCCGCGGCGCGCGAGATCGACCTGGGTGCCGGCGCACATGCGGCACCGCTACGACAACTGGGTCGGCGGGCTGAACGGCGACTGGCTGATCAGCCGGCAGCGCTTCTTCGGCGTGCCGTTCCCGGTCTGGTACCGCCTCGACGCCGACGGCGAGCCGGACTACGACGCACCCGCTCACTGCCCGGACGAGGCCGCGCTCCCGGTCGACCCGTCCGTCCAGACGCCGCGCCGGGTACGACGAGTCCCAGCGCGGCGTGCCGGGCGGCTTCGTCGGCGACCCGGACGTGATGGACACCTGGGCCACCTCCTCGCTGTCCCCGCAGATCGCCGGCGGCTGGGAACGCGACCCGGACCTGTTCGCGCGGGTCTTCCCGATGGACCTGCGCCCGCAGGCGCACGACATCATCCGCACCTGGCTGTTCTCCCGGTCGTGCGCGCCCACCTCGAACACGGCCGGCTGCCGTGGACGCACGCGCTGATCTCCGGCTTCGATCGTCGACCCCGACCGCAAGAAGATGTGCAAGTCCAAGGGCAACGCGGTCGTGCCCGAGCGACTCCTCGAGCAGCTTACGGCGCGGACGCGGTGCGCTGGCGGGCGGCCATGGCGCGGCCCGGGCTGGACTCCCCGTTCGACGAGGCCCAGATGAAGGTCGGCCGCCGGCTGGCGATCAAGGTGCTCAACGCCAGCAAGTTCGTGCTCGGGCTGGGCGTCGGCCGCCGACGTGCGGTGCGACGGCGGAGCCGTCGGTGACCGCAGCCGCTGGACCGGGCCATGCTCGCCGCGCTGCGCCGAGGTCGTCGGAGCGGCGACCGGGCCTTCGAGGCGTACGACTACACCACGCGCTCTGGAGGTCGACCGAGCGGTTCTTCTGGACGTTCTGCGACGACTACCTCGAGCTGGTGAAGGAGCGCGCCTACGGCGGCGGGCGAGCGCCGCCTCGGCCCAGGCCGCGCTGGCACTGGCCCTGTCGGTGCAGCTGCGGCTGTTCGCGCCGATCCTGCCGTTCGTCACCGAGGAGGTCTGGTCGTGGTGGCGGGACGGCTCCGTCCACCGCCGGCCCTGGCCGCGTACCGAGGAGTTCCCGGCCGGTGGTGCGGACGCACGCCTGCTGACCCTGGTGGGTTCGGCGCTGTCTGCGGTGCGCGGGGAGAAGTCCGCCCGCAAGCTGTCCATGCGTACGGAGCTGGACCGGGTGAAGGTGCGCGGCCCGGCCGCCGACCTCGACCTGCTGGCGTCGGCGGGTGACGACCTCGCCGCCGCCGGCCGGATCCGCACCCTGGACCTCGCGCCCGACCCGGACGCGGACGGCTTGGCGGTGACCGTCAGGCTCGGAGAAGGCGACGAGCAGAACGGGCAGAACGTCAGTCACTGAGCAGGATCGACCAGCCGTGGGCAGGGACCGTGGTGATCGGCGCGTCCTCGCCCCGGCCGGTCGATGCGGTCTCGGCGGACGCAGCAGTCTCGGCCGTTTCGGCGACGTGGAAGCCGGTGGCGTCGACCGGGAAGTCGTACGCCTCGTCGTCGAGATTCAACAGGAGCAGGGATTCCGGCCCTGCCGCACCTTCAGCTGCAACACCCGCTGGGCCGGACCGTAGTGCCAACCCGCGGTTGACGACGTGCTCGGTGGTGGTGCGGGCGTGCGTCAACCACGGGTTGCGGCGGCGGAACGCGAGCAGCCGCTGGTGCAGCCGGTACAACGGCCATCCCGACGGTGCGAGGTCGGCCGGAGCCGCCGGGAACGCCGGCCGGATCGCGTCGTCGCCACCCTTCCGGTCCTCCTTGGTGCCGCGAAACGCCTGCTCGTCGCCGGCGTAGATGCTCGGCACTCCGGGCACGCACATCAGCACCGCCAGCGCGTGCCCGAGGTGGCGCTGGTCGTCCAGCCGGGTGGCGAGCCGGGTGACGTCGTGGTTGCCGGTGAAGGTCTGCGGCAGCTCGGCGGCCGCGAACTCCCCGTGCCTGCGCAGCGCCCACTCCAGCTCGAACAGGTTACGGTCGTTCAGGCTGCTCCAGATCGCCTTCCACAGTTCGTACTGCGTGACCGAGTCGACCGTGCTCTCCCGGGCGAACTCCGCATAGTCGCCGTGGATCACCTCAGCCAGGAACCACGCGTCCGGATGGGCGGCACGGGCAGGGGCCAGCACCGTACGCCAGAACGCAGGCGGCACGGCGTAGGCGGCGTCCAGCCGCCACCCGGAGATCCCGCGGTCCAGCCAGTACGTCAGCACCCTGGTCACGTGCTCGGCGACCGCCGGCTCGCTGTGGTCGAGGGCGACCAACTGGTGGTGCCCCTCGAACGTCGCGAAGTCGTCCGGGCCGTCGCCGGTACGCCGGAACCACCGCCCGGCCGGTGAGTCCGGGCCCGACCGCAGCGCCTCGGTGAACACCGGGAACGACCGGCCGACGTGGTTGAACACCCCGTCCAGGACGAGCCGCAGCCCGCGCACCCGGGCGGCGGCCACCAGCCGGTCGAAGTCGGCCTCGTCGCCCAGCCGGGGGTCGATCCGGAAGTGGTCCTCGGTGTCGTAGCCGTGCGTGCCGGAGGCGAAGACCGGCCCGAGCAGCAGCCCGGAGCAGCCCAGGTCGGCGGCGTAGTCCAGCCAGGCCTCCAGCCGGTCCAGCCTGTGCTGAACGGGCCGAACGGGCTGACCCGGACGGTCGGCGACGTCACCGTCACCGGCAACCTCACCGGAGGAGGGCTCGGCGCCGACGAAGCCCAACGGGTACACGTGCCACAGCACTGCGTCGTCGAGCCAGGTCGGCACCGCTCCCCCGTTCGTACCAGTGAGATCAGTCGCGCCGGTGTGATCAGTCGTGCGTCAGCCGATCAGCCGGGGTCAGCGCAGGTCGCCGTTGACCATCGGCGACGCGGCCGGCGGCCAGGCCACCAGACCGAGCTCGGCTGCCGAGCTGAGGTCGGGGTGCTTCGGCAGGATCCGCACGGTGTAGCCCACCGGTCCGGTCCGGTCGAAACGCACCTGTCCCTCGTAGCGGTAGCGTCCCGCCTCGTAGTCCTCGGCCCGCGCCAGCGACACCAGGCTCGGGCTCTGCAGCCGGTCGGCCTCGTCGACCCGTCCGTGCAGGACCTGGATGTCCACGTCGTCGGGTGAGAGCCCACCCAGGCTGACGAACACCCGCAGCTGCGCGGACCCGCCGACCTCGGCGCCCTCGCCGGTGCCGACCGACTCCACGTGGTCGACGTGCACGCCGCCCCAGGCCTCCCGGACCCGCCGCTTCCACGCGGCGAGCTGCCGGGCGCCCTCGAAGGAGGAGTTCATCGCCCGCGAGCTCAGCGCGGCCGGCGCGTAGAGCTTGGTCACGTAGTCGTCGAACATCCGGGTGGCCAGCACCTTCGGCCCGAGCGACTTCAGCGTGTGCTGGACCATCTCCAGCCACCGCCGCGGCAGGCCCTGCTCGTCTCGGTCGTAGAACCTCGCCGCCACCTGGTGCTCGAGCAGGTCGTACAGCGCGTGCGCCTCGAGGTCGTCGCGCCGGTCGGGGTCGTTCACCCCGTCGGCGGACGGGATCGCCCAGCCGTTGCCCCCGTCGTACCACTCGTCCCACCAGCCGTCGCGGATGGAGACGTTGAGCCCGCCGTTGAGGGCCGCCTTCATGCCGGACGTACCGCAGGCCTCGTACGGCCGCAGCGGGTTGTTGAGCCACACGTCGCAGCCGGTGACCAGCGGGTGGGCCAGACCCATGTCGTAGTCGGGCAGGAACACGATCCGGTGCCGGACCTCGGGGTCGTCGGCGAACCAGACGATCTCCTGGATCAGCCGCTTGCCGCCGTCGTCGGCCGGGTGCGACTTGCCCGCGATGACCAGCTGGATCGGCCGCTCCGGGTCGAGCAGCATCCGCTTGAGGCGGTCCCGGTCCGACAGCATGAGGGTGAGCCGCTTGTACGACGGCACCCGGCGGGCGAACCCGATGGTGAGCACGTCCGGGTCGAGCGCGTCGTCCACCCAGCCCAGCTCGGCCTCGGAGGCGCCGCGGTTCAGCCAGGACTCCCGCAGCCGGGCGCGGGCGTAGTCGACCAGCCGGGCGCGCATGGCGGCCTTGGTCTTCCAGATCGCCGACTCCGGAACCTGGTCCACGTTGGCCCAGTCCTCCGCGCCGTCGCGGTCGGTGGGGTCCACCTCGGGGCGGGACACCAGCTCGGTCATCTCCCGGGCCACCCAGGTCCCCGCGTGCACGCCGTTGGTGATCGAGGCGATCGGCACCTCGGTCTCGTCGAAGCCCGGCCACAGACCGGCGAACATCCCACGGCTCACCACGCCGTGCAGGGCGCTCACGCCGTTGGCGCGCTGGCCGAGCCGGAAGCCCATCACGGCCATGTTGAACAGGTTGGGGTCGCCGCCCTCGTAGTCCTCGGCGCCGAGGGCGAGGATGCGGTCGACCGGAACGCCGTCGGCCTCGTTGTCGCCGCCGAAGTGCTGCTCCACCAGATCCCGGGCGAACCGGTCGATTCCGGCCGGAACGGGGGTGTGGGTGGTGAACACGGTGCCGGCGCGGGTGACCTCCACCGCGGCGTCGAAGTCCAGCCCGCGGTCCTCGACGTACTCCCGGATGCGTTCCAGTCCGAGGAAGCCGGCGTGGCCCTCGTTGGTGTGGAACACCTCGGGCGCGTCGGCGCCGGTGATCCGGCAGTAGGCGCGCAGCGCGCGCACGCCGCCGACGCCGAGCAGCATCTCCTGCAGCAGCCGGTGCTCGGTGCCGCCGCCGTAGAGGCGGTCGGTGGTGTCGCGCTCGGCGGGCTCGTTGTCCTCGATGCCGGAGTCGAGCAGCAGCAGCGGCACCCGGCCGACGTGGGCGACCCAGACCTGGGCGACCAGGCGGCGACCGCCCGGCAGGCCCACGGAGATCCGGGCGGCGGTGCCGTCGGCCTCGCGCAGCAGGCTCAACGGCATCGCCTGGGGGTCGACGATCGGGTAGCGCTCCTGCTGCCAGCCGTCACCCGACAGTGACTGCTTGAAGTAGCCGTGGCGGTAGAGGAGGCCCACTCCGATCAGCGGGGCGCCGAGGTCGCTGGCCGCCTTGAGGTGGTCGCCGGCGAGGATGCCGAGGCCACCGGAGTACTGCGGGAGGACGGCGGTCAGGCCGAACTCCGGCGAGAAGTAGGCGATCTGGCGGGGTACGTCCGGTCCCAGCGTCTGGTACCACCGGTCCTGGTGGACGTAGGCGTCCAGGTCGGCGGCGACCGAGCGCAGGTCGGACAGGAACGTCTCGTCCGAGCCGAGCTCCGCGAGCCGGTCGGTGGCGACCTCACTGAGGAGCCGCATCGGGTCGTGCCCGGTCGACGCCCACAGCTTGGAGTCGACGGCGGCGAACAGGTCCTGGGTCGGAGGGTGCCAGGACCAGCGGAGGTTCATGGCAAGGTCGCCGAGCGGCGCGAGCGGCTCGGGCAGGACCGGTCGGACTGTGAATCGACGGATGGCACGCACGAGGGCAGAGGCTAACCCAGAGAAGGGTCCGACACGCCGTCGGCATGCCTTCCTGTTGCAGGAAGAGCAAGGTTTTGCAACGTTCCAGGGGGAACCACTCCGTTATGAGCACCCCCGGATCACACGCCCCCAGGAGCGGGCCGGACCACCCGGAAGATCGACGAGGTGGACGCCCGGCCACAAACCCTGATACTGGGGTAGGTAGGTTCACCGCTGTGCCTGCGCGCCGACAGAAAACCAGCCGACTCCCGACTCGGAATCCGATGCCTGCCAAGAACGAGCAGCCCAGGACCACGACCGAGACCGCCCCGACCGCGAGCGACGTGACCGCGGCCACCAACGGCGGCGCCTCCGGCACCCCGACCAGTCCCAGTCCCAGCACTGGTTCCCCCTCCCCGTCCAGCTCCCCGTCCGGCTCCCCGTCCACGGCCCGCGACATCTTCGCCACGGTCGTCGGCCGGATCCCGATCATCAACGTCACCCCCGACGTCCGCGCCGGCCGGCGACTGCCCGCCAAGGCCGTCGCCGGTGAGTCGCTCACCGTCGAGGCGACGGTGTTCCGGGAGGGCCACGACGCCCTCGGGGCCAACGTCGTGACCCGCGGCCCCGGCGGCCGCACCCTCGGTTGGGTGCCGATGCGGTGCGACGAGCCGGGCACCGACCGATGGTCGGCGCAGGTCCGCCCGGACGCCGTGGGCGACTGGACGTACGCCGTGGAGGCGTGGAGCCACCCGGTGGCGACCTGGCGGCACGCCGCGGAGGTCAAGATCGCCGCCGGCGTCGACGTCGAGCTGATGCTGGCCGAGGGCGCTCTCGTCCTGGAGCGCGCCGCCGACAACCTGCCGGCCGACCAGGCCCACGGCCGGGAGCTGCTCCAGGCGGCGGTCCGCGCCCTGCGCGATGAGTCCCGCCCGGCCCAGGCCCGGCTCTACGCCGCGACCGCGCCGGAAGTGGAGGAGGTCCTCGCCGCCCACCCGCTGCGGGACATGGTGACGGCCTCGGAGGAGTTCCCGCTGCGGGTGGATCGCGAGCGGGCGCTCTACGGCAGTTGGTACGAGTTCTTCCCGCGGTCCGAAGGCGCCTACTACGACGAGCACCAGGGCCGCTGGGTGTCCGGCACGTTCAAGGCGGCCGCCGACCGGCTGCCCGCGATCGCCGAGCTCGGCTTCGACGTCGTTTACCTCCCCCCGATCCACCCGATCGGGCGGGTCAACCGCAAGGGGCCGAACAACACCCTCGACCCCGCCCCCGGCGACCCCGGCTCCCCGTGGGCGATCGGCAGCGACGAGGGCGGGCACGACGCCGTGCACCCCGACCTCGGCACGCTGGAGGACTTCGACGCGTTCGTCGCCCGGGCCGGCGAGCTCGGCCTGGAGGTCGCCCTCGACCTCGCCCTGCAGGCAGCACCCGACCACCCCTGGGTCAAGGAGCACCCGGAGTGGTTCACCACGCTGTCGGACGGGACGATCGCCTACGCCGAGAACCCGCCGAAGAAGTACCAGGACATCTACCCGATCAACTTCGACAACGACCCGGCCGGGATCTACGCCGAGGTGCTCCGCGTCGTCCGGCACTGGATGAGCCACGGTGTCCGGATCTTCCGGGTGGACAACCCGCACACCAAGCCGGTGCGGTTCTGGGAGTGGCTGCTCGCCGAGGTCCGGCGTACCGACCCCGACGTGCTCTTCCTGTCCGAGGCGTTCACCCGGCCGCCGATGCTGCAGACCCTCGCCAAGGTCGGGTTCCACCAGTCGTACACCTACTTCACCTGGCGCAACACCAAGGACGAGCTGGCGTCCTACTTCACCGAGCTCAGCCAGGAGTCGTCGGACTTCGTACGCCCGAACTTCTTCGTCAACACCCAGGACATCCTCACCGCCTTCCTGCAGACGGGCGGCCTGCCGGCGTTCCGGATCCGCGCGGCGCTGGCCGCCACCGGCTCACCGACCTGGGGCGTCTACTCCGGGTTCGAGCTCGGCGAGCACGTCGCGCTGCGCCCGGGCAGCGAGGAGTACCTCAACTCCGAGAAGTACCAGTACCGCCCGCGCGACTGGGCGTCGTACGAGCCGGGTGCGGAGCGCGCGGGTGAGTCCATCGCGCCGTACATCCGGCAGCTGAACGAGATCCGCCGCCGGCACCCTGCCCTGCAGCGGCTGCGCAACTTCGCGCTGCACCAGGTGCCCGACCCCAACCTGCTCGTCTTCTCCAAGCGGGACGTGCTCCCCGACGGGCGCGACGACACGGTGATCGTGGTGATCAACATCGACCCGTACGGGCCGCACGACTCCGTGGTCACCCTCGACATGCCCGCGCTCGGCCTGGACTGGCACGACTCGTTCGTGGTCCAGGACGAGTTCACCGGGGACAGTTGGCGATGGGGCCAACACAACTATGTCCGGCTCGACCCGGCGTACCACCCTGCCCACATCCTCACGCTTCATCGGGGTTCCGCATGACCCAGACCCAGCTACTGAACGAGGGCCTCAGCTCCGAACCGGAGTGGTACAAGCGGGCCGTCTTCTACGAAGTCCTCGTCCGGTCCTTCCACGACTCCTCCGGCGACGGCGTTGGGGACATCAAGGGCCTGAAGGAGAAGCTCGACTACCTCGAGTGGCTCGGCATCGACGCGCTCTGGCTGCCGCCGTTCTACGTCTCCCCGCTGCGCGACGGCGGGTACGACGTGGCCGACTACAGCGCGATCTCCCCCGACGTCGGGGCGCACGAGGACTTCGTTGAGTTCATCGAGGAGGCGCACCAGCGCGGCATCCGGGTGATCGTCGACTTCGTGATGAACCACACCTCCGACCAGCACCCGTGGTTCCAGGCGTCCCGCTCGGACCCGGACGGCCCCTACGGCGACTTCTACGTCTGGGCCGACACCGACGAGGGCTACTCCGACGCCCGGATCATCTTCGTCGACACCGAGACCAGCAACTGGACGTTCGACCCGGTGCGCAAGCAGTACTTCTGGCACCGGTTCTTCTCCCACCAGCCCGACCTGAACTTCGAGAACCCCGCCGTCCAGGAAGCGATCGTCGACGCGCTGCGCTTCTGGCTGGACCTCGGCATCGACGGGTTCCGGCTGGACGCGGTGCCCTACCTGTTCGAGGAGGAGGGCACCAACTGCGAGAACCTCCCCCGCACCCACGAATTCCTCAAGCGGATCCGCAAGGAGGTCGACGCCGACTACCCCGACCGGGTGCTGCTGTGCGAGGCCAACCAGTGGCCGGGGGACGTGGTGGAGTACTTCGGCGACCTCGGCAGCGGCGGCGACGAGTGCCACATGGCGTTCCACTTCCCGGTGATGCCGCGCATCTTCATGGCGGTGCGGCGGGAGTCGCGCTACCCGATCTCGGAGATCATGGCGCAGACGCCGAAGATCCCCGACGGGTGTCAGTGGGGCATCTTCCTGCGCAACCACGACGAGTTGACGCTGGAGATGGTCACCGACGAGGACCGCGACTACATGTGGGGCGAGTACGCCAAGGACCCCCGCATGAAGGCCAACATCGGTATCCGGCGGCGGCTGGCCCCGCTGCTGGAGAACGACACCAACCAGATGGAGCTGTTCACCGCGCTCCTGCTGTCCCTGCCCGGCTCGCCGATCATCTACTACGGCGACGAGATCGGCATGGGCGACAACATCTGGCTCGGTGACCGCGACGGCGTACGCACCCCGATGCAGTGGACGCCGGACCGCAACGCGGGCTTCTCCAACTGCGATCCGGGCCGGCTGGGACTGCCGGTGATCATGGACTCGATCTACGGGTTCCAGGCGGTCAACGTCGAGTCCCAGCTGTCCAACGCCTCGTCCCTGCTGCACTGGGTACGCAGGATGATCCACGTCCGTAAGCAGAACCCCGCGTTCGGCTCGGGCAGCTTCACCGACCTCGGCGGCAGCAACCCCAGCGTGCTGTCCTTCGTCCGCGAGTTCGGCGATGACGTCGTACTCTGCGTCAACAACCTGTCCAGGTTCCCCCAGCCGGTCGAGCTCGACCTGCGCCGGTGGGAGGGAGCCGAGCCGATCGAGCTGCTGGGAGGGGTGCGGTTCCCGAAGATCGGGGAGCTGCCGTACCTCCTCACTCTCGGCGGTCACGGGTTCTACTGGTTCCTGCTCCCGCCGCATTCGGGTGGGGAGGAGACCACGGGGTGAACCCATCCGGTGAGGCCGGACCGTCAGTGCGGTCAGCGCGGCACGGGCTCGCGGGGGTGTGTGTTCCCCGCGAGCCCGGCCACCTAGCGAACGAAAGGCGATGATGGTGAAAGCCACTCAGACCACCGGCCTGCACGACTTCCTTGAACGGCAGCGGTGGTTCGCGGGCAAGGGCAGGGAGTTCACGGTCGAGTCCGTCCACCCGCTGAGTTGGCTGTCCGAGCGCGGCGCCTGGCCCGCCGTCCGGGTCGTACTTGTGTCGGTGCGGTACGCCGACGCCGACAACGCCGCCCCCGACGTCTACCAGGTCCCGCTCAGCTACTACCCCCAGCCCTGCGAGCACCTCGGCCACGCGGCCGTGTCGGAGTGGACCGAGGAGGAGCTGTCCTCCGAGCCGGTCTGGGTGTACGACGCACCGCACGACAAGGCGGCCATGTCGCTGCTTCTCGGTGGGCTGCTGGGCGAGGTGGCGCGCACCGACCTCGCGTTCCACCGCATCGGCGAGCTCGAGGTGTCCGCCGACGAGCCCTCGCTGGTGCTGACCGGTGAGCAGAGCAACACCTCGCTGGTCTACGGCGAGGACGTCCTCCTCAAGCTCTTCCGCCGCGTGCATCACGGCCGCAACGCCGACATCGAGGTGCACGAGGCGTTCGCCCGCAACGACTGCGAGAACGTGGCCAGGCTGTTCGGCTGGTTCGACGCGGAGTGGCCCGACGCCGACGGCAAGACCGGCCGTGGTGACCTGGGCATGTTCAGTACGTTCTTCCGCACCGCCACCGACGGCTGGGAGCTCGCCATCGCCAGCGTGCGCGACCTCTACGCCGAGGCTGACCTGCACGCCGACGAGGTTGGCGGCGACTTCGCCGGCGAGTCGCACCGCCTGGGCGCGACCGTGGCGCAGGTCCACGCCGACCTGGCCCGCTACCTCCCCACCGGCGAATGGGGCCGGGAGGAGCTGACGGGGCTGGCGGCGGCGATGCGTGCCCGGCTGGAGGGTGCGGTGGAGATCGCGCCCGCTCTCGCCGAGTACGCCGACCGGCTGCGCGGCGCCTACGACGACCTCGCCGGCACCGAGGCGCCGGTGGCCGTCCAGCAGGTCCACGGCGACCTGCACCTCGGGCAGGTGATGCGGACCGTCCTCGGCTGGCGGGTCATCGACTTCGAGGGCGAGCCCAACCGGCCCTGGGAGGAACGCAACCTGCTGGACTCCCCCGTCCGCGACGTCGCCGGCATGCTGCGTTCGTTCGACTACGCCGCGCAGCACCTGCTCGCCGACCACGGCCGGCCCGAGGAACACCAGCTGAGCTATCGCGCGGCGGAGTGGGCCGAGCGCAACCGGGCCGCGTTCTGCGAGGGGTACGGCGAGGTCGCCGGCACCGATCCGCGCGAACAGGCCGTGCTGTTGCGGGCGTACGAAACCGACAAGGCGGTGTACGAGGTCGTCTACGAGACGCGGAGCCGCCCGGACTGGGTGAGCATTCCGCTGGCCGCGATCCAGCGTCTCGCCGGCTGACCGGCCGGTTCGAGACGCGGGTCCCGGGTACGACCCGCTCGCGAGGAACACCCACCCCCAAGCCAGACGAAGAAGGTGTCCCCGGATGTCCGACCCCCGCACCACTCCCGAACCGTCGAACGGTTCCGCGCCGAAGCGGTCGAAGGGCGTGCGCACCCGCGGCCGATCCGGAGACGCGGAGCAGACCCGCCAGACCGGCGCGGCCCAGCCGAGCACCGGCCAGCCGAGCACCGGCCAGCCGACCGCCGGCACGGCGCCTGTGGCCGACCCGCCGCAGGGCGGCGATCGGCCCAAGGTCGACCCCGCCGAGATCGACCGCCTGGTCGAGGGCGACCACCACGCACCGCACTCGATCCTCGGGCCGCACGTGCACCAGGGCGAGGTGACCCTGCGGGTGCTGCGCCCGATGGCCGAGCAGGTGTTCGCCCACGTCGGTGACCAGCAGGTGGTGCTGGAGCACGAGCACAACGGCGTGTGGGTGGGCACGCTGCCCGGCTCGGAGGTGACCGACTACCGGCTGGAGATCACCTACCCACACGGCGTGACGGTCCCCGCCGACGACCCGTACCGCTTCCTGCCCACGCTGGGCGATGTCGACCTGCACCTCATCGGTGAGGGCCGGCACGAGAACCTCTGGCAGGTCCTCGGCGCGCACGTGCACAACTACGAGACCCCGAGCGGCACCGTCACCGGTACCTCGTTCGCGGTGTGGGCGCCCAACGCCCGCGGTGTGCGCGTGGTCGGCGACTTCAACGGCTGGGACGGCCGGCCGCACCCGATGCGCTCACTCGGCAGCAGCGGCGTGTGGGAGCTGTTCGTCCCCGACGTCGGCGACGGCACCATCTACCGCTACGAGATTCTCGGCCGGGACGGCGTGCGCCGGCAGAAGTCGGACCCGATGGCCTTCCGCACCGAGATCCCGCCGGCGAACGCCTCGGTGGTGCACACCTCGCGGTACGCCTGGAACGACGAGGAGTGGCTGGCCCGGCGGGCGGCCACCAAGCAGTACGCCTCGCCGATGAGCACCTACGAGGTGCACCTCGGCTCGTGGAAGCGTGGCCGCAGCTACCGCGAGCTGGCCGACGAGCTCGTCGCCTACGTCGTGGAGATGGGCTTCACCCACGTCGAGCTGCTGCCGGTGATGGAGCACCCGTTCGGCGGGTCGTGGGGCTACCAGGTCTCGTCGTACTTCGCGCCGACCGCGCGGCTCGGCGACCCGGACGGTTTCCGTGCCCTGGTCGACGCGCTGCACCAGGCCGGCATCGGCGTCATCCTGGACTGGGTGCCGGCGCACTTCCCGAAGGACGACTGGGCGCTGGCCCGTTTCGATGGCACTCCGCTCTACGAGCACGCCGACCCGCGCCGGGGCGAGCACCCGGACTGGGGCACGCTGATCTTCGACTTCGGTCGGCGGGAGGTGCGCAACTTCCTGGTGGCGAACGCGTTGTACTGGCTGGAGGAGTTCCACATCGACGGCCTGCGCGTGGACGCCGTTGCCTCGATGCTCTACCTCGACTACTCCCGCGAAGAGGGCCAGTGGACGCCCAACGAGTTCGGCGGCCGGGAGAACCTCGAGGCGGTGAGCTTCCTGCAGGAGGTCAACTCCACCTGCTACCGCCGGGTGCCGGGGATCACCACGATCGCCGAGGAGTCGACGTCGTGGCCGGGGGTCACCCGTCCGGTCCATCTCGGCGGCCTGGGCTTCGGCTTCAAGTGGAATATGGGCTGGATGCACGACTCGCTGGACTACGTCTCCCGCGAGCCGATCTACCGCGCCTTCCACCACCACCAGATGACGTTCTCCCTCGTCTACTCCCACTCGGAGAACTTCGTCCTGCCGATCTCCCACGACGAGGTGGTGCACGGCAAGGGCTCGCTGATCAACAAGATGCCGGGTGACCGCTGGCAGCAGCTGGCGAACCTTCGGGCCTACCTCGCGTTCATGTGGGCGCACCCTGGCAAGCAGCTGCTGTTCATGGGTTGCGAGTTCGCGCAGCCGCAGGAGTGGGCAGAGTCCCGCGAGCTGGAGTGGGGACTGCTGGACTCCCCCGAACACCAGGGGATGCGGTCGCTGGTCCGTGACCTGAACGCGGTGTACGCGGACGCGCCGGAGCTGTACGCCACCGACCACCTGCCCGAGGCGTTCTCCTGGATCGACGCCAACGACGCGGGCAACAACGTGTTCAGCTTCCTGCGGTACGGCCCCGGGGGCGGCGTGCTGGCCTGCGTCGCCAACTTCGCCGGGGTGCCCCACCACAACTACCGCCTCGGCCTGCCGGCCGCGGGCAGGTGGCGGGAGATCGTGAACACCGACGCCCAGACCTACACCGGTTCTGGTGTCGGCAACCTCGGCGCGGTGGAGGCACTCCCGGTCACCTGGCACGGACAGCCCGCGTCGGCGACGCTGACGCTGCCGCCGCTCGGCACGCTGTGGCTGCGGTTCGACCCCGAGGACGGGCCGTCGTCGCGCAAGCCTGCTGCGAACACGTCGCAGAAGTCGCCGGCGAACAACTGGTGAACACCTGGTGAACGCCTGACGCGGGACGATCGGAGCCCGGACAGCAAACGAACCGGCCCCCGGCGAACTGATCGCCGGGGGCCGGTACTCGTTGTGCCGCGGGGACCCGATGGACCCAGTGGATCCGGTGGATCGGCGGCGTAGGTATCTGGGACTACAGGACGCTCAGGTCAGCAGACGGCGGGCCTCGATGCCGCCGTCGCCGAGCCGGAGGGGCGCTTGCCGGTCAGCAGATCTCGGCGCCGGCGCGCGGCGCGTCGAGCCGGTCGGCGAGCCGACCGAGCCGAACGCCGGTGCCGCGAAGCGACCGGACTACCCAGCGGTTCTTCGGCGCGGCGACCGAGTGCGAAACCCGGGTCCGCTCAGCGAGCCGCTCGTTGTAGTCATCGGCGTAATTACCAATGGCAGGCCACATCTTGTTCTTGTCTCCAAAGCAGTTGCTTGCGGTTGGCCGAGATGAGGTGTCCCCCACGACCAGTCGTGTCGGGCTCGCAGGCGTCCTCGTTGACTCCCCCGATGGCGACCACCGACGTTGCTCAGCGCACACTCGCCTGGTCACCACCTCGATGGTGACAGCGCAATGTGGCGCGAAGGTTTCCCCGATGCTTCGACTGGATGCATTCTCTTGCCGAATGCACCTCTCGACTCACATGTGCTCCAACGCCGGGGTCCGGCGGGGCATTCCCGAGCGGCTCCGATGTGGTCGTCGCCACACCTGCGGCCCGGTCTTGCGACCCAAGCTTAGTAGGTGGGCGTCGGCCCGGTCTCGGCCGCCCTTGGTGTTGCCCGGCAAGGCTTCCACAGCATCCGGACCGCGTTCGAAGGGTTTTCTCCCCGTCACTGTCAACCTGGGCTTGCGCCTGGCTCACAAGCCACGGTTGGCTCGCCGACGTGTGGACCACCCGGCGGACGATCTTGGAAACTTGGTGACGGCGGCGGCGACGCGGTGCCTTTGCCGAGCATCCTCCACGATCGAGGATCGCTCCGGCGTGCGACCCGGCCGGATCGTCAACCGCGCCTTGCCTGGTAGCGGAATGGTCGCGCGGAGTGCGTGCGCCGCCGGACGTGCGAGGATGCCGATCATGCGGTTCGGCATCCTCGGCCCCACCCGGGCCTGGCGCGACGACGGCAGCGAGGTGCCCCTGGGCGGGCCGACCCGCCGGGCACTGCTGACGCTGCTACTCCTTCGAGCCGGTGAGGTGGTCCCGGCCGGACGGCTGGTGGCCGATCTCTACGGCGACCGCCCACCGGCCGGTGCCGCGCACGCCCTGCAGTCCCAGCTGTCCCGGCTGCGGCAGGTGCTGCGCCCGGAGGTCGCCGTCGAGGGGGTGGCCACCGGCTACCGGCTGGCCGTAAGCCCCGAGACCGTCGACGCTGTCGAGTTCGAACGGCTGGCACAGGAGGGACGGGACGCTCTCGCTGCCGGTCATCCCCGGCAGGCGGCCGAACTGCTGCGCGCCGCTTCGGCCCTGTGGCGGGGAGACGCCCTCGCCGACGCTGCCGAGGCGGAGTCGGTCCGGGCCGATGTCGTACGCCTGACCGAGGGCCGGCTGGCCGCTCTGGAGGACCGGATCGAAGCCGACCTGGCGCTCGGCGACCAGCGGAACGTCGTACCGGAGCTGGCCGACCTGGTGGACCGGCACCCACTACGTGAACGCCTGCACCACCAGCTGATCCGCGCACTGTGCGACGACGGGCGGCAGGCGGAGGCACTGGCGGCGTATGAGAACGTCCGCCGGCGGCTGGCCGAGGAACTGGGCACCGACCCCGGCCCGGAGCTCACCGCGCTGCACCGGGACCTGCTGGCAGGGCCCCCGGACCCGCGCCCGGCGCCGCTGCCCGCCCAGTTGACCAGCTTCGTCGGCCGCGCCGGGGACGTCGAGCGGGTCGGCACACTGCTCGAGTCCGGGCGGCTGGTCACTCTGCTCGGGCCCGGCGGCGTGGGCAAGACCCGGTTGGCGGTCGAGGTGGCGGGACGTCGCCGCGACGCGTGCCTGGTGGAGCTGGCCCAACTGCGCACGGCGGACGAGCTCGCCCACACCGCGCTCATGGCCGTCGGCCTGCGTGGCGGCGCGCTGTTCCCCCGAACCGGCGACTCCGCCCCGGCCGACCGGCTGGTGGCGGCGCTGGCCCACCGGCCGCTGCTACTGGTGCTGGACAACTGCGAACACCTCGTCGAACCGGTCGCGGCGTTCGCCCACCGGCTGCTGGCTGCCGTACCGACCCTGCGGATCCTCACCACCAGCCGTACGCCGCTCGGGATCACCGGCGAGCAGCTGTGGCCGGTGCGGCCGCTGGCAGCGGCCGACGGGATCCGGTTGTTCGCCGACCGGGCGAGCGCCGTGCGGCCCGCGTTCGGCGTGGACGCGGCCAACGAGGACGTCGTACGCCGGATCTGCGCGACCGTGGACGGGCTTCCGCTGGCTATCGAGCTGGCCGCCGCACGGTTGCGCACGCTCGACGTCGCCGAACTCGCCGACCGGCTGAACGACAGCCTGGGCGAGCGGGCAGGAGACGGCACGGGCGACCGGTTCGCCGTCCTGTCCCGCGGCAGCCGGACCGCCGACGCACGCCACCGGACGCTGCGCGCGGTCGTCGCCTGGAGCTTCGACCAGCTCTCTCCCGCCGAGCAGGCGACGGCGAGGCGGCTCAGTGTCTTCGCCGGCGAGGCGACCGCCGAAGCGGCTGCACAGATCTGCGGGATGGACGACGTCGCCGTCGCCGAGGAACTCCTGGACTCCCTCGCCGACAAGTCGCTGGTGGAGGTCGACCGGGGCCGCTACCGCATGCTCACCACGATCGCGGCGTACGGCGCGGACCGGCTCGCGGACGCGGGCGAGACGCAGGAGTACGTCCGGGCGCACGCCGACCACTTCCTGGACCTGGCCGCCACCGCGGACCCGCAGCTGCGCCGAGCCGGGCAGCTCACCTGGCTGGCCCGGCTGGACGCGGAGCAGGAGAATCTCCTGGCGGCGCTGCGGCGAACGGTCCAGGGCGGAGACGCCGATCGGGCAGCGGCGTTGTTCGCGGCGGTGGCTCCGTACCTCTGGATGCGGGGGCTGAGGGGAACGGTCACCGGTCCGGCCGTCGCGCTCCTTGACCTGTTGGGGACGCGGCCACCGGAGGGTGCCGGGGACGGCTATCTGCTGGCCGCACTCACCGCGGCCGCCGATCCCGCCGGCCGGCCCGCCTGGGACCGGCACCGGGCGACCGCGGAGTCCCTGGTCACCACCCCGTCGCCGCACCATCCGGTGATCACCTTCCTGTGGCCGCTGATCAACGCGGCGTCGGCCGATCCCGGCGTGGTGCTCGCCGTGCTCCGCTCCGGGCTGACCGCACCGGATCCGTGGGAGCGTGCCGCCGCCCGGGTCATCTGGGGCTATCCCCACCTCGCCGCCGGTGAGGTGGAGGCGGCCGGCCGCGAGTTCACCACCGCGGTGGAGGAGTTCCGCGCGATCGGGGACCGGTGGGGTACGGCCCTGGCGCTGGACGGACTCGCCGGCACCGCCGACCTGCACGGCGAGCACCGGCGGGCGCTCGCCCTCACCGACGAGGCGCTGGTTCTCGCCGAGCACCTGGACGCGGCCGAGGACGTCGCCGACCTCCTGTGCAACCGGGGCGACTACACGCTGCGTCCCGCCGGGCTGGGCGTGGCCGGCCGCGGCACCGAGGACGAGGACGACCTGGCCGCTGCGCGCGACGACTACGAACGCGCCGCCGCGGTCGCCCGCCGCGTCGGCAACCCCACCGGTCTCGCCGGTGCACTGCGCGGTCTCGGAGACGTCGCCCGGCTCGCCGGCGACCTGGACGAGGCTGCCCGGCTGTACGAGCAGACCCTGGACCGGCTGGACCCGCACTGGGTGAAGAGCAGCCGGCACCACGTACGAGCACTGCTCGGCCTGGGCCGGATCGCCCAGGAACGCGGCGACCTCGCCACCGCCCGCGCCCGCATGCGCGAGGCGGCCGTCGTCGCGGTGGCTCAGGGCCCCCTGCACGACTGTGCACTGGCTGTCGAGGCGCTCGCCGGTGTCGCACTGGACGACCCCGACCCGGCCGGCGCGGTCCGGCTGCTGGCGGCCGCCCCCGTCCTGCGCGGAGTAGCACCGTCCGACGACCGCGAGGTGGCCCGGGTCCGGGCCGATGCGCGAGCCCGGCTCGGCGAGGACGGCTACGCCACCGCGTACGCCACCGGCTCCGCGCTCACCCTGGGCGAGGCCTGCCGGCTGGCCGGCGTACCCGAGGAAGTACTCACCGCCTCCCCACTCGACCTGGACGGCCGACCGGGCGGCCTCGGCGACCGGTCGCCCACGGTGCCGGTCACCGGGCCTCTCACCGAGCCGGCGGCCGGCGGTGAGCGTTCGGTGTGAGCGCGGTGAGCGGCCCCGGCCACTCTCCCTTCCATGACATCCCCACAGAAGGCATCCACCCAGAAGGCCTCAGGCCGGCCTGCCCGGACCGTACTGATCTCCGGCGCGGGCGTGGCCGGTCCCGCCCTCGCCTTCTGGCTGGCGCGGTACGGCTTCCGGCCGACGATCGTCGAGCGCGCGCCGGCTCTACGCGAGGGCGGGTACGCCGTGGACTTCCGGGGCGAGGCGCACCTGTCCGTCCTGGAACGCATGGGGATCCTGACCGACATCCGTGCCGCGCAGACGCACATGGGCGCCATGGCGTACGTCAACAGCTCCGGCCGGGAGGTGTCGCGGATGCCCGCGGACGTGTTCTCCGGCGACGTGGAGATCCTGCGCGGCGACCTCGGCCGGATCCTGTACGACGCCACGAGGCAGCGGACCGAGTACGTCTTCGGCGACTCGATCAGCGCTCTGGATGAGGACGCCGACGGCGTGACGGTCTCGTTCGAGCGAGGCGAACCCCGGCGGTTCGACCTGGTGGTGGGTGCGGACGGCGTGCACTCCACCGTGCGGTCGCTGGCATTCGGGCCGGAGGAGGCCTACGTCCGGCCGACCGGGTTGTACTCCGCCATCTTCACCACGCCGAACCACCTCGGTCTGGACCACTCCGGCCGCGCTTACCTCACTCCCGGCCGGCTCGTCGCCGTCTACAGCGCGCGGGAGAACACCGAGGCCAAGGCGGTGTTCTACTTCGCCGCCCCCGGCCTGACGCTCCACGACCGTGGCGACGACGCGGTGCAGCAGCGGGCCGTCGCCGACGCCTACGCAGGTAACGGCTGGGAGACCGGACATCTGCTGGCCGCCATGCCGTCCGCGCCCGACTTCTGGTTCGACTCGATCAGCGCCGTACGGATGGACTCCTGGAGCAGCGGCCGGGTGGCGCTACTGGGTGATGCGGCCTGGTGCCCGACCCCTCTGTCCGGGATGGGCACCGGTCTGGCGGTCGTCGGCGCGTACGTTCTCGCAGGAGAACTCGCCCTGGCCGGCGGCGACCACCGGGTGGCATTCGCGCGCTACCAGGAGGCGATGGACGGGTATGTGAGCGGGTGCTCCAAGCAGGCCGACGGCGTGGCCAACTGGATGGTGCCGGGCAACCGGTTCATGGCGTGGTTCGTCCACCAGAACTACCGGCTGCTCCCGTACGTGCCGTGGAAGGGTCGGATCGCCGCCTCCATCCGCCGGACGGCGAACGCGATCGACCTGGCCGACTACGGCAGCGCGCTGGCGGTGAGCGACAACGGAGGCGAGCGGTAGCCTCCCCAGGGTGACCTCCTCAGCACCCACGCCCGATCCCTCCGAGCCCCTCACCGACGGCCTGGTGACCCTGCGTCCCACCACGGCGGCCGATCCGTATCGCTTCGCCGTGGTCGTCCAGGACCGGGAGGTCGGTCACGTCGAGCTGCACGACGTCGGCGGTGGTGTGGGCGAGCTCACCTGGGGCGTCGAGGAAACCCACCGCCGCCAGGGGTACGCCACCCGCGCGGTCCGGCTGGTCACCGGCCACGGCCTGCGGACACTCGGTCTGCACCGGGTCCAGGCCGAGGTCCCCGCACCCGACCGGGCCTCGCTGCGGATCGCCGCCCGGGCGGGCCTTCGCCGGGAGGGGCTGCTGCGTGCGCACCGCACGGCGGAGGGCGAACGACACGACGTCGTGGTGCTGGCCCGGCTCACCGGCGACCCCGAACCCGAAACCCAGGAAGGCTTCATCGGTCTCGTCAACTCCAGCTTGCCCCGGACTCGGCTGATCGCGCACGTGGTGATCCGTGACCCGCAGCAGCGGGTCCTGCTCGCCCAGGTGACGTACAAGCCCGACTGGGAGCTGCCCGGCGGCGTGGTCGAGCCGTTCGAGTCACCGCGGGAGGGTGCGGCCCGCGAGACCTGGGAGGAGGTCGGCATCGAGCTGCCGATCGGGAAGCTGCTCAGCGTCGACTGGCTGCCGCCGTGGCGGGGATGGGACGACGCGGTGGAGCTGCTCTTCGACGGCGGGGTGCACGAGCCGCAGGCGCTGCTGTCGACGTTCACGCTGGCGCCACACGAGATCAAGCAGGTGGAGTTCTGCACCCTCGACCAGGTGCGGGAGCGGTGCCTGCCCGGGACCTACCGCCGGCTGGCGGCCGTACTCGGTGCGCCGGAGGGCGCGGTGCTCTACCTCGAGCGCGGCGTCACCCCCGGCTCCCCCGAGCCACTGGTCTGAGGAAGCTGCCGGCTACTTCGTCTGCACCGATGCCAGCCCGCGGTCGACTCCGAGCAGGCGCACCTTCCCGTCGCCCTTGCCCTTCGCGGGCACCCGGGCGACGACCTGCCACACCCATGTGGCGCGGACCAGGGTCTGCCCGGTCCGGTGCCCCGTGAAGGCGGCCACCGGGTCCGCCTTGTCGAACTGCAGGGTGGCCGGCGGCCGCGCCTGGAAGTTCTCGATCTCGTTCATGGTGAACAGCTCCAGCGCGCCGCCGTCGGCGGTGGCCAGTGCGCGCACCGACGTCACCTCGTACCGGTGCCGGTAGACGAACGCCTTCGACCCGGCGTTGCGTGCGGGCGCCTGCTGCGCCCGCACGGTCTGCGGATGGGGAACGAACGCCCAGGCCTGGGGCGCCTTGGGCCCACCGGTCAGCAGCAGGGCGTAGGCGCTCGCGGTCTTGTCCGCCGGCCGGATCAACGTGCCGGCCTCGGCGGCGGGCAGCACCACCGGCGCACCGCCGCGCTCGGCGAGAGCGGGGAGCTGCGCGCCCGCGTCCAGCACCACCGACTGCGCGGCCTTCCATGTCGACCCGGCGCTCGGCCGGGTCATCATGTCGACAACGGTGCGGTCGGCCTGGCCCGCTGCCTGCCGGGTGGTGGAGAAGGCGAGGAACCACACCGGATATCCGGAGAACTTCGGAAGCTGGACCTTGGTCCCCAACCTCGTCGGCGAGGTGAGCGCAGACTTTCCGTCGGGGTCGAGCCCGCGGGCAACCCGGATGCCGCCCTGACCGGCCCGCAGCGCCGGGCCGGACTCCACCGAGGTGAGCAGACCGGCGTCGCGGGTACGGACCGCCTTCGCCTCGACCCGGTCGTACTGGTGTACGACCGCGGCGGTGTCCTCCGCGCTGATCGGGGCCCACGCGGGTGCGGCCCCGGTCTTCTCCTTCGGCATCGTCACGCAGCCGGAGGCGGTGGCGGCGACCGCTGTCGCCAGGGCGGCCAGCGCGATCATCGCGCGGCGCGGTTGGTTCGGCCGGGCCCTACTGGCGCTGGTCATCGCCGTCTCCGGTCTCGCGGCGGTCCCTGGGGTCCCTGGGGTCCCTGATGTGATGGCTGTCCCAGGTGTCCGGTCGGCCGGGCCGGCCGTCGTGCAGGCGGTCCGGCCGGCTCGAGGCGCCCGGCGGGTTCGGTGAAGGCGGCGCGGGTGGGGAGTTCGTGGGCGCGGGCCGGCGGGTGCCGCCGGGACGCCACGGAAGTGCCGGCGAAGCGGGAGCGGACGTGCCGCCGTCGCCGGTGGACTCCCAGCCGGGCCGGGTACGCCGGGCCCCGGTCGCCGAACCCGGCCGCGGTCCCGCCGGGACGCTCCGGGTGGACTCCTGGGCCGGTGCCGCCTCCCCTGCCGGCGCCTCGTCGGCCGGCGAGGGCTCGGCGCCGTCCTCCGACCGCGCTTCGGCGGAGGCGACCCAGCTCGGCCGCTCGTCGACCGGGCGTTCGGCGGACGGACCGGCGGCCCAGTACTCGTTCTCCTCCCAGGCCTCCCGGCCTTCCCACAGGAGCTCGTCGTCGTCCTCGGCCTTGCGCCGGCGCAGGCGGGGGCGTGCACGGCGACCGCCCTGCCCGAGGGACCGCCGGCCCCACAGCAGCACGACCGCGGCCACGGCGAGCAGGACCAGCCCCACGACGAGCACCCCGACCGCGAACCGGTGCGCGCCGGGAAGCTCCACCCCGGCGGTGACGCGGACGTCCACGCCGGGCCGGCCGTCGGCGTTCATCACCACGACGTCGTACGGTCCGTCGGCCAGCCGCCACGACAGCGTGCGGGCACCGGACCCGGACTCCTCGGCGACCCACCAGCCCAACCGGTCGGGGGGCACGTGGCGGTCGGCAGCGCCGGTGACCTGACGGATGCGCAGAGTCGACGGGAAGCCGAAGTCCACCACCTGGGCGCCTGCCGACCCGGTGAGGTAGCTGCGGACGTCGACCCGGTTTCCGACGCCGACGAACACCGGCTGCCCGCGCCGCGTGGGCTCGGCGGTGACCACCAGCCGGGCGTCGTAGTAGCGGATGAGGTCCGGCGAGGTGGCGATCGCCACACCTCCGGTGGTGAGGTGGTGAGTGCCGGCGGTGAGCACGTCGCCGGGTCCGATCAGCGCGAACGCCGCGACTCCGCCCGCCACGGCAGCGAGCAGCCCCAGGAGTCCGGCGAGGACGCCTGTCACCACCCGTAAGACGCGCATGCTCACCTGCCGACCCCCGCGAAACCGTTGACCCGAACCCACGAACCCACCGGGGGCAGGTCTCGACGTGGCCACTGCGCCGGCCACGTCGCCCAGCCGCCGGCCCGGACCGGCGACGGCTTCGACGCACCCCCAGGGCCGTTAGCCTAACCAAGCATCGGGGCATACCGCCCCAACCGTCCGGCTGGCTGTGGACGAGTCGCCCCCTGGCGACGGTCGGGACCGGCTCGGGACGGGCCCCGAACGGGACCGGATCGGTCCTAGAAGAGCGCGGAGCTGAGCTGCCGGCGGGCCGTGCGGACGAGCTCGTCGTCGCCGCCGACCACCTCGAACAGCTCCAGCAGGTGCACCCGCAGGGTGTCGCGGTCGGCGCCGGCGGACCGGCGGACCGCGTCGATGAGCCGGTCGAACGCCGCTCGCGGGTCACCGTCGGCGATGTCGACGTCGGCGGCCAGGCACTGGGCCGCAACGTCGTCGGGACGGGCCGCCGCGTCGGACCGCACCGCGGTCGGGTCGAGGGTGCGCACCCGGCGGACGAGCTGAACCTGGGCGAGCCCGCTTCTGGCGTCCTCGTCGGCCGGAGTCTGGGCCAGGATCTTCTCGTACGCCGCGACCGCGCCGTCGAGGTCGTCCCGGGACAGCGCCTCGTCGACCTCGGCGAACCTCGGGTCGCCGGCGTCCTCCTCCGGGGCCTCCTCGGGAACCTCCGCGCCGCCGACGGGCTGCGCGGTGCCGGTGACGCCCTGCCCGGCCGCGAGCCGGAGCAGTTCGTCCAGGAACTGGCGTGCCTGCGACTCGGGCACCGCACCCTGGAACAGCGGCACCAGCTGGCCGCCGACCACGGCCACCACCAGCGGGATGCTCTGGATGCCGGCCGCCTGGGCGAGCCGCTGGTTGGCGTCGACGTCGACCTTGGCGAGGACGAACTTCCCGGCGTACTCCGCCGCGAGCTTCTCCAGCACCGGGCTGAGCTGCTTGCACGGCTGGCACCAGGTGGCCCAGAAGTCGATCACGACCGGCACGCTCGCGGACCGGTCGACGACCTCGGCCTGGAAGGTGGCCTCGGTGACGTCGATGACGAACCCGCCGCCCGTGCCGCCAGGGCCGGCCGCACCTCCCGGGGCGCCGGGAGCGCCTGCGGCACCGGCCGGGCCGGGGCGGCCGCCCGGTGCGCCGGCCGGCTGGTTGGTCCGGTTCGCGAGTCCGGACAGGTCGACGGCGCCGTAGCGGGAGAAGTTTCCGGTCATGGCTCCGATTGTCCCCGACCGGGGCCGCGCGGCCACACAGGCCCTCGGAGTGTCCGGCCGGTTGTGGTCGCTGGCACCCGCGTCTCAGTCCTGGACCTGCGCGGCGCGGGCCTGCGCGAGCAGGTCGTAGCTGCGCCGCAGCGCGGGGTACAGCTCGCGGTAGACCGCGTAATAGCGCTGGTACGCCGCATGACGACCGGGGTCCGGATGGTGACACATCACCCCCGAAGCGGCGCCGGCATCCGGCCGCGACCGTGCGGCGACCGCCCGCGCCAGGTCGGTGACCAGGCCCACCCCGGCGGCAGCCACCAGCGCCACCCCGACCGGCGCGCCCCGGGTGTTCGGGGGCACCTCGACCGGGAGTCCGGTGACGTCGGCCTTGATCTGGTTCCAGGTGCGGCCCCGGGCCCCGCCGCCCACGCTGCGCAGCACCGCGGGACGCAGGCCGAGCCGGGCCAGCTCGTCCAGGTTGTGCGCCAGCCCGTACGCCGTACCTTCGAAGATCGCCCGGACCACCTCGGCCCGACGGCTGGCCATCGACAGTCCCACCAGCGCGCCGCGCGCGTCGGCGTTCCAGATCGGCGACCGCTCACCGAGGAAGTACGGCAACAGCACCAGCCCGCCGCTGCCCACGGGCGCCGTGCCTGCCAGCGCGTCCAGAGCCGCGAACACCTCACCCGGTTCCTGGGACTCCCCCGCCGCGCACACCTCCCGGTCACCGAACTCGTCCCGGAACCACCGCAGGATCCCGCCGGTGGCCACCATCGACCCGTAGACCAGGTGGTGCCCGGGCAGCGGGTAGGGCAGCACACTCATCGTCCCCAGCGCGTCCCGGCGCAGCCGGCCCGCCTCGACCGCGGCGTTCACCACGGTCGACTGGCCGGTCATCTCGCACACGTCGCCGTGCCGGGCGAGGCCCGCCTCCAGCGCGGCGGCGGCACCGTCGACCGCACCGGCCACCACCGGCGTACCGGCGAGCAGCCCGGTCGCCCGGCTCGCCTCCGCGCCGACCCGGCCGACCACCGTGCCGGGGTGCACCGCTTCCGGCAGCCACCCACGCGGGATCCCCCACAGGTCGACCAGCGCGTCGGACCACCGGCCGGTGTCCAGATCGGCGAGCAGGGTGAGCCCCGCGTGGCCGGTGTCGCAGGTGGGCACGCCGGTGAGCCGGTGGACGACGTACCCGTTGGCCATCACCACCGCGGCACCGGCGCGGCGTACCTCCGGGTGTTCGGCCAGCAGCCAGGTGACCTTCGGTGCCGCGAAGTAGGCGTCCATCCGGTTGCCGGTGGCGGCCACGACCTCGGCCGCGGACTCCTCCCTCGCCCGGCACTCTGCCTGGCCCCGCCGGTCCAGCCACAGCAGTGCCGGTCCGACGGGCGCGCCGGACCGGTCCAGGACGACGACGCTGGGCGCCTGGCTGCTCACCCCGACGCACTCGACGTCCGCCGGGCGCAGACCGGTCGTCTCGGCGGCGGACCGCAGGGCCCCGGCGACACAGCGCGCGGTCGCCGACCACCAGTCGTCCGGGTCCTGCTCGGCGCCGTGCGGCGGGACGTACCGCGTGGGGTACTCCTCGGCGGCCTCGGCCAGCACGCGTCCCCCGGCGTCGGCGACGACCGCCTTGACGCCGGTGGTGCCCACGTCCACCCCGACGACGTTGCTGGCCCCGCTGAGCCCGCTGACCCCGGTGACACCGGTCATCGGCTGCCTCCTCCGCTTCCCCTCGCACAGCATGCCGAGTGGGGAGGGCGTACGGGGCCACGTGCCCGGCACCGGCCGCCGCGCGGGAACCGGGGACCGGGCCGGGCGGTCAGCTCGTCGAGGAGCCCTTCCCGGTGAGACCCGCCTCGTGCGCGAGTAGCCCGACCTGGGTGCGGTTCTCGCAGTCCAGCTTGTCCAGCATCCGCGAGACGTAGCCCTTCACCGTCGCCTCCGACAGGTGCAGCCGGCGCCCGATGCCGGCGTTGGACAGGCCCTCGCCGAGGCAGGTCAGCACCTCGACCTCGCGCTCGGTCAGCCGGGAGACCAGGTCCTTGGCCCGGTCCCGGGCGGCGTGCGCACCGGCGGACGCGCCGACCAGGCGGCGGGCGGCGTCCGGTGACAGGACGGTGTGCCCGTCGGCGGCGACCCGGACCAGGCCCACCAGGTCCTCCGGCGGCGTGGACTTCACCAGGAAGCCCGAGGCGCCCGCGCGCAGCGCCCGCATCACGTAGTGATCGGCGTCGAACGTGGTCAGCGCGACCACCGCGGGCCGCTCGACGAAGGTGTTGATGCGTTCGATCGCGGCCAGCCCGTCCACGCCGGGCATCCGCAGATCCATGAGTACGACGTCCGGCCGGTGCCGCATCACCGCCTCCACCGCGGCCGCGCCGTCGTGCGCCTCGTCCACCACCTCGATGTCGTCGGCCGCGCCGAGGATCGTCCGCAGATGCGCGCAGACCATCGGCTCGTCGTCGACCAGCAGGACCGAGATCATCGCACCGCCTCCGTGGTCTGCGGTCCGGGCACCGGTGAGGGCCCAGTCTCCATGCCCTCGGCGGCGGGCTCGGCGGCGGGATCGGCCGTGGGTACGTACGCCGGCAGGTCGGCCACCACCTCGAACCCGCCGTCGGAGGCCGGCCGCGCGGACAGCGTTCCTCGGGTCAGCTCGATCCGCTGCCGCAGCCCGGCTAGGCCGGTGCCCGAACCAGATCCGGCCAGCGCGGGGTCGGGCGGCCCGGCCGGTGCCGTGTTGGCGACCCGCACGCGCACCCGGTCGGTGCCGTAGCGCACCTCCACCCGCACCGAGGCGCCGGGCGCGTGCTTGCGGACGTTCGTCAACGCCTCCTGAACGACGCGGTACGCCGTACGCCCGACCACCGGAGAGGCCCGGCCGGGGTCGCCGACCTGGGCGAGTTCGGTCCGGATGCCCACCGACTCCGAGTCGGCCACGAGCGTGGCAAGGTCGCCGACCGCCGGGCGTTCGGCGTCCTCGGTCATCCGCAGGATCCCCACCAGGTCCCGGAGCTCGTCCAGGGCCTGGCAACCGGCCGTCCGCAGCTCCTCGGCCGACCGCCGGGTCTCCTCGTCCCTGGCGCGCACCCGCAGCGCACCGGCGGACAGCACCATCAGCGACAGCCGGTGGGTCACCACGTCGTGCATCTCCGCGGCGATCCGGGCACGTTCGTCGGCCCGGGCCTGCGCGGCCAGAAGGTACTTCTCGCGTTCGGCGCGCTCGGCGCGCTCGCGCAGGACCGAGACCAGGCGGTGCCGGGCGCCGAAGTACAGCGCGAGCAGCGGGCCGAGCGTGGTCCGCAGCACGGCGATGGTCACGACCGCGGCCGACGGGTCCCAGACCCGGGCGGAGACGAGGGTGAGCAGGCCGACCAGCACCCAGCCCGGGCGGCGGATCGCCGGGTAGGCGACCGGCAGGTAGGCGACCAGGATCGCGGCCATCGGCGCCCAGACCGTGAACTGGCCCGGGCGCCCGCCGGTCGAGCCGGTGGACACCAGCAGGGTGACCAGCACGGTGAACGCGGTCACCCCACCCAGCACGGTCAGCGGCGCCCTGCGGCGCAGGACCAGGGAGGCGTCCACGAGCACCTGCAGTCCGAGCAGGAGCCACGCCACCGTGCCCGGCCGCTCCGGCCACCACGAACTGTGCGAGAGCGTGAGCAGAGTGTCGCCCACCACGAACGCCAGCGCGAGGAGGACGTCCCTGCGCCCCGGTGGCAGCAGACGCGTCAGCCACGGGGCCAGCCATCCAACCACTCTGGCCCCGGGCGTCGCACAGGACGGGCCGGCGGTCGCTCGTTCACTCACCCGGCCACGGTAGGCGAACGACGACGCTCCGGGCCAGCGCTCCCGGGCTGGACCAGACGATGGTGGGTGCGCCCGGCCGGACGGCACGACTTTCGTCGTACTCGGGACTCCCGGGTTGGAACGCTCGAGGGTGGGGAGGACGGCCCCCCGGGGGGTCCGACCCCGGGGGGACCACGGTCGGGACACAATCCGCATGTACGACCGACGGATGCTCAGCCGGTCGGCCGCACCCACGACGGGTGCGCCCGACGGACGCACGCTGCCGGTCGACCGGATGTCCGGGAGTCTCCCCATGTCACCGCGTCCCCGAATCACCGCCGTCGTCTGCACAGCGCTTGCACTTGCCCTGTTCCTCGTCCTGTCGCCGATGGCGACCTCGCCCGCACCGGCCGCTCCCCCGCCGCCGGCTCCGCCGATGGGCGGGATGGCGACCACGCAGCTGCTGCGTGGCTCCGTCCCGGCGACCGGCGGCGTAGCCGTTCCGATCCTGCGGCTGCCCACGCGATACATGCGGGCCGGGCAGTCCATCTACGTCCTCGGGCAGATGGGCGCCACCACCAACGTCCCCCGGGGCCCGATGATGGGCATCCGGATCATCTGCCTGGGCGGCAGCGGTGGAACCTACACCGTCCGCAACCACGACGGCCGCGCGTGGGGCCTGGAGTACGTCGCGGTCCGGTGGGTGTTCACCGCGCCGCACGACGGCAACTACACCTGTGAGCTGCGCGCCGTGTCGGCCACCATGATCGACCCGCACGTCGCGCGGCTGAACCTCGTGCCCGGGCACAGCCGGCTCGAGGTGAGCCCGATCGGCCCGGGCGCGCAGGGGTGGTTCGCCGGTCAGGACACCTGCGTGGGTGCGCGCGCGATGCCGCGTCTGCCCCGGTGCTCCCGGGCGCGTTCCGCGGTGTACGTGATGGCGCGGCTGCTGCCGACCGGGCGGCAGCGGTACGTCACGGCGATGACCGACGTGCAGATGACCCGGGAGTACGGCAAGTACCCCGGCGGTCCCAGCCGCGTCCGGGTCACCCTGGAGGCGATCCCGGCCACGTCCACCGGTCGTGCGTGCGCGGCGGCGGGCACGGTCTCCCGTATCGCCACCATCACGACGTTCGTGCACCACTACAAGGTCAACCTGTCCCTGCCCGGCGTCCGGGTGAACCGGGGCGGCGGGTGCGGTGTCCGGGTGCTGGTGCGGTCGCGGGTGGACCACCTGAGCGGCAACCCGGTCACCATTCACGACCACCGCTACTCCAACGCCGGCGCCTGGATCTGGTGACCCGGGGCTGATCTCGGACGGATCTCCGCCCCGGACCTAACGAGCCGCGGCGCCGGCGACGGTCTGCCAGGCCTGCACCGCCTGGTCGTCGGTCGGCATGGTCGCGGCGTGCCGCTCGGCCTCCACGGCCGTGATGTACGCCGCGACCTCGGCGGTGCGGCGGTCCTCGTCCCAGCCGAGCACCGACGCCATCACCCTGGCCGCCTCGGGCGCGGCCGCCACACCGCGGTCCGCGGTCTCCATGAAGACCCGGGTCCGGCGGGCGAGCGCGTCCATCAGGTGCAGCGCACCCTCGCTGCGGGCGGCGTAGGCGATCTCGGCGGCGAGGTAGTGCGACGCGCCGGGCAGCGGCCGGGCCAGCTCGGGCCGGCCGGTGAGCAGGTCGAGCACCTCCGGGGTGAGCGCGCCGTAGCGGCCGAGCAGGTGGTCGACCTGCTCGGGTTCCAGCCCCGCCTCGCGGGCCAGCCGGTCCCGCTGGTGGCGTACGGCGACGTAGCCGGTGGCACCGAGCAGCGGCAGCAGGTCGGTGCTGGACGCCGGGATCGTCCGGCCCAGCGAACGGCCCGCCGCGTCCACGGCGTCGCGGGCCATCAGGCGGTACGTCGTGTACTTCCCGCCGACCACGGTCACCAGGCCCGCGGGCTGTTCGACCACGGTGTGGTCGCGGCGCAGCGCCGCGGTCGTGGCGGCGTCGGCTTTCGACCCGGCGCCGGGGGTGCGAACGGGCACCCCGGCCAGCAGCGGCCGCAGCCCGGCGTACACGCCCACCACGTCGGCATCGCCCAGCGGATGCTTCAGCCATCGGTTGGCCTGGCCGAGCAGGTAGTCGACGTCCTCGCGGGAGGCCACCGGGTGGCCGCGATCGTGGTCCCACGGGGTGTCGGTGGTGCCCATCAGCCAGTGGTCGAACCATTTCCGGATGATGAAGACGCTGTCGCTGGTCCGGGCGATCAGACCGGTCCGCGACTCGATCCGGTCCGCCGGCACGACGAGGTGGACTCCCTTCGCCGGGCGGACCGCGATGCTCGCCGACCCGCCCAGGGACTGCACCTCGTCCGCCCACACCCCCGCCGCGTTGACCACCACGCCGGCGAGCACGTCGACGTGGCCACCGTCCTCGAGGTCGTGCAGGCGTACGCCGGTCACCCGCTGGCCGTCGCGCAGCATCCCGACGACCCGGGTCCGGGTGAGCACGGTGGCGCCGAGCCCCGCGGCCGTGCGCGCCAGCGTCATCGTGTGCCGGGCGTCGTCCACGCGTACGTCGTGGTACTGCACCGCGCCGGTGATGCCGTCCGGGCGCAGGCCGGGCATCTGCGCGAGCGCCGACCTGCGGGTCAGGTGCCGGTGGCCGGGGACGCTGCGCGGGCCGGTGAGCCGGAACAGGTCGTACATCGCCACGCCGGCGCCGACGTAGGGCCGCTGCCAGCGCTTGGTGAACGGGAACAGGAAGGGCTCGGGTTCGACCAGGTGCGGGCACAGCCGCTCGACCATCAGGTCGCGTTCCAGCAGCGCCTCGCGGACCAGCGCGAAGTTGAGCTGTTCGAGGTAGCGCAGCCCGCCGTGGAAGACCTTGCCCGACCGGGAGGACGTGCCGCTGGCCAGGTCGTCGGCCTCCACCAGCAGCACCGACAGCCCTCGGGCGGTCGCGTCCAGCGCCACGCCGGCGCCGGTGACACCTCCGCCGACCACCACCAGGTCGAAGTCGCGGCCGGCGGCACCGGCCAGCTCGGCGCGCCGGCGTTGCGCCGACAGCGCCGTACGGTCGTAGCCGTTGGCGTTCGTGCTCACCGGCCGGCCTCGCCCGCGCTCTCGCCGTTGCTTCCCTCGCCGGGGGCCGGAGGCGGCACCTGGCCGTAGCTGCCGAACTTCTCGATCACCCGGTCCAGCTCGTCGGCGGGCAACTCGCGCGGGGAGGCGCCGAGGGCGGCCCCCGCGGTGGCCGCACGCAGCCACACCTCGCACAACCACTCGAGGTACTGGTTGAGCAGGTACGCCTTCGCCAGCGAGTCGCCGACGGTGACCGTGCCGTGGTTGGACATCAGGCAGCCGGCCCGGCCCTTCAGCGCTTCGGTGACCGACGCGGCCAGCTCGGGTGTGCCGTACGTCGCGTACGGTGCCACCCGGATCGGGCCGCCGAACAACGCCGTGAGGTAGTGCACCACCGGAAGCTCGTCGACCAGCGTGGAGGCGACCGCGGCGGCGGTGGCGTGGGTGTGCACGACGCTGGTGTGGTCGGTGGTGTTGTAGACCGACAGGTGCAGCGGCATCTCGCTGGTCGGGTCCAGCTCGCCCTCCAGCTGCTTGCCGTCGAGGTCGGTGACGCAGATCAGCTCGGGGGTGAGGACGTCGTAGTCCAGGCCGCTCGGCGTGGCGGCTACCAGGTCACCGGCGCGCACGCTCAGGTTTCCCGACGTACCCACCACGAGTCCTTCCGGGCGGAGCCGCTGGGCGAAGCGGACCAGCTCGGCGCGTTCGTTCGCCAACCTCATACCTGACGCTCCTTCCATTCGGCGCGCGCACGGTCCACCGCCGCGCGGTAACGCTCGTACTCTTCCGCGTACCGCTTGGCAGGTCCCTCACCGGGGTTGACCACGGTGGTGTCGGCAGCGCGTTCATGCGCCCAGGCTTCGGTGTCCACCGGCAGGTCCGTGGCGGCGATCCCGGCCAGCACCGCGCCGTACGCACCGACCTCCGGGCAGGCCGACACCCGTACCGGCCGGCCGAGGGCGTCGGCGAACAGCCGCAGCCACTCCCGGCTGCGGATCCCGCCTCCGCACACCGCGACCTCTCCCTGCAGACCGGCAGCCTCGAAGCAGTGCCGCGCCGCGAACGCGATGCCCTCGCAGACCGCGCGCACCACGTCGGCGGTGCTGGTCTGCACGGTCAGCCCGTCCAACCGGGCCCGGGCGCCGGACTCCACGAACGGCGCGCGTTCGCCGGCCGGGGAGAAGTACGGCAGGCAGCGCACGCCGTGGGCGCCGGGCTCGCCGGTGGCCAGCAGCGGGTCGACCTCGTCGTGGGTACGCCCGACCAGCTTCAGCGTCCAGTCCAGCGCGGCGGTGCCCACCATGGCCGGCATCGACCGCAGCCAGCGGTCCGGGCCCAGCGGGATGGTGAGGCCGGCCGGCTCGCCACCGGGGCGCAACTCGGCGACCGCGACCTGGCAGGCGAGCGTCGTACCGACGATCAGGTGCCCGTCCCCCGGTGTGGCGGCCAGGCCCGACCCGAGCGCGCAGGCCGGCAGGTCGAACGGCCCGGCCGACACCGGTGTCCCTTCCGGGAGCCCCATCAGCGCGGCGCCCTCGGCGGTCAGCGCGCCGGTCGGCAGCGGTTCGGCGACCGGGGCGAGGAGGTCGGTGCGGTGCCCGAGGCCGCACCGGTCCAGCACGTCGGGTGCGTAGTCGCGGGTCACCGGGTCCAGGAACGGCAGTGAGGAGTCGGAGGTGTCGGTGGCCCGGACGCCGGTGAGCCGCTGCATCACCATGTCCTTGCAGTACGCCGCGGTGGCCGACCGGTCGAGCACCTCCGGCTCGTGGCGATCGAACCACGCCAGCACCGGCGCCGGACAACCGGGGAACATCGCCCCGCCGGTACGCCGGAACACCGCCTCGGTGGTCCCGTCCGCACGCCAGCCGTCGGCGATCCCGGCGGCTCTCGCGTCCATCCAGGACACCGCGGAGCGGACCGCGCGGCCTTCGGCGTCGAGCAGCCACACGCCGTCGCCCTGGCCGGTCAGCGCGAGCAGGGCGGGTGGTTCGCCGGGCGTGCTCTCGGCGTCCACCAGGGCTCGTACGACCTCACCGACCGCGGCGAGGACCTCGTCCATGTCCTGCTCGAACCAGCCCTCGCGCGGGTTCACCACCCGGGCCGGGGCGGACCGCAGCGCCCGCTGCTCGCCGTTCGCGTCGAACAGCGCGGCCTTGATGACCGACGTACCGACGTCCACGCCCACGTACGTGGGACCGGACGCCCTGCCGCCGTTCGTCGCGCCGCCGTTCACGCCAGCGTTCATCGGGCAGTCTCCTCAGCGCCGCGGGGAGGTGGACAGGACGTCGGGGTTGGCGCAGTGGGCGGGTGGTTCGCCGTCCAGCCAGCGGCGTACCTCGCCGGCGCAGATCGTCGCCGCGCGTTCGGCCACCTCGCGGCTGCACCCGGCGATGTGCGGCGCCATCACCAGCCGGGGCGTACTGAACAACCGCGAGTCCGGCGGCAGCGGCTCGGCCGGGAAGACGTCGATGCCGGCGGCCGCGAGGTGACCGCGGTCGAGGGCGTCGCACAGGGCGTCGTAGTCGACGAGGCCGCCGCGTGCGGTGTTGACCAGAACCGAGCCGGCCGGCATCCGGGCCAGCTCGCGCGCCCCGATCAGGTGCTGGTTGTCCTCGGTCAGCCGGGCGTGCAGGCTCACCACCTGGGCGGCGGCGAGCAGGTCGTTCAGGTCCTCGACGCGCTCCACCTCCGCGCCGAACGCCTCCGCTGGTGCCATCGGGTCGTACGCCAGGACCCGCGCGCCGAACGCGGCCAGCAACCTCGCGACCAGCTGCCCGATCGCGCCGTAACCGACCAGGCCCACGGTGGCGTCGCGGAGCTCGAAACCGGCAGACTCGTAACGGAAGTAGTGCCCGGGCCAGGTGCGGGAGGCAAGCTCCGCGTGCCCGGCGGCGATGTTGCGGCAGGTGGACAGCATCAGGCCGAGGGTGAACTCCGCGGCCGCTTGCGCGTTCCGGCCGGGTGCGTAACAGACGACGACACCAGCGCGAGTGGCCGCTGTCAGGTTGACGTTGACAGGGCCGCCCCGGGAGACCACGACCAGGCGCAGGTCGGGTGCGTGCTCGAAGACCCGGCGGGTGAACGGCGCGAGGTGGGTGACCGCGGCGTCGACGCCGTCCAGCGCGGCGATCATCGTGTCCTCGTTGCCGGCCGCCTCCACGACCTCGCCGACCTTGCTCCACGGCCTGGTCGGCCAGCCGAGGTCGAGGGTCCGTACGGACACCCGGTGCCGGGTCCGGCCGGCGCGCTCGAGTTCGGCGTCCAGCGCCCGCGTCAGCAGGTCGGTGCGTACGAACTCGTCACCCGCGGCGAGGATCCGCGCTCTGCTCATCTGACCCGGCCTCCTGTCGTCGTGTCGAACATGTAGGTCCGGTCCCGCTGGAACGCCATGCCCACGGTCTGACCCGGCACCTGCGCCGGACCCGGTCCAGTCTGGACGACGATCCGCTGCCGCGTCGCGGCGAGTTCGACCGTGAGCAGCCCGTACTTGCAGAAATCCTCCACGACCACCACCTCACCCGCGACGTCGAGTCTGGGCGCCGCTGCGGGCGCGCGGCTCCGTCGGCTCGGCCATGACGCCCCCCAGTGCAGTTCGGCGCACGCGCGAATCGCCTCACGGCGTGATCAGGTCGCCTCACCCTGTGACCTGGGTGTCGGGCGGGTCAAGCCGCACCGACCGCGTTCGGCCAGAGTTACCGGACGCCGGCCGCCTCCACCCGGACGCCCGGGGCTCACCAGGTGTCGGTGCCGGCAGCCAGGGGCGGGTTCCACGCGACCAGGCCCCAGTGTCCGGCCGGGTCGCGACGGAGTACGGCGCCGCTGGCGTTGCGGATGACCGGCAGCGCGGTGCGGTAGGCCCGCGGGCGGACGCCGAGCAGGTCGCAGACCACGATGCGCAGCAACGTGCCGTGGGCGACGACGAGGACGCGGTCACCGTGGGAACCGTCGGCAAGCTCGTCCAGCGCGGCCCGGCCGCGGGAGAGTGCCGCGGCCGGAGACTCCCCACCCGGCAGCGCGTTGGCGTACGGATCGTCCTCGAACGCCTTCCGCTCGTGGGGGAACCGCTCCCGCATCTCCGCGGCGGACAGGCCCTCGGCGGCACCGAAGTCGAGCTCGACCAGCCGCTCGTCCAGAAGCTGTGTCAACCCCGCCTTGCGGGCGGCCGGCTCGGCGGTCTCCTTCGCCCGGCGCAGCGTCGAGGAAGCCACCGCCGTGAGTCGCGCCGTCGCCGCCCACTCACCCAGATCGGCCGCCTGCGACTGGCCGCGCTCGGTCAGCGGCGCGTCGGTCCGCCCCGCATAGCGGTTCTCCGCGTGCATGGGCGTCTCACCGTGCCGTACGAAGAACACGGTGACCGGGCCGGCGCCAGGCTTCGCGGGGCGATCTTGGGTCACGGCCTCGACGATAGACGAGGGCACGACAGCCGCGAAGACGGGATTCCGCACTCTCGCCGGATCCGGCCCGACCAGTCGTGGTGTCGGCTGCCTGTGCGGTGCGTTCGATGGCAGGTTTTCGTCCACAGGTGGCGGATCGGCGTCGAATCGGGGACACCTTGTGGACAACGGGTGAGGTGCCGGTGGCAGCTAGTAGAGTTCGAACATGCATTCGACAGTGCAGGATCTTCCCGGCGGCGGTGGCCACGGCACCGTCGCCCGGCTGAAGGCCGCTCTGACCATGTTCCGCCCGGGATCGACGAAGCCCTGTCCACCCCCACCGGCTGCCTGGACGCTCGCGACCTAGGTGAGCTGATCGGCGAACTGGCGGTCGAGGAATCCCGGGCCGACGCACTGAAGCTTGCCTGGGTAGGCCAGGCCGAAGCCAGTGACATCGGCAAGACGACCGGTGCGGCGACCACCGCCGCGTGGCTGCGCACCGCGCAGCGGATGTCGAAGACCGAAGCGTCGGCGACGGTCAACCTTTCCCGGGATCTGGACCGTACGGTGACGTTGACCGCGGCTGCTTTGGCGAAGGGTGAGTTGTCGTTCAAGCACGCGCAGGTGATCGCGTTCGCGATCAAGGACCTACCCACCTACATCGGTCTCGACCTGCGGTTGAAGGCCGAGGAGTATCTGATCGTGGAGTCGAGGCGGCGTAACCCTGATGACGTACGGATACTGGGCCGGGTCCTGCTGCAGTACCTCGCACCCGAAGAGTGGGAGAAGCGACTGGGCGAGGAACTCGCCGACGCCGAACGCGCCGCCGCACGCAAAACGGTCGCTGCGCTACATCGCGAACGGCGTCCCCGGGTCGGAAACAGTGGTGATCAAGCTGCCGACGCTGGAGATGGAAGTCCTCCGTAAGATCATCGAGACACTGATCGCCCGCGACAACGGCCAGGCACCCGACAACCGGCCACTCGACGAGCGGCGCGGGGACGCCTTCGCCGAACTCGTCGCCAGAATGGCCGAGTGGGAAGCCTCCCCCAACCGCGGCCGGGGCCGGGACTGCGTCACCGTGCTCATTGGGCTACACCAGTTGATGAACGGCGTCGGGTTCGGCACCATCGACGACCTCAACCCCGTCCGCCCCATGCCCTGCGGCTGCCAAACCCCCGACGCCGAACGCCAATCCGAGCGCAAGAACTCCAAGCGCAGCAGGAGTTCTGAGCCGGGAAAGTCCAGGGGGGCAAGAGCCGCAGCGGCGACGGGGACACCAAGCCCGGCGAGAGCAGCGGCGCCGACACCACTGCGCAGGCGTACGCCCGCGACGGCGATGAGACGGACGAAGACAGCGGAACACCAGCTTCCTCCGACAGAGCCACCGACGGGCCGGCCGGTACTGACAACTGTGGCGAGTCCACCGGATCGGCAGACATCGACAACAGGTGCGGGGCTGACGAGAGCACCACGACGACCGGTCGGAGAGGCCAGTCAGCCAAGGCGAAACCACCACCCGAACCAGCTGACTCGGCCGGGGTCGCGGACCGGATACCCGAACCGCGAGGCCCCGGCCAGCCCCCCAACCGAACACCGCAACCAGACCGGGCTCCGAGCCCAAAGCCGACCCGGATCCGGGTATCGAACCCGAGGGCAGGGACCCTGGGGCTGCTGACGACGCCGAACCCGAGTTCGAGGAGGGCGCGGCGGGGCCGGAGGCTGCCCTCGACCTCGACGCAATCGACCTCGCCGACCTCGACGACCGAGGCGAGGCCGGCGGCCGAGGCGAGGCCGGCGGTGCGATCGACCCGCACGACGGGTGCCGTGAGTGTGGCGGTGGCGGATCGGCTCGGATCATCGGACTGCGGGGCGAGCCGCTGTCGGTGGCGACGATCCGGCGGATGGCGTGCGACGCGAACATCATCCCCGTCGTCCTCGGCGGCAACGGGGAGATCCTCGACGTCGGCATGGCCGACCGGTTCTTCACCGAAGCACAACGACGGGCCCTCGCCGCCCGCGACGGGTCTCACTGCCACTTCCCCGGCTGTCAGGTGCCCGAGCGGCGCTGCGTCGCCCACCACATGACCGCCTGGGAGGACCTCGGCCCCACGAACCTCGACAACGGAGTCCTGCTCTGCCGAACCCAACACACCGCCGTCCACCACAAAGGCTGGCACGTACGCATGGGCAGCCACAGCCACCCGGAGTACATCCCGCCCGAGTGGGTGGACCCGCGGCAGAACGTGCTCCGCCCATGACAGCGTCCCTGCATGCAGGCTCACCGCTCCGCGATCGCCGAGATCACCGAGATCGCTGAGTTCACCTCAATCAGGACGCGGATCGTCCGGGAGGGTCCGTACCATCCTGGCCATGGCTATCGCACGCTTTCCGAGCATCGTCATCGACTGCCCTGACCCGGGCGCCCTCGCCACCTTCTACGGCAGGATGCTGGACTGGAAGGTCGACATCTCGGCCGACTGGGCAGACGTCCGCGCCGACTACGGCCAGTGCATCTCGTTCCAGCAGGTGGATCCCTACACCCCGCCGGTGTGGCCGGCCCAGGAGGTGCCCCAGCAGATGCACCTCGACGTGATCGTCGACGACCTCGACTCCGCCGAAGTGGCCGTCCTCGGACTCGGCGCCACCAAGCACGACCACCAGCCAGGCACAACCTTCCGGGTGTTCCTCGACCCGGCCGGTCACCCGTTCTGCCTCTGCGTGAACTGACCACCGGTCGGAGCCGGCCGAGACCCAACCCGGGTCGTCCCCCCGTGCGAACATGCCCCCATGAGCGATGACGGCGACATCTGCACTGACGGCGACATCAGCGCTGTGAGCGGCATCGAGGTGAGCGCCCTGGCGATCAACGTCACGGTCCCCGAATCTCTGCACTGGACCGACACCCGACGCGGTGAGGAGTTCACGCTGACCACCCTCAACGTGCGGCTACTCCCCAGTGGGCACCTCGCCGCGAAGGCGTACGGCCGCCCCACCGCAGGCGGCCGGGGCAACTACGTGTCGTTCGCGGTCCCCGACCGGCCGGAGCTGGCGAAGCTGATCGCCGGGGCCGCCGACCGTGCCGGTGCGATGTGGGCCGCGCACCAAGGTCCTCGCTGAGTCAGGCCATTTGGGGCGAGCGCTACCGACGCTGCAGCCAGCCGCGGGAGCCGAGCTCGTCCAGCCAGCGTCCGTACGCCTCACCGAAGCGCTCGACCACCTCGGGCCGAGGCTCGTGCCGTACGCGCTCCCGCACCATCGCCGCCGCCGCGTCCGCGAGCGAGCCGTGCGCCGGCGAGGCCGCGACGACCGCCATCCCGAAGGCCCCGTCCGTCACCTCCGGCACCACGATCTCCCGGTTCAGAACATCCGCGTGCAGCCTGGGCCAGTACGTGCTCCGCGCGCCGCCGCCGGTCAGCGTCACCACCGGGCCAACGGCGGCACCCAGACGCTGCACGTGTTCCAGGCACAGCCGCTCCACGAACGCCACACCCTGCAGGTAGGCCGCGTAGCGTTCGGCGTCACCCGGCGCGGCGCCGACCAGGAAACCGGTCGCGTCCGGACGTCCGATCGGGAAGCGTTCTCCCTTTCCCACAAGGGGATACGCCAGTGCCTGCGCCGGCTCGAACGCCGCCGCCGCCGCGTCCAGCGCTGCGAGGTCGGCGTCGGGAAACTCTCTCGCCAGCACGCCCGCACCCGCGCTGGACGCACCACCGGGCCACCAACCACCGTCGGGGCTGCGGTGGGAGTAGACCGCGCCACTGGGGTCGTGCACCGGCTCGGTCGTCGTGCCCTTGAGGACGAGTGTCGTACCCAGCACGAAGTTCCACGCGCCCGGCGACAGTGCGCCCGACGCGACCTGCGCCGCGCACCCGTCGGTGAGACCGGCGAGGATCGGCGTCCCGGCGGGGATGCCGGTGAGTTCGGCCGCCCGGGCGTCCACCTCACCGATCGAGGCTCCGGGCGCCACCACCGGCGGGAGCCGCTTGGCGGGCAGCCCGTGCCGGTCGAGGACGTCGTAGGGCCAGTCGGTACGCACCAGGTCCACGCCGCTCTTAAGTGCGTGACTCCAGTCGGTGGCGACCGCCGAACCGGCCAGCCGTGCGGTGACCACCTCGGCCTGGTGAGCCAGCCGCGCCGACTCCGGCACCTCGCACTCCGCCAGCAGCCACAAGGCCTTCGCCAGCCCCCACGACGCCTGCGGTCGCGCGCCCGCAGCGGCCCAGCCCGGTGCCGGGTCGCCGGCCAGCCGGGCGGCCTGGTCACCGGCCCGCCCGTCGTCGTACATCAACCCAGGCGTCACCGGCCGGGCCGGATCGCCGGGCACGTCCTCGACGAACAGCACCGTCCCGGACGTACTGCACACCGCCAGCCCCTCCACCGGCCGGCCCGCGACCTGCCCGGTCACCTCTCCCGCGGCACGTACGAACGCCGACCACCATTCCCGCGGGTCCTGTTCGTGGCGCACGCCGTCGCGGGTGCTGTGCAGCGGCGCGGTGGCCCTCGCCACCACCGACCCCGTGGCCGTCGCGGCCACCACCCGGACGCCCTGGGTGCCGAGGTCGACGCCGAGCCACACCGGCTCGCGGGCGATGCCACCACCGTGATCGGTCATGGCTCCATCACACCGACGCGCGGATGCCCCGTCAAACCCGCCCGGTCCGTTCGCGGTCAGGCTTGCGAGGGCAGTCCACGGCCGCGCTCGTCAGAACCTCGCCGGCTCGCGATAGTCGCCCCACTCGTCCTTCAGTACGCCGCAGATCTCGCCCAGCGTCGCCTCCGCCCGGGCGGCGTCCAGGATCACCGGCACCGTGTTCTGTTCGGTGCGGGCGACCTCGGCCAGCTTCCGCAGCGCGGCATCGACCTCGGCCTGCGAACGGGACCGCCGCCGCTCGGCGAGTACGCGACACTGCTCGGCCTCGACCTCGTGGCTCACCCGGAGAATCTCCACCGGGCCACTGACCGTACTGGTGTGCGCGTTGACTCCGACGATCTTCTTCTCGCCGCGTTCCAGCGCCTGCTGGTAGTCGAACGCCGCCTCGGCGATCTCCCCGGTGAAGTACCCGTCGTCGATCCCGCGCAGCAGCCCCGCGGTGATGGTGCCGTCGTGGCTCAGCTCCCTGATCCGGGCGAACACCTCCTCCGCCTCGGCCTCCATCCGGTCCGTCAGCGCCTCGACGAACCACGAACCGCCCAGCGGGTCGGCGACGTTGGCCACGCCGGTCTCCTCCAGCAGCACCTGCTGGGTGCGCAGCGCCACCTCGGCGGACTGTTCCGACGGCAGCGCCAGCGTCTCGTCGAATGCGTTCGTGTGCAGGGAGTTCGTCCCACCGAGCACGGCCGCGAGCGCCTCCACCGCGGTGCGGACGACGTTGTTGTACGGCTGCTGGGCGGTGAGCGAGACGCCCGCCGTCTGGGTGTGGAACCGCAGCCAGGCCGCCCGGTCGGTCTTCGCGCCGTACACCTCGCGCATCCACCGCGCCCAGATCCGCCGGGCCGCACGGAACTTCGCGATCTCCTCGAAGAAGTCCACGTGGCTGTCGAAGAAGAACGACAGACCGGGCGCGAAGACGTCGACGTCCAGCCCCCGCGAGAGGCCGAGCTCGACGTAGGCGAACCCGTCCGCCAGCGTGTACGCCAGTTCCTGCGCGGCGGTCGAGCCGGCCTCGCGGATGTGGTAGCCGGACACCGACAGCGGCTTGTACGCCGGGATCTCCTTGGAGCAGAACTCCATCAGGTCACCGATCAGCCGCAGGTGTGGCTGCGGCGCGAACAACCACTCCTTCTGCGCGATGTACTCCTTGAAGATGTCGGTCTGCAGCGTGCCGTTGAGGGTGGCGATGTCCACGCCCTGGCGCTCGGCCGCGACGAGGTACATGCAGAAGATCGGGATGGCCGGACCGGAGATGGTCATCGACGTGGTGACCTCGTCCAGCGGAATGCCCTCGAACAGTACGTCCATGTCGGCGGCGGAGTCGATCGCCACCCCGCAGTGGCCGACCTCGCCGAGCGAGCGTGGTTCGTCGGAGTCGCGGCCCATCAGCGTCGGCATGTCGAACGCCACGGACAGCCCACCACCTCCGTTGGCGAGGATCATGCGGTAGCGCTCGTTGGTCTGCCTGGCGTTGCCGAAGCCGGCGAACTGCCGGATGGTCCAGGAGCGCCCGCGGTAGCCGGTGGGATACAGGCCGCGGGTGAAGGGATACTCCCCGGGCCAGCCGATCCGCTCGAACCGGGGATCGTCCGCGCCCGGTGGAGGGCCGTAGGCCGGGTCCACTTCCGTCCCGGACAGGGTCGTACGACGTGAGCGGTCGCGCTGCTCGCGCGATTCGCCGCTCTCGCCCGGCTTGTTCTCGCCCGGTTCGCCCTCGCCCGGTTTGCTCCGCCCGGCAGCCGCGTCGTAACGCTGCTGCCAGCGGCGTCGGCCCGCCTCGATGTCTTCGGCCCGCATAGGTCCTCCCGACTGACTGGCCGCCCTCGTGAGGCGCCACTGCCACGATAGTAGGATGTCCAACTATCCGCAGCCGGTAAGGGGTTCGGGGCCTTCGTCCCCGACCGGAGACCCGCTCAGGCGACGCCCGAGCGACTCAGGTGAGAAAGTCGCCGGCCTCGCGGCGCACCTGCGTGAGCAGCTCGTGCACCGTGGCCAGGCTGCCGTCGTCGAGCGCGTCGAACCCGAACCTCATCCCCACCAGGTCCTTTGTGGTCGCCTTGACGACCTCGCGCCCCTCGTCGGTCACCTCGGCCAGCACGCCGCGGCCGTCCTCCGGGTGTGGCGTACGCCGGACCAGTCCGTCGCGTTCGAGCCGCCGCACGATGGAGGTCACCGAGGTGGGGTGCACCTGGAGCCGTTCGCCCATCTTCCCCAGGGGCAGGGCGCCGGTACGGGTGAACGACAAGAGCACCAGCGCCTCGTACCTCGCGAAGGTCAGGTCGTAGCGCCGCAGGATCTCGTCGAGCCTGGACAGCACGATCTGCTGGACTCGCATCAGGGAGGTGACCGCCCGCATCGGCTCGACAGCCGCGTCCGCGCCGAAGTGGTGTGCCCACTGACGTGCCGCCTCCTGGACGGGGTCGAACGGTAGGGGCCGCCTCTTCGCCATGAAAAGGAACGTAACAGGCGAGCCGCCGGGCCCCTGGAACCGGTCCGAACCTGAGCGCTCGACGGGACCGGGTCAGGCGTCACGGCCAGGCGCCGCAGACGGACGCCACAGCCAGGCGGCCCGGGCCGGAACTCCGCTAGTCGGGCCGGCTGCCGGTGCTGGTGGTCCCGGTGCCCGCCTGGGCAGGGTCGGTGCGCTCGCCGGGACGCGTACTCGCCCGGTGTCCGGGCCGAACCTTCGGCCGGGCTTCGGGCCGCAGACCGTTTCGGGCAGCCTGCGGCGCACCGGTTGGCACATCCGGCGGGGCGTCGGACAGCCGCGGGTCGGTGCTGCCGGTGCGCACCCGCCGCGTGACCGCCTTCGCGGGCGGGACGACCCGCGGGCGGATCAGCGCCACCGTCCACTCGACCGCTACCCAGGTCGGGCCGGCCATCCGGCGTAGCCATCGGCGTACGTCGTTCCAGTGCAGGTCGGCGAGCAGCGACAGTTGCAGCACCGCGGCGCCGACCATCGTCCCCGCGATGAGATCGCTGAACCAGTGCGTGTGCCGGTAGACCGAGATCACCGTCATCAGCACCTCGGCCGCCGCGACCAGGCCGATCAGCAGCCATCGCTGGCGCCTGCTCACGTCGCCGTACCGCACCAGCAGCGCGACGATCAGCCCGTAGACGAAGATCACGTTGGCGGTGTGGCCGGACGGGAAGAGCACGTTGTCGCCGGTGAACAACGCCGGCCCGCCGGTACGCGGACTCTCCCGGCCACTGGCGAGCTTGACGACGCCGATGGTGAAGTTCAGCCCGAGGGTGGCGCCCACCGCGATGACCAGCGGGCGGATGCTGCGGATGCGGCGACTGAGGTAGTAGGCCACCCCGAACAGCAGGGGCAGACAGATGAGCCGCTGGCCGATCCGGTCAACCTTGTTGGCGTAGGAGTAGTCGTACGGACCCTTGAACTTCCAGATGTGGGCGATGATCTCGTCCAGCCGAAGCAGCGGTCCGCCGCGCGCCAGGTCGAGCAGGATGGCCACGACGCCGACGAGGCACAGCGCCGCCAGTACCGGAAAACGCAGAACCGGACGGGCGGTCTCCTCGGTGCGAGAAGGGGTGGTGGTGAGCTCGGCGTCCGGGGACTCCTCGCGACCATCCTCGTCGCGGTGAGACTCGTCACGGTGCGGCTCGGAGACTCGGCCATGCATCGACCAGCCGGCTCCTCTCGGTGCGGGTGAATATCGGCGGATCTGGGGGTGGTGATGTGCCGATACCCATGTGCCAGGTGGCACCCAGTCAGTCAACCTGACGATAGACGAGTAGTGACGGATAGTGCTTCCGCCGTCAGCGTTGACCACTGAGCGTTATCTCATCGTTCATCCACCCGTCGCGATGACCTCGCGAGCATACCCACAACGCCTGGGAGTGGCCGGAGTGGTGAGTGAGGTGGCGGGCCCGTGCACGGCGGGCGTACGAGCGACCCCGCCGGAGGAGGAAACGGGATCCGGAGCACCGTCCGGCGCGAAGGTCAGCGGCCCGAGAAGGGGCCGGGAACGTGGCAGCAGCCATGCGAGAGAAGCCGGGCAGCCAGGAAGAGTCAGGCACGGCGGAGGGCCGGACCGCCGCGGTGCGGCAAGGTGGAGCGGCAAGGCCTGAGACGGCTGGAGGTCTGAAGGGAGCCGGCGCGGCGTTCGGTCGGTGGAACGCCGGCGCGGCCCTCAGCGCGGGTACCGGCGCGCGGTGGGCGGGCCGGGACGGCGCGGATGGTTGGCGCGGGGCCGGGCGCCAGCCGGTGCCTTGACGTTCGTGGAACTCGAACCCTCGCCGTCCTCGCCATCCTTGGCCGTTGCCCGCAGACCGGAACGCTGCAGGAGCCGCTGGATGGTGAGGTCACGCTGGTCGGGTTTGCCGACGAACTTGATGATGCGCAGCCCCTGCTCCTGCGCGGCGTTCTCGAAGATGAAGTGCCCGTATCCGAGGATCCGGCCGACGAACGGCTTGTCCACGGTGATGTCGAGGATCCGCATGATCGGGGTCGTGGCGATCTTCTTGGTCATGACCCCGCTCACCCGGAACACCCGCATGTTGGTGATGACGAATCTGTCCATGTGTTCGACCAGCGCTTGTGCGCCGGCATGGGCAAGCAGCACCAGCGCGGCGATGAAAGGCACCCATGCCAGGTTGACGGGGAGGTTGATCATGGCCCCCAGCAACAGCAGCGCACCTACACACTCGAGTACCGGAATGATGAAGACCACCCAGTGGTGGCGTACCTCATCGACGACCACCTCGCCCTCGTCAGCGAGGAGGTGCCGCACGATCTTAGGGTCAGCGAAACTGTGCCTGGCCCACCGAACGGGTCCGGTCACGCGAACACGGAACTGAGGAACTGGATGAGGGCCTGGAAACCCTCTCCAATCAAGGCGCCCGCCCCGCGGACGGCACCTGCAGCGTTATCCGGCCTGGTCACCAGGTAGAACGCGAGAAACGCGATCACAAGCCATGTGACCACTTTCTTAGTACCGGCTGTCACGACCGTACTCCTCCCTCGTTGGGCTCCCCTGCGGCCTTCGCGTGTTGTAGCCCAGCATGAACTCTAAGTGGTTTCGACCGGAAGGCAAATGGGGCACGGCACACTTGTCCACACCGCGGGCTCAGACGGCCAAAAGGTCTGACCAAACGGGCATTGCGGACGATGTTAGCGAGATCTCGCCGACCTGGCACCCCCGTTGGGGTCGCCCACGTGTGGCGGCTGGTCACCGAGCATCTGGCCGACCAGTTCGTCGGCCGCTCGGTAGGGATCGAGGTCGCCCGTGGCGACCCGGGCCGCCACGGCGTCCAGGCGATGGTCGCGGGGCAGCCGGTCCAGGCGAGTACGCAGGTCGACCAGCGCGAGCGCCTCGACCTCCGCGCGGGCCCTGCGGACCCGGCGCCGCGCGAGCTCGCCGGTGTCCACGCCGTACGCGTGGTGCCGGTCCACCGCCTCCACCACGGCGTCGACACCCTCACCGGACGTCGCCACACTCAACGCGATCGGCGGCTTCCAGGCGCCGTCGGGCCAGGATCCCAGCGCGAGCATGTTGCGCAGATCGCGGCGAACGCGTTCGGCGCCCTCCCGGTCGGCCTTGTTGACGACGTAGACGTCGCCGACCTCCAGCAGGCCCGCCTTCGCCACCTGCACGGCGTCGCCCATGCCCGGTGCGAGGAGGACGAGAGTGGTGTCGGCGAGCCCGGCGACCTCCACCTCGGACTGGCCCACCCCCACCGTCTCCACGAGGATCACCGCGCAGCCGGCCGCGTCGAGGACCCGAACCGCCTGCGGTGTGGCCCAGGCCAGTCCGCCGAGGTGGCCCCGGGTCGCCATCGAGCGGATGAACACCTCGGGGTCGGTGGCGTGGTCCTGCATGCGTACCCGGTCCCCGAGCAGCGCTCCCCCGGAGAACGGCGACGTGGGGTCGACGGCGAGCACACCCACCCGCAGCCCCTGCCGGCGATAGGCGGCCACCAGGGCGGAGGTGCAGGTCGACTTGCCGACCCCCGGCGCGCCGGTGATCCCGACGACCCTGGCCTGCCCGGCGTACGGCGCGAGCAGGGCGGCCGCCTCACGCAGCTCCGGCGAGGCGTCCTCCACCAGGGAGATCAGCCGGCCGACCGCCCGCGGGTCACCTGCCCGTGCGTCCTCGACGAGATCGGGGACCGGACGCCGGCGCCGGGCGGTAGTACGGTGCCCGACTCCTTCGCCGGTTGCCCCGCCGGTTGCCCCGCCGGCCTCGACCTCCGGGGCCGGCTCGGTCACCGGGATCCGCCGCCGACCCGGACGACCAGCGCGTCGCCCTGACCTCCGCCGCCACACAGGGCGGCCGCGCCGACGCCGCCGCCGCGGCGGTCGAGCTCCAGCGCGAGGTGCAGGACCAGGCGGGCGCCCGACATGCCGAGCGGGTGGCCGAGCGCGATCGCACCGCCGTGCACGTTGACGCGTTCCTCGTCCACGCCGAGCTCGCGCACCGAGTGCACGGCGACGGCCGCGAACGCCTCGTTGATCTCGATCAGGTCCAGGTCGGCGGGGCTGATCCCCTCCTTGGCGCAGGCGGACCTGATCGCTGCCGCCGGCTGGGAGTGCAGGGAGGAGTCCGGCCCGGCCACCGTGCCGTGCGCACCGATCTCGGCGATCCAGGCGAGCCCGAGGCGCTCGGCCACCGCCTTGCTGGCGACGACCACCGCGCACGCTCCGTCGGAGATCGGGGAGGAGGAACCAGCCGTGATCGAGCCGTCGGGGGTGAACGCCGGAGAGAGGCCGGCCAGCCGGTCGGCCGTGGTGTCCGGGCGAATGCCCTCGTCGGCGGTGACCTCGAGCGGCTCGCCCCGGCGCTGGGGCACCTCGATCGGGGCGATCTCCGCCTCGAAGATGCCGTCCTTCGCCGCGGCCGCCGCCCGCTGGTGGGAGCGCGCGGCGAACACGTCCTGCTCTTCCCGCGTCAGCCCCAGCTCGGCGTTACGCCGGTCGGTCAGAACGCCCATCGGCGCCTCGGTGTAGGCGTCCCACAGCCCGTCGTGCTCCATCGAGTCCAACAGCTGGGCGTTGCCGTACTTCACCCCGGTGCGTGAACGCGGGAGTACGTGCGGCGCGTTCGTCATCGACTCCATGCCACCGGCCACCACGATGTCGAACTCGCCGAGCCGGATGAGCTGGTCGGCGAGCGCGATCGCGTCCAGTCCGGACAGGCACACCTTGTTGACCGTGATCGCGGGGACGGTCATCGGGATGCCGGCCTTCACCGCGGCCTGACGGGCGGTCAGCTGTCCCCCGCCGGCCTGCAGGACGTGACCCATCACGACGTACTGCACCTGGTCGGGTGACACCCCGGAGCGGTCGAGGGCCGCCTTGATCGCGATCCCGCCGAGGTCGACGGCGGAGAAGTCCCTGAGCGAGCCGAGCAGGCGCCCCATGGGGGTGCGTGCGCCGCTGACGATGACGGTTTCCACGACCCCACCCTACGCGGGCGAGGTCCGCCCGTCCGGGTTCGTCGGCGGGCCTGGGACCGGCCGGACCGACGATGGCGCAGGATGGGGCACATGCCCGACGAGACCTCCGCTCCCCGGCCGGCTGCCGCGCCGGTCCCCCCGGTGTTCGGCTCGATCGACCACGTGGGCGTCGCCGTCCGCGACCTGAACGCGGCGATCTCGTGGTACGAGCAGACGTTCGGTATGCGGCTCGTACACATCGAGACCAACGAGGAACAAGGAGTACGCGAGGCGATGCTCGAGGTGGGCACGTCCGGCCCACAGCTCCAGCTGGTCGCTCCCCTGCGCGACGACTCCCCGGTCGGACGTTTCCTCGCCTCCCGCGGGGAGGGTCTGCACCAGGTGGCCTACTCCGTGGACGACCTGGCGGAGGCCTCGGCGACGCTGCGGTCGCGAGGAGTGGAACTTCTGTACGACGAAGCCCGCCGGGGCACCGCGGGGACGCGGGTCAACTTCATCCACCCGAAGGCGGCCGGCGGCTTCCTCGTGGAGCTCGTCCAGGCCGCACCGGGCAGCCCCACCTCGGGTAGCAGTCCAGGCACCGACGGCGCGACCGGTCCGGCCCCGGAGCAGGAACCGGAGCAGGAACCGGACCGGTAGACAACCTCCATGGCCGGGAAGAGGTCCGTCCAGGAGGAATCCCGGACTCCGGCACCGGGCGACGGGGTTCGAATCCTTAACAGTTCCGGAGAAATCTGAGAATCCTGGCCACAGGCATCCACGGGGACACGGTCGCGTGCCAAGGTTGTGGAGGTGCCCTGCTCGCGGTGGCGGCGGGGCGCGGAAGAGGGGTTCACCGGACGGAATGCAGGACGGGGACGGACGGCGTAGGGCTGGATTGGACGGCGTGGGACCGGGCCGAACGCAGATCGTGGCGCGGTTCGTGTCGTGCGTTGTCGGCGGCCCTGTCCCGGTGGTCGGCACGCGTGGTCACCGGCTAAGGTTCGTCGCCGCACCGGCCGCACCAGTCGGTGGTCCCGTCGTAGCGGGTGCCTGCCGGGCCGGGCACCATAGGGGGAGTTCCACGACGCTGTGAGGAGCGCAGATGTCTGAGCCGGACGAAGGCCTTTCCCTTCTGGAGAATGGTCGCAAGGTCGGCACGTTCACCACCGTCCTCCTCGGTTACGACCGGCAGGAAGTCGACCAGGTGGTCGAGCAGCTCGACTCCGCCCTCGACGAACGCGACCGGAACGTCGGTGAGCTCCAACGAGATCTCGCGCTGACCAGACGTGCCCTCGAGGACGCCGGTGAGCCCACCTGGGCCAAGCTCGGGAGGCGCGCGCAGGAGATCCTGCGGCTGTCGGAGGAGCAGGCCCTCGACGTGGAGACCCGCGCCGACGACGCCGCCGAAGACATCCGGGCCGAGGCCCAGGCGGAGGCCCGGCGAGTCACCGACGAGGCCGAGCGGGCGGCCTCGGAGCTGCGACGGCGGGTGGCAGAGGAGACCGAACAGATCCGCAACGCCTCCGAAGAGGAGGCCGAGCGCATCATCAAGGCCGCACAGAAGCGGCGCGAGGAGATCCTCCGGCACGCCACGGACAACGCCAACCGCCAGTTGCGCGACCTCGACCACCAGCTCAGGACGCGCCGGCAGGGCGCCGAGCACGAGGTGGCCGCCATGCTCGCCACCGCCGAGCGGGAGGTCACCGAGCTGCGCGGGACCGCCGACCAGGAGGTGAACGAGCTCCGCTCGACCGCCGACCGGGAGGTCAAGGAGCTGCGCACCACCGCCCGGCGGGAGGTCGCGGCGCTGCGCGTCACCGCCGAGCGGGAGGTCACCGACCTCCGCACCACCGCCGAGCGGGAGGTCGCGGCGCTGCGCGTCACCGCCGAGCAGGAGGTGGCGGAGCTGCGGGCCACCGCCGAGCGGGAGGTCACCGAGCAGCGCGCCACCGCCGAGCGCGAGGTCACCGAGCAGCGCGCCACCGCCGAGCGGGAGGTCACCGAGCTCCGCGCCACCGCCGAGCAGGAGGTCGCCGAGCTCCGCTCGACCACCGACCGAGAGGTCGCTGAGAAGCGCGCGGCCGCAGAACGCGAGGTCGCCGAACGCCGCAACGCCGTCGCCGGGGTGCTGGAGCAGGCCCAGCGCGAGGCCGCGGCGGTGCACACGGCCGCCACCGCGGAGGCCCACCGCAACACCAGCCATGCCGCGCAGTTGCTGCAGGACGCCGAGAAGCGTGCGCACGACAGCGACCAGCGCACCGAGGAACGCCTGCGGGCCGTGAACGACCGGGTGGCCCAGGTGCTCGCCCGGTCCCGCCGCGAGGCCGAGCAGATCCGCCGGGAGGCGCGCGGGGAGGCCGAACGCATCGTTCGGGACGCGCAGTCCCGGGCGCAGGAGGAGACCACGGCGGCCGAACGCCAGATCGCCAACCTCCACCGCCAGCGCGACGAGCTGATCGAGAGCCTCACCCGGCTCAAGGACAACGTCCACGTGATCTCCGGCGCCAATGTCCCCGACCAGCAGCGGCCCGCGCCGGTCGGTGCCGCGAGCGGAACGGCCGCACAGTCGGCCGCCGGCGCACCGGACAGCAACCGGCCAGGCAACGGCGGGTCGTCCACCGAGTCCTGACCGGGGTGCATCGCCGACCGAGCGTGGCCGGACAGGTGCAAAGCCGGGTCGGTCGTGAGAACCTGCACTGGCGTACGCCGGGCAGGACAGAGCCCCGGCACGGTCGGAGGCGACATGGGTGAGCAGAACGCGCCGGGCGGGCCACGTCCCGGAGCCGGCGACGGCGGACAGGCGTCCGGGTCGCCGGAGCCGGTGAGGCGAGACCGGCCGGCGCCGAACGGCGGCTCGGCCACCGAAGCCGGCTCGGCGTCGGGCGCGTCGACCGCGACCCTCCCCGCCGGTTCGGGGACCGGGCCCGCCGCCGCAGAGACGGCCCGGGAGCGGCCCGCCGCCGAACGCCGCCTCAGCGGACTCGGCCCGGACGACCCGGCTGCGCCCGACGGCGACGACGGTGACGACGCCAGCGGCCCGAGGTTCGGGCGGCCCGGGCCCCGGATCAGCCGGCGGTCACCGTTCTATCTCGGCTTCTTCGGCGCCCTCGGCGCACTGCTGGCCTGGCAGCTGTTCAACCTGCTGGCCTCGGCCAGCAGCGTGCTCGTGCTTCTCGTGGTGTCGCTGTATCTCGCCGTCGGGCTCAACCCCGCGGTCGAGTGGTTCGTCCGCAGGCGGATCAGCCGGGGCATCGCGGTCGCCCTGGTGTTCCTCTGTCTGGTGGTGGTCTTCGCGCTGATCGGCCTGGCGATCATCCCGGTGGTGACCAAGCAGATCACGCTGCTGATCAACCAGGTGCCCGACTGGTTCACCACGCTGCGCAACAACCCCAACCTCCAGTCGCTGGACGACCAGTACGAGATCACCAAGAAGGTCCAGAACTACATCACCAGCGGCGGGTTGGCCGAGCGGTTGTTCGGTGGCGTGGTGGGTGCCAGCCGGATCGTGGCCAGCACGTTGTTCGGCGCGTTCACGATCCTGGTGCTCACGTTGTACTTCCTCGGCTCGCTGCCGACCACGAAGACCGCTCTCTACAAGCTGGTCCCCCGCTCCCGCCGGGACCGCGTGACCATGCTGGGCGACGAGATCCTCGCCCGGGTCGGCAGCTACGTCGGCGGGCAGTTGGCGGTGGCGGCGATCGCGGCGTCGGCGTCGTTCGTGTTCTTCCTGATCGTCGGACTGAGCGAGTACGCCCTCGCGCTGGCGATCGTGGTGGCGATCCTCGGCCTGATCCCGTTGATCGGCGGCGCCGTCTCGGCGGTGGTCGCCACCTCGATCGGCCTGCTCACCGACGTGAAGATCGGCATCGCCTGCATCATCTACTACGCCATCTACCAGCAGATCGAGAACTACCTGATCTATCCCCGGATCATGCAGCGCTCGGTGAAGGTGCCCGGCACGGTCATCGTGGTTGCGGCCCTGGCCGGCGGCTCGCTGCTCGGCATCGTCGGCGCCCTGCTCGCGGTGCCCACCGCGGCGGCGATCCTGCTGCTCATCCGCGAGGTGCTGCACCCCCGGCTCGAGGAGGCTTAGGGTCCTGGTCGGCGAGTTCGCCCGGGCCGTCGATCAGTTTCCGCAACGCCGCGCAGTGCTGGTCGTACGCCTTCTGCCCGGTCCGGGTGATCCGGTAGGTCGTACTCCCCCCGCGGCCGTGACCGACCTTCGTCGAGGTGGCGTAGCCCGCCGATTCCAGGGTGGACATCTGCTTCGACAGGTCCGACTCGCTGACCTGGAGATGGTCCTTCAGGAACCTGAACGACACCGTGGGTGCGTTGGCCAGAACTGCCATCGCCGCCAGCCGCTTGGGCACGTGAATCACCGGATCCAGTCCCTCGATCATCGAAGGCGGGCCCGGGTCCTGGCGGCGGCCGTGGCGTAGCGCCGCTCGTAGACGGTCAGGCCGACCGTCACGAGGACGAACGCCGCACCGGCGGCAGCCCGTCCGCCGACCAGCCACCAGACGAGCCCGACGAGCAGGGCGACCACGGGCAGGCAGGCCAGGTATCCGCGCCAGACTCCGGCGATCTCGACGGGTGGCGATGCACCGCGCTCGGCCACCCTGAGGAACTCCTCCGGACCAGTACTTTCCATGCCGGAAACTTATCCGAATGCTTTCCGCTCGTGCAAGTGACAGCCATGGCGCCGGAACGCGGACCTCCACCGACGAGAAAGGTCCTGGCGCCGGAAAGCTTCCGGCGCCAGGACCTTTCCTACCTGGGCAACGTCCCTACGCAGGGAACATCCCTGCGGAGGACGTCACCGCCTGCGGTCAGGACTGCGCGAGGCGGGGGTCCGCCGTCGGCAGGCTGTCGCCGGAGTCGTACCACCCGGTCGGCCGGCGGGACACGAACGGCGTGATCCGCTCGGTGCCGGTCGGAGCCGCCCAGCCCACCGCGTTGGCCAGCACCCGCTGGATGTCGGGGTGGTGGTAGACGGGGTACTCCTGGTCGCCGGGGCTGAAGTAGAACACCCGGCCACGGCCGCGGCGGTAGGCGCACCCGCTGCGGAACACCTCGCCGCCGGTGAACGAGCTGATGAACACCAGCTCGTCCGGCTGCGGGATGTCGAAGTACTCGCCGTACATCTCCTGCGCGGGGATCAGGATGGGGTTGGGGACACCCGCCGCGATCGGGTGGTCGGGCGCGACCGTCCAGACCATCTCCCGGTCGTTCTCGCTGCGCCAGTCCAGCGAGCAGGTGGTGCCCATCAGCTTGCGGAAGATCTTGGAGAAGTGGCCCGAGTGCAGGACCAGAATGCCCATGCCGCCGAGCACCGCCTCGTGCACCCGGTCGACAACCTCGTCGGAGACCTCTCCGTGGGCGGCGTGGCCCCACCAGGTCAGCACGTCGGTCTGCGCGAGCACCTCGGCGGTCAACCCGTGCTCGGGCTCCTGCAGGGTGGCCGTGCTTACGACGACGTTCTCACCGAGGTGCTTGGCGATGCCGTTGGCGATCGCGCCGTGCATGCCGTCGGGGTAGATCTCCTTGACCGAGGCGTCCCGCTGCTCGTGGACGTTCTCGCCCCAGACTGTCACCCGGATCGGGGACACGCTCATGTGGTAACTCCCTGGTTGCTTGGTTCGGAAAGCTCTGGATGGCCGGCCCTGCTGCGGCCGGCCCTGGCGTGGTGACGGCGAACGGGACGGGCCCGCTCAGCCCTCCACCACCGGGACCTCGCGACCCTCCAGCGACGACAGGTAGCAGGCGTCGATGATGCGGGCACGGGCCAGGCCGTCGCGGCCGGCGTGCGCCGACCAGTCTCCACCACGGACGACGCTGACGAAGTCGCGGACGACCGCCCGGTGCCCCTCGCCGCGGACCACCCGCGGACGCACCTCGGCGGGCGCTCCGGCCACGTCGGTGTAGATCCGGAGCGTGTCCTCCGAGGCGTAGTTCTCCACGCCGATCTCGGCGCCGCCGTCGGTGCCGTACAGCGACACACCGAAGTCGTCGCCGGGCTTGCGGAACGTCGCCCAGCTGGTCTCCAGCTGCAGGACGCCGCCGCCCTCCAGCCGCAGGAACGCGGTGGCGAGGTCCTCGACCTCATACGCCGAGCCCACCGTCTGCTTGGCGGCGTACTGCGAACCGCCCAGCCCACGCGGGCCCAGCTCGGAGAACGTCGACGCACTCGCGGACAGCACCCGCGGCTCGCCGAGGAGGTACAGCGCCATGTCGAGCATGTGCACACCGAGGTCGATGAGCGGGCCACCGCCGGCCATCTCGCGGTTGGTGAACCAGCTGCCCATGCCGGGGATGCCGTTGCGCCGCATCCAGTGCGCCTTGGCGTAGTAGACCCGGCCGAGCTGGCCGGCGTCGAGCTGCTGCTTGAGGATCGCCACGTCACCGCGCTCGCGGTGGTTGAAGCAGACCTTGAGGACGCGGTTGGCCTTGGTGGCCGCGTCGACAATCGTCTGCGCCTCCTCACCGGAGCGAGCCAGCGGCTTCTCGCACAGGACGTGCTTGCCGGCCTCGAGGGCGGCGATCGAGATCGGCGCGTGCAGGTGCGTGGGGGTGGCCACGCTCACCGCGTCGATGTCGTCGCGCGCGATCAGGTCCTGCCAGCGCTCGTACAGATAGGGGATCGAGTGTTCCTTGCCGAGCTCGGCGAGGCGGTCGGCCTCGAGCCCGGCGAGGGCGACGACCTCGACGTCCGGCAGGGCGAGGTAGCCCTTGAGGGCCGCCTGCCCGGCGAAGCCGAGGCCGACGACGCCGACGCGGAGGGGACGGGAAGGATCGGGCTGCCCGGCGGCCGGAGGCTGCGCCGGATTCGAATTGGTGCTCATCGCCGCCCAGTTTATGGAGTGGACCTGTATGACCCGAACCCGCGAGGTCGGGGGCACTTTGGCCAAACCCGGCCACCCGCGGGCACGATCGGCAGCTGTGCTCCATGATCGGGTCCAACTGTGTCAGGACGGCGACACGGTGGAGCCGTCACGTGGGATCCGCGGCCCCGCTTCCGGTCGGCGGTCAGCCGTCCGCTTTCAGGTCACCGGGTACGGGAACGTCGGCGAAGGCAGCCACGGTCCGGTCCGCGTAGGCACTGGCGTCGGCGTACTCCATCGGCCCCGCCCAGGTCGTCGGCAACGGTCCGACCTGCGGCGCGACCCGGGCGACGATCTCGTCCAGGATCCGCTCGGCGTGCCCGACCCACAGGTGCTTGCCGCCGTCGATGCCGACCACCTCCGCCTGCGGGATCGCCGCGAACCGCTCGCGGGCCTCCGCCGGGCGCATGTAGTCGTCGAACTCCGGGACGAGCGCGGTCAGCGGCTTGCCCGACTCCGCCCACACCGCGAGGTGCTCGGGGCGGGAGAACCGCAGCGAGGGCGAGAGCAGGACCGCGCCCTCCACCACCGGGTCGCAGCCGTGCATCAGCACCAGGTCCGAGCCGAACGACCAGCCCACCAGCCAGATCCGGGGCAGCTCGGCGAACTCGGCGTACTCCAGCGCGGCCGCCACGTCGAACCGCTCGGCGTTCCCGCCGTCGAACTCGCCCTCGCTCGTGCCCTGCACGCTGCGGGTGCCGCGGGTGTTGAAGCGTACGACCGCGATCCCGGCCAGCGCGGGCAGCCGGTAGGCGGCCTTGCGGTAGATGTGACTGTCCATCATCCCGCCGTGGGTCGGCAGCGGGTGGACGCAGACCAGGGTCGCGACCGGCGCGCGGTCCAGGGGCTGCGCGACCTCACCGACCAGGGTCGGCCCGTCGGCGGTCTCCAGGGCGATGGGGGTACGCCTGGCCGGAAGGACGCTGTTGGCGCGGATGGGCCGGGCGGCGCCCCCGGACTTGTCCGGGCCCTGGTCAGTGGTCTCGGCAGGGGTGTCGGCGGAACTCGTCACCCCCCGATTGTCGCCTCCGGGTCCACGCCGCCGGTCCGCCGGGGCTGGGCTGGGCTGGGCGCCGGCCGTCCGCCGAGGACTCAGCGCCGCCGGCGCCGGTCGCGGGCCCGCCAGCAGCCGTTGTGCCAGTGCCGGCGTTCGTCCAGACCGGTGCCGACGAAGGACGCGGGATCCACCGGCCAGGCCACCACGTGCGGGGTGGCGGGCGGGATCAGCTGGTCACAACCAGGACAGCGGTAGGGCTTGGTGCTGGTGGAGCCGGTGAGCTTGCGGACCACCCAGTCGCCGTCGGGCCACTCCTCCACCTGCTGGTGGCCGCCGAACAGCGGGCGCTCCGGGGGCTCGGGTCGGCGGGGGCGCGGTCGGCGTCGGGGCACGACCCAATTGTCGCCTGCGCACCTGTGCCGCCGGCGCGGCCGGTCGCCTACCCTGGTCGCGTGCCGCGATACGAGTACCGCTGCCGCACCTGCGGCGACACGTTCGAGCGAGCCCTGCCGATGAGCGAGTCGGGCGCGCCGACCCCCTGCCCCCAAGGTCACGGGGACACGGTGAAGCTGCTGTCCACCGTCGCGCTCGCCGGCCGGGCCGGCGCCGGTCCGGCGGCCGCGCCCCCGAGTGGAGGCGGTTGCTGCGGCGGCGCCTGCGGTTGCCGCTGACCGGTCCGGGCAACGGTCCGGGACCCGTGGCCCTCCAGTACGTCTAGTACAGCCCGTACGCCCGGATCGAGGTCATCGTCAGCTCGTTCCCCTGGTCGTCCTCGGCCAGCGTCCGGATCGAGACGAAGCGACCGGGCAGGTTGGGGTGGTTCACCCGTGCCGACCACCGGCCGGGGCCGGCTTTCGTTGTCGGCGCCTGCGTCCAGGTGTGCCCGTCGTCGTAGGACACCCACAGCAGCGTCCTGGTCACCGTGCTGGTCACGTCGGGGCTCGTCGTCACCAGGTTCAGCGTGAACGGCTGCCCCGCACGGGCCCGCCCGAGCAGGTCGAACGTCCCGACGGCCACCGTGTTCAGCAACGGGATCGGGGCGAGGTAGCCCGCCGGAGCGGCCGAGGTGAACTCCCAGTGGCCGGTCACCGTCGTGGCGTACCTCGACCATCGCACGTGCTGGCCGACCCGCACGTCCAGCGTGTACGCCGCGCGCGGCTTGGGCTGGGTGCCCGCGTTCAGCATGAAGGGGTCGGTCGAGGTGGCCACCACCGAGCCCGTCCGGCGCAGGGTGCTGGTGGCGGTGATGCCGCTCGGGTCCTGGACGAGGAGCGTGCCGTCGCGCAGGGACGGTGACAGCGGCTCGATCGAGAGGTTCATCACGCCGTCGCCCTGCCGGTAACCCTCCGCCTGCGGCCGGAACGCCGCCGGGCTGAACGTGTGCCGGACCTGCTGGCCCGGCGTGTAGCGGAGCGGGTCACGGACCTCGCTGTACCAGACCTGGGTGGGTGTGCTGCGTACGTCGAAGTTGTCCGACCACGCCAGCGACTGGCCCGCGTACCGCGGCGTGAACAGGTGCGTACGCCGAGCGGGCAGCGGCACGTCGAAGAACCACCCCAGCCCGATGGTGGTGTCGCCGGGCAGCTGCGCCTCGCGGAACCACACGCCGTTGATGTTCAGCCCACTCCCCGGCGCCGCGAATGCCGCGTCGTAACGGGTCAGGTCGGAGTCGTGGACGACGTACGCCGGGTTGGTGGGCACGCTCCCCTGCTGCCCGAGGAGCAGGTCGTAGGTGAGCGAGCCCGCTGTCAGGGAACGGAACACGGCGAACTGGTAGGTCCGGCCGGTGACGCTCCCGGTGGCCCGGGCGTAGAGCCGGTTGGGCACGTTGCCCTGCAGGGTCAGCAGCGTGGTGAACGGCCCGCCGGCGACGGTCTCCACCAGGCCGAACGTCGTCACCACCGTCGTCGGGGAGGTGGCGTCCACCTCGGTGGTGATCAGGTGCGCCTGCCGCGCGTCCAGCGTCACCGTGGTGTCGGAGGTGACGCTGATCCGCGGAGCGGACAGCACCGTGTAGCTGGCCGGCGCGGAACCCTGAACGGTGGAGACGATCCCGCTGAAGGTGTAGGTGCTCGGCGCCACCTGCGCCACCAGGCCGGTCGGTCCTCCGGTCAGGTCGACCAGGTCGCCGGTGGCCAGGTCGGCGACCACGGTGGGCGAGGGCTGCAGCCGGTTCGGGTCGGTGACGAGCCTGCCCGCGCGGTCGATCACGCGGAGGGTGAGGGTGTACGTCGCGGCCGGGTCCACCTGCGCCGCACGAGGCTTGGTGCCCCTCGCGGTGACGGCGGCCCGCTCCGGCGCGTCCAGCCAGACGTGGCTCGGCGTACTGGCCAGCCAGCGCCAGGTCCGCCCGGCCGCGGCCTTGGGTTCGGCGACCGCACGGCCGTCCGGATTCGCCACAGCTCTGCCGAGCCGGAGTTCGGGTGGGATCGCCCGGGCCGAGGACCCGGCCCGGGACCCGGCAGAGGAAGCGGCCGAGCCCTTCGGGTGACCGAGGACCAGTGGCAGCTGGTCGGTCCTGTCGTCGCCCAGGCCGGCGCGGACGAGCCCGGCGACCTCGAACAGCCGCGGGTCCAGCCGCCCGTTCGCCACCAGCGGGGCCGCGTCGGACGGGAGGACGTCCAGGTCGCTCCCGTGCTGGCGGATGCTGAACGTCGTTCCGTGGCGGCCCGGCCCCGGAGTCGGTGCGGCGGTGGAGATGCCGTCGCCTCCGGTGGTGACCCGTACCCGGTCACCGGTGACCAGCGTCACTACGGTGCCCTTCGGCTGCGGGCTCACATGCTCGGCGTCCGGCCGCTCCGCGCGGTTCGGATGGTCCGTTCTCGCGGAGCCTGACGACGGCACCGTCCACGCACCGGCGGTCACCGGCGTGGTCAGTGCGGTCAGGGTCGTCAGAACGACTGTGGTCAGAGCGAAGAGAACCGGTCGCAGCCGACGCATCGATACACCCCCGTGTCAGCGCCGCACCCGGCAAACGGTACGGCGATGCCGGAAGCATCCCACGCAAGTCGGACGGCGATGCGCCAACGCGTACGCATCCCACAATCGGCGACCGGGCATGCCCTAGGGTGAGGCGTCGTGCGCCTCGTCATCGCCTCCTGCCAGGTCGACTACGTCGGCCGGCTCACCGCCCATCTCCCCCGTGCGAACCGGCTGATCCTGGTCAAGGCCGACGGTTCGGTGTCGATCCACAACGACGACCGGGCGTACAAGCCGCTCAACTGGATGAGCCCGCCGTGCAAGCTCGTCGAGCAGCCGGCCGGCGACTCCGAACCGGCCCGGTGGACGGTCACCGGCAAGGACGGCGGCCAGCTGGTGATCACCCTGGACGAAGTGCTGCACGACTCCAGTCACGAGCTCGGCGCCGACCCCGGGCTGCGCAAGGACGGCGTGGAGGCGCACCTGCAGGAACTCCTCGCCGAGCACCCCACCACCCTCGGGGAAGGCCTCACGCTGGTACGCCGGGAGTACCCCACCGCGATCGGCCCGGTCGACCTGCTCTGCCGCGATTCCGGAGGTGCGGCGATCGCAGTCGAGGTCAAGCGGCGCGGTGAGATCGACGGCGTGGAGCAGCTCACCCGCTACCTCGAACTCCTCAACCGCGACCCGTTGCTGGCGCCGGTCCGCGGGGTGTTCGCCGCGCAGGAGATCAAGCCGCAGGCCCGGGTGCTGGCCGGCGACCGGGGCATCGAGTGCGTGACCGTCGACTACGACGTACTCCGCGGGCTGGACGACCCGACCGCGCGGCTGTTCTGACGGTAACCGCCCGGCGGCACCCCGAACCGCTCCCGGAACACCCGGCTGAAGTGGAACGCGCTGACGAAGCCCGACGCCGCGGCCACGCTGCCGACCGGCAGGTCGGTCGCCTCCAGCAGCTGCGCCGCGTGATGCATCCGCGCGTCCCGCAGTGCCTGCATCGGCGTACGACCGGTCTGTGCGGAGAACAGGTGTGCCAGCCGCGACGGTGACAAGGCGACCCGCGCGGCCAGCGTCGCGACGGTGTGCGGTCCGGCCGGGTCGGCGGCGAGCAGCGCCTCGACCCGGCGTACCCGGGGGTCGACGTCCTCCCCGGACCTCGGGCCGGACCCCGGGCCGTACACAGGGCCGTACACGGGGCCGGAGTTCGGACCGGCCGCGGGCCGGTGACCCGCCGCGGCCACCGCCGCGGTCGCCAGGACCAGCACTTCCTCCACCCCGCCCAGGGCGAGTTCGCGGGCGGCCACGCCGGTGGCCGCGGCGGGTACGACGTCGCGGCGGCGTGAGCTCACCGGCTCCGGCGGCGGGCCCTCGCCCGACCACCGGGCGTCGGCGTGCAGCCGCCGGAACGCCGACTCCACCCGGTCGCGGACGAACTCCGGCACCGCCGGCACGTGGTAGAGCCGCTCGCCCACCTGGTACGGCGCCAGCCAGCCGTGCCACCCGGGGCGGGCCGGGCAGTGCACCCACCAGAACGACCAGCCCGGCGCGCCCGGCGCCACGGCGTAGTCGTGCGCGAGCTCCGGTCCGAGCGCCACCAGGTCACCGGGCTCGGCGCGGACGGTCACCCCGCCCTGCCGGAACCGCCCGCCGTCGGCGAGGGTCCAGGCCAACAGCCAGCTCGGCGCACCCCGCGCCCGGTGCACGGCGTACCCGCTGCCCACGTCGAAGCGTGCGGCCACCACCAGCTCCGCCGGAGGCGCGGGCGTCCCCTCGGCAGCAGGATCGGGCAGGTCGGCAGCGGTCACGGGCATCCCCAGCCAGCGGCTTGCGCCGTACCGTCAGGAGTCACAGGCAGTTCCATCATGTACGACCGTACTCACAGGCCCTGAGCCGAGGAGGCCCTCCACCATGACGGACGTCCGCACCAGCGCTCCCACCGCGCCCGTGCGCGAGCGAGCAGGCGAACCCGTCGCCGCCGCGGCCCGGGAGTTCGCCGAGGACGGCTTCACCATCATCCGGTCGCTGTTCTCCCCCGAGGAGATCGCCGAGATCCAGGACGAGTTCACCGCGCTGCACGCACGGGGCCCGGTGCCGGGCCACTTCGAGCCCCGGCCCCACCAGCCCGGTGAGCCGGCGGACGTGCTGCGGGAGTACCCCCGGGTGATGCACCCGCACAAGATCAGCGCGGTCGCCCGGCAGTACCTCCTCGACACCCGGCTGCGGATGATCCTCACCTACCTGCTGGACGAGGAGCCGATCGCCGCGCAGAGCATGTTCTACTTCAAGCCGCCGGGCGCGCGCGGGCAGGCACTCCACCAGGACAACTTCTACCTGCGCGTCGAGCCGGGCACCTGCGTGGCGGCGTGGGTCGCCTGCGACGTGATCGACCGGGACAACGGCGGCCTCGAGGTCGTACCCGGCACGCACCGGATGGACGTGTTCTGCCCCGAGGACGCCGACCCCGAGGTGTCGTTCACCAAGGAGTACGTTCCGCCGCCGCCCGGCCTCGCCCCGGTGCCGGTCGACCTGCAGCCCGGCGACGTGCTGTTCTTCAACGGCAGCCTGGTGCACGGCTCGGGGCCGAACACCACCGCCGACCGGTTCCGGCGTTCGTTCATCTGCCACTACGTCGGCCGGGACTCCTGCGAGCGGATCTCTCCGTGGTACGCCACGCTCACCATGGACGGCGACCCGGTGGAAGTGCCGGAGAGCGTCGGCGGCGGCCCCTGCGGCACCGAGACCGACACCGAGACCGCCGGGCCTCACTAGGACTCGCTACGGTTCCTGGCCGGGGGGCGCCAAGCGTCTTCGCAACCTGTGCCGGCTCGGGCATCATCGGTGACATGGCGACGCGAGTGCTGGTGGTCGGCGCCGGGGTGGTCGGGCTGACCTGTGCGGTGGCGCTGGCCGAGGACGGGTTCGAGGTCAACGTCGTGGCGCGCGATCTGCCGCCGGAGACCACGTCCGCGGTGGCCGCCGCGCTGTGGTTCCCCTACCGCGCCCTCCCCCAGGAGAAGGTGACGGCCTGGGCGGCCACGTCCTATGACAGGTTCGCCCGGCTGGCGCGCGAGGACGAGTCGGCCGGCGTCGACCTGGTTCCCGGCGCCGACCTGACCCGTACGCCGGACGGCGGCGCACCCTGGTGGGCCGCGGCGGTGCCCGAGCTTCACCCGCTGGCGGATCCGCCCGGCGGGCACGTCGGTGGCTGGGAGTTCGAGTCTCCCGTGGTGGACACCGCCGGCTACCTGCCCTGGCTGGTCGCCCGGCTGACCGCGCTCGGCGGCACCCTCACCCGGCAGGCGCTGCCCGCGCTGCCCGACAACGCCCCGATCCTGGTCAACTGCACCGGCCTGGCCTCGCGCGCGCTCGCCCGGGACCGCGCGGTGACGCCGGTCCGCGGCCAGCTGGTCGTCCTGGACCAGGTCGGCGTCACCCGCTGGTGGGTCGACGACTCCGAGCCCGAGCGCCCGCTGTACGTCGTACCCCGGCGTCGGTCGGTCGTCGTCGGCGGCACCGCCGAGCCCGACGACTGGGACACCCGGCCCCGGCCGGAGACCACCCGGGACCTGATCGCGGCCGCCGCCCGGCTGGAGCCCGCACTGGCCGGCGCGCGGGTACTGCGCGAACGCGTGGGCCTGCGGCCGGCCCGGCCGAGTGTGCGGGTGGAGGCCCAGGCGAGCGAGGCCGGCCGGCTGGTGGTGCACTGCTACGGCCACGGCGGCTCCGGCGTCACCGTGTCCTGGGGGTGCGCGGCGGAGGTCACCGGACTGGTCCGCGCGCACGTCGGCTGACGCGGCTCGGGCCGCGGCGTACCCGCTTCCCTACTCCTGCGGGCGCAGCAGCACGTGGGTGTCCACCGGACGGAACCCGATCCGGCCGTACATCCCGTGCAGGTGCACCTCCGCACTGAGCCACACCGCGCGCGGCTGCAGGCCGAGCGCATACCTCGCCGCGGCCGCCGAGATCGCCGTGCCGACGCCCCGTCCGCGCCACTCGGGCAGTACGCCGATCGCCGACATGTACGCCGTACCCGCCACCTGCCGGACCTGCGCACATGCCACGGCTGCCCCGTCGACCCGGCCGACCAGCAGGTGGTAGCCGGGCGCGGCGAGGACGGCGGGTGTCACCAGCGGGGCGAGCTCCGCGCCGTAGACACCGAGGAACTCCTCCGCACTGTCCGGCGCGCCGACGGTGAACCCGGCGACCGGGGCCGCCGCCGCGAGCCGGGCCACGCTGCCGAGAACCAGGACGGGAAGCTCCAGCCACGGGCGGAACCCGCGCCGGGTGAACTCCGGCTGACCGGCGTACCGCGCCCGGGTGGTCACCGTCCACTGCCCGCGTACCGCCGCGTGCGCGTCCAGCCACTCGATCGCCTGGTCCAGCGCGGACGCCGACGGCGGACCCATCGCCTTCGCCTGGGTCGCCCACGGCTGGTCGATCGGGTAGCTCACGCAGGCGATGCCGGCCACCACGGCGCTGGTGGCGATGTCGGGGGGTACGTCCGCCAGCGACGCCTCGGCCCTCGCCAGCAGATCGGCCAGGTCGGTCATCTGCGGACCTCGGGTGATCGTAGGGGTGCCACGCCGTCACCCTAACGATCACGAACGTGGAGGTCCTCGTCCTTTTCCGGTGGAGGCCGGTGGAGGTCAGCCGAGCCGGTTGTCCACGTAGCACCAGCGCCAGCCCTCGCCGCGTTCGAACGACCGGATCACCGGGTGGCCGGTCTCGCGGTGGTGCGCGGTCGCGTGCTTCCACTGGGAGGAGTCGCAGCAGCCGACGTGGCCGCAGGTCAGGCACAGCCGCAGATGAATCCAGTCGTCGGTGCCCTGCGCCAGGCAGTCCTCGCAGCCCTGCGGCGTCTTCGCGGTCACCTCGTCGGTCGCCTCCGCGAGGTGAGTGCAGATCCTGCTCGTCATCAGTCGTCCTCCGCCTGTCTGCCGCGGGCCATCATCAACTGCTCCATGTCCAGCTCGCGCTCGACCTCGCGCAGCACCTCCTCCGGGATCCGCTTCTCGTCCCGGGCCCGGACGAAGACGCCGCGCTCGGCCTCCAGCATTCCCAGCCGCAGCCGGCGCATGGTCTCGGTCGGGGGGTCGCTGTCGGGGTCGCCGAGGCGTTCCCATACCTGGTTGGCTCGGATCTCGGCGGAGTCGCGCAGCCGGTCGACCACGTAGTCGGGGGCGTCGCCGCGGTCCTTGTCCAGCCGGGCCAGGGCCGCGCGCATGGCGTCCTGGCGTACTTCCGCCTCGGCCAGCAGGTCCTCGCGCGGGTCGTCCCGGGCGACCCCCACCAGCCGGACCACCGCGGGCAGCGTCAGCCCCTGCGCGACCAGCGTCACCAGGATGACCACGAACGCGATGAACACCAGCAGGTCGCGCCCGGGGAAGTCCAGCGGGAGGCTGAGCGCCGCTGCCAGCGTCACCACTCCGCGCATGCCGGCCCAGGAGACCACCACGACGTTCGGTACCGGCGGGTAGGACCGGTGTGCCCGGGCCAAGCGCAGCATCGGGGGGAGGTACGCGCCGGGGAACACCCACACGAACCTCCCGAGCACGACCGTGAGGACCACCGCCACCGTCGCCCCGGTCACCAACTGCCAGCCCGCCGACAGCGCTTCCACCACCGCGCGCATCTGCAGCCCGACCAGGAGGAACAGCGTCCCCTCGAGCAGGAACTGCGTCACCTTCCACACCGCGTCGATCTGCACCCGGGCCGCCGGGTCGAGCATGCGGTCGCGCCGGTGCCCGAGGTAGAGCCCGCAGGTCACCACCGCGACGATGCCGGACGCGCCGATGTAGTTCGCGGGTACGAACGCCACGAACGGCGTGAGCAGGGAGATCGTATTGTCCAGCAGCGCGTCCCGGGTGCGCTGGTGCAGCCACTTCGCGAGCACGGCCGTCAGCCCGCCGATCGCCAGCCCGCCGAACACCGACAGGCCGAGCTCACCGACAGTGCCCAGCCACGTCACCGTCGTACCCAGCGCGGCCGACACCGCCACCCGCAGCGCCACCAGCGCGGTGGCGTCGTTGACCAGGCTCTCCCCCTCCAGGATCGTCACCACCTGGCGGGGAAGGTGCAGCCGGCGGGCGATCGAGGTGGCCGCCACCGCGTCCGGCGGCGCCACCACCGCGCCGAGGGCGAACGTCGCCGCGAGCGGAATCGACGGGACGACGGCGTGCAGGACCAGCCCGACGAGCGCGGCGATGAACAGGACGTGCCCGAACGCCAGCAGGACGATCGGGCTCAGGTTGCTCCGGAACGCCGGGAGCGAGGTGCGGATCGCCGCGATGTAGAGCAGCAGCGGCAGGATTCCCTCGAGGACAAGGTCGGGCTCGAGGTGGATTTCGGGACCGATCGGGACGAACGAGAACGCCACGCCCGCGACGACCAGCAGGATGGGGGCGAGCAGGCCGGTACGCCGGGCCAGTCCGGAGACCAGCCCGACCACCGCGAGCAACAGAACCACGTCGAGCAGGCTCTCACGCACTCCACGAGACTAGCCGGGCTGTGGAAACTCGCCGTGACCGCCGTGACCTGGGCTTCCGTCCTCCGAACCCGGCGTCGTCAGGGCTGGTCGTAGTCGTAGAACCCGCGTCCGGACTTGCGGCCCAGCTCGCCGGCCTCGACCATCCGGGTCAGCAGCTCCGGGGGGAAGAACTTCGGGTCGGCCGTCTCGTCCCAGATGTTGCGGGTGGCGTGCCGCAGCACGTCGACGCCGGTGAGGTCGGTGGTGGCCAGCGGGCCCATCGCGTGCCCGAACCCCAGCTTGCAGGCGGTGTCGATGTCCTCCGCGGTCGCCACACCGTCCTCCACCAGGCGTACGGCCTCCACCACCAGCGCGGAGATCAGCCGGGTGGTCACGAAGCCCGCGATGTCGCGGTTGACCACGACGCAGGTCTTGCCCACCGACTCGGCGAACTCCCGCGCCCGCTCCAGCGTCGGGTCGGATGTGCGATGGCCGCGTACCAGCTCACACAGCCCCATCATCGGCACCGGTGAGAAGAAGTGTGTGCCCACCACCGACTCCGGGCGGTCGGTGGCGGCGGCGATGCGGGTGATCGGGATCGCGGAGGTGTTGGTGGCCAGGATCGTGCCGTCGGGACAGATCCGGTCCAGCTCGGCGAACACTTCGCGTTTGACGTCGAGGCGTTCGAACACCGCCTCCACCACGATGCCGGCCTTGGCGACCGCGCCCAGGTCGGTGGTCGTGGTGATCCGCTCGAGGATCCCCTCCACGCCGCCCTCGGGAAGCTTGCCCTTGCGCGCGAACGTCTCCAGCGACCGCCGGATGCCGGTCGTACCGCGTGCGAGCGCGTCGTCTGTGACGTCGCGCAGGATGACCTGCCAACCGGCCGTGGCCGCCACCTGCGCAATCCCGGATCCCATCAATCCGGAACCGACGACAGCCACCGTGCGACTAATGAGTTCCGTCATGCAGGCACCCTACGAGACCTCGGTGACCAACGCGGTGAGTCGCCGCCGACGCGAAGTCGCGGCGTACTGCCACCAGGAGGGAAACGTATGAGCACGGACACCATGGAGGTGTCGGGCGGCACGCCGCTGAGCGGGGAGATCTCCGTACGCGGGGCCAAGAACCTCGTCCCCAAGGCGATGGTGGCGGCCGTGCTCGGCGACCAGCCGTCGACGTTGACCAACGTCCCCCGGATCAGCGACGTCGCGATCGTCCGCGAGCTGCTGGAGCTGCACGGCGTGACCGTACGCGACGGAGCCGACGGGCCGCACTCGCTGGTCCTCGACCCCTCCCGTGTGGAGCAGGCGACGATGGGCGACATCGAGGTGCACGCGGGCTCCAGCCGGATCCCGATCCTGCTCTGCGGGCCGCTGCTGCACCGCGTCGGGCACGCGTTCATCCCCGACCTGGGCGGCTGCAAGATCGGCGACCGGCCGATCAACTTCCACCTGGACGCCCTCCGGCAGTTCGGCGCGGTCGTGGACAAGCGGCCGGAGGGCCTGCAGATCACCGCGCCGAACGGCCTCACCGGCACCCAGCTCGAACTCCCCTACCCCAGCGTGGGCAGCACCGAGCAGGTGCTCCTCACCGCCGTCCGCGCCCAGGGGGTCACCGAGCTGCGCAACGCGGCGGTCGAGCCGGAGATCATCGACCTGATCTGCGTCCTGCAGAAGATGGGCGCGATCATCAACCTCGACACCGACCGGGTCATCCGCATCACCGGCGTACGCCGGCTCGGCGGCTACATCCACGAGGCGCTGCCCGACCGGATGGAGACGGCCTCGTGGGCCTGCGCGGCGCTGGCCACCGGCGGTGAGGTGTTCGTCCGCAACGCCCGCCAGGTCGACCTGATGACGTTCCTGAACGTCTACCGCCGGGCCGGCGGGGAGTTCATGGTCACCCACGAGGGCATCCGGTTCTGGCATCCGGGCGGCAAGCTCAACGCCGTGGCGCTGGAGACCGACGTCCATCCCGGGTTCATGACCGACTGGCAGCAGCCTCTGGTGGTCGCGCTGACCCAGGCGACCGGGCTGTCGATCCTGCACGAGACGGTGTACGAGAACCGCCTGGGCTTCACCGAGGCGCTGGTCCGGCTGGGCGCGCAGATTCAGGCGTTCACCGACTGCCTGGGCGCCACGCCGTGCAGGTTCGGCCGGCGTAACTACACCCACTCCGCGGTGATCTCCGGCCCGACCTCGCTGCGCGGCGCCGACCTCACCGTGCCCGACCTGCGGGGCGGCTTCTCGTACATGATCGCCGCCCTCACCGCGCAGGGCAGGTCGACGCTACGCGGGATCGACATCTTCGCCAGGGGGTACGAGAACTTCCTGCCCAAGCTGGCGGGCCTCGGCGCCCAGGTGGACGTCCACTGACCGGCGGTGACGTGCCCGGGCGGAGTGCCGTCGCCCGGGAGGGTGGTCAGCCGAGGTCCACGTTGTCCGGCTCGCGCAGCACCTCGGCCCCCAGACCCTGCAGCACCTCCACCAGGCGGGGGTAGCCACGGTCGAGGTGGTGTACGCCGGACACCAGCGTCTCCCCCTCGGCGACCAGCCCGCCCAGCAGCAGGCCCGCGCCCGCCCGGATGTCGGTCGCCTCGACCGGGGCGCCGGACAGCGCCGGGCGTCCGCGGATCACCGCGTGGTGCCCGTCGGTGCGTACGTCCGCGCCCAGCCGGGCCAGCTCCTGGACGAACCGGAACCTTCCGTCGAAGAGGTTCTCGGTCACCATCGAGGTGCCCTCGCTGATCGCGGCCAGCGCCACCATCATCGCCTGCAGGTCGGTCGGGAACCCGGGGTACGGCAGCGTCACGACGTTGACGGCCCGCGGCCGTCCCTCCATGCCCACGGTGAAGCTCGCCGGCCCGGACCGCACCGACGCGCCGGCCCGGGCCAGCTTGTCCAGCACGATGTCGAGATGGTCCGCGCGGGCGTCCCGGAGAGTCACCTCACCACCGGTCACGACGGCGCCGATCGCCCAGGTGCCGGCCACCATCCGGTCTGGCACCACCGTGTGCTCGACCGCCGACAGGTCGGCCGGCCCCTCCACCTCCAGCGTGGAGGTGCCGATCCCGCCGATCTTCGCGCCCATCTTGGTGAGCATGTCGGCGATGTCGACGATCTCCGGCTCGCGGGCGGCGTTGTCGATCAACGTCGTACCGCGGGCCAGGGTGGCCGCCAGCAGGAGGTTCTCGGTGGCGCCGACGCTCGGGAAGTCCAGCAGGATGGTCGCGCCGTGCAGTCCCGTCGGGGCCTCGGCCACCACGAAGCCGTGCTCCACCCCGATCTGGGCGCCCATGCGTTCCAGCCCGGACACGTGCATGCCCAGGCCGCGGGAGCCGATACTGTCACCGCCCGGCAACGCCACCTTCGCCCGGCCGGTGCGGGCCACCAGAGGGCCCAGCACCGTGATCGAGGCCCGCAGCCGACGTACGAGGTCGTAGTCGGCCTCGTGGTGGATCGACTCCGGGACGTCGATGACGAACGTCCCGTCGGCGAACCCCGAGGTGTCGAGCTCGCAGCCCATGCGTTTGAGCAGGGCGCCCATGAACTTCACGTCCAGGATGTCGGGCACGTTGTGCAGGACCGTACGACCCTGCGTGAGCAGCGACGCCGCCATCAGTTTCAGCGCGCTGTTCTTGGCGCCGCTGACCGGCACCTCGCCCACGAGCCGGTTGCCACCGCGAATTCTCAGCCGTTCCACCCGTGCATGCTATGAGCCCTCGTCCGGGCGCCGCGCGGCACACTCGTGCTTCGGGACCAGACCACCCGCCGAGGGTGAGGTGTCCTGGGCACCGTCGCGCTGGCAGGCCCTAGGCTGCGGGCATGGTCAACCTCACTCGGATCTACACTCGCGCCGGAGACGGCGGGCGGACCCGGCTGGTCGACAACAGCCAGGTCACCAAGACCGACCGCCGGCTGGCGGCGTACGCCGACGTGGACGAGGCCAACGCGAGCATCGGCGCCGCGCTCGCCCTCGGCGACCTGGCCGAGGACATCGCGGCGGTGCTGGTGGTGGTGCAGAACGACCTGTTCGACGTGGGCGCCGACCTCGGCAACCCGGTCGACCCCGACGCAGAGCCCGGCGCGGCCCTGCGGATCACGCCGGAGTACGTCGAACGGCTCGAGGCGCACTGCGACGCGTTCAACGAGCGGATCGAGCCGCTGCGCTCGTTCGTGCTTCCGGGCGGGACACCCGGCGCGGCCCTGCTGCACACGTCCCGCACGGTGGTCCGGCGGGCCGAACGCACCGCGTGGGCGGCCTGGGAGGAGCACGCGGACACGATGAACGCGGACACGATCAAGTACCTCAACCGGCTGTCGGACCTGCTGTTCATCCTCGCCCGGGTGGCCAACGCCGACCGCGGGGACGTGCTGTGGCAGCCCGGCGGCGGGCGCGCCTGACGGTCGGCAAGCTCCTGACGCTCGGCAGCTCCTGGCGCTCGGCCCCCGGCGCTTGGCTCCGGACCATCGGGCCCGTCCTTAGAGGGGTGCGTGCCGGCGGCCCGGCGGGGCCGCCTCCAGCCAGACCAGGAAGCCGGTCAGCGCGTCCTCGGCCATCGCCAGCTCGACCTTCCGGCCGCCCTGCTCACACTCCACCACCACGTGGCCGGCGTAGAGCCCGAGGGCCTCGTTGGCGGCCGGGTCGCGGCGGGCCTGCACGATCAGGTCGTTCCGGGAGAACGACCGACGGGGGCGGAAACCGTAGGAGAACACCGGAAACCACTCCACGGTGTCCCCGGCGTAGCGGGCGATGCCGAGCGACCAGCCCTTGCCGTCGTCCTGCTTGCGCAACCTGAGGCTGGAGTCGAAAGTGCCGCCGCCGCGTTGCAGCAGGCGGCGGCGAAAAGCCAGACCGGCAAGACATATGAGGACGAGCGCGAGGCTCAGCCCGGCGAACTCGAGGATGATCTCGATCACCATCCCCGACCGCCCGGACAGCGGCGCCTTCGGGCGGGACGGCACGCGTGGATACGGCCGAAGACCTCACGGGAGGGCGTGCGCGGCGCGGCCGCATGACCTGTCGCTGCCACACCCACCCCCCGCCCAGCCGTCAGGAAGCCATCTCGACAGCGCGTACGCGGGCCTCGGCGCGGCGTACGTGTTCGAGCGCTTCCTCGTCGTTCTCGCCGGCCGACCGAGCTCGTTCGAGCTCCTGCCGGGCTTCCTCGAGATCGATCTCGTGGGACATCTCGGCGTACTCGGCGAGGATCGACACCCGGTCGTTCGCCACCGAGAGGAACCCGCCCTGGACCGCGGCGACGTAGATCTCGGAGGCCGGCGTGCGTACCTCGACCACGCCGTCCACCAGGAGACCCAGAACCGGAGCGTGCCCGGGCAGGATCCCGATGTCGCCCTCGGACGTACGGGCGATGACAGTCGTCGCCTCGCCCGACCAGACCGTGCGGTCAGGTGCGACCAGCTCGACGTGCAGGGGCTCTGCCACCGTGAATCCTCCTGGCCTGAGTTCGTTGTCGCTGAGAATTCGTTCTGGGGAGAATACCCGCTCCCGGGCATTCCACTTCCGACTACCCCGTACCGGCGAAGCACTGCCGGGTCGGTGCCGGATCTGCCGACAGGGCCTCCCGGGCGACCTGCGCCCGGGAGGCCCCAATCGTCACATCTGCCGTACTCTTCCGCCGATTTCCGGGGTCTTCCGCCGGTTGGCGCCGGTCAGAGGTCCTTCTGGATCTCCGCCCACTTGCGCTCCACGTCGTCCAGTCCGCCGACGGAGTAGAACGCCTGCTCACCCACGTGGTCGTACTCGCCGTCGCAGACCTTCTTGAAGGCCTCGATGGTGTCCTCCAGCGGGACGAACGATCCCTCGATGCCGGTGAACTGCGTGGCCGCGAAGGTGTTCTGGGACAGGAACCGCTGCAGCTTGCGCGCCCGGGCCACGGTGATCTTGTCTTCTTCGGGAAGCTCGTCGATACCGAGGATGGCGATGATGTCCTGGAGCTCGCGGTTGCGCTGCAGGATCTGCTTGACCCGGATGGCCGTGTCGTAGTGCTCCTGGGAGATGTAGCGCGGGTCCAGGATGCGCGACGTCGAGGTCAGCGGGTCGATGGCCGGGTAGATCGCCTGTGCGGCGAGGTCCCGGGAGAGCTCCGTGGTGGCGTCGAAGTGCGTGAACGCCGTCGCCGGAGCCGGGTCGGTGTAGTCGTCCGCCGGCACGTAAACCGCCTGCATCGAGGTGATCGAGTGCCCACGGGTGGAGGTGATCCGCTCCTGCAGCAGGCCCATCTCGTCGGCCAGGGTGGGCTGGTAACCCACCGCCGACGGCATCCGGCCGAGCAGGGTCGACACCTCCGCACCCGCCTGGGTGAAGCGGAAGATGTTGTCGATGAACAGCAGCACGTCCTGACGCTGCACGTCGCGGAAGTACTCCGCCATCGTCAGGCCGGCCAGCGCGACCCGCAGCCGGGTGCCCGGCGGCTCGTCCATCTGGCCGTAGACGAGCGCGGTGTCCTTGATGACGCCACTCTCGTCGAACTCGAGGATGAGGTCGTTGCCCTCACGGGTGCGCTCACCGACGCCCGCGAAGACGGAGGTGCCACCGAAGTTGCGGGCGACCCGGATGATCATCTCCTGGATGAGCACCGTCTTGCCCACGCCCGCGCCACCGAACAGGCCGATCTTTCCGCCCTGGACGTACGGCGTGAGCAGGTCGATCACCTTGATGCCGGTGACGAGCATCTCGGTCTTGCCCTCGAGCTGGTCGAACGGCGGGGCCTGCCGGTGGATCGGCCAGCGCTCGGTGATCTCGAGCTCCTCGCCCTCCTCGGCGTTCAGGCACTCACCGGCGACGTTCCAGACGTGCCCCTTGGCCACGTCGCCGACCGGCACCGTGATCTGGCCGCCGGTGTCGCGCACCTCCTGGCCGCGCACCAGACCGTCGGTCGGCTGCAGCGAGATCGCCCGGACGATGTTCTCGCCCAGGTGCTGCTGCACCTCGAAGGTCAGGGTCTGGCGCTGGTCGCCGAGGGTGATCTCGGTCTTCAGCGCGTTGTAGATCTCGGGGATCGAGCCGGCGGGGAACTCGATGTCGACGACCGTGCCGATCACGCGTGCGACACGGCCGACGCCGGCAGCCGACTTCTCGGCGGTGTTCTCGCCAATCGTGGCAGTCATCTCTCTCACTCACTCCCCAGCGCTTGTCTCGGCGAGCGCACTCGCACCACCGACGATCTCGCTGATTTCTTGGGTGATCTCGGCCTGGCGGGCCTGGTTTGCTTCGCGGGTGAGCGTACGGATCAGCTCCTCCGCGTTGTCGGTGGCCGACTTCATCGCACGCTGGCGGGCCGCGAGCTCACTGGCCGCCGCCTGCAGCATGCAGTGGTAGATGCGGTTGTCGACGTAGCGCGGCAGCAACGCGTCCAGCACCTCGGCGGCCGAGGGCTCGAACTCGTACAGCGGCAGCACGTCCTCCTCCGCCGGGGGCTCCTCGCCCTCGACGACCTCCAGCGGCATCAGCCGGATGACCTCGGGCCGCTGGGTCATCATGCTGACGAACTGGGTGTAGACGATGTGGATCTCGTCCACCCCGCCCTCGTCGGAGCCGGCGAGGAACGCCTTGGTCAGCTCCTGGCCGACCGTGCGGGCGTCGTCGTAGCTCGGGCCGTCGGAGAATCCGGTCCACTGCCCGGCCACCTCCCGGTTGCGGAAGCGGTAGTACGCCGCCGCCTTGCGGCCGCAGAGGTACGGAACGACTTCCTTGCCCTCGCCGCGCAGCAGCTCGCCGAGCCGCTCGCCCTCCCGTAACACGCTGGAGGAGTACGCACCGGCCAGGCCGCGGTCGCTGGAGATGACCAGCACGGCTGCCCGGCGCGGGTTCTCCCGCTCGGTGGTGATCGGGTGGTCGACGTGGGAGAACGTCGCCAGCGCGGACACGGCGCGGGTGAGCTCCCGGGCGTACGGCGTGGCCGCCCGCGAGCGCTCCTGCGCACGGCGGATGCGGGACGCGGCGACCAGCTCCATCGCCCGGGTGCTCTTCTTGATCGTCGTCACCGCACGGATGCGCTGACGATAGATGCGGATCTTGCCTGCCATGGCTCAGCCCCGCTTCTGCCGGACGATCTTCTCCTGCTCGACGCTCTCCTCTTCCAGCGCCTCGACCTCTTCCGCGGCCCGGCTTGAGCAGCTGGCCGTCGGAGGTCTCGAAGGTCTGCTTGAAGTCGGTGACCGCCTCTTCCAGCGCGTTCACCGTGTCGTCGTTGAACTGCAGCGTCTCCCGGATGCCGTTCAGGATGCCGGACCGGTCACGCCGCAGGAAGTCGAGGAACTCGCCCTCGAACCGGCGCACGTCGTCGACCGGAACGTCGTCGAGCTTGCCGGTGGTGCCGAGCCAGATCGAGACCACCTGGTCCTCGACGGGGTACGGCGAGGACTGCGGCTGCTTGAGCAGCTCGGTCAGCCGCTGGCCGCGCTCGAGCTGGCGACGGGAGGCGGCGTCGAGGTCGGAGGCGAACATCGCGAACGCCTGCATCTCGCGGTACTGCGCGAGGTCCAGCTTGAGCTGGCCCGCGACCGCCCTCATCGCCTTCGTCTGCGCGGACGTACCGACCCGGGACACCGACTGGCCGACGTCGACCGCCGGGCGCTGGTTGGCGTTGAACAGGTCGGACTGGAAGAAGATCTGACCGTCGGTGATGGAGATCACGTTGGTCGGGATGTACGCCGAGATGTCGTTGGCCTTGGTCTCGATCACCGGGAAGCCGGTCATCGAACCGCTGCCGAGCTCCTTCGACAGCTTCGCGCACCGCTCCAGCAGCCGGCTGTGCAGGTAGAACACGTCGCCGGGGTAGGCCTCGCGGCCCGGCGGGCGGCGCAGCAGCAGCGACATCGCGCGGTAGGCCTCGGCCTGCTTGGACAGGTCGTCGAAGACGATCAGGACGTGCTTGCCGCCGTACATCCAGTGCTGGCCGATGGCCGAACCGGTGTAGGGGGCGATGTACTTGAAGCCCGCGGGCTCGGAGGCGGGTGCCGCGACGATGGTGGTGTAGTCCATCGCGCCGGACTCCTCCAGCGTGCGCTTGACCTCCGCGATCGTGGTGCCCTTCTGGCCGATCGCGACGTAGATACAGCGGACCTGCTTGGTCGGGTCGCCGCTGTCCCAGTTGGCCTTCTGGTTGATGATCGTGTCCACCGCGACCGTCGTCTTGCCGGTCTTGCGGTCACCGATCAGCAGCTCGCGCTGGCCGCGGCCGATCGGGATCATCGCGTCGACCGCCTTGATGCCGGTCTGCAACGGCTCCTTCACCGGCTGGCGCGCCATCACGCCGGGAGCCTGCAGCTCCAGCGCGCGGTTGCCCTCCACTCCGGTGATCTCGCCCAGGCCGTCGATCGGCTTGCCGAGCGCGTCCACCACGCGGCCGAGGTAGCCCTCGCCCACCGGCACCGACAGCACCTGGCCGGTACGGCGGACCGTCTGGCCCTCCTCGATCCCGGTGAACTCACCGAGGACGACCGCACCGATATCGCGGACGTCGAGGTTCAGCGCCATCCCCAGCGTGCCGTTCTCGAACTCCAGCAGCTCGTTGGCCATCGCGGACGGCAGGCCCTCGATGTGCGCGATGCCGTCACCGGCGTCGACAACCTTGCCGACCTCTTCGGTGGCCAGCTCGGCGGGCTGGTAGCTCGAGACGAAACGGTCCAGCGCTTCCCGGATCTCCTCCGGGCGAATCGTCAGCTCCGACATCTTCGTGGTCCCTGCTCTCTCGGCAATCTCAGGTGTGTGCGGGGCGGTCAGCCGGTCAACCGGCGCCGCGCGTCATCCAGCCGACTGGCGATCGTGCCGTCGATGACCTCGGCGCCCAGCTCGACGCGCAAGCCGCCGAGAACCCCGGGGTCTACCAGGATGTTGAGGTGTACGTCGTGGCCGTACTGACGGCGCAGCGCGCCCGCCAGCCGATCCTGCTCGGCGGCACCCAGCGGTGTCGCCGTACGGACGGTGGCCACCAGCCGTTCCCGCCAAGCGGCGGCGAGTTTGGCGTAGGTGTCGAGTGCCTCGGTGACCGACAGCCCCCGAGGGGCCACCACGGCCTGCTCCACCAAGGGTACGGCCCCCTCGGGCGCCTTCCCCGCGAGCAGCTCGCGGACCAGGGCCGCCCGGTTGTCCGCCGGGATTCCCCGGTCGGTCAGCGCCAGCTGCAGAGCGTTCTCCCGCTCCACCAGCCGGGCGAAGCGGAACAGAGCGTCCTCGAGGTCGTCGAGGCGTCCCTCCTCCTGCGACGCCCGCACCAGCACCAGCGCACCGACCTCTTCCACGGCGTCGGTGAGCAGCCGCGGCCGCGGCCAGGAAAGGCGGACCGCGGCGGTCACGAGGTCCAGCGCCTGGGCACCGACCCGCGCGCCCAGCAGGTTGCCGGCGAGCGCGGCCCGGTCGTCCGGGGTCCGGGTGGGGTCGGTGAGGGCCCGCCGCAACGCCGGCTGGGCGTCCAGCAGCCGGACGACGGAGAACAGCTGCCGCCCGGTCTCGAGGAGCTCCCCAGGCGTGCCGGGGACGCCCCGCACCCGCTGCCGCAGGGTCGCCACCGCCTCTCGCGAGGTGCCGTGGAAGTCCGTCATCGTGCGTCTCCGACGGGCTGCTGCTCCAGCTCGGTGATGAAGCGTTCGACGATGCGCCGCTGGCGGCCCTCGTCCTCGAGCGCCTCACCGACGATCCGGCCGGCGAGCTGGGTGGACAGGTCACCGATCTCGCTGCGCAGCTGCAGCAGCGTCTGCTGCCGCTCCGCCTCGAGCTGGGTGTGCGCCTGCGTGACGATCCGCTGGGCCTCGGCCTGAGCCTGCTCCCGCATCTCCGCCACGATCGCGGCGCCCTGCTCCTTGGCTTCCTCGCGGATGCGGGACGCCTCGTGCCGAGCTTCGGCCAGCTGCTGCTGGTACTGCTCGAGGGCAGCCTTGGCCTTGGCCTGCGTCTCCTCGGCCCGCTTGAGCCCACCCTCGATGGCCTCTGCGCGCTCGGCGAACGCCTTCTCGAACTTCGGCGCCACCCACGTACGGACGACGTAGAACAGCAGCCCGAAGACGATCAGGCTCATGATGATCTCGATCGGGTGCGGAATGAGCGGGTTTACCGTCTCCTCCGCGGCGAGGATCGATGTCATGGCTAGTGCCCCTTGCGCGTGGTCAGCTGGCAAACACGAAGGCGAGCGCGATACCGATGATCGCGAGTGCCTCGGCCAGGCCGAACCCCAGAATCGCGATCGTCTGCAGGCGCGCCTGCGCCTCGGGCTGGCGGGCGACACCGTTGATGTACGCCGCGAAGATCAGGCCGATGCCTACGCCGGGGCCGATGGCCGACAGGCCGTAGCCGATGATGGCGAGCGAGCCTCTCATGGGGCCGGTCCTTTCCTTGGTTACTTCGGTCGTTCGGTGCGGATCTGACTGGGTGGAGCAGGTGGAACGGGTGGAACAGATCAGTGCTCTTCGGCGAGCGCGCCGGAGATGTAGTTGGCCGTAAGGAGCGTGAAGATGTAGGCCTGCAGCACCTGGACCAGGAGCTCGAGGAAGAAGAGCACGATGTCCAGGAGCAGCGACACCACACCGACGGGCTTGAAGAACAGCACGTCGGAGTGGAGCAGGAGGTACTCGCCGCCGATCGCGAACAGGATCAGCACGAGGTGGCCGGCGAACATGTTGGCGAACAGCCGCAGCGACAACGTGATCGGCCGGACGATGATGTTGGAGATGAACTCCAGCGGGACCAGCAGGATCAGCATCACCGGACTGACCCCCGAGGGCACCGTCTGGTGCTTGAGGTAGCCGGCGAAGCCCTTCTTCTTGATCCCCACCACGTTGTAGACGACCCAGCTGATCAGCGCCAGCGGGTAGACGAACCCGATGTGGGAGAACGTCGGGAACTGCAGGAACGGGAAGATCCCGAAGACGTTGTTGACCAGGATGAAGAAGAACAACGTCACGAGGTAGGGCACGAACCTCATGAAGTCGTGCGACCCGATCACGTCGCGCGCGATCGAGTTGCGGACGAAGCCGTAGGCCATCTCGCCGCCGTACTGCATCCGGTCCGGCACCATGGCCGCCCGGCGCGCCGACATGACGAAGAAGACCCCGACGATCACCGCGGCCAGCACCAGCAACGTCATCGGCTTGGTGACGCCGGCGACGTAGGGCGGCAGGTCGAAGACGCCCGGCCCTGGTGGCGTGAAGCCCCCGTCCGCAGCGAGGATCATCGCGCTCACACGCTCTCCTCTCGTACTGGTCGTACTGGTCGAGTGATGGTGGCGGGGATCACTGGTCGTCCTTGGGCTCGCTGTGGCCGTACCGCTTGAAGACGAGGTACAGCGCGAGCGCAAGACCGACCAGAATTCCCACGGGCACCAGGAAGGAGGTTCGGAAGTAGTGGTCGCCGAGCCAGCCGAGTCCGCCGTAGAGCCCCACTCCGGCCACCAGGTAGCCGAAGGCACCCCAGGGATCCTGCCCGCGGTGCGGGGGCGGCTCGTTCTGCCTCATCGCGCACCGAACGGTAGCAGTCAACGAGGCCATCGGCCCCAGCGGGGTAAAGGGAAGGTAATGCCGACGGTGCAGCCATCCGGCCCGTGACCGGTGCCCACCGGCAGGTCCTCGGGGCGGTCATGATCCACCGCCGGAGGTGCCGGCGCCGCTGGAAGCGCTGGGGCGGTCGTCGAAGTCGTAGATCGGCTGCCGCATGCGGACGAACGCCCGCAACTCACCGGCCAGCCAGGTGGCCACGCAGACCAGGACGGCGAGCGCGGTCGCGGTGCGGTTGAGCACGTCGTCGATCCCGTCGACCGTGCCGAGAATGGCGAGCAGGCCGCCGAAGATCATTACCCGGACGAAGTAGCTGCCCACCGCGACGAGCAGGACCACTTCGGGATACATCGTGCGTACCGCGCGCATGGCGAGGAGTCCGACACCGGAGAAGACGAGGACCACGGCCGCGCCGACAGAGGCACCGACCAGGCCGCGACTTCCGGCGACCACGGTGCTCACCGCGACGACGAGCACCGCGACCACCAGGGTCGGGAGCAGCGCACCGCGCAGCAGGGGGGTCACTCTGTCGGTCGTCATGTCGGCGGCCGTCCTCGGGAGAAGTCCATCAAGGTTTGTGAAACTTAGCACAAGCTCCGGGCAAGTCTCGAATCCTCGCCCGTGGACCGCGCGTCGCGCCCCGGCCGGATCCGGTCCCGGTCATCGTCCGGACCCGCCTCGGTCGGCCGGGGATCACCCGGATCGCAGCGGATGTGGCAGCTTACGACGCCGGGGCAGGACGGCCGTACACAGGATAGCCACCACGACCACCGCGCCCACCACGGCGGCGGTGACCCAGCTGGTCCACAGGCCGATGGCGACCACCCCGAACGACAGCACGCCGGCCCAGAGGTACATCACCAGCACCGCACCCGGATGGGAGTGCCCGAGCTCCAGGTGCAGCCGGTGGTGCAGGTGCTTCAGGTCGGCGTCGAAGGGTGACCGGCCCGCGCGGGTACGCCGGACCACCGCCAGTAGCAGGTCGATGAACGGCAGCGCCATCACCGCGATCGGCAGGATCAGCGGCAGCAGGGCCGGAAGCAGGCTCTGCCGTACGTTGGTGGCCGCGGTGACGCTCGGGTCCAACCAGCCGGTCAGGCTGATCGTCGAGGCGGCCAGCATCAGGCCCAGCAGGTAGGCGCCGGAGTCACCGAGGAACACCCGGGCCGGGAAGAAGTTGTGCGGCAGGAAGCCCAGACACGCGCCCGCGACCACCACGGTGACCAGGGTCGCGGTCGTCGCGCGGTTGAGGGACAAACCCACCGTGAGGCCGTAGGAGTAGGTGAAGAACGCGGCGGCGCCGACGCACACCACCCCGGCGGCCAGCCCGTCCAGGCCGTCCACGAAGTTGACGGCGTTGGCCATCCCCACGATCACCACCGCGGACACGATCGCGCTCTGTGCCGGCGACAGCGACAGCGTGGTGCCGTCGGGCAGCGGCAGCCAGTTCAGCTGGATGCCGGACACCACCAGGATCCCCGCTGCTACGACCTGGCCGGCCAGCTTGGTGATCGGGTCCAGGTCGACCACGTTGTCGACCGCGCCGACCACCGCGATCACGAAACCCGCCAGCAGCAGGGCCCAGACATCTCCGCGCAACTCCGGCAACAGGCCCAGGAACGGCAGATGGGTGGAGACCACGAACGCCGCCAGCACCCCGCCGAGCACCGCCAGCCCGCCCAGCCGCGGGATCGGGACCGAGTTGATGTCCCGGTCGCGGATCTCCCGGACCGCGCCGATCCGCGTCGCGAAGCGCCGGGCGAGCCCACCGAGTAGGTAGGTCGTGCCGGCGGCGACGAGGAGGACGAGCAGGTATTCGCGCACGCGGCCGCCCTACGAGCCGGCCAGCGCGGTGACCGACACCCCGACCGCCTCGGCGATGATCGCGCCGACGTGTTCGTACACCTCCGACGACTGCCCGATGGGGTCGGGGATGTCGTCGTCGTCGCGCCGCTCGGGGCGCACGCTCCCCCGCGCTCGGGCGGCCGCCGCGACCAGCGCCCGCGCGCGCTCGACCGGCTCGGCGGGCAGCTCCGACGGGGTGCCCTGGAGGGCCTGACCCGCGGGCGCCCGGCCGGTCAGGGCCGCGGCGAGCCGGGCGAACTCGGTGATGGTGAACGTACGCCGCAACGCGCCCGGGTCCAGGGTCACCACGTCGCTGCGGTGGGCCCGGGTGGCGGCCAGCACCAGGTCGGCGGCGCCCACGTGGGACTCGGTGAGCGAGGCGGAGACGAACCCGGTGGGGTCGGCGGCGTACGCCTTGACCTGCGCGGCCGCCTCGGCGGTCATCGCCCGGCCGTCGACGGTGCCGGTGCCCGCGCTGTACACGGTGAAACGGTCCGCGTCCGGTCCGAGCCGGGCCGCGAGCGCCGCCCTGGTGAGGCGCTCGGCCATCGGCGACCGGCACATGTTGCCGGTGCAGACGTACAGGATCGCGAACGTGTCGCCCATCAGTCGAGGTCCTCGATCTCGGGGACCACCGCGCGCAGCCGGGCCACGGAGATCGCCCCGGCCCGCAGGATCCGCGGCGTTCCGCCGGTCAGGTCGACGATGGTGGACGGCTCCGCACCCGGGGTCGGGCCGCCGTCGAGGTAGACCGACACCGCGTCGCCGAGCTGCTCCTCGGCGTCGTCACAGGTGGTCGCCGCGGGAACACCGGACTTGTTGGCGCTGCTCACCGCGAGCGGCCCGGTCTTTTCCAGCAACGCCAGCGAGATCTCCTCGTCGGGCATCCGCACCGCGACCGTCTCACCGGTCTCGCCGATGTTCCACACCAGACTGGGCTGCTGGCGGCAGATGATGGTGAGGGCGCCCGGCCAGAACTCCTTGACCAGCGCCCGGCCGGCGTCGGGGATGTCGGTGGCGATGCCGTCGAGGGTGGCCACCGAGCCGACCAGCACCGGCGGCGGCATCGAGTGGCCGCGGCCCTTGGCGGCCAGCAGGTCGTCGACCGCCGCCGGCACGAACGCGTCGGCGGCGATGCCGTAGACGGTGTCGGTGGGCAGCACCACGAGGTCGCCGGCCCGGATGGCGGAGGCGGCGATCTCCAACCCGATCGTGCGTTCGTCCCGATCAGCGCAGGTATAGCGTTCGCTCACAGTCGCTCATCGTGCCATGCCGAGGTCGGAACCCACCGGGCAGCCGCCGGGGCGTCGGGCAGTGCGCCGGCCGATATCCCCGTGGCCGACGGGTGGCTGTCAGTGAGCGACCCGCCACGCGGTGACGAACCGGTGCCGGCCGGCCAGGTCGAGGTGGTCGCGTACGCGGTCCCAACGACCGGTTCCGGCGAACACCGCGGGCGCGCTCTCCCCCTGCACGTCGGCGTGTTCGACGACCGCGGCCCCGCCGGTTCGCAGCAGCCGCGCGGCCGCCCGCTCCACCATCGCGATGGCGTCCAGGCCGTCCGGCCCCGACCACAGCGCCAGCGCGGGGTCGTGGTCGCGTACCTCCTGCTCCACCGACTCGTACGCCTCCAGCGGGATGTACGGCGGGTTGGCGATCACCAGGTCGACCGTGCCGTCGAGGTCGGGGAACGCCGTGGCCGCGTCGCCGTGGACCAGCGTGACGTCGGTGCCGGCGAGGTTGCGTTCGGCCCAGGCGTGCGCGTCCGGGTCGAGCTCGACCGCGTACACCCGCGTCCCGGGCATCTCCCCCGCGATCGAACCGGCGATCGCACCGGAGCCGGTGCACAGGTCGACCACCAACGGCGCGTCAACCGGGCCCCGAGCGAGTTCGGCCAGGGCGCCGATCGCCCAGTCGACCACCACCTCGGTCTCCGGCCGGGGGACGAAGACGCCCGGCCCCACCTGGAGCTCCAGGTGGCGGAACGGCGCGGTGCCGGTGAGGTGCTGCAGTGGCTCGCGGTTCGCGCGGCGGCCGACGAGCTCGGCGTACCGGCGTTCCTGGTCCGGGCCGAGGTCGGCCGACGTCCACGCCAGTTGGGTCCTCGGCACCCCCAGCAGGTGGGCGAGCAGTGCCTCCGCGTCGTGCCGCGGCGAGGCGACCCCGGCCTCGGCGAGGCGGCGGGCCGCGGGCTCCAGAACCGTTCGTACGGTGGTCATCAAAGGCTCGGTTCCCGGGTCGTCGGCAACTGGCTCAGCCGGCCTGGCTCTCCAGCGCGCCGAGGCGCTCGCGCTGGTCGGACTCCAGCAGTGCGGCGATCACCCCGTCGAGCTCGCCGTCGAGCACGTGGTCGAGGTTGTAAGCGGTGTAGCCGACCCGGTGGTCGGTGATGCGGTTCTGCGGGAAGTTGTACGTACGGACCCGCTCGGACCGGTCGACGGTGCGGACCTGGCTGCGGCGGGTGGCGGCGGCCTCCTGGTCGGCGGCCTCCTGGGCGACGGCCAGCAGCCGGGACCGCAGGATGCGCAGGGCCTGCTCCTTGTTCTGCAGCTGGCTCTTCTCGTTCTGGCAGGAGACCACGATCCCGGTGGGCACGTGGGTGATCCGGACGGCGGAGTCGGTGGTGTTGACGCTCTGCCCGCCCGGCCCGGAGGAACGGAACACGTCGACGCGCAGGTCCTTCTCCTCAAGCTCCACGTCGACGTCCTCGGCCTCGGGCAGCACCAGGACCCCCGCCGCGGAGGTGTGGATGCGGCCCTGGGACTCGGTGACGGGCACTCGCTGCACCCGGTGGACGCCACCCTCGAACTTCAGCCGGGCGTACGGCGTCTCCCCCTGCTCGGCGGTGTTGCGTCCCTTCACCGCCAGGGTGAGGTTCTTGACACCGCCCAGGTCGGACTCGGCCACGTCGAGGGTCTCGGTCTTCCAGCCGTGGCGTTCGGCGTAGCGGAGGTACATCCGCACCAGGTCGCCGGCGAACAGCGCGGACTCCGCACCGCCCTCACCGGCCTTGATCTCCAGCAGGACGTTCTTGTCCTCGTGGGGGTCGCGAGGCAGCAACAGCAGCCGCAGGCGCTCTGCCGCCGCCTCCTCCTCACCGGCCAGGCGTTCGGCCTCCTCGGCGAAGCCGGGGTCCTCTCCCGCGAGCTCCCGGGCGGCCGTCGCGTCGTCGACCAGCTGCCGCCAGGCGGTGTGCGCGGCCACGACCCGGCCCAGCTCGGCGTAGCGCCGGCCGACCTTGCGCGCGGCGGCCTGGTCGGCGTGGATCGCGGGGTCGGCGAGGCGGCGCTCGAGGTCGGCGTGCTCGGCGAGCAGCGATTCGACGGATTCGAACACCTGGGCCTCCTCAGGGGGTGGAGCGGACGGAGTTTGGTCGTACGGACGCAAACAGCGCCGGCCATGCGGACCCCGAAAGGTCCGCCGGCCGGCGCTGAACGCTCGCTACTTGCTCTTCTTGCCCTGGGCCTGCGCGTAACGCTTCTCGAACCGGGCCACCCGGCCACCGGTGTCGAGCAGCTTCTGCTTGCCGGTGTAGAAGGGGTGGCAGTTGGAGCACACGTCGGTGTGAATGCTGCCGGAGGTCGACGTGCTGCGCGTGGTGAACTCGTTGCCACACGTGCAGGTCACGGACGTCTCGCGGTACTGGGGGTGGATGTCAGGCTTCACGGCTTTCCTCCGCTCTCGGGGGCGCCGGGTCGTCACACCTTGGGGCGGGACGTGAACCGGAGCCGGCGAATCAGTGTGCCATCTGGGCGCCACGACTGCTCAACCGACCCGGCCCCGCCCGCATTCCCGGGTGGGGAGAGCGGGCGGAGCCTCGGTCTTCAAAGCCGGACCGGGCCGGATCGGCCCGGACTGGCCGGACGAGCTGGGTCGGGGTCAGTCCTCGTCGCGCCGGTCGCGGGAGGAGGACGGCGCCGTCGGCATCGTCTTGTTGATCTGCATCAGGAACTCGACGTTGCTCCGGGTCTGCCGCAGCTTCTCCAGGACGAGTTCGAGTGCCTGCTGCCCGTCGAGCCCGGACAGGACCCGGCGGAGCTTCCAGACGATCCCGAGCTCCTCCTTGCCCATGAGGAGTTCCTCGCGCCGGGTGCCGGAGGCCACCACGTCGATCGCCGGGAAGATGCGCTTCTCGGAGAACTCCCGCCGCAGCCGCAGCTCCATGTTGCCGGTGCCCTTGAACTCCTCGAAGATGACCTCATCCATCTTCGAGCCGGTCTCGATCAGGGCGGTCGCGAGAATCGTCAGCGAGCCGCCGTTCTCGATGTTGCGGGCCGCGCCGAAGAACCGCTTGGGCGGGTACAACGCGCTGGAGTCCACACCACCGGACAGGATCCGCCCACTTGCCGGGGCCGCGATGTTGTACGCCCGGCCCAGGCGGGTGATCGAGTCCAGCAGGACCACCACGTCGTGGCCGAGCTCGACCAGGCGCTTGGCCCGCTCGATCGCGAGTTCGGCGACCGTGGTGTGGTCGTCGGCGGGGCGGTCGAAGGTCGAGGCGATGACCTCACCCTTGACCGTCCGCTGCATGTCGGTGACTTCCTCGGGCCGCTCGTCGACGAGCACGACCATGAGGTGGGCCTCGGGGTTGTTCGCGGTGATCGCGTTGGCGATCGCCTGCAGGATCAGCGTCTTACCGGCCTTCGGCGGGGAGACGATCAGACCGCGCTGCCCCTTGCCGATCGGCGTGACCAGATCCATGATCCGGGTCGTCGGGTTGTTGGCGTCCACCTCGAGCCGCAGCCGCTCCTGCGGGTACAGCGGCGTGAGCTTGCCGAACTCCGGCCGCTGCTTGGACAGCTCGGGGTCCGCGCCGTTCACCGTGTCCACCCGGATCAGCGGGTTGAACTTCTCCCGCCGCTCGCCCTCGCGGGGCTGGCGGATGGCGCCGATGATGGCGTCGCCCTTGCGCAGGCCGAACTTCTTGACCATGGCCAGCGAGACGTAGACGTCGTTCGGGCCCGGCAGGAAGCCGCTGGTGCGGACGAACGCGTAGTTGTCGAGGACGTCCAGTATGCCCGCGACCGGGATGAGTACGTCGTCCTCGGACAGCTGCGGCTCCGGGTCGAACCGGTCCCGGCCACCACGCCGGCCGCCGTCGCGGTCACGGTCGCGACCACCGCCGTCACGGCCACCACCACCGCCACCGTCACGGTCGCGGAACCGGTCGCGCGAACGCCGCCGCCGACGCCGGCCGCCGCCGTCCTCGTCGTCGTCGTTGCGGTTGTTCCGCCCGCCGTCGCGGTTGGAGTCCCGGTTGTTGTCGCGGTTGTTGTCGCGGTTGTCCCGGTCGCGGTTGTTGTCGCGGCCGTCGCGGTTGCCGCGACCACCTTCCCGGTCACCCTCACGGTTGTCGCGGGACTCGCGGTTGTCCCGGTCGCGGTTGTCCCGGTCGCGGTTGTTGTCGCGGCTGGAGTCACGGCCGTCGCGGCCGGTTTCCTGACCGGCGTCGCGGCCGGACTCACGTCCCGCGTCGCGCCGGTTGTCCCGGTTGCTGTCCCGGTCGCGGTTGGACTCGCGGTTGGACTCGCCGCCGTCGCGGTCGGTCTTCCGTTCGTCGCCTACCCGCTCGGAGGTCGCGCCGGCGGACTGCTGCTCGCTCGCCGCCACCTGGGTACGAGTCCGGCGGCGCTGCCCGTGGCCGTTGGCCGTGGGGTCGGGCTGGGAGTCCTGTCCAGCCGCGGTGGTGTCACCGGCCGGGGTGTCCCCGCCGGCGATGTCGATCTGGGTCTGCTCGCCACGCCCTCTGGCACGGGCAGCCCGCTTGGCCGCGGGCCGCGCGGCAGACTCGTCCGAACCGGCAGGTGTCGAAGAGCCGCCGGCCTGCGCCGCCTTGATGGCGTCGATCAGCTGGGACTTCCGCATCCGCGCGGTCCCGGTGATACCGAGGCCTTGCGCGACCTGCTGCAGCTCGGCGAGCACCATCCCCGACAGGCCACTCGCGCGACGCCGCGTCCTGGTCGTTCCGTCCTCCTGGGACGGCGCGCCGGAGACATCGGTGTCGGGAGCCTGCGAGGTGGTGAGATCAGTGGTTTCGGTCACGTGAGGTCCTTCCCACGCGTGATGTCGGCCGTGGTGATCGCGTGCCAACCTGTCGATTGCCGGCGAATGCCGGGTCCTCCCTGGTGGAGTTCGCGCGCTGTGCGCACGAGGTGGATCTTCTCGACGACTCCGGGTCCGCCGGCTGTGCCTTTGTCCGCACAAACAGTGCACAAAACCACAGAGGGGACGCCACAGAAACTGTTGACAGCGAAGAAACGCTTCCCGGAATCGTGGCGAGATGGCGCCAAGCCATAACATGGGCTCGGGCTCGTCACGGAGCCTAACAGAATCTCTTGGTTCTGGCTGCTCCCCCCTGTGAACATCCCTCCCGGCGTTCTCATTCCCCGCTCTCGGCCCGGGTCACCCGCGCACCTGCCCGATCCACCGGGAGCACGTGCACGGCCCAGCCGTCGGGCACATCGGTCCGCAGCTCCTCCTCACCGCCGGGCCGGCTGAACGCCAGCACCGTCGGCCCGGCGCCGGAGATCACCGCGGGGTGGCCGCGTTTTCGCAGGTCAGCGACCAGTTGAGCGGACTCTGGCATTGCCGGTGTCCGGTAGTCCTGGTGCAGCCGGTCCTCGGTCGCGGTCAGCAGCAGAGCCAGGTCGACCTCATCCGCGAGCGGCGCGCCGGGGACGCCGGCGGCGCCGGGAGTTCCGGTGAGCGCGGCCACGAGCAGCGCGGCCCGGCCGGCGTTGGCGGCCGCGTCCGCGTGCGGGACGACCTCGGGCAGCAGCCCGCGGGCGGTCCTGGTCGACAGCTCGGTGCGGGGTACGAACACCACCGGCTGCACCCGCGCGGGTTCGAGGCGTACCGCTCGCCCGGCCGACTGCACAGCCGACTGCCCAGAGTTGCCCGGTATGTTCGAATCCGTCATCCACGCGATCGTCAAGCCGCCACGCAGGCAGGCGGCGACATTGTCCGGATGACCTTCGAGTTCGGTCGCCAGCGCCAGCGCCTCGCGGTCGTCCATCGCGACCTCGCCGGACTCGGCCAGGGCGCGCCCGGCAAGTACGCCGGCCACGATCGCGGCCGCCGAGGAGCCCAGCCCGCGACCGTGCGGGACGCGGTTGGTGCACGACAGAGTGAGCCCGGCCGGCTGGCCGCCGAGCCGGTCCAGGGTCGCCCGCAGGGCACGTACGACCAGATGGGTCTCGTCGGTCGGGACCTCACCGGCACCCTCGCCGCTGACCGTGACCGTGAGACCGCCGGGGGCGACCGCGGCCTCCACCTCGTCGTACAGGCCGAGCGCGAGGCCGAGCGCGTCGAAGCCCGGCCCGAGGTTGGCGCTGGTCGCGGGCACCCGGACGCGAACCCGCCCGGACACGAACGTCGGCGCGCCCATCAGCGCCTCGCCTCCTCTACGGACGTCCCGTCCGGCTGCCTGCTCGGCGTGCCAGTCGTCGCCCAAGGGTTTCCCACCGGTTTCCCGCCCGGTCAGCGCAGCTCCAGCGCCCGCGCGGTGGCCTCGGGGTCCGGGGGCACGACGAGCTTGACCAGGTCTCCGGCCGCCGTCAGCGCGGTGTCGACGTCCTTCAGACCGTGCCCGGTCACCGTGATCACGATCCGCTGCCCGGGGTCGACCAGCCCGTCGGCATGCGCGCGCAGCAGCCCCGCCACGCCGACCGCGGAGGCCGGCTCGACGAAGATGCCCTCGCGGGCGGCGAGTTTGGACTGCGCGGCGAGGATCTCCTCGTCGGGTACGGCGTCGATCCGGCCGCCGGACTCGTCCCGGGCGGCGACCGCCTGGGTCCAGCGGGCGGGTCGGCCGACCCGGATCGCGGTGGCCACCGTCTCCGGGTCCTCGACCGGCTCGCCGGCGACGATCGGGGCGGCGCCGGCCGCCTGGAACCCCCACATCCGCGGCAGCCGGGTGGCGTTCCCGGCCGCGGCGTACTCCTGGTAACCCGCCCAGTAGGCGGTGACGTTCCCGGCGTTGCCCACCGGCAGCAGATGCAGGTCGGGCGCGTCGCCGAGGACGTCCACCACCTCGAACGCCGCGGTCTTCTGCCCGGCCAGCCGGTAGTTGTCCTCGTTGGCGGAGTTGACCAGGACGACGGGGTACTCCTCGGCGAGACCGCGGGCGAGCCGCAGGCAGTCGTCGAAGTTGCCGCGCACCTGCAGCAGGCGGGCGCCGTGCACGATGGCCTGGGCCAGCTTGCCCTGCGCGATCCGGCCCTCCGGCACCAGCACGACCGGTTGCAGGCCGGCCCGCGAGGCGTACGCCGCGGCCGAGGCGCTGGTGTTGCCGGTGGAGGCGCAGACCACCATCTTCACCCCGGCCTCGGCGGCCTTGGACACCGCGACCGTCATGCCGCGGTCCTTGAAGGAGCCGGTCGGGTTGTTTCCCTCGACCTTGATCCACACCTCGCAGCCGGTGACCTCGGCCAGCCACGCCGACGGGACCAGCGGCGTACCCCCTTCGCCGAGGGTGACCACCGGCGTGTCCGGACCCACCGGAAGCCAGGAGCGGTACTCCTCGATGACACCTCGCCAGGGCCGAGGCACCGTAACCACCACGCCTTCTGTTCGATGACCTGCTGGAAGACCTGCTGGAAGACCTGCTGTTCGGGACTGGTTCGTCACCGGTCGCCGAGCCCCTCCACCCGCATGACGCTGGTGACGTCGCGCACGCTGTCCAGGTCCTCGAGTTCCTCGACCGTAGCGGTGAGGGCACGGTCGGGAGCCTGGTGGGTGACCACCACGAGCTGGGCGTCGGCGCCGCGGCCTTCCTGGCGTACGGTCTGGATCGACACGCCGTGGCGGGAGAACGCGTTCGCGACGCTGGCCAGCACGCCCGCGCGGTCGTCCACGTCGAGGGAGATGTGGTAGCGCGTCGGCGTCTCCCCCATCGGGTGCACCTCGAGCTGGGCATACGTCGACGCGGCCGCGCCGCGCACACCCTGCACGCGGTTGCGGGCCACGGTCACCAGGTCGCCGAGCACCGCGCTGGCCGTCGGCGAGCCACCGGCCCCCGCGCCGTAGAACATCAGCTGCCCGGCGGCCGCGCTCTCCACGAACACCGCGTTGTACGCACCGCGCACGCTGGCCAGCGGGTGCTCGCGCGGAATCATCGCGGGGTGTACGCGCACCCCCACGCCGGTGCCGTCGGCGCCCAGCTCGGCGATGGCGAGCAGCTTGACCACGCAGTTCATCGCCCGCGCGCTCTCCACGTCGACCGAGCTGACCTGAGTGATGCCCTCGCGGTGGACGTCGGAGCCGAGCACCCGGGTGTGGAACGCCAGGCTGGCGAGGATCGCGGCCTTGGCCGCGGCGTCGAAGCCCTCCACGTCGGCGGTCGGGTCGGCCTCGGCGTAGCCGAGCTCCTGCGCCTCCTCCAGCGCCTCGGCGAAGCTGGTGCCCTCGGTGTCCATCCGGTCCAGGACGAAGTTGGTGGTGCCGTTGACGATGCCGAGCACCCGGCGTACCCGGTCACCGGCCAGGGACTCCCGCAGCGGGCGGATCAGCGGGATCGCCCCGCCGACGGACGCCTCGTAGTAGAGGTCGGCGCCCTGCTTCTCCGCGGCCGCGAACAGCGTCGCGCCGTCCTCGGCGAGCAGTGCCTTGTTGGCGGTGACCACGGACGCACCGTTGTCCAGCGCGGCGAGGATCAGCGACCGTGCCGGCTCGATGCCGCCGATCACCTCGACCACGAGGTCGATGTCGGTACGCCGCACCAGGGCGTGCGCGTCGGTGGTGAACAGGGCCGGATCGACGGGTACGTCACGGTGCCGGCCACCCCTGCGTACGGCGATCCCGGCCAGCTCCAGTGGCGCGCCGACCCGGGCGGCGAAGTCGGCCTGGTGCTCGACGAGCAGGCGAACGACCTCGCTGCCGACCACTCCGCATCCCAGCAGGGCGACCTTCAGGGGCCGGTCCGGCTTCGGCTGCTCCGCGGACTGCTCCACCATCTGTTTTCGGCCCCTCGTCTCCCTTGTCGGCGTTCTGCCCGTCCAGTGTCGAAGACGCCGCAGATCCTTGCGCGCGGCGTCCAGGATTCGAGACGCCGTTCAGCGGACGGTCACGACCGTCACCACACGTCCAGCCGCATGAGATCTTCCTCGGTCTCCCGCCGGACGATCACCCGGGCCTCGCCGGCCCGCACCGCGACCACCGGCGAGCGCGGCACGTGGTTGTAGGTGCTGGCCAGCGAGCGGCAGTAGGCGCCGGTCGCCGGCACGGCCACCAGGTCGCCCGGTTGGACGTCGGCGGGCAGAAACTCGTCCTTGACGACGATGTCGCCGGACTCGCAGTGCTTGCCGACCACCCGGCTCAGGGCGGGCGGCGCGGACGAACGCCGGGAGGCCAGCGTGCAGGAGAAGTCCGCGTCGTACAACGCGGTGCGTACGTTGTCGCTCATCCCGCCGTCGACCGCGACGTAGGTGCGCACCGCCCCGGCGTCCAGCTCGACCCGCTTGACGGTGCCGACCTCGTAGAGAGTGAGGACGGAGGGACCGGCGATCGCGCGGCCCGGCTCCACTGACAACCGCGGCTTGACGACGCCGTAGCCGTGGCACTCGTGCTCGACGATCGCGGCCAGCTCGCCGGCCAGCTGGGCGGGCGACTCCGGGTCGTCCTGGGTGGTGTAGGCGATGCCGAAACCCCCACCCAGGCAGAGCTCGGGCAGGTCGACGCCGTGCCGGTCGCGGACCTGCGCGTGCAGCCCGACCACCCGGCGCGCGGCGATCTCGAACCCCGCGCTGTCGAAGATCTGCGAGCCGATGTGGGAGTGCAGGCCGCGCAGCTCCAGGGACGGCTCGGCCAGCACCCGGTCGACGGCCGCGGCGGCGTCACCACCGGCCAGGGAGAAGCCGAACTTCTGGTCCTCGTGCGCGGTCGCGATGTACTCGTGGGTGTGCGCCTCGACGCCGACGGTCACCCGGACCAGGACCGGTGCGGTCACCCCGCGGTCGGCGGCCAGCTTCGCCAGCCGGCTGATCTCCTCGTGGGAGTCGACCACGGTCCGGGCCACCCCGGCGTCCACGGCACGGGTGAGCTCGGACTCGGACTTGTTGTTGCCGTGGAAGGCGATCCGGTCGGCCGGGAAGCCCGCCCGCAGCGCGACCGCCAGCTCACCACCGGTGCACACGTCCAGCCGAAGCCCCTCCTGGGCGACCCAGCGGGCGACCTCGGCGCACAGGAACGCCTTGCCGGCGTAATAGACGTCCCACCCGGCGAAGCCGTCGCGGAAGTCCCGGCAGCGCGCGCGGAAGTCGTCCTCGTCCACGACGTAGGCCGGGGTGCCGTACTCCTCCGCCAGTTTCGTGACCTCGACACCCGCGACGGACAGGACACCGTTGGCGCCCTTCGTCACGTTGGCCGGCCACAGAGACGGCGTCAGCGCGTTGGGGTCCTCCGGTGCCACCAGCCAGGCCGGGCCACGGTGGCCGGCGCCGGCGTGCAGGGCACCGGCTTCGTGGGCTCTACTCACGCAGACCATCCTGACGGCTGCGCCCGCACCGGGTGCGACCGGGGCCGGGTCGGGTTTCGAACACCGCCCAGGGTCAGCTCGTCCGCAGCTGTGCCGATGCGGTCGCCCCGGGTGTCCCGCCCGTCCGGCGCAGCAGCGCGGCGTTCTTCTCCAGGCTCACGCGCTCGGCGTGGTAGTCGGGACGGGCGGCCAGCCAGCGTTGGAGCACCTCCTGCTCGTCCGGCCGGATCAGGTCGTCCAGTACGACCACGGCGTCCGGGCTCAGCTTGTCCACCAGCAACGGAAACGCGGGGAACCGCGCGTGCGGGCCGAGCTCACCGGGCGGTCCGTCGACGAACAGCAGCTTGATGCCGTCCAGCTCGCCCCACGCCTGGCGGGAGTACCACTGGTAGGTCGTACCGTCGATCTCGACCGGTTCCAGCGGCGCGTACCGCACCTCGACGTACTCCGCCAGGTCGTGCCGCAGCACCGTCGCCCACGCCGACTCCACGAACGACTGCTGGTGTTCCAGGGAGACCACCCGGCCCTTGATCTCGAACCGGCGCAGCAGCATGGCCAGCCACAGCGTCGACGTGCCACTGCCGCACTCCACGACCAAGCCCGGCTCCTCGCGTTCGACCAGGGTGGCCAGCAGGAGCAGCAGGTCCGGGGAGGACGCCCAGCCGCGCGTCGGCGGCATCGGACGGTCGACACCGCCCAGGGCGTACAGGTTGTGCAGCGCCTCCAGCTGCCGGAACGTGAGCAGCAGGTCGACCGCCACGCCCTTGCGGGTGCGGGTGATGATGTCGGCCGCCGCCGACCGGAACTTCGCGTCGAACTCCTCCCGGTGCGGCAGGGCGTCGACCGTCATCCGCAGCGCGTCCAGGTCGGTGGCGATCGAGGGGCCGAGGTCGGCGAGGTCGGCCAGTCCCTCGACGTGCTCGCCGACCTGGGCGACCCGCTGGTCGGCCCGGTGGGCGTGACTGTCCAGGATCGCCGTCTGCCGGTCGAGCAGGGCCTTCTGCCGGTCGAGCCGGGCGAGCACGGTGCGGTGCTGGCGGTGGTTCTGAACCAGTCCGGCGACGAGTGGGCCGAGCGCGGCGAGGATCACGACGGTGCCGGACGAGGGCCCGGCGATCAGGGCGTACGCCGCGACCGCGACGGCCCAGCCGAGCAGCGCGAGCAGGACCCACGTCCTGGTCGGCTTCATCGGGAGGTCCGGCGCAGACGGCGGCGCAGCCCTCCGCGGGCCTGCCAGTAGCGAAGGGTGAGCGCGCCCAGCTTGGACGACCGGAGCCTTCGGTGCTGGCGGTCGAGGACCTCGAACCGGCGCTGGAGGTCGGCGTGGTCGCGCTCCAGCCGGGACCGGGATGCCTGCTCCGCGGCCAGGTCGGCGGTCAGCCTGGCCAGGTGCCGCAGCAGGGCGGCCTCGCTGTCGGCGCGGTCGGCGAGCGCGGCGTCCTGACCGGCGCGCTGGGTCCGCTCGGCGAGGTCGAGCGTGCTGGCCATCGTGGCCAGCCGACCCGGGACGTCGGCGTCGACGTCTTCTGGAGCGTCAGTGGTGTCCCCGGCGTCTGCGGTGTCCCCGGCGTCTGCGGTGTCCCCGGCGTCCTTGCGGAGCAGTGCGCACGGCCGGTCGGCGAGCAGTGCGATCCCGACCCAGCGCACGCCGAGCTCGGCCGGGAGCGGTGGCTGGGTGGCGTCGCCGCGGTCGGCGGGTACGACCGCGAGGTGGCCTCCGGGGCGCAGGCACCGGGCCGCGACCGCGAGCACCCCGGTGGCGCGGTCCGCCCCGAGCGCCGGGCCGTCGACCACGACCGCATCACAGGACTCGCGGTCGAGCAGGTCGAGGTCGTCAGGCCCGGTGACCGTCGCCCGCTCGAACGGAAGGCCGAGCCCGGCGGTGGTCGAGCCGGTCGTCACCAGCAGCAACCGGCCGCGGGTCCAGTACCGGGCCGCGATATCGGTGAGATCCATTGATTCCGGATCCACGGATTCGCGATCTTCGAAGGTCAGATCCCCCGAGTCGGGCGCGGAATGTGGCACCGTCGACCTCCTGCCACCAATTGACGCGACCACCGCGCCAGACATCGAGCACGCACTCTGTGCGAATGCGGGCAGTGGATTCATCCACACGTTGATACCGTACGCGCGCTACGTCACAACGCCTGGCAGGCTTGCGGAGTGGGCGTTGCCGCTCCGGCAGGCACCGCAGAGTGTGGTCGACGAACGTCGCCGGGGTCAATTGCCCGCGCCGTGCCGAAGAAAAAGGAAAACACGTGGTGAACAACAGGGCGACAGGCCGAGAAGAAAGCCCGACCAATCCGGGTGAGCGGCCGTGGGTCACGCATTCGGACACCCGGCCGGTGGACGAGTCGGTGGTCGCCGGCTGGACCCGTTCCCTGGAGGTCGCCCGGCCGGTCGTCCGGTCCGCGCCGGTGTCGGCAGCGCGCGCGGACGACCTCTCCCCCGGTGTGACCGTCGTGGTGCGGGCCGCCGCCGAGGAGGACGTCGCCGGGTGCCTGGACGCACTGGCCGGGCAGACATCCGCGGCCGACGGCGAAAGCCGCGACGTGCTGGTGGTCGTCGACGGGCCGGCCTCGTCCGGCCTCACCGAGACGGTACGGCGGCTCGCCGAGGCCGGTCACAGGTCCACCGTGCGGGTCCTCGACTCCGCCCGGGCGGGCACGCTGTCCGCCCTGAACGCCGGACCGGCCGCCTCCCGTACGGCGTACACCTGTTTCCTGGACGCCGCCGACCGCCCGGGTCCGGACTACCTCACCGCACTGCTCGCGGCCGCCGGTCCGGCGGTAGCTGTCGTCGCGGTGGAGCAGGCCGGCGCCGAAGCCCACACCGAACCCCGATTGCCCACCGCGGTCGCGGGCACGCTGGTGCCGACCGGCCTCGCGCGGCGGGCCGCCGCTCGCGTCCACGACGCCGATGCCGACGCGGGGCTCACCGCGCACGCGGACGCGCTGTTCTTCGCCACCCTGGTCTCGGCGTACGGCTGTCAACTCCGCCTTGCACCGGTCACCGGGCCGTGCCCCGGCGCCGTTGTGGCGGACGGAGAACCCACCACCGACGTCACCGTGTCGATGGAGGTGCTGCGCCGCCTGGACGTGCTCGGGCGGGGCGCCGCGCCCGAAGCGCTCGCACTGGTCCGTGCCCACCTGGACACCGAGGTCGACCGGCTCAACGCCCACCTGCGGGCGCACCCGGACGACCACGCCGAGGTGGTCGCGGCACTGGACCGGCACGCGTTCGACCACTTCCCGTACCACCGGCTCAACCGTGGACGCGCCCGTGCGCTCGCCGTCGCCTACTGCTTCGCGCCGTACAACGACACCAGCGCGGTGGTGATGGCCAAGCGGGTGCGCGAGCGAGAAGACATCGTCGACGCGGTGTTCAACGCGATGGACGGCAACCGCGAGCAGGACCCGACCATCCGGCGGATCAGCGGGCCGTACGTCGAGAACGAGATCGCCACGGACACACCGACCTACTTCTCCCACTGGGGTGCGATCGAGGCCTACTGCGCCGCCGGACTGGAGCGCATCACCGAACTCGAACGCCAGAAGGGACCGTACGAACGCGTCTACAGCCGGGTGATGTGGCCGGCCTCGCACTTCCTCGCCGCCGCGTACAAGCTGCACAACCCGGCGACGACCTGGACCGCGGAGTTCTCCGACCCGGCGGCGCGCGACGTGCAGGGACAGCCGCGGGTCGCCCCGCTCGGCGACAGCGACCTGCTCACCCGGGCGGGTGAGCGGATCCGGGCGCTCGGGCTGCCGGTGCCGGAGTCGGACAACGTGCTGGACTGGTGTGAGTACCTCGCGTACGCCCTCGCCGACCGGCTGGTCTTCACCAACCCCAACCAGCTCGACTACATGCTGAGCTACACGCCCGTGCCGCAGATCGCCGCCACGGTCCGGGAGAAGGCGGTCATCTCCCCACACCCCACCCTCGCCCCGGCCTTCTACGCCATGGCCGACCAGACGTACTCCCTGGAGCCGGGTATCGCACACGTCGGCTACTTCGGCAACTTCTACGCCACCCGCGGCCTGGGTGACGTGCTCACCGCGCTGGCCGGCCTGGACCCGGCGACCCGCGAGCGGCTCCGGCTGCACGTCTTCACCGGCAAGGCGGATGCTCTGCGCGCACACGTGGCGGAGCTGGGGATCGCGGACCTGGTGCGCATCAACCCCTACGTCCGGTATCTCGCGTTCCTCAACCTGGCCTCGAAGTTCGACTGCCTGGTCGTCAACGACGCCTTGACATCGGACACGCATGCCAGGAACCCTTACCTGCCGTCGAAGTGGAGCGACTACGCCGGCAGCGGGCGACCGGTGTGGGGGCTGGTCGAGGACGGCAGCCCGATGAGCACCAGGCCGCTGGACCACCTGTCACCGGTGGGCGACGTGGGCGCGGCCCAGGACGTGCTGCGCAAGCTCGCCGCCGACGCGGTGGAGGCCCGTACGCCGAACTCCTAGGAAGGGCCCTCGGGCATCTCCGGCGGGCCGAGCAGCACCTCGCGGAACCGCGGCTCCACCACGCCCCAGTCGAAACGCTCCACGACGTGGCGCCGGGCGGCCGCTCCCGCCTCGTCGCGCCGTCGCGGGTCGGCGTGGGCGAGGATCCGCTCCGCCGCCTCCTCCGGGCTCCGCACCACCCACTCGGGCGGGAAGATTCCGCCCGCGCCGGCGTAGTCGGCGTACATCGGCCAGTCGCGCACGACCGGCACCGCACCGGAGGCGGCGCCCTCGGTGGGCCCGACCGGGAAGCCCTCCCGCCGGCTGGCGCTGAGCACGAACCCCGCGTCGCGCAGCACATCGGGCAGCTCGGTGGTGTAGCCGACGTGGACCAGGCCGTCGCGTACGTCGTCGGCGGCCGCGCGCTCGCGGAACTCGTCCTGGTAGCGCAGCGCGCCGGCGTGCTGGTGCGGTGAGAAGTCCCGGCCGATCAGCAGCAGCCGCCACGTGGGCTCGGCCGCCCGCAGAAGGGCCAGCACCTCCAGCGCCCACAGGGGATCCTTCACCCGCTGCGCCCAGCCCACCATCGCCAGCGTGCGTTCGGCGCCGGCCCGCTTGGGCAGGCCGAAGCGTTCCAGCCGCATCTCGTTGGGCACCACGTGCCGGTCGGGCACCTGGGTGAGCTCGGGCACCGCGCGTTCGACGAGCTCGCGGACGTGCCGGCCGACGAAGATCACCTCCGACACCTGCGACCAGTCGACCATGTGCGGCTGGGGCGAGATCGCTTCCAGGCTGTGGAAACGCACCACCAGCCGGGTGGTCCGTGGCGCGTGGATGCTCACCCACTGGGCGGCGTTGTCGCACCAGTCGATGAAGATCGTTTCCGCCCACTCCAGGAGTTCGGCGTCGGGCCGGGCCGGCGCCGGCACGGGGCGGCCCACGGCGTCACGCAACCGGTCGAGAACCAGGGCGCCCCGCTGGTAGCGCCGGCGTACGCCGGGCTCGCGGAGGTTCAGCACCCGCACCTCGAGGTCGGGCTCCTCGGCCAGGGCGCCGATGATGCCCTGGGTGAAGTGCGGATAGTCCCCGGGTACAACGAGCACACGTGGCGGCGCGGGTGTCCCGGGAAGGCGCCGCGGCGGGCCGGACAGACTGGTCGCCGGAGCCAGCGATGCCGGCAGCTCCGTACGCGCCGGTTCGGCGGAGCCCGAGGTTTCGGAGGGTTCCGGGGGTTCCGGCGGCTCGGTCGGCGCGGCACGGCCGGTCCCGGACAGCACCCAGCTCATCGACCCCGACGGCGCCCGCAGCGCCTGGAACGTCAAGGAGTCCCGCAGCGGCGCGAGGAATCCCTCCGGATCCGCGAGCAGCGGACTGGCCAGCACGTCGGCGTGTAGCTCCCGGTGCAGAACGGCGTCGGTCGCCTGGACGGCCATCCGGCCGGCCGACTCCAGGTCGCCTCCGCGCAGCGCGTCGTCGGCGAAGCCCAGCAACTCCCGGACCGCCTCGGCGAGTTCCCGCGCGGGATAACCGCCCGCGGCGATCTGGTTCGCGGCCAGCTCCACCCGCAGGGCGGCCTTCTGCACCGGTGGCAGGTCCAGCGCCTGCGCGGCTTTGGCCACCACCTCCGCCTCCTCGAACGCGTTGCCCCGCCGGAGCACGTGCACGACCTGCACCGCCTCTTCGACGAAGTCGCTCAGGTGCGGTTCGGTCGGGTCGGCGACCACGCGCTTCCAGGCCAGCACGACCTCCTCGGCGGTGGTGCGGGCCAGTCCCTGCCGCAGCACGCGGCGCAGGGGGACGGTGGTGGCGAGCTGGGCCAGCACGCCGTCCAGGGCCGGGTCGGTGGCGGTCAGGCGTACGGCGTCGCGGTTGTGCCGGGACGCGAGCTCGGCGGCACGTTCGGCGTTCTGGTCGGCGGCGAGGATCAGGTCGGTCTGGCCCACCCGCCGGCGGATCCACGGGTCGTAGCGCACCATCAGCCAGCCGCGGCGTTCGTCGTCGGCGACCCGTACGCCGCCGCGGACGGCCAGGTTGCGCGCGACCACCTTGGCCCAGCGGCGGGAGAACCGCGCCGGGGCGACACCGCCGCGCCGCCCGCTGAGATTCATCCGGACCAGCCGCACCTCGGCGACGTCGCCGCCGAGGTGTTCCTCCACGTCTGCCGCAGCGGCCGAGGCCGGGACGGCGAGCGCGACCCGGATGGTCAGTCCGGCGGTGCGGAGCCGGTCGACCAGACCGAGCAGGCGGGGTACGTCGGCCAACGAGACGACGATGAGCAGGACCTCTGTCATGGAACGTCCACAATCCCCCGGGTGTCGTTCGTACTCCGGCTCTCGGCACGTGATCTCAGGCAACGTGCGCCGTCGGGCTGCAGACTATCGACGGACAGTGGCCCGGTGCCGGATTCGGGGTGGCCCGGCGAGCGCGCCGCGTCGGCTCGCCCGGGCCGGTTCAGAACGGGTTGGGCGTGAGTTCAGGCAGGTTTCGCGCCGAGTTCGGCCGGGTCCGTCCGGGCCGTGGCGGGTACAGGACGCCAGAGCCGGGCCGAGAGCCGCGGATCGGACCTCACAGCCGGTCAGGGGCGCCCAGGCCGTAACGGCGCAACGTGCCCGCGAGGGTGATCCGGGCGGCGTCGACCAGGACGAGCAGGGTGCCGTGGACCGATGTGGACGGTTCGTCGCCGCGGGGAAGCACGTCGGCCGAAGCCTCGAATTCCTCAACACAGGAAAGGATCTCGGTGAAGTACGTGTGAAACGCACGCGGGCTGTTCCGGCCCACGACGCCGGGAAGCTCGGCCAGCGCACACACCAGCCGCCGAGCCGTGGGTGCCGCGAGGACGGTCGCGTCGAGCCGGTCCGAGGCGTACGGGACGTCCAATGCCCTGCCGGACCGGAGCAGGCCGGCCAGCCGGGCGTGCGCCAACTGCGCGCGGTAGCCGAGTTCACCCTCAGGCGGCGCAAGGATCACCGGATGTTCGCCGTACGCCGGACCGGCGGCGAGGATCTCGCGGACGGTTTCGGCCAGCGCCGCGTCGGTGACGGCAACGTTCACGAACCCGCCGGCGGTCTCCGCGCGGGCCACCTCCGGGAGGTCCGCGACCCCGGCGGCGATCAGCCTGGCCACCTCCTCCGGCGTACTGCCGGAGGTTCCGGGAAGGCGCAACGCGACCGGGCTGGCGTAGTCTCCGCGGGCGTTGCGGAACGGCCGCTCGACCCGGACCTCATCGGGTATCCGGGTGGTCGACGGCAGACGTCCCGACCTCACGGCGACGTCGAGAACGCGGCCGATCTGGTCGGCGAGCAGGTCGGGAAGCACCGCGCCAGCGTAGTCACCGGAGGACCCTGCTAATCTGTCTCCGCCCCGAGCCCCCGTAGCTCAGGGGATAGAGCAACGGCCTCCGGAGCCGTGTGCGTAGGTTCGAATCCTACCGGGGGCGCACTCTTCCCACTGGCCCACTCGGGCCGCCGACCTGCGGCGCTGGCCCCCTGAGGGGGCGGACTGCCTGGCCGACGGATGCACCTCCAAACGACTGCCGCCTTCAGACTGTGAGCACCCTGCCGAGCCGGGCCTGGCGGCAACGGCGTCATTCGGGACCGGCATGCGCTTCTGCTGGGAGTGGCTGCACGATGTGACCGCGGTCCCGTTCGTTCCCCACCATCAGGGACGCAGTTGCATGGAGTCGCCGAGCTGAATTCTCGGTCGCTGATGACCCGCAGCGCGATGTGCGCCAGGTGTTCTTGCAGCGGGCAGGCACGCCTCTCAGGTCAGGCGGCGGCGACCGGAGCGAGGAGGCCGACGAGGCCGGTCAGGGCCTCGCTCACCACCGGGTAGTAGGTGAAGTTGCCGACCCTGCTTTCGGGGACGACCAGGCCCGCCGCGGCGAGCGTGCGCAGGTGGTGGGTGATCGTCGGCTGGGTCAGCCCGAGCGGCTCGGTCAGGTCGCAGGTACATGCCTGCATACCCGGGCTGGCCAGCATCAGGGACAGCAGCCGGAGCCTGGTCGGGTCCGCGATCGCCTTGAGCCGTACGGCAAGCTCCTCCGCCTGCTCGGCGGTCAGTGGCGCGGCCGACAGAGGGGCGCAGCAGGCTTCGGCGGCCGGCACGGGCTGGATCACGGGCAGCGGCTTCGGCATGCCGTCCATAGTGCCATGAGATAGGTGGCCATCTATCAGCTCTCCGGCAGCAGGACAGCAACGGGCGTCACCACGAAATCTTCAGATAGATACTTGTCAATGCGCTTCACATAGACCAGTATCTATCTCGTGGCGTCGGGGCGGCCGGTGCCACGAGGCAAGGAGAGAGACTCATGCACCCGATCATGACCGAGGCTGTGGCGCAGGCACACCGGGACGACCTGCTCCGCGCTGCGCAGGCACGGCGCCGAGCGGCACACCTCCTCCGCAGCGACGGCTCCTGGCTCGCCGGTCTGCCGAGCAGCCTGCTGCGGGCCGTGACCACCCACCCGCACCGGACGCCGACGACCGGAGCGTCCCCGGTCCCCTGCTGCTGACGCATACGCGTCACCAGCTTGATCTCGCCGAAATCCCCCAGGAGGTTCCATGTCCCGCCTTCAGCTGGCCCTCAACGTCGCCGACATCGACGCGGCGGTGGAGTTCTACTCGACGCTGTTCGACACCCAGCCGGCCAAGCGCCGCCCCGGGTACGCCAACTTCGCGGTCGACAACCCGCCGCTGAAGCTGGTGCTGTTCGAGAACGCCGAGGCCACCGGCACCCTGAACCACCTCGGCGTCGAACGGGAGTCGATGGAGGAGGTCGAGGCACAGGCCAACCGGCTCGAGGCCGCCGGCCTGGCCCTGGACACCGAGGGCGACGTCGTTTGTTGCTACGCCCGACAGGACAAGCACTGGGTCACCGGCCCGGACGGACAGCACTGGGAGAACTACGTCGTTCTGGCCGACGCCGGATCCGAGCCGGAGGGCAGGTGCACAGCTGCTCCTGGCCGAGCAGCTCGACGATGCGACGGCGGAGCGGGTCGGCGAGCACCTTGAAGAGAGTGCCGGCCAACTCATCAGTACTTGGTGATGTCATCATCGGTTGATATGTTGGCGGCCGCCGGCCGGCCAAGCACCGAGGAGAACCGTTGAGCCCACCACTCACCCCCATCGTCGACGCTGAGTCGACGGGCACCGTGGGCCACAGGGTGGCGGGTGAACTGTCGCGTCTGGACCGTTTCCTGCCCGTCTGGATCGGGCTCGCGATGGTTGCCGGGCTCCTGCTCGGGCGGTGGGTGCCAGGCGTCGCGGGCGTGCTGGATGCCATCAAGGTCAGTTCGGTGTCGCTGCCGATCGCGCTGGGCCTGCTGGTGATGATGTATCCGGTGCTGGCGAAGGTCCGCTACGACGAGGTGGGACACGTCGCCCGCGACCGGCGCACCATGATCTTGTCGCTGGTGCTGAACTGGATGGTCGGGCCGGCACTGATGTTCACCCTCGCCTGGACGTTCCTCCCCGATCTCCCCGAGTACCGCACGGGTCTGATCGTCGTCGGGCTCGCCCGCTGCATCGCGATGGTCATCATCTGGAACGACCTGGCCCGCGGTGACCGGGAGGCAGCCGCGGTTCTGGTGGCGTTGAACTCTGTCTTCCAGGTGCTGGCATTCGGGCTGCTCGGCTGGTTCTACCTGAACGTGCTTCCCGGGTGGCTTGGCCTGGACACAACCGGCATCGACGTGTCCGCCGCCCAGATCGCCGCCAGCGTCGCCGTCTTCCTCGGCATCCCACTGGTCGCCGGCTACCTGACCCGACGACTGGGCGAGCGCCGGCGAGGACGGGAGTGGTACGAGTCGCGACTACTACCCCGGCTCGGCCCGTGGGCGCTGTACGGACTGCTGTTCACCATCGTCATCCTGTTCGCACTCCAGGGCCGGGCGATCACCTCCGAACCCCTCCACGTGGCCCGGATCGCCGTCCCCCTCGTCGTGTACTTCGCGCTCATGTGGGGCGGGTCCATGCTGGCCTCCCGCGCCGTCGGCCTGGGCTACGGCCGCTCGACCACGGTCGCGTTCACCGCCGCCGGGAACAACTTCGAACTCGCCATCGCGGTAGCCATCGCCGTGTTCGGCGTGACCAGCGGCCAGGCCCTCGCCGGAGTCGTCGGACCACTCATCGAGGTCCCCGCCCTGGTCGGCCTGGTCTACGTGAGCCTGTGGGCACGCCGTTTCTTCCCCGACCAGGCACCGGCAGAGAACAGCACGCAAGCGCCGGTTGACACCGGTGGCGAGCGTCGAGAGCACAGCGTTCGTCCCCCGAAGGAGTCGGTATGAACGATCGCCCTCAGGTCGTCTTCGCGTGCGTGCGTAACGGCGGCCGATCTGTGGCGGCCCGCGTGCTCACCGAGCACTATGCGGGCGGTCGCGTCGTCGCGGTGTCCGCAGGCACCCAGCCCGGCGAGCACATCCATCCCGAGGTTGCCGACGTCCTGGCGCAACTCAGGCTTGACACCTCGAAGGAACATCCCAAACTCCTCACCCGCGAGACGATCCTCGCAAGCAACCTGGCGATCACCCTCGGATGTGGCGAGGCATGCCCGTACGTGCCCGGGGTGAAGTACGTCGACTGGCCGGTCGAGGATCCCGGCGGTCAGGACGAGGCCACGGTCCGCCGCATCGTCGCCGACATCGACTCCCGCGTCCGCGCCCTGCTCGTCGAACTCCTACCCGGCGTGGAGTTGCCGCCCTCCGTACTCGGGCAGGACTGACCGGGTACGGAGGGCAGCAAGGGCTCGATCGCTCAGCCGACGGGCGCGCCGAACCACTTCGGCAGGCGGGCGAACAGATCCTGCTGGTCCTCGCCGATCCACGCCACGTGGCCGTCCGGCCGCAGCAGAAGCGCGGGCACGTCCAGTTCCTCGCTGACGTCGACGACGTGATCCACCCGGTCCGCCCAGCCCGCCACCGACAGCCGGCCGGTCTGGTCCAGCAACAGCCCGCGGCCGCCGCGCATCAGCTCGTACAGCCGTCCCTGCTTCAGCTCCACATCCCGCAGCCTGCGGCCGAGCAACTCCGGCCCCTCGCCGAAGTCGTAGCGGATCCCGATCGCGGTGATCTTCTCGATCAGGAAGCGGTTGACCTCCTCGAACTCCATCAGCTGTGCCATCAGCCGGCGCAGCGCCGCCGAGCCCGGCTCGCCGGACGTCAGCTCCGACTGCGCACGGGTGGTGTCGAGTACGTCGGCGGCCACCGGGCGACGCTCGGCGGCGTAGCTGTCCAGCAGGCCGTCCGGCGCCCAGCCGTCGATCTCGGCGGCCAGCTTCCAGCCCAGGTTGAACGCGTCCTGGATGCCGAGGTTGAGCCCCTGCCCACCAAGCGGCGGGTGCACGTGCGCCGCGTCACCGGCCAGCAGCACCCGGCCGACACGGTACCGCTCCGCCAGCCGGGTGGCGTCGTTGAAGCGGGACAGCCAGCGCGGTGAGTGCACACCGAAGTCGGTGCCGGCGAAGACCCGCAGCCGCTGCCTGATCTCCTCCAGGGTGGGCGGCACCAGCCGGTCTTCGGCGACCTCGGCGGCGGGTACGACCACGCGGTAGGCCCCGTCGCCGATGGGCCCGACTCCGAACCCGTGGTGGGCCTTTCGGACCTCGGCGACCACCGAGGTCACCTCCTCCAGCGGCGCGGTGACCTCCATCTCCCCCAACAGCCACTCGTGCCGGGCGGGCTCGCCCGGGAAGCCGACACCGAGCAGCCCGCGCACCGTGCTGCGGCCACCGTCACAGCCGACGAGATACCGCGACCGCAGCGACGTACCGTCGGCGAGCTCGGCGATCACCCCCTGGTCGTCCTGACCCAGCCCGGCCAGGCGGGTGCCCCAACGGATCTCGGCGCCGGCCTCGACCGCGTGCTCGGTCAGCAGCCGGTCGGTGATGGTCTGCCGGATGCCGAGGATGTACGCGTGGGCGCTGTCCATCCGGTCCGGCCACGGCTGCTGGATACCGGCGAAGTAGCCACCGAGTTGGTATTTCTTGCCGTACGTGAGAAAACGTTCCAGCAATCCGCGCTGGTCCATCACCTCGATGCTGCGCACGTGCAGGCCGAGTGCGCGGTCGATTCGGGTCGGCTCGTCGCCCTTCTCCAGTACGACAACGCCCACCCCGCGCAGTCGTAGTTCGGCGGCCAGCATCATGCCGGTCGGCCCACCACCGGCAACGAGTACGTCGATCATGAATCCCCCATGTGCAGTGAAGAAGACGGGCTTCGGCGGGAGATTCTGCAGCATCACGTGGGTCTTGCGGCAAGCCCCCAGGTGCGCTATATCTTGGTAGTGGCAGGGAGATGAATCTCCTTGCCCTTTCTCTTTTCTGTCAACCTCGCCTTGTCATGCAGAGGCCCCTCACCGTCCGCCGGACTCCCCGGGCGCGAGGGCGCCGGCGAGCAGGCGGGCGGCGTCGGCGAGCACCCCCGGGTCGGCGTCGACGCCCTCCATTTCCTTGGTGGACAGGACGGAGAGGAGGAGGGTGGTGCCCTTCGGCGTCCACGCGATGCCGATGTCGTTCACCGTGCCGTAGCCACCGTTGCCGGTCTTGTCGGCGAGCACCCAGTCGTCCGGCAGACCGGCCCGAAAGCGCGGGCCGCTGGTGGTGTTCACCTTCAGCCAGGACCTCAGCTGATCGCGGTGGAACGGCTTCAGCACACGTCCCAGGACGAGGCGTGCATAGCTGCGTCCCATCGCCTCCGGCGTGCTGGTGTCCCGGACGTCGCCGGGCACCGCGGCGCTCATGTCCGTCTCGTACCTGTCCAGCCGGGTGTACTCGTCCCCGATGGCGCGGCAGAACCTGGTGAAGCCGCGCGGTCCGTCTGTCGCGCGCAGCAGGACGTTGGCCGCCCCGTTGTCGCTGAAGGCGGTCGCGGCCAGGCAGAGGTCGCGTACGGCCATCCCGGTGTCCAGGTTGTTCTCGGTGACCGGAGACCACCCGGCCAGGTCGTCGCGGGTGTAGTGCAGGACGCGGTTGAGGTACTCACCACGGCGGTCGTAGTCGCGCAGCACGTGTGCGGCGAGGATGCCCTTGAACGTCGAGCACATCGGGAAGCGCTCGTCGCCGCGGTACTTCACTGTCTGGCCGGTGCCGACGTTGCGCGCGAAGACGCCGAGCCTGGTTTCGTACTTCTTCTCCAGCGCCCGCAGCTTCGCGGTGACCTCGGGGTCCGGCTTACTCAGGGTGGCGGACCTGGTGGCCGTCGCGGTCTTCGGCGCGGTGCTGGTCGCGGACTCTGCCTTGAAGGCGGCACATCCGGGAACGAGCAGGCCGGCGGCGGAGACGCCGAAGCTCTTCTGCAGCAGCGAGCGACGGGACAGGCGTGTGGTCGAGAACATCCGGACTCCCCGTGTCTTGTGAGGTGTGGTGACACCGTGGAGCCAACCAGCGCGGCTGCGCTCATGTCCAAGAGACGACATTGAAGGATGTATTCCGTTCTGATATGAGTCGACGGTGGATCTGCTCCTGCACCTGGAAGCGTTCGTCGGCGTCGCCGAGGAACGCAGCTTCTCCGGCGCCGCCGACGTCCTCGGTATCGCCCAGCCATTGCTCAGCCGCCGCATTCAGACCCTGGAACGTGAACTCGGTGACGCGCTGTTCGACCGGTCGCGGCGGCAGATCGAGATCACCGCGTTCGGCGACCTCCTGCTGCCGCCCGCGCGTGACCTGCTGAGCCGGGCGGAGAGGTTCCGCGGGGTCGCCCGGTCGGCCACGGAGTCCGCGGTGCGCGTTCTCGGCGTACCCCCCGACTGTGACCCGTCGGCACTGGCCTGCGTGATGCGCGCGGCCACCGACCGCGGCGTCGCGCTGCGCGTCCGGGAGCTCCCGGCGCGGGAGCGAGGCGACGCGTTGGCCGGCGGCTCCCTGACCCTGGCGCTGGTCCGCGTGCCGCCCGGCGCGGGGACGCTCGACGTCCCGCTCGGCCTGGCCGGCGCGTCACCGCCGCACGGGCAGCAGGTGATCCACCTGGAAAGCCTCCGGCCACGCCGTGGTGGCGGCACGCCCCCGGGGACCGAGCCGGCGCTGCTCGTCACCCCGGAGGACGACCTTCCGCAGTTCCTCGAACACCTGCGCCGGGCGCTCGCCCGGGCCGGCCTACCGGAGGAGCGCGTCCGGGTCGCCTCCTCGACGTCGGTCGCGCTCGCCGAGACGTTCGCCGGTACGGCGGTGCTGGTCTGCACAGAGCAGTTCGCCGTACGCAACCGGATCGCCTGGTCGCCGCCGGCAGACGTCGCGCTGGGCAGGAGCTACGACCTCGTGCCCGACCCGCCCGGCTGGCTGGTTCCGCTGCTGGGTAAGGCGATCGGGTGCGTGCCTACACGCCGGGCGGCGAGCCAGCCGGCACACCGGCCCGACGACGGCGACACCCGGATGCGGCTGGCGGTGCGGGCATGACCCACCCACGGCCCGCCTTCGTCGCCAGTACGCCGGACCTCCTTCCCCTCGCGGAGTCCATCGCCTCCGACTGGCGACGCCTGGGCATACGAGGGCACCTGCTCGCGCGACACCTCGACACCGGCGAACACCTCGGGTTCGACGTCGACACACCGCTGCCGCTGGCTTCGGTCGCGAAGGTGCCGATCGCGCTGGCCGTCCTGGAACGCATCGCGACCGGGTCGCTCGACCCGGCCCGGCCGGTCACCGTCGACCCGGCGAGCAGTTTCGGCCCGACCGGGATCTCGGCGTACCGTCATCCGGCCACCGTCGCGGTCGCCGACCTCGTGTATCAAACGCTGTCGGTGAGCGACAACGCCGCCGTGGACACGCTGATCGACCTGGTTGGGGTCGACGCCGTCGCGGAAAGTCTGCGCGAGTGGGGCTGTACCGGGATCGCGATCAGGCACCGGATGCAGCGGATGTACGACTGCGCCGCCGGGGTGGCCGGGGACGACTTCGGGCTGGCACTGGAACTCGCCCTCGCCTCCGAGACCACCGGGCGGCACGTGATCGAGACGCTCGACCCCGAGCAGGGCAACGTCGCCGGTACGCATGCCCTCGTCGACTTCCTGCAGAGGGTGTGGCTCGACCAGATCTCGGTACCGGCGGCGACGGCCGAGCTGCGCCGCCTGATGTCCCTGCAGGTGTTCACGTTCCGGCTGGCCGCCGACCTGCGGACCGACACCGTACGGGTGAGTTCCAAGACCGGGTCGTTCCTGCACCTGCGGCACGAGATCGGCGTGGTCGAGGCGCACTCCGGAGACCGGGTGGCCATCGCCGCTCTCACCCGCTCGACCCGCCGGGCGAGCCTCGCTCCCGACATCGACCTGGCGATCGGCGCCTCCGCGCGTTCGGCGTTCGAGGCGTTGCGGTCCACGACCCGTGCCGATGAGGTCGATCCGGCCTTTCGCCGTTCCTGATGTCGATGCAGCCGTTTCTCGTTCGTGTGGGGGGTACGGCGCCCACGAACAGCGGGCCGGCGACGAAGGAGAACTGGCATGGGCAAGGTCATCGCGGTGGACCATCTGACCCTCGACGGCGTGATGCAGGCACCGGGCGACCTGGGTGAGGACACCCGGGACGGCTTCGCGCACGGCGGCTGGGCCAACCGGCACCCCGACCCGGTGATGCAGAAGGTGATCGGCTCCCGGATGGGAGCGTCCTGGTCGCTGCTGGCCGGGCGGCGGACGTACGACCACTTCGCGGCGTACTGGCCCGCCCAGACAGGGAACCCGATGGCCGAGTCACTGACCCGGGTGCGGAAGTACGTCGTGTCCTCCACGCTGGCCGAGCCGCTGCCCTGGCAGAACTCCGTTCTGCTGAAGGGCGACGCGATCGACGAGGTTGCCCGGCTACGGACCGACGAGGCCGGCAACCTCGTGGTGTTCGGCAGTGGAGAGCTGGTCCGGTCCCTGGTGCCGTACGGCCTGGTCGACGAGCTCGTCTTGATGGTGCATCCGCTGGTGCTGGGATCGGGCCGGCGGCTCTTCGCCGACGCCGGCTCGGACCTGCGCACATTCGAGTTGGCAGAGTCGGTGACGACGGACAACGGCGTCTTCGTCGGCGTCTACCAAACGAGACACATACCGTTGCGATGAGTACGAACGGGACGTAGTTTCGTTCGGGTGAGTACGACACTTCCGGCGCTGACGCCGGTGGAAGAGAGCATCTTCCTCACCCAGTGCGGACGGGGACTGGACAGTCGTTCCGAACACCCCATCCTCGGCGACCGCGCGGCCGACGAGCTCAACCGCGAGATCGGCTACGACTACGCCGACTTCCCCATGCCCACGAGTTCGGTGCGCGACATCGCACTGCGGGCAAAGAAGCTCGACCGCGTGGTGCGGGACTTCGCCGGCCGCCACCCGGAGGCGGTCGTGGTGGACCTCGGCGCCGGGCTGGACACCAGGATGATGCGCATCGACCCGCCCGCCACCGTCGAGTGGTACGACGTCGAACTTCCCGGGCTCGCCGCCGCCCGGCAGCGGTTGCTCCTGCCACCGGCGAACGCGCACACGGTCGCGGCCGACGTCACCGATCCGCACTGGCTGGAACAGCTGCCGGCGGACCGGCCGGCCGTGATCGTCGCCGACGGACTGCTGGCGTTCCTCGCCCAGGACGACTTCACCGCCCTGCTGAACCGGCTCGTCGCCCACTTCCCCAGCGGTGAGATCGCGTTCAACGGCTACACCCGCTTCCACGTCTGGGCCCTGAAGCACTACCGCGGCACCAACTCCATCGCCGACGTGGTGGCGAATCCGGGCTTCGACGACCCGCACGAGCCGGAGCGGTGGGTGCCCGGCCTGACGCTGGTCGAGGAGATCCTGCTCACTCGGGCGCCGGAGGTCGCCGGGTACCCACGTGCCATCCGGGCCTGGACCCGGCTGGCCGCCCGCAGCGTTGCGCTCTCCCGGCGGGGGACGACGGTCCTGCGCTACCGCTTCTGACGGAATCCCGTTCGTTGTAGGGGTCTTCGGGCAGCCGCGCGCTCAGGCCGCGACCGCGCGATCAGCCCGAGCGCATCGGTCCCGCAGAATCGCCAGGCCGTACGCACAGGCGGTGGGCGTCGCGACGAGGGCGAGGAGCACGACGGCCGGTTGCGGTTCTCCATCCCGGGCCAGGAGCAGCTGAGTGGGGCCTTGGAGGGCGGCGACGGTGCACCCCACCCAGACCGCCAGCCAGGTGAGCCGCGGGCGCCCGGCCGACACCAGCGGTGCGACGAGGGCGAGGAGCACGAGCACTCCGGTCACCAGCAGGAACACCCTTTGCACCGGCGACTCCATCCCCTGCGGGCCGGCGGTGCCGGCTCCCAACAGGCCCCACCAGACCATCGCCAGCCCGAACGGCAACAACCCCAGTGCACCCACGACCAGGGCCCACCCGGCGGGCCTGCGCGGCGACACCTCCACCAGCCGATGCCACCTGGCGAGAACGTAGCGGCCGAGCAGCACGACGAGCGCGACTCCCTGCAGCCCGAAGCCGGTATAGACCAGCGCGAAGACCCATGACGCGAGGTCGCCTTCGCCTCCGGTGGACACCGACTGCCGCAGCAGGAGCTGGGCCAGGACTCCAATGGGGAGCCCTAGCAGGATGGGTGCCAGCAGTCCTGTGGCACCTCCACCCAGGACCAGCACGACCCACGCCGGGACTCGGCGCCCCCAGGGCCGCACCAGTGCGACGGCGAGCCCGATCGCCAGCAGCTCCATGGCCACCGTCACCAGGTTGCCGACGACCATCCGCCGTGAGCCCATCGTGGGTGCCAGCCGTGTTCGTACCCACGCTGGACCCGGCCAGCCACATCACCTTCAGCGTGAGGTACGGCAGAGCGGCCACGATCGCCACCCAGAACGCCGTCCTGCCGACGCGTACGGACTCGACCCTCACAGCTCTCGCCCCCAAATAGATGTTGATCTCTAGATGACGGTCTCTACCGTCCCGTACGATGGGCGCATGGTCAAGCCGGCGAGGTACTCGACCGACGAAATCCTCGATGCGGCCGCCGAGGCGGTGCACGAGCACTGGCGGGCGGCGACCGTCGCGCACGTCACGGCTCTTCTCGGCGCACCGTCAGGGTCGATCTACCACCGGTTCGCCTCGCGCGACGCTCTCTTCGCCTCGGCGTGGGTACGTGCCGTGCACCGGTTCCACGCCCGGTTCCCCGCCATCCTCGACATCACCGATCCCGTCACGGCGATCGTCGAAACGGGTCAGCTGATCCCCACCTTCTGCCGGGCGAACCGGCACGACGCCCGCATGCTCACGGCGTTCCGCTACGTCGATCTCGCCACCGACCCGCCTCCCGGACTTCAGGACTCACTCCGCGACCTGAACGCGCCGGTGAAGGAACTCCTCGACCAGCTGACGCGTCGTCGCTACGGTCGGCTCACGGCCCGCGGACGGCAACTGGTCTCCCTGGCCACCAGAGACGCTCCGATGGGAATGGTCCGCGCCCACATCGGCGACGCCATCCCAAAGTCGCTGGACACCCCGATCCGCGCGGCCTCGGAGGCGATCGCCCGCCTGGACGACGAGTAGGGCCTGTCCTGCGGATCGACGTGCCGGGCACGCCGGCCGGGGCCGCTCAGCGAGGCAGAGTGGCGACGAAGTCCCGGAACCGTCGCGCGGGCGCGGACAGCTTTCGGTCCGTACGCCAGGTGAGGCCGATCGTGCGCCGGGCGGCCTCGGCGGCGATGGCGACTCCCACCGTGCCGGACTGCCCGGCGAAGGGTTCGGGGACGATCGCCACCCCCAGCCCGGCCGCGACCAGCCCTTCGATCGTGGCGAGGTCCTGGCTCTCGAACGAGATGGCCGGTGACACCCCCGCGTCGTCGAGCAGCGTGTCCACCAGGGTGCGGAAGCCGAAGCCGACGGGGGTGGTGACGAGGTCCTCACCGGCGAGATCGCGCAGCGCGATCCGCTTCCGGCGGCGGAACCGGTGACCCGGTGGCACCACGAGCACCAGCCGCTCCTGCTGCAGCGGATGCCAGCCGAAGTCCCCGACCGGTCGCGGGGACAGGATGGCCAGGTCGACCGCGCCGACCTCCAGGTCGCCGACGATCTCGTGCGCCGGCTCCTGGCTGAGCATCACCCGCACACCGGGTGCGTGCTCGTGGAAGGAACGCAGCACCCGCGGCACCAGCGAGGTGGCGATGGAGTCGAGGAACGCCAGCCGCACCACACCGGTGTCCGGGTCCAGGACGCCGGCGAGGTCGGCCAGCAGCTGGTCGTACCTCGCGGTGAGGTCGCGGGCGGCGGTGAGGACGAGCTGACCGGTGGGCGTGGGATGCACGCCGTCCGCCGCCCGCTCGAACACCCGGGTGCCCAGCTCGGCCTCCATCCGGGCCAGCGCGCGGGACAGCGTGGGCTGGCTGGTGTTCAGGGCCGCGGCGGTGCCGGTGACGTGCCGGTGGTCGGCGAGGGCGACCATCCAGGCCAGATCGCGAAGCTGCACGGAGCCATCATACGTACGGCGCATGGATCATCGTCGTATTCGGCATTGGACGTATGGGATCTCGCGGAGCACAGTCGAACCCATGACCACTGCCGTGGAGGCGCCGGCACCCGCTGCCGAGGAGGGCCACCGACCGGGAACCGCCGGCTACCGCCGCGTCGTCGGCGCGCTGTTCGCGGCCGGCGTGGCGACCTTCGCGTTGATCTACAGCACGCAGGCCATCCTCCCCGAGCTCGCCTCGCGGTTCGGCGTGTCCACCGCGGCGAGCACCCTCACCGTGTCGCTGACCACTGCCGGACTGGGCGTCATGCTGCTGGTCGCCGGTCCGTTGTCCGACGTGGTGGGGCGTACCCGGCTGATCCACCTGTCGCTGACCGCCTCCGCCGTGGTGGCCGCGGCCGGTGCGCTGGCACCGAGCTGGCCCCTGCTGCTGGTCTCCAGGCTGGCCGAGGGGGCCGTGCTCGCCGGACTCCCCGCGGTCGCCACCGCCTACCTTCGGGAGGAGCTGCACCCGTCGACCCACGCCCGGGCCGCCGGGCTCTACGTCGGCGGTACGGCGCTCGGCGGGATGGTCGGCCGGCTGCTGACCGCCTCGGTGGCCGAGTTCGCCGGGTGGCGGTGGGCACTGGCCTCGACCGCCTGTCTCGGCCTGGTCTGCGCGCTCGCCGTACGTTCCCTGCTTCCGGCGTCCCGCCACTTCTTTCCCCGGCCGACCGGGCTCCGAGCACTGGCCCGGACGAGCCTGCGCGCGGTGACCGACCCCGGCCTGCTCGCGCTGTACGGCGTGGGCGGCTGCTCGATGGGCGCGCTGGTCGCGGTGTTCAACACGATGGGCTTCCGGCTCACCGGCGGCCCGTTCGGGCTCGGACTGGGTGCCGCCGGCCTGGTGTTCCTCGTCTACCCGGTCGGGTCGATCAGCTCCACGGCTTTCGGGCGGCTGGCGGACACCTACGGCCGCCGCACCGTGCTGCCGCTGGCCTGCCTCCTGGCCGTCGGCGGTGCGCTGCTCACGTTGCCGTCGTCGCTGCCGCTCGTGATCGCCGGACTCGCGGTGTTCACCGGCGGGTTCTTCGCCGTGCACGGCGTGGCCAGCGGGTGGGTGCCAGCGCGGGCGCACGCCGGCGGGGCGTCCACCGGCCAGGCCGCCTCGCTCTACCTCTTCACGTACTACCTGGGCTCGTCGGTGTTCGGCTCCGTCGCCGGCCGCGCGTGGACCGGCGCCGGATGGCCGGGTGTGGTGGCCCTGGCCACCGTGCTGCTGGCCGCCACGGGTGCGCTCACGCTGCTGCTCCGCCGCACACCCGCCCTGGTGAGCGGCGCTCGCTGAGGTCCTCGGCGCGACCGTCAGCGGGACAGTTTCGCTATGCCCAGCAAGGCTTCCGGCCTGCGGCTCGGGTCCCGGAACGCGTAGCCGTCCCGCTTGCGGTCCTCCCGGCCCTCGTACTGGTGCACCACCTCGCGCAGCTGCGCGGCGTCGTAGACGAGCAGCAGGTCGAGCCGGACGGGCGCGCCGTGTATCGCGATCGAAGAGTGGTAGAACCCCCAGCTCATCGCCTCGAACAGCCGCATCCGCGGGGTGACCTTGCGCCGGAACGCGAAGAAGTCGATGCGCTTGTTCTGCAGGTTCTCGTACCGGTCCCCCACTCGGTCGGGGTCGTAGCGGTCGGTGCCGAGCCGTCTGATGATCTCGGCCAGGTCGTCGACGGTTCGTCCCGGATGGTGCTGCGCGCCGATCCCGCGTACGACCACCGTGCGGCCCAGGAAGTGCCTGCGCAGCTCGGCGTCCACGATCCTGCCGATCCCTCGGTGGTCGGGCTCGGTGTCGACCCGGTATTGCGGTACGTCGATGTCGAACACCACCGCGACCCCGGGCGCGGGGCTCGTCGGCGGGTCGAACCCGGGCTCGGCGACGTCGCTCACGACGCCCAGGATGCCCGAACCTCCCCCGCCGGAGGGAGCGGTTTCCTCCGCGCGGGCAGGGCCGGCACCGCGCCCCGGCTGGGATGTTCGGGCCATGAGCACTTCCGTGGCCGTTGGTTCCAAGGAGTCCAGCCCATCCTCCCGGCTGCGTGCCGCCTGGCGCGCGGCCCACGATCCGGTCGCGGGCGTCCCCCGCTGGGCCCGGATCGCCGCGTACGCCGTGCCGTTCACCGTGTTGCCGTCCAGCCTGTGGCGCATCGCCGCGGTCACCTTCCACCTGCCCATCGTCACCGCCGCTCCGCGTGGCGGGCACACGCTGGGTATGCCGGACGAGGCGTACGTCGTCGTGTTGTCGGCCGCCTCCGAACTGCTGGCGTTCACCGCCGTCGGCCTGGTCGCCCGCTGGGGTGAGGTCTTCCCGTGGTGGGTTCCCGGGCTTCGGGGCCGGCGGGTACCGACCCCGGCCGCGGTCGTCCCGGCCGCGCTGGGCGCCACCGTGCTCACCGTGTTGTGGACCAAGGTCTTCGCCGGCGTGCCCGCCGCGCTGCGGGAGCCCACGCCACCCGGCGACCCGATCGCCGAGCACGGCTGGCGGCTCGTCGTCTTCGTCGGCAGCTACGCCCCGCTGCTGCTGTGGGGTCCGCTGCTGGCAGCCGTCACCGTGGCGTACTGGCGGCGGCGTACCAGCCGTACCAATTGACCAACGGTTCGGTTGATACGGGCCGGTCCGATAGGTTTGGCCGGATGGTCGACGGTCACACGGTGTGGGTGCAGGTTCTGCTGGTCCTGGTGGCGTTCGCGCTGTCCTCGCTCATCGGGCTGGAACGCCAGATCCGGCAGAAGTCCGCGGGCCTGCGCACCCACGCGCTGGTCGGCATGGGTTCGGCGTTGTTCATGGTGGTCAGCAAGTGGGGCTTCGCCGACGTGCTCGGCCCGCACGTCTCACTCGACCCGTCCCGGATGGCCGCCCAGATCGTGTCCGGCATCGGGTTCATCGGCGGCGGGCTGATCTTCGTTCGCCGTGACGCCGTACGCGGGCTCACCACGGCGTCGGTGGTCTGGGTGACCGCGGCGGTGGGTGCGGCTGCCGGTGCCGGCATGGTGGTCGTCGCCGTCGCGGCCACCGCGGCGCACTTCGCGGTCATCATCGGCTTCACCGCACTCGGTGGCCGGCTGCCCAGTGCGCGGGGCGCCGTCCAGCTGCGCATCGTCTACACCAACGGCAGCGGTGCGTTCCGTCGCGCGCTGGTCGCCTGCACCAGCAGGGGTTTCGAGGTCGGCCAGGTGACGATCGAACGCGGCGACCTGCTGGCCGAACCACTCGACGAGGGCCGCGGCAACGGCCACCTGCGGGGAACCCCGGTCGACCGCGACGGCGGGGAGGACCCGGACGCCCGTTCGGGGGACGTCGTGGTCGCTCTGCAGCTCTACGGCAGCAGGCCGGTGGCCGACCTCGCGGCCCAGCTCACCGAGGTGACCGGCGTCCGGTCGGTGCTGGTCGGTGCCGGCACCGAGGAGGACTGACCGCCGCCCACCGCGAGGTCAGACGAACTGCTCGTCGAAGAAACACCACCGCCAGTTCTCACCCGGCTCGTACGACGCCACGATCGGGTGTTCGGTCTCGTCGGCGTGTGCGCGGGCGTGCCGCAGCGGCGAGGAGTCGCAGCAGCCGACGTGGCCGCAGGTCAGGCACAGCCGCAGGTGCACCCACGGCGAGCCCAGTCGCAGGCACTCCTCGCACCCGGTGGGTGTGCGGGGCTCGACCGGGCGGATCTGTTCAAGGTGAGGATCCACCGTCACCGGCATGTCGCTTCCTCCGTTCAGGGGTTCAGGTTTCAGGCCGCTTGGGGGTGGGCTGCTGGGGTGGGGTTGTGGTAGGTGACGGTGATCTGGTCGTCGTGGGTGTCGACGGTGATCACTGCGCCGTCGTGGACGTCGCCGGCGATGAGGGTGCGGCCGATCCGGGTTTCGACTTCGCGGGAGATGAACCGCCGTAGTGGGCGTGCACCGTAGACGGGGTCGAAGCCTTCCCGGGCGATCAGCCGGCGGGCCTGTTCGGTGACGTCCAGGGTGATCCGCCGGTCGGCCAGCCGTGCCCGTAGTTCGTCGAACATCAGCTCCACGATCTGTTCGATCTCGGCCTCGGTGAGCGGCTTGAACAACACGATCTCATCCACCCGGTTCAAGAACTCCGGCCGGAACCGGCCCCGCAGGTCGGCCATCACCCGCGCCCGGGCCTCCGGGGCGATCTCACCACCGGTCGTCGCACCTTCCAGGAGGTACTCCGAGCCTGCGTTGGAGGTCATGATGATGACCGTGTTACGGAAATCGACGGTGCGGCCCTGGGCGTCGGTGAGCCGCCCGTCGTCGAGGACCTGCAACAACAGGTTGAACACGTCGGCGTGCGCCTTCTCGATCTCGTCGAACAACACCACCGAGTACGGCTTACGGCGGACCGCCTCGGTCAGCTGCCCACCCTCCTCATACCCCACATAACCAGGCGGGGCGCCGACCAGCCGGGACACCGTGTGACGTTCCTGGTACTCGCTCATGTCGATCCGGACCATGTTGTCCTCGGTATCGAACAACGCCTGCGCAAGCGTCTTGGCCAGCTCGGTCTTCCCGACACCGGTGGGCCCGAGGAAGATGAACGACCCGATCGGGCGGGCCGGGTCCTTGATCCCCGACCGTGCCCGGATCACCGCGTCCGCGACCAGGACGACCGCCTCGTCCTGACCGATCACCCGCTCGTGCAGCACCTGATCCAGGTGCAGCAACTTCTCCCGCTCACCCTCCTGCAGCCGGCTCACCGGAATACCGGTCCACCGGGACACGATCGAGGCGATCTCCTCCTCAGTGACCACCTCCCGCAACAACCGCCGCTCACCCAACCTCTCACTCAGCTGCTCCTCCTCCGCATGCAGCCGCCGTTCCAGCTCCGGCAGCCGGCCATGACGCAGCTGGGCGGCCCGGTTCAGGTCATAGTCACGCTCGGCCTGCTCGGCGTCACGACGGACCTGCTCGATCTCCTGCCGCAACTCCTGCACCCGCCGCAGCGCCTGACGTTCGGCCTCCCACTGCGCCCGCATCGCATCCGCCTGCGCGTGCAGATCGGCCAGCTCCCGCCGCAACTGGGCCAACCGCTCCCTACTCGCGGCGTCAGACTCCTTACCCAACGCCGCCTCCTCGATCTCCAGCCGGCGCACCCGCCGGGTCAGCTCGTCCAGCTCGGCCGGCATCGAGTCGATCTCCGTCCGCAACATCGCGCACGCCTCGTCCACCAGATCGATCGCCTTGTCCGGCAAGAACCGGTCAGCGATGTAACGGTGACTCAACACGACCGCCGCGACCAGTGCGGCGTCCTGGATCCTCACCCCGTGGAACACCTCCAGCCGCTCACGCAGCCCACGCAAGATGGAGATCGCATCCTCCACCGACGGCTCGTCCACCATCACCGGCTGGAACCGGCGCTCCAACGCGGCGTCCTTCTCCACGTTCTTGCGGTACTCCTCCAACGTGGTCGCACCGATCATGTGCAACTCACCACGCGCCAACATCGGCTTGAGCATGTTCCCCGCGTCCATCGCCCCCTCAGCCGCACCCGCACCCACCACCGTGTGCAACTCGTCCACGAACAAAAGAATCCGACCTTGCGCGGCACGGACCTCGTTCAACACCGCCTTCAAACGCTCCTCGAACTCACCGCGATACTTCGCCCCCGCCACCACCGCACCCATGTCCAGCCCGAACACCACCTTGTTCCGCAGACCCTCCGGCACATCCCCGTTGGCGATCCGCTGCGCCAGGCCCTCCACGATCGCGGTCTTCCCCACCCCCGGATCACCCACCAGCACCGGGTTGTTCTTCGTCTTCCGCGACAAGATCTGCACCACCCGCCGAATCTCGGCGTCCCGCCCGATCACCGGATCCAACCGGCCCGCCGCCGCATCAGCCACCAGATCCCGGCCGTACTTCTCCAACGCCTCATACGCCGCCTCCGGCTGCGCGGAAGTGACCCGCTGGTTCCCCCGCACCTGAGTCAACGCCGCCAGGAACCGGTCCCGGGACAGACCCAGATCGTGCAACAACCGGCCCGCCGGCGTGGCCGGCCCCTCCTCCACCAACGCCACCACCAGATGCTCCACCGACACATACTCATCCTTCAGCCGCTTCGCCTCCCGATCCGCCGCATCCAGCAACCGCGACAGCCGCTGCGTCACATACACCTGCCCCGGCTCCACACCCGGCCCACCCACCCGCGGCCGACGCTCCAACGCATCCTCCACCTGCTTACGCAACAGATCCGGATCCACACCCGCCTGCCCCAACAACCGCGGCACCAGACCCTCGGGCTGATCCAACAGCGACAACAACAAATGCTCACCATCAACCTCGGTATGCCCGAACCGCAACGCAGCCGACTGCGCCTCCTGCAACGCCTCCTGGCTCTTCTGAGTCAATCGGTTCAGATCCACGAGTTACCTCCATAACGACGGGCGGCGCGTTCGGCCGCCTCCAGTTCGGCGATCCGGTCCAGCAGGTCGAGCACCACCCCGATACCGGCGTAGTTGAGGCAGAACCCGGCCCGCAGCCGCTCGATCCGCGCCGCACGCGCGACCTGGGCGGGCGCGAAGTGCAACCGCCCGGACGGGTCGGCATCGGCATCCAGCAGACCGAGCACCACCAGACTGCGTACATGCTCCGGATGCCGGCCCACCCGCGCGGCGAACTCCTCCAGACCGAGGTGTTCCTCCCGGCGGGGCTGTTCCTCCCGGCGAACCCGCATCCGGACGAGTGCGAACGTCATCGGCGCCTCCCCCGAGGGCGCGTGCGACTGCCGGGCCCGCGGTCCCGGCGCGTGCGTCGAATCCGGACGTCCGGGCCAGCTCCGCCCACAGCCGGCGTTCCTCCTCGGTCGGATGCGGCGGCACCTTCACCTGGACCCGCGCGTAGAGGTCGCCCGGCCGGCCGCGCGGGTTCGGCATCCCCCGACCGCGCAGCCGCAGCGACCGCCCACTGGAAGTACCCGCAGGCACCTTGACCTTCGCCTCACCACCCGGTGTGTCCACCGCCACGGTCGCGCCGAGGGCCGCCTCCCACGGAGCCAGCGGCAGGTCCACGTGGAGGTCGCGGCCCCGCACGCGGTAACGCGGATGCGGAAGCAGCCGCACGACCAGGTAGAGGTCGCCCGGCGGGGCGCCGTCGCTGCCCTGCCCGCCCTGACCGGCCAGCCGGATCCGCTGCCCGTCGCTGACACCGGCCGGAACGTTCACGTCATAGCGCCGGGTGCCACCCGGCCCGGACAACGTCACCGACCGCTGCCCACCCCGATAGGCCTCCTCCACCGTCAACGGAAGCTCCGCTTCCTGGTCCGCACCCGGGATCGGACCGAAACCGCGACCACCCCGACCAGCCCGCCCACGCCCGGCCCGACCTGCCCGCCCCCCGAACATGCCACTCAGCAGGTCCTCCAGGTCGACCTCCTCGCCCTCACCGCCACCGAACCCCTCGAAGCCCCCGAACCCACCGGCTCCACGCGCCCCCGCCCCCGCCCGGGCACGCCCACCCGCCCTGGCTCGCGCCTGTGCCTGCGCCTGGGCCTGCTTCCAGGTGTCGGGGTCCACGTCGTCGGGCACCCGCCGAAAGTCCGCGCCGAACACGTCGTAGCGCTTGCGCAGATCAGGATCGGACAGCACGTCGTAGGCCTCCGACACGTCCTTGAACCGGTCCTCAGCCCCCGGATCCTTGTTGACGTCGGGATGGTTCTCCCGCGCCAGCCGCCGATAAGCGCGCTGAATCTCCTCCCGGGTCGCCGTCCGGGGCACCCCGAGAATCTCGTAGAAGTCGCGGTCGGCCATCGCGCCGCCTCACGCCGCCTTCGTGGCCACCACCACGCCCGCCGGCCGCAACTGCCGCTCCCCCTCGCCATAGCCGGGACTCACCACGTCCAGCACCGTCCCCGCCGGCACCTCCGCACTCGGCACCGTCGCCACCGCCTCGTGCCGGACCGGGTCGAACGCCGCGCCCACCTCCTCGTCCTGGCGCGGGAAACCGAGCGCCGCGAGCACCGCGACCGCCTGCTCCAGAACAGCCCGGACGCCTTCCAGCAAGGACCCCTGCTCACCTTGTCTCCCCGATCACGCTGCGCGGCCTCCGCGTGCGCGACCGCCCGGTCGAGGTTGTCCACGACCGGCAGCCACTCGCCGCCAAGCGCGCCGCGGCCTCGGCGCGCTGCTGGTCCAGCTCGCGGGCCTACCGTTTGCGCTGGTTGTCCGCATCGGCCACAGCACGCCGCCACCGGTCTTCGAAGTCCGCCGCGCGGGCTCGCGCCTCCACGAGCGCATCGTCGCGGCCGGCGGCCCGGCCCGGTCGCCCGCGTTCCGCCGTCGGTCCCGGCGGTCCCCCGCGCCGTTCAAGGTCCGGCCGGTGCTCGCGGCTTCTGTTCGGTCATCGCAGGCCCTGTCCCGTCGCGGTGTCCGCGTACGCTACACTATCAGTCCGTGGTGAACTCCGCGTCGATCACGTCCTCGTCTCCCCCGGCGCCCGGCTCCACGCTCGCTCCCGGCCCACCGGGTCCACCGCCAGGTCCACCTCCGGGCCATCCGGCCCCCCGGGCCACCGCCCGGTCCGGACCCGCCCGCGCCACCGGCTCCGCCGCTCCACCGCTCCCGCGGTGCTCAGGCTGTGGTAGATCTGCTGCAGTTCACCGGTCAGTGACCGCAGCCGCTCCAGCGGGGCGCTGTCGTCCTTGACCGCCTGACGGGCATCACCCAGCAGCAACTGGGCCCGTGCCCGTTCATGCTCGGGTGCGGCGTCACCGACCTCACCCAACCGCCGTTCGACCTGGTAGGCCGCCGCGTCCAGCCCGTTACGGGCGTCCACCACCTCCCGCACCCGGGCATCATCAGCGCGGTAACGCTCGGCGTCGGAGACCATCCGGTCCACCTCGGACTTGTCCAGGTTGGAACTCTCACTGATCGTGATCCGCTGCTCAGCCCCGGTCGCCTTGTCCCGAGCAGACACGTTCAAGATCCCGTTGGCGTCGACGTCATAGGTCACCTCGACCTGCGGCTCACCACGCGGCGCAGGCCGGATGTTCTCCAACCGGAACCTGCCCAGCACCCGGTTGTCACTCGCCCGCTCCCGCTCACCCTGCAACACCACCACATCCACCGCGGACTGGTTGTCCTCCGCCGTGCTGAACGTCTCGGTCCGCCGCGCCGGGATAGTGGTGTTACGGTCCATCACCTTCGTCATCACCCCACCCAACGTCTCGATCCCCAACGACAACGGAGTGACGTCGAGCAGCACGACATCCTTCATCTCACCCTTCAACACCGCCGCCTGAATAGCCGCACCGAGCGCGACCACCTCATCAGGATTGACCGTCATGTTCGGGTCCTTACCGCCGGTCAACCGGCGGACGAGGTTCTGCACCGCCGGCATCCGGGTCGCACCACCGACCAGGATCACCTCATCGATATCGTCGGCGGTCACCTTCGCATCAGCCATCGCCTGCTCCACCGGACCCCGGCAACGCTCGACCAGATCGTGGGTGACCTCCTCAAACGTCGACCGCATCAACGTCGTGTTCAGATGCTTGGGACCGGTCGCGTCGGCAGTGACGAACGGCAGATTGATCGTGGTCTGGGTCACCGAGGACAACTCCACCTTCGCCTTCTCCGCCGCCTCGAACAACCGCTGCAAAGCCTGCGGATCCCGCCGCAGGTCGATCCCGTCAGAACGCTGGAACTCCTCAGCCAGATAGTCCACCACCCGGCGGTCGAAGTCGTCCCCACCCAGGTGGGTGTCGCCCGCGGTGGCACGTACCTCCACCACCCCGTCCCCCACGTCGAGCAAACTCACGTCGAACGTCCCACCACCCAGATCGAACACCAAAACGGTCTCGTGCCCCTTCTTGTCCAACCCATACGCCAACGCCGCCGCCGTCGGCTCGTTGATGATCCGCAACACCTCAAGACCCGCGATCCGCCCCGCATCCTTGGTGGCCTGACGCTGCGCGTCGTTGAAATACGCCGGCACCGTGACAACCGCCTCGTTCACCTTCTCACCAAGGAACTTCGCCGCATCCTCAGCCAACTTCCGCAACACCAACGCCGAAATCTCCTCCGGCGAATACAACTTTCCGTGCACGTCGAACCGCACCGCACCATCCGGCCCGGCCACCACATCGAACGACACCGCATGAACCTCACTGCCCACCTCATCGAACCGCCGCCCGATGAACCGCTTCGCCGACGTGATCGTCCCCTTCGGATTCAAGATCGCCTGCCGGCGAGCCAACTGACCCACCAACCGCTCACCCTGCTCGGTAAACGCCACCACCGACGGCGTCGTCCGCTGCCCCTCCGCATTCGCAACCACAGTGGCCGAACCATCAACCACCGCAGCAATCACCGAGTTCGTCGTACCCAGGTCGATACCAACCGCTTTCGCCATGGTGTCCGTCCTCACGTGGGGTCTCGGTCCAGTGTTCGCCGCACACGCGGACGAGGACAGACGCAGGGACCGGAGTGGGTTCCAAGTACCCGGTGGCCAAGGACTCGCGGGCTGCTGGGCTCTTCTGCACCGGGACCTTCGGGTTCACCCGAATGGGGTGGCGCGGCGCAACCGGCCGCACCCGCACGCTGGAGCGCGTACGCGGTTCGTTCGGCGATGTCGCCGCGGTTTTCGGCAAGCCACCGCGGCCCGTCCGCCGCGATCCCCTGAGCCCCGCGACGGCGATCGAGCGGAAGGGCATTAGTTCACCCCGTGTGGGTGAGGTGGCGGGTAGGGGTCTGCGCGCAGCGTGGTGTGTGGGCCCCTCCGTCGAACGGAGGGCGCGAACCACCAGGGGGTTATGGGCCATGACTGAACACGGCGACATGGGCACGCCGGCGCAGGAAGGGCGTCAGCGGGCACAGCAGGCACAGGGCCAAGCCGAGAACATGCGCGACCAGGCGCAGGGCCAGGCCCAGCAGGCGCGTGACACCGGGCGTGACATGGGGCGTGGCGACTCCGGGCGCGACACGGGCCAGACCAAGCAGGCGGAGGCCCAGGCCACCGTGCCCAAGGCCCGCCGGTCCGCCGAGGCCGAAGCCGAGGGGCGAGGTGGCCGTCAGAGCACCATGCCCGAGGCGGCGGGGCGCGGCACCGGCTGGCTGGTCTACGCCGGAGTCGTCCTGGTCGTCCTGGGGTTCCTCCAGGCGATCTGGGGATTCACCAGCCTGTTCAAGACGACCTACTTCCTGGTCGCCAGCAGCGGACTGATCATCCCCTGGGGCTACACCGCCTGGGGATGGCTGCACATCGGGCTGGCAGTCCTGCTCGTGGTCACCGGTCTCGCGCTTCTCGCGGGCCAGACCTGGGCGAGGTACGCCGGTATCGTGATCGCTTCGATCTCGCTGCTCGCGAACTTCCTCGCGCTCGCGGCGTTCCCGATCTGGTCGGCCATCATGATCGCGGTCGACATTCTCGTCATCTACGCCCTGGCAGTACACGGCCGGGAACTCTCGGCGATGCGTGACTGACCGGGACAACACCGCAGAACAACACCAGCAGCCGGGACGGCGCCGGGAGACCGGGACCGTCCCGGTAGCTGTGTGCGTCGTGTGGGTCCGGAGTGCTTCTGTCGTACGTACGTGTCGTACGGCGGTGGCTCGGTCCGCGGTGGGTGCGCGGTGGGTCAGCGGTGGGTCAGCGAAGCAGGTCGATCTGCAGGGCGCGGGCGATCGCCTCCCGCCGCGAGGTCACCCCGAGCTTGCGGTAGAGCGTGCGCAAGTGTGACTTGACAGTGTTCACCGACAGGCACAGGTCCTGGGCGATCTCCTCGTTGGTCAGATGCGAGGGGAGGTAGCGCAGGACGGCGCGTTCGCTCGCGGTGAGCCGGATCGCCTGCTCGCTGGACTTGGCCTTCCAGCCGGCCGCCGGGGCCACGTCGAACCGGTGCAGCAGCGCGCTGCGGAACGCCGCGTGCCGGCCCTCCGGCGCCACCACCACCGTGAGCAGGGCCCGCACTCCCCGGCCCGCGTCCAGGAAGACCCGGACCAGGTAGTCGCGTTCGGCCAGCGCCAGCGCGCGTTCGAGGTACTCACCCGCCGGTGCCTGTGCGCCCAGCCGGCGCTGCGCCGTCGCCGCGACGAGCAGGGCGGCCACCGTGTCCAGCGGGCGGGCGGGAGACCTGTCGGCATCCAGGCACGGCGCCACCGCGGCGAGGGCACCGGAGGGATCACCGGCGGCCAGCATCGTGCGTCCTTCGGCGACCAGTACGGCGGCCGGCGAGCCGGCCACGGCGTCGCGCAGCCCGGCGAGGAGTTCGCCCGCCCGCTCGATCGCCCCTTCGTGGGTGGAGATCTCCACCTCGAGCAGCGTGGCCGCCCGGTCGACCACCGGGTGCAGGCGGCCGGCCGCGTCCCTGGTCGCGGCGAGTTCGGTACGCGCGGCGCCGAGGTCGCCCCGGTGCAGCAAGACCCGGGCGCGCAGCACCCCGAGCAGGTCGCCCAGCGGCGGGTCGGCGGGATCGGTGTCGGCCTGAAGAGGCGGCGCGTCGGTCCGCCCGGTCCGCCCGGCCGGCCCTGCCGCGCGACCGTCGCCGACCGGGCCCACCGGAGCGGCCGGGTTCGTCCCGTCGCCGTCCGCCGCGGTCCCAGGCGTGGTCGCATCTTCGAGGAGCGCCCAGGCCTGGTCCAGCCGGTCACGTTCGAACTCGATCGCGGCACGGGCCAGATCCCGTACGAGCGAGGAGCCGGGCCGGGCGTCCTCGGCCCGCGCACCGGGCGGACCCGCAGCGGCCCCGGCGGCGCCGGTGCCCGATGCGGCAGGTGTTTCGACACCCAGGTCCGCACCGGCGCCCAGCGCCTGCTCGGCCGCCGCCAGCCGGCCCTCCAGGGCGTTCAGCAGCGCCAGCCAGTCGCGCGTACGTTCCTCCCAGCGGCGCAACCCTCCTTCGGTCAACCGGCCGAGGGCGTGCGCAAACGCCTCCTTCGCCTCGGGCAACGCGCCCCGCCAGAGTTCGGCGACGCCCAGCCAGTACGCCAGCGCACCGACGTCGCCCTGGCGGTCGGCGGCGACCCCGGCCGTTCGGGCGCGGTCCAGGAGTTCACGTCCACGCGCCACGTCCGCCGAGGTGACCCGACCGCGCAGGCAGGTCTGCCGCAGCCGCAACTGGGCCGTGCGCAGCAGCCGGACGAACGCCTGCCGCCCGTCGCCGTCGCCCGTGCCGCCGGGCCGCACCTCCTCGGCCAGCCGGAGCAGCGCCTCCGCGCCGTCCGGGTCACCCGCGTTCAGCCGTACGTGCGCACAGGCGGCGGCGAGATCGGCGTGCGCGGCGACGTCCTCCGCGGGGATCGACGCCAGCAGCGGCTCGAGCTCGGCGCCCTCGCCGTCGGCGAGGACGCGGTTGCCGTCCCGGCCGAGGATCTCCCCGGCGAGCGCCCAGTCGCGGGCGGCCACCGCGCAGTGGACCGCGCCCGCCACCAAGCCCGCACCCGCGTACCACCGCGCCGCGCGGCACCGAAGCGCAGGCTCCTGCGCCGGCCGCTCCCGCCGCAGCCGGTACGTCAGAAACTCCCGCAGCAGCGGCGCGTACGCGAACCACACCCGGCCGGGACCCACGCCGTTGACCAGGGCGTTGTCCCGGTCCAGCGCCTCCAGCGTCCGGGCGCCTTCGCGCTCACCGGTCATCGCGTCGGCGAGGTCGCCGCACACCGGCTCGACCAGGCAGGTCGCCAGCAGGAACTCCCGTACCAGCGGAGGTTGCGGCCCCATGATCTCGTCGTCGAGGTACCCCGCGACCAGTGGCTCGTCGCCGGTGAAGCCCGCCAGGTCGCGCTCCCCGGACGGCTGCGCCTGCCACCACAGGGCGGCCAGCCGGAGCCCGGTCGTCCAGCCCCGCGTACGCCGCCACACCTGGCCGACCTGCACGTCGTCGGCCTGCACGCCGTACGCCGCCAGTAGGTCACGCGCCTCCTCGCGGGTGCAGGCAAGGTCGGCCGAACCGAGATCGGCCAGCTCGCCCGCCACCCGCAGGCGCGCCAGCGGAAGCGCCGGCTGCCCACGCCCCGCGAACACCAGCCGCAGCCCCGCCGGGCCGTGCCGGAGCACGGTCTCCAACCCGGCCAGCAACCGCCAGTCGGTGATCTCGTGCGCCTGGTCCACGATCAGCACCACAGGTTCGCGCAGCCGGCTCACCGCGTCCAGGAACCGCCGCGGGAAGTCCTCACCGCCCAGGTCCGCCCTGCCGAGGTCGGCGAGGACCGCCGCGTCGTCGGCGGCACACGCCCGGCGTAGGGACTCCACGACGTACGCCCAGAAGAACTTCGGCTCGTTGTCGCCTTTGTCGAACGAAACCCACGCGGCCCGCCGGTTGGCCGACCACCGCAGCCACGAGGCGAGCAACATCGTCTTACCGGTACCGGCGGAGGCGTTCACGACCGTCACCCGACGCTCCACGGCAGCGGCCAGCGCCGCGAACAACCGGGGTCGCGGCAGCACCGGCACCGTCGGCGCGGGCACCGTCACCTTGGCGTCGAGGAAGCCGGTCGGTGCGTCGGACGGGGGGCGGCGCGCGTGCGGGATCAGCGAGGGGGTCGAGGAGCCCACACCGCCCACCTCGGACCTCGCAGGCATTCCCCTCCCCTTCCGCCCCGGAGGACGCGACGCCTGCCACCCAGTGCGGGTGACAGCCGGGCGAACCTTCTTCGACTATGGCCCGCGACCGCCGGGTCGCGCACCTTTTTCGCATTGTTGACCACGCGACGATTCCGACCGGAAAGCCGATCACCAATGGATGGGGAACAGGCGCGTCTGCACAATTCGGTTCGAGTCGACTGTGAGTTTGCCGACCAACCTGAACTTCCTTTTCTGTAACGCGATCCGCTCGCTCTACGACGGTCCGGGACAAATGCCGAGGCATTCTCGTAACAGGTGAACGAGGAATTCTCCGACCTGTCCGGAATTCGCACCGCTGTCCGCCAGAAGGGACCTGAAACGATCGCCGGAAATCCGCGGCCGAAGCGTGAACGGTTTATGTCGGGACCAGTGGGAGCCGTGGGGAGCGGCCTCAGTCAGGGTGCTGGTCACGGTCCGGGCGTCGCCGGAACATTCCCTCCCAGCGCTCACGCGGCAGGTGATCCTCGCGCGGGGAGTACTCATCGCGCGACCCGGGCTCCTCGTCCTCGTGGCCCGCCGGGTCGTCGTGCACCGGGTGGTCGTCCCGGATCAAAGGCTCGGCCGCGACATGGTCACCGGGCATCACCGGCTTGCCGCCGGTCGCGCCCGGACCGGAGTCGGGTGGCAGTTCGATCGGGACCGGCTCCGGCTCCGCATGGCCGGCGAAGGCCGCCACGTCCGGCAGTCCCGTCGGCGAAGCCAGCCGGCGGAGTTCCTCCCCGGCCCGCGTACCGATCTCGTCGGCCCGGAACTCCGGCCGGCGAAGGGATGTCGTCGCGTCGCGTTGTTCCAGGGAGAGTTCGGGTCCGCAGTCACCCAGCCGCGGGCTGCCCGGGTCGCGAGGGTCGACGAGCACGAACGCCGTCGACGGCAGCGCCTGCAGGAACGCCGGCTCGACGCTGAACTCGTACACCCGCTGGTAGCCCATCGCCTGGCCCTCGGTGGTGGCCGACTGCTCGGACCGGCTGGTTCCGGTGGACGCGGACGTGCTCCGCCCCGTGGACGTCGACGACTGGTCCATCCTGGTGCGGGCGCCGGAGTCGTGCGGGAAGTCCATCAACGCGCCGTAGTGGTACTCCCGGCTTCGCGACCACTGCTTTCCACTGGTCCTGGCCTGCTGGTCGCTCACGGTGTCGGCTTTGGAGGTGCCCACCGTCGTGGCCAGGCCGGCACTGCGCGACACGGTGAACTGGCTGAGCACCAGCCGGTGGTCGCGGCCGATGAACGCCGCGGCCTGCTCGGCCTCGCGCGCGTTGCCGAGCCGCAGGAACATCACCGCCTCACCGCCGCCGAGCACCTCGACCGCGTCCTCGCGCAGGTGCCGGAAGAGCAGCACGAGCCGGACACCGCGCCGGCGGGCCAGCCGGTCCAGGCGTTCGAGGTGCGTACGCCGGAACCTGTCGGCGCCGACCAGTGCCATCACCTGGCCGGACGACGTGTCACCGGCCTCCTCCCCGCGCAGGCGGTACAGCAGCACCTGGAACACCACGTGGGCGAGCAGGTCACCGGCGAGGTCGCCGACGCGTTCGGACAGCTCCCAGACCTTCAGGGCGGGACGCGCGGGAGCGTCGGACTGCGACGCCGGCCGGGACCTCAGCCGGTCCTCGGGTTCGGTTCGCGCCGCAGCCCCGGTCTCTGCCCCGGACTCGGCCGCGGGTTCAGCATCGGACTCGCTCCCAGGTTCGGCCTCCAGTGCCGCGAGCCGCTGCAACGCCGCGGCCAGCCGGAACATCCGGGCCTCGGTGGACCGCCTGGCGCCCTCGCCCAGCAGACCGGCCAGCCGGTCGTACTCCTCCCGCGTCAGCTGCGCCGGGCACGCCTCCTGGTAGGCGACCACCCGCACCGCCGCGTGCAGCCGGGTGAAGGTCAGCGGGCCGCGCAGGCAGCCGCACACCTGCTCGACCAGCGTTGCGTCCAGGGTGCGGTCGCCGCCCGGGCCCCGCTCGCGTTCGGTCACGTGCACCGCCTCCGCGACCACGCCGCCGACGTCCTCCGCGGACAGGCCGGCAAGCAGGTCGAGGGCGGCCAGGTCGCCGGGGAGCAGAACGGCCTCGACCGTACGCCGGTCCTCGCGCGCCTTCTGCGTCACCGGGTGGGAGATCCCGTCCTGGGACAGGTCCACGACGGTGACCTGGGCGCCGGTATCCAGCAGCGAGCCCGCCACGCTCGCCAGCAACGCGCCCGCGCCCTCCGGATCGCCGCCGTAGACGTCGACGCGGTGGCTGGTCACCGGGCGCAACGGCTCCCAGTGCTGGGGGCGTTCGCCGGTCGACCGTACGCGTTCGTGTTCTGCCCGCCGGCGCGCCCACTCGCGGGTCCGGGTGAGCACCGGGCCCTGGTCGGCGAGGACGGAGCGCCGCCAGCGGCGGTAGCGCAGGTCGCTCCACCACGGCAACACGAGCGGGCGGACGGTGAAGTAGCCGACGACCGCCGTACCTACGCCGAGCGTTCCGGTCGTCCAGTGCCCGACGTCGCCGGTGAGGGCCGTGGACATCCAGGTCGCACCGCCGCACAGGGCGAGTCCGCAGACCCGGCGTACGTGCGACCACCAGCCCAGCGGGGTGCGGTCGCGGCGGCCGGCAAGCCTGGTCAGCCACGGCGCGTCGGTCGGCGGGAGCCCGGGAGGCTGGTCGGCGAACGGCTGCGGCGGGGCAACCTCGGGTGCCCGCAGCTCCCATCCCCACCGCTCGCCGGCCCCCGCCGCCGACCCCGTCTCCGACCCCGTCTCCGACCCCGTCTTCGGCTCCGACTCCTGCTCCCGCGGCGCTCCGGCCGTTCCGGGCAGCTGCCCGGTCACCGGTCCGCGCCCCGGTGGTCTGCACCCGCGGGCCGCGAAGGCCAGTCGGGGAACAACCCGGCTCCCGACCCCAGCTCGGCCAGCTCGCGCTCGGCCCGGGCCGACTCCTCCGCCGCGATCCGGCCGCACTCGTCCCGCTCGGCGTCGTCGGCCGGGGCGAACCTGCGAGCACACCCACGGCAGTGCAGTACGCCGTACGCCGACCACTCACCGCAGCCGCGGCAGAGCCGGGCCTCCAGCCAGGTGCGGCGTTCCTCGATCACCTGCCGGAGGGCGACCGCTCGCTCCCAGCGTTCACGGCTGCTGGCCAGGACCCGGGACAGGTCCGCGTCGGGCACCGTGCGCGCACCTGCCGACCGCGCGGCGTCCACCACCCGGCGCAGCGCCCGGCGGGCCCGGATCGAGGCCGCCGACTCCGGTCCCACGGTGACCACCAGTGGGTACCACCCGAGAACCACCACCAGCAGCGAGTCACCGCCGGGATGTCTCCACTGCCGCCGCAGCACCGGCAACCCGGGCTCGGCGTCGGCCTCGGCGTTGACCACCTGCCAGGTGCGTCCGCTCCGGCCGGCCCGGAGTTCGCCGCCGTCCCCGGCACGGTCCCCGACGCCGTCACCAACCGCCTGGCCGCGTACGGCCCGGTCGAGGAGCTCGCGGTGCCGCTCGTCCAGGTGCGGAACCGGCAGCACCAGATGGGCGTAGGAACGACCGACCCACGGCTTGCGTTCGGACTCGCGGCGCTCGTGTGGAGCGTTCTTCGGAACGAGCGACCGCGGTACGGCCGATCGGCCGCGCGGCGGCGTGTTGGCCACCCCGGTGTCCATCCGCCTCACCCCGTGACGAAGCCGACCGTCGGGCCGAGGCGGCGGCCTGGCCGACCAACGAAGAGCCGGGCCCGACGAGGAGGAACTTTCGCACAAGGTACCCCGATTTCGGCCCTCGCGACGGTTGTGACCGGCCTGTCGGGAGACCTGTCGGACAGGCGGCCGAACGCCCGCCGGGCGCCTTCCGGGCGCGCCGTCGCAGGGCTGGCCGGCCGTACTCTCGGCGGCGCCGGACCCTCGTCGACGAGGGCCTCCAGAGCCGCTCGGAGGCGGCTTGACACAGGATCACCCGTCCTGGAGGCTGCCCGGGACCAAGCGGTCAAACCTTCCCAATCCAACAGCTTTCGCAGGCGGGAGGAACGTTCGTATGAAGGACGTCCAGAAGGGCCGGAAGTCCTGGCTGGAGCGGCTCACCTCGCCGCCTGAGGACGGCGAGGACAACGAGCAGTACGACGACCAGACCCAGGCGTTCCACCCGTTCCCGCCCGAGGGCGGGCCGCGTGACGCCGACACCGGGGACCGGCGTCCGGACGACCACGGCGGCCAGGACCACTCCCCCGAGCACGGGCGCCGTCCCGAGCCGGGCAACGACCAGGAGCGCCAGGCTTTCGGCTCCGGTCAGCAGCAGGGGTCGAGGGTCGCCGGCGCCGAGGGCAGGCAGCAGCCGGACGACTTCGACGCGGCGTTCACCCCCCGCGGTCTCCGTACTCCCCCGAGCGACTTCCGTACCGGCCCGCAGGATCGCGTGCACGGCATGGGCAGGCCCGCACAAAGACCCGGTCCGTTCCGGCCCGACAGCGGTGGCACCGAGGCGCCCGAACGGCCGGGGTTCCGGCCGACCCAGGCGACGCCGGAGGGCGAGCCCGCCTGGGGCGGCGAGCCGGCGTCTGCTCCCGGCAGCGGCGGGTTCGGCCGGCACGACGCCGAGCGCCCTGACCTCGAGCGCCCTGAGGCAGACCGTCCCCAGGACGAGCGCCCCGACGCCGAGCACCCCGACGCCGAGCACCCCGACGCCGAGCACCCCGACCTCGAGCGCCCCGACCTCGAGCGCGGCGACGCCGACCGCGACGAGCTGGGCCGGCCGGCCACCGAGGTCGGCGGCGAGCCGCAGGGCCGGAGCGCCGTGGACCACGAGCAGGAGGCAGCGAGCGGTGAGGTGACCGAACGGCCGTTCACCGGCCACGCCGAGTCGCCCGACGCCGCGGCACCTGCGCAGGACAGCTGGACCGCACCCAATGACGAGCACGACGCCGCTCCCGCGGGGCCGGTGCCGGGCCGTGACCGCCAGGACGGCCCCCTCAGCCCCGAAGGCCGCCCCGAAGGCCGCTCCGAGAGCAGCCCCCACGGGTTCGGCAGTTCGGTGAGCCCGGACGGTCCGGACAACCGGGACGGTTCGGTTGTCCGCGCCATCCCGAACACTTCCGACGTTCCCGACGACGGACTCGTTCCCGACGACGGACTCGTCTCCGACGACCCGAGGGGGACCGACCAGGTGAACGGCAGCAATGACCGGGTGAACGGCAGCGCGGAGCGGGACGACGCCGAACGCCGGCGCCGGATCGACGATCTCCAGCAGCGGTGGCTGGACGCCCAGGCCAAGCTTCTGGACGACCCGCGCGACGCCGCGCACGAGGCCGGGCTGCTGGTCGGCGAGGCAATGGTGTTCGTCACCTCGACGTTCACCGAGCACCGCGACCGGATCGAACGCGACTGGCGCGACGACACCGATCTCGGCACCGACGAGCTACTGTCGATCATGCGCCGATACCGCAGCTTGTTCCGGTCTGTCCTGGCGGCCTCCGAAGTTCCCGAAGACCGCCGCTGACCAGGGCCGGGACCCGCCTCGACAACACCGTGTGGGCGTCCGCCCACACGGTGTTGTCGGCCGTGGTCCGGCTCGTAACCAAAACCACTGCTCCGGGACCAACGGAGTTGAAGTCGGCGACTAGGCTTGGTTCCCGGAAGCCGAACAATCGGTCCAAACGATCATGGTGAGCGGAAGAGGCGATCAACGCCGTGGCGTCCCAGTCCTCGCACAACGACCCGCTGTCCCAGTTCGGGACGAACGAGTGGCTCGTCGACGAGATGTACCAGCGCTACCTGAACGACCCTGACTCCGTGGACAAGGCCTGGCTGGCCTTCTTCCGCGACTACCAGCCCGACCGCAACGGCAGTGGCGCCGACGCGGGTGCGGGTGGTGGCTCGGCCAAGGCCAAGGGGTCGGGTGGCGCGTCCGGGACGAACGGCACCTCCGCCACACCGAGCCGGCCCGGCTCCCAGCAGTCCGGCTCCCAGCAGTCCGGCTCCGCCAACCAGGCGCCGTCTGGCAAGCCCAAGGCTTCCGCTCCCGCCAAGCCGGCGCCCGCGAAGCCCGCGCAGGAGAAGTCCGCGCCGGCCAAGACTCCTTCCGGCAAGACCGCTCCCGCGAAGCCTGCTCCCGCCAAGCCCAAGCCCGCGTCCGGCAAGCCCGCGGCCGCCCCGGCGGCGGAGGAGACCAAGGCGGCCGAGCCTGAGCTCGTCCCGCTGCGTGGCGCCGCCGCCCGCACCGCCAAGAACATGGACGAGAGCCTCGCCGTCCCGACCGCGACCAGCGTGCGTCAGGTGCCGGTGAAGCTGCTCATCGACAACCGGATCGTCATCAACAACCACCTCGCGCGCTCCCGCGGCGGCAAGGTCAGCTTCACCCACCTCATCGGCTACGCGATCGCCAAGGCGGTCCGCTCGATGCCGGAGATGAACTACGGCTACACCGAGGTCGACGGCAAGCCCACCATGGTCAAGCCGCCCCACCTGGCTCTCGGCCTGGCGATCGACATCCAGAAGCCCGACGGCTCCCGCCAGCTGCTGGTCCCCAACATCAAGGGTGCGGAGACGCTCGACTTCGCGTCGTTCTGGAGCGCGTACGAAGACGTCGTACGCCGCGCCCGGAACAACAAGCTCACCGTCGAGGACTTCCGGGGCACCTCGATCAGCCTCACCAACCCGGGCACGATCGGCACCAGCCACTCGGTTCCCCGCCTGATGGCCGGACAGGGCGCGATCATCGGCGTCGGCGCGATGGAGTACCCCGCCGCCTACCAGGGTGCTGCCGAGGAGACGATGAACCGTCTCGCGGTGAGCAAGGTGATGACGCTCACCTCCACCTACGACCACCGGGTGATCCAGGGCGCGCAGTCCGGTGAGTTCCTCCGCCGGGTGCACCAGCTCCTACTCGGCGACGAGGACTTCTACGACGAGATCTTCTCCGCGCTGCGGATCCCGTACGAGCCGGTGCGCTGGGTGTCGGACATCCCGACCTCGCACGACGACGAGATCGGCAAGCAGGCCAGGGTGCTGGAGCTCATCCACGCCTACCGCGTGCGCGGCCACCTGATCGCCGACACCGACCCGCTCGACTACAAGGTCCGCCGGCACGAGGACCTCGACGTGGTGACCCACGGCCTGACGCTGTGGGACCTCGACCGCGAGTTCGCCACCGGCAGCTTCGGCGGCGGCAAGCGGTTCATGATGCTGCGGCACATCCTCGGGCTGTTGCGCGACGCCTACTCCCGCACCGTCGGCATCGAGTACATGCACATGCAGGAGCCGGACGAGCGGCGCTGGATCCAGGACCGCGTGGAGCGTCCCCAGGACCGGCTTCCGCAGCAGGAGCAGCTGCGCATCCTGTCCAAGCTCAACCAGGCCGAGGCGTTCGAGACCTTCCTGCAGACGAAGTACGTCGGCCAGCGGCGGTTCAGCCTGGAGGGCGGCGAGTCCGCGATCGCGCTGCTGGACGAGGTGTGCGAGCAGGCGGCGATGGCGGGCCTGGACGAGGTCACCATCGGCATGGCGCACCGCGGCCGGCTCAACGTCCTGGCCAACATCGCGGGCAAGCGGGCCGCACACATCTTCCGCGAGTTCGAGGGCAACATCGACCCGCGGACGATCCAGGGCTCCGGCGACGTGAAGTACCACCTCGGCGCGGAGGGCGAGTTCAGCGCGGACAGCGGCGCCAAGATCAAGGTGTCGGTGGCCGCGAACCCCTCCCATCTGGAGGCCGTCGACCCGGTGCTGGAGGGCATCGCCCGGGCCAAGCAGGACATCCTCAACCGCGGCCTGGAGTTCCCGGTCCTTCCGGTGCTCGTCCACGGCGACGCGGCGTTCGCCGGCCAGGGCGTGGTGGCGGAGACGCTCAACCTCTCCCAGCTGCGCGGTTACCGCACCGGCGGGACGATCCACGTGATCGTCAACAACCAGGTCGGCTTCACCACCTCGCCCACGGCGTCGCGGTCCTCGACCTACTGCACCGACGTCGCGCGGATGATCCAGGCGCCGATCTTCCACGTCAACGGCGACGACCCCGAGGCGTGCATCCGGGTGGCCCGGCTGGCGTTCGAATACCGCCAGACGTTCCACAAGGACGTCGTGATCGACGTGATCTCCTACCGCCGTCGCGGCCACAACGAGACCGACGACCCGTCGTTCACCCAGCCGAAGATGTACGACCTGATCGAGGGCAAGCGCTCGGTCCGCAAGCTCTACACCGAGGCCCTGATAGGGCGCGGTGACATCTCCGTCGAGGAGGCCGAGCAGGCGCTCCGCGACTACCAGGAACGCCTGGAGCGGGTGTTCGCCGAGGTGCGGGCGGCCAAGAACGCCCCGTCCGACGACTACCTCACCGCCCCGGACTACCCCGAGAAGCCGGCCGCCGAGGCCGACACCTCGGTATCGCTGGAGACGCTGAAGCGGATCGCGGACGCGCACGTGTCCACCCCGGAGGGGTTCACCGTCCACCCGAAGGTGCTGCCGCAGCTGCAGCGCCGGGCGGCGGCGATCACCGACGGCCCGATCGACTGGGCGACCGCGGAGATCATCGCCTTCGGTTCGCTGCTGATGGCGGGCCGGCCGGTCCGGCTGGCCGGCCAGGACAGCCGGCGGGGCACGTTCGTCCAGCGCTTCGCCACCATCGTCGACCGGCACACCAGCGAGGAGTGGAGCCCGCTCCAGCACCTCGACGAGGACCAGGGGCCGTTCTACATCTACGACTCCCTGCTCAGCGAGTTCGCCGCGATGGGCTTCGAGTACGGCTACTCCGTGGCCCGCCCGGACGCCCTGGTGCTGTGGGAGGCGCAGTTCGGCGACTTCCACAACGGCGCCCAGACGATCATCGACGAGTTCATTTCCGCCGGCCAGGCCAAGTGGGGCCAGCTGTCCGGCGTCGTGCTGCTGCTGCCGCACGGCTACGAAGGCCAGGGGCCCGACCACTCCTCCGCCCGGATCGAGCGGTTCCTCCAGCTCGCTTCCGACGACTCGATGACCGTCGCCCAGCCGTCCTCGCCGGTCAACTACTTCCACCTGCTGCGCTGGCACAGCCTGGGTGCGGTGCACCGGCCGATGATCGTCTTCACCCCGAAGTCGATGCTGCGGAGCAAGGCGGCCACCAGCAGGCCGGAGGAGTTCACGCAGGGCCGGTTCCTCCCGGTGATCGGCGACGACACCGTGGACCCGGGCAACGTCGAGCGGGTGGTGATGTGCTCGGGCAAGATCGCCTGGGAGCTGCTCGCCGAGCGCAAGCGGCGTGAGGGGGCCGAGCCGCGCACCGCGATCGTCCGGGTCGAGCAGCTGAGCCCCCTGCCGGCCGAGGCGCTGCGGGCGGAGCTGGCGAAGTTCGACGGTGCTCGCGACCTGGTGTGGGCGCAGGACGAGCCGGCCAACCAGGGTGCCTGGCCGCACATGGCGCTCAACTTCGTGCCCCAGCTCGGCCAGTCCGTACGCCTCGCTGCCCGGCCCGCCTCCGCGGCACCGGCCGTCGGGTCGGCCGCGGTGCACAAGACCGAGCAGGCGGCGCTGTTCGACAGCGCGTTCGGCCAGAACTGACCCGAGCCGGCACCCCACCGAGTTCGCAGACCGGAGTTCGTAGCCACGATGTACTTCACCGACCGCGGGATCGAGGAGCTGTCCGACCGCCGAGGCGACGACGAGGTGTCGCTCGCCTGGCTGGCCGGACGGCTGCAGGAGTTCGTCGACCTCAACCCCGAGTTCGAGACGCCGATCGAACGCCTGGCCACCTGGCTGGCCCGCCTGGACGACGAGGACGAGTGAACCCGGGCCTGTCCGACCGGCGGGTTGTACGCCGGGCGGTCCGCCGGGAAGGCGCGGACGTCGACCCACGGGCCTGGCCGTACACCCTCCCGGCGGTTGCGCAGGTCCTGCGCGACGGCCTGGACCTCGCGCCGGGCGTGACGTTCCTGGTGGGTCCCCGCTGCACTCCTGGCTGCGGCTGGAACGCTCAGCGGGCGCGCCGCGCTGGGGCTTCTTCCTCCGCGCGGAGACGATGCACGGGTTCTACACCTACCTCGAGGAGAACCAGGGCCCGCGCAGCCGCGACCCGCGGTTCCACGAGCTCAGCCACGGAGAGTCGTTCATCGAGATCCTGCGGACGCGGTTCGACTCCCCAGGGCTGTACTGCCTGGACGAGCCGGAGTCGGCGCTGTCCTTCTCGTCCTGCCTGGCGCTGATCGGTGTCCTGGACGAGGTGGCCCGCGGCGGCGGCCAGGTACTGTGCGCGACCCACTCCCCCGTCGTCGCCGCGCTGCCCGGGGCCCGGATCCTGGAGATCGGCGAGTGGGGCATCCGGGAGACGACCTGGGAGGACCTGCTGCTCGTCCAGCACTGGCGCGGCTACCTCGCCGACCCGCGCCGCTACCTCCGGCACGTGCTCGAGCCCTGACCCCGCCCGGCAACGAAGCGCCGGACGTATGTACAGAGGCCGGACAGTACGCCGGAACGGCCGGACCGTACGCCGGGCCCCGTACTACGGCCGGACGGTGAACACGACCTTGCCGAACAGGTCACCGTCGGCCATCGCCGCCAGGCCGTCCTTCGCCTGCGACAGCGGCAGCACCCGGTCGATCACCGGCCGGACGCCGGACTGGTCGCTCAGCCGGAGCAGTGCGGCGAGCTCGTCCCGCGTACCCATCGTCGAGCCGACCACCCGCAGGCCGAGGTAGAAGATCCGGTTCAGCTCAGCCGGGGGGTTCGGTCCGCTGGTGGCACCCGAGCACACCAGCGTGCCGCCCGGTCGCAGTGCCTTCAGCGAGTGGCTCCAGGTCGCCTCGCCGACCGTCTCCATCACCGCGTCGACCCGCTCGGGCAGGCGGGCGCCGGACTCGAACGCGGCGTCCGCACCCAGCTTGTCCACCACCCGTGCCCGCTTGGCCTCGTCCCGTCCGGTCACCCAGACCCGCAGGCCGGCGGCCTTGCCGAGTACCACCAGCGCGGTCGACACACCGCCGCCGGCTCCCTGGACCAGCACGGTGTCTCCGGGGCGCAGGCCGGACTGGGTGAACAGCATGCGGTACGCCGTCAGCCACGACGTGGGAAGGCAGGCCGCCTCCTCGAAGGACAGTGAGGCGGGCTTGGGCAGCAGGTTGGCGCGAGGCACCGCCACCTGTTCGGCGAACGTGCCCGGATGCCGCTCGGAGAGCAGCGAGCGCCGCGGGTCCAGGGTCTCGTCGCCCCGCCAGTGCGGGTCGCCGACGACCGCGTGGACGACGACATCGTTGCCGTCCTCGTCCACTCCGGCGGCGTCGCAGCCGAGAATCATCGGTAGCTGCTTCTCGGCCAGGCCGACGCCGCGCAGCGACCACAGGTCGTGGTGGTTCAGCGCGGTGGCACGGACGTCGACGCGTACCCAGTCCGGCGCGGGCTCCGGCTCGGGGCGCTCACCCCACTCCAGCGCGGACAGCGGGTCACGGGCGTCGAGTCGTGCGGCGTAGGCGGCGAACACGCTCCGACCCTACCGACCCGGTCGGGCGACGTCAGGTACTCCAGGCCCGGCGTGGTCGGTCAGGCAGGTCCACGGCCGCCGCGCCGTCTCGCACGCGCCGTCTCGCACGCGCCGTCTCGCACGCGCGGCCTCAGCGCCGGGCCAGCCCCTCCGCACGGGCCGCCTCGGCGACCGCCGCCGCCACCGCGGGCACCACCCGGGCGTCGAACGGTGACGGGATGATCCGGTCGGCGGCGAGTTCCTCGCCCACCAGCCCGGCCAGCGCCTGCGCCGCGGCCAGCTTCATGGCCTCGCTGATCCCGGTGGACCGCACGTCCAGCGCACCCCGGAACACTCCGGGGAACGCGAGCACGTTGTTGATCTGGTTGGGATAGTCCGAACGCCCGGTGGCCACCACCGCGGCGTGCCGGGCGGCGACCTCCGGATGCACCTCGGGGGTCGGGTTGGCCAGCGCGAACACGATCGCGTCGGGTGCCATCGCGGCCACCAGCTCCTCCTCGACCTGCCCGCCGGAAACGCCGATGAAGACGTCGGCGCCGACGAGCACGTCGGACAGCGAGCCGGTCGCCCCGGTGGGGTTGGTGGTCAGCGCCAGCGTCTGCTTGATCGGGTTGAGGTCGGTGCGCCCCGGGTGCAGAACGCCGCCCCGGTCGGTGACCACGATGTTGACCACCCCGGCCGCGAGCAGGATCGCCGCGACCGCGACCCCCGCCGCGCCCGCGCCGGAGATGACCACCCGGGTGTCCACCGGCTTGCGGCGGGTCAGCTCGAGGGCGTTGGTGAGCGCCGCGAGAACCACGATCGCCGTGCCGTGCTGGTCGTCGTGGAAGACCGGGATGTCCAGCCGGTCCCGCAGTCGCTGTTCGACCTCGAAACACCGTGGAGCGGAGATGTCCTCGAGGTTGATGCCGCCGAACGCCGGCGCGATCCGGACCACGGTCTCCACGAGCTCGTCGACATCGGTGCAGTCCAGACAGATCGGCACGGCGTCCACCCCGCCGAACTTCTTGAACAGCAGGGCCTTGCCCTCCATCACCGGGAGCGACGCCTCCGGCCCGATGTCACCCAGACCGAGCACGGCGGTCCCGTCGGTGACGACGGCGACCGAACGGGACTTCCAGGTGTAGTCGTGGACGAGTTCGGGCGATTCGGCGATCGCCGTGCACACCCGGGCGACCCCCGGCGTGTAGGCGAGGGAGAGGTCGTCGCGGTCACGCAACGGCACCGAGGAGGCGACCTCGAGCTTGCCGCCACGGTGGAACGGGAACGCCGGGTCCTCCTCACCACCCGCGGGCGCGGCAGGCGGCGAAGCCGGGTTGGACGGCGAACGTCGGTTCACGGACGCGTCTGTCAAGGAGTCTGTCGACATGAGGACCCTGCGAGCTAGAGGGAGAGAACGGAGTAAATCGGCGCGGGAGCACGCGTTCGGTGCCCGGCCTGCGCACGAGAAGAACGACAGCGCGGCGGCGACGGGAGGGTCCGGGTCGGTCGCTGCGTCAAACGGGGATCACCCGTATCCGATGAGTCTGTCATACCATGTTCGGCCTCGCGGGGGACAACGCGAACTCCTACGACCCCGGGTCGGCGTCCCGGTCCACGCCCGGCGTGGAAACCCGCCGGACACATCGGCACGACCCGGTTACGAACCCGGCACAACTCCGGCACAAACACCGGCGCAACATCGCCGGAGCATGGTGGGGACAGTCCGATCGCGGCGTACGGAAGTAATGTCGACCAGCGCCGGACCCGAGCAGGACGCCCAGCACGCCCCGGCAGCCACTCAGCAGGACCCGCAACACGCAACACCCCCGCACCAGCAGTCCACACGCAAAGGACGTGCCATGCCCAGGCAGTTCACCCGCCTCGCGACCGTCTCGTGCGCGGTGCTCGTCACCGCCGCGACCGCGCTCGCCGGCTGTGGCAGCAGCAGCCAGTCCGGCTCCGCCGCCAAGCCGACCGTCACCACCAAGGCCGACACCAGAGCTGGCGGCGATGGTGCCCGACGACATCAAGGCGGACAAGAAGATCAGGGTCGGCACCGACGCGTCCTACGCGCCGAACGAGTTCATGGACACCGACGGCAAGACCGTGATCGGCATGGACGTCGAGCTGTACGACGCGATCGCTGCCAAGCTGGGCTTGCGGATCGACTGGGTGCCGAGCGAGTTCGGGAACATCCTGCCGGCGGTGCAGTCGGGGAAGTACGAAGCGGGCGTGTCGTCGTTCACGATCAACCCCGAGCGCACCAAGCAGGTGCTGATGATCACCTACTTCAACTCCCCGCATCCAGTGGGTGACGGAGAAGGGCAACCCGAAGAAGGTCAGCATCGACAACGCCTGCGGCCTGCAGATCGGGGTGCAGAAGGACACCGTTGCAGTGCCCGACCTGGAGGCCCGGTCGAAGAAATGCGTCGCCGCCGGGAAGCCGAAGATCGGCGTGCAGGCGCTGCCCGGACAGGACACCGTGACCAGCAACGTCGTCACCGGCAAGTACGACGCGATGACCGCCGACCTCCCGATCGCGGTCTACGCCGTCCAGCAGAGCCAGGGCAAGCTCGCCTTGCTCGGTGAGCCGTACGGCCAGGCGCCGTACGGTTTCATCGTCGGCCGCGACCAGACGAAGTTCGCCGACGCGCTTGCCGCCGCCACCAAGGCCATCATCGCCGACGGCACCTACGCCAAGATCCTCAAGAAGTGGGGCAACCGAAGGGCGCCGTCACCGCCGACCAGGTGAAGGTGGAGACCGCCGCCTCATGAGCGAAGCCCGCACCCGAGACCCCGTCCGGGCAGTCGCACGACCATCGAGGCGGTACCGGTCCGCCACCCGTGGCGGTGGGCCGCGAGTGCGGTGATCATCGTGCTGGCCGCGATGTTCGTGCACATGCTGCTCACCAACCAGGCGTTCCAGTGGGACTTCATGGCCCGCAACGCCTTCTCCGGCGCCGGTTCTCGACGGCGCCCGCACCACGATCGCGCTCACGGTCGTGGCGATGGCGATCGGGATCGCGCTCGGGGTGGTGCTCGCGGTGATGCGGCTGTCAGCCAACCCGATCCTGTCCGGGATCGCCTGGCTGTACATCTGGTTCTTCCGCGCCGTGCCCCGCATCGTGCTGCTGGTGCTGTTCGGCAACCTCGGCATTCTCTACAAGCGGTTCGAGTTCGGTGTGCCGTTCGACTGGGCGCTGGCGAACCTGATGGGTGTGGACATCAGCGGCCGGCTGTTCGGATTCGACGCGCGGACGGTCATCTCCGGCTTCGTCGCCGCCATCTTGGGCCTCGCGCTGTCCGAGGCCGCCTACATGGCCGAGATCGTCCGCGCGGGCATCGAGTCAATCCCGCAAGGTCAGCTTGACGCCGCCGGATCGCTCGGCATGTCGCGGGCCCTCACGCTGCGGCGGATCATCCTCCCGCAGGCGATGCGGGTGATCGTGCCGCCGACCGGCAACGAGACCATCGCGATGCTGAAGGACACCGCGCTGGTCGCCTACGTTCCCGCGTACGAACTCTGGTTCCAGTTACAGGGCATCGGCAGCCGTACGTTCCAGGTGTTCCCGATGCTGGTCGCCGCCTGCCTGTGGTACCTCGCGATGAGCAGCGTCCTGATGCTGGTCCAGCACTTCGTCGAACGCCGCTTCGCCCGCGGAACGTCCTCGCGGTCCGGGCGTTCCACGGGCGCGGCCCGAACGACCTGGATGCGGCTCGGCCGCGGTGGGGCAGGTGCTTCATGACGACTCCGGCGAGTACGAACACCGACGGCACCCAGGGCCTGCCGAACACCGCGGAGATGGTGCGGGCGGAACAGGTGCGCAAGCGTTTCGGCCGGCACGAGGTGCTCCGTGGGGTCGACCTCGCCATCGGCAGCGGCCAGGTGTGCTGCGTGATCGGCCCGTCCGGCTCGGGCAAGTCGACGTTCCTGCGCTGCATCAACCACCTGGAGAAGATCGACGGCGGCCGGCTGTGGGTCGACGGCGAACTGGTGGGCTACCGCCAGCGCGGCAACCGGCTGCACGAGCTGAAACCGAGCGAGGTGGCGGCGCAGCGCCGCGAGATCGGCATGGTCTTCCAGCAGTTCAACCTGTTCCCGCACATGAGCGCGGTGGAGAACGTCATGGAGGCGCCGGTACGCGTGCGGCACGAGTCGCGCTCTCGCGCCCGGGAGCACGCCGAGCAACTGCTGGACCGGGTCGGTCTGGGAGACCACATGCGCAAGTACCCCGCCCAGCTGTCCGGCGGCCAGCAGCAGCGGGTGGCCATCGCGCGTGCCCTCGCCATGCGGCCGAAGCTGATGCTGTTCGACGAGCCGACCTCGGCCCTGGACCCCGAACTCGTCGGTGAGGTGCTGGAGGTGATGCGTCAACTCGCACTGGACGGCATGACCATGGTCGTCGTCACGCACGAGATGGGGTTCGCGCGTGACGTCGCCGACTCCGTGGTGTTCATGGACGACGGCGTGGTGGTGGAGTCCGGCAGGCCGTCGGAGGTGCTCGCGAACCCGCAGCACGAACGCACCCGCGCCTTCCTCCAGCGGGTCCTGCGCACGCGTACCGAGGAGGACCGGGCCGGCCGCTGAGATCGAGGCTCCCTCAGCTTCCTTGTTCTCCCCGGCTCCCGGGGCGCCCCTGCCGGTCGCGACGACCGGCGCGCCGGGCCCGCACCCGGCGGGCGACGGCGTTGACGAGCCGGAGGCGGCTGACCACGACGGCGACCAGATCCTGCAGGGGTACCGCGCCGACCTGCCAGGAGTCGACACCTTCGTACGGGTTGTCCCGCTCCACCCACCAGCCCTCGGGCTCGCGGCGGACCAGGCGCTTGACCGACAACGGCCGGTGCGGCAGCCGGACCAGGACCAGCGAACCCGGCCGGACGGGGACGTCGGGCTCTCCCGGCGTCCCGCTGGTGTTGTAGCGCACCACCAGCCGGTCCCCGTCCCGTAGCGTCGGCTGCATGGAGCGGCCGCGTACGACCGCAATTCCGAACCGCGGCACAAGCTCCCCCGCTCACCAGAGTTTGAATGCGGTAGTAGTGTCACAAGACGTTGCAAGGGAACCAAACCACCCAGTCACGGTTGGGAAGGAAGGGCGAGGATGTTTTCGCGTCTGATCGCACCGGCAGTGGAAGTTTCGGCACACTGTGATCTGCCGTGCGGGGTGTACGACCCGGCCCAGGCACGGATCGAGGCTCAGTCGGTCAAGGAGATCATCAAGAAGCTCGATGGCAACTCCGACCCCGACTTCCGGGTTCGGGCCCTGCTGATCAAGGAGCAGCGGGCCGAGCTCGTCAAGCACCACCTGTGGGTGCTGTGGACCGACTACTTCAAGCCGCCTCACTTCGAGAAGTACCCGCAGCTGCACACGCTGGTCAACGAGGCCACGAAGCTCGCCGGTGCCTCGGGCACCAAGGGCTCGGCCGACCTCAAGGCCGCCGACCAGCTGCTCGCCAAGATCGACGAGATCGCGGACATCTTCTGGGAGACCAAGAAGGCCGCCTGAGCGGATCGCCACCCGCGACCACGCACGGCCACGAACCGCACCGACTCCCGCGACGCGGGAGTCGGTGCGGTTCTGTTTTTCCACCGGCCTGCCGGACCTCCCGCGCACCCCGACACACCGGCTTCGACCCGCCGCGCCGACACAGCACAGCGGCCTTCCAGCCGGGCACATCACGTAGTCACGTGCGGCAACGTGCTTTGCACTCCCCGTCGCCAAACCCGCCACCAGCAGGTAGTCTCCCGGCGTACGGTGGGGCTGTTGCGAGGCGAAGCTTGCGACCAAACTCGACCGACAGGTTCGACCCACTCGACTGCGCGCACCCGGACCCGCACGCACACTCGTCGAGCGCCCCCTGCAACCACCTGCGGAGGAACCCCCAGTGACCGAGGTACCGCACAGCGCCGAGGCGGAACACGGCGACCAGGAGACCGACGTCGTGGAGCTTGGCGTACCCGCACGATCCGCATACGTCTCGGTCCTGCGCACCACGGCAGCCGCTCTGGCTGCCCGACTCGACTTCACCCTCGACGAGATCGAGGACCTGCGCATCGCCGTCGACGAGGCAAGTGCGCTCCTGCTCCACCAGGCGGTGGCCGGCTCGCAGCTGCGGTGCCGGTTCGAGCTCGCCGGTGACGAGCTCACCGTCGCGGTGACGGTGCACTCGCGCAACCCGCGGGTGCCCGCCCGCAACTCCTTCTCCTGGACAGTGCTCACCGCACTCGCCGGCCAGGTCGACACCCACGTCGAGCCCGAACACCAGCGGGCAACCGTCACGCTGACCAAGCGTGGCGAGACCGCGGGCATGGAGCACCCGTCGGGTGGCGCCGTCCGCACCCTCGACGACGCGCGCAGCCAGCGCGACCGAGGTCACCGTAAGCACACCGGCGAATCCGGTACGTCGCCTGAGGGGACCGCCGTGTCCGGCGGCACCTCGGCGGAGTTACCGCCACGGGGAAGAGGCACGGCAGAGAAATGATCGAGCACCCAGTGACGCACGACTTCGGGCCGGCACCGGAAAACCTGCCGAGCCTGGACCGGGTCCAGGACACCCGGACGCTGACCCGCGAACTCTTCGCCCATCTCGGGCGCTTCGACAGCGACGACCCGCGCCGGGGCAAGGTCCGCGACCGACTGGTGGAGATGCACCTGCCGCTGGTCGAGCATCTCGCCCGCAGGTTCCGCAACCGCGGCGAGCCGCTGGACGACCTCGTGCAGGTCGGCACCATCGGCCTGATCAAGTCGGTGGACCGGTTCGACTCCGGACGCGGCGTGGAGTTCTCGACGTACGCCACACCCACCATCGTCGGCGAGCTCAAGCGGCACTTCCGCGACCGCGGCTGGGCGATCCGCGTACCCCGCCGGCTGCAGGAGCTACGGCTGTCCCTCGCCACCGTGACCGGTGACCTCACCCAGGAACTCGGCCGGTCGCCGACGGTCGCCGAACTCTCCGGCAAACTCGGTGTGCGCGAGGAGGAGGTCCTCGAGGGACTCGAGTCGGCCAACGCCTACAGCACCTTGTCCCTCGACGCACCCGACCAGGGACAGGACGACGCGCCCGCGGTCGTGGACTCCCTCGGCAGCGAGGACGAGGCACTGGAGGGTGTCGAGTATCGCGAGGCCCTCCGGCCCCTGCTGTCGCAGCTTCCCGAACGCGAGAAGCGGATTCTGCTGCTGCGCTTCTTCAAGGGGATGACGCAATCACAGATTGCCTCCGAGGTGGGCATCTCGCAGATGCACGTGTCCCGGTTGCTGTCGCGCACGCTCGCGCAACTTCGCGAACGCCTGTTGCAGGACTGAGGGTTCAGCGCACCACCGCACCACCGCACCACCGCACCACCGCGCGACCGCGGCGTCCTACTCCCGGAACACCGCGGTCGACGGCGGCGCCAGGATCAGCACCAGCGTGAGGATCGCCGTCACCAGCATGGCCACGCCGACGACGGTCGTACTCCCCGACAAGAGCTCGTATCCCAATGGCAGCATCAGCAACTGGATCGCGACCACGGGACCGCGACTCCAGCGGCGGGCACGCAGCAGGCCCCACGCCAGAAGAACCGAGTCCTACCCCGACGGCGAGCACGAACACACCCGCGCTGGCGGCGATTCCCAGTCCGCGCGGGCGAGTGATGATCGCCTCCACGGTCAGCCAGCCGCCGGCCACCAGCGCACCCAGCGCCTCCAGTCCGACCACGACCGCCGCGGCGTACAACGTGGCCGGCGTCCGGGCGGGCCGGTCGGACGGACGGGCGACCGCCTCCGCCGGCTGGCCGGGCGACTGCGTCGCCGGCTGCGTAGCCGGCGGTTGGGCCGGCCGGCTCGCCGGCCGCTTCGGGGATGCCGGCGACTTCGACGAGGGGTTGGCGCGACGGCGGGACATACCGCGAAGGTTACCGACCGCGGCCCTGCCGACACCGACGCGCGGCTCGCTCGAGCCCGTCGATATGCTGTGCGGTTTGCGGCGACATGTTCGGTGCGTGTAGATCGAAATTACGCTCAGTGACCGTTGAGTCTGGATTGTGACGTAACCGACATGGACTTTTCCGCGCCATAACGCGGCAAGGGTCTTGTGTATCGCTGGCAGAGTTGAAACTATCGAGCCTGCAGAGAGGCGCAGACACCCGATCGGTGCGTGCGCCGGGGGCTGACGTACAGCGATCACCTGTGTGTGACCGCCATCAGGACACTGGTGTGCGCTCGTCTTTACGCAAAAGATCGTGAAAGTGTTCACACAGCAGAATTCAAGCCAACTGCGAGGCCGGTGGATCCGGCACGCAACGAACTGAGGAGTGAAGCCTTGATGGACTGGCGCCACCGGGCCATCTGCCGGGACGAGGACCCCGAGCTGTTCTTCCCCATCGGGAACACCGGGCCTGCGCTCTTGCAGATCGAAGAGGCCAAGGCGGTCTGCCGTCGTTGTGAAGTCGTCGACCTCTGTCTGCAGTGGGCCCTCGAGACCGGCCAGGACGCCGGAGTCTGGGGCGGAATGAGCGAAGAGGAGCGACGTGCACTCAAGCGCCGCGCCGCCCGCTCCCGGGCCCGCATCATCTGATTTCGCGACGCCTTGAAACAGCCCCTGCCCGTTCGGGCGGGGGCTTGTTTCATGTCCGCGGCGCGTCAGAGCTGGGCGTGCCGGCCGCGACCGCGCGGCTGCCCCTCGTCGGGAAGATCGACCACCACCCGGGTGCCACTGCCGTCCTCCCGGCCGCCGATCGACAGCACGCCGCCGAGTTCGCTCTCCACCAGAGTGCGGACGATCTGCAGGCCCAGCTGACCGGAACGCTCCAGGTCGAAGTCCACGGGCAGCCCCCGGCCGTCGTCCTCGACGACCACGCGCAACCGCCCCGCCGACCGGTCGGCAATCACTTCCACCCGGCCGCCCCGCCGGCCGACGCCGTGCTGAACGGCGTTCTGTGCGACCTCGGTGATCACCATCGCCAACGGCGTCGCCGTCTCCGCGCCGAGCAGACCGAACGAACCGATCCGCCGGGGCACCACCCGGGTCTCCGGGATGGACACCTCGGCCACCATCGCCAGCACCCGGTCGGCCACCTCGTCGAACTCCACGCGTTCCTCGAACGCGGTGGACAGGGTCTCGTGCACGATCGCGATCGTGCCCACCCTCCGGACCGCCTCTTCCAGCGCCTCCCGGCCGCCGGCCGCCCCGATCCGCCGAGCCTGCAGGCGGAGCAGGGCCGCCACCGTCTGCAAGTTGTTCTTGACACGGTGGTGGATCTCGCGGATGGTCGCGTCCTTGGTGAGGAGTTCGCGTTCGCGCCGGCGCAGGTCGGTGACGTCGCGGAGCAACACCAGCGCACCCACCTGAGTGGCGTTCGGCACCAGCGGGATGACCCGCATGGTGACCACCGCGCCGTTGTTCTCCACCTCGGTCTGACGGGGCGCGCGGCCGGAGATGAGCACCGGAATCGCCTCGTCCACCGGGCGGCGCGACGGCGGCAACAACCCGGCGGTGATCGTTCCCAGGTGGCAACCGAGGAGATCGCCGGTCAGGCCGAGCCGGCGATATGCCGACTGGGCGTTGGGACTCGCGTACGTCACGACTCCGTCGACGTCCAGCCGGACGAGTCCGTCACCGACCCGCGGCGCCGCGTCGAGGTCGGCAGGCTCACCGGGTAACGGAAAGCCGCCCTCGCTGATCATCTGCGCGAGGTCGGCCGCGGTCTTGAGGTATGTCAACTCCAGCCTGCTCGGCGTGCGGACCGAGAGCAAGTTGGTGTTGCGCGTGATGACGCCGAGCACCTGACCGGCCCTTCGCACCGGGATGCTCTCGATTCTGACCGGCACCTCGTCCCGCCATTCCGGGTCGCCCTCGCGGCAGATCCGGCCGGCGTCGTAGGCGGTGTCCAGCAGCTGCCGGCGGCCCCGCGGCACGAACGACCCCACCAGGTCGTCGAGATGGGCGGTCGGCCCGGTGGTCGGGCGCATCTGCGCGCACGCCCAAAATCCCAGCCCCTCCCGGTCGGGCACCCACAAGACGAGATCGGCGAACGACAGGTCCGCGAGCATCTGCCACTCGGCCACCAGCCGGTGCAGCCACTCACGATCGAGCTCGACGAGCTCGGTGTACTGGCGGACCACGTCATCGAGGGAGGGCACGCCGAGAGCGTAGCCGGAGGGCGCGCTAGTCTCGCCGCCTGCGGCGGTTTCGATCACGCCCGCGCGGTCCTCGATAGCACGCGGCGTACGCGTATGTCTGGAAGGATGTGCCCGTGGGGGTTCGGTCAGATTACTGGGAACACATCCGCGCCGGCGGTTTCAGGCTGCCAGACGACCGCCCCCTCGACGACCTGACCGCCGAGCTCGTGCAGATGCTCGGTGACCCCGACCCGCGCGTGCGCGACGTGATCGCCCGGCCGGTTCTACTCACCTGGATCCGCAACGGCGTCTACGACGACCTGCTGCCAGGGCTGGGCGACGGGGTGGCCGAGGGCCTGTACACCGGGCTCGGCGACGACGGCACCAACACCGTCTTCCGGCGTGCCGGCTCCGCCATGTTGCTGGCCGAGGCGGTGCTGCGCGACCAGGTGGCCCGGGTGCTGCACTCCGACGCACTCTTTCGCTGGGGCGACCGGGCGGCGTCGTGGTTCGTCCGGGAACGCGATCTTCGCGGGTACGTCGACGGGCGTGGCTGGGCGCAGGCGGTCGCCCACGGCGCCGACCTGCTCGCCGCGCTGGCCCGCTCCGAGCACTTCGAGAAGCTCGAGCTCACCGTGCTGCTCGACGTGGTGGCCGACCGGCTGCTCACCCCGGCCGGCTACCACTTCCGCAACGGCGAGGACGACCGGCTGGCGTTCGCGGTGATGGCCGTACTCCACCGCAACCTCCTCGACGTCGAAGTGCTGGAGCCGTGGGTCGAACGCCTCGCCTCCGCGTTGGTGCCGCCGGCCGTCGACGACGGCGAACCCCGGCCGGAGTGGCCCACCCCGGTCGCCGGCAACACCGGTTCCTTCCTGCGCGCGCTCCACCTCCAGCTCGCGCTCGGAGTCGTGGGCCAGCAGACGCCGCGCGACCTGGCGTTGTTCGGAACGCCCCCGCACGTGCGCGCCGACCTGCTGCTGGTGCTGTTGCGGGTGCTGCGGGCAAGCCGGCCGGGACTGTTCTCCGCGCCCTCGCGCTGACGTCCGCAGCGCTGACGTGCGCAGCGCCTTCGTTGCCGACGCGAAGGCGCGTCGCGGTCACAACCCTTTCCCCGAACCTGACCGGGCACTACTCTCGTCGCGGCCGTCCAGCACGGAGGGCCGACGGACGGCGTCGTAGGCCGACGGAGGTTGTCATGGTGGCACCAGCAACACACAGCTCCCCACCACTGGTCACACCCACCCGGGTGGTGGTCGCGGTGCTGCTCGCCGCACCGTTCGTGGGCACGTTGTGGGTGACGTCGTACGCCCAGGTGGAGCCCCGGCTCGGCGGGTTCCCGTTCTTCTACTGGTACCAGATCCTGTGGATCTTCCTGTCCGCGCTGTGCACGATCGCGTCCTACGTGCTGGTGCGACGCGAGAACCGCCGGCGCGGCGTCTCGACGTCGACCGGCGCAGGTGGCACGACCCAGCCGAACGACCGGACCGAAGGCGGTACTCGATGAAACCGGGGATCGACGCCACCGCGCTCGCGGTGGTCGTGGTGTTGTTCGTCGCGGTGACGGTGCTCGGTTTCAAGGCCGCCCGGTGGAAGCAGGGCGACTCGCTGGCCAGCCTGGACGAGTGGGGCCTGGGCGGCCGGCGGTTCGGTACGTGGGTGACGTGGTTCCTGCTCGGCGGTGACCTCTACACCGCGTACACCTTCGTCGCCGTACCGGCGGTGATGTTCGCCTCCGGCGCGCAGGGGTTCTTCGCGGTGCCGTACACGATCGTCGTGTATCCGTTGGTGTTCCTGTTCCTGCCGAGGCTGTGGTCGGTGTCGCACCGGCGCGGTTACGTCACCCCGGCCGACTTCGTGCAGGGACGCTTCGGCTCCCGCGCGCTCGCCCTGGCCGTCGCCCTCACCGGCATCCTGGCCACGATGCCCTACATCGCCTTGCAGCTGGTCGGAATCCAGGCCGTGTTCGAGGTGATGGGCCTGGGTGGCTCGGGCAACATCCTGGTCGCCGACGCCCCGCTCTTCCTCGCGTTCGCCGTCCTCGCCGCCTACACCTACTCCTCCGGGCTGCGTGCCCCCGCGCTGATCGCGTTCGTCAAGGACCTCCTGATCTACCTCGTGATCGTGGTGGCCGTCGTCTACATCCCCACCAAGCTTGGCGGTTGGGGCGGCATCTTCGACGCGGCGGAGAAGAAGTTCGCCACCGCCGACGGCGCGGCCGGACACCCGGCGGACTTCTCCTTCGCCGCGGTGGGCCAGGCCTGGCCGTACGCCACGCTGGCGCTGGGCTCGGCGATGGCGTTGTTCATGTACCCACACGCGATCACTGCCGTCCTGTCGTCGAAGAACCGTTCGGTGCCGCGGCGCAACGCCGCGATCCTGCCGGCGTACTCCTTCCTGCTGGCGTTGCTCGCGCTGCTCGGGTTCATGGCGATCGCGGCCGGGATCAAGCCCGTCGGGCTGAACGGCAAGCCCAACGCGCAGCTGTCGGTGCCGATGCTGTTCGACGCGATGTTCCCGAGCTGGTTCGCGGGGGTGGCCTTCGCCGCGGTCGCGATCGGCGCACTGGTGCCTGCCGCGATCATGTCCATCGCCGCGGCCAACCTGTGGACCCGCAACGTCTACAAGGCGTTCCTGCGCCCGGGCGCCAGTCACGCCGAGGAGGCCAGGCAGTCCAAGCTGGTGTCGCTGGTGGTGAAGTTCGGCGCGCTGATCTTCGTCCTCGGTCTGGACAAGAGCTTCGCCATCAACCTGCAGCTGCTCGGCGGCATCTGGATCCTGCAGACCTTCCCCTCGATCGTCTTCGGGCTCTACACCCGTTGGTTCCACCGGTGGGGCCTGTTCGCCGGCTGGGCGGTCGGCATGGCGTACGGCACCTGGACGGCGTACAACATCGCCAACCCGCTCACCGGGGCGCAGCACTTCGGCGGGTCCACGGCGAGCATCCCGCTGCTGGGCGAGAAGGGCTACGTCGCGATGACGGCGTGGGTGCTCAACGTCGTGGTGACGGTCGTGGTGACCCTGGTCCTGCGGACGTTGAAGGTGCCGAACGGGCAGGACCACACCCACCCCGACAACTACGTCGCCGACGCCGGCGAGCCGGGTGTGCGGGATGTGGTGACCCCGGGCGCGACCGGGAAGTCCGGCGCGGCCGCGGAGGCGTAGGGCGTGTCGGGACATGCTCCGGATAGCGGGCGGGTGCGGGCTACCGCAGGGTAGGTTTCGGACATGACCGAGATCGAGCAGACCGGCTCGGGGGGCTCGGAGGGCTCGGAGGGGTCGGTGATGCGCGAGGGGCACGGCGGCGACCTCGCGGTCGCGGTGGCCCGGGCACACGGTGTCTCCGCGATGTTCACCCTGTCCGGTGCCCACGTCTTCCCGCTGTACGACGCGGCCGTCGGCGGCGCCGAGCGGCCCTCCCCTCCCCCGCTGCGCCTGGTCGACGTACGCCACGAGCAGACCGCGGTGTTCGCGGCCGAGGCGGTCGGCAAGCTCACCCGCACCCCGGGCCTGGCCGTCGTCACCGCCGGGCCGGGCGTCACGAACTCGGTGAGCGCGGTGACGCAGGCCCACCAGGCGGGGGCGCCGCTGGTGCTGCTCGGCGGCCGGGCGCCGACCCAGCGCTGGGGTTCGGGCAGCCTGCAGGAGCTCGACCACCCGCCGCTGCTCGCCCCGGTCACCAAGCTGGCCGCGACGGTGCCGACGGTGGACGAGATCGTCCCGGCGGTCGACCGGGCGTTCCGGCTCGCGGGCGCCCGGCACCGCGGACCGGTCTTCCTCGACGTGCCCATGGACCAGCTCTACAGCCGTACGTCCGCGTCGGTGCCGGAGGTGGGCGAACCCGACCTCGGCGAGCCGGACGCCGAGGCGGTCGGCGAGATCGCGAACCTGCTCGCCTCCGCCCAGCGTCCGCTGCTGGTGCTCGGCTCCGACGTCTACCTGGATCGGGCCGACTGTGCGGCCCGCACGCTGGTCGAGGAGCTCGAGCTGCCGGTCGTCACCAACGGCATGGGGCGCGGCATCTTCCCGTCCGGGCATCCGCAGCTGGTGTCCCGGGCCCGCTCGACCGCCGTCGGGCGTTGTGACCTGGCCATCGTGGTCGGTACGCCGCTGGACTTCCGGCTGGCGTACGGCTCCTTCGGCGGCCGCGACGGCGCGCCACCGGCCAAGGTCGTGCACATCGCCGACACACCGGACCAGCTGGCCCGCCACGTTCCCCTCGCCGCCGCCGCGGCCGGGCCGTTGCGGGTCACGCTGGCCACCCTGGCCACCGCGTGGGAGCAGGTGCTGCGCCGCGCCGGCTGGAAGGCCTGGTCCGTCGAGCTCCTGGCCGGCGAGCAGGCGGCTCGAGCCCGCGACGTCGCATTGCTGACCGCGGACACCGACCCGATCCACCCGGCCCGCATCTACGGCGAGCTGCGCGGCCACCTGGCCGAGGACGCGGTGGTGATCGGCGACGGTGGCGACTTCGTCTCCTTCGCCGGGAAGTACGTCGAGCCGGGCCGCCCGGGATGCTGGCTGGATCCCGGGCCGTTCGGCTGCCTCGGCGCGGGACTCGGCGCGGCGATCGCCGCCCGGGTGACCCGGCCGTCCTCCCAGGTCGTACTACTGCTCGGTGACGGTGCCGCCGGGATGTCGCTGCTCGACGTCGACACGCTGGTGCGGCACCGGTTGCCGGTGGTGATGGTGGTCGGAAACAACGGCTGCTGGGGGCTGGAGAAGCACCCCATGCGGATGCTGTACGGCTACGACGTCGCCACCGACCTGGCGCCGGCCACCCGCTACGACGACGTGGTGCGTGCGCTGGGCGGCGCCGGTGAGACGGTCGCCCACCCCGACGAGATCGGCCCGGCGCTGCGCCGGGCGTTCGACTCCGGTGTGCCGTACCTCCTGAACGTGCTCACCGACCCCGAGATCCCCTACCCCAGGTCGACCTTCGGGGTCTGAGGGCACTCCGGGCGAGCACCGCGGTCCGGCTGCCGCCCAGCCGGTCTGCCCGCGCAGCTGTCGGTCGGCTGGGCTATAACAAACGGATGCTCGTCCGCGACGCCCGCCCGAACGACTACGACGCCGTGAGCCGCCTGCTGGGCGACGTCTACGGCGGTGAGCGCCTGGTCCATCCCAACTACCTTCCCGCCCTCGTCGACACCCGGCGCCGGGCCGAGGACCCCGCGACGGAGGTACTCGTCGCGGTCGACGCCGGCCGGGTGGTCGGCACCGCCACGCTCACCCTGCCCGGCACGCGCTGGACCGAGGACCCGCCCGGGGAGGCGATGCTGCGGATGCTCGCGGTCGCCCCGCAGGCGCGTCGTGGCGGCGTCGGCACCGCACTGATCGAGGAGTGCGCCGCGCGGGCCCGGCTGGCCGGGGAGACCACCTTCGCGTTGACGACCACCGACTCCATGGTCGACGCCCACCGCCGTTACCAACGCCTCGGTTTCGTCCGCCGGCCCGAGCGCGACTGGGTGACGGCGTCCGGTGAGCCACTGCGCGCCTTGGTCCGCTCGCTGCCGCCCGCGCCGGTGATCCGCGAGGCCCGGCCGGATGAGTACGCCGCGGCCGGTCAGGTGACGCTGGCGGCATACCAGCGGGACGGCCTGCTGGCCGACGCGGACGACTACGCAGAGACGCTGCTGGACACCAAGCGGCGAGCCGTGGAGGCGTCCCTGCTGGTGGCCGTGGACGAGACCGCCGGTGACGGGGCTGCCGGCAACGAGGGGGTCGCGGGGACCGAGGGGGCGGTGCTGGGCACGGTGACGTACTGCCCGCCCGGGTCGTCCTACCAGGAGCTGAGCGGCCCGGGCGAGGGAGAGTTCCGGATGCTCGCGGTGGCGCCGGCTGCCCGGGGCCGCGGCGTCGGCGAGTTCCTCGTCCGCACCGTGCTGCGGCGGGCCCGCGAGGACGGCCACCAGGCGGTGGTGCTGTCGACGACGACGGTCGGGCACCGGTCGCACCGGCTGTACGAACGCCTCGGCTTCACCCGGGTGCCCGGCCGCGACTGGCAACCGACCCAGGCTGTCACCCTGCTGGCCTACCGGCGGGAGATCTGAGCCGAGGCGCGCAGGCTCAGTCGAGCACCACCAGCAGGTCGCCTTCCTGGACGACCTCACCCGGCTTCACGGTGACCTCGCGTACCCGCCCGGCGTGCTCGGCGAGGACGGGAATCTCCATCTTCATCGACTCCAGCACCAGCAGCATCTCGCCCGCCTGGACGGAGTCACCGGACTGCACCGTGACCTCGAAGACGTTGGCGACCATCTCCGCCCTGACCTGCTCGGACACAGCCTCTCCTTCCCCTGGACCGGCCGCCATCCAATCACGCCGGTGGCGGCCGGCACCGGCGTTCGGCGGCCCGCCACGCGGTCAGCGCGGCGCCGGCGTCACCCGGTCGAGGACTCTCGCCAGCGAGGCGACGACCCGCGGGTCGTACTCGTAGGCCATCCCGAGCCGCAGCCCCTCCAGCGCCTCCAGCCGGGCGTCCTCGCTGGTGGCCCGTCCCACCATGTCGTCGTAGGCGTTGACGACCTTGATGATCCGGCTCTCCTGCGGCACGGTCGGGTCGTCGGGCAGGTGCGGGCGGCGGTACGGCTCCGACTGCGCCTCCACCACCTCGGCGACGTCCTCCAGGACGCTGGCCTGGCGGACGACCTGCGCGCCGAACGTCGCGATCCGCCGGCGCTCGTCCGGGGTCACCAGCACGGTCGCGCCGCCGGGGATCGGGTCGGCGAGGGAGAGCTGGCCGAGGTCGTGCATGAGGGAGGCGTACTGCAGCACCCGCATCCGGCGTTCGGGCAGGCCGAGGTCGCGGCCGATGGCGAGGGCGAGAGCGGTGACCCGGCGGGCATGGCCGGTGTCGGTGTAGCCGCCGACCTCGGTGGCCCGCGACAGCGCCTGGATCGTCTGCACCTGGGTACGCCGGATCGCGGCGTAGCGGCGATAGGACAGCTGGGCCAGCAGCAGCGGGATGGTGACCAGCGGAAGCCCCCACAGGCCGACCTCCCAGATGGCCAGCGGGATGAGCACGCCGGTGGAGGCGATCGCCGCGCCGATGCCGAAGAACGCGCCGAGCTCGTTGCGCAGCAGTGCCCGGAACGGGCCCCACTGCTGGCTGGCCGCGACCCCGGCGGCCAGCACCGCCTCCAGTGGCCAGGCGACCACGCCCACGAGCACAGTGAGCAGGACGTAGTCGGAGGGGACGTGGCTGTCGAACGCGGCGAACAGGTCGTCGTCGAGCACCAGGGGACGGAACAGCAGGGCGACACCGGCCACGACCAGCACCCGCCGGGCGATGCCCTCCAGCTCCGCCGACCGGCCGGCGAGCACGTGCGGGAGCGCGCCGGCGAGCATCCCGCCGGACGTCACCGCGACGGTCTGCAGGATCGAGTGGGACGCCCGCCCCTCGGTGGGCAGGTGGCTGAGCAGGGCGTATCCCAGGGCCGCCGCCAGCCCGATCGGCGCCTGTACGCGGTCGTCGGGCAGCCGCAGCCGGACCATCTCCCCGACCGCGACCAGGCACCCGAACACGCCGGCCACCGCCGGCGCCGCGACGCCGCGCAGGGCGGTCTCGACCACCGCGACGAGCACCAGGACACCGGCACACACCGCCACCAGGACCGAGCCGTCCAGTCGGGGGTGGGAGCGGTACGGCGACAGGGTGCCGCTCACGGGGTCGCCTCGGCCGAGCCCTCGACCTGGGGCGGATGCACCGGGTCGTCGTGGTCGAAGACGACCCTCTGTTCGGCGACCGGCACGGGCTGCACCGGTTGCGCCGGCGCGGGCTCCCACCCCTCGCGCTCGACGGCGGTGACGAACTGGTCGACCAGCCCTGGGTCGAAGTGGGTTCCGCGGCAGCGCTGGAGCTCCTCGAGCGCCTCCGGGACCGGCCGGGCGGCGCGGTAGGAACGCACGCTGGTCATGCAGTCGAACGCATCCGAGATCGACAGCACCCGGGCGAACACCGGGATGTCACCGGCGCGCAGCCCGGAGGGGTAGCCGGTGCCGTCGTAGCGCTCGTGGTGGTGCATGATCCCGGCCCGCGCGTCCTCCAGGAAGGCGATGTCGCCGACCACCTCCACCCCGTGCAGCGGGTGCTGTTTGATGGCCTCGAACTCCTCCTCGGTGAGCCGGCCGTCCTTCTGCAGAACCCGGGTGGGTACGCCGATCTTGCCGACGTCGTGCAGCAACCCGGCCTCGGCGACGGCGTCCAGTCGGTCACCGTCCCACCCGACCTGGGCGCCGAGCATGCGGGCGGCCCGGGCGACCCGCTCACCGTGGCCGCGGGTGTAGAGGTCCTTGGTCTCGATCGCCTGGGCGAGTGCCTGCAGCGTGGACTGGTGGGATTTCTGCTCCGCGGCGTACTGCGAGAACGCCCACCGGGCGACCAGCAACGGCACCAGCAGCAGCAGGCCGGCGAACGGGCCGAGCTGGCCCAGCCACAGCACGGCGAGCAGCAGGCCGAGGTAGGAGTAGCCGAGGAAGGAGAGGAAGACCTCGAGGAAGTTGGCGCGGAGTACGCGCACCGGCGCCCCCCGGCCGCTGTCGAGCCGGAGGACTCCCATCAGCAGGACAGCGTTCGCCACGTGGTAGGCGATGATGGCAGCCGTGATCGGGAGCAGGATCTGAGGGAACGAGCCGCGGGCCAGTGCTCCGACCTCACCACCCAGGGCGACGTACGTGGCACCGCCGATGAACGTGCAGACGACGTTCTGGGCGACGTTGTAGGTCCGTTTGTAGAAGGAGGTCTGCTGCCTGGTGGCGAACAAGGCGCCGATCAGAGCGGGAGCGCCCCATATCCCGAGGACCGGGTAGGTCGCCACCGCCACCACCGACGTGAGTGACACGTCGACGTTACGGCCGAGTGGCGCCTTCAGCTGCACGGTCAGCAGAACCAGAGCGGCGAACCACGCGATGTCCGTCGGCCGCGCGACCTCGACGATCGAGACGATCGAGACCGAGGCAGCGACCACGCACAGCCCCAGAACGTAAGCCCGGGTGGACCGACTCGGCATGGATGACCACTCTTCCTGACCGGCTGCGGTGCAGCTTAGCCGCAGTGGCAACCATGCTCACGCCCACTCCCAGCCGCTCCAGTTCATGATGTCGCCTCCTTCTCAGGATCAGCAAAGTTTCCCGAAACCGCCTCCTGCCGCTTCCGGGCAGACATCCGGCAGGCAGGCTCTTCGACCAGACACGGGCCGTGTCGCCCGGCGATGGCACTTGCGTACTTCACACGGTCAGATCATGCGTGCGTGCAGATTGCCGGCCGTCCACCTTGCTCGGCCGGCCCCACGGTCAGCTCCACTCCCAGCCGCGCCGAGCCGCCGGTGTGCTGGTGTGAACGACGTTCATAAGCCTGCCTTCCTTCGAGTGGTGACGTGGGGCGAATCGGCAAGGACCGGGGAAGACGATACGGAGAGCAACATCGGAGGCGAGCGTTTCTTGGCACATTGATCACTTTCTGCTACCTAAACGTCACCTCGGTCGCGGCTCCGCTGCATGCTCGTGACCCGGTGATGCTGAGTCAACGGTGAAAGATCGGCGTGGTCAACTCCCTATCAAAGCTATGACTCCGAAGAGTAGTTATTACTCTTAGTAAATACTGATGGGTAGCTGTTTGGCCGCAGAATCTCCCAAAGCGCACTACGCACAGGGGATTTGGTTACGCCTTGTTCATATGGTCAGACCGAGAATCCGGCAGATCGCCCCCTCGATGTTACTCAGAGTCAATGGGGCCACGGCGTGTGTGCGAGTGCCGACAAGCGCGGAGACGATCGGCAATCGGCTGTCTCCGGCAGTGGTTGTTGCACCTTCAAGGACCGATCACGGGATGGCCACCGTACGTGGTCGATCGGCTGGTGCCCGCAGTCCCGGAGCGGGAATAGCTGCAGAAGTTTTCTACGGAGAGTCACAGGTATTTTCGTGGCCCGGCTCCCGGCCCGCGTCGCCGGCTGGACTCCCTGCCGGAGGTGATCGGGGCTCGTGGGAAGATGCCAGGGCGTACGAACGCATCGGCGCACCGTACGCGACACATGGACCACGAGAGGGTGACGAGATGGCGAAGAACGGAAGGCGACGCCGGGCCCGGCGCAAGAAGGCCGCCAACCACGGCAAGCGCCCCAACACCTGAGCCGCCTCCAGGGCGAGCCAGTCAGGCCCGATAAACGAACGGACCCCACCGCCGATGGCGTGGGGTCCGTCTTCGTCTACGGCGATCCTCGTTGGCGAACCGGAACCGAGGCCGCCAAGCCCGCAGGACTGCCCGGTCTCAGCCGGCCGGTGGCCCGGAGTCCTCGCTGATCTCCACGTGAACCGCTCGGATGCGCAGCAGGACCTTCTGGCGCAGGTCGCTCGGAGGCTTGTCCTGTCCACAGGAGCGGGCCACCAGGGACTTCACCAGGCCCTCGAGGTCGTACTTCTGCAGACACGGTGCGCACTCGTCGAGGTGCCGCTGGATCTGCGAGCAGTCCGCGTCCTCCATCTCCCTGTCGAGGAAGAGGAAGACCCGCTCCAGGACCTCCGAACAGTCGGTCTCGTGGGGCTTGCCGCAGCTCATGCGTCCTCGCCACCCTTCGCGTCGGCCGCCGGCACCAGGCCACGCCCGCGGGCGTAGTCCTGCAGCAGCTCACGCAGTTGGCGCCTGCCCCGGTGGAGCCGGGACATCACGGTGCCGATCGGTGTTCCCATGATGTCGGCGATCTCCTTGTAGGAGAAGCCCTCCACGTCGGCGAGGTAGACGGCCATCCGGAAGTCGTCGGGCACCTGCTGCAAGGCCTCCTTGACATCGGAGTCGGGCAGGTGCTCCAGCGCCTCCGCCTCGGCGGACTTCAGCCCGGCCGAGGTGTGCGACTCCGCACGCGCGATCTGCCAGTCCTCGATCTCCTCGGTGGCGGCGCGCTGCGGCTCCCGCTGACGCTTGCGGTAGGTGTTGATGAAGGTGTTGGTCAGGATGCGGTACAGCCACGCCTTGAGGTTGGTTCCCTCGCTGAACTGGTGGAACGAGGAGTACGCCTTGGCGAAGGTCTCCTGCACAAGGTCGTCCGCGTCCGCCGGGTTGCGGGTCATCCGCAGGGCAGCGTTGTACAGCTGATCCAGGAAGGGCAGCGCATCCCGCTCGAATCGGGCGCTGCGCTCCTCCGGCGTCTCGGCGTTCACGGCAGCTGTCATCGCCCGCGAGGATAGCCCCATCGAGGAGGAGCCGTCCTCGGGAGTCCACTCCCGCCAGCCCGCCGGCGCTTCCGGCGGCGGCTGGGAGGACGTCGGGCGGTTCTGGCACGCGGCTACCACAAGGCCTCCTTCACGACGGCACCGGACACTCGCGCGGCACCGTCGGTGACCGGAACGCTCCCCTGCCCGCGGGAATTCCCTGCCGCGGGGCGAAACCGGCCCATACCTCGCGGACCGGACATCAGCGGTCCGTGGCTGCCCGTCCGAACGCCCGCGGGCGTCACGGCTGCGGCAGCTCGGTACCGGTCGTCCTGGCGATCCATGCCAGCGTCGACTCGGCGATCAGGGTGAGCGCCTCCTCCTGGGTGACCGGCGCGGAGCGCGGAACCACGAAGCTGTGGTCGGCACCCGGCACCGCCACCACCTTCTGTTCCCGTAGCCCCCTCGGCATGTTCCTCGGCCCGCCGAACGCGTCCCGCTCCCCCTGGATGACGAGGGTGGGTACGCCGGTGGCGCGGAGCTCGTCGGCACGGGACCTGTCGGGGCGGCCCGGCGGACGCAGGGGGAACGCCAGCGCCAGGCAGCCGACGGCGCCGAGGCTCCGGGCGGTCCGGCAGGCCACCCGGGCGCCCGCACTGCGCCCGCCCACGATCAGCGGTGTGCGGGTGCGCATGCTGTTCAGCGCGGCGATCCAGGCCTTGTCCAGCTTCTCCGGCGGGGACGCGATCTTGCGGCCGGCCACCCGCCACGGCTGCTCGACGCGGATCACGGTCACGTCGTACTCGGGCAGCGCCTCGGCGAGCACCGCGAGATCCCACGCGTCGATTCCGCCGCCGGCGCCGTGCCCGAGGACCAGCGTGGCGGCCGTCCGGCGGCCACGGTTGTAGATCAGGCGGGCAGGACCTTCCGGGGTCTCCACCACGCGTTCGCTCACGGTGTTCATGACGTCCTCATCCGCAGGGGTGACCAACCCTAACGGTGGTCCGACACGTCGCGGACTTCCTCGGCGGGGATCGGATCGAGCAGCTGTGGGCCGTTGTTGCGGACGTTGTTGACTTCGGTGGAGACGGGGTAGGCGTCCAGCCTTCCGGGCGCGGCGGGCACCAGGACCGAACGCAGCTGGTCGGCGTCGTCTCGGCGCGGGTCCAGCCAGGTGGAGTACTCCGCCGGCTCGACCAGCAGCGGCATCCGGTCGTGGATGCGGCCCAGCTCGTCCTCCGCGGTGGTGGTGAGCACCGTGCACGTCCACACGAACCGGTCGGGATCGTCCTCGGCCCTGCTCGGATCCCGCCAGATCTCGTACAGCCCGGCCATCGCGAGCACACCGCCGTCGCTGCGGTGGATGAAGAACGGCTGCTTGTGGCCCTTCTTCTCGCCGTACCACTCGTAGTAGCCGTCGGCGGGCACCAGGCACCGACGGGACGCGAACGCCTTGCGGAACGCGGGCTTCTCCGCCGCGGTCTCCAGACGCGCGTTGATCAGCCGGTTGCCGATCTTGGCGTCCTTCGCCCAGAACGGGATCAGGCCCCAGCGGACCGTACGGAGATGGCGCTCGAGCGCGGCCTCGTCGCCCTCGTCGCCCTCGTCGCCCTTGCCGCCCTCGCCCTTGCTCTTGCCCTTGCCCGGCGGGCGGTCCACCACGACCGCCACCTGCTTGGTGGGTGCGACGTTGTAGTCGGCCAGCTTCTCCCGCACGTCGACCTGGGTCACCTCGAACTCGCGTGCGAGATCCTCAGGGTCCCGGCTCAGCGAGTATCTTCCGCACACACCGACCACCTCCCGTGACCGGTCCGGATGGACCGGCGCCGGACCCCATTCTTCTCAGCACCCTCGCGGGGTGCCAAATCCCGGGTGCGGGCGGGTGGCCACCCCGCGTACGCTGGGCGCCAACAGCGACGACGGAGACAAGTAGCGCGGGCACCCCGGAGCCCAGAGAGCCGACCGGTAGCTGAGAAGGCGGCCTCCGACCCCAGCGCGAAGACACTCCCGAGCCGCGGGGAAGAACGCCGTTCACCCGGCCGAAGCCCCGCCGACCGGCCCTGCGTCAACGGGCCCGAACGAGGTCGCCGGCCCCGCGCTCCGCGGGACCGGCGGCGAAGGTGTGGTGGCACCGCGAGTCCCCCTCGCCCACACCCCAGGGGACGCAACCAGGCAGGGACCACCGGGAAGTCTGTGCAGCAGGCCCGGGGGTCCCGCACCCGTGGGAGGTGACCACCATGCAGCGACCTGTCCATGCCCCCGAGCAGATCTCCGAGCAGATCTCCGGGCAGATCTCCGGGCACACAGGTGTCCGTACCCTCGCCGCCGAGCTGCCCGCCCGGGCCGGTGAGGACGTCCGGCTCGCGGGCTGGGTCCACCGCCGCCGGCGCCTCGCGTCCGTCACGTTCGTCGTACTCCGTGACCGCTCCGGGCTGGCCCAGGTCGTCGTCCGCGACCCGGCCACCGTGGAACGCATCGAGGAGTACGCCGAGGAGACAGTCGTCGAGGTGACCGGGAAGGCCGTGGCCAACCCGCAGGCACCAGGAGGGGTCGAGGTCGGCGACCCGACGTTCACACCCCTCACCGACCCCGCACCCACCCCGCCGATCGAGCTGTGGCGCCCGGCCGTCAACGCCGGCCTGCCGACGTTGCTCGACCACGCGCCGGTCACGTTGCGGCATCCGCTGATGCGGGCGCCGTTCGAGCTGGCCGCGGCGGCCGTAGCGGGGTTCCGGGAAACGCTGACCGGGTTGGCGTTCACCGAGATCCAGACCCCGAAGATCGTCGCGTCGGCCACCGAGAGCGGCGCGAACGTCTTCCGGCTGGACTACTTCGGCCGGCCCGCCTACCTCGCTCAGTCGCCGCAGTTCTACAAGCAGACGATGGTGGGGGTGTTCGAGCGGGTCTTCGAGGTGGGTCCGGTGTTCCGGGCCGAGCCGCACGACACCGTCCGCCACCTGGCGGAGTACGTCTCACTGGATGCGGAGTTCGGGTTCGTCCGGGACCACCGCGACGTCATGGAGGTCGTCTCCTCGGTCGTCGGCGGGATGCTGGCGGCGGTCGGCGAGCGGGCCCCGGCCGCGCTGGACCGGCTCGGTGTGGAGCTGCCGAAGCTGCCGCCGCGGGTCCCGGAGCTGCACTTCGCCGACGCGCTGGCGCTGGTGGGCGCGGACCCGGACGAGCCGGACCTCGCGCCCGCGCACGAACGCGCGATCGGTGAGTGGGCGCTGCGCGAGCACGGCAGCGACTTCGTGTTCGTCGTCGGCTACCCGATGAGGAAGCGGCCGTTCTACACCCACCCGCAGCCGGACGACCCGCGCTGGTCGAACTCCTTCGACCTGCTGTTCCGCGGCGTCGAGCTCGTCACCGGCGGGCAGCGGCTGCACCGGTACGCCGACTACCTCGCGGCGCTGGAAGCGGCCGGCCAGTCGGCGGAGCCGTACGAGACGTACCTGGAGACGTTCCGGTACGGCATGCCGCCACACGGCGGGTTCGCGTTCGGGCTGGAGCGGTTCGTCGCCCGGCTGGTCGGCGCGGAGAACATCCGGCAGGTGACGCTCTTCCCGCGTGACCTGCACCGCCTGGCGCCCTGAGCCGATCGCGTCCGGGTGCCGTGCCGGTCGGTGCGGCACCCGGACGCCGGGTCGCGTTCGAGCCACGCCCGGAGCCACGCTGCGTGGTCACCCGACAGGTTTCGGCCAGTTGGCGTGCCGCCGGAGGGAGTCGGGATGTTCGGACCACCCCCGGACGCGGTATGAAGATCTCATGACGCTCGTACGAATGATCGCTCGTCCGATGCTCGCGACGACCTTCGTGGTCCACGGGGTCCGCGCGATCCGCAACCCCGACCCGCTGGTGCCCAGCGCCAAGTCGGTCACCGACCAGCTGGTTCCGGCCGCCAAGCGGGTCGCCCCGCCCGCGATCGCCGACCGGATCCCCGAGGACCCGCGCACGCTGGTCCGCATCAACGGCGCCGTCCAGGTCGTCGGCGGGATCGCGCTCGCCACCGGCGTCGGCCGTCGCTGGGGCGCGCTCGCGCTCGCCGCCTCGGTGCTGCCGACGACGTACGCCGGCCACGCGTTCTGGCAGGAGGACGACGCCGAGGCCCGCGGCAGCCAGCAGATCCACTTCCTGAAGAACGTCAGCATCTTCGGCGGACTGCTCCTCGCCGCGGTGGACACCGAGGGCAAGCCGGGCCTGGCGTGGCGGGCCAGCCACGGCGCCGAGCACACCCGGGCTGCGACCAAGCGGATGACCCGCGGCGCCCGCCGGGAGGCGAAGTACGCCACCCGGACCGCCCGGCAGGAGGCCAAGCTCGCCAAGCTGTTCGCCCGCCAGGAGGCGAGGCTCGCGGCCAAGGCGTCCAAGGCGTCCAGGCCGGCCCGGCTGACCCACGACGCCAAGCGCGACGCGAAGCGCGCCGGCAAGGCCGCGAAGGCGCTGGGTTCGGGCGCCACGCACGCCGCCAAGCCGGTGCTGGCGAAGGCCGGCATCGGAAACTGACCCAGGGGCTGCGGCCGAGCGACTGTCCGGCGCCGACCGGTCGGTGGACTCTGTCCGCCGACCGGTCGGCGCCGGTTGGGTTCTGAGTCGGCGCGGCACACCCTAGGGTCGGGCCCATGGCTGGCAGCGCTCCTTCAGGCCGTACGTCTCCCCCACGTCGTCCGGGCAGGCGGCGGCGTTCCCAGATCACGCTCGAGGATCCGCGCGCCATCCGGGCACTCAGTCATCCCGCGCGCCTGACCGTGATCGACGAGCTGTACGGCGGACGGGTGGCGACGTCCACCGAACTCGCCGAGCTCACCGGGCTGACTCCGAGCGCGATGAGCTACCACCTCCGCGCGCTGGCCGACCTCGGCATCGTCGAGCGCGACGAGTCCACCGCCGACGGACGGGCCCGGCCCTGGCGGGCGGCCGCGAAGGCGCTGAACGTCTGCTCCCTCGCCACCCGCGCCCAGCAGGCGGCGGTCGCCCTGCTCAGCGGTGCGCTGTTGGACACCCAACGCGCCGAACTGGACGCCTACGTCGCCGGTGAGTCCACGCTGCCGGCGCAGTGGCGGGGCAAGGTCGGGCTGGACACCGGTACGGCCTACCTCACCGCGGCCGAGACCGAGCAACTCCTCACCGCGCTGCACGCTGCTGCCGAGCCGTTCCAGCGCCTGGGCCGGCGGCGGCGCGAGGGAACCCGGCGGGTTCGCACCTCCCTGCTGGTGGTGCCGATCGTCGAGTAGGGGCCGCTCGTTCCGGCCTCCCGAACTCTCAGCACACGGATCGCGTGATCTCCCTTGCCCGAGCCAGATATGAAGCATTACCTTCACATCTGACCCGTCCTGCCGGCGGATGCGTGCACTGCCTCAGGGGGCGGGATGACCAGCGGTACGAGCGAGGACGCCGAGGACGAGCGGGGCGACCGGGCCGGTGACGCGCGCCCGGATGCGTCGCTCCCCCTGCACCGCAACCGCGACTTCCGGCGGCTGTGGGTCGGCCAGGCCTGCTCCGAGCTCGGCTCCGGCGCCGCCGGTCTGGCGTACCCGCTCCTGGTCCTGGCACTCACCGGCTCGCCCGTCCAGGCCGGACTGGTCGGCACGGTACGAATGGCGGCGGGCACGGTGTTCGGCCTGCCGGCCGGTGCGCTGGTGGACCGCTGGAACCGCCGCCGCGTCCTGATCGGTTGCGAGGCACTGCGCGCATGCGCGGCCGTCGGGCTGGTGGCCGCGATCGTCGGCGGCCGGGCGTCGCTACCACTCATCCTCGCGGTGGCGGTGGTCGAGGGTGGGGCCGGTGCGTTGTTCGGTCCGGCGCAGACCGCCGCGGTACGCCACATCGTCCCGGCCGGGCAGCTGCCGACCGCGGTGGCCCGCAACGAGGCGCGCGGCTACGCGGCCGAGCTGGCCGGTCCTCCGCTGGGTGGCGCGCTGTTCGCCGTCGCCCGGTGGATGCCGTTCCTGGCCGACGCGGTGTCGTACGTCGTCTCGCTGGTCGCGGTGTGGTTGATCCGGCGGCCACTGCGCGACGAACACCCCGAGCACACCGAAGCGCCCGAGCCACTCGGCCGGGCGGTCTGGTCGGGACTACGGTTCGTCGTCCGCGAGCCGTTCCTGCGGGCGGTTCTGGTGCTCGCACCGCTGGCGAACGCGGCGTTCTCAGGGGTGTTGTTCGTTCTCGTGGTGGTGCTGCTGCAACGCGGGACACCGCCGGCCGCGATCGGCGCGGTGCAGTCGGCCATCATGATCGGTGGCCTGCTCGGCGCGCTGGCCGCGCCGTGGTTGCAGCCACGGATCCGCGTCCGGCCCCTCATCGTCGGCTTCCTGTGGATCGTCACCGGCCTGGTCACCGCGGCCGCGTTCGTGCCGGGCAGCTATCCGGTGGCCGCGCTGCTGGCGCTGGCGATCCTGCCCGCACCCACCCTCAACGCGGCGATGGTCGGCTACCAGATCGCGGTCACACCCGACCGCATGCAGGGCCGGGTGGACAGCGCGATCGGCCTGCTCGCCCAGTGCCTGCAGCCGCTCGCGCCGTTGGTCGGCGGGGTCGTCGTCGCGTGGTGGGGCGGCCGCGGCGGATTCCTCACGTTCGCCGGGATCCTCGCGGTGGCGGCGGTGGTGGCCAGCCTGTCCAAGGGCGTACGAAACCTTCGGCCCTTGTAGTTGATCCCCTACAGTCGACCTCTGCCGAGCTCCCGGTCCTCGAGCATTTGTCGTCGCCTGTCGGCGAACCGGCATCGTCCGTCGAAGGAGGACCTCCGCGATGCTTCGTACCCCGGTGACCGCACTGGTCGTCACCCTCGCCACCTGCACTCTCACCGTCTCCGCCGTCCTCGGTGGCGGTTCCGCACGAGCCGCACAAGCAGCGGTTGACACCCCGGGTCGCACCACCGCGTCCGGCCCTGCCCTGCCTTCACCGAAGGCCGCCGACCACGCCGCCGACCTGAACGCCGCGCTGGCCGGCGTCGCGGCGGCCGGCATGCCCGGCGTGCTCGCCCGGGTCGAGGACCCCACCACCGGCGTGCACTGGACGGGTGCCGGCGGGGTCGCCGACATCCACACCGGAACGCCGATGCGGCCGGACCTGCGGTTCCGGATCGGCAGCATCACCAAGACGTTCGTGGCGACGGTGGTGCTGCAGTACGTCGCCGAGGGGCACGTGCACCTGGACGATCCGGTGGCGGCATACCTCCCGCCCGGCGTACTTCCCGGTGACCTCGGCCGGCGAATCACCGTGCGGATGCTGCTGAACCACGCCAGTGGCCTGCCCGACTACGACACCGTCCTCTACCGCGCCAACAGCGACATCGAGAAGTACCGCCTCGCCGACTTCGAGCCGGGCGACCTGGTGCGGCTCGCCCTCACCCAGCCGGTCGGTGAGCCGGGCGGTGCCTGGTCCTACGCCAACACCAACTACGTCCTGGCCGGGATGATCGTCGAGCGGATCAGCGGGCGTTCGGTGCAGGACGAGGTGCAGCGACGGATCATCCGGCCGCTGCGGCTCGGGCACACGTCGTTCCCGGTGAAGTCACCGTTCGTCCGCGGCGCGCACGCGCGCTCGTACGTGCCGGTGGGCACGCCGCAGAACCCGCTGGTCGACTTCAGCGTCTACACCCCGACGATCGTGGGCGCGGCGGGCGCGATCATCTCCACCACCGCCGACCTCGACCGGTTCTTCGCCGCGCTGCTCTCGGGCCGGCTGCTCCCGCCGGCCCAGCTCGCCCAGATGCGGACGACGGTGCCCACGCCGGCGGGCTACGACTACGGCCTCGGCCTGCGGACGTTCCAGCTCTGCGGCACCTGGTGGGGACATGACGGGCTGGTCTGGGGTACGCAGGCCCTCCAGCTCACCAGCCCCGACGGCCGGCGGCGGATCACCCTCGGCACCGACATGTCCCATTACGGCGCGCCGGGCAACCCGATCGACCAGGCGATCGTGCGGTTCCTGGTCGCGGCCGGCTGCCCGGGGCAGGCCTCGGCCGCGGCCCGCGCGCAGGCCCGGCAGACGGCGCAGAGGCTGGTGCGGCAGCTGTGGTCGGAGCCGGCGGTCGATCTCCCCGGCCGGTGATCGCCCCGGCCCGAGGTGACCACCGGGCCGTGCGGTGACCCCACTGCCGCGGCGTGACGTGGCGGGTACGCGGCCCGACCGGTCGGCTACGCTCGGCGTTCGATGGGAAGTCTCGCCAGCGACCTGTGGACCGCGCCGCTCGCCGCCGCCGCGGTGAACGCCGACGTCCGCATCCCGGGCTCGAAGTCGATGACCAACCGGGCGCTGATGCTCGCCGCGCTCGCCGACGGCCCGTCCGCCGTCCGCCACCCGCTGCGGGCCCGCGACACCGCCCTGATGGCCGGGGCGCTGCGCGCGCTCGGGCACCGGATCGAGGAGACCCCGCGGGGATGGCCGGTCACCCCGGGGCCGTTGCGCGGCCCGGCCCGGGTCGACGTCGGCCTGGCCGGGACGGTCATGCGCTTCGTGCCTCCGGTCGCGGCGCTGGCCCGCGGCGACGTCTACTTCGACGGCGACCCGCAGGCCCGCAAGCGGCCGATGGGCCCGATCCTGTGCCGCGCTGCGCGCCCTCGGCGCACGATCGACGACGCCGGCCGCAACGCTCTGCCGTTCACCGTGCACGGCGCCGGCGCGATGCCGGGCGGCACGGTCGACGATCGACGCCTCGGCGTCCTCCCAGTTCGTCTCCGGCCTGCTGCTGGCCGGTGCCCGCTACGACGAGGGCGTGAGGTACGCCACGTCGGCCCGCCGGTGCCGTCCCTCGCCCCACATCGACCATGACGGTGGCGATGCTCCGCGACGCGGCGTGGCCGTCGAGACCCGACGCGCACGCCTGGCGGGTCGAGCCCGGGCCGGTCCGGGCGTACGACGCCGACATCGAACCCGACCTGTCCAACGCCGCGCCGTTCCTCGCCGCCGCGCTGGTGACCGGCGGCCGGGTCCGGGTGCCCGGCTGGCCGCGGTCGCACCGACCCAGCCCGGCGACGCGCTGCGGGACCTGCTGACCCTGATGGGCGCCGACGTACGACCTGGACGGCGATGGCTCACCCTACGCGGCCCGGACCACGGTCACCGGCGTCGACCTCGACCTGCACGACGTGAGCGAGCTGACCCCGGTGCTCGCCGCCGTGGCGGCGCTCGCCGACCGGCCCGTCCCGGCTGCGCGGGATCGCGCACATGCGCGGCCACGAGACCGACCGGCTGGCCGCCCTGGCCACCGAGATCAACGGGCTCGGCGGTGACGTGCGCGAGACCGACGACGGCCTGGAGATCCGGCCACGGCCGCTGCGACGGTGGCGATCTTCCGCACCTACGACGACCACCGGATGGCGCACGGCCGGCGCGGTGCTCGGGCTGGCGGTCCCGGACCTGCGGGTCGAGGACATCGCCACCACCGGCAAGACCCTGCCGGACTTCGCCGCGACTGTGGTCGGCGATGCTCGGCCCGGAGGCGGCCGCGTGAGCTCGCGGCGAGCGCCGGTTCGAGGTCGACGACCACGAGAGCTACGGTCCGCCCGGCCCGCCGGTCCCGTCCGCGCACCAAGCAGCGCCCGAGCACGCCGACGCCACCGCTCGCGGTCGTGGTCACCGTCGACCGTGGCCGCTACACCTGCCGGGTGGAGGGCGGCGACGGGACCACCGAAGACGCCGGCGCCCGCCAGGTGATCGCGATGCGGGCCCGAGAGCTCGGCCGGAACAGCGTCGTCGTCGGCGACCGGGTGCGGCTGGTCGGCGACGTCTCGGAGCCACCGGCACGCTGGCCCGGATCGTGGCGGTGGAGCAGCGCGCCACCGTCTGCGGCGTACCGCCGACGACGACCGACCCGATCGAACGCGCCATCGTCGCCAACGCCGACCAGCTGGTCATCGTCACGGCGCTGGCCGACCCAGCGCCGCGGCCCCGGCTGATCGACCGGTGCCTGGTCGCGGCCTACGACGCCGACGTCGAGCCGCTGCTGTGCCTCACCAAGTCCGACCTCGCCTCCCCCGAGGACCTGCTCGACATCTACCGCCCGCTGGGCGTCCAGTACGTCGTCACCCGTCACGACGAGGAGCTCGGCCAGCTGGTCCGCGAGCGGCTGCGCGGACCGGGTGAGCGTCCTGGTCGGTCACTCGGGAGTCGGCAAGTCGACGCTGGTCAACGCCCTGGTCCCGGACGCGCACCGCGGCGACCAGCGAGGTCAACGCGGTCACCGGCCGGGGCCGGCACACCTCGTCGTCGGCGGTGATGCTGCGCTGCCGTTCGGCGGCTGGATCATCGACACGCCGGGCGTGCGCACCTTCGGGCTGGCGCACGTCGACCCGACCGGCTGATCGGCGCCTTCCCCGACCTGGTCGACGGGCCGAGCCGACTGCCCGCGCGGCTGCACCCACCAGCGGACCGAACCCGAGTGCGCGCTGGACGCGGCGGTGGCGGACGGCCGGCTGGACCCGGCCCGGGTGGAGTCCTACCGCCGGCTGCTGGACTCCCGCGAGTTCCACGCCGGCGACTAGCCCACCGAGGGGGGCGACCTAGCCGCCGCCGCCCCACACCGCGCGTGCTCCCGCGTCGCCGGTGAGTGCGACCTGGATCCCGGTCGCCACCGAGAGCCCGACAAGAACCACCGCCACCACGATCCGGACCGGCCGGGCGATGCCCGCTGCGCGCCGCCGGCCAGCCTCCCAGCGCGGCGTCGGCGCGCCCGGTCCGCCGAGGACAAACGCCGAGACGAGGCACCACAAGACGAATGCCCAGACGATCCACTGCAGCAGCTGCGCCCGGTGCTCGTGCACCTCGACGTCAGCCGGCCTGTTCAGTTTGTCGTACAACGCGTAGCCGCTGCGCACGGTGACGAACGTGGCCACCGCGGAGATCACCGCACCGGCCAGCATCGGCCACCGGAGCAGCCACCGCCACCGCGGGACCACCGCGTACGTCAACGCCGCGAGTACCGTCAGCGGGACGAACACCACGGTCAGGTGGTTGACGAGCACGTGCAGGGGAAGTCCGAAGGTCTGGTCGAACATGCCACCCTCCAGGGTTCGTTCTGCTTGCGCGGAACCACCGCGCGGCAGCCTGCGCCGGTAGGCCACGTGCGCCGACGATGGTTTCCTACCCACACGCCGGGCATCGGCCGGTGGTTCGATCAGCGGGTCGAAATGTGCGATCATCGCGGGCCTACTACCGTGTGCACCATGGCCTCGACGCACACCGAAGATCTGCGGCTCGCACACATGATCGCCGACGACGCAGACGCGCTCACGATGAGCCGCTTCCGTGCGCAGGACCTGCAGGTGTCGACGAAGCCCGACGAGACACCCGTGAGTGAGGCCGACACCGCCGTCGAGGAGGCGGTCCGCCGCACTCTCGGCCGGGCCCGCCCGCGCGACAGCATCCAGGGCGAGGAGATGGGCCGCAGCGGCTGGAGTGCCCGCCGCTGGATCGTCGACCCGATCGACGGCACCGCCAACTACGTGCGCGGCGTACCCGTGTGGGCCACCCTGATCGCGCTGTCGGTCGAGGAGGAGATCACGGTCGGCATCGTGTCGGCGCCCGCGCTCGGCCGGCGCTGGTGGGCGTCGAAGGGCGACGGTGCGCACGCCGGCCGCAGCATGCGCCTCGCCCAGCAGTGCCAGGTGTCGAAGGTCGCCACGCTGCCCGAGGCCTTCCTGTCCTACTCCGGTCCCGGCGAGTGGATCGACGAGGGACGCGGGGCCGGGTTCGGGCGGCTGCTGGAAAACTGCGGGCGCACGCGCGCGTTCGGCGACTTCTGGTCGTACATGCTGGTGGCCGAGGGCAGCGTCGACATCGCCTGCGAGCCCGAGCTCGAGCTGCACGACATGGCCGCGCTGAGTGTCATCGTGGACGAGGCGGGCGGCCGGTTCACGTCGCTGGACGGCACCCCCGGCCCTTACGGCGGCGGCGCGCTCGCCACCAACGGACTGCTGCACGACGAGGTTCTCGGCCTGATCGGCGACCCGAAGGCGAAGGACTGACCCCTCGATCACCCGTCCGGTGATCACCGGCCCGGCGATCACCGGAGGCGTGATCGCCGCGGCGATGATCGGGTGACCGCCAAGGCCGCACTCACCGGTGTCGGCGGCTGACACTCCCCGCGATCGGCCGGCGGACTTCGCGGAAATTACGCGCATACGCCACCGCGGGGGATTTCTTTGTGGCCCGGTCCGGGCTAGCGTGCGCAGCACGGAAGTTGGCCGGTGCTGGCCGCTGGGTCAGACCGGCAGGTGCCCGAAGGGAGCCGGTGATGCGGATCAGCGACGTGCTGCGCGGCAAGGGCCCCAAGGTCGTGACGATCAGACCGGACGCCGCCGTACGAGACCTCCTCCAGCTGCTCGCGAGCGCCAACATCGGCGCGGTCGTGGTCAGCGAGGACGGTGCCACGATCACCGGCATCGTCTCCGAGCGCGACATCGTGCGGCATCTCGCCGACCCGTCCCGGCTCCTCGACCAGCCGGTGTCCACGATCATGACCAGCGAGGTGCACACCTGCGCGCCGCACGCCACCGTCGACTCGCTGATGCGGCTGATGACCGAACAGCGCGTACGCCACGTCCCGGTCGTCGTCGACGGCAGGCTCGCCGGGCTGGTCAGCATCGGCGACGTGGTGAAGACCCGGATCGGTGAGCTGGAGTTCGAGCGGGCGCAGCTGGAAAACTACATCGCCCAGGCCTGACCGGCGGGCCACCATGGGCCCATGCGAACAGATCGCCCGGGCCCAGACGTCGTCGTGTGCGGCCCCGCCTCGTGGAACCACGTCGTGCGGGTGGCCGAGCTGCCCGCGCCGCGCCCGCACATGGTGCTCGCCGACGGCGACGTCGAGACGATGGGCGGCACCTCGGCCGGCAAGGCACTGCACCTGGTCGACCTGGGCCGGTCGGTGACGCTGCACACGGTGCTCGGCAGCGACCTCCATGCCGAACGCATCCAGGGCGCGCTGACCGCGGCCGGCGTTCCACTGCGGGTGTGCCGGGTGCCCGGTGCCAGCGAGCGGCATCTGAACCTGATGGATCCGCACGGCGGGCGGCTGTCGATCTACCTCGACCTGCCCGCGGCTCCGGCCGTCGACCCGGTGGACGGCGGCTGTCCCGATCCGGGCCTGCGGGACCAGCTGGGCGGCGCCCGCGCCGTCGTCCTGGACCTGTCCCAGCACTCCCGGGACCTGATCGACGTCGTACGCGCGACGGAGGTGCCGATCTGGACCGACCTGCACGACTACGACGGCAACTCCGCGTTCCACCGGCCGTTCGCCGCCGCCGCGTCGTACGTCTTCATGAACGCCGACAAGCTCCACGACCCGCTCGCGCTCATGCACACCCTGGTCTCCGACGGAGCCAGGATCGCGGTGTGCACGCTCGGGGCGCAGGGGGCGGTGGCCGTCGACGACCGCCACGAGGTGCACCGGGTCCCGGCCGCGCCGGTGGCCGTGGTGGTGGACACCAACGGCGCGGGCGACGCGTTCATGGCCGGCTTCCTGCACGCGCACCTGTCCGGTTCCCCGACGCCGCAGGCGTTGCGGGCCGGTGCGGGGCAGGCCGTCCGCGCGCTCGGGACCGTGCACCTGAGTCCCCTGCTGGACAAGGAGTCTTCCCGGCCCGGCGAGGGCTACCTCGACCACGCGTGACCCGACACCGGGCGGCCGTCCTTCCACACCTCGCGCACCAGCGGAACGCCCGGACGGTAGGCGAGGTGCACGTACGACGGCGCGTCGAGCACCATCAGGTCCGCCCGCGCGCCCGGGCGCAGCACACCCACGTCGTCGCGGCGCAGCGCTCTCGCGCCGCCGGCGGTCGCCGCCCACACCGCCTCCGCCGGCGTCATCCCCAGCTCACCGACGGCGAGCGCGACGCAGAACGCCATGCTCGAGGTGTACGACGAGCCCGGGTTGCAGTCGGTGGCCAGCGCCACGGTCGCTCCCGCGTCCAGCAGCCGGCGCGCGTCCGGGTAGGGCGAGCGGGTGGAGAACTCCGCGCCGGGCAGCAGCGTCGCCACTGTCGCCGAACCGGCCAGCGCGGCCACGTCCTCCTCGGACAGGTGGGTGCAGTGGTCCACCGAGGCGGCACCGAGCTCGACACCGAGACCCACGCCCGGGCCGGGGCCGAGCTGGTTGGCGTGCACCCGCGGCGCCAGCCCGGCCGCCATCCCGGCGGTGAGCACCGCGCGGGACTCGTCGGCGTCGAACGCGCCCCGGTCGCAGAAGACGTCCACCCATCGGGCCGCGGGCGCGCAGGCCGCCAGCATGTCGCCGCGTACGAGATCCACGTAGTCGTCCCGGCGACCGGCGTACTCCGGTGGTACGACGTGCGCGCCGAGGTAGGTCGTCTCGGTGGTGAGGGAGGCGGCCACCGCGAGCGACCGGGCCTCGTCGCGCACCGTGAGGCCGTACCCGCTCTTGATCTCGACGGTGGTGGTGCCGCCCGCCAGCATCTCCGCGACCAGCGCACCGGCGCGGGCGAGCAGTACCTCGTCCGGTGCCGCCCTGGTCTCGCGTACGGTGGCGCCGATCCCACCGGTGTCGTAGGGGCGGCCGCTCATCCGGGCGGTGAACTCCTCCGCCCGTTCGCCGGCGAACACCAGGTGGGCGTGGCTGTCCACGAAACCGGGCAGCACCGCGCGTCCGCCGCACCCGACCCGGGTGTCCGCGACCGGCGCCGACGTGGCCGGCCCGGCCCAGCGGACGGCGCCGCCCTCCACGAGCACCGCGGCGTTGCGTACCTCACCCAGCGAGCCGCCGCGTTCGGGATCGTTCGTGACGAGCAGCCCGATGTCGTCCAGCAGGACCGTGACCATCCGCCGAGCCTGCCCCAGTCCGATCCGGTCCGCCGCCGTTTCCACGCCGAGCCGGACGCGAAATCCTGGATCGCGGCAGCGCCGAAAGGCTCATGCGACTCGCGGCCGATGATTTTCCGGCGCACGGCCGGTCTCTCCCCTCATGAGCACACAGACGAACAACGTGGCCGACCCGCGGGTCGTCGAACGCCCCGAGCAGCCCTACGCCGGGATCACCGGGACGGTCACGATGACCACGTTCAACGAGATTGCCGACCGATTCCCGGAGATCTTCGCCCGGCTGGCCGACCGCGGGGTAGAGCCGGCGGCGGCGCCGTTCTTCCGCTACCACGTCATCGACATGGAGCGCGAACTCCAGATCGAGATCGGCGTCCCGGTGGCCGCACCGGTCGCCGACGACGGGCCGGTCCGCGCCGGCGTCCTTCCCGCCGGGAAGTACGTCACGCTGACGCATGTCGGCCACCCCGACCAGCTCGTCGAGGTCACCGCCGAGCTACTGAAATGGGCCGCCGACCAGAACCTCGCGTTCGACGTGGAGAAGACCGAACGCGGCGACCGCTGGGGATCCCGGCTGGAGATCTTGCACACCAACCCTGCCGAGGAACCCGACCCGGCGAAGTGGCGGACCGAACTCGCGTTCCGCCTCGCCTGAGCCACAGCCGTCGAGCCCGTCGTTCGCGGTCGATGCTATTTCTCCCCCCCACACACAGGGACATCGGCATCGAACCCGGCCGTGCACCTTCTGCCGCGCCGGGATGGAAGGATCACGCCATGGCCGCTGTGACCAATGTGACCATCGTGACCGATGAGGCACTGGCGCGGCTGCGTCCTCGGCTGATCGCGTTCTGCTATCAGATGCTGGGGTCGCCGTTCGACGCCGAGGACGCCGTTCAGGATGTGCTGGAGCGGGCCTGGCGGTCTCGGAAGTCCTACGACGCGTCACGCGCATCGCTGTCCACATGGTGCTACCGGATCGCGCACAACGTGTGCGTGGACCGATTGCGCGTAGCGCCCCGCCGACCGCTTCCGCGCGACCTCCAGGACCCGGGCATCGAGATCGGCGCTCCGCTGGTGCCGGCCCCCGACATCCCGTGGTTGATGCCGGCTCCGAGCGCGTGGACTGCCACGTCGGAGGTGGGGACGGCGGTCGAGCAGGCAGCAGACGTACGGCTCGCGGTGACCGCGATGCTCCAGGCGATACCCGCCCGCCAGCGTGGCGCGTTCGTGCTCCGCGAGGTGCTGGGTTGTTCTGCCGCCGAGACCGCCGCCGTGCTGCAGACCACCGTGCCCGCGGTCAACTCCGCGCTCCAGCGCGCGCGAGCGGCCCTGGGGCCCGCAACCGGCACCGCGGCCGCGACTGCCGCCGGGTCGCTCGAACCCGGCCGGGTCGAGAGCTACGCCCGAGCGATCGAGCGTGCCGACGTGGAGGCCCTGGCCGCCCTGGTGGCCGACGACGTGGTGCTGGAGATGCCGCCCGTACCGGCCTGGTCACGCGGACGCCGGCCGTACCTCGAGTTCATGGATCACCTGTTCACCTGGCGCGGCACCGGATGGCGGACCCGCCCGGTCAGCGCCAACGGCCGGCCCGCGCTCCTGCTCTACCTGCTCACAGCGGACGGACCGGCCGCGCACACGCTCCAACTCTTCGACGCGGACGCCCGTGGCGACATCGCCCACGTGCTCGTCTACCACGACCCACGGCTGTTCGCCCTGTTCGAGGCTTTCACCGACAGCCGCGATGAGTCCGGCGGGTCCACTTCGTAGGAACTGGTGACAACCAACGACCTCGTGGAAGGACCAGTCCCATGGGACGCCTCATCGTCATCCAGTTCACCACCCTCGACGGAGTCGTCGAGGACCCCGACGGAAGCGACCGGTCCGCCTTCGGCGGCTGGGCCATGCGCCACGGGCCGCAGGGGGTGGCCGGGGACAAGTTCCGGCTCGGGTCGATCCTCGAGCGGGGAACGTTGCTGTTCGGCCGGCGCACCTGGGAGCGCTTCAGCACGCTGTGGCCCAACCGGGACGACCCGTTCTCCCGAGCGATGAACGCCGCCGACAAGGTGGTCGTCACCCACCAGGACCTGGACCCGGTCAGGTGGGTGAACTCCCGCCCGATCGACCAGCCACTGGCCAGCTGGGTCCGCCGGCACGTGGCCCGCACGGACCTGGTCGTGATCGGCAGCCTCTCCGTCGTCGACGATCTCGCCGAGGAGGATCTCATCGACGAGTACCGGCTGCTCACCTTCCCCACGGCCGTGGGGACAGGGCGGCGCCTCTTCGGCGAGGCTCGTCAGCTCGAGCTTGTCAGCACAGAGCAGGTCGGTCCCGCGGTCCTGTCCGTGCTCACCACGCGGGGAGCGTGATGGCTTCAGGACCTCGGGCCGCAGACCTGGATCGGGATGACGGTCTGCTCGTACGGTCCGGACGGGTCGTTCTGCTCCTTCACCAGACCGAGCGGGATGTCCTCGCGGTGCTCGACTCCGAGCGCCGACCAGCGCAGCCTGGCCGACCAGATTGTGATGGTGGTGCCCGGTCCGCACGTCGGCCTGACGGCGGTGAGCCACAGATGGACCGCCTCGCCCGGACGGATCGTGACGGGGAAGTTCCGCAGGTCGCCCGGAAGCCCGCCACCCACTCGGTTCGCGGTCAGGAACGGCGTCCAGCCCGCCGCGAGGAGATGGTTGGGGCCGTCGTAGGGCGCCAGTCCGGACAGTCGTACCGCGTGCCGGCCGTCGTTCCTCAGCAGGTAGGCGACCTGGCTGCGCTGCCCCTGGTGCCCGTGCAGCACGAACCGCGACGCGCCCCAGTCGTCGGACTCCAGGGTGACCGAACCGCTCTTCGTGCCGGCGTAACCGCCAACGCGCAGGGGTGAGTACGACCGGGCGTACGCGTACCAACCCGCAGCCGCGACCACCATGACCACCACCTGCAGGGCCGCCACGAACGGCCACATCCGCCGGCGGCTGCGCTCACCCGTCGCACCCGTCGGCGCCGGTACTTCCGTAGCAGTTGCCATCCGACTCCCCCGTCGACCGAATCTCTCGACCTGGCCCCGCCGGGCTCAACCTGGTTGCCAGGTTGACCGGCTGACCGTGAGTATCGTCCGTGTGCGGGTTTCTGACCAGCACCGACCAGCACCGACCAGCACCGACCAGCCTCCTCCGCATCGCCTTTGCCCGCGCACTGCCGGTGCTGGCATCCTGCGTAGGTGGTTGACCTACGAGCCGCGGCGGCGGAGGGACCGCTCGCCAAGCTTCCGCCTGAGGTACTCACCCGGCTGCTCGACGGCCACACGGTGATCCAGATCGCTGCCGGCGGCGTGCTGTACCGGCCCGGCCAGAGCGCAGGGCTGCACCTGGTGGTCGATGGGCTTGTCCGCGTCTCGATGGTGTCCGAGGAGGGTCGCCAGGTGACGGTGCGGTACGCGCGACGGGGTGACCTGCTCGGCCTTCCCGTGATCGTGTCCGGAGCCGCACCGGTCTACGCGCAGGCGGTCACGGACGCGGTGGCCGTTGCCACCCGTCCCGGCGTGCTGCCGCAGCTGGCCCGGCGCGACCCACGGGTCGGTACGTGGATGGCCGACGAGCTCGCCGTACGCGTCGACGGCCTGCTCCAGGAGCTGGCGATGAACGCGTTCTGGCCGGTACGCCGACGCCTCGGCCGGCACCTCCTCGACCTCGCCACCGAGCACCAGCAGGGTGAGCTGCTGCTCGTACGGGCAAGCCACCAGGAGCTTGCCGACGCGGTTGGCACCGTGCGCGAGGTCGTCGCCCGCACTCTTGCCGCGCTCCGCGCCGACGGTCTCATCGCCAGTGGTCCCGACGGGATCCGGCTGCTCGACCCGCACGCGCTCGCCCGCCTGCCCCACTGACGGCCACGGCGATCACGCCGACGGGCGGTCCGCGCCGAGCTCGAGGAGTTCCCTGAGCACGGCGAGGTTCTCCGCGACGGCTACCCGGACCCGTGGGCCGGCCAGCGCAGCCAGTGGCAGGACGCCGGGCCGCTCCAGTCGCATGGAGTTGGTCAGCCGGGTTGCTCCGCCCACGGCGTCGAGGCGGTAGGTGCTGGTCGTCTCGAACGGCCCCAGCCGGCCCCGGATGGCCACCAACTGGTCCGGCCGGTGCTCGATCACCTCGAACTCCTCCACAGCGGAGCGGGGAACCGTCCGGGTCTGGACGAATCGCGTTCCGACACCGACCGGCCCGGTGCCGACCCGTTCGGTCCGGTCCAGGGCGTAGTTCCAGCGGGGCAGGTTCTCGAAGTGGCTCAGGAATGCGAAGACGTCCGCCGGCCTGCGTTCGATCCGCACGGTGTTGCTGAACTCCATGACCGGTCCCCTCACACCATCGGCCGGGCAGAGATGTCGGGCTGCGCCGGCCCGGCGGCCAGCGCCTCACGAAGCCGGGCGGCGGCGCCCGGGTCGTGAGCCGGGAGTACGACCAGACCGGGCAGGTTGGCACGCAGCTCGTTGACCATCCGGACGGCCCGGCGCATCTGCTTCTTGTCACCCACCCCGGGCAACTGGCCGGCGTCCAGCAGCCGGTCGTCGTAGGTCAGGTCACCCACCATCAGCAGCGGGCGCCGGCCGGGACGCCGGACCAGCATGGACAGCGATCCGGGGGTGTGCCCCGGGGTCGGCAGCACCACGATGCTCCGGTCACCGAAAACGTCGTGGCCGTGGGTGAACGGCGCGACCCCCGGGTCGCCGAGGGGCTCGGCGTCGACCAGCTCCCAGCGCAGTCCGGGCAGGTCGATGTGCCTGGGCATCAGGCCCCGCGCCTGCGGCAACGGCTTCGCGAGCGTTGCCCACTCCGACCGGCTGACCAGCAGTTCGGCGTGGCCCAGCTCGGGCAGGCCGCCGATGTGGTCCTGGTGGAGGTGGGAGATCACCGCGGTCCCGACGTCCCGGACGTCGTGCCCCAGCCGGGCGAGTCCGGCGGTGAGCGTCTGGTCCTCGGCGATAGTGAACCTGCTCAGCCGCGAGTAGACCAGCCCGTTGAGCCCGCCGGGGAAGTAGCCGGGGTCGGTGACCGAGGCGCGGTCCTGGCCCGTGTCGAACACCACCAGGCCGTCGCGATGCTCCACCACGTACACGTTGATCGGCAGCGGCGCGGTCCAGCGGCGGGAGGTCGCCAGCCAGACGTAGGTGTTGAGCTTGGTCGGGCCCACGTGTTCGGGACGGATGACGACCGACCCCGTACTCAGGACGGACACGTCGGCAATCGGATCGGGCAGGCGGTTCACGAAAAGCTCCTTCGTCGACGACGCCGCCCCTTCCGAGCGGCCACGCGACAACTCTGATCGCGCGGCCACCCGGCGCGCTGTGACGAAAGTCCGCGCAGCTGTGACTTCGGTACGCGCGGGAAACGCGGACCGGCAACCGGACCGGTTAGCGCACGTGTGCACGTATCTGCCGCCCGATCAGGACTTCCGGCGAGACCGACCACACCGGACGTTGTGGTCGTCCCGGCGGTCGCTCCTCTGGACGCCATCGAGGACGGCAGTCAGCATTCCACCCTGCCGGCGATGCGCTCGAGGGCAGCCAGGTCCGCCGGATCGAGGCGATCGACGAAGTGGCGCCGGACCGAGGCGACATGGGCGGGCGCGGCCTCCCGGAGAGTCCGCAGACCATCGCAGGTGAGGACCAGCAGACAGCCCCGGCCGTCGGCCGGGTCGGGCAGGCGTTCTATCAGCCCGCGCGCCTCCATGCGGCTGGCGTGCCGTGACAGGCGGCTACGCGACCAGGCCATCTTGGCCGCCTGCGCGTGCAAAGTGCTGGTGTGGTGCGTGGTTTCCGACAGGGTGCTGAGCACCTCGTAGTCGGCCTCGGACAGACCTACTTCCGCCAGATCCCTGGCGGTTCGTTCCTGAACGGCGATCATCGTGCGCCGGAAGGCCCGCCATGCCCGGTCCTCGTCCTCACTCAGCCATCGGACGGACTTCGACGGCGATTTCTTTGACATGTAATCAACCTAGCATCTACAGTTCGTTTCCATGTCAACGAAATCACTGCGGATACTCGTTCTCGTGTGCAGCACCCGTCCGGGAGCTCTCGGCCCGATGCTCGGTGAGTGGCTGACCACAACGATGGCTCCGACCGCCGCCGAACACTCCGTCCAGATCGTGCCGGTCTCCCTGGCGGACGTGGGTCTGCCGTTCCTCGACGAGGAGGAGCATCCGTCGACGGGCATCTACCGGAATGAACACACCAAGAGGTGGAGCGCGATCGTCGACGCCGCCGACGGCTTCGTCGTGGTGACGCCGGAGTACAACTACGGCATGCCGGCGACCTTCAAGAACGCGCTGGACTACCTCTCGAAAGAGTGGGCGTGGAAGCCCATCGGGTTCGTCAGCTACGGGAACACCTCGGCCGGGACAAGGTCGGTGCAGCACGCCAAACAGGTGGTGACCACGCTGCGGCTGGTTCCGCTTGGCGCCACGCTCGCCATCCGCATCGGGGAAGCGGTCGAGAACGGCCGGCTCCGCCCGGATGCCCATCGCGACCAGGCCGCCGGACGCCTGCTGGAGGAGCTGGTGCGGGTCTCCCACGCGCTTCGGCCACTGCGTGAACGAGAGCAGAACGCGACCGCGCCAGGCCCACTCCCTGGGTCGTACCTTCGGCGCATGGACCCATGCGACGCCGGCCAGGTCGCGGTTCTGCAGCGATGCTGCTGGGTCGACGAAGCCATCACCAACGACACCCTGACCATCCCCGCCCTGAAGGAGTCGCTGGAGGACGTCGAGGCGTGGCTCACGACCTGGCACACCTGGGGCCTGTGGCAGGACGCCCGGCTCGTGGGCATGGTCAGGGCGCGCCGTGTCGACGACGCCTGGCACGTTGGCCGGCTGGGCGTCGTCCCCGACCTACGCGGCCGGGGCCTGGGCAGCTGGCTCGTCCGCGTCGCCGAAGAGGCACGCGAGCCCGACTGTCGCAGCATCGTACTGTTCACCGGCGCCCGCAGCGCCACGAACATCCGGCGCTACGAGAGCGCCGGATATCAGCGGGTTGCCGGCACCCACGAGGCCGGGGCGGTCCGCCTGGACAAGCTCGCGGTCGGCGCGCCCGGAAGGTGAACCCCGAGCCGACGCTCCGGGTCACAGCCGCGGGTCGACCGGCTCGGACTCCAGGGCGAGAACTGCGAAGACCGACTGGTGGACCTTCCACAGTGGCTCGTGGTCGACGAACGCGGTCAGCGCCTCCAGGCCCAGTCCGTGCTCACGTTGGGCGAGCTGGCGCTTCTTGCCGAGGTGGCGTTCCCGGAGCACGTCGAGGGAGTCGGTGTAGTCGGGGCCGTAGATGATCCGGAGGTACTCCCGGCCTCGCACCTTGATGCCGGGCTGGATCCGCCCCTCGATCAGGTGGGCGGGCTTGACCACCATCCCCTCTCCCCCGTCGGCCGGTCAGGTCGAGCCACCACTGGGTCGCCGCGTCCCGCTCGTCGCGGGGAGGCGAGGTCGACGAACCGGTGCCGCGTCGGCGTGATCAGGTCGCCCTCCAGCTTCGCGAGCTCGGCGAGGTGCCACTCGTGGGACTCGGTGAGCGCGAGCGCGCGCCCTTCGACAGGCGAGGATCTGGAACGGCGCGAGCGTCACGCCGTCGAGTCCGTCGGTGGGCCGGACGTACGCGGCGTAGGCGTCGCGGAACGCCTCGGCGTTCTTCGAGTCGCCGCCGCGACCGGGCGAGGAGGCCATCGACGTCGAGGCCGCGCGCCGCCGCCTGCTCCAGGACGGCCGAAGCCTCGGGCAGCACGCTGCGGGCGGCCGCACCGACCGACGCGTACTGCGCCTTGATCAGGTCGAGCGCCTTGGCCGACCAGGGCAGGAGCTCGCAGTCGAGGGCGAGCCAGTCGGTGTCCAGTGACTCGAACAGCGGCCCGGCCGCGACGCGTAGCCGGTCGACGAGCTCGGTGGTGTCGGTGAAGAACGGTCGTCCGGTGCGGGTGTAGACCACGCCGGTGGTGCCGTCGCCCGACGCCGAAGCGTCGCTCGGCGGCGTCGGCGTCCTTCGCGATCACCGCGATCGCGCGCGAGCCCATGTGCTTCTCCTCGCACACCACGCGCGATGACGCCCCACCCGGCGTACTCCTCGAAGGCCTGCTCGGGATGCTCCAGGAACCCTTCGGCCTTGGAGGTCGCGACCGGCGACATGGTGGGCGGCAGGTAGACCAGCCACCGTGGGTCGACCGCGAAGCGGCTCATGATCTCCAGCGCGGCGGCGGCGTTCTCCTCGGGGATCTTGACCTTGCCGGCGTGGGTGGTCTCCAGCCAGCGGGTGCCGGCGACGTCGCCGATCCGCAGCACCGAGGCCTCCCGGTCCGCCGGCGGCGGAGCGAGGGGACGGACCGGCTCGTACCACTGCTGTTCGGCCGGGACGGAGACGATCTCGCGCTCGGGGTAGCGCAGCGCGGTGAGCTCGCCGCCGAAGACGACGCCGGTGTCCAGGCAGATGGTGTTGTTGATCCACTCCGCCTCCGGGACCGGGGTGTGGCCGTAGACGACCATCGCCCGGCCGCGGTACTCCTGCGCCCACGGGTAGCGGACCGGGCAGGCCGTACTCGTCGGTCTCGCCGGTGGTGTCGCCGTACAGCGCGAACGAGCGCACCCGGCCCGACGAGCGCCCGTGGTAGGACTCCTTCAGCCCGGCGTGCGCGACGACCAGCCGTGCCGCTCGTCGAGGACGTAGTGGCTGATGAGGCCGTCCATGAACGTCGAGCGCCCGCTTGCCGGAACTCCTCCGGCTCGCTGTCCAGTTGGGCGAGCGACTCGGCCAGGCCGTGGGAGACGGTCACCTTCGAGCCCCTGAGCGCGCGGACGAGCTTGGCCTCGTGGTTGCCGGAGACGCAGAAGGCGTTGCCGGACGCGACCATGCCCATGACGAGGCGGAGCACGCCCGGCGTGTCCGGGCCGCGGTCGACGAGGTCGCCGACGAAGACGGCCTGGCGTCCCTCGGGGTGCGTGGCGTCGACCGCCGCGTTGCCGTCGTACTCGATCTTCCAGCCGAGTTCGGTGAGCAGGGTGCGAAGCTCGGAGGCGCAGCCGTGGACGTCGCCGATGATGTCGAAGGGGCCGTGGACGTCCCTGCGGTCGTTCCACGGGCGCTCGCGCACGATCTCGACCGCGTCGATCTGGTCGGCGCCGCGCAGGACGTGGACGCGGCGGAAGCCCTCCTTGCTCAGCCGCCGCAGCGACCGCTCGAGGTCGCGGTGCTGACGGGAGACGACGTGGCTGCCGAACTCGCGATCTGGCCGCTGCCTGTTGCGCTCGACCGCGACCGACTCGGGGACGTCGAGGACGATCGCGTCGACGAGGACGTCGTGGCTCTTGGCGAGCTTGACCAGCGAGGCCCGTGCCGCCTGCTGGACGTTGGTGGCGTCGACGACGGTGAGCAGCCCGCGGCGCAGCCGGGTGCCGACGATGTAGTGGAGGACGTCGAACGCGTCGGGAGTGGCCGACTGGTCGTTCTCGTCGTCGGCCACCAGACCACGGCAGAAGTCGCTGGAGACGACCTCGGTCGGCTTGAAGTGGTGGCGGGCGAAGGTGGACTTGCCACTGCCGGAGACGCCGACCAGGACGACGAGTCCCATGGCGGGAACGGTGACCTGCTGCCTGCCGGTCGCTGCGTCAGTCATCGGCGCCCTCCTTCCGGGTGAAGATCGCCATCTGGGTCGGGGTGCCGAGCGTCTCGTCGAGGTCGCCGATGCCCGCGGCGTCGACGAGGTAGCCGTACGTCGCGGCGACGCGGTCGGACCACGCGGCGAACTCCTCCCGGGTCCACTCGAACCGGTGGTCGGGGTGCCGCATGCCGGCCAGTCCTTCGTAGAGCACGTTGTACTCGCCGTTCGGGGTCGTCACGATGACAGCACCCGGCCTGGCCGCGCCGAACACGACTCGTTCCAGCGCCTCCAGGCGAGGCGGGTCGACGTGCTCGACGACCTCCATCAGGACGGCGGCGTCGAAGCCGGCGAACCGCTCGTCCTCGTAGGTGAGGGCGCTCTGGAACAGCTCGACCCGCTCGGCCTGCCGCTCGCTCATCCGGTCGACGCCGCAGGCGCCGCGCGGCGTACTGCAGAGAACGGGTGGAGACGTCGCTGCCCGCGACGCGCGTGAACGCCGGTGTCTTGACGAGCCGGTCGAGGAACTGGCCCGGGCCACAACCGAGGTCGATCACCGACCGCGCACCCGAGCTCGAGCAGGGCCTGGTGGACCGCCTCGTGGCGCTGGAGCGTTGAGCGGGACCCGCTTCTCCTCCGGCTGCAGGGCGTCCTCGTCCTCGGCCGGCTCGACGGCCTCCTCGATCTCGTCGCCGAGTTCGGCGAGCCGGGCCAGCGCGGTCGCGGGTGAGCCCGCCGCGGCGGCCGAGGTAGCGGCGGGTGATGAGGTTGGCGTCCGGGTGGCTGCCGAGCCAGCCCTCCCCCGACCGCAGCAGCTTGTCCACCTCGTCGGGACCCTGCCAGTAGTGCTTGGACTCGTCCAGCACGGGCAGGAGCACGTGCAGCTGGTTGAGCGCGTCGGCCAGCCGGACCACGCCGGTCAGCCGAAGGCGGACGTAGCGGGAGTCGCCCCACTCGGCGAAGGCCTCGTCGAGCGGGATCGGCTCGGCCTCGACCGTCCAGCCCAGCGGCTCGAAGAGCCGGTGGGCGATGTCGGCGCCGCCGCGGCACGGGAGGCACCGGGAATGGCGATCTCGAGCGGGATCGCCGAGTCGGCCAGCTCCTGACGGGAGTCGCATCGGCCGCTGCGGGCGGTGCTGAACACGTCGGCCATCGCCACGCCCAGCAGCGACGACGCGGCGTAGGACCGGTCGTTGACGTACTGGGCGAGGCTGAAGTCGGGGGCGTTCCTGGCCCGCGACCGTGCCAGCCGGACCGGGTCGACGTCGAGCATCAGCGCGACGGTGCAGCGCTCCGTCGGTGGCTTCGGGGTAGAAACCGTCACGGTGCCGAACGACTGCTTGAACTCCTGCACCCGGTCGGGATGCTTGTGCAGGAGGTAGCCGAGGTCGGTCGCCGGCTGGTGGGTGGTCGAGACGGTCAGCAGCACGCGCCCAGTCTGCCCGACCGGGCAGTGCGCATCGAGACATATGAACAGACATACGAAACAGAGGCCCGGAGGAAATCCTCCGGGCCTCTGACGTGGTAGCGGGGGCAGGATTTGAACCTGCGACCTCTGGGTTATGAGCCCAGCGAGCTACCGAACTGCTCCACCCCGCGGCGACGTGTTAAAGAGTACGGGTCATGGTGGCCGAGTGCAAATCGGCCCCCTCCGCCGCAGCCTGGGAGCATTCGTCCGGGTTTGACCGGGCGCAACCCTGTCATCTTCCAGCCCGCGGCGGAGGCCTGTGTGCGTTGACTATCCCGGCCGGGGTGCCGGCGTGGGCGTCCGGGTCGGCGTCGCCTTCGGAGTCGGCTTGGGAGTCGCCTTGTCGGCCTGGCCGCGTTCGGCGGCCTGGGCTTCCGCCGCCCGTGTCACCGCCGCCTGGGCCCGCTTCACCGCGTCCGCGTACCCCTTGAGGTCGCCCTTCTGCAACGCGGCCTGAGCCTGGTCGAACGCCTTGCTCGCGTCCGACAGCGCCGAGGCCACCGTCTCCGAGGGCCGGCCCGGTTGGTTCGGCTGATCCGGCTGGTTGCCGGGTTCCTCGGGCTGGGCCGGCTGGTCGCCGGCGTTCTCCCCGGTGTCGGCGCCCGCGTCGCCCTGGAACACCATGTTCAGCGCTTCCTGGAGCGTCGTGCCCACCCCGGTCTGCCCGCCGAAGGACGCCAGCACCAGCCGGAGGAGCGGGTACGACGCGTCGCCGGAGCCACTCTCGACGTACACCGGCTGGACGTAGAGCAGGCCACCGCCGACCGGCAACGTGAGCAGGTTGCCCTTCGTCGGCCTGCTGTCACCGCGGGTCAACGGCAGCAGCGCACCGGCCACCCGGGTGTCGGAGTTGAGCTTGTTGGCGATCTGGCTCGGCCCGTCGATCTGGGTCTTGTCGGCGAGCTGCAGCACCCGGATCTTGCCGTAGTCCTTCGATCTGGCGTCGGCGTCGACGGCCACGAACGCCGCGAGGTTCTCACGGTTGAAGTAGATGTAGGTCGACGTGAGCGAGAACGCCGGGCTCTTCTCCCCCGGCATCCGCACCGACAGGTAGTACGCCGGCTGCTTCGCGCCCTCCTGGGTCGGGTCGGACGGCACCCGCCACCGCTCGGTGCCCTGGTAGAAGGACCCGGCGTCCTTGACGTGGTACTGCGCGAGGATCTCCCGCTGGATCTTCATCAGGTCCTCGGGGTAACGCACGTGGTCCAGCAGCGCGTCGGGCATCTTCGACTTCGGCTGCACGGTGCCCGGGAACGCCTTCATCCAGGTGCGCAGCACCGGGTCCTTGGCGTCCCACTGGTACAGCGAGACGGTGCCGTCGTAGGCGTCGACCGTCGCCTTCACCGAGTTGCGCACGTAGTTGAGGCGCTCGCTGGGCTGACCGGCGATCGCCGGCTGCCGGGTCAGCGAGGTCGAGGTCGCGTCGTCCAGCAGCAACCGCTGGGACAGCGGGTAGTCGGCCGACATCGTGTAACCGTCGATGATCCACTTGATCCGGCCGTCGACGACCGCGGGGTAGGGGTCGGAGTCCAGGCTCAGCCAGGGCGCGACCTTCTGCACCCGCTCGCGCGGGTCGCGGTCGTACAGCACCTTCGAGTCGGAGTTGATCCGGGACTGGTTGAGCAGGATGTTGAAGTCCTGGAACTTCGCGGCGTAGAGCAGCCGGCTGCCGAACGACCCGATCGACACCCCGCCCTTGCCCTGGTAGGTGTTGGTGGTCTTCGCGTCGCCGCTGCCGCCGGGGATGTCCAGCTCGACCGGCTTGACGCCCTTGGGCGCGCCGACGATGGAGTACGGCGGCGACTCCTCGCCGAAGTAGATCCGCGGCTCGAACTTCCCGAGCTCGCCCTGGGTGGGGATGCCGCCCTGCAGCCACTGCGGACTGCCCTCGTTGGTGCGCTGGTTGCCGTACGCGCCCACGATGCCGTAGCCGTGGGTGTAGACGGTGTGGTCGTTGTTCCAGTTGCGCTGGTCGGCCGGGACGCCCGCGAGGCTCAGCTCGCGCACCGCCACCACCGCGTCGCGCGACTCGCCGTTGATCTTGTAGCGGTCGACGTCCAGCGGCTTGTTGAAGGTGTAGAAGCCGCGCACCTGCTGCAGTTGTTCGAACGTCTCCCCCACGATCGCGGGGTCGATCAGGCGTACGCCCGGCAGGGTCTCGGCGTCGTCGGCCAGCTGGCCGGCGGTCGTGGTCGTCTTCGCGGTGTACTCGGTGACCTCGGTGCCGTCGACGCCGTACGCCTGTCGCGTGGCGTCGATGTTGCGCTGGATGTACTTGCTCTCCTTGACCGGCTCGTTCGGGCGTACGGTCACCTGCTGGATGATCGCGGGCCATGCCCAGCCGAGCAGCACCGTGGACAGCACCAGCAGGCCGACCCCGATCCCGGGCAGCAGCCAGGTGCGGCGGACGACGTTGGCGAAGAACAGCAGCGCGCAGATCGCCGCGATCACCGTCAAGATCGTCTTGGCGGGCAGGACCGCGTGCGCGTCGGTGTAGGTGAGGCCGGTGAACGCCTGGTTGGACATCCGGTGCCCGGCGGTGACCAGGCCGTAGCGATCGAACCAGTACGCCACCGCCTTGAGCAGGACGAACAGCCCGAGCAGCACCGACACGTGCGCCTGTGCGGCGGCGGACGCCTTCTGCCCCTGCGTCTGCAGCCGGATGCCGCCGTAGAGGTAGTGCGCGACCAGGGCGGCGATCAGCGACAGCACGATGACGGAGAAGCCGAACCCGATCAGGAAGCGGTACCACGGGTAGCCGAACACGAAGAACGACACGTCCATCCCGAACTGCGGGTCCTTGGCGCCGAAGCTGGTGGAGTTGCGCCACTGCAGGAAGGTCTCCCACCGCCCGGCTGCGCTCGACCCCGCGATCAGCGCCAGCAGTAGCGCCGCGATCGCCGAGATCAGCCCCCGGTGCGGGTCGACCACGGCGCGGTAGCGGTCCAGGGTCTGCTGCTCGGTCGACATCGCGCGGTAGCGGGGCCGTAGGCGGTACGCCAGGGCGAGGTTGGTGAACACCACCGCCCCCATCAGCACGCCGAAGACCGCGAACATCCCGATCTTGGTGACCAGCGTCGTGGTGAAGACCCCGGAGTAGTTGACCGCGCCGAACCACAGGCGTTCGGTCCAGAAGTTGGTGAAGATCCCGAAGACCGCCATGAGCACGACCAGCACCACGATCGTGGGAACCAGCGCACGGGTGCGGACGTTGCCCCGGGGGAAGCCTCGCCTGGACGGATCGCGCGGGGCGGAGAAGCTGCTCACGTGGTCCTCGTTCCTCGGTGCAGGGTGTTACATCGGCCTGGGTCTTCGGTCGGGCCTTCGGCGAAACTGCGGAGAGTGGGTACGCCGAAACGGACGGGACGGTACGTCCCGCCGTCAGTGAGGCAACTTCGGGCAGGGCCCCGGAGTTCCCGGCGCCCCGCCGGCCGTCGTGCGGCTGCCGGGTCTCAGCTCCTGCCGCAGGTCGGCACGGTGGCCTTGGGGTTCTTGTTCAGAGTCTCCAAAGCCGAGACCGCATCACGCAGTGTAGCTATCCGGACGAGCCGGATGTGCTTGGTGGACGCACCGGCCGCCGCCGGGCAGTTGGCCTCCGGGACGAGGAACGTCGTGGCGCCGCCCCTCTTGGCACCGGCGATCTTCTGCTGGATCCCGCCGATCGGGCCTACCTTGCCGTCGGCGTCGATGGTGCCGGTGCCGGCGACGTGCCGGCCTCCGGTCAGCTCGCCGGTGGTGAGCTTGTCCACGATCGCCAGCGCGAACATCGTGCCCGCGCTCGGCCCGCCGATGTCCTGGCCGAGGCTGATCCGCACGGCGAACGGGAACTGGAAGCCGTCGAACGGCTGGATCCCGACGAACGCACGCTTGGCGTCGGTCGGCGACTTCGTGGTGGTGACGGTGACCTCACGGGGCTTGCCGCCCCGGCGGACGGAGAACCGCAGCTTGTCTCCCGGCTGGTGCCGGCCCACGAGCGCCACGACCTGCTGGGCGCTGGTGACCTTGGTGCCGTCGACGGCGAGAATCACGTCCGCGGCCTTCAGCCGGCCCACCGCCGGAGACTTCTCCACCACGGCCTTGACCTGCACCACCGAGGTCACCTTGTCCCCGGTCTGGCGCAGCGCGGCCGCGACCGCCGCCTGCTGGGAGGTCTCCATCTGCTCGGCGTTCTGTTCCTGTACCTGCGCCACGGTCTGGTTGGGCGGATAGACGTAGTCGCGGGGAATCACGGCCACCGTCGGGTCGAGCCACCCGGCCACCATGCCGGCGAGGTCGAGCCGCTGGTCCGGGCTGGTGACCGCCACCGTGGTGAGGTCCAGCTGCCCCTTCGTGGGGTAGGTGCGGTGTCCCTCGATGGTGATGACCGGCTTCTCGCGGACCTTGCCAAGGGTGTTCTCGGTCGGCCCGGGGCTCATCGCGACGTACGGAACCGGTACCAACCACGCGAGAGCGACCAGGGCGACGAGCAGGACGGCGGTCAGCGCCATCGTCGCGGTACGGCGGGACATGGGGGCAAGGTTAGGTGACGACGCCCCGGTCACCGCGACAGGCGTGGTCAAGGCGCGCCCACGGACCTCCGGCCGAGGCTGTCCTGGGCACGCCTAGGCGCCGACCCACTCCGCGTCGCCGTCGGTGAACCGCTGGTGCTTCCACAGCGGCACCCGCGCCTTCAGGTCATCGATCAGCATCCGGGCGGCCGCGAACGCCGCGTCCCGGTGAGGTGCGGACACTCCCACGACGACCGCGGTCTCGCCGACGGCCAGGTCACCGGTGCGGTGCACCGCGGCGAGGCCGCAGACCGGATGCGCCGCGACGACCTCCTCGGCGACGGCGCGCAGCTCACGCAGCGCGAGCGGATGTGCTTCGTACCCCAGCTCGGTCACCGACCGGCCGTCGTCGTGATCGCGGACCGCACCCACGAACAGGCAGAAGCCGCCCGCACGGTGGTCGGCGATCGCCGTGAGGACCTCATCGGCGGACAGCGGGGTCTCGCGCAGGTCGAGCAGCCGGATCTGTGCCGGCGCCGTTGCGCTGTTGCCCGCCGCGCTGTTGCCCGTAGCTTTGTCGTCCGCCGGGCCAGTGGCTGTCGTGCCGGCCTTGGTCGTGCCGGTGGTGGCCGTCGTCGGCTCGGTCGGGTCGGTCACGATCCCCCTCTGGTCTTGCGGCGCCTCGCCCGCCGGACGACCGCGGCCGTACCCAGCAGCGCCACCGTCGCACCGGCAGCACCCAGCGTCGCGGTCTCCCGGCGGCCGATCCGCCGGCCGAGCGCGGTGTGCCGTCCGGCCACGTCGGTCGCCAGAGCCTCGCAGGCGGTGGTGTTGTCGTGAACCGGATGCCAACCGGCGGCCAGCAACTTGTCCGAGGAGACTACCCAGGGGTGGCTGACGTAGGCGAGGTCGCTGGCCGGCGCGGGAGTGAGCCCGAGCCGGTGCAGGCGTTCGGCCGCACCCAGCGCGAGACTCTCGGGGAGCTCGAGCCGGGGCAGTCCGACGAGCTTCTCCACCTCGTCCTGTCCGAGGAAGCCCTCGCTGCCGACCGTCACCGATCCCTCGACCCGGCCGAGCGCCGCCCACTCCAGCGCGCTCAGCAGGTCGTCGACGTGGCAGAACTGCCAGCTCGGCCGGCTGCCCCGGATCACCAGCAGCCGGGCCGCCTCGAAGTGCCTGGTGAGGAAGGTGTCGACGGCACCGCCGACCACCATCGCCGGCCGCACCACGGTCACCGACAGCCCGGGATGAGCTCGTGGCGCCCGCCGGGCAAGCCACTCGATCTCCAGCAGGTCGGCCACCACGCCCTCGGGCCGCGCGCGCAGCGGTGCGTCATCGGCCAGCGGCACGGGGTTGTCGGCGAGCGCGCCGTACACCATCGCACTGGTGCACAGCACGATCCGGGGTACGCCGGACGCCGCCGCCGCGGTCAGCACGGTCTGCGCGCCGCGGACATTGCGGGCACTGCGCTGCCGCGGCTCCGAATCGGGCGAAAGGTCGACGTCGAGGTGGACCACCACGTCGCACCCGGCGATCCGCTGCGCGACGGCGGGATCCCGGATGTCGAGCACCCGCCACTCCACGTTCTCGACGTCGCCCCGCCGCTCGTCCAGGCCGACCACGCGGTTGATCTCGTCCAGCCCGGCCAGCCGCTCGACCAGGGCCCGGCCCAGCCCGGAGGCAGCACCGGTCACCGCGACGACCAGACCACCGCCACGACGGGCCGGCGGGGTGCGACGCGTGGTGCGCCGGGGGCGCCGGGCACCAACGGGGGTGGGTTCGTCGTTCAGTGGGAAACTCCCGGGCTAGGTTGGACGACATGAACTGCTCGCTTCGTGCGGCCGGGACGCGTCGGGCGGCACAGCCCGGACCCGATCCCCACCACACGCAGCTGTCCCTCATCCTGCCGGAGGTCCAACCGTGAGCAACGACGAGCCCGGCCCGGGTCGCGAGGGCGAGGAGCCCGAGAAGCGTCCACCCGGCGGCCCGGACAACCCGTTCCCGGGGTTCGACCTCGGCGCGATCTTCGGTCAGCTGCAGAACATGTTCTCGTGGCAGGGCGGCCCTATCAACTGGCAGCTCGCCGTCGAGACGGCCAAGCAGACGATCCGCCAGACCGGTGACGCGTCCCTCACCGCCGAGGAGCGTGCCCAGGTCGACCAGACCGTACGCCTCGCAGAACACTGGCTCGACGACGCCACCAGCCTTCCGGCCGCCTCGGCCGGGCAGGCGCTGGCGTGGAACCGCGGCGAGTGGCTGGACGGAACGCTCCCCGCGTGGAAGAAGCTGGTCGAACCGCTCGCCGCGCACGTGGTCGGGGCGATGGGCCAGGCGCTGCCGGAGCAGGCCGCCGGCATGGGCGCCCAGCTCACCGGCGTACTCACCCAGGTCGGCGGAATGATGTTCGGCGCCCAGGTCGGTCAGGGCCTCGGCCAGCTCGCCACCGAGGTGGTCGGCGCGACCGACATCGGACTACCTCTCGGGCCGGCCGGGCAGCCGGTGCTCGTGCCCGCCAACGTCGCGGCGTTCGGGAGCGGGCTCGACCTGCCCGCGGACGACGTACGCCTGTATCTCGCCCTGCGTGAGTGCGCCCACCAGCGGCTCTTCCACCACGCGCCGTGGCTGTCCGCGCACCTGTTCTCGGCGGTCGAGGAGTACGCCCGCGGGATGCACGTCGACACTTCCAAGCTGGAGGAGGCGGTCGGCACCATCGACATGTCCAACCCGGAGGCGCTCAACGACGCGCTCGCCGGCGGCCTCCTCGAACCCGAGGAGACGCCCCGGCAGAAGGCCGCGCTCGCCCGGCTGGAGACCGCGCTCGCGCTGGTCGAGGGCTGGGTCGACGACGTGGTGACCTCCGCCGCCACGCCGCGGATGCCGTCCGCACCGCTGCTGCACGAGGCGATCCGCCGTCGTCGCGCCGAGGGTGGACCCGCCGAGCAGACGTTCGTGACACTGGTGGGGCTGGAGATCCGGCCGCGGCGGATGCGCGACGCGGCCACGGTGTGGGCGTCGTTGCGGGAGAACCGCGGCGTCAGCGGCCGGGAGGCCCTGTGGGCCCACCCCGACATGCTTCCCACCGGCGACGACCTGGACGACGCGAAGGGATTCGCCGAGCGGGCCGCCTCACCGGACCGGATGGACATCGGTGACCTGGGCTTCGACGAGCCCGGCCAGGGCCCGGCCGGTGGCGAAGGCCGAGGCGACGAGGGCCGGGGCGAGGAAGGTCGCGGCGACGACGGCACCGCTCGGTGAGCACCCCGCAGTCGGATCAGGGGAGCTCACTGCACGCCGACGCGGTGCGGGTGCTGTCGGGCTGGAAGCCGCCGTCACCGGAACAGGCGGCGCTTCGCCAGGTCTACCTCGACCATCTCGCTTCGCGGTCGGACGGCGTGTGGCGTGCCTGCACGCCCGCGCACGTCACCGCCAGCATGGTCGTCGTCGACCCGACGGCCGACCACGTGCTGCTCGTGCTTCACGGCCGGATGCACCGGTGGGTGCAGCCGGGCGGGCACTGCGAGGAGGGTGACGCCTCACTCGCCGCGGCGGCCGCGCGGGAGGCGCTGGAGGAGACCGGTCTGGCCGACGTACGGGTGAGCGAGCAGCCGCTGCTGTTGTCCAGGCACGGCGCCCCCTGCCATGCGGAGACCCACCTCGACGTGCAGTACGTCGGAGTCGCCCCCTACGACGCGACGCCGGTGGTGAGCGAGGAGTCGAAGGACGTCCGGTGGTTCGGGGTCGGCGAGCTTCCCGACGACCTCGCGTCGGGAGTCGTGGACAGCGTGGCCGCCGCGCGACTGGCGGTGGCGGCGCTCACCTGAGGCGGATCCCCCGGCGATCCCGGCTTCAGGACAGCGCGAGAACGGCCACCACCAGGAGAACCACGAGAACGGCCGCTCCGGCCACCACCGTGATCATCCGGGTACGGCTGTCGGGTGGCTCCGCGCCGCGCTCGTCGACGTACTTCTGGAACATCACCGTGCTCGCGGCCGGGTCCTCCTCGGAGGGCGCCGGTCGGGCCTCGGGCCTGGGTGCGTTCGCCGGTGGCTGGGTCGCGTCTGCCGGTGGCTTGTTCGGGTCCGCCATGCGAGGACCCTACCGAGCTGTCCCCGTTCGCCATGGGTCGGTGCCGCCCGGTGCCGGCGCGTGTCGCCGGTCCCGCCCGGAGCGAGCCGCCGGGAATCCGGCCCCCGGCGTGGCATACGGTGATCGCCGAAGGCCCGACCCTGCTGAGGAGACATCGTGGGCACGCTGCCCGAGGGAGGAACCGTCCGCCCGATGACGCGGTGGGGCGACCCCGTCATGCACCGTCCCTGCCGGCCGGTCGAGACGTACGGCCCCGATGTGCACGCGCTCGTGGCCGACATGACCGCGACGATGGACGCCGCGGACGGCGTGGGCCTGGCCGCCAACCAGGTCGGCGTGGATCTACGGGTGTTCGTCTTCCGCTGCGCCGACGACGGCGGCGTCATCCAGCAGGGCGTGGTGTGCAACCCCGTCCTCGACGTGCCGACCGGCGCCGGTCGCCGCCTGGTGGAGGAGGAGGAAGGCTGCCTGTCCCTTCCCGGCGCGTACGCACCGTGTGCCCGGCCCGACGAGGCGACCGTCCGGGGTGCGGACGAGTACGGCAACCCGGTCGATTTCCACGGAACCGGCATGCTGGCCCGCTGCCTGCAGCACGAGACGGACCACCTGAACGGAACGGTCTTCGCCGACCGGCTGTCCCGGCGGGTGCGCCGACGGCTGTTCGGAGAGGCGGAGATCGTCGCCGACGACTTCCCCGACGACTGGCCGGTATCGTCCCGGCTGGCCAACGACTGAGACGTTCGCCCCCGGCGGCCGCGCCGCCGCGCTGCCTTCGCCGCCGTTGCCCGGCCCGTCAGATCGGCAGCGGCGTGAGCCGCTCCTCCAGCGCTGCGAGCACGTCACGGGTGGTGACGGCCGGCCCGGGCAGGTCCTCGAACGCCGCCAGCAGTGCGGTCCGCAGTCGCAGATGAACCGTGCCGGCGAGCATCCGGGTCACCGATCCGGTCGCCTGCAACCGGTCGTGCACCGTGGTCGAGCCGGTCGCGAGGTACAGCCGCATCCCGCTCGCCCGCAGCGAGTAGCACAGCTCGACCAGCGCCTCACAGCCGTCGTCGTCGATGTCCGGCGCCTGGTCGAGGGTGAGGACCACCACGTACGGCAGCGGCCGGCAGGCACCGATCCGTCGCAGCACAGCCGTGACCAGGACCGACGCCGACGGGCAGAGGAGCGCCTCGGTCGGCTGCAGGCAGAGCACGTCCTGCGGGATCGCTGCCCGGCCGGTCAGCTGCCGCGGGCGTACGGCCTCGACGGGCTGCGCGACGCTTGGGTGGATGAGTGGCGGGGTGACCTGGCCGGGAAACCGCTCGGTCCCGGAACGTCCGGCCGGGCGTTCACCTTTGGTCCCACGCGGTGCGACCTTTCGAGCCAGCCCGAACACGTCATCCAGGATCATCAGCCAAGCCCCCGCACCGACGTCTGTCCACCAGCTTCTGAGAGGAGTCTCGGCAAACCGGAGCGAGTTCACCTCACCCTGCCGGGATGAACCCCGGACGGTCACAGGCCGAGGATCACCACCCGGAGATCGGCCCCGAGATCGGCCCTGGAATCGGCACTGGGATCAGCCGCGCTCGGACGGGTGCAGCTGGGCGGCGATGTAGGGCCCGACCAGTTCGGTACAGGCCCGGCGCGGGGCGGCGACCTCCACCATCGCCCCGTCGTCCAGCCGGATCCGCAGCAGCAACGGGCACGGGCCCAGCCGGCGCAGCGTCGACGGAGCCACCTCGAGGTCCTCGGCGAACCGGCATTCCAGCACCAGCACCTCGTTCAGGGCGAACCGGCGGTAGACGACCAGCACGTCGTGCGCCCAGACGGCGTACGACGTACGTCGCGGCCAGCGGTAGCCCAAGGCCTCCACACCCCACGAAGTGCTGCGCACCTTGCAGCGGAACACCCCGGACGCGTTGATGATGCGGCGTCTGCGCGCGAGGATCCGGATGCCGAGGTAGATCCACACCAACAGGGCGCCGGTCAGCAGCCACAGCATGAGCACCTCCCCGCGCGAAGTCGCCAGACTCGCCAGTCCCCCGCTCCACCCTGGGTCGGCACCCGGACGCCACACCACACCCACCGCGGATGAAACGGGGGTGCCGGACCGGCGGCGGAGGAGATGGAGTTCGGCCAGGTGATCGCCGGCCTACCGGCGGGGCGGAGATCGCGTACGGATGATCTCCAGGCGACTACCCCGGGGCGATCACGTCGGGATGATCACGCCTGGAGGGGCGGTGGCGAGCGAACAGCCCGGGCGGGTAGCCGGGAAGGTCCGCGTCAGTCCGCGCACTCCTCCAGCGGCAGCTGGGCGGCCGCCGCGACCCCCTCGAGGTAACCGCGGGCCCGGTCGGCCTGGGGATAGTTGCGGACCAGCGTCCAGAACCTGGCGGTGTGCCCGGGTTCGACCAGGTGGACCAGCTCGTGGACGAGCACGTAGTCGATCACCCAGGCAGGCATCCCCCGGAGCCTGGTGGACAGCCGGACCGTTCCGTCGCTGGGTGTGCACGAACCCCACCGCATGCCCTGATTTCCGACCCACCGGACACTGGTCGGAAGCGGAGCGTCACCAAGATACCGGCGCGTGAGCGTGCGGGCGCGGGTGAGCAAATCCTCGTCGCTGGGCCGCCGGCGCTGCTCCATCGCCGACAGCCGGTCGAGCATCACCCCGACCCAGCGCTGCTCCTCGTCCGCGCTCATCCGCGCGGGAAGCAGCACCACCACCCGGTCGCCCTCGCGGTAGGCGCTCACGGTGCGGCGCCGGCGCGGGCTGCGGCGTACCTCCACCTGGCAGGGCTCGGAACGCGAGGGGTCGGTCTTCCCGCCCGGTCGCGGCTCGGTGCGCTGCCTAGGTGCCGCCTTGGCCACGACTGCAAGGTACCCCGCCGGACCGACAGGAACGGCCCAGGTTCGCTGGGTGAGTTTCTTCTCCACAACCGGTGGATGACAAAACACGCAGGTCAGCGCGATTCATGGCCGAGATCGCGCACCTTGTCCACAGCCGCGTCCCCAGTCTGTCCACCGCCGTACGGGCACCGTGCACAGCCTCTCCACAGAACCGTCCACATCGGGAGGAAAGCAGACATTGACGCCCGGTCGGCCCCGGTCGTAGGTTCGGCAGACACGAGGCCCCCGGAAGGCCCGAGCCGTTCGCAAGGGGAAGGCGCACGGACCGGACAACTCCGGGGGTTTCGTACGTCCGTATCCCGGCTCACCGGACTCGGTCGCCGCTCCGTCCCCGCCTAGGGGTAACGTCGACACGGCGTTGAACCGATCGACCACTTCCCGGGCCTTCGGTCACGCACAGGCATAAAAGTGCGCACCATGGGCAGGACGTGAGCCATCCGCGTGCCGAGCACTCTTCGGTGAGCGGCGCTGCAATAAAGTGACCCGAGATCGGGCGGCCCGGGCTGGTCCGCCCTGCCCCGACCCAGCACAGCGAGGAGGGCCGTCATGGCGGAGACCTACACAGGCGAGTTCTACTGTGTCAAATGCAAGGCCAAGCGCAACGCGACCGGCGAGATCAAGGTCAACGACAAGGGCACGAGGATGGCCAAGGCCACCTGCCCCGAGTGTGGCACCAACCTCAACCGGATCCTGGGCAAGGCCTGACGATCACCAGACGCTTCGTGCGGGCGGTCACTCCGGTGGCCGCCCGTCCGAGTGTCCGGTAGGCCGTCCGGCACTGGCGGAGCGTTCTTCCAGCGCCGCCAGGTAGCGGTTGTACGCCGTGAGCGCCGCCGCCTCGTCCGCTCCGTCCTCCCCCTCGCCCGGGCCGGCAGAGCGAGCCGGGGCACCCGAACGACCGGAGCCGGCGTCGCCGTCTCCGGCGGCGCGAACCCCGGCGGCACCGTCGGGCCGCACCAACCGCTTGGGTGGCAGCGGCGGCAACTCGGTGAGTTCGGCGTCGGTACGCCGACCGGCTTCCCGGCGAACGCTCGACCGCCCGTCGGCGGTTTCCCGTCGGGACTCCCGGTCCATCGACTCCCGCCGGCTCTCCCGCAGCAGTCGCCACCACACGTAGATCGCGAACACCGCGAAGAACGGCCACTGCAGCGCGTAGCCGAAATTCTGCCAGTCACCCGACCGCGACTCGAACCGTCCCAGTTGCCACCAGGCGAGAAACAGGAACGCCGCGACGGCCAGGACGACCACCAGCGTGAAGGCGACCCACTGCCAGCTGAACAGCCGGCGGACCAGACTCGTCGGCGCCGGGCCGGACTCCGCTGAGTCGACAGGTGTGCTCGCGCCGGGCTTGTCGTCCACTTCGCTTCCACTCCCCGCGCGCTTCGCGGTCGCCCACATCCTGCGCCGACGATAACACCGCCTGTGGACAACTTCGCCTGTGGACGACGCCCACCGGCGGGCCCCCGGTCGTGGCAGGCTTCGTTTCCCGACGCCGCCGACTCCTCCGGGGAGGTCACCCGTGCGCCCACAGATCAAGCCCGCCCTGCGCCGGGTCTGGCGGGACGGACAGACGGTCCAGATCGGGCTGGACCCCGCCCACGCACTGGTGGTCACCGGGCTCGACGACGGCCTTCGTCACCTGGTCGAGAGCCTGTCCGGCGCGCGCTCGGAGGAGGATCTGATCACCGCCGCGCTCGCCCAGGGGGTCAGCCTGCCACGCGTGCACCGGCTGCTCCGGCTGCTGGACGAGGCCGGGGCCCTGCAGGACGCCGCGTCCGCCGAGGCGGTCTGGGAGGGTGTCGGCCCGGCCGAACGCGCGCGCCTGACGCCTGACCTCGCCGCCCGCCGGCTCGGTCCGGGCGAGCACGACGGCGAGTGGCTCCGCCGTCGCCGGAACGCCGCGGTCTGCGTGTTCGGCGCCGGCCGGATCGGGGCGTCGGTGGCCGGCCTGCTCGCTGCCGGCGGACTGGGCCGGGTCGACGTGAGCGACCGCACCGTCGCCGAACCCGCCGACCTGGCACCGGCCGGACTCTGCACCGTCGACATCGGCCGACCGCGTGCCGTCGGCGCTGCCCGGGCCGCGCGGCTCGCCGGCCCTTCCACCGAGGTCGGCGCCGGCGGCGTCACCGGCACCACCGAACGCCCCGACCTCGCTGTGCTCGCACCCGACGAGGAGCCCGACCGCAACCTCGCCGACGCGCTCGTTCGTGCCGGCGTGCCGCACCTCGTGGTCCGGATGCGGGAGGGCCGGGCGATCCTCGGCCCGTTCGTCCTGCCCGGCACGTCGTCCTGCCTACGCTGCCACGACCTGCACCGCACCGCCCGCGACTCGCGGTGGCCCGACATCCTGGCCCAGACGGTCGAGGCGCCGAGCGGGACGCCCGCCTGTGACGTCGTACTCGCCACCGCGATCGCCGGGCACGCCGTCCTGCACGTCCTGGCGTTCCTCGACGGGGATCGGCCGCCGTCGGTGGACGCGACCCTCGAGATGGCCCTGCCGCACGGAACGATCCGCCGGCGTTCGTGGTCGGCCCACCCGGCGTGCGGCTGCCACTGGGATCCCGAACCCGCACCCGTCGCCGCCTGACGGTTCCGTCCGACCGCCGGAGTGGAGTGGGATGACCCACGTCACCAGGAGTACGGAAACCGTGACGGGCGCGGTGACCGAAACGTGAGGAGGGGTCACCCTGCGCAGAAACTCACGAGGTAGCCCACGAGCCGACGACCGCGTACGTCCCTCGGCCGACGACCAGGTTGACTGCTACCTGGACAATGGACTCCGTGAGCGATCTTCCTCGACACGGTGTCGCCCGGACCGCGCGGCTCGCGAGTCTCCCCATCGGCATCGCCGGCCGGACAGCACTCGGGCTGGGCAAGCGACTGGGTGGCAAGCCCGCCGAGGTCGTCCTCTCCGAGGCTCAGCGGCGCACCGCCGACCAGCTGTTCAAGGTGCTGGGCGAGCTCAAGGGCGGCGCGATGAAGTTCGGCCAGGCGCTGTCGATCTTCGAGGCGGCCCTTCCCGAACACCTCGCCGGGCCCTACCGCGCCACGCTGACCAAGCTGCAGGACTCCGCGCCGCCGATGTCGGCGGACCGGGTGCACAAGGTCCTCGAACGCGAGCTCGGCCCGCACTGGCGACGGCGGTTGCGCAACTTCGACGACGAGCCGGCCGCGTCCGCGTCGATCGGGCAGGTGCACCGGGCCCAGTGGCCGGGAGGACGAGACGTCGCCGTCAAGATCCAGTACCCCGGGGCGGCGGAGGCCCTGCGCTCAGACCTCAACCAGATCGGCCGGCTCAGCCGGCTGTTCACCAGCTGGATGCCGGGCCTGGAGGTCAAGCCGCTGGTCGCCGAACTCAAGGCCCGCATCAACGAGGAGCTCGACTACAGCCTGGAGGCGGAGGCGCAGGAGCAGTTCGCCACCGCCTACGACGGCGACCCCGACTACGCCATTCCGCACGTCCGGCTGCACACCCCGCACGTGCTGGTCACCGACTGGCTGGACGGCGTCCCGCTCAGCCAGGTGATCGCGCACGGCACGCAGGAAGAACGCGACCACGCCGGCCTGCTGTTCGTGCGGTTCCTGTTCTCCGGGCCGGCCCGCGCCGGTCTGCTGCACGCCGACCCGCACCCCGGCAACTACCGGCATCACCCCCGACGGGCGGCTCGGCGTCCTCGACTTCGGCCTGGTCGCCCGGCTCCCCGGAGGCTTTCCGCCGCAGATCGGCCGGCTGCTGCGGATCGGCCTGAACGGCGACGCCGAGAACATCCTGGAGGGCCTGCGCGCCGAGGGTTTCGTGAAGCCGAACATCGACTTGGACGCCGACGAGCTCTACTCCTACCTCCAGCCGTTCGTCGAGCCGGCCCGGTACGAGACGTTCCAGTTCAGCCGGGAGTGGATGCGGTCGCAGTTCCAGCGGATCACCGACGTCCGCAGCACGAGCGCGAAGACGGCGTTCAAGCTCAACCTGCCACCGTCGTACGCCCTCATCCACCGGGTGTGGAGCGGCGGCATCGGCGTGCTCGCCCAGCTCGGCACCGAGGCGCCGTTCCGGTCTGAGCTCGAACGCTGGCTGCCCGGGTTCACCGACGAACCCGTGATCGGCGCCGACGACGGTCAGGCGTCGCCCGCACCCGCTCCCTGAGCCGGACCCGCCGGGACGGATCCGCCGGCCGTCACCAGTAGCTGCGCTCCAGTCTGCACTCGATGTTGCGTACGTTCTCCCGCGCGCAACGGTCGCAGTAGTGCTGGACACTTCCGCGCTCCCGCGACACCACCCAGCCGAGTGGTGGCACTTCCCCCGGAGCGGTCGTTCCGCACAGGTCGCAGTCGATCATGATCGCCGTTCGCCCTCTCGTCAGCGGCCGCTCCCCCGCGGCCGCGTCCCGGTCGATGCACCCATGGTCCACGCTGAATGTGACAGCCACGCTACGGACACCGGCCCTGAACCTTTTCGTTATCCGGCATTCGGTCCGCGGCCGGTCACGGTCCGGCACATCCCCTGGTCGCGGTGATGGCCGCGGACGCGATGGCTGGGGGCATCACCCCCTCGGGGGTCTGCCGAACATACGACGGCCGGGGTACCCGTGTGGGGTACCCCGGCCGGATCAGTTGCAGATGGCGCCGGTTCCTACCGGTCAGACGTAACGCGTCCGCACCAGAAGGGTCCGCAGGGTGAGCTTGCGCTCTTCGCGGTTGCGGCGCCGGGCCCGTCGCGCCTCGGCGGCCAGCCGGTGTGCCCGGCCGGCCTCGAGGCGCGTCTGTATCTGCGCTCGTGCCAGGTCTTCGTGGAGAAGATTCATGGTGGTGCTCCTTGTGCTGGCGGTGCTGGTGGACCTTCCCCGAAGTGCCGGGGTGAGGGCGTGCTCGGTGTGGAGGTGGTCAGTCATCGGATTCCCTGCGCTGCGAAGGGAGGCGACGGTCCGGCGCGGCCGGGCCGACGTGCTCGGTCGGATGGTTGTCATGCGGCGACCTCGTTCTTGCGGGGACGTCCGCGCGGCCTCTTGCGCGCGACGACCACCCCGGCGATGAAGAGCTCGCCACCCCAGACTCCCCACGGCTCTCGCCGGGCGAGCGCGCCTTCGAGGCACTCCCGCCGGATCGGGCAGTCATGGCAGATGGTTTTTGCGAACTCGACGTCCGCCGGGGACTCCGCGAAGAAGAGTTCCGGGTCGGACGAGCGGCAGGGAAGCTCTGCCTCCGTCACGACGTCGGTTGATACGGCGTCGAGGACGCTAAGACTCACTTCCAGTCACCTCCTTGTGTCTGGTGTCGTGCTGGGCCCGTACATCCAGTGGCCGACCACCCCGTGCTCGGTGACCAACCGGTGGTGCTGTGGTGCGGGTGAAGCGGGTGCTGCGGTTGGAGCGGGTTGTAGCGGTGACGCGGATGGTGCGGTGGTGCGTATCTGCGGTGGTGCTGGCTCATCGACTGCCGCCTTTGGGTCCGGAGAAACAAGAAGGCCGCGGATCCCTTGTTCGGGATTCCGCGGCCTTGGAGGCGCCAGTCGTGATTTCTCATCGATCTGGTGGGCTCCAGGCTGGAACACCCGACACGGGGGCCTTGGCGATCGGGGCGGAAACGCCCGTCAGGAAGGCCGGGAAGGACTCGGTCACAACGTCGTCGCGGACGTTGAGCGCGCGCTCGCGCACATCGAGACCGCCGCCGGACACACTGGTCCCCTGGCGCGAGAGGTCGATGGGCGAGACGCAACGGCTCGCGATCAGCTGAACCGAGACGGAGGTGTCGACCATCAGCTCGCGCGACACGTCGGTCGTAACGATCACTGGGACCCCCTCCTCTCGGTTTGGACATGCGGCGCCGCGGAGCGGCGGCGGGAGTGATGATGACACTAGTGCCTGCTGTCGGAGCCAGGCAACGGAATTAACGAGGGAGTTTTCAACGTTTCCGCGCCGGGCGGATCAGCGGCGACCAGCCGGAGATCAGGCCGGAGATCAGCTGGTCTCTCCGGCACAGATCGCCAGGACGTCGTTGGCGTAGCGCTTGAGTTTGGTCGCACCCACTCCGGGGATGCCGGCCAGCTCGGACTCCCCCGACGGGCAGGTCTCCGCGATCGCGACCAGGGTGGCGTCGGTGAAGACGCAGTAGGCCGGAACCCGTTGTTCCTGGGCCTGCTCGGTACGCCAGGTGCGCAGCCGCTCGAACATCGACTCGTCGTAGGTGGCCGGGCAGTCCGCGCACCGGCCCACCTTGCGCTCGGCGGCGTCGTGCAGCGGCTGGCCGCAGGTGCGGCACCTTGCCACCGACCGGGTGGTCGTACGTCTGCCGGACCGCTCGCCCCCGCTGCGCGACTCGGTGGCGTCGGCGACGGCGGAGCCCTTCGGCCGGACCGAGGCGAGGAACCGGGACGGGCCCCGCCGCCCCCGTCCTCCGGGGATTCGGGACCGCGACCAGGAGATGTTCAGATGCTCCCGCGCCCGGGTCACCCCGACGTACAGGAGCCGGCGTTCCTCCTCGACCTGCTCCTCGGTCTCGGCGTAGGTGATCGGAACGGTGCCCTCGTGTACGCCGGCCAGGAACACCGCATCCCACTCCAGGCCCTTGGCCGCGTGCAGGGTGGCGAGGGTGACCCCGTCGGCGGCGGGGGCGTGCTGGGCGGCGACGCGTTCGTCGACCACCGCCAGGAACGCCGCGAGGTCGGCGTCGGGGTGCTCCTCGGCGAGGTCACCGGCCAGCGAGGCCAGCGCCGTCAGCGACTCCCACCGCTCACGGACCGCGCCCGATCCGGCCGGCGCCTCCTGCGTCCAGCCGGTGGCGGCGAGGACCGCGTGCACGTCGGCGACCAGCCCGGCACCGGACATCTCCGCAGCCCGGACGGCTCCGCGCAGCAGCACGATCGCCTCCCGCACCTCGGGCCGGTCGAAGAACCTCTCCCCACCCCGGACGAGGTAGCGGACGCCGCGTTCGGCGAGTGCCTGCTCGAACGCCTCCGACTGGGCGTTGACCCGGAACAGGACGGCGACCTCCCGCAGGGGCGTGCCCTGCCGGGCCAGCCGCTGGATCGCCCGGGCGACGTCCTCGGCCTCCTCCACCTCGTCGGCGTACTCGGTGAAGGTGGGCTCGGGACCGTCGGGGCGCTGGGCACGCAGGGTGAGCCGATGCCGGCTGGCCGGACCCCGGGCCCCGGCGAGCAGTCCGTTGGCCACCCGGACCACCTGAGGGGTGGAGCGGTAGTCGCGTTCCAGCCGGACGACGGTGGCGCCGCGGTGCCGCTTGGTGAAGTCGAGGAGGTACGCCGGGCTGGCGCCGGCGAAGGAGTAGATCGTCTGGCTCGCGTCGCCGACCACGCACACGTCGGAGCGCTCGCCGAGCCACAGGTCGAGCAGGGTCTGCTGGACCGGGCTCACGTCTTGGTACTCGTCCACGACGAAGTGGCGGTACTGCGACCGGATGGCGGCGGCGACCTTCGGTGAGTCGGCCAGCAGCGCGCAGGTGCACAGCAGGACGTCCTCGAGGTCGAGGTGGCCGCGGTCGCGGCGTACCTCCTCGTAGGCGGCGAACACGTGCGACACCGTGGCGGCGTCGTAGCCCGCGACCTGCCGGCCCGCCTTGGCCGCCACCCGGGGGTAGTCGTCGGGGCGGACGTTGCTGACCTTGGCCCACTCGATCTCACTGGCCAGGTCGCGGCGGCCGGCGAGGTCGGCCTGGACGCGGCACCGCGAGGCGGCCTCGGCCACGAACCGCAGCTTGCTGTCGACGATCGGCGGGAGATCACCGCCGTAGACCTGCGGCCAGAAGTAACGCGCCTGGCGCAGCGCCGCGGAGTGGAAGGTGCGGGCCTGCACCCCGGCCACCCCGAGCTCACGCAGCCGGCCCCGCATCTCGCCGGCCGCGCGGGTGGTGAACGTCACCGCCAGCACGGTCTGCGGCTGCCAGCGACCGGACAGCACGGCGTAGGCGATCCGGTGGGTGATCGCCCGGGTCTTGCCGGTGCCGGCACCGGCCAGGATGCAGACCGGACCGTCGAGCGACATGGCCGCCTCGCGCTGCTCGGGATCGAGCGCGGCCAGCACCTCGTCGGCGGTAGGTGCGGACCGAGATCCCGGGGCGCCGGTGAGTCCGGCGAGAAGGTCAGTCACTTCGCCCATGATTCCAGTTGGCTCCGACAGCTCGCCCCGACACCCAGGGATCGGGGGCCGGGGCGAGGTGGGACTGCGGGGGTACGAAGTGCGGGACGCCTCAGACGGCGGCGAGCCGCTCCTGCACCTGGGCCAGCGACGGGTTGGTCAGCGCCGAACCGTCCGGGAACACCACGGTCGGCACGGTCTGGTTGCCGCCGTTGACCTTCATCACGAGCTCGGCCGCCTCGGGCTGCTGCTCGATGTCGACCTCGGAGTAGGCGATGCCCGCGCGTTCCAGTTGCCCCTTGAGCCGGCGGCAGTAGCCGCACCACGGGGTGGAGTACATCGTGATCGAGTTCGACGTCGACGTCATCGAATGGTGTCCTTCCAGACGAGCCGGACACATCGGATGTGCCAGGTCCAGCGGGGTCTACTTGGTTCTGTTCGTTTCCGGCGTACTGCTCAACCATCCGGCCGCCGGGCTTCTTCCCACGAGCGGGCAGCCCGGGGATCCATCCTCAGTGGCCTCAGTGGACCGTCCCACCGAGGACGGAGGAGTCACCACGACCCGGACAGCGGCGAGCCGTACCACTCCTCGATCAGCCGGCGGGCGATAGACACCTCGCTGGGCAGGAGCAGGTCGCCCGACTCCACCGCGGCCTTCAGGTCCGCCCTGCTCAGCCAGCGGGCCTCGACGATCTCCTCCTCGTCCACCTTGATCCGGGTGGAGATCGCCCGGGCGAAGAAGCCGAGCATCAGGCTGGACGGGAACGGCCACGGCTGGCTGCCGGCGTACTCCGCGTCGACGACCTCGATGCCGGTCTCCTCGTGCACCTCGCGGGCCACCGCGTGCTCCAGCGGCTCGCCCGGCTCGACGAAGCCGGCCAGGGTGGAGAACCTGCCCGCCGGCCAGCTCCCCTGCCGGCCGAGCAGGCAGCGGTCGTCGGCGTCGGTGACCAGGACGATGATCGCCGGGTCCGTACGCGGGAAGTGCTGGGTCTCGCACTCCGGGCAGCGGCGCACGTGCCCGCCGTCGGTGGGGCGGGTCAGGGCGCCACACCGCGCGCAGTGCGGGTGGGCCGCGTGCCAGTTGACCAGGGCGACGGCGTGCACGACCACGCCCGCGTCCCGGTCGGGGAGGGTGCCGCCGACCTCACGCAACCCCGCCCAGCCGACCTTCACCGTGGGCGTGCTGTCGAGGAGTACGTCGAGATCCAGGTCGTCGGGGTCACCGGTCAACGCGACCGCGAAGTACGGCACGTCGTCGGTGTCCAGTCCCAGGAAGTACCGCTCCCCGGCGTCCGCGCCGGGGCTGACGTCGCCGACCGTGCCAGAACTGCCGGAGCCGCCGAGCGCGTCGATCGCGGCCGGGCTGACGTAGGCCAGCGACGTGAGGTCGTCGGTCACCGGCACCTTCCCGGCGAGGACCGGGACGGCCCGAGCCCTCCGGTCGGCCCACCTCGCGGCCACCCAGTCGGGGTCGCGGCGACGCTCCGTCGCTCGGTCGAGGGTGGCGCGGGCAAGGGCGAGCGAGGAGAGGCGAGGCACGGTCGACCACTGTAACGGCGTGGCCGCCGGCCCGTCGTCCGCGCGTCCACCCCGGCCACGGCGGGCCGCTCGCCGCAGACCGTTCCCGGACGCCGCCCGGACGGCCTGCTGCAGGTGCGCCCATACCGGACGAGTGCCACGCATGCGGGGCACTCGTCAACTTCGGGAAAGGCTGGACGAACTGTCGGAGGGCGGGACTACTGTTCCGGCTGCGACTTCCAGCGCTCAGCACCCACGCCCGGCAAGGGCCGGTCGGGGCCTGACCCGACGCCTCATGAAGGAGGCACGGTATGCGTTTCGCTTCCCCCTCCGGTTCTCCGCCCGGTTCCCGGCCCGGCTCCCCGCCGGGTGCCGCGACCGGCGGCACGCCTGGTTCCCGCCGACCGGCGCGAGTACGCCGCCAGGCACTGCTCGCGGCCGGCGCCCTGCTCACCGCCGGACTGCTGCCCGCGGCGAACGCCTTCGCCGCCGCACCTCAGCAGGCCCGGCCCTCCGGCTCGGCCAGGCCGGGCCCCCCTGCCGGTGACACCTCACCGGTGTCGTCGGGCAGCCGGCAGTCGGGTCCCGGCGACAAGCCGGCGTTCTACGACTCCCGCACCGAACCCGCCGCAAGGGCGAGCCTGCAGCGCCGGGCGGCGAAGTTCGCCGCGAAGCCCGCGGTCGCGACGTTGCGCAGATCCCTCGGCCGGGAGGGCGTCGTCGACGTCGACCCGGTGACCGGCACGCCGCGACAGGTCGCCCGCACCGACGGCTTCCTCACCGCGGCGAGCAAGGCCGCGCCGAAGTCGGTCGCGCTGTCCTACGTACGCGCCCACCTGGCCGGGCTGGGGCTTTCGGCCGCCGACGTCGACCGGCTGACCCTGCGCCAGGACTACGTCGACGTGGCGGGCACCCACCATCTGTCGTTCGTGCAGTCGGTCGGCGGCGTCCCGGTGTTCGGCAACGGCCTGAAGGCGCATGTCGCCCGCGACGGCCGGCTGATCTCGCTGGACGGCTCACCGGTCGCCGGTCTTCCGGCCGGACTGCCCGCGCCGCAGCTGTCCGCCGACCGTGCCCGGCGGGCCGCGGTCGCCGACGTGTTCGCCACCCCGAAGCGGTCAACCGCCAAGCCTGGCAGGGGTCCGGCGCGGAAGACGGTGTTCTCCGACGGAGACCGGGCCCAGCTGGTGGTGTTCGTGACCACCGCCGGTCTGCGTCTTGGCTGGCAGACCATCACCTCCCCCAGCCGCACCGCGATGTACCTCCACGTGGTCGACGCGGCGAGTGGCCGGGTGCTCTACCGGCGCGACCTGGTGCAGCACGACCGGGCCGACGTCGTGGACAACTACCCCGGCGCGCCGCGCGGCGGCCGCACCCACACCGTGAACCTCCCCGCCAGGTGGCTGCCGGCCAACTCCCCCAAGCTGGCCGGCAACGTCGCCCACGTCTACACCGACGCCAACGACGACGACTTCGCCGAGCGGAGTGAGGAGATCGCCCCGGCGAGCAAGGGCTCGTTCCGGTTCCCGCTCCGGCCGTTCGCGCTGGGTGGCGACTGCTCCGCACTCTTCCCGTGCACCTGGGACCCCGCGACGCCGAACTCCTGGCAGGTCAACCGGCGTCGCGACGGCGCCCAGCTGTTCTACTTCCTCGGGAAGTACCACGACCACCTCGCCGCGTCCCCGATCGGCTTCACCCGGCAGGCGGGCAACTTCGAGGCGGTCGACGACGACGCCGTGCAGGGTGAGAACCTCGACGGCGCCGCCACCGACGGCAGCGGGCTGCCCGACCCGCTGCACATCGACAACGCCAACATGGCCACCCCGCCCGACGGCATCCAGCCGCGGATGCAGATGTACCTCTGGCGGATGCCCGGCGACCCGAGCGACCCGTTCCTCGCCGCCAGCGGCGCCAACGACGCCGGGATCGTCTACCACGAGTACACCCACGGCCTGTCCAACCGGCTCGTCGTCGACGCCGACGGCGTGTCCACGCTGGGCAACGTCCAGGCAGGTTCGATGGGTGAGGCATGGAGTGACTGGTACGCCGAGGACTTCCTCGTCCGCAGCCGCCTGGTCAGGGACACCCGCGCACCCGGTGAGGTTCGCGTCGGCGAGTACGTCGGCCACGGCCAGGACCTGATCCGCACCCAGCCGATCGACTGCCCCGTCGGGTCCACCTCGCCGAGGTGCCCGGGCACGCCGGCGACCGGCCCCGGTGGCTACACCTACGGCGACTTCGGCCGGATCGCCGGCGGTCCCGAGGTGCACGCCGACGGCGAGATCTGGGCGTCCACGCTGTGGGACCTGCGTACCCGGCTGGGTTCCACCCGCAGCGAGTCGCTGGTCACCCGGGCGATGGAGCTGTCTCCGGCCAACCCGTCGTACCTCGACATGCGCAACGCCATCCTGCAGGCCGACCTGGTGGTCAACCACGGCCGCGCGCACACCGTGATCTGGCAGGTCTTCGCCCACCGGGGCATGGGCTACTTCGCCGGCTCGGTCGACGGTGACGACACCTCGCCGGTGGAGGACTTCTCCACCCCGCCGCCTGCGGGCACGCCCACCGGCACGCTGTCCGGCCGGGTGACCGACTCCGACTCCGGCGCCCCGGTGGCCGGAGCGACGGTGGCGTTCGGCGGCCACAACTCCGGCTTCGCCGGCGACCACGCCGCGGTGACCGACGCCCAGGGGCACTACTCCATCTCCGGAGTCGTTGCGGGCACCTACCCGAAGGTGTTCGCGCAGGGAGCGGGCTATGACCGGGTGACCCGGACCGTGTCGGTCCACCGGGGAACCAACACGCTGAACTGGTCGATCCGGCGCGACTGGGCCGCCCTCGCCGGGGGTAGCGAGGTGACCGACGCCAACGGCGACGACTACAGCGACTACGGCTGTGGTCCGGAGGCGATGTTCGACCAGTCGCTGGGTTCGGGCTGGTCGACCGATGCGGTGCCCGGCACACCGGCCAGTTCGGTCGACCCGAGGTACGTCGTGGTCCGGCTGCCGCACGCGGTGGACATCTCCGAGCTGGCCGTCGACCCCACCGCGACCTGTGGTGACGGCGGCAGCTCCTCCACCGGTGACTACCGCGTGGAGACCTCGGTGAACGGCACCACCTGGACGACCGCGGCACAGGGCCACTTCGGCCTGGCCAACCGCAACAAGCTGAACGCCGTACCGCTGTCCGCGGGCACCTCCGGCGTTCGGTACGTCCGCTACACCATGCTCGGCACCCAGCTGGCCGAGGCAGGTGGATCCACCTGCCCGGGCAACTACACCGGTTGCCAGTTCGTCGACTCGGTGGAGCTCGCGGTGTACGGAACGGGTAAGTAGTCACCGCTGCGCGACCGGGGCGCCGACCACGTGGTCGGCGCCCCGGTTCGTCGTGTCAGTAGCCGTCGAGGTCGAGCACGACGAGCAGGGCGTACTCCACGTCGAAGAGCATCCCCTCTCTCGTGGTCGGCACGGCGACCCATCGTCGGCGGGGTGTTTCGTACCACAGCAGGTATTCGCGGGCTCGGTCGAGACGACGCACGGTGAAGGCTCCTCCCCGTCGCGGAACGCAAGGACACCCCCACCCCGGGACCACGTCCGTCCGCGTTCATCCCCGGGCCGCCGAGCGCCGGACCGGTCGGCGGCGGATCCCCCGGAGATGACTGCGATCGAACGTATGGTCGAATGCTAGGTGGTGTTAGTGGGCAAGTGGTGTCGACACGACGGAGTGGAGGTCACGAAGTCGGTGGGTTTGGGCAACGGCGACCAGCACCGGCACGATCAGCGCCACGCCGGCGATCGTCACCACTCCCACCAGGACGCACAGCCCCACCACCACCCAGGTGAGCAGGGCGCGTTCGGGTGCCTGCCAGACCAGGCGCACCAACAGCGTCGCGAGCCGCGTCGGTGGCAGGGAGGGGTCGGCGGCGAACAGCGGCCCCCAGTACGTCCCGCACACCGACCAGACCAGCACGGCCAGCGTCAGTACCGTCACCAGTGGCGTGAGCCCGGCGGCCGAGGCGGCCCATGCCGACCAGACGAGTACGCCGACCGTTCCGTAGAGCGGGGCCAGGGTGCGCAGAGAGGGGACGCCCAGCTCGCGCAGGAGTTCGGCCGCCAGTCCGAGGTCGACGTGCTGGCCCCGACAGGCCGACGCGGCGACGCCGTACACCACCGCGGTGGCCGGCGGCAGCGCCGTCGCGCTGACCAGTCCGAGCACCACCCGCAGCCACCCCGGCAGTCCGGTGAACGCCAGCGCCACCACTCCGGGCGCGAGCACCGCCGCCCAGGCGAGGTTGGCCATCACCATCCGCTCCACCTGGTCGGCGACGGTGGCGAAGGTCGCCCACGTGGGGCTCCGGCGTTCGTCGCCGGGCCCGATGTCATCCAGGAAGGGCACCGGCCGCCTCCTGACCACTCGAGGAGCTCGCACCGGCGGTGACCGGCGCATCCGCAGCCAGCAGCGACGCACCGGTCTCGGCGTCGAACAGGTGCACCTTCGCCATGTCCACGCCGAGCGGGATCTCCTTGTCGAGGTAGCTGGACGGCACCCGCACCTTGAACGTGGCCACGAAGTCCTGGCCCTCCGCCCCGCCCGGCCCCTCCGGCAGGCTGAGGTAGACGGTGCTGCCGCTGGACGTGGGCTCGACCAGGTTGACCACGCCGTGCACGGTGTTGTCCTCGGTGACCTCGAACGGCGCCATCCGCGGCACGTGCAGGTGCTCGGGCCGCACGCCCAGCTTGACCGGACGGTCGACGTGGCGGCGCAGGCGTTCGGTCACACTCGGATCCAGTGGCAGCCGCAGGTCCGAGCCCTCGACCACCAGCCCGTCGCCGTCGGCGCGCACCACCATGTCGAACAGGTTGATGCTGGGCGTGCCGATGAAGTACGCCACGAACAGGTTGGCGGGGTGGTCGTACAGCTCCGCCCCGGTGCCGATCTGCTGGATCCGGCCGGCGTTCATCACCGCGATCCGGTCGCCGAGCGCCATCGCCTCGGACTGGTCGTGGGTGACGTAGACGGTAGGCCGGCGCTTCTCCCGGTGCAGGGCGAGGATGTCCTCGCGCGCCTGGTAGCGCAGCTGGGCGTCCAGGTTGGACAGCGGTTCGTCGTACAGGTACAGCGCCGCGTCTCGCACCATCGCCCGCGACAGTGCCACCCGCTGGCGCTCACCGCCGGACAGCTGCCGGGGCTTGCGGGCCAGCAGGTGGTCGATCCGGAAGGTCGCCGCGGCCGCGGGCACCGCGGTCCGGACCTCCGCGCGCGGCGTACGCCGGGATCGCAGGCCGTAGGCGATGTTCTCGAACACCGTCATGTGCGGAAGGATCGCGTAGTCCTGGAAGACCATCGCGATGTTGCGGTCCCGGGGCCGGATCTCGTTCACCACCCGTTCCCCGAAGCGGATCTCCCCCGAGGTGGCGGGCTTCCAGGCCGGCCAGCAGCCGCAGCGTCGTCGTCTTGCCGCAGCCGGACGGGCCGACCAGGACGAGCAGCTCACCGGCGGCGATCTGGAAGCTCACCCCGTCGACGGCGCGCTTCTCCGCGAACTGCTTGACCAGGTTGTCCACCGCGATCGCGTTCACCGTGCCGCTCCTCCTCGTTCCGGTGCTTCTCAGAACAGTTCGAGTACGCCGGGGACATGGTGCGGCTCCTCTCCGTCGGCGGCGAACACGTAGGCCCGCTCCCAGTCCGGGGTGATCGCCACCTCGGACCGGTCCGGGTAGTCGACGGGCGCGGTCACCGCGACGTTGGCCTCGCCCAGCCGGCCGTACAGGAAACTCGCCCGCTCGGTGGGGATCCGCTCGAGGTGCCGCACCTTCAGCGGCGCGCCGTCGGCGGTGTCCAGCAGCCAGCCCTCCGGCCGTACGCCGATCCGCACCGGCCCGGTCGGCAGTGAGCCAACGAGGTCGTCGGGCAGCTGCCAGTTGCCTCCGGGCACCGCGGCCCGGCCGGCCTCGATCGTGGCCGGGATCACGCCATCGGCGGCGAGCCGATGAACGTCGCGACGAACAGGTTCGCCGGGCGTGTAGTACAGCTCGTCGAAGGTGCCGATCTGCTCGATCTTGCCCTTGCGCATCACCGCGATCCGGTCGCCCATGAAGATCGCTTCCTGCTGGTCGTGGGTGACGTACAGCGTCGTGACTCGCGAACTTCCGCAGCATCTTCTTGATCTCCAAGCGCGTGCGTTCGCGCAGCTTGGCGTCCAGGTTGCTAGATCGGCTCGTCCATCAGGAAGATCAGCGGCTCGCGGACGATGCAGCGCGCAGATCGCCACCCGCTGCTGTTCGCCGCCGCGCAGCGTGTCGGGCTCCGGCCGATCAGCTGCTCGAAGCCGACGCCCATGATCGCGCGATCTCGCGGGTGCGCTGCTCCATTTCCTCCTGGGTGCGGTGGTGCACCTCGAAGTAGTAGGCCAGGTTGCCCTTGTCCCTTCATCGTCGGGTAGAGCGCGTAGTCCTGGAACACCATGCCCATGCCGCGTTTCTGCGGGCGTACCTGCGTGACGTCATAATCGTTGTAAAGGACCTGGCCGGACTCGGGGTACTCCAGCCCCGCGACCACCTTGAGCAGGGTGGTTTTGCCGCACCCGGACGAGCCCGACGACGCTGACCGTTTCGCCCTCGGCGACCGTCAGGCTCACGCCGTCCAGGGCCGGCCGTGTCCTCGCGGTGCAGGTCGAGCTCACCTGCTCGTGCCTGTAGCAGCTTGGCGTACCTGCTCGATCTCGATCGAAGCCATCGGCAGATCACTACTTCAGTGCCGCGCAGGCGAACGCCCGCTAGCAGGTATTCGCGGCAGACGAAAAACACGATAAACATCGGCATCGTCTGCAGGATGCCGAGCACCATCAGCCCGTTCCAGCGACATGCCGGCGTGACAGGATCTGCTGCATCTGCCTGCGGCCGCCGCGCTGGCCTGGTTGGCATCCGTCGCACCCGCCTGGGTGAACTGTCTGATCAGGTTGTAGATCTCCACCGACACCGGCATCTGGTCCGGCTCTGCAAGACGACCAGGGGCCACAGGAACTGGTCCCAGGCGCCGCTGAACGCAACCAGATCGCCACCGCGAACACCGGCATGCTCATCGGCAACACGATCCGGCGGAAGATGTTGAACTCCGACCCGCCGTCCACCCGGGCCGCCTGAATCATCGAGTTCGGGATCGTGTCGAAGAACCCCTTGAACAGAAGGAAGTTGAACGCCTGGAACACGATCGGCATGATCACCGCCCAGGGCGTGTCCCAGATGCGGACGTTCGGCCAGACGAGGGTGTCGCTGCCGAAGAACGACGGCGCGTCCGGAAGCGCGAACGGGAAATTGCGCGTCAGCAGGTAGTTGGGGATCAGGGTGAGCGCCGCCGGCATCATCAGCGTGCCGATGAAGAACAGGAACGACCAGCGAGCCAGCGGTCCGGTCTGGAGCTTGCTGTTGGCGTACGCCGCGAACGAGGTGATCGGCAGCCGAGCACCAGCGCCCAGAAGATGATGTTCACCGAGTTCAGGAAGAACTTCCAGAACGGCCCGTCCATCAGCGTCGTCGCGACCGGTGTTGCCGCCCTGGACCAGGCTCACGCAGAAGGTGCCAGCCGGCCACCGTCCCGTCGTGCGGCCACCAGGTCGGCGGGAACTGCAACACCTCCTGACCGGACTTGAACGACGTGATCATCATGAAATAAAAGGGGAACAGGTGCAGGATGATGCCGAGGCACAGGAACGCCACGACCAGCCACCAGGCGATCCGCAGCATCGGCTGCCGGCGCCCAACGCGTGGGAAGAGCATGTCTTCGGTCCTCCTACCGGTCTACTGGTCTGTGGCCTACTGGTCCGGGTCCTCGCGGAAGAACCTGCGGTGGATGACGACCAGCACCATCGTCACCACGAACAAGAAGATGCCGAGGGCGGTCGCGTCGGCGTAGCGCAGATTGCGCATGAGCTCGTAGAGATACATGACGACCGTGCGGCTTGCACCACCCGGCCCGCCGCCGGTCATGATGAGCGGAAACTCGAACGCCTGCGAGGCTGCCGATCATCGCGAAGATCAGCAGTCATCGAGATGACCGGCCGCAGCCGGGGCAGCGAAATCGTCCAGATCTTGCGCAAGAATCCCGCGCCCTCGATCTCGGCCGCCTCGTAGTAGGACGGCCGGAATCCCCTGCAGGGTGGCCATGTAGATCAGCCCGGGCCCGAAGAACAGGATGCCGGGAAAGACCAGCCAGAACAGCACCTGGTTGCCGCTGTTGAGGAACGGCTGCGGCGACAGGTGCAGCACCTCCGTGGCCACCCACTGGAGCAAGCCGTACTGCGCGTTGAACATGTAGCGGAACAACAATGTGCTGGCGATCCCCGACAGCGGCAGGAACCACAGCAGCATCATCCAGCGGATGTGCCTTCGCGGCATCTCCATCAGCAGGATCGCCACGACCATCGGGATCATGAACGTCAGCACGATGCTCAGCACCGTGTAGATCGCGGTGACCTTGAAGGCCTCGCCGACCAGCGGGTCGCGCCACATCCGCAGGTAGCTGGTCAGCCCGGTGAACTCCACCGGGCCGCGGAAGCGAGCGTTGGTGAAGCTGATGACGAACGCCATCAGCAGCGGGTACCACCCCCACGACAGCTGGAAGAGGAACGCCGGGGTGACGAACAGCGCCCCTTCCAGCCGGCGCCGGCGGCTCAGCTTCGGCGCCGTGGTCCGGACCTGCGCGCCCTGGGGAGCTCCGGCGCCGGGCGCGTCGGTCACCGCGGACGACGCAGCCCCCCGCGGAGCCTGTGGGTTCCGGGCGTTCTGCTGGTTCGCTTCGTCGGGGTTCTGGCCGGAGCCCGCGGCCCCGGGAATCACTCGTTCACCAGTCATCGGTGCCGCTCATCCCTTCAGGGCCGGCAGGACGGAGTTCTGGTACCACGGCGAGAAGACGTCGCGGTGGTAGTCCGGTGCGTTGTCCCGCCAGTAGGTGTCGTGCGCACCGAAGTACTCGCGGGCAGCCTTGGTGAAGTCCGGATCGGAGGTGCTGGAGGAGAAGCTTCCCGCCTGGGCGTTCATCGTCGCCTGCATCTTCTCCAGGTCACCGCGCAGGTCGAGGGTGCCGCGCTCGTTCGCCCACCGCGAGGTCATGTCGTCGCGGGCGGTGCCGGTCGGCCCGGGGCTGAGTTCGGCCGGGAAGTAGAACGCCTCGTTCGGCACCAGCGGGATCTTCGACGCGCGGCGTACCTGGTCCATGAACGGCTTCCCCCACGCGTCGTCGGGGCTGACCGGCATCTGCTCCAGCAACCCGGCGAACAACGGCATGAAGTCTGCACTGTCGAAGACCCGCTTGGGATCCTTGGTGGCCGCGTAGGTCGCCTTCTTCTGCTCGACCCAGCCCGGTCCCTTCATCCACGCGTGCAGGCTGATCGCCTTGTCCAGGGCGAGGTCGTCCATGTCGGGCGAGAAACCGACGATGTCCACCTGCCCCTGGGTGGTGCCGGTACGCCCGTTCAGGCCGATCGGCTGGGTCATCCAGCCCACGACGTCCTCGATCGGCTTCTTCAACCGGGCGGCGAGGTCTGCGGGTGCGGTGTCGCTGCCCGGTGTGTTCGCGAAGAAGATCACCGTGTTGTTGTGCATCGCGGCGTCACCACGCACGAACGCCGCCAGCGTGTCGCCGTCGCCCATGCTCACGTCGGCGAGCACGCTCTTGTCCTTGTAGACCATGTCCCGCATGCCCTGGATGAGCGGCACCCAACTGTCCGCGCCGGCCATGTAGTCCCAGCGCCAGTTCCAGTTCGTCGCCGGTGCGGGCAGCTTGGCGTGGAAGTCCATCCCGTCCGCGCTCATACGCATGTTCAGTCCCCAGCCCTGCAGGACGATTCCCTTGCGCTTGCCCTTGGTGAGGCCCTTGGCCAGCGTGCGTACGTCGTCCCAGGTCCAGTCCGGCGTCGGTTCCTTCAGGCCGAGTTCGCGAACCAGGTCGACGCGGTAGTGCAGGCCGGTCCCGACGTTGTAGATCCACGGCGCGGCGTAGAACTTCCCGTCGACCTGCCACTTCTCCCAGATGGGCTTGACGTAGGTCTCCAGCTTGCCGGCGATGTCGTGCGCCTTCAGGTGCTCGGTCACGTCGGCCGACAGCCCCTGCGCCATCGCGGCACGCACGGCCTGGCGGTTCCAGCCGCCGAGCACGTCACCGGGGAACATCGAGGGTGCGGTGCCGCCGGTGATCGCGGTGGACAGCGTTTGCTGGTTCCACACGTCCAGCTTGACGTCCTGGATCGTGACGCCGGGATTCTTGTCCATCCAGGCGCTGAGCACGTCCGCGTAGGACTTCGTTCCCGGGTTGGCCTTCTGGTCCTTCCTCGTCGGCATCGGGCCGTACGGCCAGCCGCCCGACGTCTTCAGTACGACGTGCCCGTCGGTGCTGGCACCCCGGCGCGCACACGAGCTCAGCAGCCCGCCGCCGGCGGCGAGGAAGGTCCCCGACGCCATCAGGGACAGCATCTGCCGTCGGGTGGGCGCCGGGGCGGATCCCTTCGGCGCGGGTGTTCTCGGACTTGCGGGATCGGTGTTCATCGTCCCCTCCTCGTCGGGATCGAGGTCCACACGCCGCCGCCGGCGAGCAGGACGAGGATCTCGTCGCCGCGGCTGGCAAGGTCGTAGGCCGACGCCGGGTCCGGGCCGTCCTCGACGCGGCGCCAGTCGTTTTCGGTGTCGGTGCTGGTGTCGGTGCTGGTGTCGGTGCTGGTGTCGGTGTCGGTGCTGAGGTCGCACGTCCACAGCCCGTCGCCGGTGAGGACTGCCAGGCCGGACGGCGTCGCGGTCATCGCCCGTACGCCGGTGCCGAAGGTGGTGAGCTCGTCCCACTCGCCGTCGTCGCCTCGGCAGAGCGCCATCCGGCCGATGGTGAGTACGGCGGGGCCGTCGGCGCCGGCCCGGGCGACGTGCACCTGCGGCCAGGCCGTCTCGGCGGTGAGCTGCTCCCGCCACGCCCGGCCCCCGTCGGCGGAGCCGAAGACGGTCACGAGGTTGCGCCGGTGGTCGAACGTCGCCGCCACCAACTCGTCGCCGCCGACCCAATCCAGCGCGGTGAGCGGGAACGTGCCGAACGGAGCCGGTCGCTGCTGCCAGGTACGTCCCGCGTCGGCGCTGTGCAGCAGCGCGTCGCCGTGCCCGGCCGGGGCCGCCCAGCCGCGGCCGTCCGCGGCGAACGCCAACCGGCCGACCGCCCCGGTACTCCCCTCCACCACCGGGGTCCAGTCGGCGTCGGTCGGCGTCCGCCGGAACAGCCCGTTCGTCCCGGACACCAGCAGCGCACCGTCGGGCGCGACACCCAGCCCCAGCAGGGGGAACGGCACGTCCGCCGGCCTTTCCCAGTCGTTCGGCGCAGCGACCGGCTGGTCGGTTCCCGGGAGATTTCCACAGACGATTCCCGACCGCGGCCCGGCGAGCAAGGGCCGGCCGTCCCAGCAGAGCACCCTGTCCAGGTCGGCGGTGGAGGGGACGCCGACCGCCGACCAGGTGCGCCCGTCGTCGCGGCTGGCCAGCAGACCGGTGCCGGTTCCGGCGTACGCCGTCGTGCCGTCGGCCAGCAGGCAGTGCACCGTTCCGGGCATCGTTCCGGGCACCGCGGGGCCGGAAGGATGCACGGTTTCCTGCCACCCGGTGCCGTCCGCGCACCGCCACAGCCCCGCTCCGGACGTACCCGCGAGCAGGGTGCCGGCCGCGGTCGTGACCAGCGCGGTGACCGGCGCCGGGAGCGCGCCCAGCGGCGACCAGGTCCGTCCCTCGTCGGCGGAGCACCACAGCTCGCCGGACTCCAGGCCGGCGACGACCCTGCCGTGCCCGGCCGGCGTGAAGGCCGCCACCGGCTGGTCTAAGTTCGATGCATCCTGTGCTGTTCGCCCGGTACGACGCCACGCCCGGCCGGCGTTGTCGCTGGCGAACACGCCCTCCGGCGTACCCGCGAGCAACCGGCCGCCGGCGGTGCGGACCAGCGCGGTCACCTCGGTGTCGGCGAGCCCGAACACCGGCTGCCAGGTGCGCCCGGCGTCCACACTGCGGAGGACGCCGTCCCCGAGAGTGGCCGCGAGCACGACCTGCTCCTCACCGGAGTCCGTGGGACCTACGTCGAGGAACGCCACCACCGGGGCGCCACTCCCCTGCACCTGCGCGACGTCCCACGCGTCCTCAAGACGCCGGGCGATCCCCTCGGCGCCGCCTGCGAGCAGCCGGCCGGCCCCGATTCCGAGAGCGGCCACACAGGTCAGCGGACCGCCCACCACGGACGCGCCGGACGCGCCGGCCGCGCCGGAGGACACCACCCCGCCGACCCCGCCCAGCCACAGTTCCTCCGGCCGCGGACCGGTCGCTGCGGACAGGATCGGGCTCCCCGGCTCACCCACGGCCGGTCACCACCGACGCCGACACGAGCACACCGGCCGTCGCGCCGGCCGCCTCGAGCGCGGCGACGGCCACACCGGCGACGTCGAGCACGCCGGCCTCCCGCATCGGCACGCAGTGGTCGGTCCGTACGTCGACGCCGTGCCCGGGTCCGAGTGCCCGGACCGCGGCCAGGGCCACCCGGGGTTCGCGGCGGCCGGCGTTGGCGACCAGCCGCAGGAACGGCGCCTCCAGGCCGGCCGCCACCGCGTCCATGCCGGCGGCCAGGTCGGGGTCGGCGCAGTCCGCCCGCGCCACGCGTACGGCGTCCACACAGTCCAGGTAGGCGACTCCGCCGCCGGCCAGCACGCCGTCCCGCAACGCGGTCCGGGCACATCGCACGGCCCGCCGCGCGGTCCGGAGCCGGTCCTCGCGTTCGGCCCCGGTGCCCGCGCCGACCTGAACCGTGCCGACCCGGCCGAGCAGGCGCGCCTGGCGCAGCCACATCCGGTCGGCGGTATGGGTGGTCGCCTCCGCGCCGTCGTCGAGTTCCCAGGCCCTCGTGCGGAGGCGAGCGGCCAGGTCGGCGAGCGCGAGCCGTTCGCCGCCACCGCCGGCGACCGACAGCTGCCCCGACCGCACGACTGCGCGCCGCGCCCTGCCGGCGTACGCCGGGACGAAGCGCTCCGGCGGCCGGCCGGACTCCGGCGACAGCACGGTGGCGCCGGTGAGCAGGGCAAGGTCGGCGAGGTCCTCCCCACGCTGCACCCCGGCCGTGGTGAGGACCACCGGCGCGCTCACCACCAGCCCGCGGCGGTCGTTCAGCAGGCAGGTCGTGGCGGCACCGCCGGTCACGTCCCGGGCCACCAGCAACAGCGGTGGACGGCCGGGCAGGGCGCGCACCGCCTCCAGGATCGGGACGACCTGCGCCGGGTCGTCGAGGACGACGTCAGCGACCACCACCGCAGGGTCGACCAGGGTCAGCTCGGTGTGCGAGCCCCCGAATGCGCGACCGCCGGACAGCAGCTCCGGCCCGGCCGGCCTTGCCGGCCACCGGCTGCCGTCGACGTAGTCGTGGGTGACGCCGGTACGTACGGACCGCTCCACCACGACCGCACCGTCGGGACCGAGGACGTCCAGCAGTTCGCCGACCGCCTCGGCCAGCTCCCGGTCCCCACCGGCCGCCGCGACCAGGCCGGACAGGTCGTCCCGCCCGTCGACCGGACTCGCCTGGCCCTTCAGCGCGTCGGCCGCACACCGGACCGCGGCCGTGATCCCGTCCCGGACCAGGACCGGGTTGGCACCGGCGGCCACCATCCGGCGCGCGTCCCGCACGATGGCCGCGGTCAGCACCGCGGTGGTGGCACCGCCGTCGCCGTGCCGGCCGACCACCGTACGGACCGCCTCCCGCAGCAGCGCGGCGCCCGCGTTCTCGCCGCGCCCGGGCAGGGAGGTGACCCGGCGGGCGATGGTCGCCGCATCGGCGAGGCCCTCGGGGGTCCCGCCGCCGGCGTCGTTCAGCACCACGCCCCGGGCCGGGCCCAGGGTGAGCGCGAGCAGCCGGACGAGGGTGTCGAAGCCCGCGGCGAGCGCGGCGTCGGACCGGCCGGATGTCGCGGTGGCACTGGCGGTTGCGGTGGTCATGGCACCAGCGCCTGTTCGCTGTCGTGGTCGAACAGCCGCAGGCCCTCAGGGGCGACGTCCAGGCGTACGGCGTCACCCGGCGCGAGCGAGCCCTCTTCACCGGCCCGGAAGATCGCGGCCATCGACTGGCCCCGCGTCTTCAGCCGGACCACCGTCTCCCCGATCAGCGGCTCCACGTCGGTGACCTCGCCGGTGATGGCCGCGTCCCCGTCGGCGGCCGGCACCAGCGCGTCCGGGCGGATCCCCACGGTCACCTGCTCCTTGCCGTACCGCGACAGCGCGTCGGTCCACGCCGGCGGCAACGAGAACGCCGTGCCGGAGCCGTCGGAACCGTCGGAGCCGTGCGCGACGTACGCGCCGTTCACCGGCCGCAGCCGGGCCGGCAGCAGGTTCATCGGCGGGGTCCCGACGAAGCCGGCGACGAACACGTTGGCCGGGCGCTCGACGAGCTCCTCCGGCGGGCCGACCTGCTGCACCCGGCCGTTCGCGAGCACCGCCACCACGTCGCCCATCGCGAACGCCTCGGTCTGGTCGTGGGTGACGTAGACGCTGGGCCGGCCCTTCTCGCGGTGCAGGGCGAGGATGTCGCGCCGCAGCCGGTAGCGCAGCTTCGGGTCGAGGTTGGACAGCGGCTCGTCGAAGAGGTAGGCGTCGGCGTCCTTCACCATCGCCCGGCCGAGCGCCACCCGCTGCTGCTCGCCACCGGACAGGTCGGTGATGGGCGAGCGGAGCAGCGGGCCGAGGTCGAGCTTGTCCGCGGCCGCCCGGACCCGGCGTTCGATCTCGTCCTTGGCAACCCCTCCGCGCGCCTGCAGCCCGTACGCCATGTTGCCGAAGACGTCCATGCTCGGATACAGGCCGTACTCCTGGAAGACCATCCCGAGGTTGCGGTCGCGCGAGGGCAGCGACGTCACTTTCCGGCCGCCGATGACGACCTCGCCCGCGTCGGGATGCTCCAGCCCACAGACGATCCGCAGCGTGGTCGTCTTGCCGCAGCCGGACGGGCCGAGGAGGACGAAGAACTGCCCGTCCTCGACCGTGAACGACATTCCGTCGACAGCCCGGTGGTCACCGAGCTGCTTCACCAGGCCGCGTACCTCCAGGGTGGGCACGGCAACCACTCCTTCCGGGTCAGGTGGCGGATCAGTTGTCGGGGTCAGGTGGCGGGTCAGTTGTCGGGGTCGGTTGTCGGGGTGAGGTCGGCCCTGTTGTCGCGCACAGCCGACGGGTCAGCCGGCAGACGCCTTAGCGGCGACGTCGCGCATCCCCGCCCACTCCCGCCAGATGTCGGTCATGCACTCCCAGCGCACCGACTTGTGGTCGACATGGCTGAGCCGGAAGAAGATCGCGTACCGGATGTGCGGGGAGGCGTTGCCGGCGATGCCGTGCCCGAGCTGGTAGTGGGCCAGCACCGCGTCACCTGCCCGGGCGGTGACCTGCTCCGGCTCGGCTACCGAAACGTCCGGCATGCCGTTCAGCAGGGAGTCCGGGCCGTGCTCGCGGAAGTAGCTCTCGTACCGGCGGTGGCTGCCCGGCCAGACGGTGAAGTTGCCGGCGTAGGACGTGGGCACGTCGCTGAGGAACACCCCCACCAGCGCGGTGAAGTTGGCGATCGTCCCCTTCGGCACGCCGTTGTGCGGGCTGTACATCCCGTCGATGTGCGCGTGCGGGTCGTGCGGGGTGTCGGGAGTGGGAAAGCGCAACGCGATCTGGCCGGCGTTCACCGGCGCGATCGCGCCCTCCCCGATCGCGGACTCGGCGACCTCCCACAACGGGGACCGGTGCAGCAGGTCGGTGATGACCGGTGAGGTCTGGAGTTCCGGGGCGTAGGACCTGGAACGGAAGGTCACCAGCTCGTCGGGATGGATGCCCTCGGAGCCGAGCGAGCCGTTGATCGCCCGCAAGGCCGCGTTGACAAGCTCGCTGGGAACGATCCCAGGCAGGCGGACGAGCCCGTCGTCGTACAGCGCCTGCTTGTCGGCTGTGGTCAACCGCATCTGTCGATCACCCTTGTGTGGTTGGGGTCTTGGTGGTGGTTCTGGCTTTGGTCGTGGTTGTGGCGGTCACCGGCTCGTACGGCGGTGCCGGCGGGTTGCGCGGTGCGGTGGACCCGCGGACCACCAGGTGCACACCGACCCGGGTCTCCCGCCAGCCCATGTGCGGGAAGCGCAGTCGCTCGGTGAGGTTCCACACCGCCTGCATGCCGAGCAGTTCCTTGTCGACGGCGATGGTGGTCAGCCCGGGCACGCTGTGCGCGGCCATCGCGATGTCGTCGTACCCGATCACCGAGACGTCCGTGGGCACCGCGACCCCGCGCTCGCGAAGCAGGTCGATCGCGCCGAGGGCGGTGTTGTCGTTGCCGCAGAAGACCGCGGTCGGTGGCACCGGAAGGTCCAGCAGCGCGGCCATCTCCTCCCGCCCGCTCTCCGCGCACAACCGACCGCCGCGGATGTAGGCCGGGTCGGCCGGGACGTCGTACTCCGCCAGCGCCCGGCGGTAACCGGCCAGCCTGGCGGTGATCGAGTACGCCGTCGAAGGTCCGGTGATGATGGCCGGCGGCGGGTTGCGGTGTCCGAGGTCGAGCAGGTGCGTGGCGGCGAGATATCCGCCGCGATGGTCGTCGGCTCGTACGCAGTCCACCGGCAGGTCCTCGACCAGATGGTCGATCAGCACGCAGGGCGTCCCGGTCTCCAGCAACCTCGCGACGTAACGCTGGTCGTGGTAGCCCGCCAGCAGAAGTCCCTGTGCCTGCCGTCTGCGCAGCACCAGTGGCAGCCCGCGGCCATCGAGGTCACCGTCGTGCAAGGTCTCCATCACCAGGGACACCCCGAGCGCGGCGATCGCCGACTGGGCGCCGTAGAGGACGGGTCCGTAGAAGGGGTTGGCCGGGCCGACGTAGTGCTCACCCCTGGCCAGCAGACCGAACGCCGAAACACTCGCGGCGAGGGTCTCCGCCGGCCGGCGGCGCGGCTGGTAACCGATTTCCTCCGCAGCCGCAAGAACCGCTTTCCTGGCCTGGTCGGAAACGGACGCATTACTTGTGAAGACACCGGAGGCGGTCCCGATCGAAACGCCGGCACGTGCGGCGACATCCCTGAGGGTCGACCGCCTCCGTGTGCCCATTCACGCGCCTCGCGTTTCACTGAACATTCACCGAAACCGTGTCTGCGTGGCAGGTTACGTGCGCATGTCGGCAGCGGGGAACGCCCCTGTCCCAACGTGGACAAGCGCCGTTCAGGCGGTTTCACGTTCATTTCGACAAGTGAAGTGAACACTGAAAGTTCAGCCGTATTCGGTCGACTGAAAGCGTCCACCCGAGCGCCATGAAATGGCCGCACCGCCGACAATGTGGCCATGGCGAAATGCACTCGCGATTCGAAGGTGTGCCCGCGATGACGCCGTACACCGGCCCCGTCGTCGACGCGCACCACCACGTCTGGGACCTTGCCCTGGGCGGCCAGCCGTGGCTGGTCGACGACCCGATGATCGCGTTCCGGTACGGCGACTACGGTCGAATCCGCCGCGACTACCTGCCGGCCGACTTCCGCGCCGACGCAGCCTCGGTGGGCGACCTAGGGCTCGACGTCGTCGGCAGCGTCTTCGTGGAAACCGAGTGGCGGGTCGACGACACACTGTCGGAAATCTCCTGGGTGAGCGGGCTGGCGGACAAGACCGGCGTTCCCAGCGTGGTCGTCGGGCACGCGGTGCTGGACTCACCCGACGTCGCCGAACACCTGGCGGCGGTCGCGGCCGCACCGCTGACCCGCGGGATCCGGCACAAGCCCGGCGGCGCGCCCACCTCGGACCGGGCGCGGGCCGAACCCACGTTGATGACCGACCCGCACTGGCGGGCCGGTTTCGCGCGGTTGGCGCCGCTCGGCCTGCACTACGAACTCCAGGTCCCGTGGTGGCACCTGCACGAGGCGGCCGGCCTCGCGGCGGCGTTCGACCAGACCCCGATCGTGATCAACCACACCGGGCTACCGGCCGACCGGTCACCGGCGGGGCTGGCAGGCTGGCGGGACGCGATGCGGCAGGTGGCCGAACATCCCAACGTGTACTGCAAGATCTCCGGGCTGGACGTTCCGCACACCACCTGGACGCCGGACCTGCAGCGCGAGGTGGTGCTCACCACGCTGGACATCTTCGGCCCGCGGCGGTGCATGGTCGCCAGCAACTTCCCGGTGGACGCGCTGTGGGCGACGTACGCCCAGATCTTCGGCGGCTTGCAGGACCTCACCGCCGACCTGTCCGCGAGCGAACAACGCGCGGTGTTCTTCGGCACCGCGTGCGACTTCTACCGCATCGGTCCGGACCGCCTGTGGTTGGCGGCCGGCTGATCCCCGGTCCCCTCAGCTTGCCGACTCCTGAGCCTGCCAACTCCTGAGCCTGCCGACACCTCAGCCTGCTGGCACCTCAGTCCGCGGACTCCTCGGGAACGCCGGCGATGAGTGCCTCCAGGCCGTCGGCATCGAGCAGGTCGACGGGCCGGATGGTGCGGTTGTGGCGTACGTAGTGGAACGCGGCACGCACCCGCTCCAGCGGCAGCCCGGTCAACCGGGCCCACGCCATCCGGTACGCCGCCAGCTGCACCGTGCGGGCGGCCTCGTCCTCGGCGTCTCGGGGTGGTCGCCCGGTCTTCCAGTCGACCACCTCGATCGCGGTGACCCGCCGGCCGCCGACGATCGCGGTCACCGGCGCGGGTGAGTCGCCGTTCGGCGCGTCGTCACCGCCGGCCCGTGAGCCGGCGCGGCCGTTCGACGACCCGGCGCCCTCGATCGCGAACACCGCGTCGGCACGCCCGCGGACGACCACCCCGCCGACCAGGAGCTCGAACGGCACCTCGACCTCGAGCGGGTCACGGTCGGCCCACTCCGACGCCAGGAACGCCTCCTGCAACGCGATCAGGTCGTCGTCGGGTTCGGCCTCGGCATCGGCCGAACCGGGCAGCTCGTCGATGTCGAGCAACTGCGGCAGGCCGTACCGCGACTCCAACCAGGCGTGGAACGCGGTGCCCCGCCGGGCCAGCGGGTTGGGCGCGTGCGGGACCGGCCGGCGGATCGACCGCGCCAGCGCCTCCGGCTCCCGGCGCAACTGCACCAGCTGGCTCACCGAGAGCCGGTCGGGCAGGGTGACGACGATCGTGTCCCGGTCGACCCGGCGGGCGCGTTCGGTGAGCAGCAGGTCGACGTCTCGCTGCCACTCCAACGCGGCCTGCGCCACCTCGGTGGGAAGCTCCCGCTCTGCCGCGAGCTCGGCCTTGGACCGGCGGACGAGCTCCGCACCGACTTCCAGCTCGGAGCGGCGCTGCGAGGTGAGCGGGTCGTAGGGCCAGGCGTGCCGGCGCGGCTGCGCGGTCAGCGGGTTGCCTACCTCCAGGTCGACCTCGCCGTGCCAGATGCCGACCTTGCCGGCACCGGCGCGGCAGGCGTCGGCGATCTCCAGGAGGTACTCCCCCGGCTCCCGGGGCCGCTGGGTCTCGTCCCAGCGGTAGCCGGAGCAGACCAGGAACTGCCGGGCCCGGGTGACCGCGACGTAGGCGAGCCGGCGTTCCTCGATCCGGGCCCGCTCGCCGCAGTCCTCCACGAACTGGTCGAACGCCTCCTTGACCTCCTTCTGGTCCAGCGCGTGCTCGACGTCGAGCACCGGCAGCGCGTCGTGGTCTCCCCGCAGCGGGAACGGCAACGCGCCCAGGTCGGTCAGCCACGCCTTGTCCTTCGCTCCGGCGGTCGGGAAAACACCCTCCACCAGGCCGGGCACGAAGACGACGTCCCACTCCAGGCCCTTCGCGCCGTGCACGGTGAGGACCTGCACGCGTTCTTCGGCGACCTCCACCTGCCCCGGCTCCAGGCCGCGTTCCTCGGTGTCGGCCGCGTCGAGGAAGGCGAGGAACGCCGCCACCGAGACACCCTCGCCGCTCTCGGCGAACCCGACGGCGACGTCGAGGAACGCGTCCAGGTCCGCGCGGCTGACCGCGACGTCGCCGGTGCGGGCGGCGATCTCCACGTCCAGGCCGAGGGTGCGTACGACGTCGGCCACCAGGTCGACCAGTGGCTGGGCGGCTCGCCGGCGTAGCGACCTCAGCTCGTGGGCGAACAGCGTGAGCCGCCGGCGCCCTTCCGGTGAGAACCAGCCGTCGGCGGGCGCGGTGTCCACCGCGTCGAGGGCGTCGATGATGCTGGCGTTGTCCACGTCGTCGGGCTCGGCCTGCTCCAGCTGTGCGGCCGGCGCCGACTGTGCGGCCGGCGCCGACTGTGCCGACTGTGCCGACTGTGCCGACTGCCCCGGTTGTACTGCCTGCCCCGGTCGTGCTGCCTGCTCTGCGGCGGCGTTCTCGCCCGTCTCGGTGACGGCATGACCGCCACCCGGCTCGCTGCCGCCGGGCGCACCTGCGGACGGCCCGGGGCCGGCGGCCAGCCGTCGAGCCCACCGGCCGAGCGCGTCCAGGTCCCGCGGCCCGATCCGCCACCTCGTCCCGGTGAGCAGCCGCATCAGTGCGTCGCCGCGCCCGGGGTCGGCGAGCACCCGCAGGGTGGCCACCACGTCGGACACCGCGGGTGCTGCCAGCAGTCCGCCGACACCGACGACCTCCACCGGCAGACCGGCGTCTCGCAGCGAGTGCGCCAGCCGGTCGATCTGGCTGCGGCGCCGGACCAGCACCGCGACCGTACGTCCCGGCTTGCCCTTGGCGCGGTTGTCGGCATCGGCGTCCCACACCGCCCGGGCGCGGGCCGCGACGTCGGCCGCCTCGTCGTCCACGGTGTGGTGCAGCGACACCACGACCCGGCCTTTCGGGTTGGCCGGGTGCGCCGCCAGCTCGCGTACGTCAAGGCCACCTTGACGCAGCGGCGTCGCCAGGACGTTGGCCACCTCGAGGACGGAAGAGCCGTTACGGAAGCTGGTGGTGAGGGAGCGGGTCGGCGCGGGCGTACCTCCGGAGGTACGGAAGTGGCTGCCGAAGGACGTGAGCGTCGCCGCACTGGCTCCGCGCCAGCCGTAAATGGACTGGCACGGGTCGCCGACCGCGGTGACCGGATGACCGGTGCGTCCGCCGAAGAGTCCGCGCAGCATCGCCAGCTGGGCGTGGCTGGTGTCCTGATACTCGTCCAGGAGTACGACCGGGTAGCGCTCCCGCTCCCGCTCGCCCACCTCCTCGAACCCCTCCGCCAGCTGGGCGGCCAGCGCGGCCTGGTCGGCGAAGTCCACCGCCTCCCGCCGGCGCTTCTCCGCCTCGAACGCCCGCACCAGCGGCAGCAGCGCGACTCTCGCCTGCTGGCGCGCCAGCGCCTCCGCGACGTTGCTGTACAGCGCCTTGCGGGTGCGCGCGACCGCGGGCTTGCCGGAGACCGTGGCCACCAGGTCCGCTGTGAAGTCGGCGACCTGCCGGGGGCTCACCAGGTGGCCGCTCATCTCACCGTGCAGGGCGAGCACCGCGTCGACCACGGTGGAGAACGCCGCCTCCACCGCGTCCATCGGCCCGTCGTAGGTCTCCACCACCCGGGTGGCGTACTGCCAAGCGGTCGCCGGGGTGACCAGCCGCGAGGCCGGCTCGCGGCCGAGCCGGAGCGCGTGCTCGGACACGATGCGCTGGGCGTAGGCATCGTAGGTGGCGACGTTGACCTCACCGGGCGGGGCGTCGCCGTCGGCTTCCAGGCTGACGTGGCCACGGGCGCGCAACTGGCCCAGCCGATGCCGGATGCGGGCGGACAGCTCCCGCGCGGCCTTACGGGTGAACGTGAGGCCGAGCACCTGCTCGGGCAGCACCAGCCCGTTGGCGACCAGCCACACGACCCGGGCGGCCATCGTCTCGGTCTTGCCCGAGCCCGCACCGGCGACGATCACGCCCGGCTCCAGCGGCGCCTGGATCACGGCGGCCTGCTCGGCGGTCGGCGGGTGCTGCCGCAGCAGCCTGGCGAGGTCGACCGCGGTGTAGCGGACGCCGTCGGGTCTGACCAGCGGGAGCGCGAGCTGGGTCGCGGACAGGTGCTCGGTCACGGGGTCACCTGGCCACCCTCGACGTGCAGCGGGCAGGACCGCCGGGACGGGCACACCCCGCACCAGCGGTTCTCGGTGGCGTCGAAGTCGGCCGCGGCCATGCCCTCGGCAGTCTCCTCGACCAGCCGGTGGGCCCACTTCGGATCCTCCGCGCCGGACAGCGGCGCCTGCGACTGTTCGGTGACCTTCGAGCCGCTGCCGAGCTGGACCAGCACCGCGCCGCCCGAGCGGGGACCGTCCTCCGGGCCGCCCTCGAAGCCACCTTCCTCGACCGCGAGCTGGTAGGCGCCGAGCTGCGGGTGAGCCGGCAGGTCGGCCGCCACCGGCTTGCTCTTGCCGGTCTTCAGGTCGACCACCACCAGCCGGCCGTCGGCGTCGCGTTCGAGCCGGTCGACCCGGCCGGACAGGACGGCCCGGCCGACCTCGACGGCGAACGTCTCCTCGGCCGCGGCCAGCTCCCGCGGGTTGCTCCGCAGCCAGCCGGACAGCCGCTCGACCAGGGTGCGGGCCTGCTCGTGCTGGCGTCGGGAGTGCCAGCCGGTGCCGCTGTCCAGCCGGGCCCAGCGGGTCTCGAACGCCGAGAGGATCTCCTCGGGTAGGACCGCGCCTATCGCCACGTCGTACGCCAGGTCGTGCACGAGGGTGCCGACACCCTGGCTGAGCAGGTCGCCCGCGGAGCCGCCGCAGCTTTCCAGCAACCAGCGCAGCGCGCAGCGGGCGAACGCCTCCACCTTGCTGGGCGAGACCCGGACCTGCTCGTCCGGACCGCGCAGCGGCGCGTCGTCGGTGAGCGGCGCCACGGCGTACCACTCGGCCGGATCGGCGCCACGGATGCCGGCCGCGGCCAGCCGGGCGAGCTGGTGCGCGGCGGCCAACCGGCGCGGGTCGTCCGGGGCGTCGGGGCCGGCGTCGGGCGCGCACACCACCGACCGCAGCTCGGCCACCACTGCCGCCAGCTCCAGCCCGCGGGGCACCCGGGTGAGCGGACGCTCCTCGCCGGGGCCGGTCCAGGGCACCAGCTCATCGACGAACCGGGACGGGTGCGTCTCCTCACTGGACACGGCGGTGACGACCAGCCGCCGGCGCGCCCGGGTGACGGCGACGTAGAACAGCCGGCGTTCCTCGGCGAGCAGGTGGCTCACCGTGATCACCGGCGACGGGTCCCGGCCGGCGACCAGGTCGACCAGTGACTCCGACCCCAGCAGGGAGCCACGAAGTCGCAGGTCGGGCCACACCCCCTCCTGTACGCCGACCACCGCCACGACGTCCCACTCCAGGCCCTTCGACGCGTGCGCGGTCAGCACGGTGACCGTGTCGCCTTCGGGCGCACGGGGCGCGAGGGTGTCGGCGGGAATCTCCTGGCCGAGCAGGTGGTCGAGGAACACCGCCGGGCCCGCCGCCGGCATCCGGTCCACGAACCGCGCGACCATGTCGAACAGTGCGGTCACCGCGTCCAGGTCACGGTCGGCCGCCGGCGCGCCCGGTCCGCCGGAGGCGGTGCGGCGCGCCCAGCGGTCGGACACCCGAGCTGCCGACCACGCCGCCCACAGCACGGTCTCGGCGGTGGCGTTCGGCTCCGCAGCGGCCTCGGCGGCCGTGGTGAGCAGGTTGCCGATCCGCCGCGCCGGTGCGGTGGCGGCCGGATCGAGCGGGATCAGCACCCGCGGGTCGGCGAGCGCCTCGACCAGCAGGACCGAGGAGGACCGGCCGCCGCCCGCCGCCAGCTCGCTGCGGCGCAGCTCCTGCCGCAGCCGGCGCAGGGCGAGCGCGTCGGCGCCGCCGTACGGGCTGACCAGCAGGTCGAGGGTCTCCTCCGAGGTGAGCTCGGTGCGTTCGGTGGCGATCGAGAGCACGGTCAGCAGCGGGCGGACGGCGGGCTGGTCGACCAGCGGCGTCTCCTCCAGCCGGACCGTGGCGGGCACGCCGGCCGCGGCGAGGCTGCGGCGCAGCAGCGGGATGTAGGACGCGGCGCGGACCAGCACCGCCATCCGGGACCACTCCACGCCGTCGACGAGGTGCGCCTCGCGCAGCCGCTGGGCGACAAACGACGCCTCCTGGTTACGGGTGTGCAGCAGGTGGGCCTGCACCTCCCCCGGCGGCGCTTCCGGCTCGGCGACCAGGCGACGGTGAGCAGGTGGGCCACCCAGCCGGTCGGTGATCCGCCGGGACGCCTTCAGCAGGGTGGCCCCGGCCCGGCGGCTACGGGTCAGCGCGACCGTCGGCGCGTCGGCCCCGCCGACGGCGGGAAAGCGTTCGGTGAACCGGCGGATCCCCTCGCTCTCCGCACCGCGGAAGGCGTAGATGGACTGGTCGGGGTCACCGACCACCACCAGCTCCCGGCCGCCGCCGGCGAGCAGCCGCAGCAACTCCTCCTGAGCGGGGTCGGTGTCCTGATACTCGTCCACGAACACCACCGCCCGGTTGGCCCGCTCACGGGCGAGCAGCTCGGGGTCGGCGCGCAGCAGGTCGACGGCGGCCCGGACCAGCTCGGCCGGGTCGTACGCCGGAGCCTCCGGGCGCAGCGCGGTGATCGCGGCGTACTGCCGGGCGAACCTCGCCGCCGCCCGCCAGTCGTCGCGGCGCTGCTGCCGGCCGAGCGCGCCCAGCCCGGGGGGTTCGATTCCCCGCTCGGCGGCTCGGAGCAGCAGGTCGCGCAGCTCCTGGGCAAAGCCACGGGTGCCCAGCGCCGGCCGCAGCCGGGTGGGCCAGTCCTTCGCCCCGAACTCCTCCACGTCACCGCGCAGCAGGTCGCGGATCATCAGGTCCTGCTCCGGGCCGGCCAGCAGCCTCGGCACCGGCAGGTCGTTCAGCACCGCGTCGTTGCGCAGCAGGCCGAACGCATAGGAGTGGAACGTACGGGCCAACGGCTCGCGGATGGTGCGGTCCAGCCGGGCCGCGATCCGGTCGCGCAACTCGGCGGCGGCCCGCCTGCCGAAGGTCAGCAGCAGCACGTGCTCGGGCTCGATGCCGTCCCGCTCGATCCGGTCGACCGCGGCCTCCACCAGCGTGGTCGTCTTTCCGGTGCCCGGCCCGGCGAGCACCAGCAGCGGGCCACCGCGATGCTCCACGACCCGCCGCTGCGCCTCGTCGAGTTCGGGACCGGTCAGCCGTGCCGGATCGCTCGACCGGGGCCGCCGGACGAGCCGGTAGGCCGGCGCGCCCGATCCGTCGGGCGGGGCCGAGGAAGGGAACGAACCGGAGGAACCCGATGTAGCGGAAACTGCGGACACGTCCCGCATTCCATCAGACCGTGCCGACAGCTCGATTCGACAGGCCGGTTCGGCAACCGCCCGCGCCGTGCGCCGACGGCTGCCGAACGCAGCTCACCACCTCAGCCGACCGGCACGTCCCGCCGGCGTACGCCGACCAGTCCGGCGACCACGAGCACGGCCGCGACCAACGTCAGCCACAGCAGCGGCGTGGCGGACGCGTGCCCACCCGGCAGCCGCGGAACGTGGGTGAACGGCGAGAGGTCGAGCACCTTCTGGTTCAGGCCGAGCAGCACGCCGACCTGGCCCACCAGCAGGAACGCCGCGAACACCGCCCAGCCGGCCCCGGCCAGCCGGGGCGCCAGCCCGACCAGCGCCGTCGCCACGCCGGCCAGCACCCACACCGCGGGCAGCTGGACCATCGTGCCGGCGAGGACGCGGGGCAGCTGACCGCCGACGTCGTCGGTGTTGGCGCCGTGCGCGAGACCGGCGGTGATCCCGGCGGCGGCCAGCGCCACCGTCGGTCCGAGCAGTGCGAAGACGAGGTGGCTCGCCACCCACGTCATCCGGCCGACGGCCGTGGCCAGCACGGGTTCGGCCCGTCCGGAGGTCTCCTCCGCGCGCATCCGCAGCGCCGCCTGCACGGCGTACGCGGCCGCGATCAGCCCGATCGTGCCCAGCATCGCCGCGAGGGTGGCGTCGACGATGGCCGACTGGCCGCCCATGCGCTGGAACATCTCGCGTCAGCTGCGGACTGCCGTTCATCATGTCGCGTACGCCGTCGGCCACTCCGCCGTAGACCACGCCGAGCAGCGCCAGCGCGATGGTCCAGCCGAGCAGCAGGCCGCGGTGCAGTCGCCAGGCCAGGCCGAACGGCCGGCCAGCCGCGGCGAGGCCTGCGCCGGGCCCAGCCGCGCCGGCAGGATGCCCGCCCCGAGGTCACGCCGCTCGGACAGGGCGGCGGCCGCCGCGGCGAGGAGCACGGCCACGGCCCGCGCCGAGGCCGAAAACCCACCAGCGCTCGTCGCCGTACGCCCGGACCGCGTGCGACCAGCCGATCGGTGAGAGCCAGGACAGCCACGCCGCCCCCGAGTCCGGCCCGCCGACGTCGCCGGCTACCCGCAGCACGAACGCCGCGCCCAGCACGCCGAGCGCGATCGCACGGGCGCCGCCCGCGCCCTCGGTGAGCTGGGCCGCCACGCCGGCCAGCCCGGCGAACACGCAGCCACCGAGCGCGCACCCGAAACCGAGGGCGTAGGAGCCGGTGGCCGGAAGACCGACGCCGACCAGGCCGACCGCCGTCAACAGCCCGAAGAGGAGGTTCGCGCAGACCGTGACCAGCAGGGCGGCGGCCAGCCCGGCCTGGCGGCCGAGGACGGTGGCGCCGAGCAGTTCCCGCCGGCCCGCGTCCTCCTCGGTCCGGGTGTGCCGGACGACGGCGAGGATGCTGATCACCGCGAGCACCACGGGAAAGAACCCGACGCGCTGACCGACCAGCCCGCCGAGGCCCGAGGCGTGCAGTGGCCCGTACAACGCGAGGAACGTCGGGTTGGTCCCGGCCGTCTGGGCGTACTGCTCCTGCTGGGCGAGGGTGGGATACAGGTCGCGCGTTCCCGAGGCGAGGCTCGCCGGGAGCAGACCGAGCACCACGATCCACGCCGGCATGACGAACCGGTCGCGGCGCAGGATCAGCCGCACCATCCGGCGGGTGCCGACGAGCGCGCTCATCGGGCCACCTCCGCCGGTTCGTTCCCGCTCACGTCGTCCTGGTAGTGCCGCAGGAACAGCTCTTCCAGGGTGGGCGGCTGGCTGGTCAGCCCGCGCAGGCCGGAGCGGGTGAGCTCAGCCATCAGCAGGTCGAGGCGGCTGGTGTCGACCTCGCACTGCACCCGGGTGCCGTCGATCCGCAGGTCGTGGACGCCCGGCAGGACGCCAGGCCGTTCGGCGGGCTCGCCAGGTCGGCCTGGATGGACGTACGCGTGAGGTGGCGCAGCTCGGCGAGGGTCCCCGACTCGACCGTCCGGCCGCGCGCGGATGATGCTCACCCGGTCACACAGTGCCTCCACCTCGGCGAGGATGTGGCTGGACAGCAGGACGGTCCGGCCACGCTGGCGTTCCTCGTGGATGCACTGCTGGAACACCTCCTCCATCAGCGGGTCCAGGCCCGACGTGGGCTCGTCCAGGAGCAGCAGCTCGACGTCGGAGGCGAGCGCGGCGATCAGCCCCACCTTCTGCTTGTTGCCCTTGGAGTACGCCCGGCCCTTCTTGCGCGGGTCGAGCTCGAACCGCTCCAGCAGGTCGGCCCGGCGATGCGGGTCCAGCCCGCCGCGCAGCCGGCCGAGCAGGTCGATCACCTCACCGCCGGACAGGTTGGGCCACAGCGTCACGTCGCCGGGTACGTACGCCAGCCGCCGGTGCAGGGAGGTGGCGTCCTTCCAGGGGTCGCCGCCGAGCAGGTTCACCTGGCCCGCGTCGGCGCGCAGCAGGCCGAGCAGGACGCGGATGGTGGTGGACTTCCCGGCGCCGTTGGGGCCGAGGAAGCCGTGTACTTCACCGGCCCGGACGCTCAGGTCGAGGTCGTCCAGGGCCAGGGTGCGGCCGAAGCTCTTGCGGAGCCCGGACACGGAAATGGCAGAGTCGGTCATCGATGCGGTCATCGAAGTGTCCTTGTCGTACGTCGAAGTCGTGGGTCGAGCGATGCGCGGCGTCCACCCGCGGGGGCCGGTCGGGTCCGGGACCCGCGGGTGGTGACGTCAGCTCGGCGGGTCGGAGTCGGCCTTGCGGGCGGCCGCGGTCAGCGCTCGGGAGGGGGCGACCTCGCGACTGTTGGGACGTACGGACGGGTGAGCGTCTGTCCGCCACGGCGCCGGAGCGCCCTGCAGCGAGCTCATCGAGCTTCTCCTTCGCCCCGGCGCAGCCGGCGGATCGCGGCTGGCAACCTCCGAGGCGTACCGCTTCGCACGCTACATGAGATTCACACACTCGTGAAGCTTGTTTACAGCGTTATGCTGGGGAAGCTCGTGACGGCGGCTGGAGGGTGTGACGAGGATGACAACCGAGACCACGACAGACGCCGTCCCGGTCCGCGGAGCGCGACGAGGAGAAGGTCCGGCTGTTCGTCGAGCACATGGCGATGATCTTCGAGAACTGGGGCTTCCCCAGGATGGCCGCCCGGGTGCTGCTGACCATGATGGCCGCGGACGAGGAGTCGCTGACCGCCGGCGATCTCGCCGAGCGGCTCGGAGTGAGCGCGGCTGCGATCTCCGGAGCGGTGCGCTACCTGCAGCACATCGGGATGCTGAGTCGGGAGCCGGTGCCTGGTTCGCGCACGCATCGCTATCGGCTGCCCGACGACGTGTGGTATGAGACCTCGATCAACAAGCGCGGGGCGCTGGCGAGCGTCGCCGCGCTCGCCGACGAGGGCGTTCGTTCCCTGGGCGGCCCGGACACCCCGTCCGGACGCCGGATCGAGCAGATGCGCGACTTCTACGCCTTCATCGACGAGGCGCTCGTCGACCTGATGAAGAAATGGGAGGCCGAGCGGAACGCGAAGGCGGAGCGCAGGACGAAGACCGAGCGGGACTAGACCCTGGAACCATCCGCGGGCGCGCCGTCCCAGCGGGCGGCGGCCATGTCCACCCGGCCGGAAGGTTCACGAAAGGGCGTCCCCTCCGCTCGCAGCCGGCGAACCGCCTCGCCGGCGTGACAGTCGGCGGGCCGCCCGTCCGCACGGACGACCCGCCACCAGGGAACGCTTCCGCCGTAGTGCGACATCACCCAGCCGACCTGACGGGGACCGCCGTCGCCGAGGTACTCCGCGACGTCGCCGTAGGCGAGTACGGCGCCGGGCGGGATGCGCTCCACGACGGAGAGCACCCGCTCGACGTACTCCTCCGACGGCATCGGCTTCAGATCGGCTTCAGATCGGCTTCAGATCGGCTCAGTAGGACGGCTTGTCCGGCTCGATCTGGCTGACCCAGGCGGAGATCCCGCCCGCGACGTGCACGGCATCGGAGAAGCCGGCGCCCTTCGCGGCGGCCAGCGCCTCGGCGGAGCGGCCACCGACCTTGCAGTGCAGCACGACCTGCTTGTCCTTCGGCAGCTTCTCGAACGCCTCGCCGGTGAGGAACTCACCCTTCGGGATCAGCTCCGCGCCGTCGATGTGGACGATGTTGTACTCGTTGGGTTCGCGGACGTCGACCAGCACGAACTCGCGGTCGCCGCGCCCCCGGTCGTCCAGCCACTGCTTCAGCGTGCGGACGTCGATGGTGGAGTCCGACCGCGGCCTCGGCCGCCTCGTCGGAGATGACGCCGCAGAACGCCTCGTAGTCGATGAGCTCCTTGACCGGCGCGGTGTCGGGGTCGCGGTTGACCTTCAGCTCACGCCAGCTCATCTCCAGCGCGTCGAAGATCAGCAGCCGGCCGATCAGCGGCTCACCGATGCCGGTGACCAGCTTGATCGCCTCGTTGACCATCACCGAACCGATGGAGGCGCACAGCACGCCGAGCACGCCACCCTCGGCGCAGGAGGGGACCATGCCGGGCGGCGGGGGCTCGGGGTAGAGGTCGCGGTAGTGCGGGCCGTGCTCGGCCCAGAACACGCTGACCTGGCCCTCGAAGCGGAAGATCGATCCCCAGACGTAGGGCTTGCCGAGAATGACCGCCGCGTCGTTGACGAGGTAGCGGGTGGCGAAGTTGTCGGTGCCGTCCAGGATCAGGTCGTAGTCGGCGAAGATCTCCAGCGCGTTGTCGGAGTCGAGCCGCACCTCGTGCAGGTTGACCTTGACGTACGGGTTGATCTCGGCGATCGACTCCTTGGCGGACACCGCCTTGGACTTGCCGACGTCGCTCTGCCCGTGGATCACCTGGCGCTGGAGGTTGGACTCGTCCACGACGTCGAAGTCGACGATGCCGAGCGTGCCCACACCGGCCGCGGCGAGGTAGAGCAGGGCTGGGCTGCCCAGACCGCCGGCCCCGATGACGAGGACCTTGGCGTTCTTCAGGCGCTTCTGCCCGTCCATGCCGACCTCGGGGATGATGATGTGCCGGGAGTATCGGCGTACTTCGTCCACACTGAGGTCGGGGGCTGGCTCGACGAGCGGCGGCACGGACACGTCTGACTCCTCAGATTGTCGGGTGTTCCTCTTCGGGGGCAACCACCGGTTTGCCTCCCATGTTCCCGCGCCGCACCGACATGCCCCTGAGGGGGTCGCCGGCGTGCGCCCCAGGCCGGTTCCGGCGCTCGGCGCGACCGTGGCGTGGCTGCGCGGTGACACCCCGCGACGAACCCGGTCGTTCCGCCCGGTACCAGGCACGCCGCCCGCGCCCTGGCGGCCGCGACCGAGGTCAGCCCTGCTCGTCCAGCAGCCCGGCGTCGTGGGCCAGCAGCGCGACCTGGACCCGGTTGTTGAGGTCCAGCTTGGTCAGGATGCTGGACACATGCGTCTTGACGGTCGAGACGCTCAGATGGAGGGTCGCGCCGACCTCGGCGTTGCTCATCCCCCGCGACACCGCGACCGCCACCTCGCGTTCCCGGTCGTTGAGCAGCGCCAGCCGCTCCCGGGCGCGCACCTGCCGCAGGTCGTCGGCCTCGGCCACCCGGCTCATCAGCCGCCGCGTCACCGCCGGGGACAGCACCGGCTCGCCCCTCGCCACCCGGCGTACGGCGGTCACGATCTCCGCCGGCGGGGTGTCCTTCAGCACGAACCCGGCGGCGCCGGCCCGCAGGGCACGGAGCACGTGGACGTCGGCGTCGAACGTGGTGAGGATGACGACCTCGGGTGCGTTCGGCCGCGAGCGCAGGCGTTCGGTCGCCGACAGCCCGTCCATCCCGGGCATCCGGATGTCCATCAGCACCACGTCGGGGACGAGCCGGGCCACCAGCGCCGGCACCTGCGTACCGTCCGCGGCCTCGCCCACCACCCGCAGGTCCGGCGCGCCGCCGAGCATCATCGTCAGCCCGGCGCGCAGGAGCGGATCGTCGTCCACGAGGAGCACCCTGGTCACACGGCCTCGGGCGCCTCGGGTGGCTCGGGTGGCTGCGAGGTCCCGGGAGAGGTCGGCCCACTGGTCGGTGTGGTCATGACGGCCACGGTAGCCAGGCCGACAGCACGAACCCGCCGTCCTCGGTCGGTCCGTGGGTGAAGCGCCCGCCTGCCTGCGCCGCGCGCTCGGCCAGCCCGACCAGTCCCTGCCCGGCACCGGCCGCGGTTGCCGTACCGGCGGCTTCCGTACCGGCGACACCCGGACCACCGACGGCCCGACCTCCGCCCTGGTCCGGACCTCGGTGGTCAGCCCCTGCCCCGGCCCGCCGCCCACGGTGACGCGGACGTCGGCGCCGGGCGCGTGCTTGCGCGCGTTGGTCAGCCCCTCCTGGACGATCCGGTACGCCGTCCGCCCCAGCGCCGCGGGCACTTCCTCCGGCGCGTCCACGCGCAGGTCCACCCGCATGCCGGCCCGAACGGAGTCGGCGACCAGGCGCGGGCACGTCGGCCAGCGTCGGCTGGGGCAGCTCACCGACCGGCGCGCGGAGTACGCCGATGACCTCCCGCAGGTCCTGCAGCGCCTGATGCGCACTCTCCCGGATCACCGCGGCCGCCCGGGCGACCTCCTCGGTGGGCGCGTCCGGCCGGTACTCCAGCGCGCCCGCGTGCACGCTCAGCAGCGACAACCGGTGCCCGAGCACGTCGTGGATCTCCCGCGCGATCTCCTCCCGGGCGAGGTGCTGGGCCTGTTCGAGCCGCAGCCGGGCCTCGGTCTCGGCGCGGACCGCCCGGTCCACCCGGCCGCGGCGAGCTGCCGGCGGTGCCGGACGAACTGACCCCAACCGACCACGCCGAGGGTCAGCACGACCCCCAGCAGAACGACTAATGCGCCGGGCAGGTCCGGCTCGGGCCGCAGCACGGCGTACACGGGTGCAGCGAGCAGGCTCACCGCGCCCACCGCGACGGCGGTACGCGACGAGCGATGCACCGAGACCGCGAACAGCGCGATCAGCGATGCTCCCCCGACGGACTCCGAGAACGACGAGAGGGGAACGAGTGCCAGCGCGACTCCCACCGGCCACCGGCGGCGCAGCCACAGCGCCCCACACCCCACCAGCCCGGCCAGCTGGTCCACGGCGAGAACCCAGCGCGATGGCCACGAGTCGTTCAGCCGGCTTCCGATGATCAGCAGCGCGAACATGACGGCCAGCCCGAACATGCAGAGGTCGACGAACCAGTCCCGGCGGCTGCGCGACGGCGGACCAGCCTGCGTGCCGTCCGGTGCGCCGTCCGCTCGCCAACCCCTCATGGCCGTGAAAGTACTAGCACCCGAGGACGTGTGGCGTGTTCGTGGCCGGGCTGCCGACAGCGCGGTACCGGCGGCGGGCCCGGTCGGTACTTTCGTCCGGTCGCGAACCGTCTCGCGACGACCTCGGTCGGGGTGGTCGAGCGGGGCCGGGCACCGTCGGGCGATCCGCCGTACGACCCGGGTTTCCTAGCGTCGGGGCATGTCCGCCGAACCCGCTCCGTCGCCCGCCGAACCCTCCGGAACGGCTCCCTCCAGACGCGCCGTCCTGCTGCCCACGTTCGGCCTCTTCCTGCTGGCCCCGCTGGTCGGGGAGTTCCTGCTGGGCAACGCCACCATCGACCAGCTCGGCCTGCTGCCGCTGTTCGCGCCGATGTACGGCGGTGGGGCGCTGCTCATCAGGGAGGTCGCCCGGCGCGCCGGGCGCGGCTGGCCCACCATCCTCACCCTGGCGGTGGCGTACGGCCTGCTGGAGGAGGGCATCCTGGACCAGCTGCTGTTCAACCCCAGCTACTCCGGGCTGGACCTGCTCTCCGCCGCGTACGTCCCGGTGCTCGGCGTCAGCGCCCAGACCACCGTCACCGTCCTCGCGATGCACGCGGTGTGGAGCATCGCCGTCCCGATCGCGCTGGTCGAGGCGCTCGCCGGGCGGAGCCGGACCAGCCGGACCGCGCCGTGGCTCGGCCGCACCGGCCTGGCCGTGACGACCGTGGTGTTCGTGCTCGGCTCGGCGCTGGTGTTCTGGCTCCACCAGGTGGAGGAACGGTTCATGGCCACGCCCCCGCAGCTGGCCGGGACGAGTGCGGTGATCGTGGCCCTGGTGGCCGCCGCGTTCCTGGTCCGGCGGCTCCCGCAGCGCTCGCCCCGGACCGAGCCGACCCGCACTGCCGCAGGGGCGACGCGATGGGCCCGATGGGCCCGGTGGGCCCGGTGGATTCCGCGACCGTGGCTGGTCGGCCTGGTGACGTTTGCGGCCACCTCGCTGTTCTTCCTGCTGCCCGATTCGCTGCCTGCCTGGGTGGGGGTCGGCGCCGACCTGGCACTGGCCGCGGCGACCGTCGTCCTGCTGCTGGCGTGGTCACGAGTTCCGGGCTGGGGTGACATCCACCGGCTGGCCGCGGCCGGCGGAGCGCTCCTGACCTACGTCTGGCTGGGGTTCACCCAGGTGCCGCTGATGGGCTCCCCGGGACTCGTCCAGCGGGTGGGCAACGTCGCCTTCGGACTCGGCACGCTCGCGCTGTTCACGGCCGCCGCCCGAGCCGTCCGGCGTCCCGTACGTGCCGGCACCGCGTCCACCTCCGAGGTGGACTCTCCGGACGCGAGTCCTCCCCACGCGAGCACTCCCGCCGGGAGTACGCAGTGACGGCTCAGGCAGGGACATCGGCCGCTTCACACCCGGCGGCGACGCGGAGACCCGACCAGGTGGCGCGTGGCGCCGTCCGGACCCGGGAACGCGCCCTCGCCCCCGATCTGGCCCGCGGCGTGATGCCGTTCGGCCTGCTCGCGCACCGGCTGGCCGGGCGCCGGGGCGTCGTGGTCACCGCGATCGGCGCGGTCGGCAGAAGTTCGGTGTCGACCTACCTCACCCACTCGCTGATCTTCGCGCCGCTGCTGGCGGCGTGGGGCCTCGGACTCGGCGCGGCGATGGGCAGTGCGTCCATGGCCGCCTTCGCCGTCGGGGTCTGGCTGGTGACCGTGCTCGGCGCGTACCTGCTGGAACGCCGGGGACTGAACGGGCCGGCCGAGGTGCTGTTGCGACGGTGGGTCTACGGAATGGCGCGACGACCAGCCGTGGTGAGGACAGGAGAGGAACAGCGATGAGGACGCCACCGGTGGGTGAACCGACGGTCGTCGGCCACGGAGTCGCGGAGCGGGCGCTGGTCTGGGTCCTCTTTCCGGCGGTGGGCGCGGGAGCAGGGTGGCTGCTGAAGACCCTGGTGGTCTGGGCGGTGACGGTTCCCCACCTCCCGCTGCCGGGTCTGCTGAGGTTCGTCGCGGAGCTGCCGGAGCCCTGGCTGACAGCGGGCGGTCTCGGCGTGGGAGCAGTCGCCGGTGGGATCCTCGTGGCGTTCGCCGAACGCGACTACATCACCGTCACCGTCGACCACCACGAGGTCCGGCTGGCCCGTGCCGGGCAGATGCGGAGCGTACGCCGGGAGCAAGTCGGCACGGTCTTCCTCGACGGCAGGCAGCTCGTCCTCCTCGACCGGTCGACCGGCGAGCTGGCCCGCCAACCCGGGGACTTCCCGGACTCCGACCGGATCGAGGCGGCCCTCTCGGCGTACGGCTATCCCTGGCGGGCCGGCGACCCGCACCGGGAGGAGTACCGCCCCTGGGTCGACTCCGCGCCGGACCTGTCCGCCGCGGCACACGCCACCCTGCGGGCGCGCGAACGTGCTCTCGCCGAGAACGACGACACCGACGCCGAGCAGCTTCGTACCGAACTCGGCCGGCTCGGTGTCGTCGTCCGCGACGAGCACAAACGGCAGCACTGGCGGCGTACGCGACCGGTCGGCGGCCCGCACACCTGACCGGCGGCCCCACGTCGGACGCACAGACGCACAGGCGTACAGACGTGCGGGGGTCAGCGACCGGGCGGCGGCACCAGCCGGTCGATCTCGGCCAGCTCCGCGGCGGTCGGCTCCCAGTCGGCCGCGGCGGCGTTGGCCCGCACCTGCTCGGCGGAGGTGGCACCGGCGATGACCGAGCCGCAGACCGGCCGCCCCGCCAGACCGCCGATGGCGACCTCCAGCAGCGAGCGGTCGTGCTCCTTGGCCCAGGCGGCCAGCGCCTCCACCCGGTCGAGTTTGTCCTCGGTGACATAGCCTTCCCGGCCGGCCAGCCGGGAGTTTTCCGGAATCGCCCCGCCGCGGCGGACCTTGCCGGTGAGCAGGCCGTTGGCCAGCGGGAAGTAGGGCAGCACGCCCACGCCGTAGTGCTCGGCCGCGGGCACGAGGTCGGTCTCGGCCGCGCGCTCCAGCAGGGACCAGTGGTTCTGTGCGGAGACGAACGCCGTCGTGCCGAGCTCGCGGGCCACGTGGTGGGCCTCGGCGAGCTGCCAGCCGGAGAAGTTGGAGTGGCCGATGTAGCGGACCTTGCCCTCCTTCACCAGCTCGTCGAGCGCGGACAGGGTCTCCTCGACCGGGGTGTCGGGGTCCGGTCGGTGGATCTGGTAGAGGTCGATGTGGTCGGTGCGCAGCCGCCGCAGTGACGTCTCGACGGCGCGGCGGATGTAGCCCCGCCCACCCGGCGCGCCCGCCACCGGGCCGTAGCCCATGTCGCCGGCGAACTTCGTGGCCAGCACGACCTCGTCGCGGTGGCCGGCGAGCGCCTGGCCGAGCAGCTCCTCCGAGCCGCCACGCCCGCCGTAGACGTCGGCGGTGTCGAACAACGTGACACCGGCTTCGAGGGCGGCGTCGACGACCGCGCGGGTGCCGGCGAGGTCGAGCCGGCCGCCGAAGTTGTTGCAGCCGAGGCCGACGGAGGAGACCAGCAGGCCGGAACGTCCAAGAGATCGATAGCGCATGCGACCGACCCTACGACCTCGCGCCGACAGACGTTCGATCACGGAAGTCTTCTGCGAAGAGCCGGACAGATCTGGCCATCTTGTGCCAATTTGCGGATTCTTGTGGATCATCATCGGCGAAGTGCCGATCATCGACCATCGAAACCGACCGTTTCCCAGCACGCTCGCGGCCGGCGAACCCGGCTTTCGGGCGTTCCGAAGGAGTCCAGTGAGAGTTCGCAGAGCCACCGCCGCCGTGGCTTCGGTGGTGACCGTCGCCGCCCTCGCCGCCGCGGCGGCCGGGATGCCGGCATCCGCGTCACCACCCGCAAAGCCAGGGGCCGCGCGCACCCACGCGCCCGACGACCTGCCCAACCCCCTCGGCGACAAGATGCGGGCCACCCGCAAGGCCGCCCTGGAGAAGGTGCTGCGCGGCGAGGCCAAGCCGCAGCGCCGGGGCAAGTCCGACGTCGTGCAGCTGGGCAAGAAGAAGTTCGCCCAGCTCAGCATGGAGAAGACCGACAAGATCTTCACCATCCTGGTCGACTTCGGCGACAAGACCGACCCCCGCACCGGCGGCGCCGCCGGCCCGGTGCACAACCAGATCCCGCAGCCGTCCCGCGGCCGCAACAACACGACCTACTGGACCCCCGACTTCAACCGCCAGCACTACCTGGACATGTTCTTCGGCCAGGACGGCGAGTCGATGTCGACGTTCTACCGCGCGCAGTCGCAGGGCCAGTACACCGTCGCCGGTGACGTCAGCAACTGGGTGACCCTGCCGTACAACGAGTCCCGCTACGGCAGCAACGAGATCCCGGAGTCCGACGGTTACTGGAACTTCGTCAAGGACTCGACCAAGGCGTGGTACGACCAGCAGATCGCCGCAGGCAAGACGCCGCAGCAGATCCGCGACTACCTCGCGCAGTTCGACAACTGGGACCGCTACGACTTCGACGGCGACGGCAACTTCGACGAGCCGGACGGCTACATCGACCACTTCCAGGTCGTGCACGCCGGCGAGGGCGAGGAGGCCGGCGGCGGTGCCGAGGGCGCGGACGCGATCTGGTCGCACCGGTGGTACGCCTTCCCGGACGGCCAGAACGGCCCGGAGCTCAACCAGCGCGGCGGCGTTCCGTTCGGCGACACCGGCATCTGGGCCGGTGACTACACCACCGAGCCGGAGAACGGCGGGCTCGGCGTCTTCAGCCACGAGTTCGGCCACGACCTCGGGCTGCCCGACCTCTACGACACCGCGGGCGGGGACAACGGCACCGGTTTCTGGACCCTGATGTCGTCGGGTTCTTGGCTCAACCACGGTGAGGACAGCATCGGCACCACGCCCGGCTACATGGGCGCGTGGGAGAAGCTGCAGCTCGGCTGGGTCGACTACGACGTCGCCTCCCCCGACGCCACCTCCACCAACGTGCTGGGCCCGGCGGAGCTGGAGACGGGCAACGCGCAGGCGCTGGTCGTCCCGCTGCCCAAGGACGAGATCGTCGACCACTACAACGACCCCTACTCCGGTTCGTACGAGTGGTGGGGCGGCGCCGACGACAACCTCAACAACACGCTGCGCCGGACGATCAACCTGACCGGCAAATCCGGCCCGGTGACGCTGACCGCCAAGGCGTGGTACGACATCGAGGAGGGCTACGACTTCCTGCACGCGGAGGCCTCCGCCGACGGTGGCATCCACTGGACCCGGGTGGCCGCACCTGTCACCGGCAAGTCCGACGGCTGGACCACGCTGTCGTACGACCTGTCGCAGTACGCCGGCAAGTCGATCGTCTTCCGCTTCCGCTACGCCACCGACGGCGGCGTGCACTACGCCGGGCCGATGATCGACGACGTCGCGGTCACCGCGGCCGGTTCGACCATCTTCTCCGACAACGTAGAGGGTGGCGCCAATGGCTGGACCACCAACGGCTGGAGCCGCATCAACGGCACGGTGAAGACGTACAAGGGCAGCTACTACATCGCCGAGAACCGGCAGTACATCGGCTACGACGAGACCCTGAAGACCGGGCCCTACAACTTCAACCGGGGCGTCACCCGGCCCGACTGGGTGGAGCACTACCCCTACCAGAACGGCCTGCTGGTCACCTACTGGAACGAACGCCAGGAGGACAACAACACCAGCAGGCACCCGGGCGCGGGCCTGATCCTGCCGGTCGACGCGCGACCGAAGCCGATTCGCTGGGACAACGGCGCGACGCTCAACCTGCGCGCCCAGACGTTCGACGCGACGTTCGGGCCGGAGTCCACCGACCCGCTGACCCTGAGCCGGGAGGCCCGTAACGGCCGCCGCGTCCAGGTGCAGATCGCGAACGTGCCCAAGCAGAGCCCGATCACGGTGTTCGACGACTCCAACCCGACCCGCTACTGGGACGCGTCGCTGCCCAACAACAGCGTGAAGGTCGCGGGGTACGGCGTCCGGATGAGCATCACCGGGCAGTCCGCGGACAAGCAGCAGATGACCGTGGTCGTCCAGCCGGCTCCGAAGACGAAGCTGACCAAGAAGGTCCAGACGACCAGGTGACCCAGGTGACCCAGGTACCAGGTAGTCGGGTAACCAGCAGACGGGTGAGCCGGTCGGCCGGGCATCGGCCCGACCGGCTCACCCGTGGTGACCACCGGGCCCCGCCACGCGAGACGTCGTGGCGGGGCCCGTCGCTGCGTCCGCGGCGCGTCTGCGGCGGTCCGCCTGGCCGAACCCGCCGCGACCGAGCAGGATGGTGCCCATGGCAGACAAGACGACCCGCGTCCGCATCGACGGGCACGTGCTGTCCCTGTCCAACCTCGACAAGGTGCTCTATCCCGAGGTCGGGTTCACCAAGGGCGAGGTGATCGACTACTACTCCCGGATCGCGCCGGTGCTGCTCCCGCGGCTCACCGACCGCCCGCTGACCCGCAAGCGGTGGCCGGACGGAGTGGGCGGCCAGCCGTTCTTCGAGAAGAACGTTCCCCGCGGCACCCCCGACTGGGTACGCACCGTCACCGTCGCCTCTCCGGGCAGCACCCGCGACCGGGAGGAGGTCGAGTACGTCGTCGCCGACGACCTCCCGACTCTGGTGTGGCTGGCCAACCTCGCCGCCCTGGAGCTGCACGTCCCGCAGTGGCGGGTCGGGCCACGCGGCGGCGTCAGGAAGCCGGACCTGCTCGTGGTCGACCTCGACCCGGGCCCGCCGGCCGACCTGGTGGCGTGCTGTGAGGTGGCGTTGCTGCTGCGCGACCTGTTCGACGCCGACGGGCTGCGCGCCTGGGCCAAGACCTCCGGCGGGAAGGGGATGCAGCTGTACGTCCCGATCGCCGAGACGGCCGGGGAGACGACCTCGGCGTACGCCAGGGAGCTGGCCGAGAAGCTCGCCCACGACCAGCCCGAGCTGGTGGTCTCCTCGATGCGCAGGTCCCTGCGGCCCGGCAAGGTGCTGCTCGACTGGAGCCAGAACAACCCCGCGAAGACGACCATCGCGGCGTACTCCCTGCGCGGGCGGGAGACCCCGACGGTGTCCACTCCCCTCACCTGGGAGGAGGTGGAGGGCTGTGAGGAGGCGGACGCGCTGTCCTTCGGGCCGGCCGAGGTCCTCGACCGGGTGGAGGAGTTCGGCGATCTGTTCGCGGACCTGTCGACGCTGGAGCAGCGGCTGCCCTGACCGGGCCCCGATCTCACCCGACCGGCCCCGACCGGCCCCGACCGGCCCCGGCCGACCCCGGCCGGCGCTGCCCCGGACCCACACCATCCGGCCCAGGCCGGGAGCCTGGTGGTTACGGACGGTTGCCCCATTCGCGCGGTTCGGGCTGCCGCCGACGGGGCTTCACGGTTACTGTCGGGTTACTGTCGGGAGGAAGGCGGTGGGTACGCCGGACTCGAAACGCTCGGTTCACTCGCGTCGCGGCCGGTTCGCGTACGCATGGAACGGATGGGATGAGGAGGCAGGCGATGTCCGAGACCGAAGTACCCTTCGACGGCGAGGTCGAGGTGCCCGCCCCTGGGGTGGAGTCTCCCGACGCCGAGGAGGTCGACGAGCCCGACGAGCCCGACATCGAGACACCCGAGGCGGACTTCGCCGAACAACGCATCGAGGTCGACCTCGATGACGACGACTACCGCTGACCGCCGGCACTGAGGAGCCCACGTGACCATGTCCGAGGCCCGTCCTCGCGGAGGCCGACTTCCCCGGCTGGCCCGACGTGCCCAACTGCTCGACGCGGCGCGCCAGGTCTTCGTGACGGTCGGCTACCACGCAGCCGCGATGGACGACATCGCCGACCGCGCGGGAGTCAGCAAACCCGTGCTCTACCAGCACTTCCCGAGCAAGCTCGAGCTGTATCTCGCGCTGCTGGACGCGACCTGCGACGGCCTGGTGGACGCCGTACGCGCCGCGCTGGCCTCGACGACCGACAACCAGCAGCGGGTCGCGGCGACGATGCGGGCCTACCTCGACTTCGTAAGCGACGAGGACGGCACCTTCCGCCTGGTGTTCGAGTCCGACCTGACCGGCGAACCCGCCGTCCGCGAGCGGGTGGACCGGGTGGCCCACCAGTGCGCGGACGCCATCGCCGACGTCATCCAGGAGAACGCCGGCGTCCCCCGCGAGCAGGCGCTCCTGCTGGCGGCCGGGCTCGCCGGCACCGCGCAGGTCACCGCGCGGTGGTGGCTGTCCTCCGACGGCACCATCGGCCGGGACGAGGCCACACGGTTGCTGACCACCCTCGCCTGGCGGGGCATCCGGGGGTTCCCTCGCGCCGAATGACCACCGGTCGGCACCTGTTCCGCGTCGGTTCGGCGCCGTTCCGCCCGCTCCGCGGCGCTCGCGGCACCGGGACGAAGCGGGATGATCCTCCGCGACTTAGCGCACGTTCTCGGCTAGCCTCGTCCCGCCGGTGCACCATGGGGGTAAGAGGCCGCCGAACTGGGGCACCGGCGGTCAACCGACCGACAATGCGCCCCGACAGACCGGCAAACGACGAAGAAGAGAAGGGCGACCTGTGGAGGTCAAGATCGGTGTCCAGCACGCTCCTCGGGAGATCGTGTTGGAGAGCAACGAGAGTCCCGAGGCCGTCGAGGCCGCGGTGAGCAAGGCTCTCCACGGTGGCGACGGGTTGCTCAGCCTGGCTGACGAGCGAGGCCGCCGCGTCGTCGTTCCCGCCGCCAAACTCGCCTACGTCGAGATCGGTCCCGAGTCGGAGCGCCGCGTCGGTTTCGGCGCCATGTAACCCTTCGGCTGCGCCACCCACGGGGGACGAACGGCTTCGGTCGAGGGAGCACCGCCCCAGGGCCCGAACGGGCCCCGGGGGGAACAACATTTGCAGCTCCATGGAAGGTGACCTAGATGAGCCTTATCGGCCTTCTGATCGCAGGCATCATCATCGGCCTGCTCGGGAAGTGGGTAGCTCCGAGCAACCGGGACAACATCCCGATCTGGCTGACCATTATCTGCGGCATCGTCGGCGTCCTGGTCGGTTACTACGTCGCCGGCGCGCTGGGTGTCGCGTCGACGTCTGGTCCGGACTGGATCCGATGGATCATCAGCATCGTCCTCGCCGCCATCTTCGTGGCGATCGCGTCGGCTCTGACCAGCCGTCGCGGTGCCCGGAGGTAATGCGTCACAAGGTGAGGTACGCACGACGCGGCAGGTGAGTTCCCGGCCTTTCCGGGAATCCTGTTCGGCGGTCCGCTGAGTCCCAGCACCACCGAACCAACGCCGTACGACAGAACGCGCAGGTCCGGGCCCGCCAGGCCCGGCCGGCGCGTTCTTCGTTTGTCCTCGGCCGCTCGGATCGGGTCAGGCCTGCAGGCCGAGGGTGGCCATCCGCTGGGCGTGCTTCTCGGTCAGCCGGGCGAACATCCGGCCGATCGCCGCGAGGTCCATGCCGGGGCGGTCCACCCCGCCCACCAGCAGTGCCGTGAGCACGTCGCGTTCGGCAGCGACACGCTGCGCCTGAGAAAGCGCCTCGCCGACCAGCCGCCGTCCCCACAGGGCGAGCCGGCCGCCGACACGGGGCTCCTCCGCGATCGCCTTGCGGACCCGGTCCACCACGAACACCGCGTGCCCGGTGTTCTCGAGCACCTCCAGCACCAGGGCGCGGGTGTCGGCGTCGACGTAGGCGGCCACCTCGCGGTAGAAGTCGGTCGCGATGCCGTCCCCGACGTACGCCTTCACCAGCCCCTCCAGCCAGTCGGCGGGTGCGGTGTGCTGGTGGAAGGTGTCCAGCGCCGCCTGGAACGGCCGCATCGCCGGGACCGGCTCGACGCCGAGGTCGCGCAGCCGGTCGCGCAGGCGTTCGTAGTGGTGGAACTCCGTCACCGCCAGGGCGGCCAGCTCCGCCTTGTCCTCCAGCGTGGGCGCCAGGGTGGCGTCGTCCGCGAGGCGCTCGAAGGCGGTCAGCTCGCCGTACGCGAGTACGCCGAGCAGGTCGATCACCGCGGGCCGGTAGACCGGGTCGTCGTAGGCCGCGATCCCGGCGGACGACGTGCGGGCAGGCGAACTCTCCGGGCTCTCGCTCATGCGCCGAGCTTAGGGCCTGTCCTGCGGATCATGGTCGGTTCGCGTGGGCGAAGGGTGAGCGGGCGGTGGTGCTGATCAGGGCGGTCACGTCCGCCTCGCGAGCGCGGTCTGGCCGCCTGGTCAAGGGCACGGAAGTGGTGGCGGATAGACTCACGGTGGCGGGGAGCCGTCCCGGCAGCCAATGATCATCTGCTGGCCGCCGCGCGGATGTCGCAGCCCCACCCCTACGCGCACAGTCCAGATCCAGCACACCACCGAGTGTGACGAACCAAGAGGCGAGAAGCTCTGACGACCTTCAAAGAACTTGGCGCGCTGCCCAACATCGTCGAGGCCCTCGCGCACGTCGGGATCACCGAGCCGTTCCCGATCCAGGAGATGGCGGTCCCCATCGCGCTCACCGGCGCCGACCTGATCGCTCAGGCGCGCACCGGCACGGGTAAGACGCTGGCGTTCGGGGTCCCGCTGCTGCAGCGGATCGTCGTACCCGCCGACCGTGACTTCGCCGACCTGGACGCACCGGGCAAGCCGCAGGCACTGGTGGTCGCCCCGACCCGCGAGCTCGCGGTCCAGGTGACGGCCGACCTGAAGGTCGCCGCGTCGGTCCGCGCCGCCCGCATCCTCACCGTCTACGGCGGGGTCGCCTACGAGCCCCAGCTGGACGCGCTGACCGAGGGCGTGGAGGTCGTCGTCGGCACTCCCGGCCGGCTGCTCGACCTGGCCGACCGCAGGGCCCTCGACCTGTCGCACGTCAAGCTGCTGGTGCTGGACGAGGCCGACCGCATGCTCGACCTGGGCTTCCTGCCCGATGTCGAGCGGCTGATCGCCAAGACGCACGAGATGCGCCAGACCATGCTGTTCTCGGCCACGATGCCCGGTTCGATCGTGCAGTTGGCCCGGCGGCACATGCGGCACCCGATCAACGTCCGCGCCGAGTCGGCCGAGGAGAGCCAGACCGTCCCCGCCACGGCGCAGTTCGTCTACCGCTGCCACGACCTGGACAAGCCCGAGGTGATCGCCCGGATCCTGCAGGCCGAGGGCTGCGGCCGGGTGATGTGCTTCTGTACGACCAAGCGAGCGGCGCAGCGGCTGGCCGACGACCTGGCCGACCGCGGGTTCTCCGTCGCCGCCATCCACGGCGACCTCGGCCAGGTGGCCCGGGAGAAGGGGCTCGAACGCTTCCGCTCGGGCAAGGTCGACGTCCTGGTCGCCACCGACGTCGCCGCCCGCGGCATCGACGTCGAGGGCGTCACCCACGTCATCAACCACACCTGCCCCGACGACGAGAAGACCTACGTCCACCGCATCGGCCGGACCGGTCGTGCGGGTGCCTCGGGCATCGCGGTGACGTTCGTCGACTGGGCGGACCTCACGCGCTGGAAGATGATCAACAACGCGCTCGGGCTGCCGTTCGAGGAGCCGGTGGAGACCTACTCCACCTCCGACCACCTGTTCACCGACCTCGGCATTCCGAAGGAGGTGACCGGACGGGTCGGCGCCCCGAAGGGCGACACCCGTTCAGGTGACACCCGGTCCGGTGACCGCGAGCGTGGCCGCGACTCGGGTGGGCGTTCGCGGGAGCGGCGGCGGTCCGGTGGCGGCGATGGCGGACGTGGCCGTACGTCCGACGCCGCACAGTCGGCTGGGCACTCCTCTGGGCACTCCCCTGGGCAGTCCGACGGACACGAGGAGAGCGGCGACCGGCCGAGGTCGCGACGCAGCCGCCAACGCCGGCGCACCCGGGCCGGTGTGGTGGTCGCCGAACGCGGTGACGATGCCGGCGAGGCCGAGGCGGTGCCCGCCGGCACGACCGGTGGCGGATCCGACGCCGGCGCGGACGAGTCCGGCGCGAGCGCCCCGAGGCGGCGTCGTACGCGTACCCGCCGGCGCGGCGGCAGTGGTGGCAGCGAGGACGCCAACGGGAGCGGTACGAGCACTGCCGGCAGCTCCGCCGACTCGACCGCCGACTGAGCAGAACGACTGAACAAGAAACCGCGGGCCGGCTGATGATCGGCCCGCGGATCTGTCTGCCGGAACGCCGAAGCGGCCGTTCCGGGAACCTGCCCTAGCGCAGAACGACGACCCTGGTGCCCACGGGCGCAAACTCCCACAGCGCCTTCGCGTCGGCCGGGTCCTGTCGTACGCATCCGTCCGACAGCGACTGCCCGAGCTGCAGCCGGGTCTGGATCGCCCTGCCGGTGGAGATCACGATCGGGATGTCGTGGAATCCGATCGCGGCATTCTTGCCTTCGGTGAACGTCACCATGTACTGCATCCGGTCCGCGCCGTCGTAGCTCGTGGTGTGCCGGCGCTTGCGCAGCACGTGGTAGCTGCCCGGCGAGACCTGGCCGAACTTCGTGCCCGACACGAGGTAGGTGCGGCGCACGGTGTTGTTCGCGTCGACCAGCCACACGTGGTTGCCGGACAGCGAGTAGACCACCCGCTTGCCCGCACCGGTGCCTGCGGGCATCGGGTCGCCGACGGTCGCCGACACCGCGTCCAGGGCCACGGTGGCGTCGGCCACTCCGGCCGGCGCCTGCTTGGTGGTCGGAGTGCGGCTGGGCGTCGGGGTGGCAGCGGGCCGCACGGATGCGGTCGGCTGCCCGGCAGCCGCACGCTGGGAACGGTCGGCGATCTGGCGCGAGCGGTCCCCCAGCACGGAGTTCTCGGCCGAGGCGACCATGCGGACATCCCCGAGAGGCAGTAGGCCGACAGCACCGAGGAGCGCGACGGCGACCACGAGCGCCGATCCGCTCACCGCCAGCAGCCGCCATCTGCGAAGCCGGGTGCGCGGACGCTGATGGTCGCGCGACGCGGCGTGCCTCATGGCAGAACCTCTCCTTACGGGGAACGGGAATCCGCGAAGATCACGGGGGCCGCCCATCCTAGTGCGTTTATGTGGCGCAATTTCACGCCCTGTCGCCGCACCGGACTTCGGCAACGCTAGCGTGACGTTCCATGAGCACGCCGAGGTTCCTCGACTTGCCCGCGGGTGTCCGCTCCGCCCGGCTCGCCACATCCCGAGGCGACTTCGCCGTACTGGAAGCCACACCCGCGCAAGGGCGTACTGCCGCACCCGACTCGGTGGCTCTGCTGCTGCCCGGCTGGACCGGTAGCAAGGAGGACTTCCTGTCGCTGCTGCCCGAGCTGGCCCGGACCGGGCGCCGCGCGGTGGCGGTCGACCAGCGCGGACAGTACGAAACCGCCGGGCCGGACGAGCCGTCGGCGTACGACCTGAACGCACTCGGGCTGGACGCCTTCGCGATGGCCGAGGCGGTCGGCGACGGCCCGGTCCACCTGGTCGGGCACTCCTTCGGCGGCCTGATCGCCCGGGCCGCGGTGCTCGCCGAGCCGGACGGGTTCGCCTCGCTCACCCTGCTCGGTTCCGGACCGGCCGGACTGGGCGGCCCGCAGGCGCAGCTGCTCACCCTGATGGCGGAAGCCATCCCGACGCAGGGACTGTCAGCGGTGTACGCCGCCAAGCGGGAGCTCGATCGGCGCAACGGCGCCGCCGAGGAGTCCGCGCACATCGAGGAGTTCCTCGCCCGCAGGTTCCGCGCCAACAACCCGGTCTCGCTCACGGAGTTCACCCGCCAGCTCGTCGACGCGCCCGACCTGGTGGCCGAGCTCGCCGCGACCGGCGTACCCACGATGGTCGCCTTCGGCGTCGACGACGACGCGTGGAGCCCTGCCGTACAACGCGAGATGGCCGACCGGCTCCGGGCGCGGGTAGACGAGATCGACGGTGCGGGTCACTCCCCCGCGGTGGACCGGCCCGACGCCACGGCGGCCGTGCTCACGGCGTACTGGAACTCCCTCCGCCGCGACGGCGCGGGGTCAGCCGGGCAGCCGTAGCCCGCCTGGGAACAACGCGCCGTAGGCCACGAAGGCCAGCGCCCACGCGAAGAAGAGGTAGATCCAGCCGCGGCCGGCCCGGCGTTGCTTCCACGCCAGCACGCTGAGGATGACGACCGGAAGCAACAACACCAGACCCGCCGGCAGTCTGCCGTCGTTCTGCCCGAACACCCACACCGCCGCCAGCGCCGACAACGCGACGGTCGCACCGCCGAGCAACTTGCGCGGTGTGGTCAACAGGCGAAGCAGATCCATGTACATACCGTAGGTGCCGCACTACGCCGGTGCGAGCGGGCCACGATGACAAATCCCGGCACCTTCCCCACCACCAGGGGTTCGGCGGTCGCGCCTCAGACGTTCGGGTCCAGGGCGTCCCAGGGGCGCTTGGCCGGGTAGGCGGAGCGGCCCTGCGGGCAGTGTGCGGAGAAGTCGCACCACTGGCACAGCGGACCCGGGCGGGGTGGAAACACCTCGTCGAGGTCGGCCGCGGACAGCCCCTGCGCGAACGCCTGCTCGGCGTGGGCCGCCTCCGCCCCCATCTGGTCGGCCCGGTGGAGGTGCCGGCGCAGCGACTCCTCGGTGTGCTCCCAGCCGACGACCGTGCCCGAGGCGAGGTGGTGCAGCTCCACCTTCCGGCACGGCCTGCGCAGGGTGCGAGCGGTCGCGGCAGCGTAGACCGCGAGTGCCAGCGAGCTCCGCGCGTCGGCGGTGGTCAGCACGCGAGTGCCGCTCTTGTAGTCGACCACGACGAGTTCGAGAGCACTGTCGTCGTTGCCGTCGGCGCCGTCACCCGCCTCGCCGTCCTCGGTTTCGTCGACATCCTCGGTGTCCTCGGTTTCGTCAACGTCGTCCTCGTCGGTGTAGCCCTGGTCGCTGACGGGACGCAGGTCGATGCGGTCGACGCGTCCGGACAACGCGAGGGTGGACGTGGTGAGCGCGACGGTGCGCTCGACGCCGACGGGTTCGTCGGCCGGGTCCAGCCGCGCGACGTACTCCTCCACCATCCGGCACGCGTGCATCCGCCAGCGTTCACTGTGGGCGTCGTCGCGGAAGCCCTCGTCTATCCACGCTCGCCAGGCGATCCGGGCGGCCGCGACAGGGGTGCGCTCCTGCACCGGAAGCCGCCACCAGGATGCCAGCGCGGTGTGCACGCTCGCGCCCACGCTGTTGTGCGCCCACGGCGGGCCCTTCGGCGGTGTGGGCCGGTCGAGGTAGGTGAACCGGTAGCGGCGCGGGCAGTCCAGCCAGCTCACCAACCTGGTCGGCGTCGCCCGGAACAACCGGCGCGGCATCGCCTCGAATCCCAGCTGCTCCATCGCGCTCATCCGGCCATCCTGCCAAGGCCCACCCCCAAGGGCGGATGCCCGCCCGTCACGGCGGCCGCCGTGACGGAGTTCTGCGAATCAGGGCAGGTACGGCGCCGGTGCCTTCCGCCCGGATCGCTTCGCCGCCGACCGCGCGTGGTCCAGCAGCCGGGCGAACTCCTCCTCGCCGGTGGTGAAGCAGCCGAGGTCGTGGTCGGTCTTGCCGGCACCGTGGTGGTCGCTGGCGCCGGTCACCACGAGGTCCAGCGCATGCGCGAGTTCACGCAACTGCTCCCGCACCCGCGGACCGTGGTCGTGATGGTCGACCTCGACGCCGGTCAGCCCGGCTTGGGCGAGGTCGGCGATGACCTCGTCGGTGAGCACCCGGTGGCTGGATCGCCCACGGGGATGAGCGAGTACGCACACGCCGCCGGCCGCGCGGACCTGCCCGATCACCTCGGCCGGGTCCGGAGCGTACCGCGTGACGTACCCGGCCTTCCCCTCGCTCAGCCACCGGTCGAACGCCTCCCGCCGGTCCCGTGCGTACCCGCGTGCGACCAGCGCGTCGGCGACGTGCGGCCGCCCGAGCGAGGTGGCCGCCCGCGACTGTTCGGCCACGTCCTCGGGGGTCAGGTCGATGCCCTGCTCACGCAGCCGGTCGACGATGAGGGGCACGCGCGCGTTGCGGCCCTCACGGACCCGGGCGAGCGTGTGGCCGAGCTCCGCGTCGCCGGGATCGGGGAGGTACGCCAGCATGTGCACGCTCACCCCACCCAGCCGGCAGGACACCTCGGCGCCGGGGACCAGGCCGACCCCCAGCCGGCCGGCCTCGGCAAGCGCCTCGTCCCAGCCCGCGAAGGTGTCGTGGTCGGTGAGCCCGAGGACGTCGACGCCGGCAGCGGCGGCACGGCGGACGAGCTCGGCCGGCGGGTCGGTTCCGTCCGAGCAGTTCGAGTGGGTGTGCAGGTCGATGAGACGCACCGGATCTCCAGCCGACGGATGCCCGGCAACACGTCGGTGTGACGGCGGGCGAGGAGTGCGGATCGTGCGGGCGGGTCCGACCCTAGGGTGTGTGCGACCCCCGGGTCCACCGCCCGGCCGGTCAGGGTTCGCGCAGCCTCGGTGTGAGGGCGCCGTACGGCAGCAGGTCGACCTCGTGCCCGAGCGCGCGGACGTCCATCAGCTCGATCGGCTCCAGCAGCAGCGCGCCGGCGGTGTCGGGGTGGAAGATCAGCCACAGCCACGACGCGGCCGACTCACCGACGTAGACCGCGCGGTCCGGCGGTGAGTCGGCGAGCCACAGTGCCGTCGGGTGGGAGTCGGCGTCGACCTTCGCCTGCGGAGTTCCCCGGCCGACTCGCCCGCCGGGGTCGGTGCCCTGCATGCCGGCGTACGCCGTGCCCAGCCCGACGCCCATCTCCTCAGCGACCAGCAGCATCTCCCCGGCGCCGCCGAGCGGGTTCGGGCCCGAACAGGCCACGACGGTGGCGCGGACCCCCTCGACGTCACTGCCGGCGTGGCCGATGCCGGTGATCACCCAGGCGTGCGGCAGGGGCCACGGCACCCACAGCGGCAGCCTCGAACGGGCGGCGAGCCAGCGCACCAGGTCGGCGCTGGGCTGGACGAACGGCTGCAGCGGGGGCACCGCACCATGCACCGGACAGGTCCACCGGTCGGCCCAGGCCGACGGGGCGCGCACTGCCCGGCGGCATCTCGGGCATACGGGATCGCCCTTCATGGGTACGACGGTCCCCGTTCCGGCTTCGTGCGTCAAGGGTCGTTCGGACGTGTCGTACGCCGACCACCTCTAGGGTCTGTCCTGCGGATCAGGGCCGACCCTAGCCTGGAGGAATGGACCTGCGGAGGGTGCTGTGCGTGGGTGCGGTGGTCCGCGACGAGGAGCACCGCCTGCTGGTGGTACGCCGCGGCCGGCCCCCGGAGGCCGGCCGCTGGTCACTGCCCGGCGGCCGGATGGAGCCGGGTGAGTCCGCCCCGGCGGCAGTGGTGCGCGAGGTGGCCGAGGAGACCGGCCTGTCCGTCGTCGCCGGACGGCTGCTCGGCTCGGTGGAGCGGCCCGGACCGGGCGGCGTCACCTACCTGATCCTCGACTACGTGTGTACGGCGACCACGCCGGGCCAGGCGCCGCGGGCGGGCGACGACGCGGCCGACGCCCGCTGGGTGAGCCCGGCGGAGCTGGCGGGCCTGCCCACCACGCCGGGACTGCTGGAGGCGCTGCGCGACTGGGGCGTACTGGACTGAGCCCCCGAGCGCGTTCCGGCCGAGGTCGCCAACCGCCCTGACCGCGACCGCAGGTGGCCGCCTTCGGCCGGGTGTCCCGGGTTTGCCTGGGTGATCATGGCCTGAGTGGTCATGCCACGATTGCGCGCATGCCACCGAGTCGCCGCTCGTTCCTGTCCGCCGGCATCGGAACTCTCGCCGCCGGCGCCGCCGGTGGGGGGCTGGTCGAGTCCGGGCTGGTGCCCGGCCGGACCATGCTGCACACCGCGCTCGGACTCACCGGCGAGAACGGCGTGGTTCCCGACGTCGCGCCGGGCCCGGAGGTCAGCGGCACCTTCACCTCCGCGGCCCGGGCCGGCGCCCAGGTCGCCTGGACCGTGGCGTACCCACCCGGCTCGCGCACCGACGCCGCGCTGCCGGTCGTACTCGCGCTCCACGGACGCGGCGGTGACCACCGCTCGGCGTTCGACGAGCTGGGCCTGGACCGCTTCATGGCGGCGGCCGTCGCGGACTGGCGGACGCCGTTCGCACTGGTGTCCGTCGACGGTGGCGCCGCGACCTTCTGGCACCGCCGCCGCAACGGCGACGACCCGCAGGAGATGCTCCTCACCGAGCTGCTTCCACGGCTGGCACAGCGCGGGCTGCGCACGGACCGGATCGGCCTGTTCGGCTGGTCGATGGGTGGTTTCGGTGCGCTGCTGCTCGCCGCGGCGCATCCGGACCTGGTGGGTGCGGCGGCCGTCGTCAGTCCCGCGCTGTGGCGGAAGTGGGCGGAGGTACGGCCCGGCGCGTTCGACGGGCCCACCGACTTCGCCGCCAACGATGTGTTCGCCGACCAGCGTCCACTCGCGGGGCTTCGGTTGCGGTTCGACTGCGGTCGCGACGACCCGTTCGCACCGGCGACCAAGCAGTTCGTCGGCGGACTGACACCGCGACCGGCCGGCGGGTTCCAGCCGGGCGCGCACACAGTCGGCTACTGGCGCCGGATGGCGCCCGAGCAGCTCCGCTTCCTCGCCTGGAACCTGTGAGCCGCGTCCGGCCGCTCACGTCGTCAGGAGTTCCAGCGGTCGAACGTCGGGGTCTCGCGTTCCCAGCCGAGCACGCTCACTGTCGCCACGTCGAGCAGGAAATGCGCGCCGTCACGCGGTGACAGGCCGATCCAGCGCGCGCCGAGCACCCGCAGGAAGTGCCCGTGAGCGACGATCAGCGCCCGTTCGGCCACGTCCTCGCGGATCCGCTCGATCACCCGGTCGGCACGGGCACCGACCTGCTCGGCGGACTCCCCGCCGGGCACCGGGTCCTTCCATACGGTCCATCCCGGCACCTCGGTACGGATGTCGGGAGTGGTCCGTCCCTCGTACTCGCCGTAGTCCCATTCCCGGACGTCCGGCTCGACCACGGCACGGTCACCGAAGCCGGCCAGCCGGGCGGTGTCCCGGGCGCGCGCCAGCGGGCTGGTGACCACCAGGTCGAACGACGTTCCGGCCAACCGGTCGCCGAGCGCCCAGGCGGCACGTTCGCCCGCCTCGGTCAGCGGCAGGTCCGTCTTCCCCGTATGGCGTCCGTCCCGGCTCCACTCGGTCTCGCCGTGGCGGGCCAGCCACAGCTCGGGCTGCCGGGAGCTCACACGCGCCTCACAGCTCACCCCGCTGGAGAGCGAGCCTGGCCAGCAGCTGCCGGGCGTCCTCGGCGTGGTCGGCCTTGCAGATCACGTCGTACGTACCCGCGACCACCTGGGTCATCGAGGTGAAGTCACGCTGGCCGCCGGTCGCGCGGTAGCCGATCCAGCCGAAGATGATCCCGAAGATCACGCCGATCACGATGCCGAAGATGAGCAGCAGAACGGTGTTGGCGCCGCGCGGGGCGAACAGGCTGAGCAGGATGCCGACGAACAGGCCCCACCAGGCGCCGCCCGCGGCTCCGACCCCGATCGCGCGCCCCTCGGTCAGCCGGCCGGTCACCCGCTCGACCAGCCGCAGGTCGTTGCCGACGATGGAGACGTTCTCCACCGGGAACTTGTTGTCGGACAGGAAGTCGACGGCCCGCTGTGCCTCCGCGTAGGTCTGGTAGGACCCGACGGGTACGCCGGTGGGCAACTCCGGCAGTGGTCTCGGCGTGGTGCGCATGGGAACCCCTCGTCGTCGCTGGGCTACTCACTGGGCTTGTCGCTGGGCTGGTCGCTGGGCTTGTCGCTGGGCTGGTCGCTGGGCTGGTCGCTGGGCTTGTCGCTGGGCTTGTCGCTGGGCTTGTCGCTGGGCTTGTCGCTGGGCTGGTCGTCCACGGCCACTGGACCGGGTGGATCTCGCTGTGACCAGTCTGCTCCGGACCCACTGGTCTCGCGCTCCCCTGAGGATGCCCCTCGAGCCTTCGAGGATGCGCGCCGTCTTCCGGTTTGCCGCTGATACCCTGTCCGTCGGTCGCCGTGAACACTGGCGAATGTCCGTTTTTGCTTCGTCTTGAGCACTGTGGACGCAGTTGTGTGCGACCTTCGAGGTGGTCCCGCCCTCGCGAGGGCCCGGCGTGAAGGAGGTGCTCGGGTGAAACCTGCCTGTCCGTGCAGTACCCGCGTCCTCCGTCGCCCGCCGACCGTGCCGCGCTAGACACGGTTCGACCCGGCCCGCCCGGCAGCTCCGGCCACGGAGGACGTCCGCCGTCCACCACAGGTGGACGAATCCGTTTGCCCACCGTCCGGCCCTCGTTCAGGACCTGTCGGATCAGTTCGGGACCAGCCCGGGACCAGTTCGGGACAAGGAGGTGCCTGTCATGGCCCTGCCCGGTGTTCGTGACCACCGCAACGCCGTCCTCGGCGGACGCCGCGCCCGCGCCATGATGCGCGCCATCCGCCGCCGGCCCGACTCCCAGCTGAGCGCTCACCTGAGCAGCCCGCGCACGGACACTCCCCGTACCGCCGTCGTCGACTGGGCCTTCTACCGCGACGGCAGGCGACAGGACGACCTCGGCTCCTACACCGAGGCGGTGGAGCGCGCCCGTGCAGGCGTCGGCTTCGTCTGGATCGGCCTGTTCGAGCCGACCGGTGACCAGCTCGCCGGGATCGCCGAGGAGTTCGACCTGCACGCGCTCGCGGTGGAGGACGCCGTGACCGCCCACCAGCGACCGAAGCTGGAGAGGTACGGCGACTCGCTGTTCGTCGGTCGTTCAAGACGCTGCGCTACTGCCGGCACGAGGACGTTCACCGCCGCCAGCGAGGTGGTCGAGACCGGTGAGCTGATGGTGTTCGTCGGACCGGAGTTCGTGGTCACGGTCCGGCACGGTCGGCACAGCGAGCTCGGGCGGGTGCGGCGCCAGCTCGAGGACGATCCCGACCAGCTGCGGCACGGGCCGAGCGCGGTGCTGCACGCCGTCGCCGACCGGGTGGTCGACGACTACCTCGCCGTCGTCGACCGGCTCCAGCGACGACATCGAGGAGATCGAGATCTCGGTCTTCTCCGCCCGCGGCGCCCGCAACGTCGAACGCGATCTACCAGCTCAAGCGCGAGGTGCTCGAGATCAAGCGCACGGTCGCCCCGCTGGCGCGGACCGCTGCGCCAGCTGGCAGAGCGCCCGCGTGCGGCTGGTGGCACCGGAGATCCGGGAGTACTTCCGCGACGTCGAGGACCACCTCGCCCGGGTGCGCGAGCAGGTGCCGGCGTTCGACGAGCTCCTCACCTCGATCCTGCAGGCGGGCCTGGCCCAGCTCACCGTCGCCGAGAACGAGGACATGCGCAAGATCTCCGCCTGGGTGGCGATCGCTGGCGGTGCCGACGATGATCGCCGGGATCTACGGCATGAACTTCGAGCTACATGCCGGAGACGCAGTGGCACTACAGCTACTACGTCCTCCTGGTGCTCATCGTGACGATCTGTTTCGGCCTGCACCGCTACTTCAAGCGCAACGGCTGGCTGTGAGCCGCGGGGCGGGCCGACGTCACACCGTCACGGGGCTGTCCCGGGTGTCTCGGGTGTCTCGGGTGTCCCCCTCGCGCCGGTCGGCGTCGAGCTCCTGCTCGCTTCTCGCCCGCGCCTTACGTACGAACGCGGCCGCGCCGGAAACCATCAACCCCACGGTGGCAATACACAACGGACACATCTGAGCGCTCTCCCTGCCGTAGTCGTCACGGGTAGGACAGGCCCGGCCGGCAGAACTCATCGCCGCGCGGTGGGGTGCGACGTGATGCGACTGATGCGACGTGGTGCCACCAGAAGGCGCGCGTGTGAGAACCTCACCCCATGAGTGACGCCGAGCGCGCCGGGCACACCGAGCCGGTGAACGCCGAGCGCGTGGACGCCGACCGGGCGGTACGCGACGCGCTGGTCGAGGAGGCCTGCCGTCGCTCGTCGCTGCTGTGGATTTCCTACCCGAGCCTGGACCGGCCACGCCCGGCCTGGCACGTCTGGTCCGACGGCGCGGCGTACGTCGTGGCCGAAGCCGCCGAGCCGTCCGAGCCGTCCGAGCAGGCAGGCGAGCACCCGCCGGCGCGGCCCGAGCAGGCCCTGCCCGGCCTGGGCGACGCCACCGAGGCCACCGTGACCTGCCGCTCCAAGGACTCCGGCGCCCGGCTGGTCACCTGGCGCGCCGGCGTACTCCGGCTCGATCCCGGCACCCAGGAGTGGGACCAGGCCGTACGCCTGCTGCGCGGTGACCGGCTGAACGCCGTCGACGCCGCCGACCTCCCTGCCCGCTGGGCACGGACCACGGTGATCGTCCGGCTCGTGCCCAGCGGTGAGGTGCTGGAGGAGCCGGGGAGGATGCCCGGTGACCGGATGGCCGCGAGCCCGCCCGGCAGCCCCGCGACCACCACCGGCCGGCTCCCCTGGGTGGTGCACAAACGCCCCCGCCACAGCCCGCGGCTGTCCTGAGCGAGCCCGCCCGCCACCTCGCTCTCCTCAGGGCGCCGGGGACGTTAGCCTGACCCTGGCGACGAAAGGGGTAGGTCCAGTGGTGAGTGGTACCCCCACCAGGGTGTTCGTCGCGAAGCTGGCCTCGGCGGTGGTCTTCGACCCCCGTGGTGACCAGGTGGGCAAGGCGCGCGACGTCGTGGTCATGCTGCGCCCGCGCAACCAGCCGCCGAGGGTGCTCGGCCTCGTGGTCGAGGTGCTCGGCAGACGCCGGATCTTCCTCCCGATGACCCGGGTGATCAGCATGGACGCCGGGCAGATCGTCACCACCGGCCTGGTCAACATGCGCAGGTTCCAGCAGCGCCAGACCGAGACCCTGGTGCTCGGTGAGCTCCTCGACCGTACGGTGACCCTGCGCGAGACCGGCGAGGACGTGACCGTCATCGACCTCGGCATCGAGGCGTCCCGGGCCCGCGACTGGCAGGTGACCAAGGTCGCGATCCTCAAGCGGGGCAAGCGGTTCGGGCGCCGTGGGCAGACGTCGGTCGTCGACTGGGACGCGGTCACCGGCCTCGGCATCGTCGAGGAGGCCCAGGGCGCCACCCACCTGCTGGCGACGCTGGAGAGCATGCGCCCACCGGACCTCGCGGCGGTTCTGCACGACCTGACGCCCAAGCGGCGTCTGGAGGTGGCCTCGGCGCTGGCCGACGAGCGCCTGGCCGACGTCCTGGAGGAGCTGCCCGAGGACGACCAGGTGGAGATCCTCGGCGCGCTCGACGTCGAACGCGCCGCCGACGTCATCGAGGAGATGTCCCCCGACGACGCCGCCGACCTGATGGCCGAGCTGCCCCAGGAGACCGCCGACCACCTGCTGCGGCTGATGGAGCCGAAGGAGGCCGAGGACGTCCGGCGCCTGCTGACGTATGAGGAACACACCGCCGGCGGCCTGATGACCAGCAGCCCGGTCGTCCTCCCTCCGGACGCGACGATCGCCGACGCCCTCGCCCAGGTGCGCAACCCGGAGTTGACACCGGCCCTGGCGGCGATGGTCTACGTCTGCCGCCCGCCGCTGGAGGCGCCGACCGGCCGGCTGCTCGGCATCGCCCACATCCAGCGGCTGCTGCGCGAACGCCCCTCCGACCTGATCTCCGGTGTGCTCGACACCGACCTGGAGGCCATCAGGCCGCAGGCGTCGCTTGAGGACGTCACCAGCTACCTCGCGACCTACAACCTCGTAGCCGCGCCCGTGGTGGACGAGTCCGGCCGGCTCCTCGGCGCGGTGACCGTCGACGACGTCCTCGACCACCTGCTGCCCGACGACTGGCGCGAGCGGTTCGCGGAGGTGAGCCGTGGCGGGTGAGGAGTCCCGCGAGCCCGAGCACGCACACGACAGCGAGCGCCGCCGGGCCCTGGAACGCCGCCGGGCGCTCGAGCGCCGGCGGGCCAGCGAGCGCCGCCGCGACGACGAGCGCCGCAAGGAGAGCGAACGCCAGCGCGAGACCGACCGCCAGCGCGAGACCGACCAGCACAACGAGGAGTTGCGCACCGAGGCCGAACGCCGCTTCCGGGAGTCCGGCGGCACCAGGCGGGACCGGCGGCGGCTGGACACCCCCAGGGCTCCCGCGCGGGCGTTCCGTCCCCACTACGACCCGGAGATTTTCGGGCGGTTCGCCGAGACTTTCGCGAGGTTCATGGGGACCGCCCGGTTCATCGCGTACATGACGGTCTTCGTGATCATCTGGGTGTCGATCAACCTGGTCGGGCTGTTCGGGCTCCACTGGGACCCGTACCCGTTCATTCTGCTCAACCTGTTCTTTTCCACCCAGGCGTCCTACGCCGCACCGCTCATCCTGCTGGCCCAGAACCGCCAGGAGGCCCGCGATCGGGTGCAGTACGACCAGGACCGCGACATGAACGTCCGCACCCGCGCCGACATCGAGTTCCTCGCCCGCGAGGTCGCCTCGCTGCGGCTGGCTGTCGGCGAGGTGGCCACCCGCGACTTCCTGCGCTCGGAGCTGCGCTCGCTGCTCACCGACCTGGAGGACCTGCACGACGGTGACGGCGACCACCTGGGCGCCGACACCGGGGCCCGGCCAGGGCCGGCGGGCGGGCAGACGTCGCGTACATCACGGTCCCGGGGGCGAAGCGGCCGGGACGGCAGCCCGTAGCATCGAGGTATGGCGCCCAACCAGGAACAACTCCACGCTGCCCTCGGCGGCGTCCTCGACCCCGAGATCCGCCGGCCGATCACCGAGCTCGGCATGGTCCGGTCGGTGCAGGTACGCCCGGACGGCACCGCGGAGGTCACCGTTCTGCTGACCGTCGCGGGCTGCCCGATGCGCGAGACGCTCACCCGCGACGTCACCAAGGCGCTGTCGGCCGTGCCCGGCGTACGCGACGTCGAGGTCACCCTCGACGTGATGAGCGCCGAGCAGCGGCAGGAGCTGCAGGGCCGCCTGCGCGGCGGCGGTAACGCACCGGCGAAGGAGAACCCCTTCGCCCGCGCCGACTCCCTCACCCGCATCTACGCCATCGCCTCCGGCAAGGGCGGCGTCGGCAAGTCCTCGGTGACGGTCAACCTCGCGGCCTCCATGGCAGCCCAGGGCCTGAAGGTCGGGCTGCTGGACGCCGACGTGTACGGCCACTCCGTTCCCGCCATGGTGGGCATCGCCGACCAGCGGCCCACCCGGGTCGAAGAGATGATCATGCCGGTGCCGGCGTACGACGTGAAGGTGATGAGCATCGGCATGCTCAAGCCCGGCCGTCAGCACGTGGTCGCCTGGCGTGGCCCGATGCTGGACCGGGCCCTCGGCCAGATGCTGTCCGACGTCTACTGGGGCGACCTCGACGTCCTGCTGCTCGACCTGCCCCCGGGCACCGGCGACATGGCCATCTCCGTGGGCCAGCAGCTCACCAACGCCGACGTCGTGGTGGTGACGACCCCGCAGGAGGCAGCCGCCGAGGTGGCCGAGCGCGCCGGGACGATCGCCTCGATGCTCAACCAGAAGGTCGTCGGTGTGGTGGAGAACATGTCCTGGCTGCCGTGCCCGCACTGCGGACCGAGCCACCGGATCGATGTGTTCGGCACCGGCGGAGGTGCGCGGGTGGCGGCCACTCTGAGCGAGCGGTTCGGCTACGACGTGCCGCTGCTGGCGGAGGTCCCGCTGGACCCGCGGCTGCGTACCGGTGGCGACACCGGTCGTCCGGTCGTGCTCGACGATCCCGGTGCGGCGGCGTCGGACGTGCTCTCCGGGCTGGCGAAGCAGCTCGCCGACCGCCGGCCCAGCCTGGTGGGACGCTCGCTGGGGCTCACCCCGACCGCGCGCTGACAGCGGCCGACGGCTCCGCGCTCAGGTCGCCTCGAGGTCGAAGACCGGACGGCGTTCGGTCTTCGACCCGGCCGGCTCTCCGTCGTCGGTGTTCTCCCCGTCGTCGGTGAGGTCGGTGTCAGCGGCGCCGGGTCCGTTGCGCAGGTCGTCCGCGCCGTCCGCATCGCTGTCCGGGTCGTCGACGTGCACCGAGCCGTCCACCGGGTCCATGGCGGAGTCCGCGTCGTAGTCGGTACCGGAGTCGGTACCGGAGTCTACGGAGTCCGCGTCGATGTCGGAGTGGTGGCCGTTGGTGGAGTCCGTGGCCCAGTCGTCGTGGTCGTCGACGGTGCCGTTGCTCGTCCCGTTGCGACTGCTCCTGGACTCGGTGTCGACCCGCAGGTCGTCGCGCAGGTCGAGGTCGCGGTCGATGCGCAGGTCGTCCTCGTCCAGGCCGGACAGAACGTGCTTGCGGACGAAGTTGCGGGGGTTGAGGTCGGCGATGTCGAGATCCTCGAACTCCGGCCCCAGCTCGCGGGACAGCTCCCGGCGGGCGTTGTTGGCCATGCCCCGCACCTGCCGGATGCCACGCGCGGCCTGCCGCGCTATGTCGGGCAGCCGGTCGGGCCCGAAGATGAACAGCGCGGCGATCGCCAGGACGATGAGCTCCGGAGCGCCGATGTCGAACACGGGGCCAGAGTAACCTCCCTTGCTGATCTCCGCGCGGGGCCCGGCAGGCCGGTCCAGCCCCGGCCATCATCGCCTCCCCCGCCGGCGGCCGGCGCCGGGCGACCGGAGCGGGGGTCGGAGCGGGTGGCGCGGAGCGGTGACCGGTTCAGGAGCAGCGCCGAACTGACCGGCGTACGGTCAGCCGGTCTCCTGACCGAGAGTGACGATCACCTTGTGTTCCTCGGCACCCCGGTTGTAGACGATCTCCACCCGCTGGCCGGGCAGGTGGCTGCGGATCTGGACGATCAGGTCGTCGGCCCCGGTCACCCGATGGCCGTTGATGACCTTCACCACGTCGCCCTTCTGCAGGCCCGCCCTGGCCGCGGCACTTCCCGCCTGGATCTCGCCGATGCGGGCACCGGGGCCCTGGTGGTTGACGTCCACGACCGCGCCGACCACCGGGTACACCGCGTGGCCGGTCTTGATGATCTGGTCGGCGGTCCGGCGGGCCTGGTCGATCGGGATGGAGAAGCCCAGCCCGATGCTGCCCTGCTCATCGCTGCCGCTGAACGGGCTGCGCTGGCTGATCGTCGCGATCGCGGAGTTGACCCCGATCACCTCCGCGCGCAGGTTGACCAGCGGGCCGCCGGAGTTGCCGGGGTTGATCGCCGCATCTGTCTGCAGGGCGTTGATGAACGACATCTCGCTCTGTCCGCCGCCGGCGGTGACCGGACGGTTGCGCGCGCTGACGATGCCGCTGGTGACCGTGCCGGCCAGGCCGAGCGGGGAGCCCAGCGCGACCACCGGCTCACCGACCCGCACCTTGTCGGAGTTACCGAGCGCGACCGCCTTGAGGTTGCGGATGCCCTTGACCCGGATCACCGCGAGGTCGTACGCCGGGCTGCGGCCCACCACGCTGGCGGTCGCCTCCTGGCCGTCGTTCGTGGTGACCTTGATCCCGGTGCCACCAGACGCCGCGGCCACCACGTGGTTGTTGGTCAGGATGTAGCCGTCGTCGCGCAGGACGAATCCGGAGCCGGTGGCCCGTCCCTGCGCGGCGGTCACCGAGATCTGCACCACGCTGGGCAGCAGCGCCCTGGCCACGTTGGCGACGCTCTCCGGCTTGGGGAACGCCGATCCCTTCGAGCCGAGGTTGTCGTCCGGGGCGTTGGAATCGCTGGTGATCAGCGCCGGGCCCCAGCGCAGCGTGGCCAGCACTCCCGCCGTCGCGCCGAGCGTCGCCGCGAGCAGGGCGAGGACGACACCGACCACGATCAGGACGTTGCGTCGCGGCAGTCGTTCGCGGACGCCGCCGCGGCCCGCCGGGTCGGTGGGAGACGGCGCGAACGCCGGCTCGCCCCGGTGCACGCCGTTGCCGGCGCCCGGGCGTGCCCACTGCGGCGGGGGTTCGAAGTCGGGTCGCTCGGTGGGGTAGCCGGGGAACCGGGTGGTGCGCTGCGGCGGGACGCCGGGCGGACCGGGCTGGTGGTGCGGTGGCGCGAACCACGGCGCGGGCGCCTGCGGGGAGGCCTGGGCCTGCTGGGACGACTGCGGCTGGGACTGCGGCGAGGGCTGCTGGGCGTAGGGATTCGGCTGGGCGTGGGGATCTGGCTGGGCTTGCTGGGACGGTCGCGCCGACCACTGCGGCGGCTGTTCGGACCGGGGCGCCTGCGAGTGGGCCCCCGGGGAGGTTCGTCCGCCTTCGTACGCATCGCCGCGCTCGGTCATGCCGGCCCCACCCCTCCCTCGTCGAACCCCGCGAAGCGCCCGGCGCGCCCCACACCTCGTCAGTCGAAGGGATTCAACCAGGACACCATCCTGGTGGCGCCGCGGTCCAGTCGTTGCGTCAGGGCAGGTCCTGTGGTGGTCACTCGGCCGCGCGGAAATGCCACAAGTACGGCATCCAACCCCTGCGGCGTATCGCACACCGCCGTGTAAACCAGACCGTTGGCGGCCCAGACGGCGTACGACGACAGGCCGTACTTCACGTAGACGTCACCGGCGTCCGTCGTACGCCTGGTGAAACCGCGCATACCCGCCTCGTCCAGGTCACCTCGCTGCTCGAACACCGACGTACTGGTCAGGCCGTCGGTGTAGGACAGGTGGATCGTGGCACCGTCACCGGACCGGCGTACGTCTCGCAGGGAGGGGCCGGAGCCCAGCCGGTGCTCGCAGCAGTTCCAGCCCTCCCCGGCCAGCCGGGGGTAGTCGGCCACCGCCACGACCGGTCCGTCGTCGGGCACCGGCCGCGACGTCGCCCGCGCGGACTGCTCACCGGACCCGCGGGCCGCGGGCGCGGGTCCGAAGTCCAGGTCGACGAACGCGTTGGCGCGCACCGGCGCTCCGTCGTGGTCGTAGAGTTCCCGGCGCACCAGAACGCCGGTGTGCTGGTCGAGCCAGAACCGCGCCGCGACCGCACCGTCGGCGCGGACCGCCTCCACCACGTCGGTCGTACGCCCAGCTGAGTGGCCGGGCGCCGCGAGCCGCAGCTGGTAGGCGCCGGTGAGCAGGCCGAGGCTCCCCACGTGGTCACCGGAGGCCACCGACCCGTCCGACCCCGGATCCGCGGAGCGGTCCACGAACGCCGACGGGGAGTCGCCGCCCCGCCCGGCGAGGGTGGTTCCCTGACCGGGGAGGTTGGCGACGTCGACGAGCTCGGAGCTGTCCGCGGCCGGCGACCAGACGGCCACGAACTGCGTACCCCGGTAGGCGACCTGGTGTTCGGCCGTCACCGCGCGGCGCAGCAGCCGCAGCGCCTGAGGGTCGTCGGGGGCGCTGGGTGATCCAGGCGGCATCGCCCGGGGATCCCGCACCCCGCGGGCGCCGCCGGCGGCGGACCCGGACGGCAGGGCGGCGGCCAGCAGCACGCCGACGACGACCGCCACCACCAGCAGGCGTACCGAGGCGGTCGACGGCGGGCGGAACGACGGTGGCCGGGGCGGCCGCGACCGGATCGTCAGCGCCGGCCGCCAAGGGCGGATCGACATGGCGTCACCGCCCGGCCGTTGGCGCGAGGAGCCCCCGATCGAAGGAAGCGGTCGCGGCACCGGGGTCGGACAACGGGACTTCGGCCGCGGAGCCTGCGTGGTCGACGGCGTACCGCTGCACCGGCGGCACCACGCTCGCCGGTGGGTCCTTCGGCTGCCCGCCGGCGGCGAACGCCACCACGAACGTCATCGTCGCGAACGCCGCGGCGCCCGCGACGCCGACGGTGAGCCGACGACGGGAACGTCCGCCGGGATGGCCGTCCCGGCGTGGCCGGCGGGTGCCGGGCTGGCCGGGCGGACGGTGCGCGGCGGACGGGCCGAGCCGCGGCGTGCGGGCCGGAACCCGGGCACCGGTATGGACGGGCGGACGAGGGAGGCCGCGCGAGGCAGGGCCGGCCACGGACCCGAGCGGCAGACGTGCAGTGTCCTCCCCGCGCGCGCCGGCCGACTCGGCCATCGCGAGCAGTCCGGCCTCCAGGGATGCCGACGGCGTCGGTGCGGGCATCCCGGACAGGAGTGACTTGACCCGGCGTTCGGCGTCCACGGCGTCACGGCACTCCGCGCAGTGGGCGAGGTGGGCGTGTACCTGGTCGCGGGCCTCGTGGTCGAGCTCCCCGTCGACCAGTGCGGACAGGACGGCACGGTCGTGGGTCACCAGGAGGTCCTTTCGGCGGTGACCGTCCTTTCGGCGGTGTCGGCCGTGCCGGCGGACCCGGCGGTGGGGGTGACGTCGGCGATGTCGGAGATGTCGGAGATGGTGGCGGTGGCGGCCGCGGCGGTGGCCGGCGCACCCGGCTCGAGCCGGCGCTGCGGCATGCGGTGGGCGAGCGCCTCCCGCAGCTGCGACCGGCCGCGGTGGATCCGGCTGCGCACCGTGCCCAGCTTGACGCCGAGCGTCGCCGCGATCTCCTCGTACGACAGACCCTCGATGTCACACAGGACGACCGCCGCCCGGAACTCCGGGGGAAGCGCCTCCAGTGCGGCCTGGATGTCGGCGTCGAGGTGGCGGTCGTCGTAGGCCTGGGCCGGGCTGGGCTCGGAACCGGGGAGCCGCTCGGGGGCGTCGTCGGGCAGCGCGTCGAAGCGGATGCGCTGGCGGCGGCGGGCCAGGTCGAGGAAGAGGTTGGTGGTGATGCGGTGCAGCCAGCCCTGGAAGGTGCCTGGCGTGTAGGTGGACAGCGACCGGAAGACCCGGACGAAGACCTCCTGGGTCAGGTCCTCGGCGTCGTGCCGGTTGCCTGTCAGCCGGTATGCGAGCCGGTAGACCCGCGAGGAGTGCGTACGGACGATCTCGTCCCAGGACGGAGGCGTCCACGTCTCTGCCGGCACCGTGCCCGCGAGATTGTCGGCCATCGGACCACCTCCCCCAACTTCCACCGCCGCCGGGGCGCTCCCGCCGCGGTATCGTCCTTCCGTCGGCCCGCACGGAGCGGGCGACACCCCGCCGCAGTCCGGCGGTGCCCTCCCATTGTCCCCGCGGGTCTGCCAAAACGTCTCGGATCCACCCCTGGTCTTAGCCCCTTCTTATCTTCGGGGACCTCAGGGTTTGTCCCTTACCGGGTCTCAGGGTGCCGGTCGGATGTGTCCGACAGGTCACGCTCTCGTCACCGATCGCCACCCGAATGCGCTCGCTCGCGACCGAACCACGGACGAACCCCGAACGACCGCGACCGAACCACGACCGAACCACGACCGAACCACGACCGAACCACGACCGAATCCGTCCTGACCAGGCGTTGGAGACGGATTCCGGACGAGATGGGACTAGGCTTCCACCCGAACCGGATCTTCGCGAACGACGCGCCGCCCAGCCGTGCGCGCCGTGCCACCAAGGAGGCAGTTATCTCCACGATGAAGCCCGACACCTGGGCCTACGCCGAGGGTTTCGTCGCCGAGGACGACGTGCTCGCGAAGGCCAGGGCGCGCGCCGCCGAGGTCGGGGCGAGCCCCATCGGACAAGGTGGCGGGGCGGCCCTGCGGTTCCTCACCTCCGTGCTCCGCGCCCGGACCGTCGTCGAGATCGGCACCGGCTGCGGGGTCTCCGGCATCTGGATGCTGCGCGGCATGCGCCCCGACGGCACGCTCACCAGCGTCGACGTGGAGGCCGAGCACCAGCGGCTGGCGCGGGAGTCGTTCCTGGACGCCGGGATCGCCTCCCAGCGCACCCGGCTGATCACCGGCCGCGCCCTGGACGTGCTCCCCCGCCTCACCGACGGTGCCTACGACCTCGTCTTCTGCGACGGGGACAAGAACGAGTACGCCGAGTACTACGAGGAGGCGCTGCGCCTGCTGCGTCCCGGCGGCGTCGTGGCCATCGACAACACGCTGTGGCACGACCGGGTGGCCGACCCGGCGCAGCGTGATCCGGTGACGGTCACGATCCGCGAGCTCGGCAAGCGGGTCCTGGACGACGACCGGGTGGTTCCGGTGCTGCTGGCGGCCGGCGACGGTCTCCTCTGCGCGACCAAGCGCCCCTGACCGGTCGCCGGTCGCTTCTGGCCCTGTCCTAGTTGTCGGGGATCCGCCGGCCCTTGCCCAGCACGGTGATGCCACTGTCGGTGACCGTGAAGCCGCGGGCCCGGTCGTGTTCGGGGTCGACGCCGATCCGGGCGCCGTCCGGCACCACGACGTTCTTGTCCAGGATGGCGCGCCTGACCACCGCGCCCTCTCCCACGACGGTGCCGTCGAGGATCACCGCGCTGCTCACCTCGGCGCCGCGCAGGATGCGAGTACCCGGCGACAGGACGGACTGGTCCACCCGGGCGCCGGCGATGATCGAGCCCATCGACAGGATCGACTCGGTCGCCTGCCCGCCCTCGACCAGCTTGGCGCCGGGCAGCTGCGGGAAGCTGGTGAAGATCGGCCACTGGGTGTTGTAGAGGTTGAAGATCGGCTCGATCGAGAACAGGTCCATGTGGGCCTCGTGGTAGGAGTCGAGCGTGCCGACGTCGCGCCAGTAGCTGCGGTCGCGGTCCGTCGTACCCGGCACGTCGTTGTCGGCGAAGTCGTAGACCTGCGCCTCGCCCTTGTCGGTGAGCATCGGGATGATGCTGCCGCCCATGTCGTGGACGGAGCCCTCGTCGTCGGCGTCCATGCGCAGCGCGTCCAGCAGCACGTCGGTGGTGAAGACGTAGTTGCCCATCGACACGAACGTCTCGTCCGGGCTGCCCGGCAGGCCGGGCGGGTTGGCGGGCTTTTCCAGGAACGCCCGGATCGAGCGGCCGTCCTCGTGGGTCTCGATGACGCCGAACGCCGACGCCTGGTCGCGCGGCATCCGGATGCCGGCCACTGTGACGCCCGCGTCGCCGGCGATGTGCGCGTCGACCATCTGCTCGACGTCCATCCGGTAAACGTGGTCGGCGCCGAACACGACGACGTAGTCCGGCCGGTCGTCGTAGATGAGGTTCAGCGACTGGAAGATCGCGTCGGCGCTGCCTTGGTACCACCGCGGGCCGAGACGTTGCTGGGCGGGAACCGGCGTGACGTAGTTGCCGAGCAGCGTGGACATCCGCCAGGTCAGCGACACGTGCCGGTCCAGCGAATGCGACTTGTACTGCGTCAGTACGCAAAGTCGGCGGATGCCGCCGTTCACGAGGTTGGAGAGTACGAAGTCGATCAGCCGGTAGGTGCCGCCGAAGGGCACGGCGGGTTTGGCACGGTCAGCTGTCAAAGGCATGAGGCGCTTGCCCTCGCCGCCGGCCAACACGATCCCGAGTACCCGCGGTTCCTTACCCATACGGGCACCCTAGTCTTCGGCGATTACACACGCGTCACAATGGGCGCCATGCCTGATCTGGTCACGCCGACACCCACCGTGCGGGTCTCCTTCCTCCAAGCCATGCAGGAGTTCCTCACCGAGGGACGCGGCACGCTGGAGGACAACTCCATGATCGGCCGGGAGTTCCGGGAGTACGCCGCGGTGTGGTCGACGCCGGACGGCTTCGCCGCCTACGTCGCGGACCTGCGGGCGGCGGCGCGGGAGGAGACACCGCGGCCGAACGGCTTCGTACCCTCCACCACGCTGTGGTACGTCGAAGGCGAGGAATACCTGGGCCGGCTGGCGATCCGGCACCGGCTGACACCGTTCCTGTTCGAGATCGGCGGGCACATCGGTTACGACGTACGCCCCAGCGCCCGGCGCCGTGGATACGCGACGGCGATGCTGGCGGCGGCGCTGCCGACGAGCCGCGACCTCGGCATCGACCCGGTGCTGGTCACCTGCGACACCGACAACGAGGGGTCGCGCAAGGTGATCGAGGCGAACGGCGGTGTGCTGGAGGACGAACGCAACGGCAAGTTGCGTTACTGGGTGCCGATCTCGGCGTCGTGATCCCGGGAGTCGCGGCGGTCGAGTTCGGCGACCAGTCGCTTCGGCGCGATCTGCCGGTAGGCGTCCGTCACGATTTCCGCCACGCGGTCCCAGTCGACGTCGACGTCGAGGTACACACCGAGCCAGCCGCGATGCCCGACATAGGGCGGGCGGAAGAAGCTGTCCGGCTCGGCCTCGACCAGCAGGCCCTGGACACCGTCGGGCGCGGCGGCCCAGAACCCGAGCCGGTCGTCGTGGTGGTGGTCGGCGTACATCACGAACACCTTCTTGTCCCGTACGAACCAGGTCGGTTCGCCGTGGCTTCGGCGTTCGGTGGCCTCGGGCAGCGCGGTGCACAGTGCGCGCAGCCGCACCAGTGGGTCGTCCAGGTCATCGCGCGAACTGCCGGGATCCCGCGTCATCCGCCGATGATGCCACGGCCTGGGCCGGTCAGCGGGCAACCGAGGGCTTCGCCTGGCCACACCCTGGTCGTAGAGTCCGGACATGCGAGTCGCGATGCTCACCAGAGAGTTTCCGCCCCAGGTCTACGGCGGCGCCGGCGTCCACGTCGACTACCTCAGCCAGGCCCTGCGCACCCTGGTCGACCTGGACGTCCACTGCCTGGGTGTTCCCCGCGACGGCGCCGTCGCGCACAGCGAGGATGACCACCGGCTGGCCGGTGCCAACCCGGCCTTGCGGATCTTCGCGGCCAACCTGGAGATGGTGGCCGGAGTCGAGCGAGCGCAGGTGGTTCACTCCCACACGTGGTACGCCAACCTGGCCGGCCACCTCGCCAAGCTCCTGTACGGCATACCGCACGTCGTCACCGCGCACTCCCTGGAGCCGCGCCGGCCCTGGAAAGAGGAGCAGCTCGGCGGCGGCTACCGGCTGTCCTCCTGGGCGGAGCGGACGGCCTACGAGAGCGCGGACGCGATCATCGCGGTCAGCGCGGCGATGCGCGACGACGTACTCGACTGCTACCCGGCGGTGGACCCCGCGCGGGTACGCGTGATCCCGAACGGCATCGACACCGTGCAGTACGCCCCCGACCGGCGTACGGACGTGGTGGACCGGCTCGGCATCGACCCCGCCAGGCCGAGCGTCGCCTTCGTCGGGCGGATCACCCGGCAGAAGGGCGTACCCCATCTGCTGCGCGCCGCCGCCAACTTCGACCCCAAGGCCCAGCTGGTGCTGCTCGCCGGCGCGCCGGACACCCCCGAGCTTGCCGCGGAGTCCGCGGCCGCCGTCGACCGGCTCCGGGCCGAGCGCGACGGCGTGGTGTGGGTGCAGGAGATGCTGCCGCGCGAGGAGGTCATCCAGGTGCTCACCCACGCCACGGTCTTCTGCTGCCCGTCGATCTATGAGCCGCAGGGCATCGTCAACCTGGAGGCGATGGCCTGTGAGACCGCCGTCGTCGCCAGCGCGGTCGGCGGCATCCCCGAGGTCGTACAGGACGGGCGGACCGGGCTGCTGGTCGACTACGACGAGGCCGACCCGGACGGCTTCGAGCGCGGACTGGCGGAGGCGGTCAACACCCTGGTCGCCGACCCCGACCGGGCCGCGACGATGGGCCTGGCCGGACGGGCCAGGGCGGTCGAGGAGTACGGCTGGGACGCGCTGGCGCGGCGTACCGCGGAGGTCTACGCCGGCCTGATCGGCTGACCGAGTAGCCCGCGAGCCAGGAAGGAAAAAGCCGGAGCAGACCCTGACCAGGCCTGTCCGGCTGTGGAGACCCGATGCCGCTCGCCGCCGGGTCGAGCGGCACCGGGCGTCTCCACGAGCGATCTGGAGCTACATGCCGCAGGCGGAGGTGGGTGGTCCGTTCCGCCGCGGCGATGTCGTGTCCGTCGCTCGCAGCCACATCTACCCCGCACCCGCGGGAGCCGAAACCACCCGTTTTCAAGTCGGAGGAATTCGGCTCCCGCGGGCCTTGGGTCACTTCCCGATGGCGTACGCGTGGTGCACGGTCAGCTCGGCGGTGTTGCCGTGCGAGTCGACCGCGTTGGCGCGCAGTGAGACGTAGCCCGTCCGGTGCGGCGGCGACGGCACCACGACCGTCCAGTGCCCGCCCCGGTCGCGCCGGACCAGCGCGTGCCGCCAGGTCTTGCCGTCGTCCCAGGAGACGCCGGCCGTCAGGCTCTCGGTCCGGCCGGCGTTCGACCCCGCCTGCGGGGTGACCGTCACCGGGACCTGCGTCGCCCCGTGCCGGTGGTCCTGGTTGAGCTGGTCCAGCCTCGGGCTGAACCGGATCGCCGACAGCGGGAGCGCGACCGGGTGTTCGGCGTCCCCGGTGTGGCCGGAGGAGAAGGTCCACGTGGCGGCGATCTTCGTGGCCAGCTTGGAGTACGTCGGCCTGGTCGCGGTGACCTCGAGCCGGTAGTCCGCGCGTGCCCTGGGCACGCTCACCCAGTCGTCGAGGTAGCCCGGGTTGGCCGACTCGGCGATCTTGCGCCCGTCGCGGTAGAGCCGGCTCCGCGCGGTGTCCACCAGGGACCCGCCCGGGTGGCGGGCGCCGTCGGAGTACAACGGGATGCCGACGAGCAGGTCGTCGCCGTACCGCCCCACGGACGGCCCCCACGAGTCGTTCGGCAGGGTCGGCCCGAACACCGCGGAGTTCCACTGCTCGTGGTGCTCCCCGCCCGCGCGATAGCGACGGTCTACCGAGACGAGCGTCGTCTGCATGTTCGGGAAGCCGTCCTTGTCGACGGCGAACTCGTCGAACTCCGTGGACCACATGATCGGTCCGGGTTCGAGGTAGCTGGTCACCTGGTTCGGCAGGTCCAGGACCAGGCCGGCCGACGACCTGGACGCGCTGGGATCAGCCGCGCCTGCCACGAACCGGAAAGCCTGCCGTCCCGGCTGCTGGCGGGCGAACCGGGAAACCACCCTGCCCAGCTGACTGTCCTTCACGTCGGCACGACGGAAGCCGGTGAAGAACCGGCCGGGGAATGTGTTCAGTAGTCCGTAGAAGTACCGGCTGTTGGTGAACGAGCCGTCCTTGCCCGGCACCGCCCACTGGCTGCCGAGGGAGGAGCTCATCCCCGGGACCGGGCCCTTGGGGCCGAGCTGGCCGGTGTAGAGCCCGTCGAAGGAGTCGGTCCAGACCGAGGAGCTGATACCCGCGACCGGTCCGCTGCGGTCATAGGCGACGTCGACCAGGACCGGCCGCACCGACGAACGGTGCACGGTGGTGGTCACCGGTCGGGCGATGCGGGCGTCGGCGTCGATCGTGGTGTTCTGAGTCAGTGCGACGGTGGGCTGCACGAGCTCGACGATCGTCGGGTCCGGCGACTCGAAGTCGGAGATGTCGGCATCGAGGACATAGGTCCCCTTCGGCAGCCTGACCTTCGCGGTGCCGTCATCGCCGGCCTCGAGGTTGAGGAAGGTCTCGTTGTCCAGGCCGACCACCATGTCGAACGCGTCGGCGGTCGCCTTGCCCTGCCGGTCGCGGTGGCGGATGGTGAGGTCGTAGCTTTCGACCTCCTTCTCCACTCCGAGTGGGGTGGCGAGTGAGTCGCCGCCGGGTCCGGTGGCGACCAGGCGGCCGCTGTAGGCGCCGTCGGGACCGTCGTGGCGGGTGTCGGAGGTGACCGACACCGACGCCGACCCGCCGGCGGGGACGGTGACGGAGGTGGCGCTGACTCGCATTGCCGACGCCGGTGCGGGCCGCCCGCCCGGGCGGTTGAGCTCGACCTTCAGGGCGAGGGTGACCGCCTTCTTGGCGGTGTTGCGGTAGGTGACCTGCTTGGTGACCGGCTTGTCGTCGGTGTGCGGCCAGGCCGCGAGACCGAACGACAGGCTGACCGGGGTGCCGAGCACGGTCTGGGCGATGGCCTTGGCCACGTCCACCCGGCCCGCGCCTTGTTCGTAGACCGACAGGTCGGGGTTGGCCTTCGCCGAGGAGGTCAGGACCGGCTTGAGGCGGGACGCCTTCCAGGTCGGGTGCTGCTGGGCCAGCAGCGCTGCTGCTCCCGCGACGTGCGGGGTGGCCATCGAGGTGCCGCTCAGGCGTACGTACTTGTCGCCCACCGGGTCGCCGAGTTCGGTGCCGGCGGCGCGGGCGGCGACGATGTCCACCCCGGGTGCGGTGATGTCGGGCTTGATCCCGCCGTCACCCACACGGGGGCCGCGGCTGGAGAAGTCGGCCAGGTTGTCCTGCTTGTCCACCGCACCCACCGTGAGTGCGGCCTCCGCCGAACCCGGTGACTCGATGGTGTGGTCGTCAGGTCCGCTGTTGCCGGCGGCGATCACGAAGAGGGTGCCGGTCTGGCGGGTCAGCCTGCCGACCGCCTCCTCCAGCGGGTCCTCACCCGGGGTGTCACTGCCGCCGATGCTGATGTTGACCGCGGTCGCCTTCTGCGCTGCTGCCCACTGCATGCCGGCCAGGATCGCCGAGTCCTCGCAGTAGCCGTCGTTGTCGCACACCTTGCCGTCGAGCAGCTTCGCGTCGAAGGCGACACCCTTGTACTTGCCGTTGGAAGCCTTGGCGGTGCCGGCGATGATCGACGCGACGTGGGTGCCGTGGCCGAAGCCGTCCCCGGCCGGGCCGTCGGTGAAGTTGTGCGCCTGCTTGACCTGGCCGGCCAGGTCGGGGTGGGTGGCGTCGATACCGGTGTCCAGGACGCCGACCGTCACCCCCTTGCCGGTGTAGCCGGCCTTCCACGCCGCCGGGGCGCCGATCTGCGGCACGGACTGGTCCAGCGCCGGGTGGTGCACACCGTCCAGCCACACCTTGGTGATGCCAGGCCCGAACGCCGTGGCGTTCGGCTGCCGGGACAGGCCGGCCCAGAACTGGCCGGCCCGCTTCTTGTCCACCGACAGCGCCGCACCACCAACGGACGGCAGCGAGCGCACCTGCCGGGCACCCGCCGCGGCAAGCCGCGACCCGGCCGACCGCGCCGAGGCACCGGCGTAGCCGACGATCAGCGGCACCGTGCCGCGGTGGGCGTCGTCGTAACGGGACTTCACCAGGCCGGTGACGTCGAACAACCGACGGTCCAGGCGGCCGGACCCGAGCGCGGCCAGCGCGTCGGAGGGGAAGACGTAGAAGTGCCCACCGGTTCGGCGGGTCAGGAACTTGATCTGCCTGCGGCCCATGCCGGGCACGATCGACGCCGAGGCGCCGTCGCCCTTCGGGAGAAGAACCCGGTCGCCGGTGACCAACGTCACCGAGACGGGCCGGGACCGTGCGGTGGTGGCCGCGGTCGCGGCGGCCACTCGCTGGTGGGCCTGCCGGTCGCCGGACTGTCCCGGCGTCGCGGGGGTTCCCGCCCAGCCGGCCGGGCCGATCGCTGTGACCATGCCGGCCACCAGTCCACCCACGGCCACCGCCCGGAAGCGATGTCTGGAAATGCTCATGCACAGACCTCCCCGTTCGGGACACGAGGGGCCAAGGGCACCGGGCCAGGCCACGGCGCCCTCGAGGTCTGAACTGGTGAACCTTCCCCCGTGTCACCTGAAATGCAGCACTCGAATGAGTGCCGTGATCGTGGCACAAGGAAGATGCCGCGGGAGGAGAACGCACGACAGTTTCGTTCTGGCCGAAACATTACGAAACGGGCCTGAACAGAAAGCATGTGAAAGCCCCGGCCGGAACCCGTGGTTCCGGCCGGGGCAGTTGCTTACCGGCGGTGCTGGTGTGGCTGTGCTGCCTGTGCCTGGTGTCCTGGTCGAGCTAGCCCACGACCGACTTGAGCGCGTCACCGAGCTCGCGGGCCTCGTCGGCCGAGAGCTCGACGACGAGCCGCCCTCCACCTTCGAGGGGCACGCGCATCACGATGCCCCGCCCCTCCTTGGTGACCTCAAGCGGTCCGTCGCCCGTCCGCGGCTTCATGGCCGCCATCCGCGCACTCCTTTCGTGTCGTCCGTGCGCGACGGCTCCACACCGCGAGGGGTGCGAGGCCGCCGAAGCGTGCCGTTACGCCGGGACATTATCCCGCATCGCGCATCGACACCGAAAGTCAAGATCGCCGACCCACCCCGTACCGTGTCCGGATCGGTGCCGTTCGGCCCCTCCCGGTGTCGCTGTGTACGACCGGACACCACGCAGCGCCACCTGGTGTCGCTCAACGCCACTTGTTGCCGCTCAGGGCCGGTCGAATCGGTGGTTCTTCCGGCAGACTTCGCCCATGCGGGCACGTTCGGCGCTTTTCGACCTCTACGGCGACCACCTCCGGTCACGTGGCGGCCGGGCGCCGGTGGCCGCGCTCGTCTGCCTGCTGGCGCCGCTCGGGATCAACGCCGCGGCGGTGCGGACCGCGGTGTCCCGGATGGTCCGGCAGGGCTGGCTGGCACCGGCCCGGACGCCGGGCGGGCCCGGCTACGCGCTCACCGAGCGGGCCGTGCGCCGGCTGGACGAGGCTGCTACCCGGATCTACCGCACCCGCGGCACCGACTGGGACGGAACCTGGCACCTCCTGGTCCTCCCCCACGTACCCGACCGGAGCCTGCGCGAGCGCCTGCACGCCGGCCTGGCCTTCCTCGGGTACGCCCGCCTCGGCGGGGACGCCTGGCTGGCGCCGCACCGCTCCGGCGAGGCGGAGTCACTGCTGGCCGCGGACGGCGTACGCCCGGACAGCTTCTCCGCCCGCGACCTCGGGGACCCGGCCGAGCTGGCCGCCCGGGCCTTCGACCTGGCCACGTTGGGTACGGCGTACCAGCAGTGGCTGCGTGACGCCCGGACGAACGCCTGGGCAGACCCCGGAGCAGACCCCGGAGCAGACCCCGGCGTGGACACCGGAGCGGGGGGAGACGGCGTGGAGGGGATCGCTGTGGGCGAGGACGGCGACCGCCGGGCGTTCGCGGCGCGCAGCCGGCTGGTGCACGAGTGGCGGAAGTTCCTCTTCACCGACCCGGGCCTGCCGCGCGCCCTGCTTCCCGCCGACTGGCCCGGTGACGCGGCCGCGGCGTACTTCGACACCCACTCCGCCGCGCTGCTCCCGGCCGCGGCCCGCTTCGTCGACAGCTGTCTCGCCCAGACCGGAGGAACGCCATGACCTCACCGACCGATCCACCCACCGACGCGCCGGCCGAGGAGACCACGCCGGTCCGGTACGCCGTCGCGGCGGGCGTGGCCACGATCACGCTGAACCGTCCGAACGCCGCGAACTCCCTGGACCTGGCCACCAAGGAGGCGCTGCGGGACGCCGTTCTCGGCCGCGGCGAGCGACGACACCGTCCGGTGCGTCCTGCTCACCGGTGCCGGGGCCAAGGCGTTCTGCGCCGGCCAGGACCTCCGCGAGCACGTCACGGCCCTGCGCGACCGCCCGCTGGAGGAGGTCTGGTCCACCGTTCCGGAGCACTACATCCCGATCGCGCAGGGGTTGGCGACCATGCCCAAGCCGGTGGTCGCCGCGGTCAACGGCGTGGCCGCCGGGGCCGGTGCCGCGCTGGCGTTCGCGTGCGACTTCCGGGTGCTGGCCGACACCGCGGGGTTCAACCTGGCGTTCACCGCGATCGGGCTGTCCTGCGACACCGGCACCTCCTGGACGCTACCCCGGCTGGTCGGGCACGCCCGGGCGGTCGACCTGCTGATGCGGCCGCGCACCGTCGCGGCGGAGGAGGCCGAACGCATCGGCCTGGCCACCTCGGTGGTTCCGGCGGCCGACCTGGCACGGGCTGCGGGCGCACTGGCCCACGAGCTCGCCACCGGTCCGACGGTCGCCTACGCCGCGGTACGAGAATCGCTCGCCTTCGCCGCGCACAGCTCGCTGGAGGAGGCACTGGACTTCGAGGGCGCGATGATGCGGCGCTGCGGCGCCACCGCGGACCACGCCAACGCGGTGGCGGCGTTCGTCGCCAAGCGGCGGCCGGAGTTCGAGGGCCGGTGACCGGGGCCCGTCAGCCCTTCGGGGGCTGGAACGCCAGCAACTCACCGATCTGCTCGTAGCCGGCGCCGCGATACAGCCCGGCGCCGGCGCGGCTCGCGGTGAGCACCGATGCGGTGGAGCCGGACGCCCGGTCGTCGCGCAGCAGGCGGGCCAGCAGAGCGCGGGCGATGCCGCGTCGCCGGTGCTCGGCCGGCACGTACAGGTCGGCGCACCAGGTCGCCACCGTGTCCTCGGACATGTGTACGGCGACACTGCTGACCCAGCCGATCACCTCGCCACCGGCGAACGCGGCGTACTGGCGCAGCGGGCTGTCCTCGGCGAGGAGTTCCGGCCCCAGCGGCCGCCGGCGGGTCGCGGCGCCCAGGCGTTCGGCGAGTGCCGGCGTGGTGACCCGAGTGGTTCGCACGACAGTCCCGCCGGCGGTGCGCGCGGCCGGTACAGCGGGAATCCGGCCGAGCCGGTGGACCATCAGCGGTTCGGCGCCGCGAAACCGGAAACCGCGGGACTTGTACTCCGCGCGAAGCGGCGTGCTGGGCTCGTCGAGGCCGCGGATCACCGCCAGGACGAAGGGCGAGCGGGCGTGGGCGCCGGCCAGCGAGCCGAGGTCCGCCGCGACTGGTCCGTGGCCCACCCACTCCTCGCGACGGTACTGACGGGGGTCACGCCGCGGTGCGTCGCGAAGCACCCACACACTGCCCGCCCCACCCGGAAGTTCGGGAAGGCGCTCGGCGACGTAGGGGTGGATGACGCTGCGGGTGAACGCGTACCCCCGCGCGAACACCTCGACCGCCCGGGCGAACTCCTCCTCGGACCCGGGACGCTGATCGCGCGTCATGGTCAACGGCCGCCGAGCGCCCGGCCCCACTTGGTGCGTTCGTTCAGCAGCATCGCCTCGGCCTCGATCTCGACCTTCCAGCGCGGGTCGAGCAGGCCGGCGACGACCAGCATCGAGGTGACCGGGCGGATCTCGCCGAACACCTTGCCGTGCACCCGGCCCACGGCGTCGGCGTAGGCCGCGTCGGTGACGTACATCCGGGTGCGGACGACGTGTTCGGGCCCCGCGCCCACCTGGGCGAGCGCGGTCAGGATGATCTCGATGCAGCGGAACGCCTGCACCGCGGGATCAGGGTCGACCTCGCCGTCCTCCCAGACCGGTGCGGTGCCGGCGACCAGGACGCGGTTGCCGATCGACACCGCCCGGCTGTAGCCGTACTCGCGTTCGAGCTCGTTCCCGGACGCAACTCTTCGACGGGCCACTGATCACTCCCTCGGCTTCGTGCTGCTCGCCCCGGCGGACGGGTCTCCGGCGGGTACCTCTCCCGCGGCGGACCCACGGGCCACACAGTCCAGCAGATGGTCGTCGACCATCCCGGCCGCCTGCATCAGGGCGTAGCAGGTGGTCGGTCCGACGAACGTGAACCCGTTGCGTTTGAGCGTCTTGGCCATGGCCTTGGACTCGGCCGTGGTCGCGGGCACGTCGGCGGACGTGCGGGGCGCGGGCCGGGTCGCCGGATCGGGGGCGAAGGACCACAGCAGTGCCGCCAGCCCGCCGTCGAGGTCGTGGGCCGCCTGGGCGTTGCGGATCGCGGCGTTGATCTTGGCGGTGTTGCGGACGATCCCGGCGTCGGCCAGCAGGCGGCGTACGTCGGCGGCGCCGAACCCGGCGACGGTGGCGATGTCGAACTCGGCGAACGCCACCCGGAACGCGGGCCGCTTGCGCAGGATCGTCAACCAGGACAGGCCGGACTGGAACGCCTCCAGGGTTATGCGTTCGAACAGCCCACGGTCGTCGCGGATCGGGCGGCCCCACTCGTGGTCGTGGTAGGCGATGTAGTCGGGCGCGGAGGTCGCCCAGGCACACCTCACCAGCCCGTCCGGACCGGTCACCGCGGTCACCGCTCGCCCGGGTCGTTGACCGGGTTGGCCCGATCCACCGGGTCGGCCCGATCCACCGGGTCGCCGGGCCGGTGCTCGCGCTCGGCGAGCTCCCGCTCGCGGACGGCGACCCGCTCCTCGCGCTCGGCGAGGTCGCGGCCGATCCGGGAGATCACGTCGTCCACCTCGTCCATGCGGTAGCCGCGCAGCACGACGGAGAACCGCACGTCGTCGAGGTCGCTCGCGCTGACCGGCCGGTCGGCGGGCAGCCGGACCTCCCGCCGGTCGGGATAGGCGCGCGCCATCGCACCGCCGCGCCCGACCGCCACCGCGGCGGTTGATCCGAGCACGACCAGCACGAGGACGACCCACAGCCAGGTCATGCGCCCGATCGTGCCATGCGCCACCCTCGGGCGAACGGGTAGGGGACGCCGCCGCGCCGCTGCCGCGAGCCCAGCCCGCGCGACGTCGATCCGCCGGGCCTGCCAGGCTGGGAGGAACGCGGAGGGCAGACCGGCGACAGGCCGGCCACGGAGGTGCGGATGTTGCGGCTGGGCGGACGGGAGTTCGGCGCCGGGGAGTACGCCGTGATGGCGATCGTGAACCGCACGCCCGACTCGTTCTTCGACGCGGGCGCGACGTTCGCCGAGAACGCGGCCCTGGACCGGGTGGCGGCCGTGGTCGCCGACGGCGCCGACATCGTCGACATCGGCGGGGTCAAGGCCGGCCACGGCGCGGAGGTCGGGGTGGCGGAGGAGCTCGCCCGGACCGCACCCTTCGTCGCCGAGGTCCGGGCCCGCCACCCCGAGCTGGTGATCAGCGTGGACACCTGGCGCGCGCCGGTCGCCCGGGAACTGTGCGCGGCCGGGGCCGACCTGATCAACGACACCTGGTCAGGTGCCGATCCGGAGCTGCCCGAGGTGGCCGCGGAGTTCGGCACCGGGCTGGTCTGCTCGCACACCGGCGGCCTGCCGCCGCGTACGGACCCGCACCGGGTGGCCTACGACGACGTGGTGGCCGACGTGGTGGCCAGGGTGACCGAGCTGGCCGAGCGGGCGGTCGCGGCGGGGGTGCGCCGGGACGGGATCCTGGTCGACCCGACGCACGACTTCGGCAAGAACACCTGGCACTCCCTCGAGATCACTCGCCGGCTGGAGGAGCTGGTGACCGCCGGCTGGCCCGTCCTGGTCGCGTTGTCCCGCAAGGACTTCATCGGGGAGGCGCTGGACCTGCCCGTCGACGAGAGGTTGGCCGGGACGCTGGCCGCCACCGCCGTCTCGGCGTGGCAGGGTGCGCGCGTCTTCCGTGCCCATGACGTACGCCAGACCCGGCAGGTGCTGGACATGGTGGCCTCGATCCGCGGCGTCCGGCCGCCCGCACGCCCTCGCCGCGGGCTGGCCTGACCTACGCGTCCGCCGGCTCGGGTCAGTCCGGCGGGACCGGGCCGCCGTTTCCGCCGCCGTTTCCTGCGTTCCCGCCGTTCCCAGCGGCACCGCCGTTGCCGGCCATCCCGCCGTTGCCGCCGGCAGTGGCATCCACCGCGGTGCCGCCGTTCCCGGCATCCACGACCGGCCTGCGCGAGGCCCGGACGACGAACTCGACGGCCTCCTCGGGATCGTCGGTGAGGTGCAGCATCTCCAGGTCGGCCGGCTTGATCTTGCCGTCGGTGAGCACGGTGTCGCGCAGCCAACCGAGCAGGCCCGACCAGTAGGACGTGCCGATCAGCACCAGCGGGAACGACGTGACCTTGCGCGTCTGGATGAGCGTCAGCGCCTCGAACAGCTCGTCGAAGGTGCCGAACCCGCCCGGCAGCACCACGAAGCCCTGGGCGTACTTCACGAACATCGTCTTGCGCACGAAGAAGTAGCGGAAGTTGATCCCGACGTCGACCCAGGGGTTCATGCCCTGCTCGAACGGCAGCTCGATGCCCAGGCCGACCGAGACCCCGCCGGCCTGGCCGGCGCCCTTGTTGGCGGCCTCCATCACACCCGGCCCGCCACCGGTGATGACGGAGTAACCCGCCTCGGCGAGGCCGCGGCCCACCCGCTCGGCCATCGCGTACATCGGGTCCTCGGGCGGGGTGCGGGCGCTGCCGAAGACGCTGATGGCCGCACCCAGCTCGGCGAGCATGCCGAAGCCCTCGACGAACTCCGACTGGATCCGCAGCACCCGCCAGGGGTCGGTGTGCACCCAGTCGGAGGGGCTGCGGGTGTCCAGCAGCCGCTGGTCGGTCGTGCTGGTCTCCACCTGGGTACGCCGCGTGACGACCCGGCCCCGATGCTTCTCCGGGGGGCGCTTCACCGACGCCGGTTCGGCCTCGGCCGGCGCCGACTCCTCGGGCGTCCGGCCCGATTCGTCCGGCGTACGGACCGATGACACCGATGACGCGGAGGCGGAGGGGTCGTCCTGATCTGGCCACATGGGACCGAAGGGTAACCGGCGCGGCCGACAGCCGGGTTAATCAGCGGCCAATCAACCGCGAAGCCACGCCCCCATGCGGTCCTCGCAGGAGTGCAGCTCGGCGACCTTCACGTACTCGTCGCGAGTGTGCGCGAGCGCGGACTCGCCCGGCCCGTAGTTGACCGCGGGTACGCCGAGCTCGGCGAACCTCGCCACGTCGGTCCAGCCGAACTTCGGGTGCGGCTGCACCCCGAGCGCCTCCACGAACGCCGCGGCCGAGGGCCGGTCCAGCCCCGGAGCCGCCGCCGGAGCGGAGTCGCGCAGCTCCACGACGTACCCCACGAACATCTCCTGCACGTGGGCGAACGCCGCCTCCTCCGAACGATCCGGTGCAAAGCGGTAGTTGACGGTGACCCGGCATTCGTCCGGGATCACGTTGCCGGCCACGCCCCCGGTGATCCCGACCGCGTTCAGCCCCTCGCGGTAGACGAGGCCGTCCACCGGCACGTGGCGCGGTTTGTAGTCGGCCAGCCGGGACAGCACCGGCGCGGCGGCGTGGATGGCGTTGGCGCCCATCCACGACCGGGCACTGTGCGCGCGCTTGCCGGGCAGCACGATCTCCGCCCGCAGCGTGCCCTGGCAGCCGCCCTCCACCTGGGCACTGGACGGCTCCATCAGGACCGCGAAGTCGGCGGCCAGCTCCTCCGGGCGGGTGCGCGCCAGCCGGCCGAGGCCGTTCTTCTCCGCCTCGATCTCCTCGCAGTCGTAGAACACGTACGTCACGTCCCGTACCGGCTCGGCGACCGTGGCGGCCAGCCGCAGCGCCACCGCGACGCCGCCCTTCATGTCGCAGGCGCCGAGCCCGTACACGCGGTCCTCGACCAGCCGGGACGGTAGGTTGCCCGCCTCCGGCACGGTGTCCAGGTGGCCGGCGACGACAACCCGCTCGGCCCTCCCCAGCTCTGTCCGGGCGACCACGGTGTTGCCGAACCTGCGGGTCTGCAGATGGGGCAGGCCGGACAACGCCGCCTCCACCGCGTCGGCGAGCGTGCGTTCGTTCCCGCTGACGGACTCGACGTCGACCAGGGCGCGGGTGAGGCTCACGACGTCGCTTCGCAGATCCAGACTCGGCATGGCCCGCAGTCTGCCAGGACCGGCGCCGACCGTCCGGGAAGGTGGTGCGCGAACGGGTGCTTTCGTAGGACGAAACTCACCGGAAACTCCCCACATCCGCCCGTCCGGCACTTGCCGGACCCGGGCTCGTCCACTTGCCCGGTTCTGGCAGGCTGAACCACATGACCGACACACCTGGTGCCTGGGGCTTCGGGCTCACGACGACGACCAACGACGGCAAGGTCCTCGACACCTGGTACCCCGCGCCCGTGCTGGGCGCGCCGGGGACCGGTGACGACCGGCCACCGGCCGAGCTCGCGGCCCTGGCGGGTGCGGACGACGCGCGGCGCGTACGCCGGACCGTCGTCCGCACCGTGCTCCCCGACCTGGACTCCCCGCCCGCCGACGCAGCCGACGCCTACCTCCGGCTGCACCTGCTGTCCCACCGGCTGGTCCGCCCGCGCGAGGCCAACCTGGACGGCATCTTCGGCGTACTCGCCAACGTGGTCTGGACCAGCGCCGGTCCCTGTGCGGTGGACGACTTCGAGCAGACCCGGCTGCGGCTGCGCGCCGGTGGCCGCGAGGTCACGGTGTACGGCGTGGACAAGTTCCCGCGGATGGTCGACTACGTGCTGCCGGCGGGGGTCCGCATCGCCGACGCCGACCGGGTGCGCCTGGGCGCCCACCTGGCCGAGGGCACCACGGTGATGCACGAGGGCTTCGTCAACTACAACGCCGGCACCCTCGGCGCCTCCATGGTCGAGGGGCGCATCTCCGCGGGCGTGGTCGTCGAGGACGGCTCCGACATCGGCGGCGGCGCGTCGGTCATGGGCACGCTGTCCGGTGGCGGCACCGAGGTCATCACCATCGGCAAGCGGTGCCTGGTCGGCGCGAACGCCGGTGTCGGCATCTCCCTCGGCGACGACTGCGTGGTCGAGGCCGGCTGCTACGTCACCACCGGCTCGAAGGTGAAGATGTCCGACGGCGAGATCGTCAAGGCACGGGAGCTGTCCGGCACACCCGGCCTGCTCTTCTGGCGCAACAGCATCTCCGGAGCGCTCGAGGCCCTCCCCCGTACCACCGGAGGGGTCGAGCTCAACGCCGCGCTGCACTCCAACGGCTGATGACCGCGACCGGGGGGAAGCGGGTCGCCAGGATCGCGGCCATCGTGGCGATCGCCTGCGGGCTGGTCGTCGCCGGCGCGATGCTCGCCTCGGAGTTTCTCTTCCGGCAGCCGTTGGTGGAGGCCTGCCACACCACCGCCAACGGCGTCCGGACAGAGCTCCCGCTGGAGGAGGCGCAGAACGCCGCGCTGATCTCCGCGGTGTCGGTACGCCGCGGCCTGCCGCCGCGGGCGGCGAGCATCGCGCTGGCCACCGCCTACCAGGAGTCCGGTCTGCGCAACATCGACTACGGCCACCTGGACTCGGTGGGGCTGTTCCAGCAGCGGCCGAGCCAGGGCTGGGGGACGGTCGAACAGATCCAGGATCCCTACTACTCCACCGGCCGGTTCTACACCGCGCTGGCCAAGGTTCCCGGCTACACCACCATGGACATCGCGGCCGCGGCGCAGCGGGTGCAGTTGTCCGCCGACGGCGGCGCGTACTCCCAGCACGAGCCCAACGCCCGGGCACTCGCCTCGGCGCTGACCGGCCAGACTCCGGCGGCGTTCTCGTGTGAGTTCACCCCCGCCGAGCGGCCCGGGCCGACCACCACAGCCGACCTGTCCGCGGAGCTCGCCAAGGCCTACGGCAGCGAGCGGGGGCGGGTCACCGGCGCGACCGTCGGCCAGGGCGGCAACGACGGGCTGTCGGCCGGCAACACCGCGGCGCTGGTCCTCGACGTGCCGGTACGCGCCGGCGAAGGCAGGTTCGGCTGGTCGGTCGCCCAGTGGTCGGTCGCCTACGCCAAACGGTTCGGGATCGCGTCGGTCTCCTACGCCGGGCGCACCTGGTCGGTGGACCGGTCCAAGGACGGCTGGCGCACCGAACAGGCAGCCCTCCCCACCCGGGTCCGGATCATCGTGGGCTCACCGCGCTGATCCCGGGCCTGATCCCGGGGCTGATCCCGGGGCTGATCCCGGGCCTGACACCGGGCCTGACACCGGGGCTGAGACCGGCCGCATCGCGACCGCCGCCACCACCTGCACCCCGGCCGCCCCGAGCGAGGAGACCGCGGTCATCGGCACCACGGTCGACAGCGACAGGTCCGGCAGCAGCAGAAACGCCACCCCCACGCCCACCGCGACCAGCCCGGCGACGAACTGCCAGCCTCGGCCGCCGGGTGGGCCGGCCAGCGCCGCCATCAGTTCACCGAAGCCGCTCAGCAGCCAGTGCAGCGCGACCAGGACGACGAGCAGAACCACGGTGGTCACCATGCCCCGCAGGCACAGGGCCGAGGACGCGACCAGGAGTACGCCGAGCAGCGCGGAGTAGACCGTCTCCCCGACAGGCGTCCCCGCCGGGTCGTCAGCATGGTCATGGCCAGCCGGGTGGTGCCCACGGCGAAGAACCAGCCACCGACGAGGGTCTGGAACTCCACCACCGGAAGCCGTGGCCAGGCCAGCACCAGCAGGCCGAAGGCCAGTGTCCAGCCGCCGAGCCCGGCCAGGTGCGCCCAGGTCTCCACGCCGGGCCGCGGCACCCGCCTTGGCGGTCGGGCCGGGCCCGCCGGCTCCTCGCCGCCGGGGCCGCCGGGGCCGCCGGGCCGCCTTGGCAGTCGGGCCCCTCCGGGCCGGAGGCCCGCTCCGCCGGGACCACGGCCCCTCCTCCACGACGTCGGTACCGGGTTTGCGGGGTTGCCGGACATCGGTCGCCTCCCTGAGTAGCGGACTGCCGGCGCGTGGCGCCGGCACCGTTCCGGCGCCAGGGGGCGGATGGCGCGGACGGACGAACACCGGACGTGCTCCGGAGAAGCTCGGAACGATCTCCGGTCGGGCTCTCGCGAGCCTGGACGACGTTGTACCCAGTCGTCTCGAAGTCGGCACTCCCGGCACTCGGGGTCTGCCCCCGCGACGAGGCATAGATGGCGGGCCCGATGGAGAAGACCTCACCATGAGCGACGTCACCGGGCAGGCCCCGCGCCAGGCCGGGCCGGACGAGCCATCCGGTTCCGACGAGCCCACCGGCACCGTCGAGTCCGCCGATCCTGTCGTGCCCGGCGGCGCCACCGCGCCCACCGGCACCGTCCAGGCCCCTCCCGTCACGCCCGCGGCGCCCGCACCGGCACCGGTGCCCACCGGGATGCCCGCGCTCCCCGACCGGCCGCCCGACCAGCGGCGGGGACTGATGTCGTACGCCTGGGGCCGGTTCCTGGTGGTCGGGCTGACCCTGTGGCTGGCCGCCGCCGCTGTCACCCTGGCCGGCGGGGACACGCCGCTGGTGCCCCTGATGGTGGTGCTGGGCGCCTTCCTCGGGCCGCTGACCTATGCCCGATGGGTGCACGAACGCCGGCCCGTGCCCGGTCTCGGCCTGCCCCTGCTGGTCCGGGCGTACCTTCTCAGCGGGCTGCTCGGTCTGCTGTGCGCGTCGTTCCTGGCCGGCTACTTCCGCGCTGCGGGCACCTTCGGCTACGTCGGGGTGGCGCTCGG
>CAWBTM010000003.1:0-145701 GCA_963791775.1 uncultured Actinomycetota bacterium | reverse complement strand
CCCGTGCGGAAGCCGCCCCGGATCAGCGCCCGCCCGGGAGAGCTCGTCGAGGACGAAGCGCACGTCGTCGACGCGTACCGACATCGCCTTGTGCACCCAGGTGCGCGGGTCCGGCGCCGGCGGGATCATCGTCGCCACTGTCCCGTCCGGGAACTCCACCGCGGGCGACTCGTAGGTGTGGTCGACGCTCACCACGACGTACCCACGACTGGCGAGATCCGCCGCCTCGGCAGTGGCGAACGTGCGCGGCTCGCCGAGTCCCGGCGAGTAGACCAGGACCGGATGCCGGCCACGGGCGGCCGGGGCGTCGCGGACCACGTGGGTGTGGACACGTTCCCAGTCGATGGTGCCCGCGGGCAGCCCCAGGCCCAGGAACTGGTTGGCCGTGTCGTCGAACGTCGCCGCCTCACCGGGCAGCATGTACGCCAGAGGTGGCCGGCGACGTGTTTCGCGCGCCGGGTAAAGAGCCGGATCTGCCGGATAGAAGGCCGTCACCATCAGCGCGCGCCGGGCGTCGGTGTCGTGCCACGGGTCCGCGCGCCGGAAGTCCACCAGGCACAGCCGGGTGGCTCCCACCGGATGCGGGCCGGAGGGTTCGGGCAGCCGCAACCGCAGCCGTGGGCGCGGCCCGTGCCGCCGTCGCGTGCCGGCCTCGGCCGCCGCGGCCGGACCGGCGCCTGCCACGCCGAGTGCCCCGGTGAGCCCGGCCAGCCCGGCCAGCAGCGGGGCGGCGAGAATCGCCCGCCGGCCGACGGTGGCGGGTTCGGACGTTGAACGCGAAGGTGTCATGTCCCGGACGCTACGAGAGCCCTGCCCGGTAAGGCGTCCACCCACGGAGCCAGGTTCGGCGTCATACCGAGGAGCCAGCGAGACCAGCGACACCAACCTGGTACATGGCCGAGAATGCCGTTGTCATTGACACCTCACACCCCCCGTCATTAGCGTCCCGATCACGTCTTCGCCGGGGGGTGATCGCGCCCGCCGGCGAGCCGTGTCCACGCACCGAACGCAAGCACTGCCATGCATCGCGCATCACCGCAGTACGTTCGCAGATCCTTAGCTTCGACACGCATTGAGATGTGAAGTCACCACGCGCAGTTTCCAGACCTCGTGGGCGAGGCGGTGAGCATGCGTACGGCCGTCTTCCCGCGCTCCGTACCGATGTGTCCTCCACCCGCCCGCAGGTCGCTCCACTTTGCTGACAGCTGGGCTGATCGCTGGAGGTACGCATGCCACCCATGTCGCCGGACGGTTCGCGGCGCGACTTCCTGAAGCTCACCGGACTCGCCACGTCCGGCCTGGTTCTGGCCGCCGCCTGCGGCACACCCGAGGCGCCGCCGGGACCGCAACCCTCGCAGACCTCCTCCCGGCCTGTCCCCCGCGGCAAGCCGAAGTCGGTCCCCCGGGAGAAGACCCTGATGCTGGCCAACGGCGACGGGTCCGACGTCGGCATCTGCAACCCGTACGCCTCCGGCTTCAACCACCAGCGCGGTCTGGCGGCGATGTTCGAGCCGCTCTACTTCTACTCGGCGTTCACCGGCGAGACGATTCCGTGGCTGGCCGACGGGCAGCCGACCTACACCTCCGACAGCACCCAGGTCACCATCAAGACGCGCAAGGCCGCCAGCTGGAGTGACGGAAAGCCGTTCACCGCCGGGGACGTGGCGTTCACGCTGATGATGCTGAAGGACAAGAAGAACACGGCGATGCAGTACTCCGCGGACATGCGGGAGTGGGTGAAGAGCGCCCGCGCGGTCGACGACAACACCGTCGAGATCAGCTTCACCAAGCCGGCGCCGAGGTTCGTCTTCGACTACCTCTACATGAAGAACGACCTGGGCATCTTCCTCGTACCCGAGCACATCTTCTCCCAGCAGAAGAAGCAGGCGGAGTTCCTCTTCTACGACCCGGCGAAGCAGTGGCCGGTCGTCACCGGGCCCTACCAGATGGTGGACTGGACCAACCAGCGCCGGCTGCTGGACCGGCGTGACGACTGGTGGGCGTCCAAGGCCCAGATCGCCGAGCAGCCGGGTCCCGAGCGCGTCATCGTGGTGCCGTTCACCGACCCCACCAACACCGCACAGCGGCTGATCAACAACGAGCTGGACTCCTCCCTCGACCTGCGGCCGCCGGTGATCAAGCAGGTGGTGAAGGAGAATCCGAAGGTCGTCACCTGGACCGGACGCTCAGCGCCCTTCGGCTACATCGACTGGTGGCCGCAGTCGCTGTTCTTCAACTGTGCGGTCCCGCCGTTCAACGACCCGGACGTACGCCGTGCGGTCAACCACGCCATCGACCGCGACCAGTTGGTGTCGGTGGGATACGAAGGGGCCGGGACGATCTCCCAGCTGCCGTTCCCGAACTTCCCGCCGTTGCAGAAGTACTTCGACGCGATCCAGCCGCTCCTGCAGCGCTACCCCACCAACGCGCACGACCCGGCCAAGACCGAGCAGATCATGACCAGCAAGGGGTTCAAGAAGGACAACCAGAACCTCTGGGCGGACAAGTCGGGCAAGCGGGTCGACGCCACGATCTACGGCCTGCAGGACCTCACCACCGACTACGGCCCCATCCTCGCCGAGCAGCTGCGGGCCGCGGGGTTCAACGCGTCGCACCAGGCACCCGCGGACAGCGGGACCCGGATCGCGGACGGCTCGGCGAAGCTGTTCCTCTTCGGCTTCGCCGGCGCCATCGCCGACCCCTACCCGTCGCTTGAGCTGATGCACTCCCGGCACGTGTCGAAGATCGGCGTGCAGGGCGACATCAGCAGCCGGTGGAAGAACGCCGACTTCGACAAGATCGTGGCGCAGATGAGCGGTCTGCCGGTCGGCGACCCGGGTGAGTTGCCGTTGTTCGTCCAGGCGATGGAGATCTACCTGAAGAACCTCCCGCACACGCCGTTGCTGCAGTGGATCCACCGGGTGCCGTTCAACACGACGTACTGGACCGGCTGGCCGTCCAAGCAGGACCCCTACCTGCCGGGGGCGTTCTGGTTCAAGACACTTCCGCTGGAGCTCAGCCACCTCAAGTCCACGAAGGGGTGAGCCGGTGTCGTGGCGCTACCTCGTTCGCCGCATCCTGCTGCTGCTGCTGGTGATGTGGACCGCGGCGACGATCAACTTCTTCATTCCCAAGCTCAGCCCGCGTGACCCGATCAAGGAACGCCTGCAGCAGGCCGCGACCCAGGGCGGCCGCAACCAGACGGGGCTGCAGGCGATGGCCGAGGCGTACGCCCACCAGTACGGCCTGGACCAGCCGCTGTGGAAGCAGTATCTGCACGCCCTGCTGAAGGTGGTGCAGTTCGACTACGGCTACTCGATCGCGCAGTATCCGCGCACGGTCAACTCCGTCATCGGCGACGCCCTGCCGTGGACGATCTGTCTGGGCCTGGTGTCGATCCTGATCGCGTTCGTGGTCGGGACGGTGCTGGGTGCGCTGCTCGGCTGGCCGCGATCGCCGGGCTGGCTGCGGGCACTGGTGCCGGTGAGCATGCTCACCAGCGCGGTGCCGGCGTTCGTGCTGGGCTTCTTGCTGATCTACCTGTTCGCGTTCCGGCTGAAGGTGTTCCCGCTGGCCGGTGCTTACTCCCAGACGGCCGACCCGAGTTGGAGCCTGAGCTTCATCGGCGACGTGATCGACCACGCGTTCCTGCCCGCGATGGCGCTGGTGTTGTTCCAGCTCGGCGGGCAGGCACTGCAGATGCGCGGCCTGATGGTGATGACCGTCGGCGAGGACTACATCACCTTCGCCGACGCCAAGGGATTACGGCCGCAGCGGGTGTTCCTGCGGTACGCCGTCCGCAACGCGCTGCTGCCGCAGGTGACCGGCCTGGTGATGTCGCTCGGCACGTTCATCTTCTCCACCGTGCTGGTGGAGACGTTGTTCGCCTACCCCGGGCTCGGCGGCCTGATCAACTCCTCCATCCAGGTGCTCGACTACAACCTGCTGTACGGCATCACCATGATCCTGGTCTTCGCCGTGTGCATCGCCACTCTGGTGGTCGACCTGATCTACCCCCTGCTCGATCCCCGCATCCGCTACGACCGGAGGTGAGCATGGTCACCCCTGCAACCACGTCGATGACCATGCCGGGACGGCAGGCCTGGACCGGTCGTGCCGGCTCGTTCCTGCGCTACGTCCGCCGCAACCCCCTGCTCGCGGTGGGGCTGGTCATCTTCCTCGGCCTGGTGCTGTTCTCCACCGCCGGCAGCTTCTTCGTGGACACGGTCAAGGCGCCGTACCCGCTGGCGGCTCCGGCCAGCCTGGCACCGTCGTGGGACTATCCGTTCGGGACCGACGCCCAGGGCCGGGACATGCTCGCAGTGATGATCGTGGGCACCCGGCTCAGCCTGAAGATCGGCCTGCTGGCCGGGTCGATCGGCCTGGCCGTGGGCATCGTGCTCGGCCTCGTCTCGGCGTTCTACGGCGGCTGGATCGACAGCGCGATCCGCTGGATCGTGGACGTGATGTTCACCATCCCGAGCTTCCTGGTGATGGTGGTCATCGCCTCGCTGCTGCAGCAGTACATCTCGATCGAGAACATGGCGTTCATCCTGGCGGCGTTCGCCTGGCCCGGTCCCACCCGCGGCATCCGTGCGCAGGTGCTGTCCCTGCGGGAACGCCAGTTCATCCAGATGGCCCGGCTGTCCGGGATGCGCGGGCCGGAGATCATCATCCGGGAGCTGCTGCCCAACCTCGCGCCGTTCCTGCTCGCGGGGTTCGTGGGCGCGCTGATCGGCGCGGTCTACGGAGCGCTCGGCCTGGAGCTGCTCGGCCTGGGCTCCCAGCGTGAACCCACGCTGGGGATGACGTTCTTCTGGATGCAGAAGTACTCCGCGCTGCTGCGCAACCTGTGGTGGTGGTGGGGCATCCCGATCGCCATCATCATCGCGCTGATCCTGTCGCTGTACTTCATCTCCTTCGCCCTCGACGAGTGGGCCAACCCGCGTTCCCGGAGGTCCGCATGAGCTCCGCGTCCACCGCGTCCACGGCGAACACGGCGGCTCCGGGGTCCTCGGCGCGCCCGGATCCCTCGGCCAGGCCGGTGCTGTCGGTACGCGACCTCCAGGTGGAGTACCACACCGACACCGGCGTGGTGCGGGCCGTGAACGGCATCTCCTTCGACCTGATGCCCGGCGAACGCATGGGTCTGGTCGGGGAGTCCGGTTCGGGCAAGTCCACCGTCGCGCTGGCGCTGATGCGGATGATCCGCCGGCCGGGCCGCATCTCCGGAGGGCAACTCCTCCTTGACGGCACCGACCTGGTGACGCTGCCGGAGCGGGCGATGCGGGCTCGCCGGGCACGGGAGATCGCGATGATTCCCCAGGGTGCGATGAACTCCCTCAACCCGGTGGCCCGGATCGAGGACCAGATCATCGACACGCTGGAGGACCACGCCGACGGGCGTACCTCCAAGCGGGAACTGCTGGGCCGCGCACGGGAGGCGCTGGAGTCGGTCGGACTTCGCCGCGAGGTCGGCCGGATGTATCCGCACGAGCTGTCCGGCGGGATGAAGCAACGCGCCTGCATCGCGATCGCGGTGGCGATGCGGCCCAAGGTGGTGATCGCCGACGAGCCGACGTCCGCACTGGACGTGGTCGTGCAGCGTCAGGTGATGGACACCATCGTGCGGCTACAGCAGGAGCTGCAGGTCGCGGTCATCCTGATCGGCCACGACATGGGGCTGATGGCGCAGTCGGTGGACCGGCTGGCGGTGATGTACGCCGGCAAGCTCGCCGAGCTGTCCCCCATCCGGGACATCTTCGACGAACCCCTGCACCCGTACACCAACCTGCTGATCGAGAGCCTGCCCAAGCTCGAGGACCGCGGCACGTTCCGCGGCATCCCGGGGCTGCCGCCCTCGCTGAAGTCGCTGCCGCCGGGCTGTCTGTTCCACCCGCGGTGCCCGCGGGTGATGGACGTGTGCCGCACCACCGTGCCGGCCTACCTGGAGCACCGGCCGAACCAGTTCGCCGCCTGTCACCTGCACGAGGAGCGTCATGGCGAAGCCGACCACTGACCACGAGGTGCCCACCGCGGCCGGGACCGGGCGTACGCACGCGCCGCTGATCGAGCTGCGCAACGTCACCAAGGTGTACGGCGGCCGGGTGCTCTCCCGCAACGCCACCGTCGCCCTGGATGACGTCTCGCTCACCGTTGCCGGCGACACGCCGCAGATCATCTCGGTGGTGGGCGAGAGCGGCAGCGGCAAGACGACGCTGGCGTCGCTGCTGATGGGCTTCATCTCACCCACCTCGGGCACGATCCACTACCAGGGCAGCGATGTCGCGAGTCTCGGCGGTGCCCGGATGCGGGAGTTCCGGCGCGACGTGCAGGCGGTGTTCCAGGACCCGTTCTCGGTGTTCAACCCGTTCTACAAGGTCGACCACGTGCTGACGGTGCCGATCGCGAAGTTCCGGCTGGCGAAGTCGCGGGCGGACCGGCACGACCTGATGGTCTCGGCGCTGGAGACGGTGGGGCTGCGGCCGGACGAGACCCTCGGCAGGTATCCGCACCAGCTGTCCGGCGGGCAGCGCCAGCGGGTCACCGTGGCCCGGGCGCTGATGATGCGGCCCAAGCTGATCGTGGCCGACGAGCCGGTGTCGATGGTGGACGCGTCACTGCGGGCGACGATCCTGGAGAGCCTGCGTACTGTCAACCAGACGTTGAAAGTGCCGATCCTCTACATCACCCACGACCTCGGCACCGCCTACCACGTGAGCGACCACATCCTGGTGATGTACCGCGGCACCATCGTCGAGGCCGGCGACGTCGAGACGGTGATCAACGCGCCGAAGCATCCGTACACCCAGCTGCTCATCGACTCGATTCCCTGGCCCGACCCGCACCGGCCGTGGGGGCAGCAACGCGCCAGGAGCGGCGAGAACGTCACCGTCCCCGACGACCACCAGGGTTGCCGGTTCGCCGACCGCTGCCCGGCGGTGATGGCGAAGTGCGTGGAGAACGCGCCACCGCCCTACCTCACCGCACCCGACCACGCGGCGACCTGCTTCCTGCACGCCGAGCAGCCCGCCCTGCCCAAGGAGAGGCTGAGCGAGCTGCTCACCGTGTCGGCGCCGAAACCCTAGCTAGGACTTGGAACCGGAGGACTTGGGCTTGGGGCCCTTGTAGGCGCAGGCGCTGTCGAGGTCGTCCGCGGCCTGCTTGTCGGCGGTGCCGTTCTTGCTCTCCCGGATGGCCTGCTTCACCCGGCTGTGGATGAAGTCGTAGTCGGGGTGCGCGGACTTGATCAGCTCGTTGGTGAAGGCAACGTTGCTGACGTCGGCCTTCTTCACCTTCAGCGACAGGTCGACGACCGCCGGCAGCAGGTTCTGCGGGATGTCGGTCAGCACGATGTCCTTCGCGGTCTTGGCCAGCGCTTCGTACCTCGTCAGCAGCTTCACCGGATCGGCCTGGTCGACGATCGCCTTGACGGTGCAGCGCTGCCGCCGCATCCGGGCGTAGTCGTCGGCACCGTAGCGCGCGCGGGCGAACCACAGCGCGTGGAACCCGTCGAGGTGCTTGTTGGGCCCGGGCTGGATCCAGCCGCCGGGCTTGAGGCCGGCCGACGACTCGCCACCCATCGGGATCTTGCTGTTGATGTTGACGGTGATGCCGCCCAGCGCGTCGACCAGCTCGCGGAATCCCTCGAGGTTGACGAGGGCGTAGTAGTCGATGTTCAGCCCGGTCGCACCGCCGGCGGCGAGCTTGACCGCGTCCGCACCCGGGTTGTCGCTCTTCAGCAGGCCGGGGTTCTCCTCGGGAACGTTCTTGTAGATGGCGGTCAGCATCCATTCCAGCCGGTTGCCCTTGCCGTCGAAGATGCCGTCCGGGTAGGCCTTGGCCAGCACCGACCCCTTCGGGAACGGAATCATCTCCAGGTTGCGCGGAAGGCTGAAGAGCACGGTGTTGCCGGTGTGGGTGTCGATGCTGGCGATGATCACCGTGTCGGTGCGTACGCCCACCCGGTCCGGACCGCCGTCACCACCGAGCAGCGCGATGTTCAGTCTGGGCCTGCCGGCCCAGGGATCCTTCACCGACACGTGTTTGGGCGCGGTGGCACTGCGGCTGTGCGAGCTGGCGAAGACGTTCTGTACGACGTCCTTCTGCACCAGGGCGTAGCGTCCACCGACGCCGAGCGGCACGACCGTCATCAGCGCGAGCACCGCCACCAGGCCGTACCCCATCACCCGCTGGAACGCGGCGACTCCGCGCGGCAGCAGGGAGCGGTACGTCGCGACGATGACGCACACCCAGGCCAGCGCCAGCGCGGGCAGCACCATCCCGATCACGACCAGCGCGCTGGGCTGAACCGCCCAGTGCAGAACCGTGTCCCGGTGGAACAGCAGCAGATAGCCCAGGAAGCCCGCGATGAGTGCGGCCAGCACCACGATGGCCCAGCCGATCCTGCGCCGGCCCGCGATCACCAGACCGCTGCCGGGAATGACCGTGCCGAGCACGGTGAATCCCAGTGCCCGGCCATATCCATGCTGTCGGCGGCGAGTTTTGTCGTACTGCTCGTAGTGGTACGACAAAGGCCCCTTGCCCTGCTCTTCGTCCTCGCGCATATCCGGAACCTCTCCCGAGGGCCACTACGTCCAAACCCGTCGGGAAGGACTCGTGGAAAGCACGGAGAACCCTTTTACTTTCTTTTCCCGATGTGGCGTACAGGCCAAACGTGGGACGAATTCGGAACCGCTGCAATACCTCTGTGCGACGAAAGTCAGTCGCGGGGCGACCGGGGCGGGGTGGGCGCCCACTCGTGCAACGCGAACACCGTGCACAGCTGCTGCTGCACGGGATCGAGGTCGACCAGCACGCGGCGCGTTCGCGGCCGCCCGCCCGTGGACGGGTAGGACACGACGGTCTCCTCGATCCCGCCCAGCCGGGCGAGGAGGTCGCGCACCGACAGGTCGATCCCCGCGTGCTGGGCGCGGCGACGCATCACGTGCGCGACCGTGGTGGCGAGCAGGCACACCAGCGAGTGCACCGCGACGCGTTCGTCGGTCCACCGCCACCGCGGCGACGGTGCGGACGTGACCGGTGCGACGAACTGCCGCAGCGTCGCCTCCAGGCGGTAGCGGGCGCGGTAGGCGGTGAGGACGTCGGCCACCGGCCAGTCCTCGTGGTCGGTGACCAGCACCTGCTTGCCGAACACCTCGTGGCGCAGCCGGCCGAACGCCGCCTCGTCCACCTTCCAGCGCAGCCGCAGCGTGTCGTCACCACCGCTCAGCCCGGCGGACAGCACGCGTTCGACCCACCGGAAGCGGGTGATGCGGGCGACCTCGGCGGCCACCTGATCCCGCGACCGGTGGAGGGTGCGGCGTTCCAGCGATCCGGCGAGGTCGGCCAGCCGCCGGGTGGCGCTGCTCAGGTCGCGGGCGAGCGCCTGCGTCTGTGCCGCCCGCAGGGCGTTGGAGTGCACCAGGACGACCCGCCGGTCCACCCCCGCGACCCGGGCCCGGGTGTCCAGCGCGGTGACGCCGGGGAACCGCTCGCGATCGACCGCCCGCCGGCCCGTCGCCGGCCGCCCGGCCAGCTCGGGATGGTCGGTCAGCGGCAGCGAGGCGACGAAGTGCCGGCCGGAGCGCGCGGCGAAGTCGACCTCGGCGGACTGGCCGGCGTCCACCACCACGGTCACCGGCGCCTGTCCGCCCAGCCCGGCGTACCGGTCGGCGAGCCGCTCACTGAGCACGGTGAACGCGGTGGTCGCCGGGTCGCCGTGCCGGTAGAGCTCGGCGGTCAGCGGCACCGCGCCGTCCAGGGTGACCGCGGCCGCCAGGCCGGCCGGCCACGGCTGGTCGGCGGGGTCGTCGTCGACACCGGCGTCGGTGGGACCGGCGTACGTCGTGAAGTGGGGTACGTCGAGTACGAGGACCGGCCCGGCCCGCTCCTCGGCCCGCTCCCCGGCCCGCTCCCCGGTCTCGGCGAGCTCGGCCCGCAGCCGGTCGAGCACGCCCGCCTCGAGCGACCGGCGCCGCTCCGGGCCCAGCCGGCCCATCGCCCGCCAGAACGCCCGGCGGTCCAGCGCACCCGGGTCGATTCGCGGCCGGACGAAGCGCTGCGCCGCGGTGGCCACCCACCACTCCCCGAGGTCGACGTCGCCCGGCTCGGACTCCGGGGCGACCGCCTGCCGGGCCACGGCCAGCGCGAGGTACGTCCCGACAGAGACCCGGCCCCGGGCGGGTCCCGCGAGGTCGTCGACCAGGTCCACCACGGCGAGGTCGGTGAGCACCCGCCAGACCGCCGCGACGTCGCCGAACGCGAGGTGCCGGGTATGGGTCGGTGTGGGCGCCGGACCCCGTTCATCGGACATCGCCGCGGCGATGTCCTCCGCGCTGCCGAGGTAGCGCTGGGCCACCACCCGCGGCGCCCCGTCCACCCGGGCGGACTCCGCGAGGTAGTAGAAGGTCCGGCCGTTCACCGTCTTGCCGATCACCGACGCCATACTTTAGGTAATACCGTCCGGCGCGAGCTGTCGCCAGCCCGGGTACCCCCGGTGACCAGCGCGGACGACCCGCCCACGGGCGTCAACCAGTCCTTGCCCCCAGCGCTCGGCAGCGGCGTGGTGGCGCGTGTCCGGTGCACCGGCCTAGCGTTCGGGCGTGGATTCCCAGCGCACGCCGAAGCCGTCCGCCACCTCCGCCACCACAGCCGTGCCGGTCGCCCCGCCGACCGCGAGCGCGCCCGCGGAGCCCGCTCCACCGGCGTCGGCGATGCGGCGGGCGCTGGCCCGGGCCGGCGCCGGCAAGACGCTGAACGTCGACGAGGCCGCCGTCCTCCTGCACGCCAGGGACGCCGACCTGGACACGCTCACCGGGCACGCCTCCCGGGTGCGCGACGCGGGCCTGGTCGCCGCCGGCCGCCCGGGCGTGATCACCTACAGCCGCAAGGTGTTCATCCCGCTGACCCGGCTGTGCCGGGACCGCTGTGGGTACTGCACGTTCGTCACGGTGCCCGGCCGGCTGCCCGCGCCCTACCTCAGCCCCGACGAGGTGCTCGACATCGCCCGCCAGGGTGCGGCGATGGGCTGCAAGGAGGCGCTGTTCACCCTCGGCGACCGGCCGGAGGACCGCTGGGACGCCGCCCGCGAGTGGCTGGACGAGGCGGGCTACGACGACACGCTCTCCTACGTCCGCGCGATGGCGATCCGGGTGCTGGAGGAGACCGGGCTGCTGCCGCACCTCAACCCCGGCGTGCTGTCCTGGCGTGACCTGCAGCGGCTGAAGCCGGTCGCCCCGTCGATGGGGATGATGCTGGAGACCACCGCACGCCGGTTGTTCACCGAGCGCGGCGGGCCACACTTCGGCTCCCCCGACAAGGACCCCGACATCCGGTTGCGGGTGCTGGAGGACGCCGGCCGCAGCGCGGTGCCGTTCACCACCGGTCTGCTGATCGGCATCGGCGAAACGCGGGCCGAACGCGCCGAGGCGCTGTTCGAGATCCGCCGGGTCGCCCGCACCTACGGCGGCATCCAGGAAGTCATCATCCAGAACTTCCGCGCCAAGCCGGACACGAAGATGCGGTCCGCGCCCGACGCCGACCTGCGCGACCTGGCCGCGACGATCGCGGTGGCGCGGCTCGTGCTCGGCCCCAGCGTGCGCATCCAGGCGCCGCCGAACCTCATCGACGACGAGTACGCGCTGATGCTCGCCGCCGGCATCGACGACTGGGGTGGGGTCTCGCCGCTGACCCCCGACCACGTCAACCCCGAACGCGCGTGGCCGCAGGTGGCGGACCTGGCCAGGCGTACAGCCTCGGGCGGGTTCGAGCTGCGGGAGCGGCTGACGATCTACCCCGAGTACGTCCGGGCCGGTGAGCCCTGGCTCGACCCGCGCCTGCGCCGGCACGTACAGGCGCTCGTCGACCCCGGCACCGGGCTGGCCGACGAGGACGCGATACCGAAGGGCCTTCCCTGGCAGGAACCCGACGGCGGCTGGCCGGCCGACGCCGGCACCGGGCGTACGGACCTGCACGTCACCGTGGACACCGAGGGCCGCACCGACGACCGGCGTACCGACTTCGACTCGGTCTACGGCGACTGGGACGAGCTTGCCGGCCAGGTCTCGAAGGCGCCGCAGCGCTTCGACGCCGATGTCAAGGCCGCCTTGCGCCGGGCCGAGCACGACCCGGCCGGGCTGAGCGACGACGACGCGCTGGCGCTGCTGCACGCCGACGGCGCCGAACTCGAGGCGCTCACCCGGATGGCCGACGACCTGCGCCGCGAGGCGGCCGGTGACGACATCACGTTCGTGGTGACCCGCAACATCAACTTCACCAACGTCTGTTACACCGGCTGCCGCTTCTGCGCGTTCGCCCAGCGGCGTACCGACGCCGACGCCTACACGCTGTCCCTGGAACAGGTCGGCGACCGGGTGGACGAGGCGTGGGAGGCCGGCGCGACCGAGATCTGCATGCAGGGCGGGATCCACCCCGACCTGCCGGGTACGGCGTACTTCGACCTGGCCGCCGAGGTCAAGCGCCGTCAGCCGGACATGCACCTGCACGCGTTCAGCCCGATGGAGGTCATCAACGGCGTCTCGCGGACGGACCTGCCGATCCGGGAGTGGCTGCACCGCGCGCACGAGGCCGGTGTGGACTCGTTGCCGGGAACGGCCGCGGAGATCCTCGACGACGACATCCGCTGGACGCTGACCAAGGGAAAGCTGCCCACCGCGAGCTGGACGGAGGTGGTGAGCACCGCGCACGACCTCGGCATCCCCACCACCTCGACGATGATGTACGGCCACGTCGACAGCCCCGCCCACTGGGTCGGCCACATCAAGCTGATCGCTTCCCTGCAACGCCGGAGCCTGGAGACCAACGGGCGGCCGGGGTTCACCGAGTTCGTGCTGCTGCCGTTCGTGCACACCAGCGCGCCGATCTACCTCGCCGGACTGGCCCGCCCGGGACCGACGGCGCGGGAGAACCGTGCTGTGCACGCGTTGTCCCGGCTGCTGCTGCACGGACTGGTGGACAACATCCAGTGCTCGTGGGTGAAACTCGGTCCGGACCTGTGCCGCTCGGTGCTCGACGGTGGCGTGAACGACCTCGGCGGAACGCTGATGGAGGAGACGATCAGCCGGATGGCCGGCGCCGACAACGGTTCGTACAAGACGATCAGCGACCTGCGCGCACTGGCCGAGCCGACCGGACGCCCACTGCGGCAGCGCACCACCGGTTACGGCGTCCCCGACCCGCAACGCGTGGCCGCCGCCGAGGCCAGCGACGGGGTCTGCGCCGCCGTCCGCCGGCCCCTGCCGCTGCTGCGATGACCACCCGGTCGGCCGGTGCGGTGGAGCGGGTGGCGACGACCCGGCTACCCACGGAGCACGGCGAGTTCGTCGCGTACGGATACCGCACGGCCCGCGGGGTCGACCACCTCGCGCTGGTGCGCGGCGACGTGCTCGGCACCGACGATCACGCGCCGGGCGCCGGGACGCTGGTCCGGTTGCACTCGGAGTGCCTGACCGGTGACGTACTCGGGTCGCTGCGCTGTGACTGCGGGCCGCAACTTCGGCTTGCGCTGGCCGCGATCGCCCAGGCGGGCAAGGGCGTCGTGGTCTATCTGCGCGGCCACGAGGGGCGCGGCATCGGCCTGGCGGCCAAGCTCGCGGCGTACGCGCTGCAGGACGACGGCCACGACACGGTGGACGCCAACCTGGCGTTGGGCCTGCCCGCGGACGCACGTGACTACGCCGACGCCGCGGCGATCCTCACCGACCTGGATGTCCGCGAGGTGCGGTTGCTGTCCAACAACCCGGCCAAGGCAGCGGGGCTTTGCGAGGGCGGCATCCGTGTCGTCGCGTGCGAACCACTCGTCGTCGCGGCCAATCCGGAGAACGCGGCGTATCTCGCCACCAAACGGGACAGGTTCGGGCACGCCCTGCCGATCGGGTGAGCAGCAGCCGGCCGCACCGCGTTCTTACGTACCTGCCTAGGTATGGCTACGGATGCACGACGAGGGTCCTGGTGCAAGCGTGGGCAAGGTCCCGCCAGATCAGGGACCAAAGTCCCACCGTCCCCAGGCCCCAAGGTCCACGCAATGCCTCCGAAGATCAACGCCACGCAGGAAGCCCTCTCGCTCCTCGAGCGCGTCCCCGGCTCGGGCAGGGCCGAAGGTCCCGTCACCGTTTCCGCCACGCTCGACTCCCCCACGCTTCCTTCCTCCGTGCTCGACTCGTCCTCCGCGTTCGATTCCTCGGTGCTCGACTCGTCGTTGCCGTCGGTGGGTGGGCAGTGGTGGCGTCGGGCGGTTGTGTATCAGGTGTATGTGCGGAGTTTTTGTGATGGTGACGGGGATGGTGTGGGGGATCTGGCGGGTGTGGTGGCGAAACTGCCGTATCTGGCGGGTCTGGGTGTGGACGGGTTGTGGCTGAACCCGTTCTACGCCTCACCGGGTCATGACCATGGCTATGACGTGGCCGACCACTGCGCGGTCGACCCGGCGTACGGGTCCCTGGAAGGGTTCGACCACCTGCTGGCCACCGCGCACGCCCACCACATCCGGGTGATCTTGGACGTGGTACCCAACCACGCCTCGATCGCCCACCCCTGGTTCACCGCCGCCCTGGCCGCCGGTGCGGGCAGTGCGCAGCGGGGCCGGTTCCACTTCGCCGACGGACGCGGTGTCGACGGGGAGTTGCCGCCGAACAACTGGCGGTCCATCTTCGGCGGCCCCGCCTGGACCCGGATCAGCGAACCCGACGGCAGCCCGGGGCAGTGGTACCTGCACACCTTCGCCCCCGAACAACCGGACTGGAACTGGACCCACCCCGACGTCCCCGCCCACTTCGAACAGGTCCTGTCGTTCTGGCTGGACCGCGGCGTGGACGGATTCCGGATCGACGTCGCCCAGGGCCTGCACAAAAAGGCCGGCCTGCCCGACCACCCCCACGCAGCCGCGGACGAGACGACCGGAGACCCCGTCAACCCGTACGCCTGGAACCAGCCGGCCGTGCACCAGGTGTGGCGCACCTGGCGGACCCTGGTCGAGGACTACACCGCCGCCGACGGGCGGGACCGGCTACTGATCGGAGAGGTCGGCCTGACCGACCCCGCCGCCGTCGCCGACTACACCCGCCCCGACGAACTCCACCACACCTTCTGCTTCCCCTTCGCCCACGCCGGTTTCGACGCCGACGAATACCGCCACGTCATCGACACCGCCCTGGCCCACCACCCCGGCGGAGTCGCCTGGGTCGCGAACAACCACGACCTGCCCCGCGCCGTCACCCACCACACCCCCACCAGCCCCGAAGACCTACAGCGACCTGCCCGCCGGAGCCGACCCCGCCCACATCGGACTCGCCCGCGCCCGCGCCGCCGCCGCACTCATGCTCGCCCTACCCGGCGCGGTCTACCTCTACCAAGGCGAAGAACTCGGCCTCCCCGACGTCGCCGACCTACCCGTCACCGTCCTCAAAGACCCCATGTACCACCGCTCCGGCGGCACCCGACCCGGCCGCGACGGCTGCCGCGTCCCCCTGCCCTGGACCACCAACCCCGACCACCACCACGGCTTCTCCCCACCCGCCACCACCACCCCCGCCTGGCTACCCCAACCCCCGGCCTGGGCCGACCTCGCCGCCGACACCCAACACCACACCACCACCTCCACCCTCAACCTCTACCGCCAAGCCCTCGCCCTACGCCGCACCATCCCCGACCTGGCCACCACCACCCTCACCTGGCACCACAACACACCCCCCGGACTCCTCGCCCTCACCCGCGGCACCCACCTCACCACCTACACCAACACCACCCACCACCCCATCCCCACACCACACCCCCACCCCGGCCAACCCATCCTCACCACCCACCCCACCCCCCACCCCCACGACACCATCCCCCCCAACACCACCGTCTGGTACCACCACGACGTCGAGGCGCAGATGGGCAGCTGACCGGCGGGCCTCGCCGGGAGGCGTTCAGGGGAAGGGAAAACCGAGGCCGAGCCCCTCATCCGGGCTCTGCGTTCGCGCACGGCGAACCGGGCGGACAGCCCAGGCCTACAGAAGGGGTTCGAGCAGCCGGTGCGGCTTGGTCATCGCGCGGCTGATCGGATCGTCGCGAACCGGTCCGGCGCCGGGGCCGAGGCGGGTCTCCACCTCGGTGGCGGGAACGACGTAACCGCAGGCGGGGCAGGCGCCGGCGAGGTCGAGCCGCCGGCCGCACTCCGCGTGCCGGAACACCCGGCGCGGTTTGCCGGTGGTCCGGTGGCGTTCGCCCCAGCGGGACAACGCGTACAGCGCGGGCCACAGCTCCTGGCCCACCTCGGTGAGGACGTACTCGTCGCGCGGCGGCGACTCCTGATAACGCTGCCGGACAAGGACGCCCGCGTCGACCAGCGCCTGCAGGCGTTCGGTGAGTACGGCACGCGGGATGCCCAGGTGGTCGGCGAAGTCGCTGAACCGGCGTACGCCGTAGAACGCGTCCCGCAGCACCAGCATCGTCCAGCGTTCACCGACGAGCTCGAGCGCGCGGGCCAGCGAGCAGTCCTGTCCCTGGTAGTCCTTGCCGAGCGCCATGACCTCGATCGTACTCCCAACGAGTTCATTCACCGAACCAACACCTGGTACGGTGGGCCACCTGCCGTCAGTTCGGTCACTGAACTCACTATCCGGGAGCAGCCTCCATGCCCACCCACATGCCGGACAGATCGGACCTGCTGAACCCGTCGGCACCAGCCGCGCCGGCACCGCCCGAACCCGCAGCAGCCGAACCCGCTGTACTCGAACCGGCAGCACCCGAGCGCCCGGCCCTCACCCTGCTGGCCGCGTGCGTCTCGACCCTGCTGGTGCTGATGAACTACGTCCAGCCGATGATCGTTCTCCCCCAGATCGCCGCCGACCTGCACGCGGACACCACCGGGCAGACCTGGATCCTCAACGGCATCGCGCTCGGTCTGGCCTCCCTGCTGCTGGTCGCGGGCAGCCTGGCCGACAACCACGGCCGCCGGCGGCTGTTTCTGCTGGGCACGGCGGTGTCGGTGGTGGGCAGCGTGGTGGCCGCGACGGCGGGTACGACTCTCGTCCTGGTCCTCGCCCGGGTGGTGCAGGGCGGGGCGGGCGCGGCGATCCTGGTCGCCACGCTGGGCATCATCGGCCACGAGTTCCCGGCCGGGCACCACCGCGTGCGCGCGACCGGACTGTGGGGCGGGAGCCTCGGCGCCGGCATCGCGCTGGGCCCGCTCGCTGCGGCCGGCCTGGCCACCGTGGGCTCCTGGCGTACGTTCTTCTGGGCGTACGCCATCGCCTCGGCGGCCCTCGGCCTGCTCGGCGCGCTGGCGCTCCGGGAGTCCCGGGCCGCCGTCCGCCGCCGTCCCGACCTCCCCGCGGTGGTGACGCTCGGCGCGGGCGTGGCCGTCCTGCTGGCCGCGGTCACGGCCGGCCGGCAGGGTTTCGGCCGGCCGCTGGTGCTGGTGCTGTTCGTGGTGGCCGCGCTGCTGCTCGCCGCCTTCGTCGCGGTGGAGGTACGAACGCCGGAGCCGATGCTCGACCTCGGTCTGTTCACCCGGCCGGCGTTCCTGCTGTCGGTGGGCGGGGCCATGATCACCGGGTTCGGTGTGATCGGGGTGATGAGCTACCTCCCGACCGCCTGGGAGCACACCCTCGGCTGGACGCCGCTGGTCACCGCCTGCTGGTTCGCGCTGTGGTCGGGTGCGTCGTTCGTCTCCGCCACCCAGGCCCGCCGGGTCGGGCTGGGCGCGGACCGCCAGCTGGCCCTGGGTCTCGCCCTCGCCGGCGTGGGCAGCCTGCTCCTGCTCGGCTCGGCCGGCTCGTGGTCACCGACGCGGCACGTCGCCGGGCTGGTCGTCGCCGGGGTGGGCAGCGGCCTGCTGAACTCCGCCCTGGCCCGGCTCGCCATCGAGTCGGTGCCGGCCGGGCGGGCCAGTATGGGCACCGGCGCGAACAACACCGCCCGCTACATCGGATCCTCGATCGGGGTAGCCGCCACGGTCGCCGTGGTGACCACCGCCGGCGGGGGCCACGGCACCGGGCGTGTTCTCGGGCGTGGCGCCGCCCTCGGCATCGCGCACGGGGTGGACGTGGCCCTGGTCGCGGCCGCCGTACTGCTCCTCCTCGCGGCGGCGGCGCTGGCCCTCGGCCGCTCCGGTACCCCCCCGGCCGCTCCGCCGCACACCCCTGTCGGCGGGCAGTGAGAGGATCACAGGCCTGGGATTTCGCCAGGCATCTGCCAGAGCTGTGATCGTGGCCCGAAGGCCGGAAGGGTAGGCGGCGTGCTCGACGAGGACACCGCGAGGCCGAAGGGCGACTGGCTGGCCCGCCAGGTCGGCGAGCGCGCCGCGTTCGTGCTCACCACCTACGCGGTCCCCTGCCTGCACTTCGCCCACGCCGAGGCGGCCCGGTTGTTCGACGCCACCGACTACCTCAACGCCACTGCCTACGGCCAGCTCCGCTACCACATCCTGTGCGAGGTGCTCGGCCGAGTGATCGAGCAGCGGCTGCCCGCCGCCGACGTGCACCGGCCCAGCGACCGGATCGGCACGGCGTTCACGGTCGAGTTCGGTGGCCGGGTGGTCTACCCCTACAAATACTCCGAAGGCGGAGCCGATCCCTACGCCGGATTCCGGCTGGCCGACGACGACGCCCTCAAGGGCCGGCTGGCCCCCGGCGACGCGCCCCGGCAGGGCATCCTGGCCGGCATGCCGGAGCTCCCACCGGGAGAGCTCCTCGTGCTCGCCTGGGCGGGCAACCACAAGGAGGGCCTCGCCCGCGCGGTGCTCGGCGTCCCGGTCCTGCACGCCGGCCGGCTGCGCTGGGCGCACGGCCAGGTGGTCGAGCTCGACCTGCGCATCGGGCAGGACCACTCCGGTCGCGACGACCAGGGGCGCCCCACCCTCGACCTGGACCGGATCGACGCGGAGCTGGGCGTTGACTTCGGCGCGATGTTCCCCCGTTACAGCCGCCGCTGAACGACCGCCGGGAAGCAAATTCGCCGGTCACAACGCACCGAGGTCGATACCGTTCCGACGTCGGAAATAGTGCGCATTCCCGGTTTCAGACCATGGCAAATTCGGTGTCGATTTCGTACCGGCCGGGATTCTCGACATTGCCGATTCACCCGCTCCCGATCGCTTCCGTCAACCGACGGCCGGGTATCGGCAAGCCCGTTGGCAGACGTGGGATTTGGGCCTGCTGCGCCACACAATCTGCGGGGGTAGAAAGCGCCATGCGAATACGGCTCCTCATCGTGGTGGGCACATTCATTACCGCACTTACGATGACGCTCGGACTGGTGCTTTATTTCGGCCGGGACAGTTACACCCCGCCGCCGAATCCCCCACGCGCACTGGACGAGGGCCCGGCCATTCTCGCTCCGCCCAACGCGACCATCGGCCAGCTCCAGGACCACCTGCGCAAGCAGCCCCGGGACTACCAGGGCTGGGCACGGCTCGGGGTGTCGCTGATCAACCAGGGCCACGACACCGTGGACCACACGCTCTACACCCAGGCCGACCGGGCGCTGTCGAACTCGCTGCGGATCGAGTCCGACTACAACGACGTCGCCCTGCGGGGGCGGTCCCAACTCGCGTACCTGCGCAACGACTTCAACGGCGCGCTCGGCTGGGCCGACCAGGCCCTGTCGGTCAACGCCCGCGACAAGGGCAGCAACCTGCTGCGGATCGACTCGCTGATCAGCCTCGGCCGCTACGACGAGGCGTTGCTCGCGGCGAAGGAATGGCACGCGGTGGACCCGTCGCCGGGTTCGGTGACCCGGCTCGCCCGGCTGTCCGAACTCGACGGCGACGCCGCCCGGGCGAAGATGCTGCTCGCCCACGCCGGCGAGCTCGCCACCGCCAAGACCGACAAGCTCCAGGTCTTCACCGCCCAGGGCGACCTCGCCCTGCGGCAGGGTCACTTCGCCGACGCCGCGACCGCCTACCGGGAGGCCCGCCGGATCGACCCGGCCTACCCACCCGCGGTAGCGGGTACGGCGCAGACGCTGTTCGCCCAGGGAAAGCTCGCGACCGCGATCCGGTGGTACCGCGACCTCGCGCAGCGGGTTCCCGAACCGGAGTACGTCTCCGAGCTCGGCGACCTCTACACCGTCGCCGGCAAGAACGTCAGCGCTGCCAGCCAGTACGACGTGGTGAGTACCTGGCAGACCATCGCCAGCGACAACGGCGTCCGGGTGACGATGGATCTGGCCAACTTCGCCGCCGACCACGGCAAGCACGCACTCGCGCTTCGGCTCGCTCAGGCGGAGTGGAAGAAGCGCCACAGCATCGAGGTGGCGGACGCGGTCGCGTGGGCCCTGCACGTCTCGGGCCAGGACAAGGAGGCGGTGCCGTACGCCAACTACGCCGCCCGCACCGGCTACAAGGACGCGACCTTCCTCTACCACCGCGCCATGATCGAGCGAGGAGTCGGCAACACCGCTCGTGCGCGCGCGCTCCTGACCGAGGCGCTGACGCTGAACCCGCGCTTCTCACCGCTGCAGGCGCCGCTGGCACGCAAGGCGCTGGAGGAGCTGAAGGCCGCCAAGTCGACGAAGTCCGTGCCGCCCACCAAGACCAAACAGGACGCCTGACCCACCCGCCGCCGGCGATCCGGAGAACTCCGGGACTCAGGTGTCGAGAGCGTGCAGGGCTTCGCGTACGGCCTGCACGTGGCCCGCGAACCAGTCCCCGTCGGCCGCGTGCTCCCAGACCAGCGCGTACAACGACCACAGCGCGCGGTAGAGCACGATCCGCCGGTCGAAGTCGTCGTCCCGGTCGGGCTGGTAGCCACGCAGCACGAGCGCCGGCGAGGCGTCGCCGGCCTGTGAGTACCGGCCGAACTCATACGCCGGGTCGCCGACGGTCGCGTCTCCCCAGTCGATGATGCCGGTCAGCCGCCCCTGGTCGGCGAATACGTGCCTGGAGCGCAGGTCCGCGTGCAGGCGTACGCCTCCCGTCCCGCAGGCCAGCAGCCCGGACTCGCGCGCGAAGACGGAGCGGACCCGCTCGACCAGCGGCTCGTCCACGATCCCGGCGGCCACCAGCGTGGGGAGCTCGGCCAGCGGGCGGGCGATGACGTCGGCCCAGGTGTCCTCCCGCCCGCGCACCGGCCCGTGCCCGTCGCGCCCGGCCGTGAGCAGGCCGTAGCCCTCGACCTCGATCTCGTGTACCGCGCGCAGCCGGCGGCCGGCCGACTCCAGTCCCCTTCCGGTAGCCGGCCCAAGCCCGACGACAGTACTCGGAGCCACTCGACGCCACTCGGCGCCGAGGTCCGCGTCCGGCCCGCCCGATAGCGGCCACTCGGCGAAGATCCGTAGTCACACGCCGCCGGAGACGCCTACAGTCACGCCGATTGTTCGCTCGGTGTTTCACCGGCGGTCAGCGCACTCCCAGGTGGGCGCCGGATGATCGCCGTCGCGTACGCCGCACGTACGCCTGCTTCAGTGGAGGGGCACGCAATGCGAATCAGACGAATCGCCGGAGCGGGTGCCGCGGTCGCGGCCGCCGCGTTCCTGGCGGCCGGCACGATGGCGCCGGCACAGGCGAACGGACGCCACGACGGTCCGGGCGCGAGGACTGCGACACCCATCAAGCACCTGGTGGTCATCTTCGGCGAGAACGTGTCGTTCGACCACTACTTCGGTACCTATCCGAACGCCGCCAACCCGGCGGGTGAGCCGGCGTTCCGGGCCGCACCCGGAACCCCCACGGTGAACGGCCTCAGCCCGCTCCTGCTCAACCACAACCCGAACGTCATGGACGGGCACCAGGTCAATCCCTCGCGCCTCGGCCGCGACCAGGCGCTGACCTGCGACATGGACCACAACTACAAGGACGAGCAGCTCGCGGTCGACCGCGGTCTGATGGACCAGTTCGTACCGGCGACCAACCGGACGTGTACGGACCCCAAGCACTACTCGTCGCCGACGCAGGTGCTCGACTACTACGACGGCAACACCGTGACGGCGTACTGGAACTACGCCCAGCGGTTCGCCATGAGCGACAACTCCTTCGACACCAACTTCGGGCCCTCCTCACCCGGGGCGATCAACCTGGTGTCCGGGCAGACGTCGGGCATCTACTCCGTGGGCGCGGACCGCAAGAAGACCGCCACGCCGGACCCGTACGTCGTGGTCGCGCCGAACGCCGACGGCGTGGGCACGATGATCAACGACCCCGACCCGGCGTGGGACGACTGCTCCAACGCGTCGAAGAACCTCGCGGTGATGACGGGGACGAACGTCGGCGACATGCTGAACAAGAAGGACGTCACCTGGGGCTGGTTCGAGGGCGGGTTCCGGCCGCAGTCCTACACCGACTCCTCGGCGTACGACCCGGACTTCGGCAAGACCGCCCAGTGCACCGCGAAGCACCCGGTCGGCGCGGCGCTCGGCTACACCGGCGAGGCGGGCTTCACCGGTGACTACAACCCGCACCACGAGCCCTTCCAGTACTACAAGTCCACGGCCAACCCGCACCACCTCCCGCCGACCAGCGTGGACATGGTGGGCAGGCAGGACCAGGCCAACCACCAGTACGACCTGACCGACTGGTACGACGCTCTGGGTAACGGCAACCTGCCCGCGGTGAGCTTCCTCAAGGCGGCCAACTACCAGGACGGGCACGCGGGGTACTCCGACCCCCTGGACGAGCAGCAGTTCGTGGTCAACGTCGTGAACAAGCTGCAGAAGTCCCGCGACTGGGCCTCTACCGCGGTGGTGATCGCCTACGACGACAGCGACGGATGGTACGACCACGTGCTGCCGCCGATCGTGAACGCCTCGCAGACCGACCAGGACGCGCTGAACACACCCGGTCAGTGCGGCGCCGGTGAGCCGATGGGTGGTTACCAGGCCCGGTGTGGTTACGGTCCCAGGTTGCCGCTGCTGGTGCTCTCGCCCTACGCCAGGCGCAACTACGTCGACGGCACCATCACCGACCAGACCTCGGTGATGCGGTTCGTGGAGGACAACTGGCTCGGCGGCCAGCGGCTGGGTGAGGCGTCCGGCGCGGCGATCGACAAGGCGTCGTTCGACTCGCTGGCGAACAGCCTGGACGCGATGTTCGACTGGCGGCACCGCGACCTGCGGCCGCTGCTGCTGGATCCGGTGAGCGGGCAGCCGGCGAAGGGACACCACGGCGCCTGAACCAGGCGCTCAGAACTCACGTAGAGCTCTCGTAGAACTCACGTGGAAACAAGGGGTTTCCGGCGCGGTCGTACCGGAAACCCCTTGTTCTTGCAGGGCTTGCGCCCGGGCGTCAGCGCCGGTGGCCGGGCACCAGCGTCACGTCGACGAACCGCGGCCGGTAGATCGTCACGTCGTCGTACAGGTCGGCGTTCGGGTCCAGACTGTTGACGTTGTACGTCACCAGCAGGTGGTCGCCGCGGCGAAGGTCCGGATGCTCGTGCGCGTTGTAGGTGAAGATGTCGGCGTCGCCGTAGGAGCCGGCAGCGCCCGTCTCCGGGGTCGAGTAGAGCGTCGCGGCCTCGGTGAACGGACCGGTCGGCGAACAGCCCACGTAGGCGAGGATGTGCGGACTGAACAGCTCGCGGGTGTCCTGGGTGACCAGCAGGTAGCCGTCGCGCCAGCGGGAGATGCTGTACTCGTTGGCGACTCCGGACATGATCCTGGCCGAGTCGGTCTCGGTGGGCGACCACGCGCTGCCTGTCCAGTACTCCCACCGCCCGCTCGCGAGGTCGGTCCCGCGCACCCGGGCGAGGTGCATGTACTTCGTCAGGCCGAGGTCCTCCACGCCGTACACGTAGGTGTACCCGCCCGAGCGCAGCAGCCAGGACGCCCACTGCACACCGGCCGCCGAGGGCAGCGGTACGACCTCGCGCAACCGCAGCGTGTCCGGGTCGAACCGGCCCAGCTTGTTCTCCCGCCAGCCGAAGTCCAGCGGCCCGGACCCGGTGCGGGCAAACTCCAGGAACATCACGTCCAGGGACGCCGGCGTCGCCTGGCCCGCGCCCAGCCAGTTCCACGTGCCCGGCTCGTCCGGCGGGACCAGTGAGTCGGGTGCCTGCGCAGTGCCGCCCGCGACCGTGCGCAGGTGCCCGCCGCGCTCCACCACGAACGAGTTGTTCAGGAACGGCACCGTCGTGGGCCGGCTGAGGTCGGCGTTCACCGGACCCCAGAAGGTGTCGGAGAACAACCAGGCGGTGCGGTGGCCGGGCAGCGGGACCGAGTAGGTGCTGTCACCGCCGGTCCACCCGACACCGCTGTTGCCGTACGCCGCGAACCGCTCGGTGCGGGCCCGGTCGACCCGCGCGTGCGCGGTCCAGTGCCGGCCGGTCAGCGAGCACTGCGCCGGCCGGGGAGTGCCGGACGCAGTGTCGGACGCGGTGTCGGCAGCGGCATCGGGTGCGGCGGCGGCATTCGGGCCGGCGCCGAGCAGCGCGGTCGCGCCGACCAGCAGGCCGAGCCCGGTCGCGGTCGCCGTCCTGAACCAGGAAGATGTCGTCGTGGTGTGCACGCCCTCACCTCAGCGGCCGGACGGGCACGGGTCAACCGGGAGAGGCGAACTCGGGCGGTTCCGGCCAGCGTCGCTCCAGGCCGGTGCGCGCGGTCAGGTTCGCCGGGCGACCGCGACGATGTTGACGCTGGGCTCGATGTCCGGCGCGATCCGGATCGCGGTCTCGTCGTGGTCGAACGCCGCCTGCATGTCCGGTCCCGATCCGCCCCCGCCCCGCAGCCGTTCCTGTGCGGTCTTCACCGCGGCCAGTCCCCACTGCCGCCAGCGTTCCGGCGCACCGGGGAAGGTGAACGGCAGCGTCGCCCACTTCACCTGCCGGTTGCGGCGCAGCTCCGGTGACAGCACGGCCGGGTCGGCGCCCATGCCGTTGACCTCCAGCACCCGGAAGTGGCGTTCGAGGCGGGCGAGCAGTTGGGCCGGGGTGTACTCCACCACGTGGTAACGATTCCAGGGGCGCTGGCGGCGGAAGAGCCGGCCGGTCCGGTCCGGGGTGGCCACCACCAGGATGCCGCCAGGGGTGAGCACCCGGCGGGCCTGCGCGAGATAACGGTCCGCATCCGGCACGTGCTCGATCACCTGGAACGACAACACCACGTCGAACTCACCGTCGGCGAACGGCAGCGGGGCGCGCTCCACCGGGTCGATCGGGGCGAAGCGGAGGTTGTCCGCGACGTAGTGGGAGCGGGCGTACTCCACCGCCTCGGCCGACACGTCCACGCCGGTGACCGACGTGGCGGACGGGGCGATCCGGTGCGCGCCGTACCCCGTGCCGCAACCGAAGTCGAGCACTCGCGCGTTCGCGGTGTAGCGCCGCGCGAAGTCGTAGGTGGCCAGGTGGAAGAGGTAGATCAGGTGGTCGGCCGCGCTGGACCGGGGGTCCTCGGCGTGCAGACGCTCACTGGTCGGCGCGCGGCCGCCGGTCGGTGCCCGTCCCCCGTCGGCACTGGTCATGACACAGCACGTACCCAGGCCCGGCGACCGCCAAAGCCGCGCGGTAGCGGGAGCGCCGACGCCCGGGACCGTCAGCGCAGGGACGTCAGCGCCGGGCCGGATCCGGTGGTTCGGTGGGGTAGCCATCGCGGTGGTCGTGGTCATGGTCGTGGTCGAGGTCATGGTGGCCGTCCAGCTCGTCACCGACCGGCGCGCGATGCCAGGACACCTCCACGGACTCCTCGCCCCGACGCGACCCACGTCCCTCGGACAGCTCGGGCAGCTGACCGAGGCGCTCGACCTGTTCGCTCAGCGCCTCCAGCACCGAACGGAACTGCACCTGCGCGACCCGGGCGAACGTGCGGACGTACTCGATCTCCGACACCGGGACGTCGTACCCGCCCACGCCGTGGCCGGCTCGAACGTCGGCCGCTGCGCCGGGCGAGCGGCCACCCGCCTCGCGCGCGGCGGCCTGCGCGGCCTCGTGCGCCCGCTGCATGATCTCCCGCTCCTGCGCACGCGCCGCCGACATCAGGTCGCGGGCGTGTTGCACCGCCTCCTCGACCAGCTTGTCGGCGACCTGCTGCGCCTGGCTGAACAACGCCACCGCACGCTCGTTGATCTCCGGCGGGTTCTCCTCGCGCTGCACCAGCTCGGTACGCCAGCGGTCGACCTCCTTGCGCAGCCGGTCGGTCTCGGCGCGCAGGTCGGCGCACTCTGCCTCCGCGGCCTGCACCTGGTCGGCGACCTGGCCCAGGAAGGCGCGAACCTCGTCCTCGTCGAAGCCCCGCCTGCGCTGGGAGAAGTTCGCGGACCGGATCACCTGCGGCGCCCGCCTGGGCGCACGCGGCTCGCGGGGGAAGTCACTCACTGCCCATCACCTTGCCTGCCGGCTTTCTGCTGTGACTGGTTGACGTCGTCCCCCGCCGCTCCGAAGGACTCGAAACGGATGTGCTCGCGCGAGATCCCGGCCTCGGTCAGCCTGGCGACGGTGTGCTCCACCATCGCCGGTGAACCGCAGACCAGAGCCGTCCGCCCCTGCCAGTCTCCACCGCGTGCCGCGACAGTTCCGACCGGTCCCCGCGGGCCAGGATAGGACGTGTCGTCGGAGACCGCCTCGGTGTAGTCGAACCACGGCCGACGTGCCAGCTGGGACAGGAGCTCCCGCTCGTAGAGACTCCACGGCATACGTACGCCGTGGAACAGGTGCACCCGGGGTGCCTCGCCGGTGACCTGCCACCGGCGGTCGAGCTGTTCGAGGACCGCACGCAGCGGCGCGAGCCCGGTCCCGCCGGCCACCATCAGCAGGTCGCCGGCCGCGTCGTCGGGCACGGTGAGAGCGGTCCCGATCGGCGCACCGAGCCGCACCGTGTCGCCGACCTTGGTGCCCCGGACGATCGACGCGCTGACCTGGCCGCCGTCGACGAGCTGCACGTGCAGCTCGAGCGAACCGTCCCGGCGCGGCGCGTTGGCAGGGCTGAAGTAACGCCACTGCCGCGGCCGCTGCGGCACCTCCATGGCGAACGACTGGCCCGCGCGGTAGTCGTAGGGCTCGTGCGGCTCCAGGCGGAGTACCGAGACGTCCAGCGTGCGGCGTTCGGTCGCGGTCACCTCTGCCGTCCACCACGCGGGGCTGGTGTCGGCGGCCTCCTCCGCGGCCTGCACCATCGTGCGGGCGATCAGGCCGTACGCCGCGGACCAGTCGGCGGCGAGCTCCGGCGTCCAGGCCGGACCGAGGAAGTGTTTCAGCGTGGCCAGCAGCGACGCGCCCACCGCGCCGTAGTGCTCGGCAACGACGGAGAACCTCCGGTGTTCGCGGCCGAGCTGGGCGATGAACGGCGCCACCTCCGCGAGCTGGTCGACCTGGCTGACGATCTGGCCGAGGGCGCCCACCAGCCTGTCCCGTTGCGCGGCCATCGAGATGGGGAACAGCTCCCGCAGCTCGGGGTGGGACAGGAACAGGTGGGAGTAGAAGAACAGTGGGACGTCGTCGCCGGACTTCGCGACGATCTGCCAGCTGCTCTGAAGTCCGGCGGTGTCCATGACTGGTCAGCCCACGGGCTGGCTGACGATGTCCTTCTCGGTGGCACCGAGGGCCGCACCGACCCGGGCGATCACCTCTGCCGGTACGCCGGCCTCGGTCAGCGCCGTCACCAGGTGGGCCACCACGGCGCCGAAGTGCTCGGCAGTGATCGCCAGGTCGGCGTGCGCGGCGTGCAACTCCCGGCCGGAGTACTCCGCCGGCCCGCCGAGCACCTGGGAGATCAGCAGCGCCTGGTGCCGCCGGAGGCCGGACAGGTCGACGTCGACGAAGAACGGCGCGAGGTCGGCGTCGGCGAGGACCAGCTCGTAGAAGCGGTCGACCACGGCACGCACCGCGGGTCCGCCACCGATCCGGGCGTAGTCGCTTTCGACCCCCGTGCCGTTGTGGTCGGCCATCCGATATGCCTCGTTTCGTGCCGAAGGGCTCCAGATCAAGGGCATTGGTACCAGCGTGCCGCCATCGGGCGCAAGCCAACGTTGTCAGCCGGACGGGATCCGGCGCCACGCATCGCCCGGAATCGGCTGCTAGCTGGACACTTCTGGCCTTCCCTGCAACGAGATTCGGCACCGGCCGAGGTGGCGGCATACCATGCGGTTGTCGGGGTGGCGCTCGTTCGTGGCCGCCCGGCACGTCGCTATGACCAGAGCCGGATCGGACGCCACCGCGCAGGTGGGCAATCTTCCCGCGGACGCGACCAGCTTCGTCGGAAGACGGCGGGAGCTGGCCGAGGTCAAACGCCTGCTGTCGAGCACGCGGATGGTGACGCTCACCGGCTTCGGCGGCGTCGGCAAGACCCGGCTCGCCCTGCGCGCCGCACACACCCTTCGCCGTTCGTTTCGCGACGGCGTGTGGGTCGCCGACCTGGCCAACGTCACCGACCCCGCGCTGGTCGCACCGACGGTGGCGGAGTCGCTGCGGGTCCTCGAACGCTCCCGGCGCGACCCGGTCCGGATGCTCGCCGACCACCTGCGCGACCGGCAGCTCCTGGTGGTGCTGGACAACTGCGAGCACCTCCCGGAGGCCTGCGCCGCCCTCGCCGACCACCTGCTCGCCGCGGCCCCCGGCCTGCACCTGCTGGTCACCAGCCGGCAGCGGTTGGGCGTGGCCACCGAGCACATCCTCGCGGTCGCCCCGCTTCCCGTTCCGCTTCCGGAGACGCCCGACCGGGCCGCGGGGAACGGCGACGGGGCGGGTGTACGGCAGGTCCCCGGACGGTACGAGGCGATCGCGTTGTTCGCCGACCGGGCCGCCGCGGTCCAGTACGACTTCACCCTGACCGAGGACAACCAGGACGCCGTGGTGGCGATCTGCCGGCGGCTGGACGGCATCCCGCTCGCCATCGAGCTCGCCGCGGCAAGGGTGCGCGCGCTCACTCCCGCCCAGATCCGCGACCGGCTCGACCAGCGCTACGGCGTACTCATGACCGGTCCCGACCCGGGTGACCCGCGGCACCGGACGCTCGCGGCGATGCTGGACTGGAGCTACGACCTGTGCTCGGCGGGCGAGCAGGCGATGTGGGCGCGGTCGGCGGTGTTCGCCGGTGGCTTCGACCTGGAAGCCGCCGAGGCGGTGTGTGCCGACGACGACCTCCCCCGCGAGGACGTGATGGACCTGGTGACCGGCCTGATCGACAAGTCGGTGCTGCTGCGTGAGGACCACGCGGGCCGGGCGAGCTACCGGCAGCTCACCCTCGTCCGCGACTACGGCCTGCGCCGGCTGGCCGAACAACGACGGCTGGACGACACCCGCCGGAGGCACTTCGGCTACGTGCAGGAGGAGGGCGCGCGCACGGCACGACAGGCGTTCGCACCGCACCAGGTGGAGTGGTTCGCCCGGCTGCGCCGCGAGCACGACGACCTGCGGGCGGCGCTGGACCACGCGCTGGCCGATCCGGACCTGCGGCAGGCCGGGCTCCGGCTGGCCGCCGACCTGCTGTTCCACTGGCTGAACGGCTACCTCAACGAGGGCCGGGAGTGGTTGGACCGGCTGCTGGCCGCCGGCGCCGCGCCCGGCACGACACCGACCGCGGCCGAGGCCGACGCGTTGTGGGCGAACGCCTGGCTGGCCGTCATCCAGACCGACTTCCCGGCGGCACGCGCCATGCTGGCGCGGGCGCGGTCGATCCTGGCGACGGTGGACGCGCCGAGCTCACTGGGGTACGTCGAGTTGTTCTCCGGGATGCTCGCCACCGCGACCGGCGACGCCGACGCCGGTTTCGCGCACTACGCCCGGGCGCTGGAGATTCACCGCACGAACGGGAACCAGCACGGGATCGCGTCCACGTTGATCCGGTCGTCCATGGCGTACTCCGCGCGCGGTGACGCAGCCCGCGCCGTCGAGCTCGCCGAGGAGGCGCTGTCGATCTGCACCGCCGCCGGCGACATCTGGCACCGGGCGTACGTCCTGCTCGCCCTGGGAATCGAGGTCTGGCGGCAGGGCGACGTCATCCGGGCGACCAGCCTGGAACGCGAGAGCCTGCGCTACAACCAGCGGCTGAACGACCAGGTCGGGGTGGCCCTCAACCTCCAGGTGCTGGCGCTGGCCGCGGCCTCCGCCGGGCAGCCCGCCCGTGCGGCCGGATTGTTCGGCGCACTGGACGCATTGAACCGCGCGCTCGGAGTCTCCCTCACCGGCTACACCCACCTGTCGGCATACCAGGACCGGTGCGTACGCGAACTCGCGGCGACGCTCGGCGAGGACGCCTACGCGCGGGCCTTCGCCGAGGGTGCGGAGCGGGGATACGACCACGCGATCGCCGTTGCCCTGCAGGAGGAACCGGATCGGCGCTGCGTGCGCAGGAGCGCCGACAAGCCGTTGTTGACACGGCGCGAACGCGAGATCGCCGACCTGATCGCACAGGGCCGTACGAACAAGCAGATCGCCAGCGCGCTGGTGATCGCCCAGCGGACGGCGGAAAGCCACGTGGAGAACATCCTCGTCAAGCTGGGCTTCACCTCCCGCGCCCAGGTCGCCGCATGGACCGCCGAACAGGACCGGGGCGCTGAAGGCTAGGTCGGCTACTGGCCAGGGCGTGTCCTAGGCTGCTCCGTGACCTGGCGGGAGGGTGCTGTGGAAGTCACGGCGGTGGTGGTGCGTCCGGACGACGGTGCGGTGCTCGTACTGCCCTCGGGGTTTCCCCGGGTGGAGCTCGCCGAGAAGCTCTGGTTTCCCGACGTCGAGGCTCCGGTGCGGGCGTTGCGGACGCAGTTGGGGATCGAGGCCTGCGTACTCGTCTGCCTCGACGACCTGCCGGACGCGACGGCCTACCTGATGACCGTGGTCGGCGCGGTGCCCGAGCAGGCCCGGTGGGTGAACGACCTCGACGATCCGCTGGCCCTCGCCGCGCGCAACCACCTCGCGCTGCCTCCGGACTCCCCGGTGACTCCCGCCTGGACGATGCCCGGCTGGTACGCCGGGGCGATGCCGTGGATCGACACGCATCTGGAGGCGGCAGGTACGCCACGCACCGGCCTACCGGTGCAGGTGCGGTCGTGGGGCCTGTCGAACGTACTGCGGTGCCCGACAGCCGAGGGGGACGTGTTCTTCAAGGCGCTCGCACACGCGACGACGATCCGGCCCGCGCGACCGGACGCGTTGCCGTTGTTGTTCGCGCACGAGCCCCTGCTGCTCCGCAAGCTCTCCGACGAGCGGCCCGCCGCGGTCCCCGCGCCACTGGCGATCGACGAGGAGAGCGCCTGGATGCTGCTGCCGGACCTCGGCCCGCCGCTGGCTCACGAACCGGACCGCTCGCTGTGGGTCGAGGCGGTCCGGGGGCATGCCCGGCTGCAGCGCAGCTACGCCGGCCAGGCCGATCGCCTGCTGGCGTACGGTTGCGTCGATCGCCGGCTCGCGGTGCTGGACGGCGAGATCGACCGGCTGCTCGGCCCGAACCCGGCGACGGAGCGGCTGGAGCCCGCGGAGCGCGCGTTACTGCCCCGCCGGGCGGAGCAGCTGCGCAAGGCGATCGCCGAGCTCGCCGCGATCGGCGTACCGGAGACCTTGCTGCACGGCGATCTGCACCCGCGCAACGTCGCCGTCCGCGGGGGCCGGGTGCTGGCCTTCGACTGGACCGACGCGGCGGTGTCACACCCGTTCCTCGATCTGGTGACGTTCGCCGAGCAACGCTCGCCGACCTCGCAGGACTCTCAGCTGAAGGACGCCTACCTGGCCGAGTGGGAGGACTACGCGACACCGGCCGACCTGCGCCGGGCGTTGTCGCTGGCGGAGGAACTCGGCGCGCTCCACCAGACGATGACGTCCCTGCACCTGCGCGACCACGTGGCCGACGCGAGCGCCGAGTCGATGCTGCGGGGCGCCACCTGGTGGCTCCGCCGCCTCGTCGGTTGACCGATGTCAAGGAAGGCTTGACGATCTACCTTTCGCCCTACTGGGGCTTCTTCGGCGTCGGCGCCGGGGCGGCGAACGACCCGGAGACCGTGAGGCCGCCGGCCATGCCCTGCTGCTGGTGGCCGGTCGAGTAGAACGACACGTTGCCGTGGGCGGGAAGCGTGAACGCCAGCCGGTAGAGCGAACCCGGTTGCAGCTGCACGTCCAGCGTCTTGTCCGACGTGGTGAACGTGTGCGGCGTCTGACTCTCGTTCTCCACCACCAGGGTGATCTTCTGCCGCGGCCGGCCGCGGATGATGGTGGGCGAGAAGTAGAAGTCCTCGATCTCGACGTAGACGCTGCGCGCCTTCCGGACGTCCTTGGCGCCGTGGTAGTTGGCGCGGACTCCGGCGACCTTGACCTTGGTGCCGTACGACAGCGGCTTCGGAGCCATCGACACCGGCGTCGACCTCGGCTTGGGCGTACTACTCGCGGGCTGCGGACCACCGCCGCAGCCGGCGACCGCCAGCGCGCACGAACCGACGACCAACCCGGCGACCAGCAAGCGTGCCCGCATGGGAACCCCCCCGATACCCAGTGGCCCGGTCCGACACATAGCGTGGGGCGCAGGCTCCGCGAACAGTCCGACCCTAGGTCACGGCGGGGACGTGCGGATGCCGTTCGGATGAACTGCCCAGCTGCCCGGTCAGCTGCCCGGTGCGCTGTCCGGTCAGCTGCCCACGCCGAGCGCGACCAGCAGGACCAGAATGATCGTGATCACCGCGAACACGCCGTGGGGGTAGACCAACTGGCGGGGCAGCCGGGCCTCAGGGCCCGACCGGGACTTGCGCCACCGCAGGAACATCACGTCGCCGAGCACCGCCCCCACGATCAGGATCGCGAACGACACCCATGTCAACACGTCCTTGTCAGCGGCGAGGTAGATGATCCACAGCACCAGCCCGGCCAGCACCACCAGGAAGTGGCCGAAGACCACCCCCGGAGGGAACGACGTGGTCCCCGTGCCGCCCGGTGCCGTGGTCTCCGTGGCGGTCTGCGCCGTGGTCTCCGTAGTGGTCTGCGCGGTCCCGGAGGCTTCCGACCGCGCCGCGGCCAGACCTCCGCCGGACACCCACTTCCGCAGCATCGTGGCACCCAGGATCGCGGTGATCACCCAACTGATCAGTGCGGCAACGGCCATCGTTTCGGTCCCTTCTAGTCGCTCTTCCGGGGCTCATCGCCCGAACCGGCAGGTGCGAAACCGGACGCCTGGGTGGATTCGGTCGCGACCCGGACGCCGTAGCGATAGGCGAGTTCGCCGCCGAGGTAGCCCGAGCCGCCCAGCAGAGAGAGGCCGACCGCGGAGAGGACCAGCTGTCCCCAGCCCACCGGTCCGAGCGGGTTGGCCCGGATGAGGAAGTTCACGACGTACACCACGATCACCGCGAGATTGAACGACATGTGCAGGACCGCCGCACGGTAGGCGCGGGTCCGGCCCGGGATGACGAGGAAGTCGAGGATCCCGACGGCCGCGGCGATCACGGCACCGACGAGCCCGATCCCGACCAGCCAGTGCGAGCCCTCGGCGAACAGCACCGGCATGCTGGAGAACCTCGGAGACCACGTCGAAGACGAAGCTCGCCACCCAGCATCCGATCGGGATCGTCACCAGCGCCGGGTGCAGCGGGTGGCCGTAGGGCCCGGCCGCCAACGTGGCCGGACGCTTCGCCGGCAACCGACTCGTCCCGGCGTCCGGCATCTGCCCTCCCGTAACCTCGCCGCGTATCCCCCGTGACCTCACCGCGGCGTCGTCGACCTGTTCCCTTACCCGTCCGCCCGGCGGCTAGTCTCGCCTCTGTGGCCGCACCCGCACCCTCCCACGTCGAGCTGTTCACCGACGGGTCCTGCCGGCCCAACCCCGGCCCGGGCGGCTGGGCGTACGTGCTCCGACATCCGGCCAGCGGCAAGACCCAGGAGCGCTCCGGGGCCGCCGAGGTGGCGACCAACCAGCGGATGGAGCTGCAGGCGGTGATCGAGGGGCTGGCCGTGCTCCGGCGGCCGTCGGCGGTCGACCTGACCTCGGACTCGCAGTACGTCCTGCGCGGTCTGCGCGACTGGATGCCGCGCTGGAAGGCCCGCGGCTGGCGCAAGGCCGACAACAAGCCGGTGGAGAACCTCGACCTGTGGCAGCGGCTGGACGAGCTGGTCGCGCCGCACGACGTCCGCTTCCACTGGATCAAGGGGCACAGCGGGCACCCCGAGAACGAGCGCTGCGACGAGCTCGCCAACGCTGCCCGGGAAAGCCTCGCCCACGCCCCGTGAGCCCGGACCCGCGCCAGTAGCTCCGGTCCTAGCCGCGGTGGCGGTCCAGGAAGCCGGTGAAGGCGGCGAGGAAGGGGTCGCGGCGATCCCGCCGTACGTTGTGACCGGCGCCGTCGATCCGGGCGACCTCCACGTCGCCGCCGGACGCCATCGCGCACGCGGCCGCGACCGTGGGCGGCAGCAGCGAACCCCGGTCCACGTCCCCGTGGACCAGCAGCACCGGAGCGGCCACTTTCGCCAGGAGTTCCCGCAGCGGTACGAACGGCTCGGCCGGGCGCTCGAACACCCCCGGATCGAACTGTTCCTTGGACGCGGCCCACGGGGCCAGCTCCGCCTCCGGCCAGTCCGGGTTGTCGGCGCGGCAGCGGGCGATCCGGATGGCCTGGTCGAGTGCGCGGACGGCCCGCAGCCAGTCCGGCATCTGGCGCGGCGGTCCGGGCCGGGCTTCGGTACGCGGGGCCGGGGCGGGATCCGGTCCGCCCTCCCGTTCCCCCGGCGGCGGGTCCTCCAGCACCACCGCGCGCACCAGGTCCGGCCGCTGCCCGGCCAGCGTGGCGGCGGTGACCGCGCCCATCGAGTGCCCGACCACGATGACCCCCGCCGGGTCCAGGCCGGGCTGGTCGTCGAGGACGGCGGCGGCGTCCCGGGCATGCGCGGTGTGACCGAAGGGCTCCTCCGGAAGCCCGGACTCACCGTGTCCACGGGCGTCGGTGGTGAGCGCGCCCCACTCGGCGCCGAGCGCGGCCACCACCGGGTCCCAGCAGGCACCGGAGTCGCTGAAGCCGTGCAGGAAGAGGATGTCTGCCCGGTCGCCGTGCCGGGTCCAGGCGATGTGGCCGGTCCGTCCGGGTTGGGGCCGCGGCCTCGGGGTCTCGGAATCGCGTGCGGTGCTCATCGCTCGACGCTAGTGCCGGTCGGTACGCCTGGACAGTCCGGCGGCCAGCACCGGTCGCCCACCCGGCCGGCGACGACCCTGTGGGCGAATGATCCGGTGAGTGAGAGGATCGGCCGGGCCCACCCGCGCCGGGTGGGCCGAGCAGGCTCGACGAAGCCACGAACGCGGAGGATCGCGGATGACCGGCCCACGGATGAGCTCCACGCCACTGCCCGGGATAGGGGTGAAGTACGAGCTCACGACCCGGGACGACCGGCGCCTGTCGGTGGTGGCGCACCGCGACGGCGCTCGGACGTTTTCCGCCTACCGCGGTGACGACCCGGACGCGTGCGCGCTCTCCCTTCAGCTCACCGGTCCCGAGGCGGCGACCCTGGCCGAGGCGCTGCTGCCCACGCACAAGAGCCCGAGCATGCTGCACAACACCGACCTCGGCCTGGTCGCGGACCGGATCCCGATGTCGGCCACCTCGGTGTGGAACGGCCGGCTGCTCGGTGAGACGCGGCTGCGCGCGGAGACCGGTGCCTCGATCGTCGCGGTTCTGCGGCGTACGGACGCGATCCCGTCCCCGCGCCCGGACTTCCGGCTCGCCGGAGGTGACACTCTCATCGTGATCGGCACCCGGGAGGGCGTGGACGCGGCCGCGGCGATCCTCGAGAGGGAGTGAGGCGTGCACTCGACCCTCCTGCTGATCGAGCTCGGCGCCGTCATCCTCGGACTGGGGCTGCTCGGCCGGATCGCCGGCCGCTACGGCTTCTCCCCCATCCCGCTCTACCTATTGGCCGGCCTGGCGTTCGGCCACGGCGGCCTGCTTCCGCTGGACGCCAGCGAGGAGTTCGTCTCCGTGGGCGCCGAGATCGGCGTCATCCTGCTGCTGTTGATGCTGGGGCTGGAGTACACCGCCGCCGACCTGGTCACCAACCTCAAGACGCAGTTCCCGGCCGGCATCGTCGACTTCACCCTGAACGCCGTGCCAGGCGCGATCGCCGCGCTGCTGCTCGGCTGGGGCCCGGTCGCGGCGGTCGTCCTCGCGGGTGTCACCTGGATCTCCTCCTCCGGTGTGATCGCCAAGGTTCTCGGCGACCTCGGCCGGATCGGCAACCGCGAGACGCCGGTCATCCTCAGCGTGCTGGTCCTCGAGGACCTCTCGATGGCGGTCTACCTGCCGATCCTCACTGCGGTGGTGGCCGGGACCGGGCTGCTCACCGGCAGCATCACGCTGGTGATCGCGCTCGGCGCCGCCGGCGCGGTGCTGGTGGTCGCACTGCGCTACGGCAGGCTGATCTCGCGGTTCGTCTCCAGTGACGACCCGGAGAAGCTGCTGCTGGTGGTGTTCGGGCTGACGCTGCTGGTCGCCGGGATCGCCCAGCAGGTGCAGGTGTCCGCGGCCGTCGGGGCGTTCCTGGTCGGCATCGCCCTGTCCGGCGAGGTGGCCGAGGGAGCGCACACGCTGCTCAGCCCGCTGCGTGACCTGTTCGCCGCGGTGTTCTTCGTGTTCTTCGGGCTGAACACCGACCCGGCGAGCATCCCGCCGGTTCTCGTCCCCGCCCTGCTGCTCGCCGTCGTCACGGTGTTCACCAAGATCGCCACCGGCTACTGGGCGGCACGGCGAGCCGGCATCGGCGAACGCGGACGGTGGCGGGCCGGCGGCGCCCTCGTCGCCCGGGGTGAGTTCTCCATCGTCATCGCCGGGATCGGGGTGACCGCCGGCCTGCAGCCTGAGCTCGGTCCGATGGCCACGGCGTACGTCCTGCTGCTGGTGATCGCCGGACCGCTCACCGCGAGGTACGTCGAACCCGTCGTGGGCCGGCTCCGGCGGGCGGTGAACCCGCCACCCCCACCGTCACCACCGCCGCCGGCACTGCCGGAGAACGAGGTTCGCGAGAACGGAGCCCGCGAGGAGGAGCCGGACTACGTGCCGGTGGACGGTCAGCCGGCCGAGACCGACGAGGCGGCGTCCCGGCGGCGCGCGCGATAGGCGGCGGCCTTGACCCGGTCACCGCAGCCGGCCATCTCACACCACCGGCGGCGGTGACCGCGCGAGCGGTCCAGGAACGGGTGCGTGCAGGCGTCGTCGGCGCACCACTTCAGCACGCCCTCACGATCCGGGTCGAACAACCCGATCGCGTCCCGGGCGACCGCGGACAGCCCGGCGGCGAGGTCACCGGTGTGGGTGATCCGGCCGTTCCCGGCAAGCCGTGGGACCGGGTCGGGCCCGGCCGCCGCGGCGTTCAGCCGCCGCAGGTGCGCCGGCCGCGGCGCCTCCTCGGGGCGGTCGATGCGCTGCTCGATCAGCGCGAACAGCACCTCACGCAGGCCGATCGCGCCGGATAGATCGTCGGCGGTCACCTCCGGCGGCCGGTCGAGTACGCCCGCCGACACCAGCCACCTGCTCAGGTCGGCCGGGGTGCGTAGCTGCTCCACCCGCCGGGTGTGGCGTTCGTTCAACGTGCCCACGTAGTCCAGGGCCAGGTTGCCGCCCACGAAGACAACTCCCATGTCACCACCTTGACCGGTGACGACCGGATCTGCAAGTGTTCCTTGTCGCGTCACCGGTCAAAGCGGTGATGTCATGACGACAACCATCATCGGCCGAACCGGTGACGGGTGGCGGGAGGGGCAACCGCGATGACCGTCCAGGACACCGGCAGCCGGGCCGGGGCCGGCCGGGCCACCCGAGTGCGGCGGCTCGGACTGCCGCGCTACCTGCTGGCCGCGTCGTTGGCCCGGACAGCGGACGCGGGTGCCGCCGTCGGCCTGCTGCTGTTGGCTGCCGACCGGCACGACGGCGCGACGGCACTCACCGGCGGAGTGCTCGCGGCCGCGCTGACCGCACCCCACCTGCTCGGGCCACTGCTCGCGCGCCGGCTGGACTCCCTCGCCGACGGCCGGCGGATGCTGGCCGCGGCGTGTGGTGCGTACGGGACGTTCCTGGCAGCGGGCGCGGTGCTCACCGGCCGGGTGCCGCTGCCCTTCGCGGTGGTGGCCGTCGCACTCGCCGGCTCGTGCGGCCCGCTGCTCACCAGCGGGCTGAGCAGCCAGCTGGCCGGCGTCCTGCGAAAGGAACCCGGGGCCGAGCGCGGCACCCGGCGCGCGGAAGGATGGGACGCGCTCACCTACGGCCTCGCCGGGACCGCCGGCCCGGCCGCGGTGGCGGTGCTGGCCGCGGCCACCACCCCGATGGCCGCCGTCCTCACCCTCGCTGCCGCGGCTGGTCTCGGTGGCCTGCTCACCCTGTCGCTGCCCCGGCGGCGCCGGCATGGGCACGACACCGAGGAAGCCATGCCGACCCGCCAGGTGCTGGGCCTGCTCGCGCGCTTCGGACCGTTGCGCCGGGTCACCTACGCGACGATGCTCACCGCGCTGGTGCTCGGCGGCATCTCCGTGCTGGCGGTGACGACCGGCACCCGGCTCGGTTCCGGAGCGGCCGCGGGCGCCGCACTGGTCACCGCGTTCGGTGTCGGCAACCTCGGCGGCTCGCTGCTGGTCACCGCGTTCCCGCTGCGTGGTGAGCCGGAACGGCTGACCACCCGCCACGTCTGGGCGCTGGCGGGTGTGCTCGCGCTGACCGCGGCGGCGCCGACGTACTGGCTCGCGCTGGCCGGGTTCACGCTGGTGGGGGCGGCGAACGCGCCGTTCTTCGCCGCCACCCTGGCCGCCCGGTCGGCATACTCACCGGCGACGGGGCGGGCCCAGGTGTTCGCCGCCGTCGCGGGATTCAAGATCGCCGCCGCGTCCGCGGGCACCGCCCTCGCCGGCCTGCTCAGCGGGCACGACCCGCGGTGGGTCCTGTTCGGCGGCGCCGCCCTGGTGGGGCTCGGCGCCGCCGCGACCGTCGCCGAACGCCGGCGCCTCACCTGTGAGCGAACGCGAATCACATGTTGATCATGTGACCGGCGAGCCCGTGGACCGCCTCCTTGACGGCCTCACCGAGCGTCGGGTGGGCGTGCACGTTGCGGGCCACCTCGTTGACGGTGAGGTCCCACTGCTGGGCCAGCGTCAGCTCGGGCAGCAGCTCACTGGCGTCCGGGCCGATGATGTGGGCACCGAGCAGCTCGCCGTACTTGGCGTCGCTGAGGATCTTCACGAAGCCGCCCGGGTCGCCGAGTCCGTGCGCCTTGCCGTTGGCGGTGAACGGGAACTTCGCCACCTTGACGTCGTGGCCGGCCTCGCGCGCCTGCTCCTCGGTCAGCCCGAAGCTCGCGATCTGCGGCTGGCAGTAGGTCGCCCGCGGGATCATCACGATCTCGAGCTCCTGCGTCTCGGCGTCGCCGATCGTCTCCGCCGCCACGATGCCCATCGCCTCCGCGGCGTGCGCGAGCATCAGCTGGGCGGTCACGTCGCCGATGGCGAAGATGTGCGGGACGCTGGTGCGGCCGCGCCGGTCGACGGCGATCGCGCCGCGGTCGGTCAACTCCACCCCGGTGGCGTCCAGGCCGTAGCCCTCGACGCGGGGCGCGAAACCGATCGCCTGCATCACCTTGTCGGCCTTCAGGGTCTGCTTCTCCCCGTCGCGGGTGACCAGCACCTCCACCTGGTCGCCGCTCTCGTCGATCGACTCCACCCGGGTCGAGGTGAGGATGTCGATGCCGAGCTTGCGGAAGCGGCGGTTGAGCTCCGCGGAGACCTCGGCGTCCTCGGTGGGCACCACCCGGTCGAGGAACTCCACGATGGTCACCTTCACGCCGTAGGCGTTCAGGACGTACGCGAACTCCACCCCGATCGCGCCCGCGCCGGCGATGATGATGCTGCCCGGGAGCTCCTCGCTGAGGATCTGCCCCTCGTAGGTCACCACCCGGTCGCTCAGGGAGGTGCCCGGCAGCAGCCGGGTCTGCGCCCCGACGGAGATGATGCAGTTGTCGAACGTGATCGTCTCGGTGCCGCCGTCGGACTTGTCGACCCGGATGGTGTGGTCGTCGGTGAAGGTGCCGCGACCGTCGTACTCGGTGATCGCGTTCTTCTTCATGAGGTAGTGGACGCCCTTGACCCGGCCGTCGGCGACCTTCCGGCTGCGGGTGAACGCCGCACCGTAGTCGAGTCGTACCTCACCGTCGGTCTCGATGCCGAACGCCTTGGCCTCACGAGTGATGATGTTGGCCAGCTCGGCGTTGCGCAGCAGCGCCTTGGACGGGATGCAGCCGATGTTGAGGCAGACTCCGCCCCAGAACTTCTCCTCCACGACCGCGGTTTTCTTACCGAGTTGCGCGGCTCGTACCGCCGCGGTGTAGCCACCCGGACCCGAACCCAGCACCACCACGTCAAAGTGTGTCGACATGCCCCAGACGGTAGCTCGTTCCCAGGTCAGCGGTAGGCACGGGCCTGCATCTGGAACAGCTCGGCATACCGCCCGCCCAGGGCCACCAGCTCCTCGTGTGAGCCGACCTCGGCGACCCGCCCGTCGGCCATCACCACGATCAGATCGGCCATCCGGACGGTGGAGAACCGGTGGGACACCAGGACGGTCACTCCGCCGGTCTCCGCGGCTGCCAGCCGGGACGCCTGCGCGAACCGCTCGAACAGCACGTGCTCGGCCTCGGGGTCCAGGGCCGCGGTGGGCTCGTCCAGCAGCAACAGCAGCGTGCGCTCGCGCATGAACGCCCGCGCCAGCGCCAGCCGCTGCCACTGCCCGCCGGACAGGTCGACGCCTTGGGAGAACTTCTTGCCCAGCTGGGTGTCCAGGCCGCGGGGCAGCTTGTCCACCACCGCCTCGGCGTCGCCGCGGCGGATCGCCGTCGCGACCGCCTGCTCGTCGCCCATCCGGTCGGTGTCGCCGATGCCCACCACTTCACGGGCGGTGAACTGGAACTTCACGAAGTCCTGGAAACCGGCCGAGATCCGGGCCCGCCAGCCCGCCGGGTCCAGGTCGTGCAGGTCGGTGCCGTCGACCCGGATCGAGCCCGTCGTCGGGTCGTACAGCCTGGCCAGCAGCTTCACCAGCGTGGTCTTCCCGGCGCCGTTCTCCCCGACCAGCGCGACGGTGGAGCCGGCCGGAAGGTGCAGGTCGACGTCGTGCAGGGTGGCCAGCTCCGAGCCGGGGTAGCAGAAGCCGACGCCGCGGAAGGTGATCCCCTCGGTCAGCCGGGGAGGCGCAGGAGTGCGGCTGCCGGACCAGGAGTTGCGGGCGGCGTACTCCTTCAGCCAGTCGTAGCGGCCGAAGCTGCGCAGGGTCTCGCCCATCCAGTAGACGTTGCCGGCCAGGCCGCCGGCGAGCTGGTCCACCTGTGGCGCGACCAGGATCAGGAGTACGACGTCGCCGGCGCCGACCTGCCCCGAACGCGCCCGCGCCAGCACCCACACGATCGCACCGGCGTAGACCACGCCGAAGCAGGCCCGCACCGTCCCGTCCAGCAGGGCGCCCTTGCGCAACGCCGTCGCCTGGATGCCGAACACCTCGTCGTGCAACCGGGCCAGCCGGTCGACCAGCACCGGGCGCAGGCCGAAGACCCGCACCTCCAGGCCGTTGCGGGCGTCCTTGGAGATCTCGATCAGCCGGTCGATCATCCGGTGGCGGGGCGCGACCTCCTCAACGGCGTCCTGCACCCGGCGGATGTTGCGGTAGGAGGACCACACCCGGCCCAGGCCGAGCACCGGAAGCAGCAGCAGGACCGGGTGCACCGAGCCGAGCAGGCCGAGCACCGCGACGGTGTTGGCCGCGATGCCGACCAGGAACAGCAGCATCTCGAAGCTGACACCGAGCCGCCACGCCTGCTCGCGGATCAGCTCCAGCCGGTCGGCGACCTTCGGATCCTCGTGGTGGGTGATGCTCGGGACCGAGACGGTGACGTCCAGCAGGTCGCGGTAGACCCGGCCGGCCACCCGCTCGGCGGTGGTGTCCTGGATCGGGCCGGTGACGACCATCCCGACGAAGCTCACCGCGAACCCGACCAGGATGACCGTGGTGCCGAGGACGATGGTGCCCGAGTCCCGGCCGGTCAGCCCGTCGACGAGGAGTTTCACGCCGTACGTCTGGGCCGGCGCGGTCACCGCCTGCAGCACCGACAGCAGGCACTGGACGACCACCAGCAGCGGGGCCGCCCGGAAGGCGGTGACCGCCCACAGGCGGACGGCCCGCACCGCCTCGGGCATCGGCAGCGAGCGTTCTTCGGCCTTCGGGTCGGTCATGGCCTCAAGCCTTTCCTTCCACCTCGGCGACGGCGTACCGCTCGGCCTGCAAGGTGAACATGTCGGCGTACCGCCCACCGGCGCTCAGCAGCTCGTCGTGCGTACCCGACTCGACGATCCGGCCGTTCTCCAGCACGCAGATCCGATGGGCGTCGCGGACGACCGAGAAGCGGTGGGAGATGATCAGCGAGGTGAGCCCCGAGGTCAGGTCGAGGTAGCGCTCGACCAGCTCGGCCTCGGCGCGCACGTCCAGCGCGGCGGCCGGCTCGTCGAGTACGAGCACCCCGGCGCCGGCGTCGACCGCGAACAACGCCCGTGCCAGCGCGACCCGCTGCCACTCCCCGCCGGACAGGTCGACGCCGCCGGTGTAGGTCTTGTCCAACACGGTGTTCCAGCCGGAGGGAAGCCGGGCGACGACGTCGGTGATGCCGGCCTCGGCTGCCACCCGGCCCACCGCGTCGCCGGGGTCGAGCGCCGGGGACGGACCGGGCGGTCCGGCGTGCTCGACCGCGCCGAGGACGACGTTGTCGGTGGCCGACAGCGGGAACCGCAGGAAGTCCTGCACGATGGCGGCGATCCGCCGCTGCCACCGGGCCAGGTCGAGGTCGCGCAGGTCGACACCGTCGACGGTGATCCGGCCCGACGTCGGCTGGTAGACACCGGCGAGAAGCTTGACCAGGGTGGACTTTCCGGCGCCGTTGACGCCCACGAGGGCCAGCGCCTCACCCGCCCGGATCTCCAGGTCGAGCCCGGACAGCACCTCCGCCCCCTCCGCGGCGCCGGGGTAGCGGAAGCTGACGTTCTCGAACCGGACGCACTCCCGCGGCATCACGCCGACGTCGTGCGCGCCTTCGGCGGCGCCCGCGGTCTGCTCCGGGTGGTGCTCGGTGATGTATCCCGGCAGCTCCCGCAGCGCGCGGTAGGCGGTCTGCGCCCGCCGCACCTGCACGGCCGCGAAACCGTTGTACGACATGCCGACGGCGAGGATCGCGGGCACTGCGGTGGCCACCTGGGTCAGCGGCAGGTCACCGGCCAGTGCCGCCCGGGCGACCAGCACCACCGCGACCACGTGCGCGGCCAGGTGCACCACGGCCGCACCGGCGGAGGCCACCGCGCCCTTGCGGCGGGCCGCCCACACCGGCCGCATCGCGTCCAGCCATTCCCGCGCGTGGCGTTCGACCAGCCAGCGGTCGAGGCCGAACACCCGCAGCTCCTTCGGCGCGTCCTTCATGCCGAGGTCGAAGAGGTACCACGTGCGGCGCTGCCCCTCGGTGAGTCCCCACCAGGAGTCGATCTCGCGCTCGACCACCCGGCGGCGGTCCCACTCCATGAAGAAGGTGACGGCAGCCAGGACGACAGCCACCGGCCAGGAGAACGTCCGGCCGACCAGAACGGCCGAACCCAGCAACGTGAGGCGACTGGACACCAGCTGCGGAAGGGTGTGCAGGCCGTTGCTGACCTGGTAGCCCTCCTTACCCTTGGCGCGTTCCTGCTCGTCCTGCACCTGCGGGTCTTCCAGGTGGTGGATTCGGCGCGGTGCGAGCAGCGGGTCGATGACGCGGACGCCGATGTCACGGGAAACGCGGTTGGAGAGGTTCCACTGCGCGACCTGGGTGAGCGCGGGAAGCGTGCTCTGCGCGACGAACACCACCAGCATCGCCGCGAGCAGAAACCCGAAGCCGGCAAGGGACATCGCCACCGGCCTGCCCGCGACGACGTCGGGCACCGCGCCGACGACCTGCCCGACGAGGTAGGTGAGCAGGACGCCGAGAACGGAGGAGGAGACGGCCAGGCCGAGCGTCAGAAGGGTGTTGCGGCGGGCGACCTGGTAGGCATACCCGATGAGTGCGAACACGCCGAGGACCGTAACCGCCACCACCGACAGGCACAACGGGATTAGCGCAGACCCCGCCGGCGCACGGGTGCACGACGTCGCCGTCATCGCCGGCGACGGCATCGGCCGCGAGGTGGTGCCGGCCGCGGTCCGGTGCCTGGACCTCGCCGCCGCCCGGCACGACTTCGGCCTGAGCTGGAGAGAGTACGACTGGGGTTCGGACCACTACCGCCGGCACGGCGCGATGATGCCGCCGGACGGCCTGGACCGGCTGCACGCGCACGACGCCATCTTCCTCGGCGCCGTCGGCGCGCCGGACCTCCCCGACACCGAAACCCTGTGGGGGCTGCTGATCCCGATCCGGCGCCGGTTCAGCCAGTACGTCAACCTCCGGCCGGTGCGCACGCTGCCGGGCGTGCCCAGCCCGGTGCGCGGCGCGGACACCATGGACCTGGTGATCGTGCGGGAGAACGTCGAGGGCGAGTACTCCGAGGTGGCGGGCGGATCTACCGCGGCGAGCCGGGCGAGGCGGCGATCCAGGAGGCGGTGTTCACCCGGGCGGGCATCGACCCGGGTGGCGGCGTTCGCGGCCGAGCTCGCCGCCGGGCGGGGCGGCCTGGTCACCTCGGTCACCAAGTCCAACGGCATCGTGCACACCATGCCGTTCTGGGACGAGGTGGTGGAGCAGACGCTGGCCGGTCGTCCCGGCGTACGGCTGGAGAAGATCCTGGTGGACGCGATGGCGGCCAAGCTGGTGCTGGCACCGACCGCGTTCGACGTCATCGTGGCGTCCAACCTGTTCGGCGACATCCTCTCCGACCTCGCCGGCGCGATCGCCGGGTCGATCGGGGTCGCGCCGAGCGCCAACCTCAACCCCGAACGCGACCACCCGTCGATGTTCGAGCCGGTGCACGGGTCCGCGCCGGACATCGCCGGGAAGGGCGTCGCCAACCCGGTCGGCCAGCTGTGGGCGGGCGCGATGATGCTGGACCACCTGGGCGAGCCGGCCGCCGCCGCGGACGTGGTCGCGGCGTTCGAGGCCGTGCTCGCCGCCGGCGTGCGTACGCCCGACCTCGGCGGAACGGCCGGCACGCAGGAGTTCACCGACGCGGTCGCGCGGCACCTCGGCGAGGCGCCGGCTCGCTGACCCGTGTCTCGAGGTCGCGGCCCTCGAACCAGTCGAGCAGGCGGGGGTCGACGTCGTCCAGGCCGCGGCGGACGGCGCCGAGCACCACCGCCCGCTCGCCGAGGACCGAGGCCGCGACCCGGGGCGGGACGGCGATCCGGCCGCGCAGCAACCGGTGGGTGATCCGGCGCAACGGGTCGACCAGGACCTCGTTGGCCGCGGTGCCACCGCCGATGACGACCAGTTCCGGGCTCACCAGCAACGCCACCGTCACCAGGCCGTACCCCGCCCCGGCCACGAAGCGTTCCAGCGCCGCCCGGGCCTCGTGCGAACCGCCGGACGCCGCCTCGATCAGCGGCCTGGTCTCCACGCCCCACGACAGGCTCTCCCGGTCCTCGGGCGAGCGCAGGCTGTCCCGGCTGGGCCGGCCGCTCCCCCAGCCGACGAACTCCGCCACCAGCTGTGCGCTGGCCCGGGCCACGTCGCCGCGGGCCGTGCGCGAGTCCTCCCACAGGTCGAGGAAGCCGAGCTCGCCGGCGCCGCCGCCGTGCCCGCGCAACAGCCGCCCGTCGACCACGAAGCCCGCGCCGGTACGAGAACCCAGCAGCAGGAACGCGATGTCGCGGCAGCCGACGGCCACCCCCCGCCACGCCTCGCCGACGGCGGCCAGGTTGGCGTCGTTCTCCACCAGGACCGGGAACCCGAACGCCGACCGCAGGGAACCGGCGAGATCCAGGTCGGACCACTCCGGCAGCGCGGTGCAGAAACGCACCCGCCCGGCCTCGGCGTCCACCGTGCCGGGCGTACCGACCACCGCGGTCAGCACGTCGCCGGCCCGGACACCGGCGCCGGCCAGCGCCGCCCGGACGGTCGCCCGCACCACCCGCAGGCGGTCCCGGCGTCCGGCGTCCCGGCCCACACCCCGGGTGCGCTCGGCCACCACGTCACCGGCCAGATCGGCGACGGCCGCGTGCACCGACTCCTCGGCCACGTCCACCCCGAGCAGGTGACCGGCATCGGCCCGGAACCGGAACCGCCGGGCCGGCCGCCCGCGCCGCGGCCGGGCGGGTGCGGACGCGGGCCCGGTCGCCTCCACCACGGCACCGAGCCGCACCAGGTCGGACACCGCGGCGTCCACGGTCGGCCGGGAAAGGTCGGTACGGGCAGCGACCTCGGCGACGCTCAGGTCGTGCTCCTCGTCCGGAGTGGGGAGGGTGCGCAGGGTGTCCAGGACTGTGCGCGCGTTGATGCGCCGCAGCAGAGCCGGTGTCGCGGGGTCGCTCACCTGCAAGGGTCCTCACTCCTTCGCGACAGACCTCGACCGAGGTCGTGCTGACGCCTGGCTGTGGTCACCAGCATCACGACCGGGACCGGCCCACGGTGCCCCGGACGGCGGAAACAGTCGGTAATTTCACAATGCCTTTACCTAAACAAGGCTTGCTAACACCACGTCGGCGCGGGAATCTCGTCTGCACCAGCAAGATCGGGTCCGACGCCGCACCGGGTCTGCTGCGCGAGTTCTGCCGCTACCTCAAGCTTCGGCTCCACCAGCTCCCTGCACCAGCTTCTCTGCACCAGTTCTCTGCACGAGCTTCTCTGCACCAGCTTCTCTGCACCAGTTCTTGAGTACGCCCGTCCCGGCGCGCAGGCACAAACGGTGAGGACGCGATGAAACGATCGGCAGTTGTACGACTTCTCGTGGGTGCGTGCGGCCTTGCTCTGGCCGCGACCGCCTGCGGCGGGCAGTCCAACGAGGGTGGCGGCTCCGGCGGTGGCAGCACGCTGGCGGTGGTGAACGCCTCCGGCGCGTTGTGGACCTGCAACTTCAACCCCTACGCGCCCACCTCCGGGCAGACCGCGGGTGCGATCTGGGAGCCACTGATCTACGTCAACACCCTGACCGGCAAGGAGAAGCCCTGGCTGGCCACCGGCTACAAGTGGAGCCCGGACCGCAAGGAGCTCACCTTCACCACGCGCTCGGGGGTGAAGTGGACCGACGGCAAGCCGTTCACCGCCAAGGACGTCGCCTACACCTTCAACGCCGCCAAGGCCAACGACGCGCTGGACAGCTACGCGCTGTGGGGTGAGGGCGTCCTCGACAGCGTGACCGCGGTGAACGACACCACGGTGAAGTTCCGGTTCAAGCGGGTCTCGACGTCGTTGTTCTACTACATCGCCGGCCAGACCTGGATCCTCCCCGAACACGTGTGGAGCAAGGTCAAGGACCCGGTGAAGGAGATGATGCGCAAGCCGGTCGGCACCGGGCCGTACACCATCGGCTCGTGCACGCCGCAGGCCGTCACCTACACCAAGAACACGAAGTACTGGCAGAAGGGCAAGCCCAAGGTCGACAAGGTGCTCTACCCCGCCTTCGTCGACAACCAGCCGGCCAACCGCTATCTCGCGCAGGGCAAGGGCGACTGGGGCGGCCAGTTCGTCCCGAACATCGACAACTACTGGGTCGCCAAGGACAAGACGCACCGCAAGTACTGGTACCCGCCGAGCGGCAACGTCTACATCGGCATCAACAGCGCCAAGCCGTACCTGAGTGACAAGCGCGTCCGTCAGGCGCTGTCGTTCGCCGTCGACCGGGACAAGGTGTCCAGCGACGCGATGTACGGCTACCAGCCGCCGGCCAACCAGGCCGCGATTCCCACGCCCACGTTCAAGGACTGGCTGGACCAGGCCGCGGTGTCGAAGTACGACTACGGTTTCGACCCGGCGAAGGTGGCGAGCAGGCTCCAGGCGGCCGGCTTCACCAAGGGCCCGGACGGGATGTTCCAGACGCCGGACGGAAAGCCGTTCAAGCTGAGCATCATCAACAACGGCGGTTTCACCGACTGGGTGGCCGCGGTGCAGGTGCTCACGGCGAGCTTCAAGAAGGCCGGCATCGCGGTGGAGGCGCTCAACCTCAACGGCAACGAGTACAACCGCCGGCTGAGCCAGGGACAGTTCGACCTGGCGTACATGTCGGCGAGCACCGGCCCGACGCCGTACTACGAACTCCGCGATGTGCTCTACGGCGCCTACGCCAAGCCGGTCGGGCAGGACACCAGCCGCAACTACGAGCGCTGGAAGAACCCGGCCACCGACGCGCTGATCCGCCAGTACGACACGCTGACCGACCAGCAGGCCCAGATCGGCGTGGTCAAGAAGCTGGAGCAGGTGATGCTGGACCAGGTGCCGGTCATCCCGGTCACCCAGTCGGTCTCGTGGAGCCAGATGGACAGCACGCGATTCACCAACTGGCCGACGAAGCAGAACCCCTACGCCAACCCGGCGCCGTACGCCGCGCCCGACTGGGGCGTCGTCCTGCTCAACCTCGAGCCCGTGCAGAAGAAGTGACGAAGGCGCAGGTATGCCTCGACTGATCCGCAGGCTGGAGTTCTTCGTCGTCACGTTCTGGGCAGCGGTGAGCATCAACTTCCTGCTGCCCAGGATGATGCCCGGAGACCCGATCCAGCAGATGATGGCCCGGATGAAGGGCCAGATCACCGGTTCCCGACGACACTCGCTGGAGGTGATGCTGGGCCTGAACACCCACGAACCCCTGTGGAAGCAGTACATCTCCTACTGGGGCCAGGTGTTCCGGTTCGACTTCGGCTCCTCCATCACCTACTTCCCCGACAGCGTGACCAGCGTGATTTCGATCGCGATCCCGTGGACGCTGGGACTGGTCGGGGTCACCACGATCCTCGCGTTCCTGCTCGGCACCCTGCTGGGCGCGGTCGCGGCCTGGCGGCGCGGCGGAGTGCTCGACAGCCTGCTGCCGCCGGTGTTCACCGTCGTGGGTGCGCTGCCGTTCTTCTGGGTGGGACTGTTGTTCCTGTACGTCTTCGGCGTGTTGCTTCCGTGGGCGCCGATCGGGTTCGGGTACGACATCACCGCGGGCCAGCTGTCCTTCGACTGGCAGACGATCAGCCAGATCGTCTCGCACGCCATCCTGCCGGCGACGGTGATCGTGCTGACCTCGATCGGCGGCTGGATCCTCACCATGCGCAACACGATGATCGGCGTGCTGTCGGAGGACTACGTGAAGATGGCGCGCGCGAAGGGGCTGGCGCCCGGCCGGATCATGTTGCAGTACGCCAGCCGCAACGCGATCCTGCCCAACCTCACCGGGTTCGCCATGTCGCTCGGCTTCGTGATCAGCGGCGCGCTGCTGGTGGAGCTGGTGTTCACCTACCCCGGTGTCGGCTACCTGCTGGTGCAGGCGGTGACCGGACAGGACTACCCCCTGATGCAGGCGCTGTTCCTGCTCATCACCGCGGCGACACTGATCTCGGTGCTGATCGCCGACGCCGTGACGTTCGTCCTCGACCCGCGGACCCGGGGCAGGGCGTGATGAGCACAGACCTCAACCACACCGAGGACACCGGCGGCCCCGACAGCACGGCCACCGCCGTCCCGGCCGCGTCCGGTCGAGACGACGACACTCGTCACCGGAGTGCGATCGGGCAGCTGATGGGCTCGATCGCGCACAATCCCAAGGCACTCACCGGTGCGATCATCCTGGCCCTGTTCGTCCTGGTCGCGGTGTTCGCACCGCTGATCGCGCCGTACGACCCGCACGTCACCGACTACGGCCGCGGCGTCGGCCCGAGCGGCGCGCACTGGCTGGGCACCACGACGTACGGCCAGGACGTCTTCTCCCAGCTGGTCTACGGCACCCGCCAGTCGCTGTCGATCGCCTTGCTCGTCGGCGCGGTGGCCACCGTGGTGGCGGCCCTCATCGGCGTGGGCGCGGCCTACGTCGGCAACCTCGTCGACCACGGCCTGTCGCTGTTCATCGACATCTTCCTGGTGATCCCGGGGCTGCCGCTGCTGATCGTCATCTCTTCCTACATCCGCGGCGGCGGCATCATGGTGATGGTCGGGGTGATCGCGGTGACCAGCTGGGCCTACGGCGCCCGGCAGTTCCGGGCACAGGCGCTGTCGCTGCGCAACCGGGAGTTCCTGGACGCGGCCCGGGTGCGCGGTGAACGCACCTCCTACACCGTCGTGTTCGAGATCCTGCCCACCATGTCGGGGCTGCTGGTGGCCAACTTCCTCGGCGCCGCGGTGTACGGCGTGCTGGCGGTCGCCGGCCTGCAGTTCATCGGGCTGGGCGACATCACCTCGATCAGCTGGGGCTCGATGATGCACTGGGCGGAGAACAACGAGGCCCTACAGGCGGGAACGCCGTTGTGGGACCTCGCGCCCGGCCTGTGCATCGCCTTGCTGGGCGCCAGCTTCTCGCTGATCAACTACGCCTTCGACGAGGTGAGCAACCCCGCCCTGCGACCGCCGCGACGGCGGCGGCCGCAGCGCAACCGGCCTCGGAACCAGAAGGAGGTGGCCGGTGCAAACGCTGTCCAGCAGGCCTGACACCACGCCCGACCCACGTCAACCACTGCTTGACATCACCGACCTGGTGGTCGACTACGGCGTGGACGAGCCGGTCCGCGCGGTCGACCACGTGAGCCTGCGGGTGCGCCGGGGCGAGTTCGTGGGCATCGTCGGGGAGTCCGGCTGCGGCAAGTCCACCTTGCTGTACGCCGTCGCCCGGTTGCTCAGCCCGCCCGCGCGCATCGTGTCCGGGCAGGTCGACTTCGCCGGGCACCAGATGGTCCGGCTCACCGAGGACGAGCTGCGCCAGATCCGCTGGCGCGACTACTCGGTGGTGATGCAGAGCGCGATGAACGCGCTCAATCCCGTCCTCAGCATCGGCGCCCAGCTGCGCGACGCGATGGCCGCGCACGAACGCATCCCGGCCGCCCAGATGCGGCAGCGGTCGGAGGAGGTGCTGCGGCTGGTCGGCATCGACCCGATCCACCTGACCAGCTACCCGCACCAGCTGTCCGGCGGCATGCGTCAGCGCGCGATGATCGCGATGGCGCTGGTGTTCCGGCCGGACCTGATCATCATGGACGAGCCAACCTCCGCGCTCGACGTGGTGGCGCAGCGGTCGCTGATGCGCCGGGTCAAGGCGCTGCAGGAGGAGTTCGGGTTCGCGGTCGTGTTCGTCACCCACGACATGTCGCTGGTCAGCCACTATTCCGACCGGCTGGCGATCATGTACGCCGGGCAGCTGGTCGAGCTCGGCCCGACCCGCGAGGTGTTCGCACACGCCCGGCACCCGTACAGCGCGGGCCTGCTCGGCGCGTTCCCGTCGCTGCGGGGTGAGCGCCGGGAGCTGACCGGCATCCCGGGCGCCCCGCCGGACCTGCGCCACCCGCCGCGTGGTTGCCGTTTCCAGCCGCGCTGCCCGAAGGTGATGGACATCTGCCGCGAGGACCCGCCGGAGTACCAGGTCGGCGCCGCCGAGCTGGTCCGCTGCCATCTCTACGGACCTGACAGCCACGGACCCGACGCGCCGAAGGGACAGGAGCCGCGATGACCGCCGCACCGAACTCCGCCGTACGCGAGGATTCCGGCCCGGTACTCCAGGCGACCGGCCTTACCCGGCACTTCCGTGTCGGCGGACGGCTGGGCCGCAACACCCTGCACGCCGTGGACGAGGTGGACCTCACCATCGGGCGGCGCGAGATCGTCGCGCTGGTGGGCGAGAGCGGCAGCGGCAAGAGCACCGTGGCCAGGCTGCTCGCCCTGCTCCACCCGGTGACCGCGGGCGACATCCACTACCACGGCAAGCCCGTCGGTTCGCTGCGCAGCCGACGGCAGCGGCTGGACTACCGCCGCCGGGTGCAGATGGTCTTCCAGGACCCCTACAGCTCACTGAGCCCGGTCTATCCCGTCGCGCACGCGATCATGCGGTCGCTCCGGCTGCACCGTGGCGACCTGTCCGCGACCGAACGCCGGAAGGAGGCCGAACGCCTGCTCAGCCTGGTCGGCCTCACCCCGCCCGGTGAGGTGATGCGGAAGTATCCGCACGAGCTGAGCGGCGGCCAGCGGCAGCGGGTCGGGTTCGCGGCCGCGCTGGCGTGCCGGCCGGAGGTGATCCTCGCCGACGAGCCGGTGTCGATGCTGGACGTCTCGATCCGGATCGGGCTGCTCAACCTGATGGCCAGGCTGCGCGAGCAGGAGGACGTGTCGTTCCTCTACATCACCCACGACCTGGCCAGTGCGCGCTACGTCGCGGACCGGATGATGGTGATGTACGCCGGGCAGGTGGTGGAGAGCGGGCCGGCCGAGCAGGTGCTGGCCGACCCGCGGCATCCCTACACCCAGCTGTTGTTGTCGGCCGCACCCGACCCGGACGCGATGCGGGAGGAGAGCGGCCCGGACGACTACGGCGAGCCGCCGCGGGTCGTCGACCCCGAGGAGGGCTGCAGGTTCCGGCCGCGTTGCCCGCTGGCGATTCCGGTGTGCGACACCGTCACGCCTCCCCTCGGGGAGCTCGTCCCCGGCCACTCCGCCGCCTGCCACGTCGCGGCCCTGGACAAGTCCGGCTGATCAGGGCACCGGCTGGGCAACCGGCGGGCGGGCCGGGGCGACCGGCTGCAGGATCTTCCGCCGGTCCGGGGTCAGCCGGTCCAGCAGCTCCGGTGAGTACTCGTAGTTGAAGCGCGTACGTGCCCAGGAAGGCCCGTAGCGGTAGATGAGGACCCGGCGCTCGCCCGGGTTGGTGCGGCTGCTCCCGCCGTGCATCAACCCGTCCACGAACAACAGCGCGTCGCCCTTTTCCAGGTGTAACGGGATCGCGCCCTCGAGGGTGTCCATCCGGTCCCCGGCAGCGTAGTCACCGGCCAGCGGGTGCACGAAGTTCGACTTGTGGCTGCCCGGGATCACCATCGTGGGGCCGTCACCCTCCCCCACGTCGGTGAGCGCCAGGATGATGTTGACCTGGCCGCAGCGGAAGACGCCGTTCTTGTACTGGAAGGCGCCGCGCATGGCGCCTTGGAAACCACCGCTGTGCACGGGGTGGTGGCCGCCGGAGGTCCGGATGGAGGCGATGCACTCGTCGATGAAGACGCCTTCCACGTAACACTTCTCCTCTCCGGCGAAGTGCGTGACCAGGCTGATCCAGGACGGGTGGTCGATGACCCGCTCGAACGGCTCGCCGGCCTCGACCACGTTGTGCAGCTCGAAGCCGGTCTCGTCGGTGTAGTCGCGGCGCTGCGCGTTGCCCCACCACTGCCCGGGCGCGAGCTCGGGGAAGTTGTCGAACGCGTGGTTGAGGTCGTCCAGCAGCTCCGGCTCGACGGCGTTCTTCAGCACCAGGTAACCACGCAGGTCGAACAGGAAGTCGTCCAGCGGCGTCGGCTGCTTTCGTTCCACGGGTCTCCACCTCTCGGGCACGGCTGACACGTCCTACGCCGACCATAGGGGCGGAGGATCCGGGTGCGCCTCCAGCATCCTCCGCCCTGCTTCCCGGATCGTCCGGCCGTCCGTCATCGGACAGCCCCACGATGGGACGCGGACCTCAGAAGACCGTGTAGCCGCCGTCGACGACGAGCACGGACCCGGTCATGAACGACGCCGCCGGGCTGGCCAGGAACACCACGCTCGGCGCGATCTCCGAAGGCGTGGCGTACCGCTGCTGCGGGGCGTCCTCGATCCACTGCCGCCGGAACTCCGGCCGGTCCACCGGCGCCATCTCGGTGTTGACGTAACCGGGCGCGAGGGCGTTGACCCGGATGTCGTACGGCGCCCACTCCGCCGCCAGCGACTTCGTCAACTGGTGCACGGCCGCCTTGGACGCGTTGTAGGCGGGCTGCCACTGCGGGCGGTTGACGATCAGGCCGGAAATCGAACCCACGTTGACGATCGAGCCACCTCCGTTGGCTGCCATGTGCTTTCCGGCGACCCGGCAGCACCGCCACAGCGCCCGGACGTTGAGGTCGAACACCTGGTCCCACTCCTCGTCGGTGACCTCCCACGACGGCGCGTGGAAGCACACCCCCGCGTTGTTCACCAGGATGTCCAGGCCGCCGAGGGAGTTGACGGTCTCCTCCACCGCGCGGTCGACGTCGGCGGCCACGGTGACGTCCCCGGTGATCGGCACCGCATGGACGCCGCTTTCGGCCAGCTCCGCCGCCGCGCGTTCGTTGCGGTCGGCGTGCCGGGAGACGAAGGCGACCTCGGCGCCGGCCTGGGCCAGCGCGACCGTGAAGGCCCTGCCCAGGCCGCGGTTGCCGCCGGTGACCAGGGCCTTGCGACCCGCGAGGCTGAAGCTGTCGAAGACGTTCACACGCTGTCCTTCCGTTGTCCGGTCCGTCCCAAAGCTATCCGGCCCGCTGCCGACCCGCCGGAGCTGCCGGTAGCGTCGGGACTCCCCCGAGCCAGTGCCGAGACAGGGAGTACGGATGAGCAAGGTGGTCAGCGCGTCGGCGTACCTCGTCGACCTGGAGGTGGAGACCCCGCGCACCGACGCGGTGCAGTCGTTCGTCAAGCAGGAGACGGTGTTCGTCGAGGTCGCCACCGACGACGGTCTCACCGGACTCGGCTACAGCTACACGATCGGCACCGGCGGGCACGCCGTGCTGGCGCTGTTGCGGCACGACCTGCTGCCGCGGCTGGTGGGTACCGAGGCCGGCGACATCGAGGCCCGGTGGAACGACCTGTACGCCGCGACCCGGGCGACGAGCATCGGCGTCATCACCGCGCTGGCCCTCGCCGCCGTCGACACCGCGCTGTGGGACGTGCGCTGCCGGCGCGCGGGTGAGCCGCTGTGGCGGCTGGCCGGCGGGTTCCGGCAGCAGGTGCCCGTCTACGACACCGAGGGCGGCTGGCTGCACCTGCCGACCGAGGAACTCGTCGCCGGCGCGGCCGCCTCCCGCGGCGCCGGGCTGTTCGGGGTGAAACTCAAGGTGGGCAAGCGACTTGTCGCCGAGGACGTCGAACGCATCGCCGCCGTCCGGGCCGAGGTCGGGCCCGGCATGGAGATCATGGTCGATGCCAACCAGTCGTTGACAGTGGCCGGTGCGACCCGGCGGGCGAGGGCGTTCGAGGAGCTGGACGTCGCGTGGCTGGAGGAGCCGCTGCCGGCCGACGACGTGTCCGGCCACGCCTTGCTGGCCCGGGCGAGTTCGGTCCCGGTCGCGGTGGGCGAGTCGTTGTACTCCCTCGGGCAGTTCCGCGGCTACCTCGAGGCGGGTGCGGCCGGGATCGTGCAGGTGGACGTGGCCCGGATCGGCGGCATCACTCCCTGGCTGAAGGTCGCCCACCTGGCCGAGGCGTTCAACGTCGCGGTGGCGCCGCACTTCCTGATGGAGCTGCACGTGAGCCTCGCCGCCGCAGTGCCGAACGGCTCCTACGTCGAGCACATCCCGCAGCTGCGGGCGATCACCACCGAGGAGCTGCGGATCGTCGACGGGCACGCGGTCGCACCGGACACGCCGGGGCTCGGCATCGCCTGGAACGCCGACGCCATCGACGACCGCCGGGTGACCTAACGCCCTGCGGAAAGGCGGTCAGCGGCGGCGGCCGACGGTGAGCACCGACACCCAGTGCCGGGTCAGTCGGCCGTCGGGGCGTTCGGCGAGCCGGCGGCGGATCTCGCCGTACAGCCGGTCGCGCTTCTCCGGGCCCATCGCGATGTGCCCGGAGAACGTGTCCAGCAAGGCGATGTACTGCTCGGCGGTGTAGCGGATTCCCCACACGTAGCGGCGTACCGCCACCGGCTCGAAGTGGCCGGACTCCTCGAACTCCCCCGCCAGGTCCGGCGCTTCCTCGGGCGGAGGCGGGGGCCACTGGTCGCCGGGCCTGTCCTCACCGAGTTCGACGTACACCTGCTGGATCTGTTCGAAGAACGGGTCGTACCCGGCCGGGAAGCCGTGCACGGCGTTCCACACCGCGAGGTGCCCGCCCGGCCGCAACAGCTCGGCGGCCCTGGCGTACTTCACCGCCGGGTCGATCCAGGCCCAGGCGGTCGCGGCGTAGGCGAGACCGTACGCCGTCCCGTCGGCCGGGCCCGGCCAGTCCTCGAAGGACGCGGTGACCACCTCGACGTCGCCGAAGCCGGCCAGGTTGCGCCGGGCCTGCTCGGCCAGCGCCGGCCCCAGCTCCACGGCCGTGATCGCGAACCCGGCCCGGGCCAGGGGCAAGCTGGCCTTGCCCGGGCCACAGCCCACCTCCAGCAGGTGATCCGGTGGCGACAGCTGGGTGACGTCGAGCAGATCGGCGTACAACTGATCGGGATAGTCCGGACGGGCCGACTGGTAGGTCACCGCCGCCTCGTCGAAGGTGGTCCGCAGGTGCCGGTCGTCGGGCATCGCGCCATCATGCACCGTGCCGGCCCCGCAGAGCACCCCAATTGGCGCAACAGCAATGAGCCCGCCCCCTAAGCCACCGTGGGCATCGCCGCGGGCGGCACCTCCGGCGTCTTCTCCCGGGCGAAGGTGAACCCGGCGACGACGGAGGTGACCGTGGCCAGGCCGCACGCGTCCAGCGCCTCCAGCGAGATCTCCTGCAGCCGCGGCGTCTGGGCCGCGCAGCAGTCGGCGAGCACCGTCACCTCGTAGTCGTGCATGAACGCCGACCGGGCCGTCGACTCCACGCCGATGTTGGTGACGACGCCGGCGAGAACGATGTCGGTGACGCCGAGCCCACGCAGCAGCGGGTCCACAGAGGTCCACACGAACGCGTCGAAGCGCACCTTGTCGACCACCAGGTCGTCGGGCAGCGCGCCGAGTTCGGCGACGAGTGCGCTGTCCCAGGTGCCTGCGACCAGGCCCTCCAGCTGTGCGAGCCGGGGGTTCAGCCGGGCGGCGCTGGGCCCCTCGTCGGCGCGCCCGGGCCGGTAGACGTGCCGGGTGAAGATCACGGGTACGCGGTTGCGCCGGGCGTCGGCGACCACCTCGGCGGTGGTGCGTACGGCCTGGTCCACGTCGGCGAGCTTCATCCCCACGTGTGCGAGTGATCCCTCCGGATGACAGAAGGCGTTCTGCATGTCGATGACGACGAGCGCTCTCATGGCGCCACCTTCCCCAGGCGAGTGGCAGGTTCCGCGACGACCTGCTCAAGACGGTAGGAAGCCGGTGTTGCCGCCAGGTGAACGTGCATACGCGCCGGGTTACAAGCAGGAGTCGCCCGGCCGTACAAACCCCCCAACAGTCATTTGACGGTCAGGTCACCGCGCCGCTACGGTCCCGGCATGCCGCCGGAGATCAAGAGCATGCGGGCCGTGGCCCACCCGGTCCGGCTTCGCATGCTGTCACTGCTCACCGGCGCACCGATGTCGGCCACCGAACTCGCCCAGGAGCTGGACATCACCCACGCCAACGCCTCCTACCACCTGCGGCTGCTGGTGGCCGCCGGCATGCTGGAGCCGGCCGGTGAGGAGAACGTCCGCGGCGGGGTGGCGAAGCGTTACCGCTACCTCGTCCGCGCACCGGGGACTCCCGGAGCAGCCGGTTCGCCCGCGACGACGACCCCGACGACGACCGGCGAGATCGACCTCGAGCGGCTGCCGGTCTGGCAGGCGATCGCCGACGAGCTCGTCCGGCGCGCGCACCATCAGGTCCGCACCGAGCATCCGGTGCTGCTGTCCGACGCCGAGCTGTGGGTCGAACCCGAAACCTGGCAGCGGGTGGTGGCCCTGGCCGCCGAGGCGTCCAACCTGCTGCACACCAACGCCCGCCGCGCGCGCACGTCCGGCACCCTGCGCGTCAACGCCACCATGGCGCTGTTCGAGCTTGCCCAGGACAAGGCGCAGAGGAACGCACGGAAGGAGGGCGGGCGATGATCGACCGGCGCTCGCTGGCCCCGCTGCGCCACCAGCGCTTCCGCTACTTCCTCGGCGCCCGGTTCTCCACCCTGCTGGGCAGCGCGATCGCGCCGATCGCGGTCGCCTTCGCGATCCTCGACCTCACCCACTCCCCGTCGGCGCTGGGCCTGGTGCTCGCCGCCCGGACGATCCCGATGGTCGTGCTGGTGTTGTTCGGCGGCGTGCTCGCCGACCGGATCCGCCGCGACGTCGTACTCCTCACCGCCAACCTGCTGTGCTTCGGAACCCAGTCGCTGGCGGCGGTGCTGCTCCTCACCGGCTCGGCGCAGGTCTGGCAGATCGCCGCGATCGAGGCGGTCAACGGCGCGGCCGCGGCCTTCACGTTCCCGGCGCTGCAGGGGCTGATGCCGCAACTCGTGGAGCGCGCCGAACTCCAGCAGGCGAACGCGTTGAGCGGCCTGACCCGCAACATCACCACGATCGGCGGTGGCGCGGTCGGCGGTGCGCTGGTCGGTTTCCTCGGGCCCGGTTGGGGCCTGGCCGTGGACGCGGTGACGTTCGGCGTGGCGGCGGTGCTGATCTCCCGGCTCCGGCTGGCCCGGGTGCCCCGCGACGCCGGGCAGCGGTCCTCCACCTGGACCGACCTGCGGGTGGGCTGGCAGGAGTTCGTTTCCAGGCGCTGGGTCTGGGTGATCGTGTTGGCGTTCAGCGTGTTCAACGCGGTGACCGCGGGAGCTGTTCAGACTCTCGGCCCGGTCATCGCCGACGAGACCTTCGGCCGGGTGGGCTGGGGACTGATCCAGTCGGCGAGCGGGGCAGGCCTGGTGGTCGGTGCGCTGGCGATGTTGCGCTGGCGGCCACGCCGGCCGCTCGTGGTCGGCATGCTCGGCTGCGGGATCGCGGTGTTCGAGCTTCTGCTGCTGGGGTTGTCGCCCACCCTCGCGCCGCTGCTCGCGATCGGCTTCCTGGTCGGCATCGGCAGCGACCTGTTCGGCATCGGCTGGGAGACCGCCCTTCAGGAGCACGTCCCGACCGACCGGCTGTCCCGGGTCGCCTCCTACGACATGCTGGGCTCGCTGGTCGCCGTGCCGGTGGGACAGCTCGCTGCCGGGCCGCTGGCCTCCGCGTTCAGCGCATCCGCGGTGGTGGTGGGCGGCGCCGTCATTCTTGCCGTGGTGGTGGTGCTCACCGTCTCCGACTCCTCCGTACGCGGGCTGCGCCGGGCCGGTGTCGCTCAGCGGGTCGAGACCCCGATGTAGGCGTGCGCCGGGTCTCCCTCGGTGGAGGGGCTGACCGGCGTACCGTCCTCCAGCGTCGCCTCCGCCGCTACGTGCAGCAGGTTGGCGACCTCCAGATCCCACGTCGACACCTGGATCCGAACGTCGTACTCCCCGCCGGAGCCGGGCGGAGTGCTGCCGTCGCGTGATGCGGGCAGGTCCACGGTCCAGCCGTGGAAGACGTGCGGCGCCGCACGGACAGGCAGCGTCGTCCACGGCCTGGTGCTGCCGGCGGGCCGGAAGCTCATGGCGAACCAGTCGCTGGACGCGGGGTTCGTCACTGTCAACCGGAGGTGGACGGGTGGCAGCGAGACGTCGGTGTCGTTGACGAAACCGACGGTCAGGTTCGCCGATCCGGGCACCGTAATGCTTTTGGGCGTACGGATGTGCACTGTCGGCACCGAGACGTGCAGTTTGCGGTACGCCGTACCGAGGTCCGCGCCCTCACTCGGCAGGGCGTTGGATCCGGGCCGGGTCCGGTCCCGCAGCGAGAACGACAGCAGGGTGTCGTTCTGGACGGAGCCGGGCAGCAGCGTGAGCCGGAAGCGGTAGGTGCGGTGATGACCCGCCGGCATTGCAGCGTCGGTGGTCGGTGAGGCCAGCCACCTGTTCTCGTCGACACCGCGACGCAGCGTGAGCCGGTGCCAGCTCTCGCCGCGGCGTACCTCCAGGCGCAGGTGGTCGGCCGCGGCGAAGTCGATGCCGAGGTCGAGACCCACCCGGCGGTACGACCGGCCGGCGGAGTTGTCGACGGTGGCGGTGAACTCGACCGGTGCGCCACCGATCGTCACCCGCCGTCCGGGCAAGGTCAGGTTGACAGGGGTGCCCACGGGTGGGTTCAACGCGAACACCGGTCCCGGGACAGTGCTGTCGTTGCGGTGGCTCTGGTCACCGAGGTCCAGGCCTGCGATGGCGGAGAACGTCACCAGGCCGTACTCGGGCTGGTAGGTCTTCGGCACGCCGACCCGCAGCCGGTAGGTGCGGGTCTCGTGTGGACGCAGGTGTACCGGAATCGGCGCGTCGTACACCAGCTCGGGTTCGTCCGGGTCGATCCACTTCATCGCCGGCCGGTGCCATCCGGCGTCGTCGTGGTATTCCAGCCGCAACTGGTCGGCCTTCAGCGCCCAGGAGAAGGTGAACGACAGCCCGGCACGAACGGCTCGCCCGGTCGGGTTGGTCACCTCGACCCCGAACCGCGCGGGCGCGCCACCAGGAGTGAGCGCACAGTCCTCGTCCCTGACGGCGACGATCCGCGGCACGCCGACCGGCGGCGACGGCGTTGGGTCGACCGTCGGCCGGCAGTCGAGGTTCGAGACCGGAGCAGTGCTCGGCCGGGCGGTCGCGCCGCCGGGTGCGGAGGTGACGCCGCACGCGGCCAGCGCCCCCGCCGCCGCCAGGACGAACCCCGCGGCGACCGCTACGAGGGAGCCCCTGCGGATCACCAGCCGAGCATACCGATCACCGGTCGGTTTACTGGTAGGAGATGAACACCGGGGCCGGGCTGACCTTCATGGTCTGCTGCGGGGTGAACGTCGGGCTGTCCGCGCGGTAGAAGTTCTTCCACCCCCACTGGATGTCGGCCGGTGCGTTGCGGTGCAAGGCGTTCCAGGTGGCGAACTTCTGGCCGGGAGTGCCGAAGCCGTCGGCGTGGATGAGCACCTGGATGTGGTCGTAGTCGGTGCGCACCGAGGATCGGTCGGAGATCATGTCCAGCCTGAACTGGTGCAGGATCAGCAGCTTCTGTGGCAGGTGGTTGGCCTTGGTGTAGCCGGCCAGCCATTCGGCCGTCTTGTTGATCTCGGCCGCGCCGACCGAACCGATCACCTTCATCGGCCGCTGAGGCGGCTCGAGCCGCCACTCCGGATCCAGTGCGAGGCCGACGTTCGGCAACTTGAGCAGTGCGGCGTACCGCTTGGCCTGGGTCAGGAAGTCGGTGTAGCCGGGCTGCAGGTCCAGCACGACGTACAGGCCCTCCCGCTGCGCGGCCTCGACCCACGGCCGCAGCGTGTCGACCGGGGTCTCGCTGGAGTAGTCGCCGTCTCGTCCCGCGGAGGCGGAGGAGACGGTGGTGATGATCTCGAAGGCGGGTACGACCTTCTCCTTGCTCAGCGGCTGGTAGTCGGCCGCAACCCGCTTGGCCCGGGCGATGGCCTCGTCGAGCGGCTGCTGTCCGAGCGAGCCGAGCGCCGAACTGCCCGGGTGGCCGTAGAGCGCCACCATGCGCCGGCCGGGGAACAGCACCTGGCCGCCACCGGGCAACTGGACCCCGGTCGCGGCAGTCGCGACCCGGTCGCGCAGCCGGTCGGCGGGCCCGAACGTGCTGCCCAGTGCGAGGACCCGGGACGTGCCGTCCTCGGCCAGGGCGGCGATCGCACTGGCGTCGGCGCGCGGGTCGGCCGCGCTGGTCCGCACGACCCGCGCACCGGCGGCGCGGGCGGTCGCGGCGGCCGCCCGGCCGGCGGGCTGGTCGAGGACGAGGACCACCAGGCCGTTCAGCGGGGTGGGCGGCCGGATCCCGGCCACCGCGTCGCCGGACGCGTTCGGTGCCACCGTCGGCGACGGCGACGCGGCCGGGTGCTGCCGCGCCCACGCTGTCGCCTTGGCGCCGACCGGCACGATCGTGCGTACCTTCAGCCGGCCAAGCTCCGCACGCACCGCGTCGTCGGCCGCCGAGGTGACCAGCAGGGGAACGCCGAGCCGCTTCGCCGTCGTGGTGGCCTTGGGCAGACTGACCTGGTCTCCGACGGCAACCAGGACCGCGGCCGGTGATCGCTGATAGAGAGCCCGGCTCGCGCCGAGTGCCAGTTGCACCGCGGTCGTCCCGGCGACCACCGTCGTGGAGTCCTTCGGCACGGCGGTGACGGCCTGCACCTGCTGCGCACCCGCGTCGTCGTTGTGGCCCGCGTCCGCACCCGCTCCCGCCTTCGGTCCGCCACCTGCATCGTCACGCTGTTCCGTTGCCCCCGACGTACATCCGGCGACCGCCAGAACGCCGACGAGCACGGCCACCAGCAGACGCGAGCGAGTCCGGGCAGGGATCGCCCGGGCCGTCCACCGATCGCAGCCCCCGTTGAAGATCATGAGCCGAGCCTAACGGTGGCACTCGGTAGGTGGGCACGCACACGCCGCCGTGCCGGCCGAACGCTGACGCCCGGCTCCGGCCTCACCGCGGGCTCACTCCGGACTCACTCCGGACTCACTCCGGACTCACTCCGCGGGCGCGCCGGTGATGGTCGTACCGTCCTTGGTCAGCGTGTAGTTGACGACCGCGCCGCTCCAGAAGTGGAACCGGAGGTTCACCACGCCGTCGTTCAGCTCGGCGAAGAAGGCGGGCAGCAGTCGGATCTCACCGGTGTCGTACGCGGGAGCGAAGGCCGCGCCGAACTCCTTGTACGACGTCCAGTTCGCCGGTCCGGCGTTGGCTCCCGTCGGGGTAGATGGCCTCCATCGTGGCCAGCCGGTCGCCGTTGAACGCGGTCGGCACGGCGAAGGCGTCGGACGTGCCGCTCGCCGCCGCCAGCACCGGCCGGTCGGCCACGACGACCTCGAACTTCCAGGTCGAGCCGGCGGAGAACCGCGCGGTCAGGACGGCGTTCGTCCCGTAGTCACCGCCGCCGGCCAGCCGTGCCAGCAGCCCCGCGCGGAACGTCAGCGGTCGCCGGTCAGCACGTAGTCGCGCCCGGCCCGCAGGCGCCTTGCCGGCGTACTCGATCCGGACCAGCCGGTTGCCGTTGAGGTTCAGGGTGACCGTCCGGTCGGCGGCCGCGGCGTCCCTGTCCACGAACACCAGGTCGCTGCTCGCGGTGGAGGACCGGCCGACCAGCTCGTCCGCATCACGTCGTAGAGGTCGGTGTCGCGCCACTGGTAGGCAGCCCGGTCGAAGTGCTGGCCGTTGTCCCACAACATCGTGGTGATGTGCTGCTGCCGGGCGTAGTAGCCGAGGTACTCGAAGAACTTCAGCTTCTCGCCCTGCTCGATCGTCCCGGTGTTCCTGTCGAAGCCGAGCAGGCCGTACTCCCCGAGCACCACCGGGATCCCGGCGGCGACCAGCGTGTCGTGCACCCGGTCGAACGCGTCGGTCAGGTCCTGCTTCGCGGCGTCGTCGAAGCGGGTGCCGCCGGCGACGTTCACGCTGAACGGGTAGTAGCCGTAGTAGTGCACGGTGGCGATGATCCGGTTGTCGTGCAGCTTGGCGATGGTCTTCTTCAGCTCGTCCAGCCGCGCCTGCGACGGGGTGCCGGTGAGCGTGGGCAGCACCAGCGGACGGGTCGCGTTGCGGCCGCCGGAGTCACGCACGATCTGGTGGAACGACGTGTTCAGCTCGTCGAGGTAAGTGAAGTACTCCGGAGCGTCGGCGTTCCAGTCGTCGGTGAACTGCGGCTCGTTGATGCTCTCCAGCATCAACCGGTCGGGCTCGTCCTTGAACCGGTCGGCGATCTGGGTCCACCGGCGCGGTACGTTCGCCAGCACCTCGTCGTGGTTGGTCGGCATGTCGATGACCCAGGTGCCGGAGTCGTGGTGCATGTTGACCATGACGTAGAAGCCGGTCTGCAAGGGCCCAGTCGACCACCTGCTCCACCCGGTCCAGGTAGGCCGGGTCGATGGTGTAGTCCGGCGCGGCACCGTGCTGGTACCACGTCACCGGGATCCGGATGCTGCTGTAGCCCTGTGCCTTCAGCTTCGCAGGAACTCCTTGGTCACCCGCGGATTGCCCCACGACGTCTCGTCCGGGCCGGTGGAGTCGAAGGTGTTGCCGAGGTTCCAGCCCGGCTGCATGGCGTCGACGTAGGACTGCAGGTCGTTCGCGGGCATGGCACGTCCCTGGGCGAGAGCAGGTCTGCCGGCGGACGACAACGCGAGGGCCAGTGCGACGGTGAGTACCGCTACCAGGGCCCGCATGCTGCGTCCGAACATGCGGCACTACCTTTCTGGTGGACCTTTCCCCCGGGCACGAACGCCCCGGAGCGTAGTGACGCATACCCGCGCGTTCCAGGGATGACGACGTTCCCGGACGGCCGGACCCGGCCCGCCGGTCACACCGAGCGGGTCCGGGCGAGCCGGGCCCGCCCGGGTCGTCACACCGTCGCGGTGTCCGGGTCCTCCTCGGCCTCCACGACCAGCTCCTCCGCCCACAGGCGGCGCATCTCCGGGCAGGTCGCCAGCAGGTGCGGCAACGACCCGCTCCCGACGACGCGGCCGCGGTCGAGCACCACTACCTGGTCGGCCCGCTGCAGCGCCGCCCGCCGGTGGGACACCACCAGCACCGTCTCCGGGCCGCGCCCTTGCTTGGCGGCGTCGGCGATCCGGTCCCACAGCAGGTGCTCGGTCTCCACGTCCAGTGCCGACGACAGGTCGTCGACGACCAGCAGGTCGGGATTGCGTACGAGAGCACGGGCCGCGGTCGCCCGCTGCACCTGGCCGCCGGACAGCCGTACGCCGCGCGGCCCGACCACCGTCTCCAGGCCCTCGGGCATCTCGGCGAGGTCCCGCTCCAGCGCGGCCAACCGCATGGCGTCCGCGAGGGCGTCGCTGTCGGCGGGCCAGCCCAGCAGGAGGTTCTCCCGCAGTGAGTCCGAGAACAGCCGTGGCACCTGTCCGGCGTAGGCGACCCGCCCGGGCACCAGGAACGTGCCCGGGTCGTCCACCTGCTCGTCGTTCCAGCGGACCGAACCGGTCGTGGTCGGCAGCAGGCCGAGCAGCGCGCGGACCAGCGTCGTCTTCCCCGAGCCGACCGCACCGGTGACGACGGTGAAGGATCCCCGTTCGACCCGCAGGTCGACGCCGCTGACGCCGCGGCCGCCGTCGTGGTGGCGTACGGTCAGGTCGCGCACCTCCAGGCTGCGCAGCCGGTCGCCGCGCGTGGCCTGGTCCGGCACCTCGGTGAGCACCGGCGGCGGCTCCTCGTCGAACCACACCCGGGTCTTACGGGCCAGGTCGTCGGCGGTCTCGTGCTCGGCCATCAACCGGGTGAGGCGTTCGGTGGCGACCGCGCCCTGCGGAATGCGGTAGAGCATCCGGCCGAGGATGCGCGGCAGCATCGTCAGCCAGCCGACGTAGCTGGTGAACAACGCCAGGTCGCCGACGGTGAAGTCGCCGCGCCGCATCGCCGGGGCCGCCAGCAGCAGTACCAGCCCGATGCTCACCTCGACGGTCGCGCCGGTGACCGTGTCCAGCATGTCCGTTGCCAACCGGTCCCTGACAGCGGCCTTCCGCCGGCGCTGGTTGTGCTGGCGCAGCCGTTCCAGGACGGCATCCTCCGCACCGGCGGTCTTGATGGCCAGCACGCCCGCGAACGTCTCCCCCACGAACGCCGTCACGGTTGCGGCGAGCTCGCGTGCCCGGGCGTGGATGCGCCGGATCACCGTGCTGAGCATCCGGGTGAGGAAGACCACGACGATCATCGGCAGTACGAGGACGACGGTGATGATCGGGTCGATCGTGGTCATGATGGCGAACGCGCCGATGCCGAACAGCACCGCGCCGATCAGGTCGACGCCGTTGTCGGTGGCGATCACCAGGTCCTCGACGTCGTCGCGGAACCTGGAGACGGCCTCGCCGGAGGAGTGCGGCAGCCGGCTCGCCGCCGGTCCCGGCGCGGTGAGGATCGACCGCAGCGCGTTGGCGCGCAGCATGGTGCCGGCGCCGGTCCACCAGTACGGCCAGATGTTCAGCGCCAGCCAGAACATCCCGCCGCGGGCGGCCTCGGCGGCGACGAACGCCGCGCACAGCCACAGCGCGGTGTCCAGCCCGGCCGTGCTGTGGCCGCTGATCTGGTCGAACAGACCCTTCAGGATCAGCCCGGTGAGCAGGGGGACGACGAAGAACAGCGACCACAGCAGGGCGCCCACCAGGTAGCGGCGCAGGTCGAACGCCACCATCCGGCGCATGACGAGGAGTACGCCGGACCGCCAGTTGACCGGCGTCCGCCGGTCGGTGTTCTGCACCGGGGCGTTCATCGACGTACTCCACTCATCGCTGTGGTCCCTGAGCTCGCTGTGGTCCCTGAGCTCGCTGTGGTCCCTGATCGCGGCCCGGTCATCCCCGCGGCGGCCAGCAGGTGGGCGAATCTGCTGTCGGGGTCGGCGGCAAGCTCCTCGCGCCGGCCGTACTCCACCACTCGTCCGTCGTCGACCACCGCGATCTTGTCGACCCGGGCCAGGGAGGACAGCCGGTGGGCGATCAGCACGGCCGTACGGTCTGCCAGCAGCCGGTCGATCGCGCCTTCGATGTGATTCTCGGTGGCCGGGTCGAGCCGGCTGGACGCCTCGTCCAGCACGACCAGTCCCGGGTCGGACAGGAACGCCCGGGCGAACGCCAGCAGCTGCGCCTCGCCGGCGGACACCCCACCGGCCTGGGAGCCGAGTACCGTGTCCAGCCCGTCGGGCAGGGACGCCAGCCACTCGCCCAGCCCGACCTCGGCCACCACCTCACGCAACAGGTCGTCGTCGGCGCCCGGCCGGAACATCATCAGGTTGTCGCGCACGCTGGCCGCGAACAGCTGGACGTCCTGGGTGACCACACCGATCCGGCGGTGCACCGAGGCCAGGTCGGTGTCGCGCAGGTCGACACCGCCCAGCCGGACACTCCCCCGGGTCGGGTCGTACAACCGCAGCACCATCCGCGCGATCGTGGTCTTCCCACTGCCCGTACGCCCTACCAGGCCGAGCGTCTCACCGGGCGCCAACTCCAGGTTGACATCGGTCAGCACCGGCTCGTCGTCGTCGGCGTAGGCGAAGTGCACGCCGGACAGCTCCAGCCGCAACGGCCCGGTCGCCGGCAGCGGCGTGGGGTCGGCGGGCTCGGGCAGCGTGCGCTCCTCGGCGAGCAGACCGCCGATCCGGGCCACGCCGGCGAGCGCCTTCTGGTACTGCTGCAACTGGTCGATGATCCGCTCGAACGGCGACCGCACCATCTGGGTGTACTGGAACAGCAGCACGGCCGTACCCACCGTCAGCGCGCCGGACTGTTGCACCCAGGCGGCGAGGCCGAGCACGAGCGCGGTGCCCGTGGCGAACGCGAGGTTGGTGATCACGAACAGTCCGCCACCGATGCGTTCGGCGCGCAGGTCGGCGCGGTAGACGTCGGCGCTGATCCGGTGGAACCGCCGGACCACGTGCTCTCCGGCACCGTTGGCCCGGATGTCCTCCGCCGCCGCCAGGCGCTCCTCCACCGCGCCGAACAACGCGGCGAACTTCTCGCGTACGCGGGTCATCGCGGGCACCGCGACCCGCTGGGCGCGCACCATGAACCAGCCGATGAGGACGCAGTACGCCAGCAGGACGGCGCCGATGCGCAGGTCGACGTTGAGCACCACGACCAGCACGCCGACCAGAAGGAGCAGGCTGGCCACGACGTCGAGCAGGAACGCCACCACGAAGTCGGCCAGCGCCACCACGTCACCGTCGACCCGCTCGATCATCTCCCCCGGAGTGCGCTTGCCGTGGTAGGCCATGTCCAGGCCGAGGGCGTGCTCGGCGAGGCGTTCGCGCAGCCGGTTGGTGCCGTCCCAGGCGAGCCGGCTGGCCAGCCAGGCGGTCAGCACCCGGGCGAGCTGGCCGAACACCGCGAGCCCGAGGTATCCCACCGCCAGCCCCGTGAGCTGACCGGTGCCCGCGCCGCCGATCGCGTCGTCGACGAACTTCCGGGTGAGCTGCGGCGCGAGCAACGGGAGCACGGTCGCGACCAGGATCACCACGGTCAGGGCGAACGCGGCTCGCCGCCCGGGCCACAGCAGGCGCAGGACGACACGACGGGGGGAGGGGGAAGTAGACATGATCGCCTCGACGCTACGAGGCGGACCGCCGCGCGGCAATTGGTTTACGGGGGAGGCGAACCTGCCTCGGGTGCATGCCGAAATCCACCGTGCGCAGAGCCGGGTGCTTGACTTAAATAGCCGCCAGGTTTCCGGAGGGCGCGTCCGGCGGAGAAGTCCTCGAGAAAAATCTCGGGGCACCGTGTCGAAGCGGCTCCCGGTCATTCGAAGTGTGGTTGGAAGGTGGATCGACGCTCAGCCACACACAATGCCCCACCACACACAGGGAGATCGACATGCGGGTGATGGTTCTGGTCAAGGCGACCGACGACTCCGAGGCCGGCGTGATGCCGGAGGAGCAGTTGCTCACCGAGATGGGGAAGTACAACGAGGAGCTGGTCAAGGCCGGGATCATGCTCGCCGGCGACGGCCTGCACCCCAGCGTCAAGGGTGTCCGGGTGCGCTTCTCCGGCACGGAGCGGTCGGTTATCGACGGGCCGTTCGCGGAGACGAAGGAACTCGTCGCCGGCTACTGGCTGTGGCAGGTCCGCTCGATGGACGAGGCGGTCGAGTGGGCGAAGCGGTGCCCCAACCCGATGCTCGGCGAGTCCGAGATCGAGATCCGTCCGGTGTTCGAGGCGGACGACTTCGGCGAGGCGTACACCCCCGAGGCCCGGGAGCGCGCCGAACGCGTGCGGGCACAGACCACCCAGCGGCAGTAGTCCCACCGGCCGGGCGGCCGGCATGGTCTGATGGGGCCGTGAGGGCAGAACCCCAGCTCAGCGGCAACCCAGACGTTCAGGGAGATATTCACGGGGACGTTCACGGAGACGTCCATCGGGCGATCGAGACGGTCTGGCGGATGGAGTCCGCCAGACTGATCGCCGGACTGGCCCGGATCGTGCGCGACGTCGGCCTGGCCGAGGAGCTCGCGCAGGAGGCGCTGGTCGCCGCGCTGGAGCAGTGGCCCGCCGAGGGAGTGCCCCCGAAGCCGGCCGCGTGGCTGATGACGATCGCGAAGCGGCGCGGGATCGACCGGCTGCGGCGGGAGGAACGTCGCGATCAGAAGTACGCCGAGATCGCTCGTGACCTCGACGTCGAGCAGGGCGACCATGCCGCCGAGGTGGCCGCGGCCCTCGACGACCACATCGAGGACGACCTGCTCCGGCTGATCTTCGTCGCCTGCCATCCGGTCCTGTCCACCGATGCCCGGTTGGCAATGACGTTGCGGGTGATCGGCGGCCTGCGTACCGACGAGATCGCCCGCGCCTTCCTCGTACCCGAGTCCACGATCGCCCAGCGCATCGTGCGCGCCAAACGCACGCTCGCGCAGTCCGGTGTGCCGTTCGAGATTCCGGAGGGATCGGACCGCGCGGCTCGGCTGTCGTCGGTGCTCGAGGTGATCTATCTGATCTTCAACGAGGGGTACGCGGCGACCGCCGGTGACGACTGGCTGCGTCCGGCGCTGTGCGAGGAAGCGTTGCGGCTGGGGCGGATCCTGGCCGGGCTCGCACCCGGTGAGGCCGAGGTGCACGGGCTGGTCGCACTGATGGAGATCCAGGCGTCCCGGTCGAACGCGCGGGTCGACGCGTCCGGTCAGCCGGTGCTGCTGCTCGACCAGGACCGCGGGCGCTGGGACCAGCTGCTCATCCGCCGGGGACTGGCCGCGCTGGAGCGGGCCGACTCGTTGGGACAGCCGGCCGGGCCGTACGTCGTCCAGGCCGCGATCGCCGCCTGCCACGCGCGTGCCCGTGCACCGGAGGAGACCGACTGGCCCCGGATCGTCGGGCTGTACGGCGTACTCGCGGCGATGGTCTCCTCGCCGGTGGTCGAACTCAACCGCGCCGTCGCTGTGGGAATGGCCCGGGGGCCGGCGGAGGGGCTCGCCCTGGTGGACACGCTGGTCGCCGAGGGAGCGCTTGCGGAGTATCACCTGTTGCCGTCGGTACGCGGGGACCTGCTGGTGAAGCTGGACCGGCGGGAGGAGGCGCGGGCGGAGTTCGAACGTGCCGCTTCCCTCACCCGTAACGAGCGCGAGCGGGCGTTGTTGCTGGCCCGCGCCGCCGACTGCGCCGCTGGGTGAGCCCTGGATTTGGGCGCGGCTGCCCTCAGAACGGCGGCAGGTCATCCTCGGCCGTCCTGGTGCCCATGGTGGCGCTGTCGGCTCGGGTGTCACCGGGTCGGTGAGGGAGGGTGCCGCGGTTGTGTAGTGGCGGCCGTAGGGGTCGGTGAGGGTGTGTTCTCCGGAGCCGGTCTGCTGCAGTTTCCAGTCCCGCTCGGTCTTGACCTTGTGGTGGCGTGGGCACAGTGGCGCGATGTTGTCCACCGACGTTTCCCCGTTGTCGGCGTGTTCGGTGTTGTGGTCGAGGTGGCAGGTTGCTGCGGGTCTTCTGCAGGTGGTCCACACACAGCGTTGGTCGCGGGCATGGACGAGCTCGGCCTGCAGTCTGCGCAGGAACCTTGCCGGTGGATGCAGGCTCAGTAACCGCCCGGCGACCGGGTGGGTGACGCCGACACTGAATCTGGCTTCGGGGTTGGTGAGGTTGTTCGCCACGAGTCGGTCGGCGACTTCGGTGATGATGGGTCCGAACCCGCCGAGTTCACCGGGCTGGGTGGACAGCCCCATCAGCGTCGTCAGCGGGATGTTCAGCTGGATCTTGGCGCGCGTCTTGATCGGACCCCAGCTCGGCTGCGAGGAGGTCCAGGGCGGCGTTGGCGGCGGCGGGGTTGAGTTGTCCGTTGCCGGATCCGGCGGAGCAGGTGGATCCGGCGGGTCGGCCGTGTCGTTGGGTCGGCGGTTCTGCTGCGGGACCTGCCCGGCGGCAGCGCCTGTGTCTGCGTGGCGCTCCGCGGCGTCGTGTGCCGCGGTGTCGTGGGTGATGGAGCAGGTGCACCAGGTGCGGACATCCCTCAGACCCCCGATCTGAGCGGGAGCGCAGTCGCCGCACTCACACCAGTCATAGTGCAGGTCGTGGTCGGGGAACCGGTGAACAGAGCAGCGCCCCTGCTCACCCGGCTCCTGCACGGACCCACCCTCAGCTCGCTCGGCCCCGTCCTGCTCGGCATCAACTGGCTCGCCGTTCTGCTCGGACACGTCCTGCTCGGTCTCGTCCCCCCTTGACGAACTCCTCCAGCTCGAACCCGTTACACGCGGCCACATCCACCGCCGCGATCGTCGCAGCCAACTCCGGGCCGCCCGGCAAATCAGCGCTGTCGCTCATACGTTCGATTACACCTCACGGGGTCGGCCCGTGCGTACCAGAAACCGCTTGTCCACAAGGAGGTTTCCGTCAACCTCCACCTGCCTGAAAAGTCAGGTCAGGCGGTCGTGGATACATCGACATCCTCCTGCGCCGGGCCGCCGACTACGCCACCGGCTGCGTGCCCCCGAGCGGAATCCGCGTCAACCTCACCTTGCGCGCGAGGGACAGCGGACCACCGCCGTCCCTGCCAGCCGGTCGTAGGGCGTGCGCCCCGAACTCCGGAACACACCGACCACATAGGCCGCGGCAAGCACGTACACAGCACCGAGCAACACCGCGTCGACGACCGGCGACCCGATCCGAAGCGTCAGGTCCCAGATTGCCGTGTGCGCGAGTTCCCATGGCAGCAGGACTTTGAGACCGTTGCGCGCTGCCGCGCGGGCGAATCCGACGCGACCGCCCGACGTACGGCGTACCTCCACCGCGAGCAGTCGCTTGCCGACCGTGGCGCCGTGCCGGGCCTCCTGCGCCGCCAGCCACGACGTCACCGGCACACTCAGCAGCAGGCTCGCCGCAAGTTGTGCGACCACCCGGCCGCTGACGCCGTGCACCTCCGGAGCGAAGCCGAGTACCCGGGCGGTGAACCCGATCCCAACGAGGATGCCGACGTACCCGAGGATCACGGTATAGTCGAATGCCGTCGCCGCTACCCGCCGCCACGCCGTCGACTCACCCATCGCTCCGCCCCCCGTAGGTTCGTCCAGGTGTGTCCTGGCACGATACGCCGCACGCCGAGTGGCTCGGCGTCTCGGCGAGGACGGATGGGCGACGATGAACCCTGCGGTGACGGTCCGGCCGTTCGACATGGCCGTGGACACCGATACAGTCGCCGCGATCGACCGTTCGTTCGTGACCGACGTGGCCATGCAGGTCACTCCTACCGACCACGGCTTCGAACTGACCGAAGTACGCATCGAACCACTCACGAAGGTCTTCCCGCTCGACCTCGACCAGCAGACCGAGCACGGCGGATGGGACGCAGCCTGGGTCGCCGAAACCAACGACGGCGACTCACCGGCGAAGGTAGTCGGTTTCGCCGCGGTCCGTTTCTCCCGGTGGAACCACCGGGTCGAGCTCTACCACCTCTATGCCGACGCCGCCCACCGCGGCAAGGGTGTTGCTCGCGCGCTGCTGGACCGCATCGACGGCGATCCGATGATCCGCGAGCAGGGGCACTGCCTGTGGCTGGAGACCTCCCACCTGAACGTACCCGGAATCCGTGCCTACCGCGCACTGGGATTCCACCCCTGCGGGCTCGACCTCGAGCTCTACGGCGACCCACCCAGCGGGCCCCGCGAGATCGCGCTCTTCTTCTCCCGGCCGCTCCCCCAGGACGCTTGAAACCGAAGGTGGATCAGGGTCGTCCGTCGCGCGCCCGCACCAGGCAGGCGGCAGGTCGAGCAGGCTGGGCCACCTCCAGTGGCCGGAGCATCAGACGCTTCTCCAGCCGGGCCTTCACCGGGTCCGGTTCGGGAAGTGCTGCCAGCAGTGCCTGGGTGTAAGGGTGCAGCAGGGCGACCCGCAACCGTGAGCGCCCGGGCGACGGAGACGCCACAGCCCACCGCGCACCCGGGTAGGCCCTTGATCATTTGGCGTTACTGGACTACGCCTGTTCGCGAATGTTCGGCAACGGAAGTGAGTGGTCTTTTTGCAATGCGTAACAGAACTGGCCACGACCCGGCCGCGCGCGGACAGGCGAACGCGCGCCGTCGGTCGGGACATGGCAGGCTGTGCCGGATGAACGAGGACCGGAACGTGCTCGGCGGCGAGCTCGCCCCCTGTGGTACCGACCCGGTGACCGGCTTCTACCGGGACGGCACCTGCCGCACGGGACCGGACGATCTCGGCAGCCACACGGTGTGCGCGGTGGTGACGCGGGAGTTCCTCGCCCAGCAGAACGAACTCGGCAACGACCTGTCCACTCCGCGGCCGGAGTTCCATTTCCCCGGGCTGAGCCCCGGTGACCGCTGGTGCGTGGTGGCCGCGCGCTGGCTGCAGGCGCTGGAGGCGGGGGTTGCTCCGCCGGTCGTGCTGGAGGCGACGAACATCCAGGCCACCCAGGTCATTCCGCTGGAGACGCTGCGCCGGCACGCCGTCGACGTACCTCCCGACATCCGGTCGCTCACCTGAGCGAGTGGTCGGCCGCGAGCGCGAGCCAGCGCAGCGCCGAACCATCGAACGGCGGGTCGCCGGCCCGCATCCGCGCCGCCACGTCGGCACACGATCGCCGTGCGGTCGCCACGTGCACGGGCGGGATCGAGTAACGCGCGACCTCGGCGGCCACCTCATCCTCGTCGAGGACGCTCACCACGCCGCGCCGGTCGCGAACGACGTCGAGGGTCAGGTCGACGAACGAGATGCCGTCGGCCGACACCTCCGCGGGAGTGGAGATGTCCACCCGCTCGGGCTCGGCGTCGGCGAAGATCCGCACCGATCCGTCCGTGCGGTAGGCACGGAAGCTGACCGGTGGCGCACCGAAGCGTGCCACCCACCAGCCGTCGTACGGGTAGCAGAAGACCTGGTCCGTGGCGTACCGCAGGACCGTGCCGCTGGCCCGCCGGACCGGAGACCCGGCCGGGAGCACCGCCCATTGCCCGTGCTCGTCGCGGCCGAGTACGCGTTCAGACCACGACGCGTTGAACCGGTCCGGATACTTCAGCTTCCGGGCAGTGCGGAACGCGAGGTCAGCCACGCACCCGCGGCAGGACGTTCTCGGCGTAGAAGCCGAAGAAGGCCTCCTGGTCCGGGCCGATCTGGTTGACGTACACCTCGTCGAAACCGTTCCACGGGTGGTAGTGGTCAGAGATCCACAACGCCTCGAAGCCGGCCTTCTCGGCCAACTTGGCCTGAGCCACCAACTCGGCCGGGGTGAACTCCTCGCAGGACAGGAAGTAGCCCAGACGCATCTGGTGTGTCTCCTTCGTCGACGGTTACGAAAGTCCGGCAATACCGAAAATGATCGAAGAACTGATCGTGAAAACGAACGAACGCGGGCACCGGAGTCCGGTGCCCGCGTTCGGATAACCCGCCTACGCGGAATCGACCGGCTTTACTGCGACTTCAGAGCCTGGGTCAGCTCCTCCTTGGACATGCCCGCGGCACCTTCGATGCCCGCGTTGCGCGCCTGGATGAGCAGCTCCTGCTTTTTCTCATCACCGGGCTGCTCGCCGATGTGCTGCTCCCGGCTCGCCGCGAACGCCTTGCCGAGCTCCTCACGGCGCGCGTCGTCGAGTCGGTCGCGGAGCCCGGGAAGAACCTCGCTCTCCTCCTCGTCGACGTGGTGCTGCACCGCCTCAACGAAGTCGTTCAGCTTGGTCTCGAAGCTCGGGTCGTGAGGGTCGGTGGCCTTCAGCTGCGCGAGGAGCTCCTCGGCCTGGGCGTGCTCTCCCTGGCTGTGCGCAACCTCGTCGGTCTCCCCGGCCTCGCCGCGAGCCACGGGGTAGACCTCGGCCTCCTCGGCCCGGGAGTGCGCCACGAACAGGGCCGACAGCTCGGGCAGTGTCAATGCCCGCTTGTCAGGCTCGTTCTGCAGGACGTCGAACAACCGCTCGACCTCGCGATGGTCTGCCATGATCAGGTCGACGACATCCGCCATCAGTACTTCCTCTCCCCGATGATCTCGTTGCTTTGTGCGGTGGTTGGTCCGCGTCGCCATTCCACCATGGTTCGCAGTTAGTCGCTTGTCGATCAGTAGTCGCGGACAGAGCCGCTACCAGGTCGACGCGCCGACCTCGTGGATCGAACGTGCGGGCGTCCTACCCGGCCGCGCACGGCGTAATCACACCGCGAAGCGGATGTATGGTCAGGTGCCCGGCACGTGACCCCGGTCACCTGCCGAGCGCGCGTTCCAGCTCGGACTTGGTCATGGCGGAGCGGCCCTTGATGTTGCGCCGGCGCGCCTCGCCGTACAGCTCCTGCTTCGTCTGTCCCTTGGGGCCGGTCCGGTTGCCGGAGCGCCGGCCACCGCGCTGCTGCGGCGACTTGTCCTTGACGGACTCCGGGCTGGCCTGGTCGGACTCACCGGACTGCGCGCGGTTCTTGTTCACCGTGCGGGCGGCGATCTCCTTGGCCCGGCCCTCGCCGGCGCCGCGGTCCTTCGCCGAGTCCTCGACGTGCTCGTACTGACGTTCGCGTTTGGAACCCCAGGCCTTCTGTGGCATCGGATACTCCGATCTTCGTCCTGCACTTCCTGCGCAGGACGTACCCCGCCTCCCCGCGATCACACGCCACCGTGGCCGGATCAGGCCACCCGACCTCCGGCCGCACGGCTCGGAGGGCGGAGGTCTCCGCTCAGGTGTGCGCGGAGGGGTTGGTCCAGTAGAAGGCCTCCGGGTCGTACGCCGCGGGCGTGGGGTGCTGCCACGGCGCGATCAGGCCGTTCAGCTTGAGGTTCTCCCGCGCGGGCACGTTGGCGAGCTCCTGGTGGGCGAGCTCCACACACGGGTAGTTGCCGACCACGCCCATGTAGAACGGCCCTTCGGAGATGTGGATCTTGATCATGTCCCAGACGCCCGCGTACCGCTTCAGCGCGTCGGTCTCCACCCGCGCCTTGTCGTAGATCTCCCACAGCCGGCTGACCGGGTGGTCCGCGGGCGGCTTCTCGCTGGGTGGGTTGCGTTTCCACGGGTCGACGTTCGCGACCTTCTTCTCCTGCGGGGTGTTGCGGATCATGTCGAAGTTCGCCCACAGCGGCCCCCAGAAGGCCGCGCTCAGCCCGTTGCCCACCGGGACCAGCAGCTCGGGGCTGACCAGGCACTCGTGCACCGGCATCGCGGGGTTCATCCAGGCGGTGTAGGCCATCAGCTCACCGGCCTGCCACTTGACGGTCCACTGCGCCGGCGGGACCGGGTTGCGGATGACGTCCAGCCCGAGTGCCTTCCAGTACTTCTGCAGCAGGGCGCCCATCTTGTCGCCGTCTCCGCTGACGCCGGCGGCCTGGTCGAGCCGGAGACGGAAGCGCCCGCCGTCCGGTAGGTCGCGCAGCCCGTCGCCGTCACGGTCCACGACGCCGATCTCGTCCAGCAACTTCTTGGCCTTCTCCACGTCGTGGGCGACGTAGCTGTCCCGCCAGGTCTCGAATGCCTTCTTGCCGGCGGGATCGGCCAGGCAGTCCGAGGCCTTCAGGCTGTAGGTGCCGGTGGTCTTGTAGCCGGTGTTGAAGAAGACCGCCTTCTGCACCTCGGCCCGGTCCACTCCGAGGGACAGCGCCTGCCGGAACTTCGGCTCGTTCAGCACCTTGCGGATCGCCGGATCCTTGTAGTTGAGGTTGAAGAAGAACAGCGAGCCGCAGCCCGATCCACTGTCCCAGAGCAGGACATTGAGCTTGCTCTTCTTCGCGGCCTGCTTCAGGCCGGACACGTCCGCGAGGGAGATGTTCGCGAACGTGCCGTGCACGTAGTCGGCGTCGCCGTTCTGCACCCGCAGCTTGGTGACCTGGGGATCCTTCACCGCAGTGAACGTCAGCGTGTCGACGTAGGGAAGCTGGTCGCCGTCGGGGGTCACGCACCAGTAGTACGGGTTGCGTTCCCACACCATGGCGCGGCCCTCGTGGTAGGTCTTCAACCGCCACCCGGTCATCGTCGGGCAGTCGGGGTTGATCCCGAAGTTCCGCTTGGACTCGAAGGTGTCGACCCACTTCTCGCCGAGTCCGCCGGTGTAGGCAGGGTGGTACTTCACGAGGTAGTGCTTGGGCACGATCCACGTGGGGCCGTTGCCGTTCTTCACCCAGTTGGCGATGTACGCGGCGGTCAGCGGCGCGGAGGTGCTGAACTTGATCCTGACGGTGAGGTCGTCCGGCGCGGACAGCTCCGCGACCTTGTGGTCGGCGGCGATGAGCTCGGCCGGCGCCACCTCCGGATGACGCTCGTCGAGCACCATGTCCTTCCACCAGAACATGATGTCGGCAGCCGTGCACGGCTCGCCGTCGGACCATCTCAGCCCCTTGCGCAGGTGCAGGGTCCACTCTGTCTGGTCGGCGTTGGTGTCCCAGCTCTCCGCCAGGCCCGGGCCCACGTCCAGCGCGTCGTTCAGCCACCGCAGCGGGGAGTGGCCGTACATGAACTCCTTGACCACGCTGCTGGCGGTGTCGTCGACGATGAGCCGCAGGTTGCCGCCGTACTTGCCGCGCCGCAGCCAGTTGTGCGGCAGGACGTACGGGTTCGACGGCAGCCGGTCGCTCACCTTGGGCAGCGATCCTGCCTTCACCTGCTTGGCCAGCAGCGGTGACTCGGTGAACTTCGCGGGCGTCGGCAGCGCCTTGGTGTTCGACCCCTTGCCGGTGGCCGCGGACTTGGTGGGCCCGCCGTTCGCGGCCGGGGTGGCGTCGCCACCCGAGCACGCGGCCAGCATCGCCGCACCGGCGGCGACGGCGGAACCGTGGAGGAAGGACCGGCGGCTGAGCCGGGACGGATGCTGCGCGCGCTCACTGCTCATGCGACCCCAATCAGTTCGCGCTCACGTTAGGGCGAGCGCGGGGCGGACCGCTGGGACTATGCCGGTTCCGGACGTCCGGAACCCGCCGTCGCCAGGCGTCGTGGTGAAAGGGTCGCCGGCCGTCACCAGGGGTCGGGAAGGACACAGGTGTACGTGGTCGCGTCGCCGTCGGTGCGCTGCTCGACCACGGCCTCGGCCGCCCCGCCGGTCACCCGTCCGTCTGCGCCGAACGACACCGACCACCGGTCCACTCCGCCGGCCAGGGTGACGTCGAGGCGCAACGGGCCGCCGGCCGCGAGTTCCTGCGTACGCCAGGACACCGAGCGCACGACGCCGGCGCTTCCGTCGACCGGCTCCACCACGGCCACGTAACTCGTCCGCGGGCCGCGGGAGCGGCGCAGCAGGGTCGCCTGGCGTTCGGCCGGCGGGTTCGACGGCGAGGTCGCCACCAGCGCCACGGACCCGCCGGGGTCCAGGCCCCACATCCGGGTGCCGGCGCCGTCCACCTCCCAGGTGGCCTCCCAGCCGTCCTCCCGACCGCCCTCGCCGGGCAGTCGGCGTACGTCCTCCAGGAACTGGTACGGCTCACCGCCCGGTGGCCAGGTGGACGCCCCGACGCCGCCGGTCAGGTCCACGCTGAGACCGGCGGGGTCCGGCGTGACCAGCGTTCCCCGATGGTGCCAGGCCAGGTCGACCACCTCCTCACCCGCGGTGCTGACCAGCACGACGTCCAGGAAGTAGCCGCCCGGCGCCGGCTTCCACAGCACGCACCGCCGGATCGCCGCACCCGCGTAGGCGGGCACGTGCACCCGCCGGGGTTCGCGCAGCCACGAACCCTGCGGACCACGGTCGGCGTCGGCGTCGACCGGCCAGGAGACGGCGGCGTCCACCAGGCCGGGGCGGCCCGGTGCGGGCGGGACGTGGGCGAGCAACCTGCCCTGCGCCTCCGGCTGCGACGTCTCCCCGATCACTACGGTGTTGTGCGCCAGTGTCTGCCGGAACCACGGCCCCTGCAGCGGTGAGTTGTACGCCGGCGACCCGGGGTCGGGCGCGAGCCGGACGCCGAACGCGTGCAGGTCCAGCATCAGCTTGTCCGGGTGGCCGTGCCCACCGCCGTGCAAGCCGTACTTGACGAGCAGACTGCGCTCGGCACGGCCCTCACCGTCGGACAGCACCGCGTATCCGCTGGCCGGGTGCACCGCCCGCCGCGGTCGGGGCGTCCGGCGCGGGTCGGCGTCGGCCCCGACCGTCCGCAGGTCCGGTCCCATCAGCAGCGCCGCCTCCGACAGCCGGGGCACGCCGCGATCGTGGACGGTGCGCAGAAACGCCGCGTCCGCCGGGTCGTTCCACAGCCCGTACGCCTGTTCGTAGTGCCCGGCGTACCCGCCGACTCCGAGCGGCAGCGCGATGCTGATCCAGCCGTCGTTGAGCGCGGGCAGACTCAGATCCGCACGCAGCATGGTGAGCGGTGCGACGAAGGTCGAGCGCAGCCGCGGCGAGTCGAGAAATCCCGGGTCGACATGCCGCAGCGCGAGCGCGGACAGCAACACGGCGGACAGCATGTAGAAGTGGTACGACGGCGAGCCCTCCGCCCACCAGCCGTCGTCGAGGATGCCCTCGCGAAGCTGCTCGGTCAGTCCATGCGGATGGGCGAACGCCGTGTCCAGGAAGGGCTGTTCGCCCAACTGCACGCCGAGGGTGGCAAGCGCGGCGAGGTGCCAGCACTCGATGTTGTGGATCTTGTGCAGAAGCTGGTCGGTGACGTGGGTCCCGACGTTGTGCAGCAGGCCGGTCTCGATCCGCTCCCGGTCGGCGGTGCCGAGCGACTCACGTACACCGTCGTAGGCGTAGGCGACCCCGATCCCCCACACCGCCTCCTCCAGCGACTGCCCGGTGACCCGGCCGTGTCCCACGTGCTGCCCGTGCGGCGGCAGCTTCGGGTAGCGGGCCGCGTAATCCAGTAGGAGATCGGCCACATGGTCGCGGTAGCGCTCCTGCCCGGTCGCCTGCCACACCAGCGCGCACGTGGAAAGCCCGTTGGAGATGTGGCCGTTCAGCACCGACCGCCAGCCACCGTCGAACGACTCACCTCGCCACGTCTGCCCGTCCACCGGGCAGCGATGCTCGTGCGGCCGGGCGGGGTCGAAGTCCAGCAGCACCACGTGGTCCGGGCAGTAGTAGGCGTGTCCCCAGCCGGCACCCACGTCGGCCGGGCGCAAGCCTGCCTTGACGGCCTCGTCCGCCCGGGCCAGCAGGTGTTTCCACGCCGGGGCGAACTCCGCGTCCCGGCTGCGTTCCCGCAGCCGGTCGTACTCCCGCTCGGTCCGTAACGGATGGCTCACGAGGTCCCCTTCCGCGCGGTCTTCTCGGCCGCCAGGCCCTTCTCCAGCTCGGACCTGATCTGGTCACCGCCACCGGAGCGCCACCGCTTGCGCATCTCCGTCAGCTCGCTGATCGGCCGGCGCCCGGTGATGATGCCGTTGGTGTAGTCCTGCACCATCGCCGACAGCGCGTCCCCCTTGGTGAAGTACGTCGCGGAGTCGATGCCCGCGGTGGGGTCCTGGGCGAACGCCTTCGACATGTCCTCGACCAGCTGCTGCGCCTTGACCGCGTCACCGGGCGCGTTCGGGAAGTAGTAGCCGATACCGGGGATCGCCATCAGGGAGAGGAAGCTCTCCGCACCCATCTTCGGGTCGGCGGACGCCACCGGCGCCCCGCTCTTGTCGTAGCTCCACTGGTGGCCCTCGACCCCCATGTGGGTAAGGAACCACTCCCGGCTGCCCAGCGGCGCCGCGAGGTAGTCGATGACCCGCAGCAGTTCCTCGACCCGGCCCTTGTCCTTCACCGACGTGGGAATGCTCAGCATGCCGTAGTAGCCGAGGTCGGCCGGTACGACGCCGAGACCGCCGTCGAAACCGGGCGGCACCAGCACGTCGGTCTTCGCCTTCGGGTCCCGGCCGGCGATCTCCCGTCGGGCACCGGTGGCGCCGTAGTACTGCTCCGGCCCGTTGATGTTCAGGATCGCGATCCGCCCGGCCGTCCAGTAGCCGTGGTACTGCGCGGGGTTCGGCGTCAGGGTGAGCACGTCCGGGTGGATCAGTCCGGCCTTCCACAGCTTGACCGCGAAGGCCAGCGCGTGTTCGTACTCCTCGGTCTCCAGGTCCTTGGTGAGACTGCCGTCCTTGTGCAGGCGCCAGTTGACAGGGGCGCGGTAGACCTGCGCACCGCAGAAGCTGAACGCCACGTCGATGGTGGCGATGGGGTAGGTGTTCGGGCCGCCGCCGGTCTTCATCGCCTTCAGCCAGGCGAACAGCTCGTCGACGTTGGTGGGCTTGTCCGGCATGCCGCCCTTCTCGGCCCAGTCCTGCCGGTAGGTGACGGTGCCGCCGATCGCCTGCGGGCGGTAACACGGGACGCCGTAGACCGCACCGCTGATGCGGGAGTTCTTCCAGGCGTACTGCGGAACCAGCGCCAGGTTGGCGTACTTCTTCACCTTGTCGCCACCGAGGAACTCCCGCAGGTCGTAGAACACGCCCTGGGGAAGGAACTTCCGGGCTGCACGGCCGCGGTAGCTCGGCTCGTTGGTCACGATGTCGGGCAGGTTGCCGCTGGCGATCGTGGTCACCAGCTTCTCGCCGTAGCTCTGCGCCGGGACGATCGTCGTCTTCAGGTTGACACCGAGCGCCTTGTTGACCGCCTGGTGCCAGATGTTGTGCTCCAGCGGTGTCGGCGGCGCTCCCCAGGTGATCGTGAAGCTGGTGACGTCGCCGCCGCTGCCCGGCGTCCTCGGCACTGAGCGGTAACCGGGCCGGGGCAGCTTCTCGAACGCCGGCGGGATGGCCGGGTCGGCGGACAGGTGAGCGCCCGCGATCTGCTTCCTGGCAACGGTCACCGGCAGCGGTTCACCCTTGTCCCCGGCGGCACCACCGGATCCCGTTCCCGTCCCGGTGCCGCCACCGCTGGAACACCCGCTCAGGACGGCGCCGCCCAGCGCACCGGCGCCGAGCAACAACAGGTCCCGGCGGCGAAGCGCACGGTCGAGTTCGCTGGTCATGGTTGTCTCCTTCTGACCTCTGCCCCTGCCAGTGACGGCCGGGCTCAGCCCTTGATGGCCCCGGTGAGGACGCCCTTGGTGAAGAACCGCTGCAGGAACGGGTAGACCAACAGGATCGGTACGGTCGCCAGCACGAGCACCGTCATCTGGATCGTCTCCGGCGTGAGGTGCACCTGCGTCTGCTCACGGACCGCCGCGTCACCGAGCGGCTCGGCCTGCAGCACGTACTGGCGGAGGATCAACTGGATCGGCCACATCCGCGGCTCGTTGAGGTAGAGCATCGCCTCGAAGAAGGAGTTCCAGTAGCCCACGCCGTAGAAGAGTGCGATCACCGCCAGCACCGCCTTGGACAACGGCAGCACCACCCGCCACAGGATCTGCAGCTCGCCCGCGCCGTCGATGCGGGCGGCGTCGTACAGCTCCTCGGGGATGTTCATGAAGAAGTTGCGGATCACCACCAGGTTGAACGCGCTGATGGCGCCGGGCACGATCAGCGCGAGGTAGTTGTCCAGCAGGCCGACGCCGCGCACCACGAGATAGCTCGGGATGATGCCGGCCGAGAACAACATGGTGAACAGCACCAGCAACAGGATCGGCCGCGCGCCCGGCACCCGGCTGGTACGGCTCAGGCCGTACGCCATGGTGACGGTGCAGAACATGCTGACCAGCGTCCCGACGGTGGTGACGCACACGCTCACCACCAGCGCCCGCGGAACGGTCTGTCCCGCGAGGATCAGCTGGTACGCCGCGGTGGTGAAGCCCTTCGGCCACAGCAGCAGGTCGCCCGGTGTGTAGACCTTCGGGTTGGACAGGCTGACCGCGATCACGTAGATGAACGGGTAGAGCGTCACCACGACGGTGAACGCCAGCACGAGCACCTTGAGCACGCTGACGAACGTGCTCGGCCGTTCCTGCCAGATCGGACGCGTCGCCATCAGAAGACGCCCTCCCCACCCATCTTCTTGGCCGCCCGGTTGGCGCCCAGGACCAGCACGGTGCCGATGAGGCCCTTCACCAGCCCGGCCGCGGTGGCCAGGCCCCAGTCGCCGCCGTTGATGCCGCGGAAGTAGACGAACGTGTCCAGCGTCTGCGCGGCGTCCGCACCCACCGCGGGTTGTTGCAGCAGGATCTGCTCGAAGCCCACCGACAAGACGCTGCCCAACCTCAGGATCAGCAGCAGGATGATCACCGACGCGATGCCCGGCAGGGTCACGTGCCAGATCCGCCGCCACGGTCCGGCCCGGTCCAGTGCCGCGGACTCGTACAGCTCCTGCGGGATCGCCAGCATCGCGGCGAGGAAGATGATCGTGCCCCAGCCGACCTCCTTCCAGATGACCTGAGCGGTCACGAGGACGGCGAAGGCGTCGGGGTTGCCGATGATGTCCGCGGCCCGGAAGCCGAACAGCTTGAGCACGTGGTTGAGCACCCCGGTCGGCCCGAGCAGCTGGTTCCAGATGGAGACGACGATCACCCAGCCGATGAAGTGCGGAAGGTAGACGACCGTCTGGATCCATCGGCGAATCCGGATACTGATCACGCTGTTGAGCAACAACGCCAGCGCCAGCGGCGCCGGGAACGCGAAGACGATCTGCAGACCGCTGAGCAGCAACGTGTTCCGCAACGCGTTCAGCAGTTCGGGATCGGTGAAGATCTGTGCGAAGTTGGCCCAGCCCACCCACGGGCTACGCCGGAACCCCAGGAACGGTGAGTAGTCCTGCCAGGCGGCGATGTTGCCCAACAGCGGCAGGTAGCGGAACACCACGAAGAACAGCAGGCCCGGGGCGATGAGCACGTACATCCATCGTTCGCGCCACATCCGGTGCGCGAGCCCCAGCTGCGTGCCGTCCTCGGCACGTCGGACACGTCGCGGCGAGGAACCCGGGACGTCGGGTGCACTCGGTTTGCTGGACGCCGTTGTCGTCGTCGACGTCATCACCCCCACAGACCTGGCAGGTTGCGCCGTTGCGGAACTGACGCCAGTCCCCCCGACCCGGACGCGCAAGCTCCGTTGGCGATGCCCCACAAGGATGAAGGCGGGAGGCGGTCTCGACTAGGCCGTAGCCGACCGCTGTTAGTACGATCCTGACATGGCCCGGCGCCCGGTCGACTCCCCCGCGACCTACCGCCAGCACGACGTGTTCGGCCCTGGTCCGATGCCGTTGTTCGCTTCCGTCGTACGCCTCGACGGCGACCTCGAGGACCACGCCCACGACTTCTTGGAGATCGCGGTGGTCGGTGAGGGTTCTGGCCGGCACCGCACCGCCACCGGATCCGCGTCGGTGCAGGTGGGTGACGTTCTCGTGCTGCGGCCGGGTGCCTGGCACGGCTTCACCGACTGCAGCGAACTGCAGGTGGCCAACTGTTGTGTCGGTACGTCGGACCGCGTTGCCGACCTGAGCTTCCTGCACGTCGTACCCGAGCTTCGCGAACTCCTGTGGACCGCGCCGTCGGCGGCCGGCCGCAAGGGTGTGCTGAGCACCCGCGTCGCGCCGGAAGCGGCCAGGATGGCATTCGCCGAGATCGGCCGGCTGACCGAGGCGTTGCACGGCGATGTCAACCGCGTGTTGCTCATGGCCGGGTTGCTGACCGTCCTCGGCCAACTGGTGGGTACGGCAGCGCCGCTCCGGCCGGCACCGGAGCCCCGGCCGGCCGTGGTGGAGACCGTCGTACGGGCCCTGGACAACGAGCCGGAGTACCCCTGGACGGTCGACGGGCTGGCGGGGCTGGTCAACCTGGATCCGGCGTACCTGTCCCGGTTGTTCCGGCACCACCTCGGCCAGCCGCCGATCAGCTACCTCGCCCGGCTGCGGATCGAGCGCGCCTCGGTGCTGCTGGCGGGTACGACCCTGCGGGTCGCCCAGGTGGGCGCGGCCGTCGGCTGGCCGGACCCGAACTACTTCGCCCGCAGGTTCCGCGCGCTGTCCGGCCTGAGCCCGACGGCCTATCGTTCCCGGTGCCTCGCCACGCCGAGCCAGGAAGGTCCGGTCGGAGCGCTGTGGGTCGCGGGTCAGCCGAAGCGGTGACTCGCACCGGCGAGGTCCAGCAGCACGTGCAGCACGTCGCGAATGGAGACCACCCCGACGACCGTGTCCTCCCGGCGCAGCGGAATGTGGCGTACCTCGCCGTCACGCATGAGGTCGGCCACCCGGCGGATGCTGTCGGTGGGGCTGGCCCACATGGTGGTGACGCCGACCAGGTTGTGCGCCTGAACCTCGTCCGGGTCGCCGTCGGCGGCGAGTGCGTGCACCACGTCGCGTTCGGAGATCATCCCCAACGGCGAACCCTGGTCCATCACCACCAGTGCGCCGACCCCGGCGTCGGCGAGGGCCACCGCGGTGACGCGCAGCGAGTCGTGCGCGTCGACGTTGGCCACCGGCGCACCCATGATCCGTTCGACCGGATCGTCGGGCCGGGTCGGCCCGGCGGCCGCCTTGGGCGCCTTCACCGGAGGTTCCTCCCCCGCGCGCTGCCGGGGCAGTACCCGGGTGTCCGGACCCGGGTAGAGCAGGGACTGGTGTCCGTCGTCCCAGTCCACGCGATAGTGCTCGGCGACTTCCGTGCCCAGCACCTCGCGCACCGTGCCCAACCGGTTTGGCCGGTCGGTCATCTCCGCCTGCACGATGATCCGGTCACCGACTGTCGCGTGCATGGCAGCCTCGCTTTCCGCTCCGGTGCGCGCCGAGGCTCCCGCCGGCGGCACAGACATCTCGGGTGCTGACTGCACCTTGCTCACCGACGGGTCCGAACACCAAGGGCCGATGGTCCCCGCGAAGCGAAGCAGTGGGCCGGGTGCGGCACCGATGCACACCGGACACCGCCGCCCGGTAGGAAACCAGCACGCCTGCTGCCCCCCGGATCCGCGCGTACGGCGGGGATACTGACAGGGTGTGGAGGTGGCGGAACAAGCCGTCCGCACGCCCTGCCGACACTCCCCGGAGTGAGCAGCCACCGGACAATCGCCGCGAACTGTGGGTTCCGGAGGCACGCAGGCCCAGAGGTGCGGAATCCACCCCACCCGGTGCGGTCGACCGGGCGGGTGCACCGGCACGCGGTGACGGGCGGGCCGGCCTCCCACAGCACCCCGACCACGGCGCTGTACGCCGTACTCTCCTGCCCTGGGCCCGGGAGCATCTCGCGGTCCTTGTCGTACTGGCCGCCGTGCTCGGCAGCGTGGTCGGCGGGGCTGTGGGGGCGGCAGCGTTCTCCCGGCTCGGCGGCGGCCCTTCCCAGCCGACGGGCCGGCCGGTAGCGCTGGCAGAGGGATTGCCGCGGATCGTGCAACGGGTCAGCCCCGCTGTGGTGGAGGTGCGTACGGCCTCCCTCGGCCACCACTCCATCGGCAGTGGAATCGTTCTCACCTCCAACGGACTGGTGCTGACGAACTTCCACGTCATCTCCGGCGCGTCCCCGGCCGGCCGGATCACCGTGCAGACGGGGACGGCGGCCACCGCCGGGCCCGTCCAGCCGGCCACCCTGATCGGCGCGGACCCGAAGGCCGACCTCGCGGTCATCCGGGTGGCCAACGCCATCGGCCTCGTCCCGGCGCCGCTGGGGAACTCCGACCGGCTGTCCGTGGGCGACCCGGTGATCGCCATCGGCGCGCCGTCCGGGCTGCAGGGCACGGCGAGCTTCGGCATCGTCAGTGCACTGGACCGGCTGGTGCGGGTCGCCGGGCCGAGCATGGGCCTGGCCGGCCAGGGCCCACCGGTCACCTACCGCGCGATCCAGACCGACGCGGCACTCAGTCCGGGCAACTCAGGAGGCCCGCTGGTCGACCAGACCGAGACGGTGATCGGCATCACCTCCGCCGTCTTCGAGGGGGCCAGCGGCAGCTCCATGGACGTCGGCTTCGCCATCCCGATCAACGACGCGGAGAAGCTCGTGCGGGCGATGGTGGTGCAGTACGGACCGAAGTGATCTGATCCTGCGCGTGAGCCGAAGTCGGAGCCGAACTCCCGCGAGACGGAACACCGGTGTGACTGTGGTCGTTCTCCTGTCGACCACCAGCACAGAAAGGTGTTGCGATGAGGACTCGTACGGCCGCCAAGGACACCCTCACCCGGCTGGGCACCGGTGTCCACCGGGCCGTTTTCACCGCCACGAAGGGACGCGTGTTCGGCCGGGCACTCGGCATGCCGGTCATCGAGCTGGTGACGGTGGGCCGCCGGTCCGGCAAGGAACGTTCGACCATGCTGACCGTTCCCGTCGTCGACGGTGACCGGCTGGTCCTGGTGGCGTCGTACGGCGGCGACGACCGCCACCCCGCGTGGTACCTCAACCTGCGCGCCCACCCCGCTGTCCGGGTGACCGGTCTGGGCGCCGGCCGTTCGATGCGGGCGCGCGTAGCCGGTGCGGACGAGCGCGCGGCGCTGTGGCCGCGGATCGTCTCCTCCTACCAGGGATACGCCAACTACCAGACCCGCACGGCCCGGAGGATTCCCGTTGTCGTCCTCGAGCCCGCGACCGACACCGATGCCGGTGCCGACGTCGATGCCTGAGCTTCCCGAGGAGCGCGTACGCCGGCTGGCCGCGGAGTCGCTCACCGCACACGACCCCATCGGCTGGTTCGAGCGGCTGTACGCCGAGGCTGGGCGGGCCGGTGGTTCCGAACCAGGCGGTGAGCCCGCGATCCCCTGGGATCGGGAAGCCCCGCACTCGCTGCTGGCCGACTGGGTGCGGCAGCGGCAACCGTCCGGGTCGGGCCGGCGCGCGCTGGTGGTGGGCTGCGGTTTCGGGCGGGACGCGGAGTTCGTCGCAGGCCTGGGGTACGACACGGTGGCGTTCGACGTGTCCGCGACGGCTGTGGCGGAGGCGCGCCGCCGGCACAGCGGCTCGCCGGTCGGCTACGTCACCGCCGACCTGCTGGACCTGCCGGCCGACTGGGTGGGTGCGTACGACCTGGTGGTGGAGAGCATGAACGTGCAGGCCCTCCCCGACCCGCCGCGGGCGGACGCCATCGCGCGGATCGGGCCGCTGGTGGCACCGGGCGGGACGCTGCTGGTGATCGCCGTCGCCGGGGAGGGTGGTGCCGGAAGCGTCCAGGGACCGCCGTGGCCGTTGAGCCGCGCCGAGATCGACGCGTTCGCGACCGGAGAGCTGCGGCCGGTACGCATCGAGCGCCTGCGCAACGACGACGCCGATCCGGGCCGGTGGCGGGCCGAGTTTCTGAGCACCTCGGTGTCGGAGTAGCGGCGGCTAACCAGTAGGCCACATCGCCGATCGCTCGGCGGCCCTGGTGACCACGTTCAGCCAACCCCGCACGGATTGTGGACGCGTTCTCGGTGTCGAGCCGATCATGACCACGGCGCTCGCGGAGCCGCCCCATTCGCCGGAGGTGGCCGGCGCCTGTCGAACCGGGAGGCTCCGTGCAGGGGAACAGGCATCCTCGGATGGCGGCGACCGCGGTCGCCCTGCTGGTGGGGCTGGTGGCCTCGGTGGTCATGTCGCCGCCCGGTCAGGCACAACCCACCACCGCACGTGTCGTCCCGGCGGCCGGGTCCGCCACAACGTCCGTCTCGACCTCGGACCGCAAGATCCAGTTGGCACTGCGCCACCAACTGGACAAGGGATCCCGCGACTTCTGGGTGACGTTCACCGCGCGGGCCGACCTGGCACCGGCCGCCCGAACCCGGGGCTGGAAGGCCCGTGGCCGGGCCGTGACGACCGCGCTCCGCGCGACGTCGCGTACCAGCCAGTCCGCTGCGCTGGAACGACTGCGCGCCACGCACACCCGGTTCACCACGCTGTGGATCGACAACACGATCTACGTGCACAAGGGTTCGGCCGCCCTGGCCCGGCAGCTCGCTGCCGACCCACGGGTCGCCGAGATCCGGCCCACCCGTACGTACGAACTACCCGCCCCGGTCAAGGGCCGCCCGGCAGCGCAGTCGACCTCACCGGAGTGGGGAGTCAGCGCGATCCACGCCGACCAGGTGTGGGACGAGTACGACACCACGGGGTCGGGGATCGTCGTGGGCAGCATCGACTCCGGCGCGGAGTTCGACCACCCGGCGCTGGTGCGCTCCTACCGGGGCAGGAACGACGATGGAAGCTTCACCCACGACCACAACTGGTACGACCCCGCCCACGTGTGCGGCGAGGCGCAGCCCTGCGACAACGCCGGCCACGGCACCCACACGATCGGCACCATGGTCGGTGACGACGGCGGTGACAACCACGTGGGCGTCGCGCCCGGCGCGCGCTGGATCGCCGCCAAGGGATGCGAGAGTGACCTCTGCTCCGACCTCTCCCTCGCCCTGGCAGCGCAGTGGATGCTCGCGCCGACGGCGCTGGACGGCTCCGACCCCGACCCGGCCCTGCGCCCGCAGGTCCTGAACAACTCCTGGTCCGCCGCACCCGGAGACGAGTGGTACCGGGACTACGTTCCGGCAGTGGGTCGCCGCGGGGATCTTCCCGGCGTTCGCGGTCGGCAACAACGGCCCGGCCTGTGGTACCCAGGGTGCGCCGGGTGAGTACCCCGAGGCATACGCGGTGGGTGCGATCGACCAGAACGGCAACGTCGCGCCCTTCTCCTCGCGGGGTTCGGCCGACGGCGCCGCCGGCAAGCCCGACATCACCGCGCCGGGGGTGAACGTGCGTTCCAGCTGGACCGGCGGCTCCTACCGGGTGCTCAGCGGTACGTCGATGGCCACCCCGCATGTCGCCGGCACCGTCGCCCTGGTGTGGTCGGCGGCACCCGCGCTCGTCGGCGACGTCGCCGCCACCCGCGAGATCCTCGACCGGACGGCGCAGGACAAGGTTGACACCTCCTGTGGTGGCACCGCCGGCGACAACAACGTCTACGGGGAAGGGATCCTGGACGCCTACGCCGCCGTCAGCGCCTCGCCGCGCCGTGACGCCGGCACCGTCGTCGGCACGGTCACCGACGCCGCGGACGGCACTCCACTGGCCGGGGTGACCGTCCGGGCCACCGGCGGCAAGCAGCCCCACGAGACCACCACCGGGGACGACGGCCGGTTCACGTTGTACCTCGACGAGGGCCGCTACGACCTCGAGGTCTCGTTGTTCGGGTACAACACCCAGACCTACGGCGCCGTACGCGTCGCCGCGCGGGAGACCGTCACCCAGGACACGGTGCTCGCCGCCGCGGCCCGGGCGAAGGTCGCGGTGACCGTCCGGGACGGTTCGGGACACGGCTGGCCGTTGTACGCCGGGATCGAGGTCGACGGGCGTCCCCCGTCGGTGTTCACCGATCCCGGGACCGGACGTGTCAACCTCGACCTACCGGTCGGGCACACCTACAAGCTCGCCGTCACCCCGGCGTACGGCGGCTACCTGCCGGTCGAACGGGACGTCAAGGTCACGCCCATCACCCGGGGGATGAACGTGGAGGTCGACGCGAACGTCGACCCGCAGACCTGCGCCGCACCGGGTTACGCGAAGCAGGGCACGGACTGCACGCAGGTTCCGGGCGGCCTGGTCTACGGCGCGGTCACCGACGCCAACACCCGACAGGCGCTGGACGGTGCCGTCGTGACGACCGGGACGGCTCCGGTCGTGCGGGCCACCACCGAACCGACCCCGGAGGACCCGGGCCGGCCGGACGGGTTCTACTGGTTGTTCTCACCGCAGGTGGGTGCTCGTGCCTTCACCGCGAGCGCGCACAACTACCAGACCAACCAGACGACCAGGATCGTCCGCAGGAATTCGGTGATCCGCAGCGACTTCGGCCTGCGGGCCGGAAAGCTCGTCGTCTCCGCGGACAAGGTCAGCGGGCGAACGATCCTGGGCGGCAAGGTGACCCGCGAGATCACGCTCACCAACAAGGGAAGCGCTCCGGCGTCCTTCGCGTTCGCGGAGTCCCAGCAGGGGTTCACGATCCAGGCCGGCTCACCAGCCGCCGCAGTCGGCTCGGCCCGGGTGTCCCGGAGCGGCACCTCGGCCACGAAGCACAAGGGTGATGCGCGCGTGCCCGTGCGGCGGGTCGCGGTGAAGGGACTCACCCCCGCACGTGACACCTCCGCGGCCACCGTCGCGCCACCGTCGGGGAAGAAGCCCGCCACGCGGACGGCGGCCGGCGCCTGGCAGAAGGTCACCGACTACCCCACCACCATCAAGGACAACGCCGCCGCCATCCACGACGGCAGGGTGTACTCCTTCGGCGGCACGGTCGCGGGCTACGGCGCCACCCGCGCGTCCTTCGTCTACGACCCGGCCGCCGGCAGGTGGTCTCGGATCGCCGACATGCCCGAGGCACGGCAGAAGCCCGCGTCCGGGTTCGTGGACGGCAGGTTCTACGTCGTCGGCGGCTGGGGCCCGGACGGTCCGCCGGCCGCGACGACCCTCGTCTACGACCCGGCCACCGACCGGTGGACCACCCGGGCGGACAACCCGCACCCGTGGGGCGCGGTCGGCTCCGCGGTGCTGGACGGCCGGATCTACTCGGTCGGCGGCTGCACCGGTGACTGCCGGACGGCCACCGACCAGGTGACTGCCTACGACGTGGCCGGCAACCGGTTCGTCACCGTCGCGCCCTACCCCGAACCGATCTCCTGGCCCTCGTGCGGCGGGATCGACGGCAAGGTCTACTGCACCGGCGGACTCGCCGAGGGGCCGGACAGCACCCGGCGCAGTTACGTGTACGACCCGGGAACCAACCGGTGGAGCCGGGTGGCCGACGCGCCGCTGGACCTGTGGGCCAGCAGCTACGCCGTCGCCAACGACCGGCTGGTGGTCGCGGGCGGCGCGGCGAAGGACTCCACCGTCCTCACCAACGAGGCGTTCGCCTACGATCCGGGCGCCGACACGTGGACTGCCCTGCCCAACTCCGTCAACAGTCTCTTCCGCGGTGCCGCGTCCTGCGGTTTCTACAAGGTGGGTGGGGCGAACGGCCCACGAGTGATGGCCGTCAACGAGGTCTTGACAGATTACGGCGACTGCGAGGATGCGGGCACCGACGCGCCCTGGCTCACCGAGCAGCCGGCGACGGGCACCCTCGCGCCCGGCGCCGAGGTGAGGGTGACCCTCACCCTGGACTCCCGGCACACCTCCCAGCCGGGCTCCTACGACGCTCGGCTCCTCGTCCGGGAGGACACGCCGTACGACACCGGCTCGGTCGACGTCGATTTCATGGTGGACGCGCCGTCGAGCTGGGTACGGCTGTCCGGCCGGGTCCGCGGCGCCACCTGTGACGGAGCACCGGCCGCGCTTCCCGGCGCCGTCGTCGCGGTCGACCGCGGTCGGGACGCGTGGACCCTGACCACGGACGCGGCCGGAGAGTACGTCGTGTGGGTGCCGGGCAGTGGACAGCCGGCCCAGGTGGTGGTGGCCGCGGACGGGTACCGGCCGACGGCGTACGGCGTGACGTTGCGAGGTGACGACGTACGGCACGACGTGACCCTGCCGAACCTCCGCTGCTGATCCGGCGCGTGGGTCACCGACACGCCTCGCCGTGACCGACGGGCGATGTATCACCTTTGACCTATACAGTGCAGCTTCCAGGGTCCGCAGGACTGGCCCCGGGTCCGCAGGAGCAGTCGAAGGAGGCGCCGTGATCGACGACGTGACCCACCACCTCGGCGCGGTCGACCGCACCGTCCGCAGCGGAACCCGCGACGGCACCCCCACCCGGGTGGTGGCCGTGAGCCAGTCCTACGACAACACCGTCGACGACGTGTGGGATGCCCTCACCAACCCCGAACGCCTTCCCCGCTGGTTCCTTCCGGTCACCGGCGACCTGAGGGTGGGCGGGCGCTACCACCTGGAGGGCAACGCCTCGGGCGAGATCCTCGTGTGCACACCGCCGACGCGGCTCGCGGCCACCTGGGAGTCAGCCGAGGAAGTCACCTGGCTGGACGTCCGGCTCACCGAGGAGGCACCGGATCGGACGCGGCTCGACCTCGAGCACGCGGCACACGTCGACCCGGGACGCTGGAAGCAGTTCGGCCCGGGCGCGGTCGGTGTCGGCTGGGACCTCGCCCTGCTCGGCCTGGCCACGCACCTGTCCGGGTCGGGCGACCTCGACCCGGCCGAGGCGGCCGCCTGGCCGCTGTCGGAGGACGGCCGGAAGTTCATCGCGACGTCGAGTGAGCGGTGGGGTGCGGCCAACGCCGCCAACGGCGAGGACGAGGCGACCGCGGCGGAGGCGGCCGCCCGCACCACCGCCTTCTACACCGGGCAGCCACAGTAGTGAGCTCCGAGCTCTGCGGGGTCTTCGACCGCTGGGGTCTCGAACCCGCCGGCACGATCGAGCGCACCGAGTCCGGCACGATGAACGACACCTATGTCGTCACCACCGCGCGCCGCCGGGTCGTACTCCGCGGCCACCGCCGTACCGACCGCCGCCAGGTCGACCGGGAGCACGAGGTCGTCGCGCATGCGCGGGCGGGCGGCGTGCCGGTGCCCGATGCCATCCCCACCCCCGACGGCGAGCTCGTCGTCGGTCACGGCGGACGGTGGTACTCGCTGTTCGCATACGCAGACGGGGAGCAGGTGGATCGTGAGCGGCTGCGCCCGGAGCATGCCCGGGCGATGGGAACGACGCTGGCCCACATCCACCGGGTGCTGGCCGACGTGCCGGACCTCCCGCCGGCCAAGGTCGACCCGGCGCCGGCCCCGGAAGAGACCCTGCGGCGGATGGCGGAGCTCGTCGCGCTGATCGAACGCCGGGACCGCGAGCACGCCGCCGACCAGTGCGACGCCTGGGCGCTGGACCGGCTGCGCAGCAGGATGACCTGGCTCGCGTCGGAGGGGGCGCGGCTCATGCCGCCCGAGGCACCGAAGGGCGCGGCCCAGCTCACCCACGGCGACTACCAGGAGACCAACGTGTTCTTCGCCGGCGCCGCAGGGTCCTCCGACGTACGGGTGGCCGCGGTGATCGACTGGGACAAGGCCGAGGTGCGCTGGCCGGCCGAGGAGATCCTGCGGGCGCTCCACTATTCGCTGCTGCTCGCGCCCGGCCTGTGCTCCGCCTTCCTGGACGGCTACCGCTCGGTCAGCCCGCTCGCGATCGGCGACCTCGACCTGGCCGCCGACATCCGCACGTTCGGCGACGCGCACTCCACCTGGTTGCCCGAGGAGATCTACCTGCGCGGCAACGACCGGGTACGCCAGTTCGTCCGGCCCGGGCCGTTCGTTCCTTTCAGCCGGCACTGGCACGACCTACGGCGGAGCTTGGCCTGACAGCCGTTATTTGGTTGCTTGGGCACCCGAAGCAGTGCTTGCATACGTGCCGATGACTGCTGAACTCGACGCGCTCGTTCGCCCGGCAGACTATCCCCTGTCCTCGAAGTACGACCCGGCCTGGTTGCTGGACCTGGACATGGGCCCGCATCCCCTGTGGCTGCTGGAGGACCTGGCCCGCGACCTCGACCTGCGACCCGGCATGCAGGTGCTCGACCTCGGCTCGGGCAAGGGCGCGACGTCGGTGTTCCTGACCCGCGAGTTCGGCGTCGAGGTGGTCGCGGCCGACCTGTGGATCGCCCCGGAGACGGCGACGGCGGTCTTCACCGAAGCCGGGGTCGCGGACCGGGTGCGTGCGGTCCGCGCCGAGGCGCACACGCTGCCCTTCGAGCCGGAGTCGTTCGACGCGATCGTGTGTGTCGACGCGTACGAGTACTTCGGCACGGCCGACAACTATCTGGCGTACATCATCGGTTTTCTCAAGCCCGGTGGGCAGTTCGGCGTCGCCACGCCCGCCATGACCAGGGAGATCCGCGACCTCGGCGAGATTCCTCCACACATCAGGGCATGCGTGGGCTGGGAGGCGCTCGCCTGGCACACCGCGGACTGGTGGCGCTTCCAGTGGGAGATCACCGAACTCGTCGCCGTCACCTCCGCCCGCCTCCAGCCGAGCGGCTGGAGCGACTGGCTGGCGTGGGGGCGCGCTGCCCTGACGCGTGCCGCCGGCGCCGACCGCGCCGTCGTCGAGAGCGTCGACGCCATGCTGGAAGCCGACGGTGGCGAGTTCCTGACGTTCGCGCTGCTGACCGCGCGGAAGAACGCCGCGTAGATCTGCGGGTTCAGGATTTCCGGGTACGCGTACCCGGCAACGGCCCAGTGAGATAACGCTGCACGGTCGGCGCGACGGCGGCCACCAGCGTCTCGGTGTCCATCGCCACCATCGGCGGAAGCTTGAGAACGTAACGGCACATGGCGATGCCCAGCAGCTGTGACGTCACCAGCGCCGCGCGCGCCGGCGCCTCCTCCGGGTCGGCCACCGCCCGCGCCAGCGCCACCTGCGCCTGGTTTCCGAACACCTCGCGCAGCCTCTGCGTCGCCGCCTCGTTGGTCGCCGCGGACCGGAACGCCACGACCAGCACGTCGTCGGCGAGTTCGCCCTCCCAGCGTTCGAAGAAGTGCCGGACGAACCGCTCACCCGCCTTCCTGCGGGGGACCTCGGACAGGTCGGGCAGTCGCAGGTCGATGTCGGCCGCGACCGCGAACAGGCCGTCCTTGGAGCCGTAGTAACGCATCACCATCGAGGGATCGATGCCTGCGTCGGCGGCCACGGCCCTGATGGTGGTGCGTTCGTACCCCTGCGTCGCGAACCTCCGGCGGGCGGCCCGCAGGATCGCCTCCCGGGTCTGGTCCGAGCGTGTGGTGAAGGCCATGCCCACAAAGGTAGGCCAACAGGTGTTGGCAAGCCAGCCGGACCGGGGTTACCGTGGAGCCAACAAGCGTTGGCAAACGTTCGTTGGCCTATCGAGTCGGCTTCCGGAGGCGACCGTGAACTCCCCACACCACCCCACCGATGTCCAGCTGCCCACCTCCACCCAGGTCCTCGTCGTCGGTGGCGGGCCGGTCGGCCAGACCCTGGCCGTCGCCCTGCGAGCCCGCGGTGTGGACGCGACCGTCGTCGACCAGCGGAGCGGGCCCGCCGACACCTCACGGGCGGCGGTGATCCACGCCCGCACGCTGGAGGTCCTGACCGACCTGGGTGTCAACGACGAGTTGCTACGGCGCGGCCTGATCGTTCCCCGGCTCAGCGTTCGTGACCACGACCGGACCCTCCTTTCGGTGGACTTCCGCGGACTGCCCACCGCCCATCCGTACACGCTGATGTGCCCGCAGGACGTCACCGAACGCGTGCTCACCGAACGGCTGCACCAGCTCGACGGCACCGTGCACTACGGACACCAGGTGGTCGACGTCAAGCAGCTTGCCGACGACGCCGTCGCCACCATGGCCGACGGGCGGACGATCCGCGCCGCGTACGTCGTCGGTACGGACGGGATGCACAGCACGGTGCGCACCCAAGCGGGCATCGACTTCCCCGGCACGGCCTACGCCGGGTCGTTCATGCTCGCCGACGTCCACCTGGACTGGGAGCTGCCCGCTGAGGAGATCCAGCTGTTCTTCGCCTCCGCCGGGCTGGTGGTCGTCGCACCGCTGCCTGGCGGGCGGCACCGCGTGATCGCCATCGTCGACGTCGCGCCGGAGCACCCCACGCGGGACGACATCCAGGCCATCCTGAACGCCCGTGGGCCGCGGCGGACACCGGCGCACGTACGGGACGTGGTGTGGGGTTCGCGCTTCCACGTGCACCACCGGCTGGCCGACCGCTACCACGTGGGGCGGCTGGTCCTTGCCGGCGACGCCGCGCACGTGCACAGCCCGGCCGGCGGCCAGGGCATGAACACCGGGATCCAGGATGCCGTCGCCCTGGCCGGTCACCTGAGCGCCCTGGTCGAGGACGAGTCACGTCAAGGCGAACTTGACGCGTACGAGGCCGAGCGCCGACCGGTCGCCACCGGCGTACTGTCGATGACCGACCGGATGACGCGCCTGGCGACCGTGCGGAGCCTGCCGCTGCAGAAGGTCCGCAACGCGGGGCTGAGCGCGCTCGGCCGGATCCCGGCCGTCCGCCGGGCGGTGGCGATGAACCTGGCCGAACTCAGCACAGATCCCGCTCGGGCCCGCCGGCGGCGGTGACCCGGCGGGCTGCAAGCTGGCAAAGCACTGGCGCGAATGGTTGACAATCTGGAAATTCACGGTTTACTACCTGCCATGACAATCGCAGAGCAGAGGTCAATTCTGGAGCGAGTGGCCCGGGGCGAGATCTCACCCGAGGACGCCGAGCGCGAGCTGGCCGCCCTGGACCCGAGCCAGCAGCCGGTGGCCGTACCACCGACGCCCGCGACGCCGGCGGCGCCCGTGACGCCGGTGGAACCCCCCGCACCACCGACCGCCGCGGCCCCGGCCACACCCGCCGCTCCCTCGGCGCCGGCAGCTCCCCCGGCGCCGGCAGCTCCCCCGATGGCAGCCACACCCACCACGGAAGCGTCGACCCTGAACGTCCACGCCAGCCTGAACGCTGCCGGGACGATCGAGGTCGCCGGCGACAAGGAAGCCGACGACGTGTGGTTCGAGGGGCCGTACCGAGGTTCGATCGAGCGGGACGGCGACGACGTGCACGTCGAGGGTCAGGTCGGCGACGACACCCTGCTCGTCGTACCGGCGGACGCGCAACTGCACCTGGAGCTCAATGGTGGCGACGCACTGGTTCGCGGGCTTCGCGGATCCTTCCACGGCGAATTCAACGTGGGCGACGTCCGGCTGGAGGCCGAGCTGACCGGGGGCGACTCCCACATCGAGGCCAACGCCGGCAACGTCACGGTCGTGCTCGCACCCGACTCCGACGTGCGCGTCGTCGTACGGTGCCCTGCGGAGTACGACATGGACGAACGCCTGAACAAGATCGGCAGGGGCGAGTACGTCCTCGGCGCGGGCACCGCGAGTCTCGACATCGACGGCAACCTCGCCGAGGTCTCGGTCAGGGTGGGCTGAGCCGATGGCGACGCGTACCCACCAGACTCAGCACATCCAGCACACTCCACCGAGCGCCTGCCCCACCTGCCAGGCTCCGCTGTCGGTCTCCGGCCTGCACTGCGCCGGCTGCGACACCGAGGTTCGCGGACACTTCCGGCACTGTGAGTTCTGCGCCCTCGACGACGCCCAGCGCGATCTGCTGCGGGTGTTCCTCGCCGCTCGCGGCAACACCAAGGAGCTCGAACGCCACCTGGGCGTGAGCTACCCGACCGCACGCGCCCGGCTGGACGAGCTCCTCACCGCACTCGGCGTGGCAACGGCCCCGCCGGTCGACCGGCAGACCAGGCGACGGCACCTGCTGGACGCCGTGGCGCGCGGTGACGTCGACGTCGACGACGCCATGGCCGAACTCACCCAGGCCTAGCGTCCTCGACGGCCTGCGTCCCCGGTCCACAGACGCGGTACCCGCGTACGAACGTCAGGGCAGGTTGAGCTGCCAGGAGACGCCGAACCGGTCGTTCACCCAGCCGAACTTCGTACTGAATCCGTAGGCCCCCAACGGCATCAGGACCTGCCCCTTCTCCGACAGCGCGTTGAACAGCCGGTCGAGCTCCTCCCCGGTCTCGCAGGTGACGAACAACGAGACCGACGGTGTGAATCCGAAGGCGTGCTCGACCGGGCTGTCGATGGCCATGAACTCCTGGCCCGCCAGGGTGAAGGTCGCGTGCTGCACCGATCCCTCGGCGCCCTGACCGCCGGCGCCGTAGCGGGTCACCGACCGCACCTCGGAGTCGGGGAACAGCGAGGCGTAGAAGGCCATCGCCTCCTCGGCCTGTCCGGTGAACATGAGGAACGTCGTGATCTTCTGCGTACTGACGATCATGGCGGGGGTCTCCTCCGGAGATGAAACGACGTCGGGGCAGCACCGGACAGCTTCCGGCGATGCTGTGCGACCGAGCGTTTCACTCTGGCCTTATATAAGTCAAGTCCTATCCATACATCCCGGAGTACCCCGGGCGGGTGCTCGGACGCGCCCAGCGTCAAAGGTCAGGGCGCCAGCGTGACCGTGCGACTGCGCCCGTACAGCTGGGCGGTGTCCACGTCCAGCCGGGTACCACCCGCGACCGCGCTCACCCGCACGCCCTCGGCCGGCGCGACCGCGGTCAGCGGCCGGCCGCGCAGGACCACCGGAATCGCGTCCCGGTCCGTGGTGGGGTCGGCGACCGCGACCTCGGTCCGCCCGTCGCGCCGCTTGTGCACGAGCACCGACGCGGGGCCGTCGACCCGTACGCCGGCGACGTTGCGTGCGCCCGGGCCGAAGGTGTTCACGCCGGTCAGCCCGAGCCCGGTGTGGCGGACGGCCTGCACCTGCGTGGTGTTCGCCGCCACCACGACCCGGCCCGCGGCGTAGGAGCCCAGCTGGCGTTCGGTCGCGTTCGGCACCAGCGCGTAGGCCAGCGAGGACGGCGCGACTCCGGGCGCGTGGTCCAGGTGGACACCGAACACCAACTTCGTCACGGCAGTGTCGCGATTGGCGGTACGCACCACCCGCAGGCTGCGGGTGACCCGCTCGGAGGTCACGCGCACCGGTCCGGTGGTGTCCAGGAAGGCGTACCCGACCGAGGTCCCCTGGTCGGCGTTGGCGTACCGCAGCCAGGCGAGATCGGCGGTGCCCGCACCCGACCACGTGCCTCCGTCACGCCGCCAGCCATTGATCGTGATGGTGTCCGTCGGCGCGGCGATCCGGGAGTCGACCGTGGTGAGGACCGCCCGCCCGGCAGGATCGCCGACACCGGCGGCGAGCACGACGATCTCCTCGTCCAGCATGAACCACGACTTGCGCGCGGTGGCGTTCTGGTAGACCACGAAGTCGTCCGGCAGCAGGCCCTTCTGCTTGGCCGTGTAGGCCACGTCGTCGGACTGGATCATCGCGGCCGCGCCGTAGGCACCGAGGGTCGCGCCGCCGGAGTGACGGTTCGTGCCACGCGGGAAGTAGACGTAGGTGTTCTGCGACTCCGACGACGCGGTGAAGTTGAGCGGGTGGTCGGGATTGTCGTAGTACGGCGTTCCGTACAGCTCGGGGATCGTCCTCCGCTGCTCGACCGGCGAGGTGACTCCGGCCAGCGCGTACGGCGAGACGGTGGTGAAGTAGTCGACGCCGTACGCCCGGGTCTGGTCCTGGCCGGACAGGTAGAGGTAGTAGGCGCCGTCGCCTTGGAACCAGGGCCGGAGGTTCTCCCCGCTCATGTATTCGTACTTGCTGATCCGGTCGGAGCTGCGGGCCAGCGCGAACGCGTAGCCGGGACGCAGGTGCACGTGCCGGTCCATCGCGTTGAACGCCACACTTCGCGAAGCGGGGTTGAGATCCCGAGCCGGGATCGAGTCGTCGGCAACGATGTCGGCGTACCGCGCGACGCTGACCGGCGAGACGAACTTTGCCGGGTCGAGTGCCGTACGCGACGTCTCGTGGATGAACTGCACGTAGCTCTTCAACGCCAGGGCCGCGTCACCGTCGGCAAGGCCGGCCAGGTCGACGACCGCCTCGACCACCACAGCCACGTCGGCGTATCCGGTGGTGGTCCGGGAGACCGCGCGGCCCTTGACCGCCTCCATCATCCAGCCCTCGAAGATCAACGGGGCAAAGCCGTTGCGCACCCAGCCGTCGACCACCGACACGAGGTCGTCGCCGCGCACGTAGCTCGTACCGTCGAGGATCTTCAGCGTCTGGACGACCCGCGTCAACAGGCCCTTTCCATAGGAACCGGTGTAGGCGACCGAGTCGTGCTGGATGAACGAGCCGTCGGCGTAGTAGCCGTCGGTCACGCCGTGCTGGAGGTGATACGGATCCACGGTGGCGAAGACCGTCAGCTGGTCCTCGACCGCCTTGTCGACCCGGGACCCCTCCCCCAGCACTGCACCCTGCAGGATGCGGTTGGTGGTGATGTCGGCGAGGTTGGCGCCGGTGTGGAAGCGGGAGTCCAGGTCGACGTCGCCGTCCTTGCCGTTGCGCAGGTAGGCGTCCATCGACGCGACGTAGGTGGGTACGAGGTCTGGACGGTAGGCGCGCGCGTCGTCGGCGAGCAGCACCAGCGTCCTGCTGACGTGGGTGGAGATGCCGATCTCCCAGTTGAACCAGTTGCCGTAGTACCCCTTCGCCTGGTCGCCGTAGAAGTGCTCGTGCAACCAGGCGAGACCGTCGAGCACCCGGTGCCGCACATCGGTGTTGCCGCGCAGATCCGACGCCGGGCCGCCCGGGACCGAGGTGGCGAGCGCGATCTCGTACAGATGCTGGAACGACGCGGTGAGGTTGGCGTCGCTGGTGCCCAACGGGATACCGGCGAACAGCTCACCGCCCGGGCCGTCGGTGTCCTTCATCGCGGCCAGCCAGGTGCGCGCGGTCCGGTCGATACCGGCCAGCTTGGCGGCCACCTCGGGGCGGCCGTTCACCTCGGGGTCGCCGGCGAGGATCGCGACGGTGTTGGCGAGCAGCCGGGCGGCGTCGGCGTTCATGGCGTCGGCGTTCATGGGGGCCACCGCGTCTTCCTGGCCGGCCGGTGCGGTGCTCGCCTCGCCGGTGAAGGCCGGCTGCGCCCGCACCCGCTCGGGCGTGAGGGTCCTCGCCAGTCCGGCGGTCGGCAGGAGCGACAACAGCTGGCGACGACTGATCCTCATGGGCACTCCTCGACGGCGACGGCGAAGTTACGGCGGAGCGGCTGGCGATACGGCGACGAAAGGGCGACGAAGCGACGGCGAACGACCGCGAATACGGCGCGGTGGCGATGCGAGATGATCCCGCCACAGTATGCACCACCGGCGCGGCGCAGAGTAAGCGCGGCCGATCATGGTCCGTCGTTCGGAGGCCGGTACGAGCGCTCAGGACGAGCGGTCGCCGAGGGGCTGCTTCGAGCCAGGTCTACCGGGCGGTCCGGTCAGGGAAGGCCGGGCAGGTTGGGAAGCCCCTGGTCGTTGTTGTTGTCGGTCGGCGTCGGAGAGGGGGAAGGGGACGGGGAGTCCGTGGGCGTCGGCGTGTCCGACGGGGTTGGCTCCGAGGTCGCCTTGGGCTCCTTCGCCACGACGATCGTCACCCGCGTGCCCGCCTCTCGGCGCGCGCCGGCCTCGGGAATCTGCGACAGCACCGTGCCGGGATCGGCGTCGGCGTTCTCCTCCGGGATCGCGCGCACCTTGAAGCCGGCGTCCTCGAGGATCGCCTTCGCCTCGCCCTCGTCCTTCTTGGCGACGTCGGGCACCTCGGTCAGGCCGGTGGAGTGGTAGATCGTCACCAGGGAGTTCTTGCCCACCAGCGAACCCTCCGGCGGGTCGACCCTGGTCACCTCCCCGCCGGGCTTGCCGGACTGCTTGTCCTCCTTGTCCCGGACGCGGAACCCGGCTTCCTCCAGCTTCGTGCGCGCCTCGGACATCTGGTCGCCGACCACTTCCGGGATCCGGACCTCCGGCTTCCCGCTGGACACAGTGACGTCGATCGACCCACCGACCTTCACCGAGCCGCCCGGTGCGGGGTCCTGGCCGGTGATCTGCCCCTTCGGGGCGTTGTCGCTGGGCTTGTCCGTCGTGTCGCCCAGCTTGAGGTCCTTCGCCGCCAGCGCGGCCTTCGCCTGGGACTTGGTTCTGCCGATCAGACTGGGCGCACTGGTGGTCTTCGCCGAGCCACCGTCGATGAGCTTGTACGCCGCGAAGGCCAGCACGCCGAGCAGCACCAGCCCCACCAGGGCGAGCACCCACGGCAGTGCCCGCCGCTTCTCCTCGTCCCGGTCGCCCCGGTCGTCCCGGCCGCCGCGACCACCCGGGCCGCCAGGACCCCCGGGGGGAACAGCGCGCTCCTCGGCGGTCTCGCTCCACCTGGGTTCGGAGTCCGCCGCGGGTGCGAACCGCGCGGTCGCGTCCGGCGGCACCGGGGCGACGGCGGTCGCGGCCGCCACGGTCGGCGCCTCCGAGGCGAGGACGTTCTCCCCGTCCAGCGCCCGGTGGATGTCCGCGCGCATCTGCCCCGCGCTCTGGTACCGGTCGGCAGGGTTCTTGCGCAGCGCCTGCATCGCGATCCGGTCGGCCTCGGGCGGCACCCGGGACGAGACCGCGGACGGCGGCCGCGGCTCCTCGCGTACGTGCTGGTAGGCGACCGAGACCGGGGAGTCACCGGTGAACGGCGGCCGGCCGGTGAGCAGCTCGTACAGCAGGCAGCCGGTGGAGTAGACGTCGCTGCGGGCGTCGACCTGCTCGCTGCGCGCCTGCTCCGGGGAGAGGTACTGCGCGGTGCCGATCACGGCCGCGGTCTGGGTGAGCCCGGCCGAGACGTCGCCGAGCGCCCGGGCGATGCCGAAGTCCATGACCTTGACGTCACCGGCGGGGGTGACCATGACGTTGGCCGGCTTGACGTCGCGGTGGATGATCCCCGCCCGGTGGCTGTACTCCAGGGCGTCGAGCACCTCCGCCACCACCTCGAGGGCGCGTTCGGGCAGGATCGGCCGGCCCTCGTGAAGGATGTCCCGCAGCGTGCGGCCCTCGACGTGTTCCATCACGATGTACGGCACCGAGACGCCGTTCAGCTCGCCCTCGCCGTTGTCGTAGACCGCGACGATCGAGTGGTGGTTGAGCGACGCAGCAGACTGCGCCTCCCGGCGGAACCTCGCCTGGAACGTCGAGTCGGCGGCGTGTTCGGGACGCATGGTCTTCACCGCGACGCGGCGGCCCAGCCGCAGGTCGATGCCCGCCCACACCACGGCCATGCCTCCGCGCCCGAGCTCCTCGTGAAGCTCGTACCGGCCGCCGAGTACACGCTGCGGGACGGTGCGCTCCGCGTCGCCGGTGGGGCCGGGCCGTGCCCGGTCGTTGGGGGTCATCCTCGCTGTCCGTTCATCGACGTCACTGTGTGCCTCGGCGTGCCTCGTCACCGAGAGCAGCTGGTCACCCGCGCAGCGCGGCCCCCGTCGCACGAGCGCTGAGGTGGCCGGGGCCGCCGCACGCTCTGTGTACCGCCGGAAAGTCTAGGTGAGCTGGCCACGGGGTGCGACCAACCCCCGCGCGCGCCACCCTCGTGAGTCGCGCCGGAGGCGTTACGTACGACCGCCGGCACCCCGGGACAGGGTAGACCCACATCTTCCGGCAGGGGTCCGGCCCGACCTTCGGACGATGTGGCCGGCGCTTCCCGCCACCAGGGTGAGCTTCATGATCACTACCACTCTTCGGCACGCGGCCGTCACCGCCTGCGCCGGGCTCGCGACCCTGGGACTCTTCGCGCCCGGTGCCGCCCAGGCGAGGACGGCGGACCGTCCGGGCGGCCCGCCGCTCGCCGCGTCCCCCGCTCCCACCCTCACTCTCCCGCGACCTTCCGGACCGTACGGCGTGGGAACCGACACCCTGCACCTCGTCGACCCCGACCGGGCGGACCCCTGGGTGCCCGAGTCCGGGCCCCGCGAGCTGATGGTCTCGATGTACTACCCGGCACGACGGGGGTCGGGGACGCCGGCGCGATACGTCACGCCCCGGGAGTCCGAACTGATCCTCACCAGCCAGGGCGTCCCCGACGTACCCGCGGACGCCCTGAGCACCGTCCGCACGTACGCCCGCTCCGGCGCGGCTGCGCGGTCCGGCAGCCACGGCTATCCGCTGGTGGTCCTCTCCCCCGGCTTCAGCTTTCCGCGGACCTCCCTGACGGCCCTTGCGGAGGATCTCGCGAGCCGAGGCCACGTCGTCGCCGCCGTCGAGCACACGTACGAGTCGGTGGCCACGACCTTCCCCGACGGCCACGTCACCACCTGCGTGGCGTGCGAGACCGACCCGGATCCGCAGCGGGTCATCCGGGGGCGGGCCGCCGACGTCTCGTTCGTTCTGGACGAGCTCCTCGGACCGCGCCCTGCCTGGCAGCTCGCCGACCTGATCGACCCGTCCCGGATCGGGATGGCCGGCCACTCCATCGGTGGCGCGTCCGGCGGAACCACCGCCGTCCGAGATCAGCGCGTGCGCGCGGCGGTGAACCTGGACGGCACGCAGTTCGACCCGCTGCCGGAGAGCGGTCTGGACGTGCCGTTCCTGTTCGTGGGAACCGAGGCCCGGCACTCGCCGGGCGGTGACGACACCACCTGGGACCGGGACTGGCGGCGGTTGACCGGATGGAAGCGGTGGATCACCGTCCGGGGCACCGAGCACTCCTCCTTCACCGACTACGGAACACTGGCCGACCAGTTGGGCCTGGACATCGGGCAGACCATCCCCGGCGACCGTGCCGTACGGATCACCAACACCTACGTGGGTGCGTTCTTCGACCAGCACCTGCGCGAGCGGGACCGCCCGCTGCTCGACGGCCCGTCCCGGAGGTATCCCGAGGTGCACTTCTGGTGACCCGTGACAGCCCGGGTCCCACGCGCGCCGGTTCGGTGGCCAGGTCCGTGCGCACCACCCAGAGGAACGCCAGGGACCCGACGACGGGTCGTACCTCATCCTCAACGACGAGAACGGCACCGGTGTAGCGCAAGCCGCCCTTGACGGAACTCCCGTCAAGGGCGGCTTGACAACGGACCGCACTTGTGACCTGTGCCTCGACATTGCGCGCGACCCGTAGCTACCGAACCGCGTCAGGTCCGGGTTGCCATCAGGTAGCACTGCCGGGTCGGCTCCCAGCCCTCCGGCTCCCGGATCACCCGGGCGTGCAGCTCGAAGCCGTTGTCCCGCAGGTCCCCGACCACCCGGTCCGGGCTCAGCCGGTACACGTCGTAGGACACCTCGTGGCCGTACGCCTGCTCCAGCCGGACCCGCTGGTCCTCTCCCACCTGGAAGCCGAGCAGCAACCGGCCGCCGGGACGCAGCACCCGGGCGAACTCAGCGAACACCGCCCCCTGCGAGGCGGGCGGGGTGTGGATGAGGGAGTACCACCCGAGGGCCCCGGAGAGTTCGCCGTCGGCGAGGTCCAGCGCGGTGATCGAGCCCACGGCGAACCGCAGTCCGGGGTGGTCCCGGCGCGCCTGCGCCACCATCCCCGGCGACAGGTCGATGCCGAACGCGTCGAGGTCGAGCCCGGCCAGGTGCGCGGTGACCCGGCCGGGTCCGCAGCCCAGGTCGCCGACCGGCCCACCGCCGTCGGCCAGGACGAGCTCGGCGAACGTCGCGAGCATCGCCCGCTCCAGCGGCTTGCCGGCCAGCTCGTCCCGTAGCAACTCGGCGTAGTCGGCGGCGACGGTGTCGTAGGCGGTCCGGGTCACGTTCAGGTGGGGGGCTTCCACGTCGGTCACCGGCCCGACCGTACTGTCTACCCCGGACCCACTGTCGCCGCCGCTCCGCCGGCACCGCGGCGCAGCCCCTGGAGCCCGCCCGCCGCGCACAGACCTCGCCCGGCCGAGCGCGGCCGTTTGTGCGGATCGGACAAATCCGCGCGGCCGACTCCGTGGGCTGCCGCGCTGATGAGGCGTGAACGACTTGGCAAAGTGGCAGATAGTGGAGCTTCACGGAGAAGGGGTGCGCTGATGACTGCTGGCAACGAGGCCGTTCTGGTGACGGGACTCGGCGCGACGACACCGCTCGGCGGGGACGTCGACTCGACCTGGGCGGCCATGCTCGCGGGCGAGTCGGGGATCACTCCGCTCGAGGCGGAGTGGGCCGCCGACCTCCCGGTGCGGATGGCGGGCAGGTTGAAGGTCGATCCCAGCGAGGTCATGGGCCGGGTCGAGGCCAGGCGGCTGGACCGCTGCGAGCAGATCGCCCTCATCGCCGCCCGCCAGGCCTGGGAGCACGCCGGCCGGCCCGAGGTCGAGCCCGAGCGGCTGGCGGTGGCGATCGGTACCGGCATCGGCGGGGTGCTCACCACCCTCGGCCAGGACGACGTGCTGGAAACCTCGGGCGTACGCCGGGTCTCCCCCCACACGGTGCCCATGCTGATGCCGAACGGTCCCGCCGCGTACGTGAGCATGGAGTTCGGCGCCCGCGGTGGCGCGCACACCCCGGTGAGCGCCTGCGCGTCCGGCGCCGAGGCGATCGCCCTCGGGCTCGACCTGATCCGGCTCGGCCGCGCCGACGTGGTGATCGCCGGTGGTACGGAAGCCTGCATCAGCGCGCTGCCGCTGGTCGGCTTCGCCAACGCCCGCGCCCACTCGATGCGCAACGACGCACCACAGGAGGCGTCGCGCCCGTTCGACGTCGACCGCGACGGTTTCGTCTTCGCCGAGGGCGCCGCCATCCTCGTCCTCGAACGCGCCGACTTCGCCAGGGCCCGGTCCGCGCGCGTGCACGCCGCCCTCGCCGGGTCCGGCATCACCTCCGACGCCGGCCACATCACCGCCGGCAGCCAGGAAGGCCAGGCCCGTGCGATCCGGATGGCGGTGAAGTCCGCCGGCGTGGCCCCGGAGGAGATCGGGCTCGTCCACGCGCACGCGACCTCCACCCCGATCGGTGACATCACCGAGGCCGGCTCGGTCACCGAGGCGATCGGCCCTCACCCGGCCGTGACCGCCACGAAGTCGATGACCGGCCACACGTTCGGGGCCGCGGGCGCGATCGGTGCGATGGCGACGATCCTGGCCCTGCGCGAGCAGGTCGTTCCCCCGACGATCAACCTCCACCAGCTCGACCCGCAGGTGAAGCTCGACGTGGTGTCCGGCGAGGCGCGGAAGATGCAGCTGAACGCCGCGCTGGCCAACTCGTTCGGCTTCGGCGGCCACAACGCGGCGCTGGTGTTCACCACCGCGCAGTGACCTGACCACCCGCCGACCCGCGCACTGACCCCCGTTCGCCGACCGGCGACGGGGGTCAGTCCGTCGCGGGGTCAGTCCGTCGCGGGATCAGTCCGTCGCGGGATCAGTCCGTCGCGGCCGGGTGGTCGCTCGCGCTCCTGCGGAGTACGCAGAACTCGTTGCCCTCCGGGTCGGCGAGCACCGCCCAGCCGTGGTCCACGCCGCTGCGGCGGTCGGTGACCAGGGTGGCCCCGACCTCGAGCAGCCGCTTGACCTCGGTGTCGGGGTCTCCCGCGGGGCGAAGGCACACGTGGACGCGATTCTTCACCGACTTCGGCTCGGACACCCGGCAGAAGAAGAGTGTCGGACCGAACGGCTGGGCGATGCTGGCCTCGGGGTCACCGGGGAAGTCGTCCGCGGCCAGCGGACGTCCGGTGACGTTGCTCCAGAACTGCGCCAACGAAAACGGGTCGGCACAGTCGAACACGATGTTGTGCACGACGGCGGTCATCAGACCTTTATAACACTGCGTGTCAGTGTGGTTCCAGACCGCGCATGGCGTCGGAGAGTGCGTCGAACACTCTTTCCACCACGGACTCCTGCCCCCGGTGCACCTTCGCCACCTTGTCCCCGGCCATGATCCGAAGCCGGGCGGAGTCGTAGACCGTGGCGTGCGCGGCGGCGACGAATCCTGCTGCCAGGGTCGCACTCGTCTCGTCGAAGCCCTCGGCCCGGAGGATGTCCACCAGCTCCGCGCGGAGCTCGTCGTGCTGCTCCAGGGTTCGGGCACGCAGCGCCGGGGTCTCGTCCACGACCTTCCAGAACGCCGTGCCGTGCTCGACCACGCCCGACATCGGGTGGCGTTCGGCGAGCCAGCCCCGGTGCAGCCGGCGGACCGCTTCGGCGACAGGTTCACTGGGGCCGCGCTCGCTGATCGCCCGACGGTAGTCGATCACCGTGTCGGCGGCCCGGTCCAGGAACAGATCCTCCTTGCGCGGGAAGTAGTTGAACACCGTCATCCGGGACACCTCGGCCGCCTCGGCCACCTCGGCGATGGTCACGTTGTCGAAGCCACGCGCGAGGAACAACCCGGTCGCGACGTCGGAGATGCGGCGCCGGGTCTCCCACTTCTTGCGTTCCCGAAGTCCGGTCATGGCGAAAGCATACTCAGTCGAAACTTGTACTCAGTACAGTTTCATGTCATGGTGACTTCCATGCGCGAACCGAAGACCTGGGATGTTCTCGTGGCCGGCGGTGGGCCGGTCGGACTGATGCTCGCCTGCGAGCTGCGCCTGCACGGCGCCGACGTACTCGTTCTGGAACGCCTGAGCGAACCCGATGCCACCATCAAGGCAGGTTCGGTGAACGTGCCCACGCTGGAGGCGTTCCGCCGGCGGGACCTGCTCGGCCCGATCGAGCGGTTCCAGGCCGGCATGCTCGCCTCGGTCGCACAGATGTGGGCCGAGCCGGGCAAGCCCGCTCCCGACACTGCTGCCGTCCGGGAGAAGATGCGCAAGGTGGGCGGCCACTTCGGTGGCCTGTTCAAACTCGACCCCACCCGGCTGGACGCCGACGACCCCGACCTCGACATCACCGACGGCAACCCGCTGGCGGTGCTGCCCCAGGTCGAACTCGAACGCCTGCTGGCCGACCGGGCCGTCGCACTGGGCGCGGAACTCCGGCGCGGCATCACCGTCACCGAGGTCGGTCAGGACGCCGACGGGGTGAGTGTGCGATGCGGCGACGGGGACGAGCCGCTCCGCGCGCGTTACCTCGTCGGGTGCGACGGCGGCCGGAGCATCGTGCGCCGGCAGGTGGGCTTCGACTTCCCCGGCACCGATCCGGTCATCACCGGGCACCAGGCGATGGTGACGATCGACCATCCGGAGCGGCTGTCGAAGGGCTGGACCCGCACCGAGGTCGGCACGTACGTGCACGGGCCGATGCCCGGCCGGATCCTCACCGTGGAGTTCGACGGCCCTCCCGCCGACCGCGACCTGCCGGTCACCCGTGAGGAGCTGGAGACCAGCCTGCGCAAGGTCAGCGGTGCAGACGTGCGGATCACGGCGGTGCAGAGCGCGACCAGGTTCACCGACAACGCCCGGCAGGTCACGTCGTACCGCAACGGCCGGGTCCTGCTCGCCGGCGACGCCGCCCACGTGCACTCGCCGTTCGGCGGGCAGGGACTCAACCTCGGCATCGGGGACGCGGTCAACCTGGGCTGGAAACTCGCGGCCGTCGTACTGGATCGCGCCGGTGTGGACCTGCTCGACACCTACACGACCGAACGTCACCCGATCGCCGCGCGCGTGCTGGAGGTCACCCGCGCCCAGGTGGCGCTGATGCGGCCACACCCGCACACGAACGCGTTGCGGGACGTGATGTCGGACCTGATCGACACCCGGGAGGGGAACGCCTATTTCATCAAGCTGATCGGCGGATTCGCCCAGCGGTACGACCTCGGCGACGGCCACCCGCTGGTGGGACGGCTGATGCCGTTGCTGTGGCTGGCAGACGGCACGAGGCTCGCCGGCCACTTCCACGACGGCGGCTTCGTCCTGCTCGACCTGTCCGGCACCGACCAGCTGCGGGCGTTCGCGACCGGGACCGAACAGCCGGTGAAGGTCGTTGCCGGCAAGGCGGAATCCACCCGGCTGACCGGACTGCTCGTCCGGCCGGACGGTTACGTGGCCTGGGCCGGCGAGGACGGCACCACCGACGGGTTGCCGGAGGCGCTGTCCCGCTGGGCCCGAACCACTGTCAACCCGCTCTTGTCGGTTCGCTAGTTGCGTTTGCAGACCATCAGGAGGTTGCCGTCGGGGTCGCGGAACTGGAGGAACGACACACTGCCGATGTCCTCGATGTCGCTCTCCACCTTGATGTCGTTGGCCTGCAGGTGCGCGAGGCACGCCTCCAGGTCGGTCGACCACCAGAAGAACCGCGGCGGGCCGGCGGTGTCGAAGTCCGGCTTGTTGGCGTCCAGTGCGAGCCCCACCTCGCCGGTGGTCGGCAGGTCGTAGATGGTGTCCTCGTGCGAGGCGTTCCCGACCGGAAGGCCGAGCAAAGCGGAGTACCACTCGATCGACCGCCGCATGTCCCGCACCGGGATGAACACCATGCCCACGCGGTTCTCGATCGGGGAACCTGTCTGCAGGCCGGTCACGTGCGCGGTCATGCGCCCTCCTCGACATCCGAGATCCTGGCGAGGAGCCTATCCAGCGCCTGGCGCACGCTGGCCGCGAGGTCGAGCTGACGCCGGAATCCCCACACCGTCAGCGATCCCTGCCACTGGGCGACCACGAGTTCACCGAGCCCGGCCACATCGCGCGGCATGTCACCGGGCGCGTCCGCCAGGCGTTCCTCGACGGCCGCAGCGAGGGTGTCAAGCCAGGCTTGCCCACGCGCGCGGAGCACCGGGTCGCGCAGATCCTCGCGGAGCAACATCAGCTGGTCGGCGAAGTCCCCGAAGCCCCCGAAGCCCGGGCCTCCGGAGCCTCCGGAGTCAGCGGAGTCGTACTGCCCACTCAGTCGTACGAGCAGGTCGACGACCCCGGCCGCACCGGACGGCGCCTCGGCACACGCCCGCGCTGTCTCCTCGTCGAGCCGGTCCCAGGCGAACGACAGGGCTGCCCGCAGGAGATTGGCCCGCGACCCGAACCGCTGCACCAGGGTCGACGCCGCGAGGTCGACGCGGGCGGCCAGCGAGCCGAAGGAGAGCGCGTCCGGTCCGGAGGCGCGCACGATCGACAGCGCGGTGGACAGGAGGGCTTCGTCGGGGACCGTTCGCTTGCGAGGCATGGCGCTCAGCATATATAAACGAACGATCGGTCATATACATCGGGCAGGGAGGAACGATCTCGTGAACGCACCGAACGGCAGCCGTGCACTGGACGGCAGGGTCGCGCTGGTCGCCGGCGGCACCCGTGGCGCCGGGCGCGGCATCGCGGTGGAGCTCGGCGCGGCCGGGGCGCACGTCTACGTCACCGGCCGCACCACCCGCGAACGCCGGTCGGAGTACAACCGGCCGGAGACGATCGAGGAGACCGCCGAGCTCGTCACCGCCGCCGGCGGCACCGCCACCGCCGTGGCCGTGGACCACCAGCAGCCGGACCAGGTAGCCGACCTCGTACGCCGGATCGAGCGCGAGTCGGGCCGGTTGGACATCCTGGTCAACGACATCTGGGGCGGGGAGCAGCTGTTCGACTGGGACGCGAGGCTGTGGGACCACGACCTGGACAACGGCCTGCGGCTGCTTCGCCTCGCGGTGGAGACGCACCTGATCACCAGCCACCACGCGCTGCCGCTGCTCATCGGGCAGCCGGGCGGGCTGGTGGTGGAGATGACCGACGGGACGTACGACTACAACTCGCGCACCTACCGCCTGTCGGCGTTCTACGACCTGGCGAAATGGTCGGTGCTGCGGCTCGCCTGGAGCCAGGGCAAGGAACTCGCCGAGCACGGCTGCACGGCGGTCGCGCTCACCCCCGGCTGGCTGCGCTCGGAGATGATGCTCGAGCACTACGGCGTCACCGAGGAGACCTGGCGGGAGGTCCTCGATCGTCCGGCCCAGCCGCCGGCTCCCGATCCGGGGCACTTCGGCATCTCCGAGACCCCGCGGTTCGTCGGCCGGGCGGTCGCGGCCCTGGCCGCCGACCCCGACGTCGCCCGATGGAACCAGGCGTCGCTGTCGTCCGGACAACTGGCGAAGGAATACGGCTTCACCGACCTGGACGGCAGCACACCGGACGCGTGGCGCTACATCGTGGAGGTCCAGGACCCCGGAAAGCCGCCCGCCGCACACCTCTACCGCTGACCCAGCGCTGACCAGCTCACGCCGTTTGCCGCAAGCTCGGTCTCTGACCTCCGCCGGCGTTTCGTCCGACCTGCCTTCCCGGCCATCGTCCGACCTGCTTCGCCGGACGGAGGCCGGGGCAGGATCCCGGACGTGCGGACCGCTGAGATCTACGTCCAGGCGTTCATAGCCGTCCTGGTCCTGGTCGACCCGTTCAGCCGGTCGGTGTTCTTCCGCGTACTGACCGAGCACGAACCGGAGCGACGACGGGAGTACGTACGCCGCATCATGATCGCGGTCGCGATCACCCTGGGTGTGTCCGCACTGGTCGGCCGGCAACTGCTGGACCTGATCGGAATCAGCCTCGGCGCGTTCGGGGTGGCCGGGGGCATCGTCCTTACCCTGATGGGTTTCGAGATGCTGCTGGGTGGCGAGCCCAGCCGGATCCAGGGCGGTGCGGAGTCGCGGGAGGACCCGCAGCCGATCAGCGCCGAGCAGTCCATTCTTGTGCCGTACGCGATTCCGTTCATGGCCGGGCCCGGCGCGATCACCGCGGTCATCACCATCGCTTCCGCCGGCCCCGGGTACACCGGCGTCTGGGCGGCGCTGGTCGCGGTGGGGTTGGTGGTGCTGCTGATCCCGGTCGGTCATCTGTGGCTGGTGAACCGGATGAACTTCTCCGAGCAGGGCATGTCGCTGGCGACGAAGTTCGGCGGACTGCTGGTGGCCACCATCGGGATCCAGCTCATCCTCGGCGGCATCCGGACGTTCTACATGACCAGCTGACCCGGGCGGGCGCGATCCGGGGAGTCACGAGTCAGGCGTGCCACTTCCGAACACGGCCTAAGGTGATCATCATGGCTGACGTCGAGGTTGCCCTGGTGATTCTGACCGACCGGCGCGGGCGGATCGTGATGCAGCACCGGACCGACGACGCGCCGACCGATCCCGGCCGATGGACCGTACCCGGCGGCATGATCGAGCCCGGCGAGGACCCCGAGTTCGCCGTCCACCGCGAGTTGCTGGAGGAGACCGGGCTCCGGTGCCCCACGATGTCGCTGGAACGCGTGATCGAGCGACGGTTCCATGGCCCGAGCTCGGTGCGCTACCACGTCTTCGCGGGCACCACCGACGCCACGGATGCAGACATCGTGCTCGGCGAGGGTCAGGCGATGGTCTTCGTGGCCCCGGACGAGATCGGCGGCAAGGACCTGTCACCGATCGCGCGGGAGGTGCTGGCCGATCGTCTGCGCGGGCCGGGCGGTGACGACTCCGCGGTCGAGGCGGTGGCGCGACGGCTGACCGAGGAGATCCCGCGGCTGCTGGCCGAGAAGGACGTTCCCGGCATGGCGGTCGGCATCTGCGACCGGTCCGGCATCCGGTGGTCGGCCGGCTTCGGCGTTCGGGCCCGCGGCGGGAGCGAGCCCGTTTCCACGCAGACGGTGTTCAGTATCCAGTCGGGCACGAAGATGTACACCGCGACCGCGGTCATGCTCGCCGTCCAGCGCGGCCTGGTCGACCTCGACGCTCCGGTCACCGACCATCTTCCGGACTTCACGGTGCACAGCCGCTGGGAATCCGAACCCCAGCAGCGGATGACGTTGCGGCACCTGCTCTCCCACACCGCCGGTTTCACCCACGAGGCACCGTTGGGCAGCAACTTCGACGACCGGGACACCTCGTTCGAAGAGCACTGCCGGAGCATCCGCGACACCTGGCTGCGGTTTCCGGTCGGCCACCACTACGAGTACTCCAACCTCGGGATCGACCTCGCGGCGCTGGTCGTGCAGCGGGTCACCGGGGTGGCGTTCCACGAGTTCGTACGCGACGAAATCCTGCGGCCGCTGGGACTGCACCGCACCAGCCTCGACCACGAGGTGATCGCAGCCGACCCCGACCGGGCGGTCGGGCATTCCACCGTGGGCAGCCGGATCCCGGTGCGGGTGCCGATGGTCGGTGCGGGTGGCGCGTACACCAACGTCGACGACGCCCTGCGATACCTGATGTTCCACCTCACCGGAGGTCGCGGCGTGCTGCGGCCGGACCTGCTGGAGCAGATGTACGAGATCCCGAATCCCCTTCCAGGACAGCGATTCGGATACGGTCTCGGCGTCGCGGTAGCTCGCTGGAACGGTCGCCGTGTCCTCAACCACGGCGGCGGTGGCTTCGGCTTCCAGTCCGCCATGGCCTGGGACCCGGCGGCCGGTGTCGGGGTGGTGATGCTCACCAACACCGACCAGGCGCTGAAAGCCCACCTGGCCGCCGACATGCTGGCCGAGCTCGCCGGCAGTGATTCCTACGTCCCGGCACTTCCGCCCGCGGCCGATGCCGACCGTGCTGCGCCGCCGAGGATGGCCGGCGAGTACGTCGGCCGCGGCTTCAGCGTCGTGCGGATCAGCGTCGACGGGGATCAGGTCTCCTTGGAGCGCGCCGGTGCCCGGCAGCCGCTGCGGGTGATCGGCGCGAACGAGCTCGTCGCCGAGGACGACGGCTACCAGCGGTTCCGGCTGCTCGGCCACGACGGCAGGCCTGGGCGCGACTACCTCGTCAGCGCCGACGACGGCACCACCTACTACCGCAACGACGCCCCGTCGCCGGGCGAGGACGCCACCGTTGCTTCGTACGGCGTGGACTACATGGGCGCGCGAATTGGGAGGCTGCGACTGCGGCGCTCCGGCGACGACGCCACCCTGGTCGGCGACGGCAACGGCGACGAGTTCGGCTTTCCTCCACTGCGGCTCACCGAGCACGCACCCGGGCTGTACTTCTGCTCGATGGGCGAGGCGCTGGACCTGACCGGTGAACGGCCCACGTACGCCAACATCGCCCTCCACCCCGATGTTGTGCACTGACTGCCGACGTGCACTGACTGCCGACCGGGCACCGACGACCGGGCTGACCGACGGCCGTTCTGGGCGGTATGTCCCTCCTGTCCGACCGGGACGCCGGCCACCGAGAACGAAGCCGCCGTTCGGCGTATGGTGGCCGCCCGGGGACAGCCAAGGGAGGTGAACTGCCGTGAGAGTGACGCGAGGCTTCGGCGCAGCGGGCGTGTTCCTGCTCGCCACCGTCCTCATGATCGTTTCGCTCGTGTGCTGCGTGACCGTGGTGCTGCTGCCATTGGGGATCCCGCTGGCGCTGTTCGCGATGCGGCTGTACGGCAAGGGCACCAAGATGCTCCTTCCGCGCCCGCAGGAGGTGCAGCGCGGACTGGGCAAGCTGTGGCGGCGTAAGACCAAGAAGGTGCGCAAGGACACCGCCGGCGAGGTCAAGGGAGCCAGGAAGAAGTTCCGGAAGGCTCGCGACAATGCCGGAGACGAGCTCAAGGGGGCGCGGAAGAGCTTCCGGAAGGCCCGCAGGAACGCCGGGAACGAGCTCGAAGGAGCTACCAAGGGCGCCAGGAAGGTACGCAAGAACGCCGGGCGCCGCGTCCGCAAACTACGCAAGTCCGCGAACCTCTGAGCCTGGCCGAGCCACCCGGATCGCACCCGCCCGGATCGGCCCGGCCGGTTGAGGACAGCTCCCGCCTGAATCGGTGTCGTGCCGCCAGAGTGGGAGGCGTGAAATCTGTTTCCAGCTGGTCCCTGCACCGCGCCCTCGGCTCGTACATGTCCGGCGACCAGGCCGACGGCGGAGCTGACAACCTCGCCAAGCCCGACGCCGGGATGGCGCTGCTCGACCTGCCGGCAGAGCTCCGCCGCCGTGGCTACGACACCGTTCAGTTCTGCCACTTCCACCTCCCCAGCCGTGAGCCCGGCTACCTGGACGAGCTCCGGTCGGCGCTGGAGTCGGCGAACGTCACCCTGGACGCGGTACTCGTCGACGACGGCGACCTCACCCACCCGGCCGACGCGGATTCCCACCAGGCCTGGATCGACGGCTGGCTGGACGTCTCCACCACCCTCGGCGCACGCCGGGCCCGGGTGATTGCCGGCAAGCAGTCCCCGACCCCTTCGCGGCTGGAGGACAGCGGCCACCGGCTGGGCAAGCTGGCCGGTGACCATCCCGAGATCCGGGTCGTTACCGAGAACTGGTTCGCGCTGACCGCCGGCGCCGGCGAAGTGCACGCGATCCTGGACGCCGCCGGAGGCGAGGTGGGCCTGCTCGTGGACCTCGGCAACTGGACCGGCGCGGACAAGTACGACCAGCTCGCCGCGGTGGCACCTCGGGCGGAGACCTGCCACGCCAAGTGCCGGTTCGACACCGACGGTCCCGACCGCGAGGACTTCACCCGGTCTCTGCAGGCGCTCCGCCAGGCCGACTACTCCGGCCCGCTCGCTCTGGTCTACGACGGCGCGGACGACAACGAGTGGGACTGCCTGGAAGAAGAACACGCCATCGCCACCGGCGTCTTCGGCTGAGCCTCCGGAAGCCGGCCGCCGGCCACGTACTTCTCTGTATCCCAACCTGGCTGTGTCCCAACCTCGCTGTATCCCCAATGCTCGCCGGATCCCTGCTGGGCAAGGAGTGTCGGACAATGCTGAATCCCGAGGTGGCGCCGGGCGCGTTCACCGAGCTGGACCGGTTCGTGTTCGAGTCGTGGGGTTACCTGGTGATCCCCGACGTGCTGACCGCCGCGGAAGCCGAGGAGTGCTACGACGCGTCGGAGCGGCTGCACGCCGCGCGGGACAGGGAGTTCGGTCAGCTGGGCCGGGCCTATGAGAGCGAGCCGAGCCTGGAACGCCTGATCGACCACCCGGCCGTACTCCCCAAGGTCCGTGGGCTGTTCGGCGACCGGTTCGTCCTGCAGGCGAGCTGGAACACGATGCAACCCGCGCACGGTGGGACCGGCGGCTGGCACCAGGACGGTTCGGGTGCGTACAACTTCAACCAGGTCGGCTATCCGGTGCCGCTGATCCAGCTGCGCGCGTCGTTCCTGCTGACCGACCAGACGCGGCCGGGTACGGGCAACATGGAGCTGATTCCCGGCAGTCATCGCAGCACGGTGCCGTTGCCCGCCGACATCCGTACCGCTCGTGGTGACGTACCGATCGGGCACGTCATCTGCGCGCCGATCGGGTCGGTGCTGTTGTTCCACAACGGTGTCTGGCACCGGACGTACCGCCACGGCGGGGACCGCGACCGCTACACCGCGCACTACGTCTACAGCCCACCGTGGGTACGCGCGGCCGACCGACTCGCGAACTCGGCCGACTTCCTCGAGCGGACGACGCCCATGCGCCGTGCTCTGATGGGCGAGTTCGAACGGCCGGACGCACCCTACGGCGCGGGGTACGAACCGCTGCCGTTCGACTGACTGCCGGCGGTGACTGCCGCTGGGCCACCGAACGGAGCGGCTTGACTTGGAGTGCACTCCAAGGGGCAGTCTGACAGCGTGAACCCTGACCCATTGCAAGCCGAGACCTGCGGCGTCGACGAACTCGTGCCGAACATCGACGGACCGCTCACAGTCAGTCAGGTCGCCGAACTGACCGGATTGTCACCTCACACGCTGCGCTGGTACGAGCGGGTGGGCCTACTGGAGGGCGTGACCCGCGGACCGTCGGGTCACCGGCAGTACACGCGCACCGACCTGATGCGGCTGACGCTGCTCATGCGGCTGCGCGCGACCGGTATGCCGGTCAGCGAGATGCAGCGCTACGCCGAACTCGTACGCTCCGGCTCGCCGACCGAACCGGAGCGGATGCGGCTGCTGGAGGCTCACCGCGACCGGGTCCTGAGTCACATCGCCGACCTCCACCGCGACCTGGACGTGGTCGAGCGCAAGATCACGGGATACCGGCAAGGGGCGTCGCCCTCAAGATCGGCGTAGTTCGTTCAGACCGTTCACACCCTGACCCGACAGTCCACCATCTGAGGGGAAACACCGCATGCTGGAACGCACCATCGGGGGCCGCCGGACCGTGAGCGCGCTGTGCCTGGGCGCGATGAACTTCGGCAGTACGACGGACCCGGAGACCTCGACGGCGATCCTCGACCGGTTCGTGGAGGCCGGCGGAACGTTCGTCGACACCGCGAACAACTACAACCAGTGGACCGCGGCCGGTGGTGAGAGCGAGGAGCTTCTGGGCCGCTGGATGCGACTCCGCGGTAACCGCGACCAGTTGGTCATCGCCACCAAGTGCGGCGCCAGGACGACTGTTCCCGGCAGCCCGAACGACAACTGGGAAGGACTCGGCGCGGCCGCCGTCGAGGCGGCTGTCAAGGGCAGCCTCAGCCGGTTGGGTGTGGACCGCATCGACCTGTACTACGCACACATCGACAACCGGACCACGCCGCTGGAGGAGACCGTTGGCGCGTTAGGGCGGCTCGCCGCCGACGGGATCGTCGACGTACTCGGGTGCAGCAACACCGCGACCTGGCGGCTGGAACGCGCTCGGCGGCTGGCCGCCGACCAGGGGGTCGAGCCCTACTCCGTGATCCAGCAGCACTACACCTACCTGTGGCCGAGCCCGTTGGTGCAGGGACGGGCCAGACGGCTCGGCAGCCCGAACTACCAGCATGCCGGGGTCGAGCATTTCGACTATCTCGACGAGCACCGCGACCTGACGCTGGTCGCGTACCAACCGTTGTTGACCGGCTCGTACGGCAGGCCCGAGCGGCCCTTCTCCGCTGAGCGTGGATATGCGCACCCGACCGCGTACGCACGGTTCGAGGTACTGCGCGAGGTCGCCCAGGAAGTCGGAGCCACCACGAATCAGGTCGTGCTGGCGTGGATGCTGCACCAGGATCCGGTAGTCGTGCCGCTGTTCGGAGCCTCGTCCTTGGCCCAGCTGGAAGAGGCGCTGGGTGCGGTCGAGATCAGCCTGGACGCAGGGCAGTTGGACCGGCTGAACAACGCCTGACGGCGGAGATCCGACCGAAGATCACTCAGCTACCCCGCTTAGGGGCGGAGGGTTCTCTGCCGCGGGTCCACCCATTCCGGGGGTACGTACTCGGGGTGGCCGTGTGTGCCCATCCGCACCTGCCAGCCTTTGTGGTGGACGGTGACGTGGTGGTACTGGCACAACAGGACGCCGTTGGCGAGGTCGGTGGGCCCGCCTGCTTCCCAGGCGGTCATGTGGTGGGTGATGCAGCGGGGTTCGGGGATCTGGCAGCCGGGGAAGTGGCAGTGGCTTCCGTCGCGGATGGCGAGGGCGCGGCGCTGGTGTTCCTTGAAGAATCGTTCCGAGTGCCCGAGGTCGAGGACCTGTCCGTCGCCGCCGAGGACGACGGGAATGAGGTCGGCCTCGCACGCCAACCGGCGCACGGTCGCCGTGGAGATGGGTTTGCCATCGGCGCCGAGGTAGCGGGCCGACCCGCCGCCACCGCACTTCCGGCAGCCGTCGTGCGGGTCGATGGCCGGCTCCGGCCCGGTGTCGGCGTCGGTGTCGGCGTCGCTGTCGGTGTTCGGTTGTGGGGGCGTGCCGGGTTCTCGTGGTGGTGGTATCCCGTCCAGGGGAGAGCTTGTGCCGGATGGTCGCTGTCTCTCCTTGCCGGCCTTCGTGGCGTACTTGGGGTCGGTGCAGGGGCAGGTGCATGGTCGGGGTCGGATGGTGGTGGCGGTGTCGTCGATGGTGCCCGCGCCGGTGCCCTTCAGGAGGGCTGGCGATGGGGATGGTGACGGTGATCTGGGGTGGTCTGCCGCCGCGGACGGGTGCGGTGGTGGCGGCTGCGAGCAGGCCGAGCGCTTCGGCGAAGGCGTCGCCGCGGCGCTGGTCGATGGGGCGGGTGTCGGGGTCGGGTCCTTTCTTGGGTTCGGCGAGGGGTTCGATGATCTTGCGGAGGAGTTCCATCTCCCACGCCGGCAAGGTGATGTGCACCGACTCCGACTGAGGAAAGCCGTTGGGGAGGTAGCGCAGGGAGCGTTTCTGTTCGGCCTTGCGGTCCTTGCGTTCCAGGTCCTCGCGCATGCGGCGGTCGTATTCTTCCGGCGCGATCCGTTCCAGCAACTTCTCCCCCAAGACCCGTAGCTCGTCGGGGTTGTGGAACCGGGCGTTGTCGATCAGGAACTCCTCGGCCTCGACGCGTTCGTCGGCGCCGACGTAGTCGGGGAGTTGTTTGATCGCGTACGCGATGACCTGCGCCTGCCGCACCGACACCGCACCGGCGGCCAACGCCTGCCCGGTCAGCGGCACCTCTTTGTCCAGGTCGCGCGCCAGGCCGACGGTGGCAGACGACTCGTGCTTGCTCATCCGCTGCGCGGTGCGCAGGTAGACCGTCGCGTTCGGCGCACCCGTCGTCGTGGCGATGTCGCCGGCCTCGGCCTGACGGACCACCCGCAGCTGGACGGCGTGCAGCCGGGCGATCTCCCGCCCCAGCACCTCCAGCACCGGCCCGGCCTGCTCGGCCGTCATCAACAACACCGACGTCGACAGCGCCGCGTCATTGCCGGCGGTCACCAGGCCCAGGCCATCCATCAGCGGATGCGGCGCAGCGCCGCCTCCACTACCGGGGACATCCTGGGTGTTCGAACTCATGACCCTCTCCTCAGGTTTGTGTGGGGAGGTTGAGGGTGATTCCGCCGAGGCAGAGGTGGATCATGGCGGTGAGGGAGTCGGGTCCTGGGTGTCCGTAGCCGCGGCGTTGGATGACGCGGATTTTGCTGTTGATGCCTTCTGCTCGTGAGTTGGACAGGCCGAGTTCGACGGCTGCGATGGTTTGTTCGAAGTATTTCTTCAGGCGGGTGGCGAGTTGGTGCATCGCGGGGATGGTGGATCGGAACGCGCGGGTGATCCACCGTTTGAGGTGGTGGCGGGCCTGTTCGGGTGGGATGCGGTAGAGGTCTCGTAGTTGTTCTTTGAGGGTCCAGGCGCGGAAGAGCTGGTAGTTGTGGCGGCGCAGGGCGTTGATGAGGGCGCGGCGTTCGTCGGTGAGGTTCTCAGCGCCTGAGCGCAGCGCTGTCTTCAGCCGCCGCCACGCCTTGGCGGGGGCGTTGACCTGTTCCACCACGGTCAGCGGCGGCCCGGACCGCTTGGCCGGGGTGGCCGGCAGGGGTGGGACGGCGGGGTTGGCCTGGCGGGCTTTGTCGAGGGCTTCGTTGGCCCACTTGATGACGTGGAACGGGTCCAGGCATACCGCTGCTTGGGGTGCTTGTTCTGCGGCGACGGGCATGTAGATCGGGGAGCCGTCCATGGTGATCGCCCTCAGCTGTTCGGCACGGTCGGGGCCCAGGGCGGTGAAGAAGTCGGTGAACGCTTTGCGGGTACGGTCCTTGGCCACCCACACCACCCGGCCGGTGTCGTGGTCACAGACGATGGTCAGGTAGTGGTGGCCGCGTTTGTAGGAGATCTCGTCCACACCGATCCGGTACAGCCCGTCCAGCCGGTCGGTGGGCAGGTGGTCGGCCACCAGCATTCGCACCGCCCGGTCCACCGCCTCCCACGAACACCGCAGCAGCCGGGCCACGCTCGTCTTGTCCATGCGCTGGGCCAGCCAGCCGATCACGTCCTGGAAGTCGCGGGTGTGCCGGGCGCTCGGCCGCGCCCACGGCACGGTCTCGGTGCGGATCCCGCACCCCGGGCAGGCGATCCGGGCGATATCGGCTTCCAGCCACACCTTGGTGGACCCGAAGTCCAGGTGGCGCCAGCGGCGGCGAGACAGGTCATAACGGGCCCGGGTCGAGTACCCGCACTCACACCGGTAGCGGCGGCCCCGCCGGCGGTGAAGACCAACAACCAGGCCGTCGGTGGTGAAGTCCACCGAGCACACCGATGCCCCGGACAGACCCAGGATGCGGTTGAATACCGTGGTGACGCGCACGTGCGTTGCTCCAGACGGTTAAGGATTCGACACCCAGAACCTAAGGGCAACCACGTGCGCGTCTTCTCATACCCCGCCCAGCACCCCACAGGGCACCCCACACCCCAACCCCACCACACCAAACACCCCTCTCGGCCCGGTGAAGAACCCACACCAAGCCGAGGAGAGGGACTCATGAGCGAATACTATCGGGCACCACCGACAAACACTCCGTTGTCCACAGCAGTGAATCTCCTGTCTGCAAGGGAAATCGGCGATCTGAAACATCGGTAGGCGCAGTCACCAAGGCCGGTACTCGAAGCCGAAGTCGGGGGCCGCGAGTCTCTTCGGCGCGAACGTTCCGTCGCCGTTGCTCAGTGAGGTGCGTACGCCGACGTCGGCGAAGCCCACGATGTCCGCACGCACGTTGGCCGTCAGCCGGGCGAGCAGGCGCGGGTTGCGGTCCACCCGCCAGCCCTCCGAGTAACCGAAGTCGGCGAGCTTCACCTGCGGCGTGTAGTCGAACGTCCCGTCCCCACGGCTGAGCGCCACATACACTCCGGCGTCACCGAAGCCCACGATGTCCGCACGGCCGTCCCCGGTGACGTCGGCCAGCAACCGCGGGTGCCGATCCACCCGCCACCCACCGGCGGAATAGCCGAGGTCACCGACCACCGGCTGCGGCGTGTAGTCGAAGGTTCCGTCCCCGCGGCTGAGCGCCACGTAGACCCCGGCGTCACCGAAACCGACGATGTCCGCGCGTCCGATCCCCCGCAGGTCCGCCAGGAACCGCGGGTGCCGGTCGACCCGCCACCCACCCGCGACGTAGCCGAAGTCGAGGACCACCAACTGCGGTGGGTCGAAGGTGCCGTCGCCCCGGCTCAGCGCCACCCACACGCCCTGGTCGCCGAAGCCGACGATGTCGGCACGGCCGTCCCCGGTGACGTCGGCCAGGAACCGCGGATGCCGATCCACTCGCCACCCACCGGCGGAATAGCCGAAATCGCCGATCACCGTCTGCGGGGTGTAGCTGAAGCTCCCGTCCCCACGGCTCAACGCCACATAGACCCCCGCATCGCCGAAGCCGACGATGTCGGCACGGCCGTCCCCGGTGACGTCGGCCAGGAACCGCGGATGCCGATCCACTCGCCACCCACCGGCGGAATAGCCGAGGTCACCGATCGCCGGCACAGGCGTGTAGTCGAAGGTCCCGTCCCCACGGCTCAACGCCACATACACTCCGGCGTCTCCGAAGCCCACGATGTCCGCACGGCCGTCCCCGGTGACGTCGGCCAGCAACCGCGGATGCCGATCCACCCGCCACCCACCGGCCACGTAGCCGAGGTCACCGATCGCCAGCCTGGGAGGGTCGAACGTGCCGTCGCCCCGGCCGAGCGCCACCCAGACCCCGGCGTCGCCGAAGGCCACGATGTCGGAACGGTTGTTCCTCGTAAGGCGAGCGAGCGTCTTCGGGTTCGTCGCCAACGGCGTCCAGGCGAGCTCGACGATGTGGTGGTCGTCGGAGTTGTACACGACGTGCTGGGTGTTGCGCTGGAAGTCGAACGTGTAGCCGATCGGAGCGGCGCCCGCGATCGGCGCGCCGGTCACCGCGGTGAGGTCGCTGTGGTGCCAGGCGCCGTCCCACCACAGCTCGTGAACGTGCCGGTCGACACCGGTGTAGACGACGTGCTGGGTGTCCTGGGGTGCGAAGACGTAACCCCTCGGGTCACTCCCCGCCGGCGGCGCCCCGGCCAGGTCGCTCGGGCTTCCCCAGTAGTGCCAGCCGGCGGTGTCCCAGCGGAGTTCGTGAATGCGCCCGTCGAGGCCTCGGTAGTGGACGTGCTGGGTGTAGTCCGCCTCGAACGCGTACCCGGTCGGCTGGCCGTCGCCCTGAGGCGCGCCGGTGAGGCCGGTGAGGCTGCCGCCGTGATGCCAGCCGCCCTGGCTGTCCCGCCAGAGTTCGTGGACGTGGCCACCACCGATCTGACCGCTCGCGACGTAGACGACGTGCTGCGTGGACTGGGCGAGGAAGCCGTAACAGGCCGGGCCGCTCGCGCGCACCAGCGGGCCGCCGGTCACCGTCGTCAGGTCCCGGTGGTGCCATCCGGCGACGTCCCACCACAGCTCGTGCACGTGGGAGTCGGCGCCACGGTAGAAGACCTGCTGCAGTCCCTCGAACTCCATCGCCGAGGGCCCGGCGAGCACCTGGACGGGTGCGCTCCCCGAACTGCTCAGGTCGTAGGTGTTCCAGCCGCTCCCGTCGAGAACGATCTCGTGAACGTGGCCGTCGACGGCGGTGTAGTCCAGGTGATCGGAGTTCTCACCCGGGAAGTAGCTCGCCAGATCGGTGAACTGGTCGGCCCGGGGCGCTCCGGTGGCCCTGGTGAGTTCCCCGCCGTAGTACCAGCCCCGGGCGTAGTCCCACTCGATGAGGTGCAGGGTGCCGTTGCCGCCCTGGCCGGCGGTGAAGCCTTCGAAGAAGATCATCTGCGTCCCACCGGCCGCGTGGGCGGTCGGGTTGGCGAAGGCAGGCGGGACGACAGGGGTCGTCAGGTCGGTCGCTTTCCAGCCCATCGCGTACTCCAGGCGAACGTGTGCCGAGAACAACACGAGCGATGGCTCGCATTATCACCCGATCAAGTCCACCTGTGGGCCGTCCACGAAGACAGCCCTGTCTACCCTCCCGCGGAGGGTAGACAGTCGTCAGTAGTTCTAGTCGCCGTCGGAGTGCAGGCGTACGACACCCTCGTCGTGGTCGACCAGGAACAGCGTTCCGGGCGGGAACTCCCCGAGCGTCTCCGGCGGCAACTGGACGGTGCCGTCACCGGCGACGACGGCGAAGTCCTGACCGTCGCGGCCTTCCGCGCCGACGCGGCCGTCCCGGATGGTGACGACCCGGCCGAGCTGGGTGCCGACCTCCGGGTCGTGGGTGACGACGACGACCGTGGTGTCGCGTACGGCGTTCACCGACTTCAGCGCGGCCACCACCTCATCGCGCCCGGCGGTGTCGAGCTGGCTGGTCGGCTCGTCCACGAGCAGCAGCCCGGGCCCCGCGGCGATGCCGACGGCCAGCGCGGCGCGCTGTTGTTCTCCCCGGGTGAGTTCGGGCGGCTTCGACCTGGCCATCGCCGAAAGCCCTACCAGGTCGAGGATCTGTTCGGGTTCGGCGAGCTCGATGCCCTTGGTCGCGGAGGCCCTGCGCTGGGCGAGCCAGACGTTGCGCACCAGGCTGGCATACGGCAGCAGGTTGCGCCCGGAACCCTGCAGCACGACGCCGATCTCGGTGCCGCGCAGCCGGTTCAGCTCCGCGTCGCTCAGCTTCCCGATGTCGTACCCACCGACCACGATCCGGCCCGCCGAGGGCCGCATCAGCCCGGACAGCAAGGAGATCAGCGTCGACTTGCCGGACCCGGACGGGCCGACCAGCGCGACCATCTCACCTGAGTTGATCGACAGGTCGACGCCGGACAGCGCGACGACGTCGGAGCCCTCGATCCGGTAGATGTGCACCACTCTTCGGCATGCCACCGCCAAGCCCATCAGTTACCCGCCTCCTGCCGGTCCTCGATCAGGCGTCGCTGCCACCAGCCGCCTGCGACGGCACCCGCGACGAGTACTCCCAGCACCAGCAACTCCAGCGCCGCGACGTGAGTCCAGCGCGGCCAGTCCGCCAGCAGCGACGCGTCGACGCCGAGCGGCAGCCGTCTGCTGGTGGCAAACCATGCCACCGCCGCGGCGATCGCGCCGGTGATCGCACTGGTCACCACGATGCCGCCGTACGACCACAGCGCCGCACCGGTCGTCAGGCGTTCGGCCGCGCCCTGGACGCGGAGCGCGCGCATGCCGGGGTTCCACGTCCGGCGGTCGACGGCCACCACCAGCGCCAGGGCGCCGAGTCCGACGAGGACGGTCACTCCGGCCGCGAGCTGGTAGGCGTGCAACGCCATCGCGGACCCGGACTTCTCCAGTGAGTCGCGCACCCCGCCGACCGTCTGGTCGGAGACGATCGCCAACCCCTCCTTGCGCAGCCGGTCGAGGAGCTGGTTCGGGGTGCCGGGCGCCAGCCAGACCTGTGGGGTGGTGGCGAAACCGGGCTCCGCGGTCAGGCGTTCGGCGTAGGTGAGGTCGACCAGCGCACCCTTCGCGCCGAGACCAGGCAGGGTCGGCAGCTTCGCCTTCGCCACGAAGTCGACCGGCTCACCGTCGATGTTGGTCAGCTGCTTGCCGGGCATGGTGCCGGCGGTGATCGCCGGCAGCGGGTACGGCACGTCGACCGAGCGGAGTACGTAGTCGTGACCGGATCGCGGCGACGTCTGGGTAAGCAGCAGGCCGTCCTGGTCGCCGATGATGCGCAGCTGGTCGGTGACCGGACCGCTGCCCGACGTACGCCAGCGCTTGGGGTCGGCGAGTTCGGCCTTGGTCAGTACGTCGCGGCCGTTCAGCTGCAGCGCGGCGAGGTTGACCCCGATCCGCTGCGCGCCCACCGCGGTGGTGCTGATCCCGACCCCTGTCAACCGGCACTTGTCCTGGCACTCGCTGACCTGGGCACGGTAGATCGGCTGTCCTCCGGACACCGGACCGAACTTCACCGCCACCTGGTCGTTCTGGGTCGTCCGCAGCAACACCGTGGCCGACAGGGTCTTGTCCGCGGTGAACGGGTCCGGCTCCAGTCGTACCGTCAACTCGCCGTTGCCCACCATGATCGTCTCCGGCGCGGGCGGATGCAGCAGGCTCGCGAGCTTCGCCGGGCTGGGTGCGTCGCCGTTGCCGCTGTCCGGCCACCGGCCGACCTTCGCCAGCCTGGTGGCGTCGACGCCGAGGACCGGAGGCTGGGAGCCGTCCCCGCTCGGTGCGGAGACCACCGCCATCGCGTACCGGCCGGACGGGTCGGCGTCGCGCACCGCGCGCATGAGCTCGGTCCGGTCGACGTCCTGCACCTCGAGGACCCGTTCGGCACCGAGCAGTTGCTCGGCGGTCGCCTGCCGTCCCTGCGCGGCCACGTCCGTCGTGGTCACCGCGAAGCCGAAGGTGCCGAACGCCAGGGCGAGGACGACCAGCAGCTGTACCGAACCCGGCCGGCGGGCGAGGTAGAACGCGGCCACCGCGGGGCCGATCCGGCCACGGCGCAGCGACCACCGGCCGGTCATGCCGATCAGCGGCCGCACCCCGAGCGACACCAGCATCGCCACCGCGAGCACGACCACGACCGGCGCGGCGACCATGACACCGACCAGCGACCCTCCGAGGGAGCGCGTCTCGGCCACCACCACGACGCCGAGCGCGACCACGACGACCTCCACCGCAGCCACGACCACGCGGCGGGAGCGGGACGGTACCTGGCGCAGCAGTGTGCCGACCGGCGCGGAGAGTTCCCGGCGCAGCGCGAGCAGGGCGGCGACGATCGTTCCGGCGGCGGCGACCCCGGCCGCGAGCAGCTGGGCACGGTCGACGCCCACCGGACCGGACTCCCCCTGCACAGTGAGGGCGACGAGCGCGCCGGTGACCAGCAGCCCGACGGGTACGCCGGCCAGCAGCGGCAGCAGGCTCTCGGCGGAGATGCTCAGCGCGCGCGTCGGCCACCGGGCACCGCGCAAGGCGACCGCACCGATCTCCTGGCGACGTCCCCACACGCCGTGCCCCACGGCGAGGTGGATGACGAACCAGCACAGGGCGATCAGCGGCGCCGCGGCGATCGGCAGCAGGGCGCGGGCATGCGTGCCGTGGGCCTCGATCCGGTCCAGCAGCGACGGCACCGTGGACAGCAGGCCGCCGCCGTACGGGTCGTCGTCGAGCAGCCGGTGTTCGGCCGCGTTCAGCTGCGAACGCACCACCGGAAGGCGTTCGGGTGTGAGCAGGCCGGCGGGCATGATCGAGTCGAGGTAGAGCGTCTCCTGCCGGTGCAGCAGGCTCCCGGTCGTCGCCCGGTTGGTCAGGATCGCGGCCTGGCCGAGCCGGCCGAGCGGATCCTCCAGCGACCAGTACGCCGACTTCGGCTGGTCGGCCTCGAACACCCCGACGACGGTGAGCGCGACCGGCGGGCCGTCCGGCTCCCACGTCTGGTCCTTGCGGCGTACGGGAGTGAGCGTCACCTCGTCACCGGCGTGCACCTTGGCCTCGGGCACCAGGGAGGCCGGCAACGCGACCTCCCGGCTGCCCACCGGGCACCGGCCCTGCTTGAACGTCACGTGCCGGCAGAAGCCGTCCCGGGCGAGCAGGCTTCGCGGTTCGGCGTTCGGGCGGCCGCGCTCGATCCCCCGGACGTGCAGCTGCGCCGTCGTGACCGGGGTGAAGCCCTTCAGCCGGGACCGCGCGTCGGTGTAGGTCTGCAGGTCGTCGGCGCCCTCGAGTACGTCCGTACGCGGGTTGGGCGAGTCCACCGACAGCGGCGGCATGGACACCATGCGGTCGGCGTTGTCGGCGACGGCGACCTCGTTGCGGATGGCGGCCCTGTCGATGGCGACGGCGAACGCGGGTACGCACACCGCCGCGAGGGTGGCCGCCATGGACAGGACGAACAACGTCAGCGCCTGGCCCCAGCGGGTGGCCAGCTGGGCGAGGACGACCGCGATCATGGCCGCGCCCGGCGTACGAGAGCGGACCCGGACGCGACGACGACCGTGCCCAGCACGACGACGGCGGCCAGTGCGGCGGCCAGGACGGGATAGCCGCGGGAGTCCACGGTGGGCAGGACGTTCCAGCCGTCCACGAAGCCTGGGTAGAGGATCCGGTCCACCGCGGCGCCGGCGACCCCGGCGGCGAGCCCGATCAGCGCTGCTATACCGACGAGAGTGCCGAGCGAGCCGTAGCCGACGGTCCGGATGACGTGCGCGTCGACCCCCTGGGCGCGTAGAGCGGCGAGCTCGGCCGCCCGGCCGGGGCGTTCACGCGCGGCGTCGATCAGCACGGCACCGGCCGCGAGGAGCAGGCCGACCAGCGCGACCGCAACCTGGAAACGTACGCCCACCGCACTTCCCTCCGCACGCAACTGGCTCAGCCGGGTGGACATCGACTCCTCCCGCAGGGTGGTCAGCCCGTGGTCGTGCAGGCCCGCCACGACGGAGGCGGGCGCGTCGGCGGACAGCCACACCTGCGGGAACCCCGATCCCGCCAGTGAGAACGGCACCAGCCGCTCGGCGTAGGTGAGGTCGACGATCGTGCCAACCTTGTCGTGCCGGGGTAGGAGCGAACCGGTGCGGACGATCTGGGCGGGCACCGCCGCTCCGGGCAACGGGACGAGCCGGGTCTCCTCGGCCGGGTCGGGGCGCCAGCCGGCGACGAGCGCCGGCAGCAACACCGGGGTGTCGGCGACGAACGCCCAGTCGCTGCGGTCGAGCGGGACGTTCTCCGGCGGCTGGGAGACCGTGAGCCGCAGGCTGTCCTTCCCGGCGGCGATCGTGGGGCCGAGGTCGCGGGGGCCGACCGCGGGCCGCCAGCGTTCGGGTGCCGCGAGCAGAGCGGCCGGCAACGACGACCGCACGGCGGCGGACGCATCGGTCGCGTGCACGCCGGTGCCGACGCCTCCGGCCGTACTTCCACCGCCCGCCGGATACAGGTCGACCCGCGCACCCGCGGTCGCCGGCTCGTACCCCACACCCGTCGGGTCGGCGACGTCACCGGTGGCGCCGTCGGCCCGCCGGTCGCCGAGCACCTGGACGCCGACCAGCCGGCAGCCGGACGTGCAGCCTCCGACGTCGGCGGAGTACGCCTTCCTCGTGTCGGTCAGCGGGCCGACGATGGCGTCCACCGGCTTTCCGTCCTCGGCGGTACGCAACCGGACCCGCAGGTGCAGCGGCTCACCGTCGGGGTCCGAGCCGGCCGCATCCACGACGAGCCGGCCGGTGCGCAGGGTGATCGGGCTCGGAGCGGACGGCCGCACCGCGGCAGCAACCTGGCCGGGCTCCCCGCCGTACTCCTTGCGCCATCCGGTGACCACCGACAACCGGGTGGTGTCCATCGCCAGCACCGACGGGTCGCCGCTGCTCTCCCCCGGCTGGTCGACCACGGCCATGGCGTACTTCCCACTCGGGTCGGCGGCCCGCACCGCGGCCATCAGCTGTGCCGGGTCGTCGGCGTCCACGGTGAGCACCCGGTCGGCGCCGAGCTCGAGCGCGGCCCGCTGCTCCTGGGTGCGGTTGGTGGTGTCCCAGCCGACGAACGCGGTGGTGACCAGGGCGACCACCACCACGACCAGGGCGAACAGCCGGTTCGTCTCCGGCCGCCGCGCGGTCAGCGCCGCGATCAGCGTCATCGCCGGGCGGCCGGTCTGGCGGGCGCGGACGGTGAGGGAGTTGGCCAGCGGTGGCACTCCCCAGGCGGCCACCAGTGCGACGGCCAGCGCGACCAGGCCGGGAGCGAGCAGCGGAAGGCCCTCCACGCTGCCGCCGACCACGACCGCCTGCACGACGCCGTACACCGACAGCCCGACGAGTACGACGTCCACCAGCGAACGCCGCCAGCCGGGACGGCGGACGGGGATCCGCCGCAGCAGGTCGCGCGCCGGGGTCAGCAACGTGCCGACCTGCGCCGCCACCACGGCGACCAACCCGCCCACCAGAGTCAGCCCGAGCAGCAGCAGCGCCAGCAGCAGGGCGGTCCGCTGACCGGCGGCGTCGAGGGTGCCGGCCATGCCGCGACCGACACCGAAGCCCACCGCGGCGCCGATCACCGCGCCGGCCACCAGCGGCACCACGCTCTGCCCGAGGACGAGCACCCACCCGCGGCCCGACGGCGCGCCGTGCAGCCGCCACCAGCCGACGTCGGCGCGGATCTGCACCGCCGCCTCGCGGACCACCACGGCCAGCGCGAACCACGTGAGCAACAACAACACCACCACGCCGACGCCCACCCCGGCGAGGACGTTGCGCCGGTCCTGGGAGATCCGGTCGAGCAGGCCGTCCAGGCCGGTGATGCTGGTGGAGAAGCCCTGCTGCCCGAGTGTGGACAGGTCGGCGTTGATCGTCGAGGCGAGCCCGTCGGTGTTCATCGTGGCGAACGCCGCGGGTGAGGCCAGCAGGTCGTAGGTGTACGTGGTCTGCTCCCAGCCACGCATCGTCGCCGGGGCGGTGAACGCCGTCGCCTGCTTGCTGCGGTCGTCGGAGCCGAGGCCGACCAGGTAGCCGTCCGCCCAGTACGGCTCGCTGGGGTCGATCACGCGGTAGACGCCGACCAGCTTTGCCCGGCTCGGCTTCTTCCCGCCGGTGAGGGTGAGGTCGTCACCGACCTTCAGGGACAGCTGGCTGGCGAAGGCCGCGGGGAGTACGACCTGACCGGTGCCCGTCGGCCGGGATCCGGTGACGGCGAGATGGCGGTAAACGTCGTCGCGGTAGGCGACCTTCACCACGGCCGCCGGAGTCTTCACCCCCACCTTGCGCACGCCGCCCGGTGCGAACGCGCCGTCGATGGTGGCGAACCCCGCCGGCCGGAACGCCTTGCGGGCATCCTTCATGGCCGACTCGGACGCGGTGTCGCTGGTGCCGCGCCAGGCCGACAGCCAGCTCACCTGGATCAGCCGCTGCTCGACCGGGGCACTCCCGACCGCGGCCACCCCGACCTGCTGCTGGGCCTTCACGGCGTAGAAGGGTGCGGCCGTGACCGCCGCGCCGGCGAGCAGTGCCACCAGCATGACCACGATCGCCGGCCCGCGCCGGGCAGCCAGTGCGCCCCGAAGCACCGCCCACATGTCCTACGCCTACGCCCTTGCCGTGGTGGAGGCGTTCGGCCGGGTCGTCGCCGGCGCGTCCACCACGGGTTCGGACCGGACGATCTCGGCGCTTCCGTCGACGAGGTGCAGCTCCGCGTCACACAGCGCGGCGGCGTCCGGGTCGTGGGTCGCGAACACCACCACCGCGCCCCGGTCGGCCTCCTTGCGCAACAGGTCCATCACCGTCTGCCGCGACACCGCGTCCAACTCACTGGTCACTTCGTCGGCGAGGAGCACGTCGCCGCGCAGGGCCAGGCCGCGGGCGATCGCGGTGCGCTGCTGCTGCCCACCGGACAGCTCCTCCACCAGCTGGTCGCGCTGCCCGGCCAGGCCCAGCGCCGCCAGGCACTCGACGGTGAGCCGGCGCGCCTCCGCCGCTCCGCGGCCGTTGGCCAGCAACGCCACCTCGACGTTCTCACCGGCGGTCAGGAAGGTGGCCAGGCCGTTGTCCTGCGGCACCAGCACCACGCCCTGGGCGACGGCGCGGTCGCGGTCACCCAGCGGCTCGCCGTTCAGGGTGACCGTTCCCTCGGCCGGGGGCAGCAGGCCGGCGATGGTGGACAGCAACGTGGACTTGCCCGCCCCCGAGCGTCCGCTGACCGCCAGCATGCGGCCCGGCTCCACGGTCACCGTCACGTCCTGCAGGACCGGTCGCCCGACGTCGTACGCGGCGGTCAGCCGGTCTACGGAGACGGTTCGCAAAGCTGCCTCGCATCACCTCGGGCCTTGAGGGCATGGCCGATCACGCCCCGGACTGTGCTGCACGCTACCCCGGATACCGGCGCCCGCGCGATGCCCCGCGATGCCCCAACCAGGACAACGCGTGGCCGGAAAGGGCACCCCCGGTAGGCCGGTGCCGCCAGGACACGCCCTACGACTTCTTCCAGAAGTACTGCTCGGGTGCGGACGGGCCGGGCTCGCAGCAGTCGTCGATCATCTCCTTGCCGACGCCGTGCAGGTCGTCCTGGACGATGTTGTACCTCGCCTCGGGCAGCACGGTCCCGATGACGTAGAACTCCTCCTGCGAGATGCGCAGGATCTGCATGAAGAGCTCGTCGCGCTTCTGCTTGCCCGGGGTGACCTTGATCTGGTCGAACAACCGCATCTGCCGCAGCGGGCCGGCGGGGGGCTTCTGCCCTTCCTTGCCGTCCGACTGGTACCACCGGCCCCACTCCACCGCGTAGGCCGAACCCGAGTCGACCGGGAAGTACCAGCCAGGGGCGAGCATCGGCAGATCGCCGCCGTCGCCGTCGTCCATCACCGCGTCGTGGGCGTTGGCCTCGACCCGGTTGAGCAACAAGGTGGCGTCCTCCACCTTCACCTCCACGTCGACGCCGACCTTCTTCCAGTAGCCGGACGCGAGCTGGGCGACGTCGGCCCACAGTGGGTTGAAGTTCGTGCGTACCTCGACGGTGAAACCGAGCCGTTTGCCGTCCGGGCGCAGCCGGAAGCCGTCGCCGTCCCGCCGGGTGTAACCGGCCTTGTCCAGGTACTGGTTGGCCTTGGCCGGATCGTGCTCGGTGTACTGCTTGGCGAGCTGCTGGAGGTAGAGCCCGGACTCCTTACGGGGTGAGGTTTGCCAGGGCTCACCCTGGTTGAGAAGCACGACCTTGATGATCTCCTGACGATTCAGCGCGTACGACAGACCGATACGGAAGTCCTTGTTCTGCATGACCGCCCGCATGGCCGGGTCCTTGTGCGTCTGGTTGAGCAGGAACGTCGCGTCGTTCATCCGCGACGAACCGATCGCGATGAAGTGGAAGCGTCCCTTCTCCCGCCCGCGCGCGAAGACCGGCTTGCTCTGCAGGGTGACCAGGCCGGGGGTGACCAGGCTGTAGTCGCCCTGGCTGAGCTTGAGTGTGCTGACCTGCGGGTCGGTGACGATGTCGAACACGACCCGGTCGAGGTAGGGAAGCTGCCGGCCCTCGGTGTCGGTCTTCCAGTAGTACGGGTTGCGGTTGACCACCAGGCGATTGCCGGCCTGCGTCCCCACCTTCCACGGATAGATGACCGGCAGGTCCGGGTTCTGCCAGGAGCTGAGCTGGTTGGAGCCGCCACCGCCCTTGTTCAGGAACAGTTTCGTCCAGTCCGACTGACCGGCATCCTTCGCCAGTTTGTCGGCGTCCGGGTTGTACTTCTTGTGGAACTGCGACAGGTAGTGCTTCGGGATGCAGTGCAGCACCGCACCGGAGGAGGACGCCAACTGGTCCAGGAACAGCCCCTGCGGCTTGGGAAAGGTGAACCGCACCGTGGTGGCGTCGAGCTTCTCCAGCTTCGCCGGCGTCCCGTCGGGTGCGAACTGAGCGGGCATCACCGGGTAGAGGTCCTTGTTGCTCAGCACGTCCTGGTATCCGAACACCAGGTCGTCGGCGGTGTAGGGCTTTCCGTCCGACCACTTCATGCCCGCGCGCAGCTTGAACGTGTAGACGCGTCCGTCGTCGGATATCTGCCAGGACTCCGCGACGTTCGGCGTGAGCTTGGTCTGGTCGGGATCCCACCGCATCAACGGCTCGTACGACAGCGAACCGACCACGTGCGGGTCGGCATCCACCGACGTCAGGATGGTGTTCCAGGTGCCGCCGTACTCACCACCGGACTCGGTGGGCCTGATGACCATCGGCCTGGCCGGCATCCGCTTGGCCCGCGGTGGGAGCTTGCCGGCCTTCACCTGGTCGCTCAGCGCCGGCGCCTCCTTGAGTCCGGCACCGGCTTTCCCGCCACCTGCGGAACCCTTGCCACCGTTGTTGTCCGACGGGTTGAGCGAGAGCGCGGAGCATCCCGCGACGGACAACGCCGCGACGGACGTGAGTCCGAACCGGAAGAGGTCTCGTCTGCTCGGCGTGCCACCGGGCGCTCGCTCCGGCGTACCGCCTCGCCGGTGGTTCGGTGTTCCGACTGTCCTCATGCGCACGCTCCTCGTCGGAGTCGGGTCCCCCGCTGGCGTGCGCCCATGGTGTCCGTCCGGCACCTGTCTGTAAAGAGAAGCCGACGTAAGCGGCCGACCTCGGCAACCACTCGGCATTACGCAACGACCGGGGTGTGCCGCGAGCACACCCCGGTCGCTACGTCGAAAACCCCGCGGCTACTTGACCGCCCCGGCGACGACGGAGTCTGCGAAGCTGGCGCTGGAAGACGATGTACACCACGAGCACCGGCGTCACGGTGATCACGACAGCGGCGAACAACGCGCCGAAGTCGACGGAGTAGCCGGCCTGGGACTGGAACGACGCCATCCCCTGGGTCAGCACGTAGTTGCTGGTGTCGGTGTTCAGCGCGACCGGAAGGAGGAACTGGTTCCACAGGCCGAGAAAGTTGAAGATCGCCACCGACGCGATGCCCGGCCGCGCCATCGGCAGCATGACCTGGAAGAAGGTCCGCCACTCCCCCGCACCGTCGACCTGCGCCGCTTCGTACACGTCGTAGGGCAGGTTCTTGAAGAACGAGTGCAGGAAGAACACCGTGAACGGCAGCGCGAACGCGACGTAGGTCAGGATCAGCCCGGGCAGGGTGTTCAGCAGGCCGAAGTTCTGCAGGACGAAGAACAACGGGACGATCGCCAGGAAGACGGGGAACGTCAGCCCGCCCAGCATCAGGTAGTAGACGACCCGGTTGCCGGGGAACTTGAACCGCGCGAGGACGTACGAACACATCGCCCCGAGCAGCATCACGATGACCAGCGCGGACCCCACCACGATGACGGTGTTCAGGAAGTACCGTCCGACCCCGGACTTGGTCCACGCGTTGGCGTAGTTCTGCAACTCCAGGTGGTGCGGCCAGGTCAGCGGGTTGCCCAGCACCTCCTGGGTCGTCTTGAACGAGGAGACGAGCACCCACAGCAACGGAAGCAGGACCACCAGCGCCCAGATCGTCAACAGGACGTGGGCGACCACGTTGTAGGCGACCGAGCGTTCCTGTGCGGACTCCCGGCGGGTCGTGCGGGGAGTCCGCGGCGTCCGCGCCCGCTCGGACTCGGCGACCTGCGTCATCGGCGTGCCTCCTTGTCGCGACCTCCGGTGACGGCGTTCACCGTGAACACCAGTGCCGCGAACACGAGCGTGACGACCGCGAGCATCACACCCATCGCGGTGGCGTACCCGAACCTGCCCTTGGTGAAGGCGGTCGTGAACAGTTCCTGCGACATCACCAGGGTCGAGTTCTGCGGGCCACCGCCCGGGTTCAGCGCCGCCATGTAGACGAAGGAGTCGAGCGAGGCGATACCGAGGTAGACCCAGGCGGTCTGGATGTTGTCCCGGATCAACGGGATGATGATCGACCACGCGGTGCGCAGCCGCCCCGCACCGTCGATCCGGGCGGCCTCGAAGACGTCGGGGTCGATCCCCCGGATGGCGGCGATGAACAGCACCATGTAGAAGCCGACGAAGCTCCAGATGATGGCGAACATCGACGCGGCCATGGCGGTGCGCGCATCGCCCAGCCAGGCGAAGTTGTCGAATCCGCTGAGTCCGACGCCGGTGAGTGCCGCGTTGAGGATGCCGCGCGCGGGGTCGTAGATCTGGGCCCAGATGATGCCGATGACGATGCCCGGAATGGTGTACGGGAAGAACGACACCACTCGGTAGACGTTGGAGTTGCGCAGGCCGCGGACCGTGCCGGTGCCGCTGCTGCCGACCGTCATCAGCGTCGCCAGGACGAGCGCCATCACGATGGTCACCACGGGCACGACCAGGCCCAGCACGACGCTGTTCTTGATCGACTGGACGAACTGGTTGTCCTGGAAAAGCCTTACGTAGTTGTCGAACCCGACGAAGTTCATCGAGGCGCTGAAGCCGCTCCAGTCGGTGAGCGAGTAGTACAGCGCCTGGACGAACGGTGAGATGACGAAGACTGCGAAGATCACCAGCGGCAGGCCGAGGAACACGACGAAGAAGCTCACCCGGTCGAAGGTGAGCGGACGCCGACTCCCCCGGCCGGACCGCCGGGTGGCGGCCGGCCGGGTGGTGGTGGAACTGCTCACGAAGTGACCTTGAGCTTCTTGACCGAGGAGTCGTTGGCGACCTTGTCGCTGATCTGCTGCAGGCCCTTGGTCAGCTGCGAGGCGTCGATCTTGCCGGACAGGAAGGAGTTCCACACCGTCAGGCTGTCGGAGTTCATGCCGTAGTAGGTGATGAACTGGTAGTCGAACACGTTGCTGCCGGCGGCGGACAGCATCTTGGTCTGCGCCACCAGCGCGGAGGAACCGAACCCGTCCGCGGGCACCGTATCCTTGACGATGGTCGGGGCGAGACGCGTCTTGCTGAAGTTGGTGGCGGCTTCCTTGGACAGCATCGCCCGCAGGATCTCCTTGCCACCGGCGGAGTTCTTCCCCTTGCTCGGCACGACGAAGGGCTCACCGGCCGCGCTGCGCAGCGACTCGTACGGCATCTTCGGGTTGTCGGTGACCGTCATCTCCGGGACGCCGGTCATCTCGAAGCCCGCCTTGGTGGCCTTCTTCATCTCGTTCTCGATCCAGCCACCGGAGGGGTACAGGATCGCCTGCTGGTCGTTGCTCCACTTCGCCTGCGCGGAAGTGAACTGGGTCCCCGCGCCGCCCGGGACGAAGTAGCCCTTCTGCACACAGGTCTCCAGGGCCTTGAACACCTTCTGCAGAGCCGGGTGCGACCAGGCCTTCGGCTCGAGGTTGCCCAGCGCCAGCCGGACCTCCGGGCCACCCTCCTTGATCGCGGAGTCCATGGCGAGGGTTTGGTAGTAGGTCGCCGCCTCCTTGCCGAACACGAAGAGGTACTTGCCCTTGGCCTTCGCCTTCTCGCCCAGTGCGATGGTCTCGTCCCAGGTCTTCGGGGCGGTCCAGCCGTTCTGAGCAAACAGCGACTTGGAGTACCACACGGCGTAGACGGTCATCACGTAGTTCATCGCGGCGAACTTGCCGCCGTACGTGCCCGGGTCCTTCACCTTGGGGTAGATCGTGTCGGCGATCTTGGTGCCCTCGTAGTTGTTCGCCTCGAACACGTCGTCCAGCGACTCCAGCTGCTCGACGATGGTGTTGAAGCCGATCTGGTTGGCACCGGAGTTGTCGATCAGGTCGGGCGGGTTGCCGCCGACGAACCGCGGCTGCAGCTGCTGGGCGATCTGGGTCACCGGGGTGACCTTCGTCTTGGTCGAGAACTTGCCGTCGACCTCCTTGGCGGCGAACGTCACGTAGTCGTATCCGTAACCACCGTTGAAGATCACCGCCTCGACGGAGGAGCTCTTCTCCAGCCCGAACGGGTTGGTCGCCGACTTGGCGGACTTGGCGGGCGCCTTCTTCGCACCGGAGTCGCTGCCGGAGGTGCCCGCGGCACAGGAGGTGAGTGCCCCGGTGAAGGGGGCGAGAGCGGCCGCCCCGACAGCCCCCTGCAGGATGCGCCGACGGCTGACCCGCTTGTCGTTCATGTCCATGGTGTGGTGCGACCTTCCGTGTCGGTGATGAAGCGGTGTCGGCGCTGCCAGGGGGTGTCACCCCTGAGCTGATGGTCCTGGCTCAGCCGGACGAGTGAGGCGCCGCCGGGCAGACGTGCGGCAGCCGTCCCATCGAGACACGGTATCTCCAGGTCACCGACGTCGCGCGGTGGGGGAATGGCGATTGCGGAAGCGAACCGTTCACGCCGGCGGTCGCAGGAAATTCATGACAGCCGTGTCGAATCCTTCGTGTCATCGGACGCACGCCGCACGCCTCACCCACGCACGGCGTCAGGAAGCGTAATGCGACCGCAAGGCGCCCAACAAGAGTTTGCCGACGCCCTTGGCACAGTTGTAATCAACGGGCATGGGCGGGACGCCGAGGCCAGGCGTGGCGCGTACCGACCGCATCTGATCCGTTCCGGTGCGCGTGCGAAAGTCCGAGGGCCTGGCGCCACAGTTTCGTCCGTTCGGCGTCACGTAGCGTCACCGTTTGCCAGTGCGGCAGTGGGCGTATGGTGCCGGCGTGCTCACCCGACGAGACGGAGGACCTCCTCGAACAGCTCCGTGGTCGACGGGTTGATGAGCGCCCCGACGGCTTCACCGTCGGCGTACTCACGCATGTCCGCCGCCTGCTCGTGCTCGAGACTGAACGACGCCTGCGCGGCCACGTAGTTCAGGTAGCCGGCGAGGTTCGCGCTGAACGACTCCATGCCCGTCACCCGCCCGGTGCCACCGGCCAGCCGGTAGGCGTGCATGAACTCCCGCACCCGGTCGGGACGGACAACTCCGTCCTCGGTGCACCAGGTCGTCAGCACGCCTGCCAGCACACGGTCCGGCATGCTCGGTCCGGCGTCCTCCCAGTCCAGCAACACGCGACAGCCGGTGGAGTCGACGAGGACGTTCTGCGGCTGGAAGTCCAGATGGCTGTAGATCAGCGCGGACCGGTCGACCGGAACCACCTGTGCGCACAGGGCCTTCAGCAACGGGATGCGCTGCTCGAGCGACGGCGCCCATGGCCGGCCGTCGGCCCTTCCCCTGGCAAGCAGGTCCGCCCACTGCTGCGGCGTCGGCACCTGGTCGTGCCACGGGTCGGGTGCCACGTCGGGGTAGAAGTGCCGCAGACCATGCAGGACACCGAGCGTGTGCCCGACCCATCGGGCGATGCCCGGCTCGCCGGCCTCGACCGGGCGGCCTTCCACCCAGGTGAACACCCGCACGTCCGCGCCGCCGAGCTCCGGCGGAAGCGTGCACACGTACCGGCCGTCGACCGTACGCAGGTTGGCGGGCGAGGCGACCCCGGCGTCCGCGGCGGCGTCGCGCAGCGCGGCCTCCCGGACCACCGCGGCCTCGTCGTGGCCCCAGAACAGCTCCTTGACGGCGTAGTCGCGCTTGCTGGGAAGCGACAGTCGCCAGATCCGGCCCATCGCACCTCGGGCGATCGGGGTCAGCCGTCCCTCCCCCGAATGCCCGCCGCCGTCGAGCGCGAACCGCTCACACACGTGACGGATGGCGGCCCGCGTCGGCTCCAACCTTCGCTGCTCGGTCATGACGTCGCCGGGAGCCGAAGAGTCGCCAGCGCCTGGTCGAGCACGTCGTCCGCCGGTGCCGTCGCGTCGAGATCGAAGACGGGCCATCCGGTGGCCTGGAGAACGTCAAGGTCGGCCTTCTTCAGCACCTGCACGCTCTCCTGGTAGTGGACTATCCGTTCGACCGCCGACCCGTCCGGCACGCCGTGCTCGTCGGCGATACGAGCCCAGTAGTCGACCCAGCTCTGACCACGTTCCGCCACGGCCCGGCGGGTTGCCTGCCGAACGTCACCCTTCAGGGACAGGACGAGCGGCATCCTGTCCTCGGCGAGCAGGTGTACGTCCCGCACCAGCCTTCGGAGTCTGCCCGGTTCCGACGCCGCCCACGGCAGGTCGCTCGCCATGCCCGCGCAGTTCCAGTCGAGGATGCCCCAAGCGTTCCTGGCTCGCTGCGCTTCGAACGTCGCGTCGTACGCGAGCAGGAACTGTTCCGGCGTCGGGAAGTTCTTGTTCCGGAAGCCTTGGGCGACCTGAGCGAACTCCCGGCGTGTGAACAGCTCTTCTTCAGGAAACAGGTCGACCGGCGCGCCGCGGTCTCGCAGGACGCGGGCGAGTGATGCGGCGAGGGTCGACTTCCCGATGCCGGGGGCGACACCCTCGGTCATCACCAGCCGTGGCCCTCTCACCCGGGGAGCATGACCGGATCGGGGCACCAGGAGCAACCAGTTTTGATCACCATGGAGTCCTACCGTCGTTCTTCTTGCCACACTGATCCGCATGTCGCTGCGCAGTACGCCTCCCCCGCCGGTACGTGGTCTGGTCGACGTCGGCCACGACATCGAACGGCAGTCGCCTGCCGTACTCCCTCCGCGGCTGCGGCCCGGTGACCGCGTGCGGTTCGTGTCACCGGCCAGTCCGCCGAACCGCGAGGGTGTCGAACGCGGGGCCGAGCTCCTGACCGGCTGGGGCTTGCGGGTCGAGATCGCCGACAACGTCTTCGACCAGGCGGGCTATCTGGCCGGTACGGACGAGAATCGGCTGGCCGACGTCAACGCGGCCCTGCGTGATCCCGGCGTTCGCGCCGTCTTCGCGACAACGGGCGGCAAGGGGGCCTACCGCATCGCCGGTGATCTTGACTGGGAGGCGGCCCGGCGCGACCCCAAGCCGCTGGTCGGGTTCAGCGACGTCACCCACCTGCATCTTGCCCTGTGGCGGCACTGCCGGCTGGCGGGTATGCACGGCCCCTTCGTCAACTGGTACGACGAGTACACCGGTCCCGAGGCGGCGGAGGCACTGCGCCGGGCGCTGATGACCACCAACCCCGTCACGGTGCACGCCGACCCGGGCATTCCCACCGCGAAGGTCTCGGTCGAGGGAACGGCGACCGGCTTCCTCCTCGGCGGCAACCTCACCGCGGTCTGCAACGAGGTCGGCGCGGACCTGCCCAGCCTTGACGGCGCGATCCTGTTCGTCGAGACCAGAAGGGAACCGGACTCGGCCAGGTCGACCGGCAGCTCACCCAGTTGCTGAGGGCAGGCTCCCTGCACGGGGTGCGCGGCGTGGCCATCGGCCAGTTTCCCGGTTTTGATGAGGACACCGTCCACGGCTGGACGATCCTCGACGTACTACGTGATCGTCTTGCCAGGCTCGGCGTCCCCGTCCTCGGCGGGATCCCGGTCGGCCATGCGAAACGATCCGATCTTCCTACTCTCCCGCTAGGTCCCCAGGCGTCGATCGACACCGCAGCCGGGACGCTGACCATCCAGGCAGGTGTGCGATGACGGACCGCGGAACACTTCGGATCGGCATCGCCGGGGCCGCACGAGGGGCAGGATTCGTCGCCGGTCTTCGGGTGGCGGAGTCAGCCGGGACGGCCCGGTTGGAAGCGGTCTACGACCCGGATTCCTCCGCGGCGGAACGCTTCTCGCGCGAGTACGACGTGCCGTTCGCCTGCGCGGGCTTCGAGGAGTTGCTGGAACGCGTCGACGCCGTGGTGCTCGCCTCTCCGCAGCACCACCACACGCCCCAGGCGATCGCCGCGCTCGGTGCCGGCGTGCACGTGCTGTCGGAGGTACCCGCCGCGGTGAGCCTGCCGCAGAGTGAGGCGCTCGTCGGCGCGGTCCGGGCGAGCACCGCGACCTACGCCATGGCGGAGAACCTCTGCTACACCCGCACCAACCTGATCGTTCGTACGATGGCGCGGTCCGGTGTCTTCGGCGATCTCTACTACGGCGAGGGTGAGTATCTCCACGACGTCCGCAACCTGCAGCACACGCCAAGTGGGCAACGAAGTTGGCGGTCGTACTGGCAGACCGGACGCAACGGCTTCACCTATCCCACCCACAGTCTCGGCCCGCTGCTGCAGTGGTTCGACGACCGCATCGTCTCCGTCAGCTGCGTGGGCACGGGAAACCACACCGCGCCCGAGCACGAGATCGACGACACGGTGCTCCTGCTCGCCCGTACCCGCCGCGGCGCCCTGCTGCGGGCCCGCCTCGACATGCTCTCCAACCGGCCACACCTGATGGACTACTACTCGCTGCAGGGCACCACCGGTGCCTACGAAGCCGCCCGGGCGACGGGGCAGGAGCCCCGGCGTACGTGCGCGGACGCAGCAGCGAGAACGCCTGGGATCCGCTGGATTCCTACGCCGCGGACTTCCTTCCTGCCCGCTACGCGAAACCTCCGACCAGCGCAGGGCACTGGGGAGCCGACGCCTGGCCGATCCTCGACTTCACCGAGACCGTACGCGAGGGCCGACCGCCCCACGACTCGGTACCCGTCGACGTCTACGCCGCGCTGAACATGAGCCTCCCCGGAATCATGTCCGAGACCTCCATTCACCAGGGCGGCACCTGGATCGCCGTACCCGACCCGGCAAGGTTCACCGCCGGCATCGGCACCGACCCCGGCAGGGAAAGCCCACTGGCTTAGGGCGTGTCCTGGTTGACGGGTGGCTCAGCCCGCGTTTCCGAAGGACTCGGCCGCGCGCATGGCGGTGCGCGACGCCCAGCGTCCGGTGCCGATCAGTCCGAGCACGACTATTCCGATGCCGAGTCCGAGCACCAGGATCCACACGCCGTGTGCCGTACGGACGAACGCCGGACCTCCGCGAGCCACCGCGCTTCCCACGAGCGTTCCGGAGATCGCCACGCCCAAGGTGACGCCGACCTGCCGTCCGGTGGAGACCACCGACGCGGCCACTCCGGCCATCGCGCGTGGCATACCGGCGACCGCGGTGTTGGTGATCGGTGGATTGACGAACGCCAGGAAGACGCCGAACAACGAGTTGGTCACGAGTACGCCCGGCAGCGGGCTGGCCGGCCGAGCAGGAGCGACGCGCACCCTCCGAGGACCAACGCGGATCCGGCGACCACCAATGGCAGCCAGGACCCCAGTACCGACGACCGCCCCACCGCCGGGGACAGCACCGCGACCAGCACCCCGACCGGAACATGCTCAACCCTGCCCGCAGCGGCGACATGCCACGCACGTCCTGGAGGTACTGCGGGACGACGAACAGGAAAGCACCGAAGGCGCACAACGCCAGCAGAGCCGTCACGATCGCACCGCCGAACAACACGCTGCGGAACAACCGCAGTTCCAGCAAAGGATCACCCGGCGCGGCTCGTACGCCAGAATGCCCGCGGCGCTGAGCACGGCGATGCCGACCAGGCCGAGAATGACCGGCGACGTCCAACCCAACCGCCCGGACTCGATGATCGCGTAGACGACACTGCCCAGCAGCAGGATCACCAACGTCTGCCCCACCGGGTCGAATCGGGCGCCCGGACGGCCGGGACTCCGGTACGAAGAAGGCGGCGCAGATGATCGCGGCGACGACCATCGGCACGTTGATCCAGAAGATCGAGTGCCAGCCGAAGCCGTCCCGCAGCGCGCCGCCGAGGATGGGGCCGAGCGCCAGCGCAAGGCCGCTCACCGAGCCGAACACACCGATCGCTTTGGCCCGCTCCACCGGGTGAGGGAACGTCGTGGCGACGATCGCCATCGCCACCGGGTTGAGCATGGTGCCGCCGACGGCCTGCAGGGCACGCGCCGCGACCAGCCAGCCGATGCTCGGCGCCAGACCGCACATCAGAGGACCCGAGCCCGAAAACGCCAGACCGATCTGGAAGACCCGCCGCCTGCCGATCCTGTCGGCGGTCCACCCACCCAGTACCAGAAAGCCCGCCAGGACAAGGGTGTACGCGTCAACCGTCCATTGCAGGCCGGACGTGGATGCCTGCAAGTCGTGACTAATAGCGGGCAAGGCGACGTTGACAATGGAAACGTCCATGATCACCACGAGCATGCTGATGCAGCAGATCGCGAGGACCACGAACCGGTGACGTCGGCCGAGTTCGCCCGCCCGGACGGCGGCCGTCGAAAGCGTCGAACTGCTCATGACGACGAAGCTCGCATCAGAGCGTGCTCGAAGTCAAGCCGAAGTCGAAAGCCCTACCCGACCACTCCGTCCCGGAGGCAGGCCTGAGCATCGCCAGGCTGCCACCGCACCGGCGTGAGCGCGCACACCCTGCGCTACTACGAACGCGCCGGGCTGGTCGTCACCACCGGTCGACCGCACCGCCGGCGGACGGCGGCGCTACCGCCAGCTCGACCTTGACTGGATCCTCGTCTGCACCCAGGCTCCGCGCCACCGGGATGCCCATCAAGACCATTCGCCGGTACGCCGAGCTCGCCGTCGGCCGGCCGGGGCAACGAGGAGGAACGCCTTTCCCTGGCGCTCGTGAGGCGCACCGCACCGAGGTGCCTCGCCCAGCTCGCCGACATCCAGGAAAATCTCCGGCTGATCGACCACAAGATCGACGTCTACCGCGGCCGGCTCGACGCGCTTCACGTGGACCAACTGTGGGCGCCCACGCCCGACGGGGCCTCGCGCCGCGAGTGACGACTGCGGCCCGCCCAGGTGGCTTCGCCCACGGTTCCGGCTCGTCGGTCGTGAACGCCGGCTCTGTTTTGCCAGGCAGCCTGGTCGGCAACGGTACCCGACACCCACCGGTCCTGCTCGACAAGGTGCAGCGAGAGGCGACACGGTCCAGGTGGCTGTCCAACGCGGCCTGCAGCTTCGGCACGCCGGGCGGTGCTGGTCGCGGCCGCGTGCGGCGTGGCGGCCGGGCGTCGCGTCGGTCGCGCTGCCCGCGCCGTACCTGCCGCTGATCGGCTGGGATGTGGGGGCGATGGCGTTCCTGTTCGTCATCGGCGGCGCATCGGCCATCTCGACGGCCCGGCGACCGCAGCCGACGCGAGCCGGGAGAGGACCCCACGCGGGCCATCGCCGACCTGGTGCTGCTCGTCGCCGCCCTCGCCAGCCTGGTCGCGATCGGCGGCATGATCTCGTACGAGCGAACGACCGGAATCCGCTCGATGCTCCGCCCGCATGTCGGGCTCGGGGTCCTCAGCGTGATCGTCTCGTGGGTGGTGGTGCACACGATCTTCACCCTGCGATACGCCCGGCTGTACTACTCCGACGGCCGCGGTGGCGTGAACTTCCACGACAGCGACCCCGAAGCCCAACCGCGCTTCGTCGACTTCGCCTACATCGCCTTCACCGTGGGGATGACCTACCAGGTCTCCGACACCGAGCTGCGCAACTCCGGGTTTCGTACCCCACGGGCGCCGCGCCAGGCGCTGATGTCGTACCTCTTCGGCGCGGTCATCCTGGCTCTGCTGATCAACCTCGTCGCCGGCCTGAACCGCTGACGCCGACCGGCCCCCGGCTGCCGGCGCTCAGTCCCGGACGCGGACCGGCCGGATCTCCACCCCGCCGGCCCGCGTCTGCACCTCGGGAAGTCGGGACGCGAGCTTGATCGCCTCGTCGAGGTCCGCGGCCTCCAGCAGGAAAGCAGCCGCCGAGCACTTCCTTGGTCTCCACGAACGGCCCGTCGGTGACCATCAGCCGCGCGGTTCGCGTCGTTGCGCAACTGGTCGCCGCGCTCGTCGACTCCAGTTCGTTCCCGCCGAACAGGCTGTACCGGGCCGCGGCGGCGAACTCACCGTGCACGTTCATGTACTCCTGCTCCTCCTCGGCCGTCAGCGCGTCCCACTCCTGCTCGTCGCCGTAGATGAGAACGAGGTACTTCGCCATGACAGATGTCCGTTTCGTGCGGGGGCTCGGCTGGCCTGTTCAGATCAGTGACGAATGAGATGTCGCCGATCAACAGTGGTGCCCGCCGAGATTTTGCTGAACCACGTACGTCCCAGGTGAGACAAAGATGTCTCATCGGGGTCACCCTCGCCTCATGCCTCTCGACCGTGACCAGGTGCTCCGCCGCGCCCCGCCGCCGACCCGCAAGTCCACCGCGACCATGGACGCGAGGCCGCGAAGGCCGCGGGCATCAGCCGGGCCACGCTGCACCGCCACTTCGCCGGGCGCGACGCGCTCGTGCGGGCGCTGGAGGAGCTCGGCATCACCGAGCGCGAGGTGGCCCTCGACGCCGCCCGACTTGACGAGGGGCCGGCGGGCGAGGCCGTCCACCGGCTGGTCCGCGCGATCGAACCCGCAGCCTCCCTGCTCGCCTTCCTCTACACCGAGAACCAGCTGTTCGAGGGGGACGAGCATACCCCCGCTGGCTCTCGTATTCCACGAACGCCTCGCGGCGCTGTTCCGGCGCGGCCAGGAGAGCGGTACTCTCCGCCTCGACCTCACCCCGGTCTGGCTCACCGAGGCGCTGTACGCGCTGCTGGCCTCCGGGGTCTGGGCGGTGGCGGAGGGCCGGGTGGCGGCCAAGGACTTCACCTACCTGATCGTCGAGC
>CAWBTM010000002.1:0-60321 GCA_963791775.1 uncultured Actinomycetota bacterium | reverse complement strand
AGCGCGGTATCGAGGCTCCCGCTGACGCTGAGCGGCTTCGCGCAGTCCTCGATCAGTACGTCAAGCGGGTGAATCGCCGGTAACCGGATTGAGAACGTAGGCCCCTGTCCAGGCTCAACGCCTGAGCAGGGGCCTTCGTCGTTGGCGATCGTCCAGTCTCCGGCGACCGACTGCCAATGCTTCTGCCGCCAGTCCGCCTGGTCGAGTGCGGCCTGGACCTGTTCGCCCGCTCTGGGCCAGTGCGCGCTCGCCTCGGGCTCAGTAGATCAGCTTGTCCAGGAGCTCGAAGGTGGGGTACGGCTGGTTGTAGTCGCCGAAGTGCCCGTCGTCGCGGATGATCTGGGTGCCTCCGAGCCGTTCGAACATGGCCCGCCCCTGTCGGTCGTCGCAGCCGTACGGATCGCTACGGGAGTTGACGAAGTACAGGTCGCCGACGTGGGCACGGATCGCGGCCCAGACGTACGCGGCCTGCAGGACGGGTTCGTCGCTGGTGTTCGGCTGGGTGGAGTACCCGGCGACGAGGATGGCCTGGGCCACCCGTACGTCGATGTGCTCCAGGATCGCCAGGAGCAGCGCAGCGCCGCCGGAATGCCCGACGAGCACGGTGTGTTCGTCGAAGGTGTGGTTGGCCAGCACCTTCGGCAGGAAGCTGTCGATCGGCTCGACGTTGAGGTCGGGGTAGTGCGGGCTCTCCACTGTGTAGCCGCGGCCTGCCAGTCGGTCACGCAGCCACGGGAGCCACACGACCCCGGGTCGCGCCGGTGCCGTGGAAGATGATGGCCGTTCGGTTCACTGAGGGGTCCCTTCTTCGCGGGCGGGCTTCGAATGAGACGTCGGAGCCGAAGGCCGGATCTCGACAGGCTCCGAAGCCGACCCTGCCAGGCCCGACAGGTGAGGACGTCCGCGGCCCATTACGTACCGGCGGATCCCGCTCGGCGAGAGGAGAGTTCATGGTTGACGCGGCGACGGTGGTGCGCAGCCCCGACAAGCCTGGGCTCGGCCCGGATCGGTCTGGTGGTGCTCGCCCTGGCCGTGTTCGGAGCGGTGACGACGGAGATGCTGCCCGTCGGGTTGCTGCCGTCGATCAGCCGCGACATGGGGCTGAGCGCATCGGTCACCGGGCTGCTGATCAGCCTGTACGCGGTGATGGTGATGGTGCTGTCGGTACCCCTCACGCTCGCCACCCGACGCGTGCCGGGGAAGGTCCTCCTGCTGTCCACCATGGGTTCGTACGCGGTGAGCAGCCTGGTCTGCACCCTCGCGCCGAACGCCGGGCTGCTGGCCGCGGGCCGCGCCCTCGGCGGCCTCACCCACGCGATCTTCTTCTCGGTGTGCATCGGCTACGCGTCACGGCTGGTACCCGCATCCATGACCGGGCGGGCGCTGGCCCTGGTGTCGTCCGGCGTGGCCGCGGGGTTGATCCTGGGCGCACCACTGGCGACCGCGCTCGGCAACGCCGTGGGATGGCGGGCCGGCTTCGGCGCCCTCGTCGTACTGATGATCGCCGTCATGATCCTGATGGCGCTGACGCTGCCGTCGGCGGACGCCGCGGATGCCGCCGCGTTCCCGGTCCGGACGGGCCGTTGGCGGGACGCGGCTCCGGTGATGTCCGCGAACGCCCTGGCGTACTTCGGGCAGTACGCCGTCTACACCTACGTGGCCGTACTCCTGCTGCGGTCCGGCGCGATTCCGAGCTGGATCGCCCCGATCCTGTTCCTCTTCGGAGGTTTCGGCCTGCTGGGAATCTGGCGGGCCGCGCGGCCGCTCGACCACCGGCCGCGCCGGACCGCCCTGGTCGTCCTGCTCGTCAGCGGAGTCGGCATGATCACGGTGGTCCGGCTTTCCGTCGCTGCTGCTCGTGGTGGTCTTCGGAGTGGTGTGGAACGCGGCGTTCGGACCGGCGCCCTCGCTGTTCCAAAGTGCCGCGATCCGGGCCGACGCCATGTCCCCGGAGATGTCCGGTCCCTGGCTGAACGCGAGCGCGAACGTCGGGATCGCCGGTGGCGCCGCGTTCGGCGGACTGCTCCTCGCCGCGTACGACATCCGTGTGTTGGCCTTGGCCGGCTCGGTCCCGGTCCTCGCTGCCGCGGCCATGGTTCTCTTCGGCCGCAGGGGCTTTCCGGCAACAGGTTCACCCGCTGTTTAGTGCACGCTCGAGCTCCACCCGATGCGCGGCGGTCCAGTCGTAGTTGGCTTGTCCGAACTCCACCGCACCCAGGTCACGCAGCAGTTGGTAACCGGGGTGGCCGGCGTCGGCGAGGTCCGCGATCCCGCGCCAGGTCCCTTCATGGCGGGTCAGTACGGTCGCGATCAGCTCGGATCGCTCTTCGAACCCGTACGCGTCACACATCAGGCGCATCAGCCTGCCCATCGTTCTCGGTCCCGGGCGATCCGGTGCGAAGCGGGCCGACGGATACATCCAGCAGATGTCCGCCACGTCGTTGATGCGTGGTCCGGGAGTCGAGTCGTCCCAGTCGATGAACGCCACCGGGCGGTACGTTCCGTCGCCGGTGTCACCGAAGACGGTGTTGTTCGGCGTCAGGTCGTTGTGGCACAGGGTTTCCTGGTCCTCGGCGAGCGGCGTTCCGGCGGTGAGGTCGTGAAACTCCCGTACGAGCGTGGCGACTGCGGCGAGGCTCTCGTTCGAGAACACCCCAGGGGGAGTGGCCTGGTTGCCGACGGGCTGGGAAGCCAGCGCGGGCAACGGAACCCAACCCGGAACGTAGCTGAGGACCTGGCGATCCTCGTCGTCGACGCCGAGAAACCGAGGTGCGCCTGTCCAGCCGTGCTCTTCGAAATAGCCCAGCAGTTCGCGGGCTTCGTCGGGGCGACCAGGCGGGCACCGCCGAACCGTGTCGCCGATGCGGACAACCTTGTTGATGCGGCTACCAGGTAGCTCGCTCACGAGGACAGCTCCTTCCACGTGGGTGCGTACGGGCTGACAATCAGGGCACGGTTGTACTGCTGGACTTTCACCGGTTCAGATCGATCTCGCCAGGCCTCGACGGCGGGCAGACGGTCGTACGCCGTAACCGATGTGGCCGATGTCGTCGCTGAACCAGTGGCGAAGGGCGATTCCTCCGAGCACCTGGCCGTCCTCGACGATCCACCTGGGCGAGCCGTGCCGTTCGTTCGGGCAGGGATCCCCAACCGTGGTGAGCGGCTGCGGCGGTGGTCGGCAGGATCAGCTCAGGCATGTGGCCACGGTAGTCCGGGCCCGACCGCGGACGATCGACGAGTTGCGCGCCGCCGCCGACGGGCGGAAGCCGGCGAAGAAGCGCCTGGCATTCCGGGGCTATGTAGTCGATCTGGAGCAGGCCAAAGTCGGGTAGGTAGCAAGAGGGACCGGACGGCTGTACCGGACGACGATGAGTTTCGCCGTGGTGTGCGGTCTGACTCCCGAACAGCCAACCAAACGCGCTTGAGGAGATCAGCATGACCGCCACCTACACGTTCGACGTTTTCACCAGCCTGGACGGCTCCGGCTCCGCCACCGCCAACTGGTCCGGCTACTGGGGCAAGCAGGGTCCCGAGCTGCTCGACCACCGCCTCTCCGTGTACGACGAGGACCAGCGGATGGTCTTCGGAGGCAACACCTACCGGGCGTTCACCCAGCTGCTGGCGTCGAGTACGGAGGATTCGGAGGTCCGCGACCCGTGGGTGAGCAGGATGGTGAACCTACCGGCGACGGTGGTGTCGTCCACCCTCGACGAGCCCCTCGGCTGGCCGGACGCGACCGTTGCGAAGGGCGACGCCGTGGACGTCGTTCGCCGGCTCAAGGAGGAGTCGAACGTGCCGTTGCGCTCACACGGCAGCCTGTCGATGAACCGCGCGTTGATGGCAGCCGGTCTGGTCGACCGGGTTCAGGTGACGCTCTTCCCCGTGATCACCGGGCAGACCGGATCGGACCCCATCTTCCGGGGTGCGGCCGACTTCGACCTCGAGCTGCTGGAGAGCCGGATTCTCGACGGTCGTACGCACGAACTCGTCTACCGGCCCACCCTGCACGGCTGAGCCGTCACGCAGGGCCGACGTGGCGCCCGAACGAACTTGGTCAGGTGCGGAACGCGGCTCGGATCGCTGCGGCAGCGGCATCGATGTAGTCAGGGTCGAACCACTTCCAGTCGACTCCAGCTCCGCCGTCGTCGTGTCTGTCGAGGTGGCGGCGATAGACGTAGCTCATGAGGTACAGCGGCCGCAGGCACATCACAGCTTCGAGACGGTCGAGTTCGTCGTCGGTCAGCTCGACGTACCGCCGGTAGGCGTTGACCCCCGCATCGATCTCTTCCTGATTGAGCCAGGTGCCCCACATCAGGTAGGCGAAGTCGGTGAGACGCGGACCGCGCCCGGACGCCTTCCAGCTGATCGCGACCGGCGCTTGCTCGGCCATGACAACGTGGTCTGGGCTGGCGAGAAGGTTGCCGTGGAGCAGTGCCTCGGGAAGGCCATGAGCGTCGTCGCCCGAGCGCACCTGTTCCCGGAGCCACTCGAATCGCTCCCGATGGGGTGCCGCGACCTTCGTGTCCACGGTGTCGAGGAACGACAGAGAGGCCAGCAGGTCCTGACGAGGAGCGCCCTCCCGGCTCGGGTCGTCACCGACCGCGCCGCCCGGGCGGCTGGCCGACTCGTCGAACGGTAGCGCGTGCAGCCTTCCGAGAAGGTCGCCCATGATGGCGATCTCTCGGCCCTTGGGGAGGGGATCGCCTTCGACGAATCGGGTCACGAGGACCGTGCTGTCCTCGAAGCCGGACACGGCGTCGTCGACCGCGGGCCGCTCGGCCGGGTAGTCCTGGCCCTCCAGGAACCGCAGGATCGCGGCGTCTCCCTCGGCGCCTGCCCTCGGACGGGCGGGAGGAAACGCTCGCGCGATCCACGGCTCACCGTCATGGCGGTCGATCCGGAAGACGTACGTGGCGTGCATGCTGAGCTTCGTCGCCCCGGCCGCGTCGATGCCGTAGCGGTCTCGCAGATGCGCGAGCAGACGGTCAGCGGCGGGTTCGTGGTGCATGCGCGAGCCGAGGCCCTCGAGGTCGGTCAGCGCCTCGGTGTAGCGCTGCCCGGCCTGTTCGGCGTGGCGCCGGACGACCTTCTTGAAGCTGGCGTGCCTGGTCACGGGACAAGCCTCCTCTGCACACCTTCGTCTTCATTCGTCAAGCACGACTCCGCGACGGGTGGACCGGTTCAGGCAGCAGGCTCGGCGGCTCGCGGGACCAACCGGCCGACGTGCTTGACCGCGACGACCGCACCGGCCTCGCGGACGAACTCGCCCTGCAGGCCGGCGAACGGGCCACCCACGACCAGGAATCGCTCGCCGGGCAGCAGCTTCGACGGGAACTCCAGCGTCTCCGCGACACCGTCGTCGGTGAGGGTCCCGTGGATGACCAGCCCGTCGCCGTCGACGCCGATCCGCAGGTCGAGGCCCTCGGTGCGATAACTACCGGCGTACGGAGCCAACTCCTCGGGGCTGAGCAGCAGCGGCTCGGGCGTGCGCTCGACCAGGCCGAGCCGGATCTCAAGGGTTTCGCGCACGATCCGTTCGGCGAGCTCGCGGCCGGCGGGGGTGGCGTTCGTGAGTACGGTGATCGCGAAGTCGTGCTCGGGTACCACGGTGATCGTGGAGTGCTGACCGGACACGTCGCCGTGGTGCTCGATCAGCCGCACGCCCTCGATGTCGCGAAGCAGCCACGCTATCCCGACCTGAACCCCCGGCCAGAGTTCGTGCTCCGTCGTCGGCGTGTGCATGGCGCGCAGGTGATGCTCGGCCAGTAGCCGGGTGCCGTCGGCCGATCGTCCGTCACCCAGTTGGAATCGTGTCCAGGTCAGCTGGTCGCCGAGGCTGGAGGCGAGCCGCGCCCCGGCCGGCAGGTAGCCGCGCGGGTCACTCCACGGCCGACACACCGACAGCACGCCATCGGCCGAGTCCGCCACCCGGTGGCCGACCGCGAAGGACCGCGTCATGATCTCGTTCAGCGACGTCAGCGTCCGGTGCAGCCCGAGCGGCTGGAGAACCAGCCGGGCCAACGCCCGTTCGAAGGTCTCGCCGGTCACCTTCTCCACCAGGCGTCCGGCGAGCACGAAGGCGGCGTTGTTATACGACGCGGCCGTCCCCGGGGCGAACTGCTGGGGGAGATCACCGAGCAGTGCGGCGGCCCGGGCCAGTGCGTCGTCGCCCTCACCGGTGTCGGCCCACACGTCGCCGCCGTCCCAACCGGCCGTGTGGTTGAGCAGCTGGCCGACGGTCAGAAGGTCGGTCGTGCCGGCGTCTCGCAACCGCAGCTCGGGGAGGTAGCGGCGGACCGGCTGGTCGAGCGCGACCCGCCCCTGGTCGACCAGGACCATGATCGCCGTTGCGGTGAACGTCTTGGCGTTCGAACCGATCTGGAACAGTGTCTCCTCGTCGACCGGACGGCCGTGATCGACACTGGTGACGCCGTACGTCACGATCTCGCGTCTCCCGTCGTGGTCCACACCCACCGCGACGCCGGGAACGCCGAGCTCGCGGGCCACCTCCGCTACGTCGAGGCCGGTCGGCTGATCGTGCATGCGGGGACTCTACGGCAGCTCGGGGGCTCCCCGTCAGACCCCAGCTTCCGCCACTTACAGCGCGGCCTACCGGTGAACCACCCCGGAATCTTGGCCTGCGCGCAGCCGGACCGAGAAGCCGTCCGCCGTGGGGATGAGGGTGGCGTCGATGTCGAGCAGGTGGGTGACCCACAGGCCCAGACCGGCGCCGAACGTGGCGCTCGACCTGGGTACGAGCCCGGCGAGCGGGTCGGCCGGCCCGGGGCCCCTGTCCTGCACCTCGGCCACCAACCGGTCGTCGGTGGCCCACATCCGGACCGCCGTCGGCGGTACGCCGTGCAGCCGCGCGTTGGTGACGGCCTCGGAGATGCCGAACATCAGGTCGTCCAGCCGACGGTCGCCGACCAGGCCCCGGCCGAGCAGCTCCAGCGCGTGCCGGGCTTCGGCAGCGGAGGGATCGAGGAGTTCGATGTTGGGCGGGCAGGCTTCCAACGGATCGGCGGAGACGGGTACGCGGGGCCCGGCGGCATGGTGGCGCTGGCCCTCGTAACGGCTGTTGGTGCGGTGTATTCCGGCGGCGGTGAGAATCCTGGGATGCGTCCGCTCCACCACATCCCGCACCTGCCCGGGAACCGTCGCCGCGTCGTACAGGCAGAGGCTGTCCACGGGGAACTCCTCCCACACGGTGTTGACGGCGGACTCGTAGCGGTCCCAGCCCTCGAAACGACCGCCGTTGCCCGGATGGGGGACGTCGCCGGCGATCCGGACCCGCGGAGCCCCTTGCGCGACGTGGCGTTCGAACTGCCTTTGCCAGGACGCGATCGCCCGGGCGGGGGTGGCGTACATGCTTCCGCCGGTGTTGAAAGTGACTGCCGACGGGTCGTCGTCCAGCCAGGACCGGATCAGGTCGGACTTGCGCTCGTCGTAACCGATGATGACCGGTTCCCCGATGGTGATGCCGTCCTCGACGAAGGGCATGATCAGCGCTCGGAACTCCTCGTCCGACGCGTAGAAGCCGACTTCGTGGAAGTGGCCCCTGTAACCGCTCAGCACTCCGGCGCTCATGCCGGTGCCTCCGCCACAACGAGATTGGGCAGTCGGTCCCAGCCGGCCATGTGGAACACGATGCACTGGGCGGGCTGCAGAGCATGGAGTACGAGACGCCTGCCGCGTTGGGCGAGCCGCTCGGACAGCAGGGCCAGCATCCGTGCTCCGGCGACGTCGATGAACCGCAACTCGGCGAGGTTCAGCAGCAGGTCGTCATCGGTGCCCGCGGCGGCCTGGTTGATCCAGCCCAGCCAGGCGGTCACCTGCGCGATGTCCAGCTCGCCGACCATGCGATAGCCCGGCGGCTCGAACATCCGGAAGATCGACAACCGGGGATCCTGGTAGAGCGGATTCGGCACAACTGTGTGGGTGTGCAAAGATTCGACCTCGGCGATCTCGGCTGGAGTGAAGACACGACGGTCGTACTGGCACAGGCCCAGCACGGGCGCGTCGATGAAAACGTCTGCGGTTTTGTGTTCGTACTCGGGCCATTTGTCCGAGCCCGGCCGGCCACGAAGAACGCGGGGCTCACCGGTGACCCGCAGCCCCTGGTAACCCGCGGCGACGGCCTTTTCCACTGCCCGCTTCAGATCCTCGATCATCGCGTCCGGATCGAAGGGCCGGTATGCGAGGTATGCCTCTCCGGGTGCCATCACCCGGAGCTGGCCACTCGCCGTGTACTCGTCCGGCTCGAGTCCGCCCTCGCGGAGAAATCCCAACACGGTAAGGGGATCGTCGGCAGCGAAGTACGTCACCTGCTCGTGGTGTGCCAGCCCGTTGCGGATGTAGGAACCGAGCACCTCACGCTGCTCAGCGTCGGTGTCGAAGCTGAGACAGTGGTGGTCGCCGGCGCGCATCTGGCCGACGGTTTGCTGGACGACGTGGTTCACGGTCAATTCCTCAGTCGCCCACACTACGCCGCGCGACTGAAAGCGAGAAGGGGTTCGTTCGGTCGCCATCGCTTGTGAAATCGACGTTATGCGAGGATTACTCGGCTACGAGAGCGTGCGAGTAACGAGGAGTGCCGACAATGATCCTCCCGAAGGTCCGCGACCCTCGCTTCGTGACGATCCGCCGCGGTGGCACCCTCACCGACACCGACCACCAACTCCTTGCGCTGTGGGCGGCGTCGTGCGCGGAGCACGTCCTCGGCCTCTTCGAGTCGGTACGGCCAGATGACCCGCGGCCGCGCCAGGCGATCGATCATGCCCGCGCCTGGGTGCACGGTGAGGTGAAGATGATGCAGGCGCGGACGGCCGGCGGGCATGCGATGGGCGCGGCCCGAGACCTGCGCGGGGCCGCGCGGAACGCCGCCTACGCGGCCGGCCAGGCCGCGGTCGTCGCGCACGTCGCCGCGCACGAGCTGGGCGCCGCCGCGTACGCGATCAAGGCCGCACGTGCTGCCGCACCTGACGGCGACAGTGATGCGGCCGGACGGCGTGAGTGCCAGTGGCAGCGCGACCAGCTTCCGGAGGAGATTCGCGAGCTCGTCCTCGACGACCAGCGGTTGCGCAACGACATCTGCTGGTCGGCGTTCGACTGCTGAACACCCGTGTGCTGGACACCCGCTCTCACAGCTCGTCAAGCCGCGCTTGCAGGTAGTCGCGTTCGGCGTCGGTGAGCGGCGAGTGCGAGTGCCTCGCGGTAGGCCTCCGCGGCGCGTTCGACCTCGCCCGTCGCCGCAACAGGTCGGCGCGCGTGGCGGGCAACAGGTGGTAGCCGGCCAGCCTCCCGACGCGGCCAGCTCGTCCACCAGCGCGAGCCCGCCGCCGGCCCGTCGGCCATCCCGACCGCCACCGCGCGGTTCAGCCGACCACCGGCGACGGCGCCCGCGCCGGAGCACTCGCCGTACAGCGCGGCGATCCGCGCCCAGTCGGTCGTCGGACGCTTTCGCCGCGGTGACGTGGCAGGCGGCGATCGCCGCCTGCACCTGGTACCGCCCGGGCGCGCCACGCCGCAGCGGCCGTCCAGCAGGGCCACGCCCTCCGCGATCCTCGCGTGGTCCCATCGCGTACGGTCCTGTCCGTCCAACGTGACCAGCTCGCCGTCGGCGCCGAGGCGTGCCGCACGGCGGGCGTCGTGCAACAGCATCAGCGCGAGCAGGCTCGGCGTCCTCCGGGCTCGTCCGGCATCAGGTGGCCAGGAGCGCGCCAGGCGGATCGCCTCGGCGCTGAGGTTCTGCCCGCATCAGGTCCGTGCCGGCCGTCGCGGAGTACCCCTCGTTGAACAGCAGATACAGCACGGCGAGTACGGCGGGAGTGCCGCTCGGGCAGCAGATGCGCCGGTGGCACGCGGTACGGGATGCCGGCCTCGCGGATCTTCTTCTTGGCCCGGGTCATCCGCTTGGACATCGCCGGCTCGGCGACCAGAAACGCACGGGCGATCTCCGCCGGTGGTCAGCCCGGCAAGAGTCCGCAGGGTGAGCGCGACCTGGCGCATCGAACGGCAGAGCGGGATGGCAGCAGGTGAAGATCAGCCGGAGCCGGTCATCCGGTACGCCGCTGTCGTCGGCGCCAGTTCGTCACGTCACGGTCGACGGCAGCGCGACCTCTCGCAGCTTGGCGTTCCCGGTCGGCCTCGCGGCGGAGCCGGTCGATCGGCCGGTTGCGTGCGGTCGTGGTGAGCCAGGCGCCGGGGCTGCGCGGGATGCCGTCGCGGCGCCAGCGTTCGAGGGCGGTGGCGAACGCGTCCGCGGCACTTCCTCGGCGAGGTCCCAGTCGCCGGTGACCCGGATCAGGGTCGCGACCACCTGGCCCCATTCGTTGCGTGAACGCCGGGCGACCGCCGCCTCGACCGTCGCCGCCGCAGCGTCCCGCTACGGCTCCTCGGTTCCGGCCTCGCGGTCACAGTCCCAGACCGGCCGGACCTCGACCGTGCCGAACGCCGCGAACGGGTGGCCCGCCGCGATCTCGATCGCCTCGTCCAGATGCGCAGCACTCGATGATGCAGAACCCGCCGATCAGTTCCTTGGTCTCCGCGTACGGACCGTCGGACACCAGGGTCTCCCCGTCCCGCACCCGTACCTTCGTGGTGGCCGTCGGCCGCAGCCGGGCGCCGCCCTTGAAAACGCCCCGGGCGACGAGGTCGTCCATCCAGGCCTTGTGGTCGGGCCACTCGTCGATCTCCTCCGGCGGCTCGGAGTGCTCCTCGCCGTGCCAGATCATCAGGGCGTACTTCACGGGCGCACCTCCTCTGCGCCCGACTCTAGGACCGGCGACAGAAATTGTCGTGGCGCCATGTCGAATCCCGGCGGGTCCCGTTCGTCGGTGGGTACGTCCACAGCCGAACGAGGAGAGATCATGACCACCGCGCCGAGGGAAAGCACCGAAAGCCGAAAGTACCGTGCCGCGCGTCGTCGACCGGGCGACGTACCAGGCCGAACGAGACGCGTTCCTGGTCCGGGAGAAGGCGTACACCCACGAAGGGGACGCGCTCGCGGCGGACCGGCGGCGGCTGCCGATGGTGGAGGTCGACCCGACGATCACGGTGGTCGGGGAGAACGGCCCGATCAGCCTGCTGGAGGTGTTCGAGGGGCGCGAACTAGCTGATCGCGTACTTCCACATGTGGCACGACGGCCACTCGGCCCCCGGCCAGTGCGAGGGCTGCACGTTCTTCAATGGCCAGGTCCGCGAGCTGGCCTACCTGCACTCGCGGGACGTCACCTACGCGACGCTGTGCCAGGGCCCGTACGACGCGAGCGTGCGCTACCGCGACTTCATGGGCTGGGACGTGCCGTGGTACTCCGCCCGCGACTCGCTCGACGCCCTGCTCGGTGACCGGCCCCGCTCGCCGGCGCCGATGGTCTGCTACCTGCGCCGAGGTGACCGGGTCTTCGAGACCTACTGGACGACCGGCCGTGGCCTGGAGGCGATGGACAACACCTACGGACTGCTGGACCTGACCGTCTACGGCCGGCGGGAGGGTTGGCAGGACACGCCCGACGGATGGCCGGATCCGAGCTGGGCGAAGGGCGCCGACCCGTTCCGCACCGACGGGCGGCCGATCGCGCAGTGGCCGCGCGTGCACGCCGGCCGCTCCGACGACCTCGGTGTGGAAACCGCCGACGGGAATGGCGCGGCGACCGGATGCTCAGGATGCCACTGACCCGTCAGCGCACTTTCGCTTTGCTGGACGAGAGATTCTGGGAGAGATCGGATGACGACGATGGGAAACCTGCCCGCGGTGGTGTCGCGCGAGGACTGGGTCACCGCCCGCAGGGACCTACTGGCGAAGGAGAAGGAGGTCACCCGGTCCCGTGACCGGCTCAACGCCGACCGGCGCCGGCTGCCGATGGTCCGCATCGACAAGCCTTATACGTTCGAGGGCCCGGATGGGACTGTGAGTTTGCCCGACCTGTTCGGCGGCCGGCCGCAACTCGTCATGCACCACTTCATGTTCGGGCCCGACTGGGACACGGCCTGCCCGAGCTGTTCCTCCGCCGCCGACGGCATCGGCCGGTTGCGGCAGGTGCACGTACGCAACACCTCGCTCGTCGCGGTGTCCCGCGCGCCGTACCCCAAGCTCGCGGCGTTCCGCGAACGGATGGGCTGGACGTTTCCCTGGTTCTCCTCCTACGGCAGCGACTTCAACTACGACTTCCACGCGACCCTCGACGACCGGGTGGCACCGGTACTGCTGCACTTCCGTACCGAGGAGGAACTCGCCCAGGCCGGAACGCCCTGGGGCGGCGGCCCGTGGACGGAGGAGATGCGGGGCTCCGAGCTGCCGGGCATCAGTGCGTTCCTGCGGGTCGGGGACGAGGTGTTCCACACGTACTCCACCTACGGCCGCGGCATCGAGGAGTTCCACAACGGTTACCACTACCTCGATCTCACCCCGCTCGGTCTGCACGTCGGTGGGCCGAACATGCGCCTGCCCGACGAGTACGACACCTGAGCGGTGCCGAGTGCGCCTCAGCGGCGCGGCGGAGGCCCGGCCAGCCGGTAGGTCGCCAGCACCGCCTTGTGGTCGCTCGGCCAGTGCTCGGGGATCGGCAGGAAGTTGTCGTCGGTGTCCTCGACGACGCGTTCGCTGCGCACGATCGTCGATCGCGGCCCGACGATGCCCGCGCCGACGAGCCGCACCCCGGGCGCGGGCCGGTGGAAGATGAAGTCGATCCGGTCGCGTTCGTCGGCGTCGGGCGCCCAGGTCAGGTCGGACACCGCCTTGTCCGGGTTGTCGGAGGGCCAGGTGAACCCAGGGTGCGTGACCGGGTTGGGGTATTCGCTGCGGTAGGCGTCGACGTACCCCGCGTCCTGGAGTAGGGCGGTCGTCTGCCACGGGATCGTGAGCCCCTGGTGGTCGAACAGCGAGCCGGTCGCCGCGGTCCAGTCGAGGACCGACGGTTCGTTGAAGTCACCGCCGAGGAACACCGCCCGCCTCATCGCGCGCTCTCCGGCCGCGTCCGCCACGATCCGGCCGATCACGTCGGGCCGGCCGGAGTCCGCGTTGACCTTGAGGACCTTGCCCACGTCGAGCACGGGGCCGTTGGGCAGCTTGTCCCAGTCGTACTTCGCGAACTCGCTGGGCTCGTCGACGCCACCGCCGTAGCCGCGGGGGAGGTAGGTCGCGTAGTTGCGGTAGTACAGGTGCGCTGCGTACGTCGTCACCTCTCGGCCGTGGATGTCGAGGACGGCCTTCTTGGCGTACGGAAGATCGGCCTCGTCGATGATCGGGAACGCCGAGACGATGCCGGCGTCGTCGGAGGAAGCCGCGTAGTACTTCTTCTCCGGCGTCGAGAGTGCCTCGGCGATCGCGTTCGTCGCCGCGCCGGCCTCCGACAGGAGGATCACGTCCGGGTCGGCCATCCGGATCGTCTCGACCACGTGGTCGAGGCCGTCGGGGGCGCCGGTGCCCTCCAGCCAGATGTTGAACGCGAGGATCCTCAGCGTGGTCGGCGGCCCGGACCTTGGCCCTCGTGCCGGCTGGGCCGGCTGGGCCAGCGCGGCGGACGCGACGACGGCGGTGGGCAGCGTGGCGACGGCCAGGAGTACCGCGAGCCGACGAGACAGGCGTACGAACCAGCGCAACGAGATCTCCCCAGGGTCCGGACAGGCAATGAGGCAGTTCGTCAGGCTACTGAACATCTCGAACGTGCACCACGCTCTCGACCGGTCGACTGGTCGCCGGCTCGGCACCGAGGCGTTCGAGTCCCATACCGCTGATGAGCAGGCGTTCCTTTGCGTTGCCGAGAAGCTTGCGCGTCCAGCTGGTGAAACCACCATCCGACAGCTTCAACGCCGGACCTGACGACAACTCGGCGTACACATGGAAACGTAGGTGTTCGTAGTAGCTGCCGCCGGTCGCGCCGGAGTCGTCGTAGTCGATGTCCACTGATGGAAACCGGCCCCGGAGCTCGTCACGCACGGCGTTCCAGGCCGATCTGTGTTGCTTGTCTCCGAGGTTGGTGAGGCTGACGCGAACCGCGCCCACCCCCAAGCCGGCCTGTCGGAATCTTTCTGTCAGCCGAACGTGTGCGGCCAGATGCTCGGAAAGTGATCGGCGTTCGAAGCCGAGCGAACCCTCGTCGCGCCCCGCCGTGCACAGGCCCAGTAGCCGGAAGTGTGGTGTGGCCCCGGCCGCACCGAAGTGCTGCCCGCGGACAACCCGCGCCACTGAGCCGACCCTCACCAGCTCGCTCGACCGACGCTGCGCCCGTAGCAGGGCCCGGCGTCGTACGGCGCACTCGAGGGCGAGGGAGTTGGTCACGTCGGCCATCACCTCGCAGCCGCGCAAGGCCGAGACGACGTTGTGCTGGTCGATGGGCCCGAGGACCGAAACGGTGCCGAGCGCTGCGATCGGTGAAAGCTCCACGACCGCCCAACCCGCCTCCTGCAGCAGCTTCAGAGCGATGGTGTCCAGCTCGGCCAGCCGAGTTGCCGACACTGACGCCGGACGGACGAAGCGGTTCTGATCGTAGGCACGCAGCAGGCTGGACGGGCTCGTCTCGGCAGCCCTCCGACGGAACACCTCGAGGAGGAGAGTCTGGAGGTCGCTCGGTCGAAGCCCGGACAGCGCACCTGTGAGGCCCGGCAGTCCCGCCTCGCGCTCGATCCTCCGCAGAGGGCCATCGGTTCCATCGCCGGCCACGGATCGGTCTCCCTTCCTGTTACCGAGAAATCGTGAGCACTTATCGAGGATGGACGCTGACCGGCGAGAGATGCAATGGCTATCCTCCCGGCATGAAGGCTTCGCGCAGTGGACAGCTTCCGATCAACGACCTCCAGCTGTACTACGAGGTGCACGGTGAGCTGGGTGCCTCCGAGACGATGCCGTTGCTGCTGATTCCCGGCGCCTTCATGGCCGCCGACACGATGAGGCAGTGGGCGAGTGCCTTCGGCGCCAGGCGTCCGGTCATCGTCTTCGACCAGCAAGGACACGGCCGTACGCCTGATACCCCGCGCGCGATGTCGTACGAACAGTTCGGCGACGACGCCGCGGCTTTGCTGCAGGCGTTGGAGATCGACCGAGCCGACGTGATGGGCTACTCACAGGGCGGAGGAGTCGCGTTGCAGTTGGCGCTGCGACACCCCCAGCTCGTCGGCAAACTCGTCACGCTGTCCGCCACCTATCGTCAGGACGGGTGGTACCCCTCGGTCCTGCGAGCGTTAGAAAACCTCACCGGTGAGATCTTCAAGGACACGCCGGTCGGTGAGGCCTTCCGGAAGCACACGGATGATCCCGGGGCGTTCGATGCCTGGGTCGAGAAGATGAGGGTGCTGAACTTCGAGGACCAGCACATCACCGACGATCAGCTGCGGTCGATCCAGGCCCGGACGATGGTGATCATCGGGGACGCGGACGGGGTTAGGCCCGAGCACGCCGTGGCGATGTTCAAGCTGCGCGGTGGAGGTGACGAGGAGGCGGCAGCGTCGGGAATGCTCTCCGAGATCCCCCAAGCCAGGCTCGTCGTTCTTCCTGCCACGTCGCACGTCTCGATCTCCGGAGCCGTGCGGGTGCTCGAGCCGATGGTCACCGATTTCCTGGACGACGTACCACCGGCCAGCCCGTCGTTCTGGTGAGTGTGGAGCCTTGGCGTGCGCGAGCCGCTTGCAGAGACCCAGCAGACGTACGACGTGATCGCCGGGGAGTACGCCCGGCAGAACTCGCTCGGCTACCCACAGCTTCTGGAGAACGTCGCGTCAATGGCAGCTTGCCTGCCTGCCGGGGCTGTCGTTGCCGACGTCGGTTGCGGACCCGGCCGGGAGACCCGGCTCCTTCGCGAGCGCGGGTTTCGAGTGGCCGGCTTCGACCTGTCTCTCGGGCAGCTCCGCGCCGGCGGGCTGCCGGGCATGGCGCAGGCCGACATGCGGCAGCTGCCGCTTCGTACCGGATCGGTTGATGCCGTCTGGTGCCAGGCAGCGTTGCTGCACATCCCACGCGAGATGGCGCCGACCGTCATCGGCGAGTTCGCCCGCGTGGTCTGCGGCGGGGGACACCTTTACCTGTCGGTAGCCGAAGGCGGCGGCGCGGGCTGGGAGATCGCGTCGAACTACGGAGCCACCGAACGGCGCTGGTTCACCTACCACCTCGAGGGTGAACTCGTTGCGCTACTGGATTCTGCCGGCTTCGAGATCCGGGACGTACGCCGGACCCGCTCCCACAGAGACTGGCTCTCCTTGCACTGCGGCAGAGTCTCCGCCTGACCGTGGCCGCACCTCCGGCAGGTTACTCGCCTGTGGTGCCGTCGATGCATTCGCGGAGAAGGTCCGCGTGCCCGTTGTGGCGGGCGTACTCCTCGATCATGTGCAGGCAGATCCACCGCAGCGAAGGACGTTCGTCCGATCGTTCACGGTCTCACCGCAGCGAAGGCGGCACGCCAGGCGGGGAGGTCGTGAGCGATCGGGAGACTGCGACGGACCTCGCCGACCATGACCTCGACAAGGCTCTTCGCTGGCTTCTCGTCGAGCCAGGCAACGTGCCCGAATACCCACAGCTGTTGGCGTGCGAGCGCTGCCGGGACGGCCGCCCGTTCCTCCGGCGTCAGCGGTTGGTCGAGTCCACTGTCATAGTGGTCGATCAACTCACGCAGCAAGGGGATGCGTTCATCCGGTCCCGGCAGGAGCGTCTGGTCCGCGAAGAAGAGCGTCAGGGCGAGATCGTCGACCCGGGGGCGGTGGCCGAGGAAATCGAGGTCGAGCACCGCGGCCACCCGCCCCGAGCGGAACAACACGTTGTTGTCCCAGAAGTCGCCGTGCACCAGTTGCCGATGCGTCGGTGGACGAGCGGTTTCAGCAGCCACGACGATTCCGGCCAGTTCCTCGGCCTCGTCACACATGCGCGCCACGTCGAGACTGAGGTCGTCCCATGAACGGATCCGCGCACGGCGTCGTGTTCGGCGTACTCCTCCAGCTCCACCAGACGTCCCTCGAACGACGACCACGGATGGCCGTTCGCGGTGGGAAGAACGCGGGGGGTGGGTACGCCCGCCTCACGCATCAGGCCGCGGATCCGCTGCAGGTCGGTCAGCCTGGTCGAGTCGACCCAGGGCAGGTAGACGCGAGCCACCGCTGTACGGCCGGCTCGCTCGACGAGCAGGTTGAGGCTCGAACTGCCACCGAGGTCCCGGATGCCGAGGTCTCCAGGCCTGCCGGACGTGGCACCGAGAGGGGGTTCCCCGTCCAGTTCGTACGTCCTCCAGACGGCAGACAGCAGCTCACGGGTCGGTGCCGCCCGCTCCCCGCGTTCGACTGTGACGCCGCCCTCGACAGCGCCGTCCATCTGATCCACCCTTCTGCTCAGCCGGTCGCGCCGAGGTTACGGCGACGTTCGCCGCCAGACGAGCGGATATCCCGACCACGTGTCTCCAACGGTCCTTCATCGCGGGCCGTTGCCCCGTAGGCCGTCGACGGCTTCGCGGAGGACGTCGGCGTGGCCGGTGTGCATCAGGTTCTCCTCCAGTACGTCGAGGAGCATCCGCCAACGGCTCACGACGTAGGGCTGCCCGTCCCACTCGCCGCGGTGGACACCCGCGTCGAGTCCGCCGTCACTGCCCAGCTCCCTCCACACGGGCACCGTACGACCGACGACGCCGTACCACAGCGCGTACGGAACCGTCGAGGAACTCGTCGTCGAGCCGGAATCCCGCGGGCAAGGAGCGGCCCGCTCGCTGCTCGACCGCGCCCTGGCTGGCGGAGTCCGGAGCCGAGGTCGTCTTCGTGTCCGCTCTCGTCTGTTACGCGTGCTGCGCTGGCTCGACGGGTCGGAACGGAACAGAATGACTTCGGCGTACCGCTGCTGAGAAAGGAGCCTCTCATGCAGGTCACCGAGATCAGGGCCAACCTGTCCGTCCCGGACATCGGCAATGCCCGCGACTTCTACACCGACTACCTCGGGTTGAGCGTCGAGGCGTTCAACATGGGCTGGGTCGCCAACTTCCAGTCCCCGGACGGCCAGGCCGTCGTGCAGCTCGTCACCCGCGACGCCACCGCCCCGGTCGACTCGGTGATCTCGGCCGCCGTCGGCGACGATATCGAGGCGGCGTACGAGGACGCGCAACGACGCGGCTACGAGATCGTCTACCCGCTCACCACCGAGCCCTGGGGCATTCGCAGGTTCTTCGTACGCGCTCCCGACGGCAACGTGATCAACGTCAACAGCCACACCGACGAGTGACCCGCGAGCTGAATCCCCTGGTCTAGTTCGAAGCCCAGGGGCCGACCCCGCCGATGCGTTCGACGGCGTAGCGGAGGACGAAGCCGGGCCCTCTGGGTGCCGGGAACTCCGCGTCGGGAGCGATGTAGACCTTGGCCAGGCGGTTCAGCAGGTCCCACGCCTCTTCCCCCGGCACGATGGTGGCCCGGGCGCGCAACACCGCATACGGGTTGAGGAAGACGCCCGGTGTCCTCGGCGCGTCGAACGACAACACGACGCGCGGGTCGCGTTCGATGTTGCGCATCTTCGCGTACCGACCCATGTGACCACTGACGATCTCGTCGCCGTCCAGCCCGATCCAGATGACGGACACCTGCGGGCTGCCGTCGGGATTGATGGTGCTGAGATGAGCCATCGGCCCGGATGCGATGAGGTCCCGTAGCTCGTCCGGTAGCGCACGTACTGGTTCTGTTCTCGTTGCCACGTCGTTCACCGTACCCGGGGTAGACGGGCTGACCAGCGCCCACGCGCCTCCATTCAGCTCTTCGTGGTCGGTGCGGCGTGCCAGACTGCCGCAGTGGGCAGACCGCAAACGATCGACGAGTACGTCGGCGGCTTCACCGGGCAGGGCCGTGAGCTGCTCGATCCGTTGTGCGTCCTGGCACGTGAAGCGGCTCCCGAGGCGAGCGAGGCGATCAGGTGGGGTTCACCCACATGGCTCCACCCGTCCGGGACGATCCTCTTCGTCGTCAACGGCTACACGAAGCACGCCAACATCGTCTTCACGCCCAGCACCCGCGCGGCATTCGATGCCGACCTCGGTGGATTCACCACGGGGAAGGGTTCGGTCAAGCTCCCGTACGGCCAGACCGTTCCGAGTGACCTGTTGCGCCGGATGATCGCCTTCCGTGTGCGGGAACACGAGGAGGACGGCGTGCTGTGGATGTGACCGGCCGCGGAACGACCGTGTGCTCCGGCTCACCACAGGCCGAGGAGGTCCAGAACCCCCGGCGCTGCGGGCAGTTCCGGAGTCGGCGAACCAGCGACCAGTCCGGCCGGCACCGGATGGTCTGCCCGCATCCGGATCAGCTGCTTCCACCGCACGACGTCGGGCAGCGCGTCGCGGACTCGTTCGCCCACCTTGCCCGTGAGCCGGCCCGAGTCCGGCAGGTTCTCGATCGTCAGGCCGCCGGCGAGCAGGCGGGCGGCGGTGATCGGGCCGACACCGCGAACCCCCGGGATCCCGTCGGACGGATCACCCACCAGGCTGGTCCGGTCGCACCACTGTGCGGGGGTCACGCCGAAGCGATCCTCGACCTCGAAGTGATCGACGACGCGATGGCCTGGCCGACGGAGAGGGTTGAGGATCCGTGTGCGTTCGTCCAGCAGTTGATGGAAGTCGCGGTCGGCGGACATGATCCAGACGTCCCGCCCCGGTGTCTGTCGCCGGCAGTTTTGGACCATGCCGGCGATGATGTCGTCCGCCTCGGCGGTGTCCACGCAGATGTGCCGCACGGCCAACCGATCCAGCCCGCGTTCGACGTCGGCGAGGGACCGGATCGGTGCCATCGCCTCGTCGCCGGTCGGCCGTTGCGCCTTGTAGGAGGGGTCGACCCGCGTTCGTTCGTCCCAGGCGTTCTCGCCGTCGAAGACGACCACGACCTCTGGCGATGCGGGTAGCTCGCGGATCGCCACCCGCAGCAGGGCGAAGAATCCGAACACCCCGGTGACGTCCCGAGTTCTGTCGCGGCTCCGGATCCGTGCGGGGAAACCGAACCACGCCCGCCACAGCAGGTTGTGACCGTCGACCAGGAGAATCGGCGTAACTGACATCGGGGCGCCCTCCAGCGTCGCGCTCCGTTGGCCGCTGAGCGCTTGGCGGGTCGGCATGTGCGGATGCCGAAGGGGCCGTTACGCGGCAAGATCGTAAACGGACGTACGAGTGTGTGCGCCCCGGACACGCCGCGAACAGGTTCGAGGGCAGGGCGTGGATGATGTGACGACGCGAACGATCTGACCGGGAGGACGTGTGACCCCCCTGCGCTCGACCTTGGGGTGCGCCGCGGTCGCAGCGCTGGCGGTGGTGTGGGCGGAAGCCGTTCACTGGCGGGCGTCGCGCCACCTGACCAACCCTGACCGGGGAGGGGCGGAGGCCGTCGTCGTACTCGGCTATCGCAACCCGGACCACGCGCGGGCGAACGCGATGAACCGCTGGAGGGTACGGGCCGGGCTGCGTTCGGTCGATCCGGCGGCGCCGTCGTCGCGGGTGGTGTTCTGCGGCGGGCCGCACGAGGCGGCGGTGATGGCGCGCTACGCCGTCGAAGATCGCGGGTTCACCGGCGAGGTCGTACTGGAGGAGAAGTCGCGTACGACCTGGGAGAACGTCGGGAACGCCGTCCCGCTGATCGAGGACGCCGAGCGCATCAAGTTCGTCTCCAACCCGCTCCACGCCCTGAAGGCACGGCTCTACCTTCGGCGCCAGCGACCCGATCTCGCGTCTCGAATGGTCCGGTCGCGGGACTACCGAGTGGGCGAGTGGGCTCCGCTGAAACCGGCGTTCGCCGCATACGGCCTGGTGACGCTGTCCAGGGCGCGGAAACAGTTGGCGATGAGTGACGGCTGACGGACTGCCAGACTGACCGGAGGCGTACGCCCGCACACATCAGGTCACCGATCCTGCCGAGCCGTGGCCAGGCGCACGAAATGATGGGGGGAACTCCACACCCCCCGACCACGCCGACATGTCAGGATGGGGCTGATCCGAAGCTGACCGAGCCATCCGTGAGGGGCGCCTGCCGCGATGACAAGCGAGCTGCCGACGTCTCCCGTGTCATCAGGATCGATGCCGTCCGGTCCGGTGCCCGTACGCGGAGTTCTGTTCGATGTCGACGACACGCTCTTCGACTACACCTCCTCCGAACGCTCCGGTCTGCTCGCGCACCTGGCCGCCCTCGGCCTCCTGGATCACGCCTCCGACTCCGAGGAACTCGTCGCTGTCTGGCGGCGGTTCGTGGACGAGGAGCACGAGTGCTTCCTGGCGGGCGAGCAGACCTTCGTCGAGCAGCAACTCTCCCGGACCAGGCGGTTCCTCGCCCACCTCGGGCACCTCCCGGACGGCGGAATCTCCGACTCGGAGGCGGCTGCGTGGTTCGCGGGCTACGTGTCCGAGCGCGACGCGAGGTGGGCGGCGTTCCCCGATGCCGCGCCACTGCTGGAGTCCCTCGCCGCCGCCTACCGCCTCGGCGTGATCTCGAACTCCTCGCACGACCACCAGCTGCGCAAGCTGGAACACATCGGCCTGCTGGCGTACTTCGGCGACACGATCCTCTGCTCGGAGTCGCACGGAACGGCGAAGCCGCACCCGAGCATCTTCCTGGCCGGTTGCGCGCTGCTCGGGCTGCCACCTGGCGAGGTCGCCTACGTCGGCGACAAGTACGCCGTGGACGCGGTGGGAGCGCGCGATGCCGGCCTGCAGGCGTACTGGCTGGACCGTACGGGCGTGAGCGTGCTGGGCGCGGCGAGCGAGCACGGGATCCAGGTGATCAGCTCACTGGCGGAACTCCCTTGTCGACTTGGCCGACACGCGCGGGCCGAGAACCACTGACGGCATGCCCTCAGCCGGATCAGAGAATACGAACATCGCCCTGGAAGGGCAGGTCGAACCACATCAGCTCCGCGGGTCCCACGACCGTCGTCCCGACCTCGGTAAACCCGGCCTTGCGATAGAGGGAGCGCGCGGGCGGGTTGTTCGACGGCGTGTTGGTCACAACGGCTTCCAGCTGGTTCGCGACGGCCCAGTCCATCAAGGTGTTGCAGAGGCGAGCGCCGACTCCCTGCCTCCGGCACTCCGGCGCGATCCGCATGCGGCTGAGATGGGCCAACCGGGTACGTCCTTCGACCAGGCGCGGCGGGACGTCAGCGCCCGGCAGGTCCGCCCCCACCATGCCGACCAGCACTTCGGACCCGTTGCGCTCCTCGACAGCAACCCAGAACGCGAGGTAACACTCCTCGATGCGTTCCAGATCGGTGAACCAGCCAGGCGGTTCCGGACCCTGGTGCCACGGCGGCCACACGCGGTCGTGCAGCGTGCGAATCTGCGGCCGGTCGGAGGACTGGTACCGCCGTACGTGGATCACGGCCGCATCCTGGCAATCTCGTCGGCCGAGACGCAATCGGTTTCCGTCCGACTGGTCGGCTAGGCGCGACATGACGGCGCGGGCTCAAGGGTTTTCGCGTAGTAGGTAGAAAGCGATCGAGTCCGGCTGGTCGGCGGTGTCCAGGTGCAGCTCCCGCTTGCCCAGTTCGACGGCGCGCCGCTCCAACGCGGTCATCAGCGCTCGGCCGACGCCCTGACGACGGATCGCCGGATGTACGCGCAGCCGCTTGACCTCGGCCCGTTCCTCGTCAGTCGCGCGTATGCCGCCCATGCCGACAAGGTGTCCGTCGATCTCGGCGATCAGGAACTCGCCACCGGCGTCGAGGAAGTACGCAGGTATGTCGGCCAGGTCGGCAAATCCGGACCGGCTCGCGGGTGGCAGCGGTACGGGAACCGATCGGTCGGCCGGGTCGCCGATCCTGAGCAGGTCGGCCAACGCCCACGCGGCCGGCGCGTCCGTCGTGCAGAACCGCCGTACGTTCATCACCGGGTCGTCACCGGTCATCGCCGGATCATCCGGAGCAGGGTCGTGCCGGTCGACTCGTGCCGGCTCGTCTCGCCGTCGGCCGCGAACCCGTACCGGCGGTAGAACGCCATGGCTCGCTCGTTGCCCTCCATCACCCACAGGTATGCGGGGGAGTCCCCAGAGCTGTGGTCAGGAGCCGGTCGGCCAGGCCGGTACCGTGGTGGGCAGCCAGGATGTTGATGGCCTGGAGTTCCCTGGGGGTCGGCGGATTGTCGTCGCGAGGCGGCCCGGCGGCGACGAACCCGACGATCTGATGTTCGTGCACGCCGACCAGTCGTACGAGCTCGCCGTCAGGCCGCTCGCGCAGCATGGCTTTCCACCGCTCCGCCGATCGTCGGGAATCCAGCTGGTCGAGATACTCCTGCGATGCCAGCCCCTGGTACGCCTCGCGCCACACCCGAACGTGCACCTCACCGAGCACGTCGGCGTCGGCGGGAGTGGGCGTTCGGATCTCGTACTCTCCGGGCATGATCAACCCCACTAGGATGACGGAGCATGTCGCTGCCTGCGCAGGTGCACGAGGTCACGGACACCTATCTACGGCTTGTCGAAGCGGCCGTTCCAGGTCTTGTCGATGGACTCTATCTGCACGGGTCCACGGCGCTGGGTGATTTCCGTCCCGGAAACAGTGACATCGACTTCGTCGCGGTGACCTCGCACCGTCCCGCCGATTCGGAGGTCACGGCGCTGGCCGGCGTCCACAAGGGACTGGACCAGCTCCACCCGCGCCCGTACTTCGACGGCGCGTACCTGCTTCGCGCGGACCTCGCCACTGATCCGAACCGATGCCCGGACGTTCCCGGCTGTCACCAGGCCACCTTCGAGCCCAGTGGACGTCACATGCTGTCCCTGGTGACGTGGCACGAGGTGGCCGAGTACGGCGTGGCGGTGCGCGGGCCTGGGATCGGGGAGCTCGGCGTGTGGACGGACGAGCCCACGCTGCTCGCGAACACCCGCACGAACCTGCGGACGTACTGGAAAAGGTGGGTGGGCGACCTGGACCGGCTCGCCGAGACCGCACCGAACCGCGCGGTCGATCCTTGGTTCGTGGAGTGGTGCGTGCTCGGATCCGTTCGCCTGCACGCCCTGCTGGTCACCGGTCGGCTGCACTCCAAGGGCGGTGCCGGCCGGTGGGCGGTGGAGGCCGATGCCTTCGGGCCGCGATGGTCCCCGATCCTCACCGAGGCGCTGCGGATCAGGACAGGGAACGACGGGCCGTCGGCTTACGCGGATCTGCGGCACCGGCTCCGCGACACGCGGGACTTCCTCGCCACCGTGGTCGCCACGAACGAAACCTGACCCGTTCACCTCACCCGGCCTACTCCACGGGGCGCAACCGGGCGAGGGCGGCGTCGATGGGTGTCAGGTCGGTGAGTCTCTCAGCCAGGTGCCACCAGGTCGCGCCGGACATCTCGTCGTTCGGTACGAACGGAACGGGCGCGTCCACTCGCCCTCGGTAGATGGCGAGGAACTCTCGCCGGTCGTCGGGTGCACAGGTCACCAGGGCCACGCCGGCGAGGTCGAGCTTGTCCGGCCGCTGCCCGCTCTCCTCCTCGAGCTCACGTACGGCGGCCTCGCGAGGGGTTTCACCCGGATCGATCATGCCGCCCGGCAACTCCCATAACTGCCGGAACCGGTTGAAGACCATGAGGCACCTGTCGCCATGCCAGAGCACGACGAGCGAGGCCGTCAACGGTACGGACGGATCCAGCCCGGCGAGGTCAGCCTCGGTCGCCCGCTCGAAACCCAACAGCGCAGACCCGTCGGCGTTCTCCACCGGTAACGCAAGCACGTCGTTCACGAAGGCACAGTCTTCCACGCAGTCACTCGGGCCTTGGATAGGTGACCAGCAGGTCAACGGGCGTACACGATGAGGTTCTGCTGGTAGCCGCCGTTGGCGCGGTCGTAGGTGCCGGCGCAGGTGATCAACCGGAGGACCGGGCGCTTGTCCTTGTTCCAGATCCGGCTGTACGGAAGTGCGTTCCGCTCGGCGCGTTCGAGGCGTTGGACAGTGAAGGTGTGGCGCCCGTCGGCGGAGTCTGTCACGGTGATCCGGTCGCCGGGTCGGAGTTCGCGGAGCCGGTAGAAGACGTCACGACCGGTCTTGGAGTCGACATGGGCCACGATCACCGCCGGTCCGGGCTCGCCAGGCCGTGGTCCTTCGACGTACCAACCCGCCTGGTTGGAGTCGTACGCCGGAGTCTGCATCTCCCCGTCAGGCAGGAGCCCGACGCCGACCATGCTGGCATCCACGTCGATGGCAGGAATGGTGAGCACGGCCGGATCAGCGCCCTGATCCCTGGTGATGTTGCGTGGCATCTTGCGCGTGGTGGCGGACTCGTCGGACGAAGCGACCCGCCGGGACGCGACGGCGTTCGCCACGCCAGGCGACGCGGCAGGTTCGGAGGCACCGCCACAGCCGACAAGAAGGACCGAGGCAAGTAGCGCAACGAGAAGCGATGCTACGAAGCGGCGCATGTGGGTGTGGCTCTCCAAGACCTGACACTTTGACAAGGCTGGGTTGACGACGAAGCGGGCGTGGGGATCGCCCACGCCCGCTCACGCTCGTTCAGCCTGTCAGGCGGTCGCCCCGCCGCCGGTGTGGATCAGCGACGGCAACCGGATGCCACCGTTGTCGTCGGCGTCATCCGAGTTGTCGCGGCTGTTGTTGTTGCCCTTGCTGCTGTGCCCACTGCTCGAGCCGCCGGAGGGCAGGTTCTCGCAGGCGATCCCGTCATTGTCCCGGTCAAGACCGTTCGGGTCGGACGGGTCCTTCTCCAGGACGGTCTGCGCCTCTTGCTGTGTGCTGAAGTCGGAGCAGTTGAGGTCATCAGCGTTCGCGGTGGCGATGCCGACAACTCCGAGTGTTGCGAGAACGCAGGTGGCCAGAACGGCCGCAATCTTCTTGTACAAGGTGGTCCCCCCATGAGTGCTTCAGAGCGTCCTTTGAGAACGCCGGGACCGGTCTCGCCCGGGCCCAGTGAGCAGAAGCCGTGAGCCACCCAGGGGGTTGCGAACCTTTGGAAGATTCTTTGTGAAAACCGGAAGGAGACGACGCGACACGCGCGCGGACCGCGGCGCTTACGCTTGCGCCTACTTCGGCCAGTGGGTGAGCTTTTCCGGCGTGACGCGCACGATGATCCGGTCGGTCTCCTTCGCCGAGTCGGGGTTCCGCTCGCCGAACGTGCTTCCCATGTACTTCAGGGAGAGCTCGTCGGGCAGCTGACTCTCGGGGTCGGGCACGATGGTCGCCCGGCCGCGGATCTCCGCGTACGTGTAGGGCTTGCCCGGTGGGCTGATCAGCACGCTGATCCGGGGATCGCGGGCGAGGTTCCTGCCCTGGACCCGGCTTTCGGTGGTGGAGAAGATCAGGTCGTCACCTTCGCGCTTCACCCAGACGACGGTGAGGTGCGGCTGCCCGTCGGCCAGCAGGGTGGCGACGGTCGCGAACACCTTCTCCTCGTCGACGAGCTTCTTCAGGTCCTCGGGCAGTACGGCCGTCATTGTCGGGCTCCTCACCGGGCGGTCTCATCGAATGAGTGCGTACGCCATCGGCAACCCGGCCCCGGTCATCCGCATTCCACCGGTCAGGGCAGCACGGCTCAGGACGGCGGTGGGTCGTCGTGCAGGATCCGCTGGAACAGGTGGCAGTCCTGCCACTCGCCGGCGACGTAGAGGCAGCGCGGCGCGGTGCCGAACTGCTCGAACCCGCACTTGCGCAACACTCCCTGGGACGCGACGTTCGCGACGATGGTGGACGCCTCGACGCGGTGCAGGCCCAGCTCGTCCCGGGCCGCCCGAGAGACCAGCTCCACTCCGCGGGTCGCCAGCCCGCGCCGGGTGTAGCCGACGTCGATCCAGTAGCCCAGGTTCGCGCTGCGGAACCCGCCGAGCGCGATCGTGGACAACGTGAACTCTCCGGCGATCCGGTCGCCGTCGACCAGGTGCCAGCGGCGAACGTCGGGGTGGGCGAGACGCTCCGCCTGCGCCCCCACGGTGAAGAAGTCGGCGGGGCGGTCCGGATCCCAGGGCCGCATGTGCTCACGGCTGCGAACGAGCGCGTCGAGCACCGCCTCCGCGACGTCCGGCGTGGCGGGCTGAAACCGAATGCTGTCGGGCATCCGGCCACCGTATCTACCTCGGAACGGAGTTCTGCCCGAGGCCGACCGCGATCATCCCGGCGCGCGGCGGCGCCAGGGTGGGAAGGTCCCACCAGGTCGGCAGGGGTGTGGGACCCCACCCCTGCTGGGGCAGGTAGTCACACCACGTCCCGTCGAACGGGAACTCGCCGCGGTCGATCGTCCGCGTGACGGCCTCCGCCCGCGCCCTGATCACCTCCGCCTCCGCCGGACTCCAGAACAGCGGATGCCCGGTCTGCTCGGCGAACTCGGACTCGTCCTTCCACTCCCACCGGCGATCAGGCTGCACGAGCACGTCCAGGGCGAAGTCGAACACGTCGATGCCGCCGTCCCACCGGAGTACGGGCGACTCCAGGTTGACGTACCACCCGTGCAGCTCACCGGGTGCGTCGAATGCCCACGCCACCGAGTGTCCAGCCGAGTCCCCAGCCGAGTGCCCGGTGCTGCTCGGGGTGAGGATGAGCGTGCCGAAGCGCTGGTGTGGCGTGGGTGCGAGCATGGTGGGCATCGCGAGTTCCTCGGCGTACGGCAGGTGCCTTGTGGTCTCGCCGTTCAGGTCGACCCGGCGCATGAGGGTCGAGCCCGCACCGATCCAGATCGCCAGCCCGCGCTCGTCATCGGCGACGACCCGCGCGCACTGCACGGTCGCCAGCCGGCCGTCGGGATGCACACATCTGCGGACGACGACCTGCCCGGGCCGGAACGAGACGGCCATGTCAGGTGGTCCGTTCGGCGACGACGAGTTGGTCGGACAGGGTCGGCAGCTGCCGCAGCCGGGTCCGGCCGCCCTCGAAGACCGGGTCGACGGTGAGCGGGGCGCGTTCGGCGAGGTCCCAGCCGGTGAGGCGATGGCCGCGCAGGTCGAACCGCACCTCCGCATCCTGGCTGTACGGCAGGTAGAGCACGAGCAGGTCCCGGTCGGGGCTCGCACCCAGCCGGACCGCCTCACTCGCGCCGTCGGCTCCGTCGGCTCCGTCGGCTCCGTCGGTGAGCAGCTCCTGCGCGGGCGCGAGCCGGTACAGCCGATGGTCGCCGAACAACCGGGCCAGCAGCGAGATGTCCAGCGCACCGGGAAACCCGAGCGCGATCTGCCACGGATACGGCTCCAGCGAGGCGCCACCGGAGGTGAACCGCGCGCTCGGTGTGTGCCACATCCACATCCCGTGCGCGCCGTACCCGATCCCCGCGGCGGCGCCCGCCAGCACGCTGGTCCAGCTCGCCCGGCGTACGTCGTCGCGGGTCCAGCGGCCGTGGCCGCTGACCCTGCCGTGTTGTTCGTACGCCGGTTCGGCTGCGAGCAGGGGCTTGCGAGGGGAACGGGCGAGGTAGGGAGCGGCCTGCTGCCACGGCAGGTCGGCGTTGCGTACGTCGTGCCCGGACTGGTGGCAGAAGAAGTCCAGCGCATCGGCGAGGTCGTCGGGCAGGTCGGCGTGCGGAGCCGAGTGCGTGGTGAGCAGGCAGTGTGGGGCGGCGTCGCGTAACTGCGCAGCTGCCTCGAGATAGGCCGCGTTCGCGTCCGGAACGCGGTAGTTGTCGTCGCCGCCGACGGCGAAGATCGGCTTCAGGTCGCCGAACGTGCGGGCGACGCGTTCGACGTACGCACTCCGTTGTTTGCCGGTCATCACGGCGTACGGCGTGCGCGCCGCGGCCCACGTGCCGGGAACGTAGTTGTTCCACAGCACCACGAGCAACAACCGCAGGCCGTAGTCCTCGTGCGCGATCCGGGTGAACTCCCGTGCCTGCGCGAAGAAGTCGTCGTCGGGACGGTCGAAGTCCGGGTGCCCGGCCGCGTCGAGGGCGAACGGCTCCCGCGAACCGGCGCGCTCGTCCCGGTCGTGCAGGATCGGCAGCACCGACACGGCCACGCAGGTGAAACCCTGCCGGCGGCGGGTGGCGAGGTAGCTGCGCCACTCCTCCTCGCCGGGGTCGGCGAAGCTGCTCCACGCCGTGTCCATGATCAGGGGGAAGAAAGCCTCGCCGAGACGCAGGTGCGTGCCCGACGGGTCCACGGTCAGCCGCGACATGTTTGGGAACGTACCAGCCGGGCCGGACAACCTCGACAAGATCGTCCGGGAGTGGGTGTCGATCCGGGCGGGTCGCGTTCGTGTAGACGGTGACCGGCACGGAGACTGAACAGCACGCGTCCCCGCCGGCGACACCGAACCAGAGAGCTCCGGAGGACACCGTGACGAAGCACTATCTGCTCAGCATCCAGCAGCCCGACGGCGGACCGCCTCCGCCGGAGGTCATCGAACCGATCATGGCCGACGTCGCGCGGTTCAACGACGAACTCCGCGAAGCGGGCGCATGGGTCTTCGCCGGCGGCCTGCACGAGCCGACCACGGCCACCGTGGTCCGCTACGACGACGGCGAACTCCTCACCACCGACGGCCCGTACGTCGAGGGCAAGGAGCACGTCGGTGGCCTGTCGATCATCGCCGCGGAGGACCTGGACGAGGCGCTGGAATGGGGGCGCAAGGCAGCCAGGGCGACTCGGCTGCCGATCGAGGTACGGCCGTTCCAGGGCGAGCCGGGCGACCACCTCTAGTCCCGCCAGGTCTCGCGAGTTCCCGGGTCTCACGCTCATGCCGGCGATCACCACGGCGGAGATCGAACGCGTGTTCCGCGCGGAGTACGGCCGCGCGGTCGCGGTGCTGGTGCGCGTCCTCGGTGACATCGAGCTCGCCGAGGAGACGGTGCAGGACGCGTTCGTCGCCGCCGTCGAGCGCTGGCCGGACGCCGGGCTTCCGCCCAGCCCGGCGGGCTGGATCATCACCACCGCCCGCAACCGCGCGATCGACCGGCTCCGGCGGGAAGCGTCCCGTGCGGACCGGCACGCCCAGGCCGCCCTGCTGCACGCGGACGGCGAACCGCTCGAGGAGGGCGCCGTGCGCGACGACCGGCTGCGGCTGATCTTCACCTGCTGCCATCCCGCACTCGCCCCGGCGGCCCGGGTGGCGCTCACATTGAGGTTGCTGGGCGGGCTCACCACCGCCGAGATCGCCCGGGCGTTCCTGGTGCCCGAGCCCACGATGGCGCAGCGGCTGGTGCGGGCGAAGGGCAAGATCCGCGACGCCCGGATCCCGTACCGCGTGCCGAACGAAGCTGACCTCCCGGATCGCGTGCGGGCAGTGCTGGCCGTCATCTACCTGATCTTCAACGAGGGGTACGCCGCGAGCGGGGGAGAGCAACTCGTCCGGGCGGAGCTGTGCGCCGAGGCGATCAGGCTGGGCCGCGTACTCGCCGAACTCATGCCGGACGAACCGGAGGCGCTGGGCCTGCTGGCACTGATGCTGCTGATCGAGTCGCGGCGGCCGGCGCGGACGAGTGCCGCCGGCGACCTGATCCGGCTCGCCGACCAGGACCGTTCGCTGTGGGACGGGGCGCTGGTCGCGGAAGGGCAGACGCTCGTACGGCGGTGCCTGCGGCGCGGCCGACCGGGGCCGTACCAGATCCAGGCGGCGATCAACGCCGTCCACAGCGACGCGCCCTCCGCCGCCGCGACGGACTGGGCGCAGATCGTCGCGCTGTACGACCAGCTGCTGGTGCTCGGCCCGAACCCGGTCGCGGCGCTCAACCGTGCGGTGGCGGTCGCCGAGGTCGAGGGTGCGGCGGCGGCGCTCGCGCTGGTCGACGAGCTGGACCTGGCCGGGTACCACCTGTTCCACGCCATCAGGGCCGACCTGCTGCGCCGGCTCGGGCGGAACGAGGAGGCGGTACGCGCGTACGACGCGGCCATCGCACGCAGCGGCAACGACGCCGAGCGGGCGTTCCTGCGCAGGCGGCGCCACCAGCTCTCCACGCCCTGAGCGCCGCGTCAAGCAGAGCTTGACGCGGCGCTTCGTGGGTTACCTGTCACGAGGCTTACTGGTCGCGCTTCATCCAGCCGCTGACCTTGCCACGCAGCTTCTCCTCGATGGTCTCCTCCTTCTCGCCCTGCCCCGTCTTGTCGCCCTGTTCTGTCAACTTGTCCTTCGCGCCCTGTGCCTTCTCCTTGGCGCCCTGCACCTGGTCGCCGAAACCCTGCTTCTGGCCGGCTTCCTCGGCGGTTCCCCGAACCTCCTCGGTACCCCCGCGGGTGCCTTCCTCGACGCGTCCTTCAGCGGTTTCGCGGGCGCCGGTGACGCCCGACGCACCTCGATCGCCCTCGGCCTCGCCGACGAAGCGTTCCTCCGTGGACTGTTCGTACATCGCGGCACCACCACCCGCGCCGGAGCCCTCGACGTACCGCTCCTCGGTCGTGCTCTCGGCATACCCTTCAGGGCCATGTCCCTCGGGAGCCCGTTCGGGGCCACCCTGCTCGATCCTGCTCTCCTCGAGCCGGCCTTCCTCGATCCGTTCCTCGCCGAGTCGGCCTTCCGACCGGCCTTCCTCACGCCCTCCCGAGCCGGCCTTCCTCGGCGCGGCCTTCCCGCATGCCCTCGCCGGTTTCACCGGTCGGCTCGGCGAACCGCTGCTCGGTGCCGGTCTCCTGGTGGCGTTGCCCCGGGATCGCGGACGCCGCACCTGCGCCTACCGCTCCGCCCGCTGCCGCACCTGCTGCCGCGCCGCCTGCTTCTCCGCCGCCGGCGCGCCCTTCGGTGTCCTCTTCCCTGCCCTGCTTGACGTCCTTACCTTGCTCGCCTTCCTTGACGCCCTTGCCCTCCTCGGTGACGTCCTCCTCGACGTACTCCGCAGCGAGCTCCGCCAGTCCGAACGCGCGCAAGACGTTGCCCGCGGCGTCGACGACGCGCGAGCTGCCGACGATCGGTGCGATGGCGACGCAGACGCCCTGCGCGTCCTCGACAGTCATGCCCGCATCCCGGGCCACTGCCAAGTTGGCGAGGTACGACGCGGGTGCGGCGTCCATCGCGATCAGTGCGGCAAGTCGGGCGATGTGGTACGTCAGCGGGTCGAGTTCGGAGTTGGGCAGGGTGTCGACGTTCATCTGGGCCAGTTGCGCGAAGATCGGGTGTTCCCCGTGCGAAAAGGCCCCCAAGGTTCCTTCAGGTGTCTGAGCCGTCATGGCGTTCCCTTCCTGACAGACCGGGCGGCCCAAAGATCGATGTCTGCCGCCCCCCACAGACCCCACAAGACATCGCAGCGGACACTGCACCTCACCCCGATCGGGTGAAAACCGTGATCAGGAACGAGCCGCGTCGAACTCCCTGACCAGCTGTCGCGGTGCCTGGCAGCGCCACGCGTCGGTCAGCAGCTCCTCGAGCTCGTCGACAGGTACGTTGGCCAGCCGGACGAGCACGGCCGGGTATCCGTTGTAGTGCGGCTCGGTGAAGAACTTCTCGCTGTCGGAGGCGAGCAGTTCCTGCTTCTCGCCCTCGTTGGCCACCCGTACCGCCAGCACTTCCGGCTGCGGCACCCGGGCCTTCTTGGGGTGGACGCGCTCCATCCACACCCAGGCGAAGCCGCGGTCCTTGCCCTTGTTTCGTACGGAGAACCCGAAGTGATCTGCACCCTCGGAGGTCTCCGGCAGCGCCAGCGCGATCCGGCGTACGTCGTCCTGGTCGGCCATCTCGACCTCCGGTCTCTCCTGGCGGGTTCCTCCGGAGAGCATCCTGGCCCGGTCCCAGCCGACTGTCGACCCCACCTACTCCACCAGCTCGGCCTACTCCACCAGCTCGGCCTACTCGACCAGCTCGGCCTACTCGACCAGCTGGGGGTACGCAGGGCGCCGGCTGGTGGACAGGGTGCGGATCTCGCGGGGCCAGGCCAGCTCGATGCCGAGCCCGTCGGCCAGCAGGCGCTGGTAGTCGCCTCGCCGTACGGGTTGCGCGTACACCTCGCGGGGCCGCCGGCCGCCGTCCAGGCAGAACGCCGCCAGGGCGCCGACCGCCTCGCCGATCGCCCACTCCACCGGATGCAGGCGGTAACAGCCGTTGGTGATGTGGGTGGAGCCGATGTTCTTGTTCGCGGGCAGCAGGTTGTCCACCCGGACCGGGACGAGTGCGCCGAGCGGGATCTGGAACGGGTAGGAGTCGATGTCGACGTACGTACGCCCGGCGGTGCTCGGGTGCAGGTCGATCCGGTAGTTGCCGAGCCCCACGGAGTCGTCGAACTGGGCGGGTCCGCCCGGTCCGGCCGCCTCCACCCCGACGTGCAGCTCGGTGACGGTGAACTCCGCCCGGATCCGACGGGACTCCCGTACGTAGGGCCGCATCGCCAGCCCGTCGACCGTACCCGTGACGTCCGGGCGCAGCCGCAGCCCCGGGTAGCCCTCGCCGCCGTCCTCGCGCGGGGCGCTCGTCTGCATCCAGTGCAGCAGCGACAGGGACAGCTCGCGGCTCTCCCGCAGCGCGCGCTCCCGGTCGGCCTCGCCGACGCCGAGCAGCGGCGTCTCCCAGTAGTCGTTCTGCGGCCAGTTGACCAGCGTCACGTCGGAGTCGATCAGCGCCCCTCCGGAGCCGGCCAAAGCTCCGGAGCCCGACGGCTGACCTGCGTCCCGGCGGTAGTTCGTACGCGCCACGATCCGGCGGTAGTGCCAGAAGTCGGGGGAGCGGTCGGCGTCGGAGTCGCCGACGAAGATCGGGCGATGGCGGGGTCGGAGCGTCTCCGGGGCGACGTCGGTCCAGGACAGCTGCGGGCCCGGCCAGAACGGCGCGACGTGTGTACGCCAGTGCTCGTAGCTCGCCGGCGGATCCACCGTGTGGTCCTCCCCGGGCCGGTGCTCGACGGCGAAGCACCAGGTGATCGCCTGCTGGTCGAGCGGGTTCGCGGTGGCCGGCGCGTGTGGCTCGCCGGTCTGGTCCTGCCCCTCCGCCCCCACGACGTGCTCCACGTCGCCGAGCGCGAGCAGGTCGCCGAGCTCGGTGGCGTCCACGACGTACGCCGCGGCCACCGTCACCTCACCGCCTGCACCGCTCGCACCGCCCTCGCGGCCACGCAACGTCACCGCCTCCACCGTGTCGCCCCGCCCGTGCACCGCCACCGGCGCGTGGTGCGGCAGGACGGTCAGCCTCCCGGCCGTGAGGTAGGGCGCCAGCAGTTCGTGGATCGCGGTGACGGCGGCCGCGGGTTCGGCGCACAGCGGGCTGACCGAACCCCTGCCCGGATTGAGCAACGGGTCGTCGGCCGCCTCCTTCGTCAACGGCAGGTTGCGCCGGTAGAAGTCGCGGATCCGGCGACGCAGGTCACGGTAGCTGGGGGAGGCGTACTGGCTCTCGATCCACGGGTGCTCGTCCGGCGGCACCGCCTGGCTGGTCAGCTGCCCGCCCAGCCAGCCGCTCTCCTCGGTGAGCACAACCCGCCGGCCCAGCCGCAGCGCGGTCAGCGCCGCCGCGACCCCACCCAGGCCCCCGCCCACCACCAGTACGTCCGTCCGCGTCTCCCACATGCCCGCCGACGCTACCGGTCGTCCCGGAGGGCGCCGCCGGACCGTTCCGGGACCGGCCAGCGGTACAGGTTGGCGACAATCCCGACCGGCGAGGGTCTCGTGTCCGGGGCCCTCGGCGGGGTAGCGTCGGTCAGGTGATCGTGGTATCAGCCGCACTGAAGGGCGGGGTCGGAAAGACGACCACGTCCGTCTACCTCGCCGCGCTCGCGGCCTCCGGCCGGCGTTCGGTCACCCTCGTGGACGCCGACCCGCAGGCCAGCGCGGCCGAGTGGATCGAGTACGCCGCCGACGAGCGGTTGCTGAAGGTCTCCGTCGTGGAGGCGCCCACCGAGCGCCTGCTCGGCAAGGCCCTGGACCGCGCCGGCGCCGACGACGTCGTGGTGGTCGACACGCCCCCGGCCCACGAACGACTGCTGAACAAGGCGCTCGGCAAGGCACACGTCGTGGTGATCCCGACCCGGGTGGGCGGCATCGAGACGTCCCGGGTGGAGGCGGTGCTCGAGGTCGTACCCCCAGACACCCCCACCGGCCTGGTGGTCTGTTCGGCCCGCACCTACACCCGCAGCTACCAGGAGGCGCTCGGATCGTGGACGGAGTCCGACACCACCGTGTGGGGGACGGTGCCCGAACGCGTCGCCATCACCGCCGGTCCGGACGCCCCGCTGTCCCCTGACGGCCTGGAGGCCTACCGCGAGGTCTGGCGGAAGGCGCAGTCCGCCGCCCGCTCCTCCCGGACGCGGTAGCCGGAGCCGGTCGCCACTCTGGAGGTACGCCCGAAGCGGCGCCTAGGCTCGCTCGCATGCCGCTTCCCGTGCACGCGCGTACCCTCCCGTCCCAGCGCCGGGTCATCCTCGACACCGACGCGAAGAACGAGGCGGACGACCAGTTCGCGATCGTGCACGGGCTCCTCTCGCCCAGCCTGGACGTCCGCGGGATCGTCGCCGCGCACTTCGGCATGCGGCCCGGCCGCAGCGAGCGCAGCATGCTTGACAGCCGCGAGGAGGTCGACCTGCTGCTGGAGCTGATGGGCCTGACCGGCAAGGTCAGGGTCGAGAACGGCGCCCCGTACGCACTGCCGGACGAGCTGACGCCGATCGCCTCACCGGGTGCCGCGTTGATCGTCGAGGAGGCGATGCGCGAGGACGAGGGGCCGTTGTACGTCGCGTTCTTCGGGCCGCTCACCGACATGGCGGCCGCGTTGCTGGCCGAGCCGCGGATCGCCGAACGCGACGTCACCGTGGTCTGGATCGGTGGACCCTCCTACGGCCCCGAGCCCACCGCTGCCGGCCGGCCGGAGTTCAACCTGGCCAACGACATCGTCGCCGCCAACGTCGTCTTCGCCTCCGCGCTCCCGGTGTGGCAGATCCCCCGGTCGACGTACGTGATGACCGCGGTGAGCTACGCCGAGCTGGACGAGAAGGTCGCCCCGTGCGGTGAACTCGGTGAGTACCTCGTACGCCAGCTGGTCGAGTGGAACGCCGCCCACGCGCGCGGCCCGATGGAGTACCGATCCCTGGGCGACTCACCGGCGATCGGCGTCCTGCTGAACGACCACTGCGGCCGCGCCGTCGAACGCCCCGCGCCGACGTTCCGCGCCGACGGCAGCTACGACCTGGACCGCACGCACCGGCCGATCCGAGTGTACGAGACGATCGACTCCCGCTTCCTCTTCGAGGACTTCTTCGCCAAGCTCCGCCAGTTCGCCCGGACAGACCGGCAATCCCCGTGACGGACGGCAGGTTCACCGAGTAGCGCGAACTCGAGCATCGTCCGCCACCACCGACCGGGCCGCGAACATGGCCGCTCGCGCCGCCGCGGGTTTGCTCCGCCTTGACCTGCCCGACCTTGCCAGGTGGCCGGAGCAGGACGGCAGTACCCGGTGGTACCCGCCGGATCTGGTTGCGGAGCACATCTTCGACTACCTTCCGAGTCGCCGACAGCGGTTGAGTTCCGACGCGCTTGTACTCCCACAACGGTTGCGCTCAGACCGTGCGGGTGTTCGGTCAGCCACTGTTCGTTTTCCGTTGTCCTGTAGTGGGTACGGCGCTTTCCGCAACCGCCTGACGATGGTCTCGGCTCGTTACTCTCGGGCCGGCGAATTGCCGGTAGCTCGGTTTCGGATTCCGTGTCAGTGACGACCTGCCATTGACGATGGCCATTGACGACGCACCAGTGAGAACGTGCCGGTGGGTATGCACCGGTGAGAACGCACCGGTGAGGAGGTGCCGTTGAAACCTGGTTGCGGTTACGAGTGACGCCTGCACGAGTTGTTACCTGAACGTTCGCTCGCGGCCGGCCGATGATCGGTTGATGGATTGTTGGTCATTACGGGGGGATGACATTGGTAGACCTACGACGTCTCTGGGACAGCGAACAACGCACGCTCTGGGACCGCCGTGAGTTCGTCCGGTTGAGTGGGATCGGCGCGTTCGGCCTGGCCTTCTCCATGGTCGACCGCACGGCGACACACACCAGCGCGGCACCGTCGTTCCGCACGGATCCGTTCACCCTCGGGGTCGCCTCCGGTGATCCGCTGCCGAACGCCGTGGTGATCTGGACCCGGCTGGCGCCGGACCCGATGGACTCCTTCGGCGGGATGCGGCCGACGAGGTACGCGGTGGACTGGCAGATCGCCGAGGACGAGGCGTTCCGGAGAATCGTCCGGCAGGGCACGGTCCTCGCGCTGCCCGAGTACGTCCACACGGTGCACGTCGACGTGGACGGCCTGCAGCCTGGCCGGGACTACTTCTACCGCTTCCGCACCGGACCGCGGATCTCCCCGGTCGGCAGGACCCGCACGGCGCCGGCCCCGACCGCGAACGTCGACCGGCTCCGGTTCGCGGCAGTGTCGTGTGCGGCGTGGTTCGACGGCTACTACACCGCGTACAAGCATCTCGCCGACGAGGATCTCGATGTCGTCTTCCATCTGGGCGATTACATCTACGAGTACGGCATCCAGACCAACGGCGGGCGCCCGGGGTATCCCGTGCTGCCGGAGAAGTTCAACCGGGTCACCACGTCGCTCAGCGACTACCGGGACCGGTACGCGCTCTACAAGCTGGACCCCGACCTGCAGGCGGCGCACGCGGCGTTCCCGTGGATCGTGACGTGGGACGACCACGAGGTGGTCAACAACTACGCGGACGAGTACCACCCGAGCATGCCGCCGGCCGACTTCCTGGTGCGCCGGGCAAACGCCTACCGGGCGTACTGGGAGCACATGCCGTTGCGGCTGCCGCAGCAGCCGGCCGGTCCGGACGCGACGTTGTACCGGCGGTTCACCTACGGCAGGCTGGCGGAGTTCAGCGTGCTCGACACCCGGCAGTACCGTTCCGACCAGGCCTGTGGTGACGGCCTGAAGACCGACTGTCCCGAACGCCTCGATCCGTCGCGGACGTTGCTCGGCGCCCAGCAGGAAGCGTGGCTGCTGAACGGTCTCGGTGCCTCCAGCGCGCGATGGAACGTAATCGCCCAGCAGATCATGCTGTCCCAGCTGGACTTCACCACCGATCCCGGCGGGCAGTTCAGCATGGACCTGTGGGACGGCTACAAGCCCCAGCGAGACCGGGTCGTCGGTGGGCTGACCGAACGGCACGTCACCAATCCCGTGGTGCTGTCCGGTGACTTCCACCGCAGCATGGCGGCGGAGGTGAAGACGAACTTCGACGACCCGGCCTCGCCCACCGTGGCGACGGAGTTCGTGGGGACGTCGATCAGCTCCGGCATGGACGGCGCGGACCGCGACGAGTTCGCCGAGCCGTTCCTGGCCAACCAGCACGTGAAGTTCTACAGCGCCCTGCGCGGGTATGTGCGGTTCGACCTGAACCAGCAGGAGCTGCGGTCGGACTACCGGGTGGTGCCGTACATCCGCCAGCCCGGCGCGCCCGTGCAGACCAGAGCCAGCTTCGTGACCGAGGACGGTCACCCGGGCCTGCAGCCCGTCGCCGACAACCCGACACTGGGCGTTCGCTACTCGGAGAACATCCAGCCGCCGGAGCCCCTGCAGAACCCGCCGGACAAGTAGGAACTGCCGTGCCGGACAACAGGACAACGTGCCGGACAACAGGACAGGAGGAAAGGTGGTCGACGTGACGGAGGGGCAGCGATCCAGGCCGCGGTCGGCGGTGGCTCTGCCCGGCGTTCGACGGCGCCCTGGCCGCCCCGTGGCGATTGGCGTGAGCGCAGGCGTCATGGCGGTCATCGCGGCGATGACCTCACCCGCCTCGGCAACCGCGGCGTCATCGGTGGTGTCGGTGACGTCGGCGTCCGCAGCTACGTCGGCAGCTACGTCGGCATCCGCGGTGAGGTCGGCGTCATCAGCGTCCGCAGCGACTTCCGGTGACAATCTCACCTTGACGGCGACGCCGACGACGCTGAACGTGCTGGCCGCACCGTGCGGTGGGCGAAACGTCGACGTGGCCGTACGCAACGACTCCTCCCAGCCGACGTACGCCGACATCCTGCTCACCGCCGACTCCCCGCTCAGCGCGACACCCGACGTGATCTCCAGCTACCTGCCGGCGGGGTACACGCTGCACACGCCGGTGCAGGTGTCCGCGCCGTTGGGCAGCGCCGACTCCGACGCCAAGGTCACCGTCAAGGCCGGCCGGACGGGCCGGGGTCCCAAGATCACGGTCCCGGTAGTGGTGAAAACCCCCCCGAGCGGTCCCGGCGCCGACCTCGCGATCGCGGCCACCGTCAGCGCGTCCTCGTCCCACGCGAACTTCCCGGCGTGCGGGGCGATCGACGGGAACAGCAACTCCGACGACTGGCAGACCGCCACCGGCTGGAACGACGGCACCTCCCGGGTCTTCCCGGACTGGCTGGCGGTGACGTTCGCCCAGCCGCACCAGGTGAGCCGCGTGGACCTGCACACGCTGAACTCCACCCGCTACCCCGCCCCGCGGTACGGCCTGCGCGACTGGGACGTGCAGGTCTGGGACACCGGCGCCAACGGCGGCAGCGGTGACTGGCGTACCGTCGCGAGCGTTCGCGGAAACACCGCGGGTGTGGTCAGCTCGACGTTCGACCAGGTGTCGACGACCGCGGTGCGCATCTTCGTCATCGCCTCGAACGACTCGACGTACTCCCGGATCGTCGAATTCGAGGTCTACGAGTGATCTGAACAGGTCAGTTCTGTGCGGCTTGGGCATCCGACTGGGCATCCGACTGGGCATCCGACTGGGCATCCGACTGAGCATCGAGGATCACACCGACGGCGTAGTCGAGGTCCAAGGAGTCGCCGGACCACCAGGGCGGAGTGAGCACGTCCTCCCCGAGTGCTCGGTGAACGTCGACCCAGCGGTCGAGTACCGACCGGGCGAGGTCCCGGTCGACAGCGGCTCCGCCTGAGTCGTAGGCGGGCAGGGCGGGTACTGCCGGTACCTCGGCGCCGTCGGGCCGGTAGAACCCGAACATTCCACCCGGTCGGGCGGCGAACGTGTGGCCACCTTCGTGGACGAGCCAGTGGTGGTAGCGGCAGATCAGAACGAGGTTGGCCAGGCTGGTTTCACCGCCGTGGCTCCAGTGGCGTACGTGGTGGATCTGGAGTCCGTGCCGGGTCGTGCATCCGGGCGCCTGGCAGGTGTGGCGGGCTCGGATCCTGACCGCCCGTGCGGTCGCGGCGCGGGGGAACCTGGTGGGGTCGCTCAGGCCGCGGATCTGCCCGTCGGCGCTGAGGTGGACGTTCGTCACTGTCGCCTCGCAGGCAAGGCGGTCCGCGGTGTCGGGTGCGAGCGGAATGCCGTCGTCGAGGGATGCGGCTGCTTGGTGGCGCGCGGAGTGCTCCGCCGTGGGGTTCAGATGGACGATGACGCGGTACTTGTCGGCGGAGTTGAGGAACGCCGGTGTGTTGGACAGCAACGTTTCCGCCACCATCACGAGAGCGTCGGCGGCCAGCGCCCCGCGGTGGCCGTGCGGGACGGCTGGTGCCCGTTCGCTTGATGGTGGGGCGTTCGCTGACGCCGGATCCCGCTGACATTCTTCCGCGGAAGAATCCGATCGCGCGCCTTCCGATGCGGATTGGCAACCGCGCTCGGCGGAGTCGGCGGAGTCGATGGGTTCTGTGGGTGGGGCGGAAGTGGGCGTGGATGGCTGGGCTGTCTGCGGTGGTACGGGCTTCCTGGCGAGCAGGGTGTCGAGCGCGGCTTCGAGCGCTGCGACGACGACCGCACCCTCGTCCGGGGCCAGCCTTCCGCGAATGACCAGTGAACCGTCCTCGTCGTAGAACCACCTGACCCCGCGCCTCATCGCTCGCCGGAGGTTCTGCTCCCGAGACCGCGCCGCCGAGCAGCCGCGAGCGATTCGGTCGAGTTGTGAGGCGGTGGCACTGCGCGCGAGGTTGAGCAGCTCGTCCTCGGCGTCGCCGTCCGCCTCGGCGTCGTCCCGGGAGCTGACCTCGATGTCGTCCCCACCGTCGTCCCCACCGTCGTTCCCGCCGTCGACCTCGGTGTCGGGGTTCAGGTTGGTGCCCTCGTTCTCGTACCCTTCTGCGTCCTCGCAGCCTTCCGAGGCTGCGTGATCGGTGGTCTCGTCGGGTCGGCCCGATGGAGGGCTCGGCTGAGCGGCCGGGTCTGCGGGCGTGTTCCGGCCTTCCCCGGGCGACCGGCGGGGGGTGTCGGCGATCCGGGTCAGGGCGCGCACCTTGGAGTAGGAGAGCCGGCCGGCGGCGAACTCGGCGGCGACCTTCGGGAGATCTTCCAGGGCGCGCCCGACGCGGAGGTGTTCGTACGCGGCGGACAGGCTCATTCCGCATCGCCAGGACAGCCACTGTGCGGTCGACCTGCACCCGGAGGTGCGCCAGCCCTCGCGCCGGTCGAAGGCGACGATCAGCCGCAGCCACTCGTGGGTGGCGATGGCGATCCTGGACGCGAGGTCGCAGATCTCGGCCTCCAAGCCCTCCAGCGACCGGGGCGCGCTTTGTCCGGTGGCGCCGGCTGGCCAAGGTGCGGTGCTCGGTGGTGCGGAGGTGGATGGCGGCGGAGACTGTCCGCTCCCGGTGCTTGCCTGGTCAGACGCGGCGGGACGGGGGATCCGTGCCGCAGGGGTTGCCGTCGATACGGGGGTGGCCGTCGGTGCGGGGGTGGCCGTCGGTGCGAGGGGATCTTGTGCCGTGAGGCGATTACATTCGCTCATGTGTTCGATCGTAGACCTGGCCACCGACAGGCTCGTTCATTCCGGACCGACGCGATTGGGCGAGTCTCGAGTGCGGAGGACGGGGGCGCGGAGGACGGGAGGGCGGAGCCCGGGAGCGCGGAGCAGAAGGCTGGCTCCAGGGTTACCGGAATCTTCCGCGGAAGAATCCTCGGGTGCACGGCAGGCGTCGCGTCGGAGGATCGGCGGTAGGAGGCCTCACCGGGCGGGGACTCGTCGCCACGGGGATGCGTCGCGACGGAGACGTCAGTGGGAGGCCTTGGCGCGTAGGTGGCTGGTGAACCAGTGCGTGGCCTCTTCCGCGACCGCCTCGAGCGTGCCGGGTTCCTCGAACAGGTGGGTGGCGCCGGGTACGACGTGCACGGACTTCTCGCAGTGCAGGTGCCGGGCGGCGTCGAGGTTGAGGTCGACGACGAGCGGGTCGTGGCCGCCGACGATCAGCAGCGTCGGTGCCTGGACGAGTTCGAGGTCGGACACCGCGAGGTCGGGCCGGCCACCACGGGACACCACCGCGGAGATGTTGGCTTGGGGTTCGGCCGCCGCGGACAGGGCTGCCGCTGCGCCGGTGCTGGCGCCGAAGTAGCCGATCGGCAGGTCACGGGTCGCGGGCTGCTCGCGCAGCCAGTCGGTGGCCTCCACCAGCCGGCCGGCCAGCAGGGGAATGTCGAAGACATTGGCGCGGTCGCTTTCTTCCGCGGAAGAAAGCAGATCGAACAGCAGGGTGCCCAGGCCGGCGTCGTTCAGTGCGGAGGCGACGAACCGGTTTCGTGGGCTGTGCCGGCTGCTCCCACTGCCGTGTGCGAACACGACCAGCCCGGTGGCGTTCTCCGGCAGCGTGAGATGACCGGCGAGACCCTGCGTACCGGCCGGTATGGTGACCTCCTCGTCCACGGCGGGCGGGTCGTCATCGAGGGCATCGAGGCGTGTCTGCGGCTCTGAGTTCTCCGCGTGGGCTCCGCGGGTCGTACGGGCAGCGTCCTGTGCCTCGTGCAGGAGCGCGACGACCTCGCGGTCGGGTGTCTGCCTGAAGTCGGCGTAGAACTCCCCGATGGCGAAGAACGACTCCGGAGTGTCCAGGCAGACCACCTCGTCGGCGGCCTTGGAGAGGTGCTCGACGGCGCGTGGCGATGCCACCGGGGCGGCCAGGATCGTGCGGGTCGCGCCGAGCTGCCGGGCCACCTGGCAGGCGACCCAGGCGGTCGACCCGGTGGCGATCCCGTCGTCGACGATGATGACCGTACGACCCGCGAGCTGCGTCTGCGGCCGGTCGCCGCGGAAGGCCTGCGCACGCCTGGTGAGCTCGGCGCGTTCGCGTTCCTCGACGGCTCGGAGTTCCTCCGGCCCGACGTCGGACGTCCGTACCAGCCTCTCGTCCACGAACCGCACGCCGCCCTCACCGATCGCGCCCATCGCCAGCTCCGGCTGGGACGGCACGCCGAGCTTTCGGACGACGAGGACGTCGAGCGGTGCGTCGAGTGCCCGAGCGACCTCGAAGGCGACCGGCACGCCGCCCCGCGGGAGCCCGAGGACCACCACGTCGGGCCCTTTGTGAGGCATCAGCCGGTCGGCGAGCTTTCGGCCGGCCTCCTTCCGGTTCCGGAAGAGCATCGTCAGCCTCCTCAAGCCTCGGGACGACCTCCGTGGGATCACCTCTGAGTCAGCGGGTCGTACCCCCCGCGGCGTGGGTCATGAGCGGGGATCGAGTTCGATCCAATGCCCGTACGGCGGGAAATCACAGTGGCAAAAGTCCGTCGGCGAGGCCCTGACGCGCGGTCGCCGAGTCCTGCCGGGTCGGAGCGGTTGATCACGTGACCTTCGTCCCTGGCCTGCGAAGTGTGGACCGGCGAGCGTGCTTGTGGGGGCCGAAGCGCGCGGAGCCGAGGGGGACCGATGGCCAGATCAGCACACAGGTCGACGGCACCGGGAGCGGTGGAAGATACGGGTACGCCGGTCGAGCTGACCGTCCGGGGCGAGGTGCCCGAGGACGCCACCGCGTACGCCGTCCGCAAAGTCGAGAGCGTCCTTGAGGCCACCCGCGCGCGTGCTCTGTATGCGCATGTCGTGGTTGTCGTTTCCCAGAACCCTGCCCAGGACCAGCCGGTACGGGTCGAGGTGGGCCTGGACGTGGACGGCGTACCCGTCCGTGCGGTCGTCAGCGGGCACGACGCCTTCGAGGCGGCCGACCTGATGAAGGACCGGTTGCGCCGTCGGCTGGTACGCCTGCGGGACCGGGAACGCACCCGCCACCGCTGGACCGGCGAGGCGGCCGAGCACGAGTGGCGGCACGGTGACCAGCCCCGTCGCCCCGAGCCGCACTTCCCGCGCCCGGTCGAGGAACGGACCGTCGTACGCCGCAAGACGTTCGCGCTGGTGCCGCTGCCGGCGGAGGAGGCGGCGTACGAGATGGACGTGCTCGACCACGACTTCTACCTGTACACGGACCGGGAGACCGGGCGGGACGCGGTGATCGTCCGGAACGCCGAGCCACCACTGGAGGTACCGCCGACCCTGAGCGAGGCGGCCGCGCGGGAACGACTGGACGCGGGCGGGGAACCGTTCGTCTTCTACCTGGACCCCGACAGCGGGCGGGGCCGGGTCATGTACTGGCGTTACGACGGCCACTACGGCCTGATCAGCGCGGAATGAGGCTGCGCCGAACGGATGAGCTGCACGGTCTGCAGAGTGAGCAGCCGTACGAACAAGGAGGTTCGAGATGACGACCGCACGGGAAATCATGCACGCCGGAGTGGAGTGTGTCGGCGAACACGAGAACCTGCAGAACGCCGCCCGCCGGATGCGCCAGCTGAACATCGGCGCGCTGCCGATCTGCGGCGACGACGACCGGCTGCACGGCATCATCACCGACCGGGACATCGTGGTGAAGTGCGTGGCTGCCGGCGGCGACCCCGCGCTGATGACGGCGGGTGAGCTGGCACAGGGATCGACCTTCACCGTCGGGTCCGAGGAGGACATCGACAACGTCCTGCAGATGATGGAGGAGCACAAGATCCGCCGGTTGCCGGTGATCGAGAACCACCGGCTGGTCGGCATGATCAGTGAGGCCGACCTCGGGCGTCACCTGAGGGAGGAGCAGGTGGGTCACTTCGTCGAGGTCGTCTCGGCCGCGAAGAGCTAGGCGTGGTCTTGGGCGGAGCAGTGGACGGGGCAGCGGGCGCGGAAGGTACCGCCGCCGCGCTGGCCGAGAGCCACTCCGCCGTGGTGGTGTTCGTCGGCAACCGGGCGTACAAGGTGAAGAAGCCGGTCGACCTCGGGTTCCTCGACTTCACCACGGTGCGGGCCCGGGAGGAGGCGTGCCGCCGGGAGCTGGAGCTCAACCGGCGGCTCGCTCCGGACGTCTACCTCGGCGTCCGGCACGTCGTCGACGACGCGGGTGACACCCGGGACTGGGTGCTGGTGATGCGCCGGATGCCGTCCGCGCGGCGGTTGTCGGCGCTGGTCGAGGCCGGTGTGGACGTACGCCGGGACCTGCGCGAACTCGCTCGTCTGCTGGCGGCGTTCCACGCCCGCGCTCCACACGGTGCGAACGTCGCGGTCGCCGGCCGGCCCGCCGCGCTGCTGCGCCGGTGGCGGGCCAACCTGGCCGAGACCGAACCGTTCGTGGGGGAGGTCCTCGATCCTGGGACGGTGGGCGAGGTCGGCCGGCTCGTGGAGCGGTACGTCGGCGGGCGCGGTGCGCTGCTGGACGCGCGGGCGCGAGCGGGCCTGGTCGTCGACGGGCACGGCGACCTGCTGGCCGACGACATCTTCTGCCTGCCGGACGGGCCGCGGGTGCTGGACTGCCTGGAGTTCGACGACACGCTGAGGTACGTGGACGGGGTAGACGACGCCGCGTTCCTGGCGATGGACCTGGAACGCCTCGGCGCGCCCGACCTGGCCGAGAGCTTCCTCGGCTGGTACGGCGAGTTCACCGGCGGGCTGCCGGTCGCGTCGCTGGTGCACCACTACGTGGCGTACCGGGCGTTCGTACGGGCGAAGGTGGCCTGCCTGCGGTACCGGCAGGGGATGGCGCCGGCCCGGGCGACGGCGCGGCAGCTGGCCGGGCTCACGCTGGACCACCTGCGGGCGGCGGAAGTACGGCTGGTGCTGGTGGGCGGCCTGCCTGGTGCCGGTAAGTCGACCGTCGCCGGCGCGCTCGCGGAGCGGCTGGGCGCGGTCGTGCTGCGTACCGACCAGGTCCGCCGCGAGCAACGGGGGCGGCGGGTGCCGGCGCCGCGCGACGACAGCGGCTCGCCGCGTGGGAAGGTGGGGTACCAACGCGGCCGGTACGCACCGGCGCGGGTGCACGCCGCGTACCGGGAACTGCTCACCCGCGCGCGCCGGCTGCTCGCCCGCGGCAACTCGGTCGTACTCGACGCCACCTGGAGCGACGCCGCCGAACGTGACGCGGCGAGGCGACTCGCGCGGGACACCTCCAGCACGCTGACGGAGGTCCGGTGCGTGGTGGCCGCGGACGTCGCCGAGCGGCGGATCCGAGAACGGGTGGACGACCTGTCCGAGGCGACCGTGGAGGTGGCGCGGCGGATGGGTCGTACGTACGCGCCGTGGCGGGAAGCGGTGGAGGTCGACTGCGCCGGCCGTCCCGAGGACGCGCTGGAGGCTGCCTGGTCGGTGGTGTGCGAGCCGGGGGGCGGGGACTCCGGCTCCGACTCCGACCCGGACCTGTCGGTGGGCTCGCCTACGGTTTCCTCACCGACGACGACGAGGTGTCGGTGAGGTGGAAGGAGCGCCCGCATGACCGGTTCCGTGGCGACGAGTGTCCCTACGGCAGACGACCCGGCGGGCGGTGAGCTGGGTGACCTGCTCGACCGGCACCGGGTCGAGCTGACCGGCTACAGCTACCGCATGCTCGGCTCGGCGTTCGAGGCCGAGGATGCCGTGCAGGAGACGATGCTGCGGGCGTGGCGTTACTACGACCGGTACGACGGGCGGGCCTCGCTGCGCTCGTGGCTTTACCGCATCGCCACCAACGTGTGCCTCGACGCGCTGGAGGGCCGCAGGCGCCGGGCCCAGCCGATGGATCTCGGGCCCGCGCAGACGGCGGACAACTTCACCCTCGGCGAGCCGCTCCCGGACGCCGCGTGGGTGCAACCCGTGCTTGACGGCCAGGTTCTGCCGGCTTCGGGCGACCCGGCCGAGGTGGCCGTCGCCCGTGAGTCGGTCCGGCTGGCCTTCGTGGCCGCGTTGCAGCATCTGCCGCCTCGCCAGCGTGCCGTGCTGATCCTGCGGGAGGTGCTGCGCTGGCGGGCCGGTGAGGTCGCCGAGCTCCTCGACACCAGCGTGGCCTCGGTCAACAGTGCCCTGCAGCGAGCCCGGGCCACCCTGGAAAAGATCGACGTGACCTCGGCCGATGCTGTGCACCCGGGGCGGATGGACGACGAGGACCAGCAGAAGCTGCTGGCGCGTTACGTCGACGCGTTCGAACGCTACGACATGGACGCGCTGGTGGCGCTGCTGCACGAGGACGCCACCTTGTCCATGCCGCCGTACGCCCTGTGGGTGCATGGTCCGGCGGAGATCGCCACCTGGATGAGCGGTCCCGGGATCGGGTGCGCGGGTTCCATCCTGGTTCCGGTCGCGGTGAACGGCTCACCTGCCTTCGGCCAGTATCGCCGGGACCCCGCCGGAGGCCACGTCGCGTTCGCTCTGCAGGTCGTCGAGGTCGCCGACGGTGCGGTGACGGCGATCAACGCGTTCCTGGACACCGAGAAGATGTTCCCGTTCGCCGGCCTGCCCCTGCGCCGGGACTGAGGTCCCACCGAATCCGCGGCGGCACCACCGGGCGGCATCCGGCCGGCCGCGGACGACCACGCCGTTGAAGTCGGCGACCGATGAGTTGCGGGCGGTTCGCGGGTCAGGAGGTCGTGGACGACGGGTGGGGAACACGAGGGCGAACCGGCGATGACGAACGGTCGGTGCTGGACGGTCATGGCGGCCGGTCGGCGCCGGACCCGGACCCGGACCTGGGCCTGGACCCGGACCTGGGCGGAGCGCTGTTGGTCTTCCTGGAGGGTCCGATCGAGCGGGCGGAGATCCCGGAGCTGTGCGCGCGTTTTGCGGAGCTGGTGGGCGATCGGCCGGGGCGTCGGGTCATCTGTGACGTCGCCGGGCTCGCAGAACCGGACGTGGTCGCTGTGGAGACGTTGACACGGTTGCAGTTGACGGCCCGCCGGCTCGGCTGCCGCCTGTGGCTGCGGCAAGCCGGCTGTGGGTTGCGACACGTCATCGCGCTGGCCGGGCTGACCGACGTGCTGCCGTTGGCAGAGGAACCGACCGAATGTGCGTCGGGCAGGTCGGTCAGGTCAGGTGGATCAGGTGGGTCAGGCGGATCAGGGATCCAGCCGAGGCGGCAGCCCGAACAGCGGGAACCACCGGTCGGTGTCGAGGAAATTGTTCAGCCCGACGATCCGGCCCCCTGAGATCTCGACGACCTGCAGCGCCCATGGCTCGTGGCCACCGTCGGCGGCCGGGCGGTACTGGCCGAAGGCGGGTGAGCCGTTGGCGACCGTCGGCACCAGCCGCGAGCCCCGGCAGCCGTTGCCCGTGCCGAGCATCCACGCCTGGATCTCCGCGTGCCCCCGCAGCCACAGGTCGAACGGCGGCATCGACAGCGTGGCGTCCTCGCGCAACAGCGAGGTGAGTGACTCCAGGTCGTACCGCTCGAAGGCGTCGACATACCGCTTGAGCAGGTCACGCTGCTCGTCGTTCAGCGGCGCGTAGACGTCGGACTCCGTGACGTTGGCGGCCGCCAAGGTGGCGCGGGCGCGCTGGAGGGCGCTGTTGACGGACGCGACCGTGGTGCCGAGCAGTTCGGCGACCTCGTTCGCGTGCCACTCCAGCACCTCACGCAGGATCAGCACCGCCCGCTGGCGCGGAGGCAGGTGCTGCAGCGCGGACACGAACGCGAGCCGGACCGTTTCCCGGCGGGCGGCGACTTCGGCAGGGTCGGCGTCCTCGGGCACCACCCGGCCGTCGGGCATCGGCTCCAGCCAGATCGCCTCGGGCAGCGCACCCGGAAGCGGTGCGGACGCGGTCGACGCGGCCTGCAGGTCCATCGGTCGGGCCCGGCGGTTGCGGCCGTTCAGCAGGTCGAGGCAGACGTTGGTGGCGATGCGGTAGAGCCAGGACCGAAACGCCGCCCGCCCCTCGAAGCGGTCGAAGGCCCGCCACGCCCGGACCAGCGTCTCCTGCACCGCGTCCTCGGCCTCGAACCCCGAGCCGAGCATGCGGTAGCAGTAACCGGTCAGCTCGGTGCGGTGGCGCTCGAGACTCGCCTCCAGCTCGGCGGCGTTGCGGGGCACCTCGCGTACGGACGTCGCAGTCACAGCGGCGGTCGCGGCTTCGGTCATCGGGGTGCGCTCCTGTCGATCAGCGTCGAGCTTCGGCGTCGATCAGCACGCGCCGCGACGTGAATGTCCGGGCATCGTAACGGCCGGGTCCGGCGCAGCGCACTACTTGCGGCCGTTGGTCCTGATACCGGCGACGAGGCCACTGCGCGATCCCGCAATGGTCCAGATCAATTGCGGCGAGGCGTCGACTGCGTGGGCATTGGTACTGTCCTTTGCGAGGTTTGTCGCGGGACCAGGACGAGCGACCGGGCGACCGGGCCGAGTGGGCGACGAGTGGACGGAGTGCGGATGGAGACCAGCCCCGGGAGGAAACCGGCGGTGCAAGCTCTCGAGGGTGGGCTGGTGGTCTCCTGCCAGGCAGGTGCCGGCCATCCGCTGGCCGACCCGGACGTCATCGCGCGGCTCGCGGCGTGCGCGGAGGCGGGTGGGGCGGTCGGCGTACGGGTGGAGTCCGCCGAGGACGTGCGCGCGGTGCGGGCACGGATCGGGCTGCCGGTCGTCGGCATCCGCAAGGTCGACGTGGGCGCGCACCGTCCGTTCATCACCCCGACGCTGGCCGACTGCGCCGCGCTCGCCGAGGCGGGCGCCGACATCATCGCGCTGGAGGCGGTTACCGACAACCGCGCCTACGACGGCGAGGCGGCCGACCTGATCCGGGCCGTGCACGAGGAACTCGGCCGGCCGGTGATGGCCGACGTCGCCACCCTGGAGGAGGGCCTCGCCGCGTGGGCGGCCGGGGCGGACCTGGTGGGTACCACCCTGTCCGGCTACACCCGTGCTTCCGCGTCGCGGGTCGGCCCCGACCTCGCACTCGTGGCCGAGCTCGCGAGCCACGGGGTACGCGCGGTCCTGGAGGGCCGGGTGGACCGGCCCGAGCAGGTACGTGCGGCGTTCGAGGCGGGCGCGTGGACTGTGGTGGTGGGGACGGCGATCACCGACCCGATCGCGCTGACCCGCAGGTATGCCGCCGGTACGCCTCGCAACGACCGCCGTAGGACGGAGTGAACTCCCGCGTGAACGGTGTCGGCACAGACCAACCCTGGAAGGGGATTCCCGTGCGGATCGCGTTGCTGCCCCTGGACGAACGACCTGTCAACGCGACCTTGCCCGCGTACATCGCGGCGATCGCGGGCGTGGAGGTGCTCACCCCGCCGGCGGAGCTGTTGCCGCGGATGCGTACGCCCGGACGTGCCGGTGAGCTGGCCGGCTGGCTGGCGGAGGTGGCCGGCGAGGTCGACGCGCTCGTGGTGTCGCTGGACATGCTGGGGTACGGCGGACTGATCGGTTCGCGGACCACACAGGACGCAGCCACAGCGATCGTGGAACGGCTGGCGGTCCTGGAGACCATCAGGCCGCGCTTCCCGAGGCTGCCGATCACCGCGGTGACGACGGTCATGCGCGCGTCGCGTTCGTACAGCCCGGCAGAGGAGCCGGAGTACTGGTCCCAGCACGGCGTCGAACTGCACGACCTGGGCGGCGCGCTGCACCGGGAGTTCCTCGGCGAGCCGCACGAACGTGAGCGACTGGCCGCGGCGGTGCCGACCGACGTACAGGCGGACTTCTGGCTGCGGCGGCTGCGCAACCACACCGTCGACCTGTTCACCCTCGGCCTGGCCGGACGGGGAACGCTGGACACTCTGCTGATCACGGCGGACGACACCGCACCGCGGGCGGCGGGTTCGCTGGAGCAGACGTGGCTGCGGCACTGGGTGTCGGCGACCGGCCTGGACACCCGGGTGCTGATGTATCCGGGCGCGGACGAGGTGGGGTCGGTGCTGGTGGCGCGTGCCCTGGTCGAAGGTGCGGACGAGGGCCTGGTCGAAGGTGCGGCCGGCGGTGCGGACGGTTCCGGGGGAGCGCGCGACGCGGCGGTACGGATCGCGATCGAGATCTGCGAGGCGGGCGGCGCGGAGCGCATCGCGCCGTACGAGAACGTCCCGATCGCCGCCGGGGTCGCCCGGCAGGTCGCCGCCGCCGGCGCCGAGGTGCCTGCAGGTGGAGACCGTGGTGACGCAGACGCAGACGCAGACGCAGACGCGGACGCGGACGCGGACGCGGACGCGGTGATCGTGGTGCACGCGCCGGACCCGCACCGCGGCGACTCGGCTCGTGGAGGCGTTGCCACCGACCAGGCGGTGGTGGAGGCCGTCGTGGACCGGGTGGCCGCCCTGGTCGAGGCCGGCCGAAGTGTCGGGATGGCCGACGTACGGTACGTCAACGGTGCCGACCCCGCCCTGGTCCGCGCGCTGGCCGCCCGCGGTGTGCTGGACCGGATCACGGCGTACGGCGGCTGGAACACTGCGGGCAACACCGTCGGCTCGGTGGTGGCCGCGCTGGTCGCGCACGTCGTCGGGCGTCGTCGCGGCGGTGTCGACGAGACCGCGCAGAGCCGGTTGCGCTGGCACCGGATCGTGGAGGACTACGCGTACCAGGCGGTCGTCCGCGGAGAGCTCGCGCAGGAGCAGCCGTACCGTGACCACATGTCCGTGCCGTTCCCCGACCAGGCCGACGTGGCGAGCTACCTGGAGCGCTGTGCGAAGCGACTGCCGGAGGTCGCCGAGGAACTGGGCGGTGCCGACGCGCGCCGCTGGGTGATCAGCTCGCTGCGGCTGCCGTGGGGGCGGACGTTCGAGATCGACTTCGACCTGGTGCCGCGCACATGAGGGCCGCCGGCATGAGGGCCGCGGGCATGAGGGCTGCGGGCAGGTGGGCCGCGACGTGAGGATCGCGGGAATCGACGGCGGGCAGACGGGGCTGCGCCTGCGGGTGGTCGGGCCGGACGGGAGTACGGCGACGGCCACGGCGGGCGGGTTCGACTATGACGCGGGCGACCCGGCGGCGACCGTACTCGCGCTGGTCGAGCAGGCCTGGGCCCGGCTTCCCGCGGCTCACCGTGAGCCGGTCGACCGGGTGGGCTTGGGCCTGACCGGTGACCACCGGCCGGAGGAGGTACGCCGGATCGAGGCGGGGGTCGCGGACCTGTTGGGAGCCGGGCCGGTGGAGGTACGTGTTGCCCACGACGCGGTGACCGCGCACCTCGGCGCGCTGGGCGGGGCGGTCGGGGTGGTCGTGGTGGCGGGTACCGGGGTGGTGGCGCTGGCGAGGACGGATGCGGGCCCGGGCGCCGAAGGAGCCGAAGGAGTCACCGCGCGGGTGGACGGGTGGGGCCACCTGCTCGGCGACGAGGGCGGCGGTTTCGCGGTGGGCCGGCACGGACTGCGGGCCGCGCTCGCCGCGTACGACGGCCGGGGTCCGCGCACCGCGCTCGCCACCGCCGCGGCGGACCGGTTCGGTCCGCTGGACGGGCTGCCGCGCCGACTGTACGGAACCGGCAGCACGGTAGCGGACGTGGCCGGGTTCAGCCGGCAGGTGGCCGAGGCCGCCCGCACCGGCGACCCGGTGGCGACGCAGATCTGGCGGGACGCCGTGGACGCGCTGGTGGGCACGACCCGGGCGGCCGTGGCCCGCTACCTGGAGCTGACAGGGAAACCCGGCGCGGTCGCGGCTCCGGTCGCAGTGTCGTGGGCGGGCGGGCTGATGGGCGTGGCGGATCTGGTAAGGGAACCGTGGCGCCGGCGGGTCGCGGAGGTTCCGCCCGCCCGGGTGGTCGACCCCGCCGGGGACGGCCTGGACGGCGCCGTCCTGCTCGCCGCGAACGGCCACGGCAACGGCAACGGCCAGGACACGCGTTAGGTACTACTGCCGGCGGAGGGTCTGTTCCAGGCTGTACCGATCGCCGCGGTACAGCGACCGGGCCAGCTCCACCGCGCGTCCGCGGACGTCGTACGTCACCCGCTCCACCAGCAGGGCGGGGGTCAGCGCGGGTACCTCCAGCAGCACGGCCTGCTCCCGGTCGACGACGGTCGCGCGGACCTCCTGCTCGGCCCGGTCGAGGGTGATCCGGTAGCGGTTGAGCAGCGTCTCGTACAGCGAACCCTCCACCGGAGACTCCAGCAGGTCCGGAACCAGCTCGGCCACCAGCCAGACGTCCTCCAGGCACATCGGCACCGAGTTCGCCAGCCGCAGCCGGACCAGATGCACCAGCGGCTCGCCCGGGCTCACCCCGAGCCGCCAGCCCTCGTGGGCGCCGGCGACGGCCTCTTCGGCGCGCAACAACGTCGCCCCCGGTGCGAGACCGCGGGTGCGCATGTCGTCGCTGAAGGAGGACAGGAGCTCGCGCTTGCGGATGGCGGGCTCGGCGACGTAGGTGCCCGAACCCTGGATGCGGTAGACCACGCCCTCGCCGGCGAGCTGCTCGACGGCGCGGCGTACGGTCAGCCGGCTCACGCCGAGGTCGGCGCACAGCTGGCGCTCGGTGGGCAGCCGCTGGTGTGGCTCGAGCCGGTCGCGGATCAGGTCGAGCAGGTGCGCGCGGACGGTGGCGTACTTGGCGACCGTGCCGCCGCGCGACTCCGCATCCGCCACGCCGATCGCCTCCCAGCCCCGAGTTGGTTCGCCTGCAGGGAAACCTTAGGGCGTGGCGCACCGGCCCAGAGCATGTCCTAGGAGGAAGGCTGCGGCAGCTCGCACTTCACCTTGGGGTTGACCCCCGCGTAGTTGAGCGGACCGGCGACCACGGTCACGGCGATGGTGCCGGCCTTGGCGCAGCTTTGCTCGGAGCCGCCGAAGTAACCCCGTTGGGCGACGGCGAACACGCCGATGAGCAGCCAGATGGCGACGATGACCCCGACGATCCTCATGTGCTGTGCTCCTGTCCCGGGGCGGGCGCCAGGACCCGCGACGCCGACGAGGGGTCGATGATCGCACGTCGCGGGCCCTGCCGCTGAACGCGGAAAAGGGGAGGTATCAGTCGGTGGGGACGAGGAACTTCGACATCCACACGTCGTCGACGTACTCGCCGTCGATGAGGAGCGCGGCCCGCAGCGTCCCCTCCACGACGAACCCGTGCCGTTCGTACATCCGGCGCGCGGTCGTGTTGGTGCCGAACACCCGCAAGCTGAGCTTGCGCGCGCCGCGGCGGCGGGCGTGTGCCTCCGCGGCGTACAGCAGCGCGGACCCGATGCCCCGCCCGCGGGCGGCCGGCACGACCGCGAAACCCCAGATCCCCAACCAGTGCGATCCTTCGGGGAACGGCACCATCGTGGTGATCCGGACGTATCCGACCGGTGATCCGTGCGCCTCGGCCACCACGTGCAGGTCGGGAGTGACGCGCTCGTCGAAGAACGACGTCCGCTCCTCCTCCTGCTGGGAAGGGAAACCGGACGTGCGGGTCCACGCGGTCCGGTCCACGGCGAGCAGGGCGGCGTCGTCCTCCGCGCGAGCGGGCCTGATGGTGAACCTCTCGCCGGTGGGCGTCACCTCGCCGGTCTGCCGTGCGACATCACTCATGGTGCCTCCGGTGTGGGTGCGGACTGGGTGGGTGCGGACTGGGTGGGTGCGGACTGGGTGGGTGCGGACCTCGTACGAACGAGTGCCACGACGCGGACCGCGATCAGGGCCAGGCCGGTGACCGCGGCCACCCCGAGCCACAGGTGCACCGTCACCATCGACCAGAAAAGCATCTCCCGGGTGAACACCCGGCCCGCGAACCTGCCCACCAGCCAGGGCAGCCCGGCCAGCAGTACCGCGGGGACCACCAGCCAGACCATGCCGGGGACGACCCGCCACAGCGGACGCGTCCGGCGCCGCCGCGCCCAGGCCCCCGCGCGCAGGATCTCCCAGCAGCGGACCAGCAGGGTGAGCACGGTGAGCGCCGCCAGGGCGTACTCGACCAGCCGCATCGGCGGTTGTACCGACGCCGGCTCGCGCCCTTCGAGCTGGGCCAGCACGCCCTCGGTGATCGCGTGGTAGGGCACGAGCCCGTTGGAGGTGTTGAACATCAACGCCACGCCGTAGCCGGTGCCGGGCTCCAGCGCCTGCTCGGCGTAGTAGGTGGACAGGACGCCGTTGTGGGTCAGCCGGAGCTGTCCGCCCTCGGGCCGCTCGACCGTCCAGCCCATCGCGTACGTCGTGTCCGCGCCACCCGGGCCGGTGGGGCCCGTCGGCGGGGTGTGCTCGGTTGCCAGGCCCGTCGCGGAGACGATCTGCCGTCCGGCGTACCGGCCCTGGGAGTTCTGCATCACCAGCCAGTGGCCGAGGTCGCCGGCCGTGGACACCACCGCGCCGTCGCCGCCGAGGAAGCCGTCGGGCTCTGGGCGTACCACCGGGCGGGTGAAGGCGAGTGCGTAGCCGCGGTACAGGCGCGGTGCGTTCGACGGGATCAGTTTCGTGTACGCGAGCAGGGTGTCGTTCATCCGCAGCGGTGTGAACACGTGCTCGCGCAGGTAGGTCGCGAACGGCTGCCCGCTCACCACCTCGACGATCCGGGCCGCCACGTCGTAGTTGGAGTTGAAGTAGTGGAACTGCGTCCCCGGCGCGCTGACCAGCTTCGCGGTGCGCAGGCTGGTGATCCGTTCGGCGAGGTCGCGCGGCGCCGGCAGCGTCTGCTCGGGAAAGCCCTGGTCGCTCATCCCGCTGGTGTGGTTGAGCAGCTCCCGGACGGTGATGTGGGCGCCGCGCTGATCGTCGACGGCGAAGTCCGGGAGGTACGTGCGGACCGGTGCGTCCAGCCGGACCCGGCCCGCGTCCACCAGCTGCAGGACGGCGGTCGCGGTGAACGACTTGCTCACCGAGCCGAGCCGGAACTGCGTGCTCGGCGTGACCGCCGTACCGGCGGAGGTGTGCCCGAAGCCGCGCACGTGCACGACGTCTCGCCCGTGGGTGACGACCAGGGCGGCGCCGGGGATGACCTGCGCGGCCAGCTGGTCGCGCACGAACCGGTCGATCGCGGCGAAGTCGGGCGAGGACCCGGGAGCGGCGGACGCAGACGCGGGGGCGGAGGCCGAGGCGGCGGACGCCGACGCGGGCCTGGCGGTGGCCCCCGCGACGACGACCAGCGCGGCGAGGGTGAGCAGCGCCGCGAGGATCGCGAGGGCCGCGAACACGAACACCGCGCGGGTTCCTGCCGTACGTCGGATCACGAACGCCGATCCTATGCGCGGATCTTCCGCACGAGCCCGACATTTCCCGACGTTCCCTCTCAGGAACCAGTCATGATCACTCGCGGGGGTTACGACGGAGCGTGGCTGCGCCATAGTGGACAGCGATGGGGAGCGACCGAAGTGGTGGCGGCGCCGGACCGTGCGACTGGTCCGGCATCCGCTGTTCGCCCGGGTGTACGCGCGCCTGGCGCCCGCGATGGACCGGGCCGGGCTGGCCGACCGCCGCCGGCGGCTGCTCACCGGGCTGACCGGCCGGGTGGTCGAGATCGGTTCCGGCAGCGGCCTGAACTTCGCCCACTACCCGGCCGAGGTCGCCGGGGTGCTCGCGGTCGAGCCGGAGCCGAGTCTGCTCCGGTACGCCGTCCGCAACGCCGCCCGTGCCCCGGTGCCGGTGGCGCTGGTGGACGGCACCGCCGAGCACGTGCCGGGCGCGGACGCGGCGTTCGACGCCGCCGTCGTCTGCCTGGTGCTGTGTTCCGTACCCGACCAGCGGGCCGCCCTGGCCGAACTGCACCGGGTGATCCGGCCGGGCGGCCAGCTCCGCTTCCTCGACACGTCCGCGCCGACGGCCGCGGGCTGCGCGGCCTGCAGCGCGTCCTCGACAAGACGGTGTGGCCGGCGCTGGTCGGTGGCTGTCACCTGTCCCGCGACACCCTCACCGGCATCGAGGCGGCCGGCTTCGCCGTGAACCGCCTGGAACGGTTCCGGTTTCCCGACGGGCCGCTGTCCTCGCCCTCCAGCCCGCACATCCTCGGCACCGCCACCCGAACCGGAGGCCCCCGATGACGACCCCCACGACTCCGGACGTGCGCAAGTGACTCCCGTTTCCCCGGTCGAACGCCGCCGGGTCGAGCCGGCCGAGCCAGGTGGGACCGTCATCACCGACCTGGTGACCGCGCAGGTGGACGGGCGGGCGGCCTACGACACCGACGGAACGCGGCCCGAGGCGGTGTCCGGGTGGAACGCCGACATCGAGGTGGGCGGCACCACGATCGCGGCCGGAGACCTGGTGGTGCTGGACCTGCGCGACGCCAACCAGAACGCCGAGCGGTTCCCCGTGCCCGCGGACTTCGACGTACGGCGGACCGACAACCCGCACGTGACCTTCGGCCACGGGCCGCGGTTGCGTCGGCGGCTGGGCGGAGCTCCCGGCTCCGCTCGGTGACCCACTTGGGAGGTTAAGTACCTCTCCGTGAGGCAAGACAGGGGGAGGAACGTCCACCGGGGGAAGGGGCGAGGGGTGAGCGAAGAGATCCCCGTGTTGCGGCGGGGCCCACGCGGGCTGAAACGCATCGGTGGTACGTGGGGAGAACTCCTCGCGGAGTTCCTCGGCACCTTCATCCTGATCCTGTTCGGCGACGGCGCGGTCGCGATGGCGGTCGCGGGGCTGCCCGGGTCGGGCGTACGGCCACGTCCACCACGTTCTTCGTCGGTGCGGGTGACTGGCTGCTGATCGTCTTCGGCTGGGCGTTCGCGGTGATGTTCGCCGTGTACGTCGCGGGCGGGATCAGCGGCGCGCACATCAACCCCGCGGTGACCCTGGCCTTCGCCGTGCGCCTGCAGTTCCCGTGGAAGGAGGTCGGCCCCTACATCGGGGCGCAGGTGGCCGGGGCGTTCGTCGGGGCGGCGGTGATCTTCGCGGTCTACGACTCCGCGATCAACGCGGCCAACGCGGCACAGCACACGCCGCGGGACGGGGGCAAGGCGCTGGCGACGTTCTCCATCTTCGCCACCTTCCCCGCGCCGTACTTCCACGGCAGCTGGGTGGGGCCGCTGGTCGACCAGATAGTGGGCACAGCGCTGCTCCTGCTGCTGATCGTGGCGCTGGTCGACAAGCTCGACATGGCGCCCGTGGGCAACATGGGCCCGCTGTTCACCGGCCTGGCGGTGGCGGCGGTCGGCCTGTCGTTCGGCGCGAACGCGGGGTACGCGATCAACCCCGCCCGTGACTTCGGCCCGCGGTTCTTCGCCTGGATCGCCGGCTGGGGAGACGTGGCCTTACCGGGCTCGATACCGGGGGCGTTCAGCTGGTACTTCTGGATACCCATCGTCGGGCCGTTCGTCGGCGGCGTCATCGGCGTACCCGTGTACGACTACTTCATCGGCGACGTGCTCGCGGCGCGGCGTGCGCAGGCCGAGACCCACCCGGCCGGGCGGGCCGGTGAGGGTGCGGCCGAAGAGGGCTTCGACGAGAACTCATGATCCCTCCACCACGGCGGGACGTTCGGCGTTGTCCAGGCGGACCACGACCTGGGCCGCCTGCGCCGGCTCGGCCTCCGCGGCGTAACGGTCGTACGCCGGCAGCGTCCACCGCTGCTCCTCCGGTGTCTGCCGGGCCAGCGCTGCCCGCGACAGCTCCAGGTGCACCACGAAGTCGAACGGCAGCCAGCGCCCGAGCAGCAGCGAACCGCTGAGGACGAGCACGCCGCCGGACGGGACGGTCACGTAGCCGGCGCGGTAGGCACGGTCGGTCCGCGGGTTCCACAGCGCTGGCAGCACCCGGCCGGTGCCGCCGGGGTCGAGGGGTTCGAGCACCTCGCGGATCAGGCCGGCGTCGTCCAGCCAGTCCTCGTACAACACCTCCGGGTCCTCCCGGCCGCGCTCCAGCCGTAGCGACGCAGGGCGCAGGTAGTCCTCGGCCCGGACCCGCACCACAGCCCGGCCGCGTTCGCGCAGTGGTTCGGTCAGCGCGTCGGCCCACCGGTCCGGGTGGTTGCGGGCGCGCCGTCGACGGCCACCCGGATCCAGGTGCCGGCAGGCAGGTCCGCGATCGTGTCCGCGAGTTCGGTGACCAGCAGGTCGGGGCTGACCGCGCGGACCCGCATCACCGCGGCGGGGAGCCGGGGCTCCGAGCCGGGGCCGGTGGCGCCGCCGGTCTTCGCCGCGGCCGCGGCCTCCGCGCGTTCGCGTTGGGGCACCACGACGTACTTGGGATCGGCGGCGGAGACCCGGCCGGCGTAGAACACGCCGAACCGCGTGCACAGCCCACCGGCGAGCAGTGAGGCCCCGGCCGCGGCGGACAGCAGCCGGGCGTTCCGGTCCGACACCAGCCGGTTGCGCCGGCCGGCCAGCGCCAGCCCCGCGCCGAGTCCGGTGAGGATCCGCCCGGCGGCCATCAGCTTGCGCGGGCGGCCGGTGCGGTAGGGCTCGCCGACGATGCCGCCGGTGCGCTCGATCCGGGTGGCCGCGGCGAGCTCGATCCCGGCGCCGAGCACCGCCATCCGGCGGGCCGGTCCCACCTGCGCCGGGGGTGCGGCCAGCAGCGCGGCGCCGGCCCCGCTGGCCAGTGCGCTTCCGCCGAAGACGAACGGCAGCTCGCGGTGGTATTCGTGCCAGGCAGGGATCGCGGTGTCGGCCAGCAGCACCGCGGTGTAGGTGGACAGCGCCGGGCCGAGCACATCCGAGGCCATCCCCGCCGCTCGTCCCCAGGCGGGCAGCACGCCGGTCAGCGTCGAAACCGCCGCGGCGGCCGCCGCACCGGAGAACGGCGCCAGGATCCACGAACCCACCGACAGCGGCGAGGTCGGCTTGAACACCCGCAGCATGTTCAGGAACCGGGTCGGCCGGTGCAGGTCGTGCACCAGCGCGACCACGCTGGCGGTCGAGCCGAGCGCCGCGGCGTACCGGCCGGTGCGGGCGAGGCCCGGCCGTCCGGTGAGGTCGCCGAGCGCGGCCATCGTCGCTGACGAGCCGGCCAGGCCGCCGAGGAACAGATAGAGGGGTACGTCGGGGACCTTCCAGGTCGGCTCCTTGAGGATCGGCCGGCCGTAGTAGGAGCGGAACTCCGCCTTCGGCACCTGGAGCTCCTCGCGGGTGCTCACCGCCGCCTCCCCAGGAAGGACGCCGCGACCGCGACCGCCACGGTGGCCGCCGCGAGGCCCGCCTGGCGCCACATCGCCGGCAGGTCGCGGGTGGTCACCACCGGGTCCGGCGGCAGGCCGTACACCTCCGGCTCGTCCAGCAGCAGGAAGAACGCGCCGTCGCCGCCCACGCCGTCGTCGGGGTCCGCGCCGTAGAGCCGGGCGGTGTCCACCCCGGCCTCCTGCAGCGTCGCCACCCGCTCGCGGGCCATCTCCCGCAGCTCGTCCAGCGGGCCGAACTGGATCGACTTGGTGGGGCACGCCTTCGCGCACGCCGGCTCCAGCCCGTCGCCGAGCCGGTCGTAGCACATCGTGCACTTGAACGCGCCGCCGTTGTCGGGGCGGATGTCGATGACGCCGTACGGGCAGGCCGAGACGCAGTAGCCACAGCCGTTGCACACGTCGTCCTGCACGACCACCGTGCCGAACTCGGTCCGGTACAGCGCGCCCGTCGGGCAGACGTCCAGGCAGGCCGCGTGCGTGCAGTGCTTGCAGACGTCGCTGGACATCAGCCAGCGCAGTGCCCCGCGTCCTCCGCGCCGGCTCCGCTGTCAGGGCCGGTGGCGGAACCGCCCTCGCCGACGGTGCGCGCGGTGGCCGGGTCGAGCTGGGCCGGCGTACCCATTCCCG
>CAWBTM010000001.1:0-108082 GCA_963791775.1 uncultured Actinomycetota bacterium | reverse complement strand
GGGGCGGGGAGCATTGCTCCGGCCCTGGATCCGGCCCTGGATCCGGCCCTGGATCCGGCCCTGGATCGAACCTTAATTCGGGCATGAACCCAGGGCATAAATCAGGGCATCAATCAGGGCATGAAGAAGCCCCCGCGTCGGGGGGTATCGCGAGGGCTTCTTCAGATGGCTTCGGACCACCGGGGATCAGACGGGACATCTCCCGGTTCGGTTCCGCCGGTTCGCAAATTTCCCCGACTTTTTCTCCCGAACCGGAACGAGCCGTATTACCCCAGGTCAGCGGACTGCGTGGCGATCGCCCGGTCAGCTCGTTCCGCCGTCGGAGCCCTCGGGCTCGCCCGGCGCGGGCTCGGCCGGCGGGAGGAGCGGCAGGTAGACGGACAGGTCGGTCCGCTCCCCGCTCGCGGCCAGCGTCCCCGACTCCCGCGCGGTGGGCCAGGTCATCCGGCCGGCGGCGAGGAGCACCCAGGTCAGCGGGTCGGTCTCGACGACACCGGGCGGTGTTCCACGGGTGTGCCGGGGGCCGGGCACGCACTGGATCGCGGCGTACGGCGGAACGCGAACCTCCACCGAACGCCCCGGCGCGCGGGCCAGCAGCAGGGCGAGGGAGTGCCGGACCAGCAGGCGCAGGTCCTCGGCCGGCGGGCATTCCCCCGCGTCGTGGGCCCGCAGGACGCGGGCGAGCGCGTCGGCCGCGTCGGTCGGGTCGGCGGGACGCAATCGTGCGGGCACCGGGCGAGCTTAGGGCGTGGTGCGCGACGCTCGCGAGTCGCCCGCGTCGCCTGCGGCGTACGGCTCAGCCGCGTCCCCGGGAGCTGTCGCCGGTGCGGTCGGGCCGGCCGGACGTCGTGGGCACCGCCTGGCCCCGGCCGCGCACCACCTGGGCGCGCGGCCCGGCGAGTTTCGGCGTACCCCCGACCGCGGTGCCGCCGGCGACCAGCAACACTCCGACCAGGGGAACCACCCGCAGCCGTCGGACCACCGGCACCAGCGGGCCGGCGAGCACCAGGCCGAGCAGCAACGCCACGCCGCCACCGAGCAGCAGGCCGGCGGCCACGTCGTGCGGATAGTGCATGCCGAGGTAGACGCGGGTGAGCCCGAGCAGAAGCGCGAGCGGGACCACCAGCCACGCGAGCCGCCGCCACGCCAGTACGAGCGCTACGGCTGCCGCGGCCGCGATCGTCGCGTGGTTGCTCGGGAACGACCAGTCACCGGTCGCCGGGCAGGGCGCGAGCGTGACGACGCCGGCCACCGCGCGACAGGGACGCTCCTCGCGCAGGAACGACTTGGCGACCTCGCTGACGGCGTATGCGACGACGGTGACGACCGGCGCCAGCACGGCGAGAGCGGCACCGCGGGCGTCACCGCGCCGGGACCGCCACCACGCGACCACGAACAACACCGCGAAGACGGCCAGACCGGCGTTGGTGGCCGCGTCGATCACGGTGGCCAGCCAGTGCGGGGTCGAGGTGGCGAAGGTCGTCACGTCGCGATAGAGACCGGCGTCCATCCCGGGCGTGACCACCGGAGCACTCGTGACCACGTCCACCTGCCCACTCACCAGGCCCATGTGTTCCCCACTCCTCCGCGTTCGAACGCCGGCGATAACCGGCCGGCACCCGTCACGTACCCGGCCCCACCGGCCGGGATCCGCCGTAAATAACGGGCACGGCGGGCGGACCGGTCGCGAACGGACGAACCGCCGCCAGGCCGTGCGCCCACCCGGGGCGACGGTCGACGCGGCACCTTAGACGAGATTTCTGGGTACGCCCGCGACGGCCCGGCTGTACGTCGGGCGAACATCAGGCGAGCGGGGCGTCGTCCAGTGCCTTCGCGAGGTCGCCGGGGGTGTCGTAGAGGGCGACGGCGCCGGCCTCTACGAAGCTCGTCGGCGCCGAAGCCGCCGGAGCGTACGGCGATCGCCGGCATCCCGGCCTTCTTGACTGCCGCTCGCGGGCGCTCGGGCTCAGGCGCTCGCTGAGTGCCGGAGCGCCCGAAGCTTGAGTACGCGCGCTGATCCACTTCGCCCGGCGGTCGATCATTCTCGAACCAACGCCGCGAACGCAGCAGACGCACCAGCGGCATCACCCGGACACCTCTGGGACCGTCCCGAACCGCCGGTCCCCGCCGACGCCGTTGTTGGTCGCCCCCCGGCGCGCGGGCTCACCGGTGGCCGGTCCGGGGCGGGCCCGATCTTCGACCACCTCGTGGCCCGCCCCGGACAACGGCTCCTTCAGACGGCCCTCTCAGGCGGCGCGGACCGCCGCGCCGTCGGTCTCACTCCCGGCGTCACTGTCGGCCAGCGCCCACCGCACCACCTCCGACACCTCGTCGGCGAGCCGGATCCGCAGGTCCGCCAGAACCGCCTCCGGCACGTCGTCGAGATCGGGCTCGTTGCGCTTCGGAAGGATCACCTCGGTGAGCCCGGCCCGGTGCGCGGCCAGCAGCTTCTGCTTGACGCCACCGATCGGCAGCACCCGTCCGGTGAGGGAGACCTCGCCGGTCATCCCCACCTCCGGCCGGACCGGCCGCCCGGACAGCAGCGACGCCAGCGCGGTGGTCATGGTGACGCCCGCCGACGGCCCGTCCTTGGGCACCGCGCCCGCGGGCACGTGCACGTGCACCCGGCCGCTGGTCAGCGCGTCCACGGGGACGCCGAGCTCACCGCCGTGTGCCCGGAGGTACGACACCGCGATCTGGGCGGACTCCTTCATCACCTCGCCCAGCTGCCCGGTCAGGTTGAGCCCGGACTCACCGGCCATGGTCGCGGCCTCGACGTAGAGCACGTCGCCACCCGCACCGGTGACCGCCAGCCCGGTCGCCACGCCCGACGTCGAGCCGTCACGCGCCGACTCCGGCTGGAACCTCGCCCGGCCGAGGTAGGTGCGCACGTCGGCGGCACCGACCTCCACCGGCGCGGTGGCCCTGCCGGTGGCCAGTGCGGTGGCAACCTTGCGCAGGACCTTCGCCAGCGCGCGGTCGAGCGTACGAACGCCCGCCTCGCGCGTGTAGTCGGCAGCGACCGTGCGGATCGCGTCCTCGCTCACCCGCACCTCGTCGGCGGACAGCGCGGCCCGGTCCAGTGCCTGCGGCAACAGGTGGTCGCGGGCGATGGCGACCTTCTCGTCCTCGGTGTAACCGTCGAGCGCGACCAGCTCCATCCGGTCCAGCAGTGCCGGCGGGATGGTGTCGGCGACGTTGGCGGTGGCCAGGAAGAGCACGTCGGACAGGTCGAGCTCCACCTCGAGGTAGTGGTCGCGGAACGTGTGGTTCTGCGCCGGGTCGAGCACCTCCAGCAGGGCCGCCGCCGGGTCGCCGCGGAAGTCCGAACCCACCTTGTCCACCTCGTCGAGGAGGACCACGGGGTTCATCGAGCCGGCTTCCTTGATCGCCCGGACGATCCGCCCGGCCATCGCTCCGACGTACGTACGCCGGTGGCCGCGGATCTCGGCCTCGTCGCGGACGCCGCCCAGCGCCACCCGGACGAACTTCCGGTCCAGCGCCCGGGCCACGGACTCACCCAGCGACGTCTTGCCGACGCCGGGCGGTCCGACGAGCGCGAGCACCGCGCCCGATCCCCGGCCGCCGACGGCCTGCAGGCCCCGGCCGGCGCGCCGGCCGCGGACCGCGAGGTACTCCACGATCCGGTCCTTCACGTCTTCCAGGCCGGCGTGGTCGGCGTCGAGCACCGCGCGGGCGGCGTCGATGTCGGTGGCGTCGGTCGTGCGTACGTCCCAGGGAAGGTCGAGGACGGTGTCCAGCCAGGTGCGGATCCAGCCGGTCTCCGGCGACTGGTCGGAGGTGCGCTCGAGCTTGTCGACCTCACGCAGTGCGGCCTCGCGGACCTTCTCCGGCAGGTCGGCACGCTCGACCCGGGAGCGGTAGTCGTCGGCGCCCTCGGGGTCGTCGCCCAGCTCCTTGCGGATGGCGGCGAGCTGCTGGCGCAGGAGGTACTCCCGCTGGGTCTTGTCCATCGTGTCACGGACGTCCTCGCGGATCTTCTCCGCGACCTCCAGCTCGGCCAGGTGCGCTCGGGCCCACTCCAGCAGCAGGGTCAGCCGCCGGGCGGTGTCCGCGGTCTCCAGCAGTGCGACCTTGCGGTCGCTCTCCAGCCAGGAGGCGTAGCCGGCGGCGTCGGCGAGCTCGCTCGGGTCGTTCATCCGCTGCACGGTGTCCACGACCTGCCAGCTGCCGCGCTCGGTGAGGATCGAGACGAGGACGGACTTGTACTCCCGGGCCAGCTCGCGGGTGCGCTCGTCGGCCGGGGGCACCGTCATCGGCTCGGCCTCGACCCACAGGGCCGCGCCGGGGCCGTTGACGCCGACGCCGACCTGGGCGCGCGACACGGCGCGGAGTACGACAGCCGGCTCGCCGCTGGGGAGCCGGCCGATCTGGGCGATCTCGGCGACCGCACCGACAGCGCCGTACCTGCCTTCGAGGCGGGGTACGACGAGAACCCGCGGAGCGGGGTCGCTTTGGATGCCGGTGTCTTCTTCGGCACCGGCTGTGCCGTTCTGGGCGGCCAGACGGGCCGCGTCGACGGCGCTGCGGCGTTCACCGTCGAGCTCGACCGGCACGACCATGCCGGGCAGCAGGACCGTGTCGTCGAGGAACAGCAACGGAAGCGTGAGCGTGGTCATGCCCACTCAACTGATTACACGCTTACAGGCATTCCCGGTTACGCAAGATTTTCGGGCCGTGGTTCGCCGGAGGTTCGCCCGGGGTTCCGCCCGTGCCGACCGCAACGCCACCCGGGTGGACCGGCATTCCTTCACTTCCGGATTCCAGTTGGGCATTCCAGATTTGCATTCCGGGCGGGAATTCCGGATGTACGGGGAAAACTTGTCCACAGACTTGCCCGGACCAGGTCCGGGCAGGCGGTCGAGCGACTAACGTCGTACATATCGGTCACGGGGTGAAACGCCTCGGTGACCGGAGCGCAGCGGCCGTATCCCTCCCGTCCCCCCGACGGCCCGCGCTAACCCGCTGCGGCGGCCAGGGCCCCCACCCGATCGGCCGCACAGCAAACCCCGCGGGAGGGGCCCCGTCCCGGCCCCTCCCGCCGCGGGGGATCTCCCCACTTCACCCGCAGACCCCCGGCATGGCCCGGGCGGTTCCGGACGGTCGTGGAATCCGCCAGATACTCATGGCGGATGAGTATCCGCGCGGATGCTCCGGTCGCCGTCGGCGCGGAAGCTGACCACGTGAAGAGCGAACGCCGACCCGCCGCAGGCCGCGGCCTGCAATGGTGCACGGCGTTCGTGCTCGGTCCCTATCTCGTGGCGATCCTGACCCTGCTGGCCTGGAGCTGGCCACACAACTCCCTGCCCATCGGACAGTGCGAGGGGATCGGGTTCGGCTGCACCCTCACCCGCCGGGAGGGTGCGGTCCTGCTCACCTTCATCTCCGCGCCGTTCGCCGCGCTGGCCACCGGCGTCGCCTGGCTGGTGGTCCTGCTGTTGCGCCGGGGACCGACCAAGAGCTGGTCCGGCTCCGCGCAGGGTGCGCTGGCCGCCGCGCTGGTGCTGTTCCTGGTCGCACTGGTCGCGCTCTACCGCGCGTACCCCCTGGTCTGACTCTCGCCTCTGGTCGGCGCCGCGGACTGAGCGGGTTGCCCTGCACTCCCAGCGGGTCCTGGTCGAGGGCGATCACCTCGGTGTTCAGCAGGATCTCCATCATCTGCGGCGTCACCGTCCGCAGGTCCGAGCCGATCAGCAGCGGCGGCCACCCAGCCAACCCCTCGCCCCGGGAGCCGACGTCATGTCCGGCCAGCAGCCCGCCCCGAACCTCGGCCCCGACCACCGGCCCGGCGGCCCCAACCGGCCTTCTCTCCTCCGGGCGTCAACGGGAATGACACGTCAGGGAGCGGCGCGGTTACCATCGACACAGACCTGCGAGGGGGAGACCCGATGACGCACCACGATTCCAGGCTGAGCAGCGGGCACTCGACGCTGCGCCCGCTCGGCCCGCCACCGCCCAAGGACAAGAAGGGCTACCACTGGGCCGCAGTGCTGGTCGGGATCGTGCTGCTGGCAGCGCTGGGACTGATCGCCTTCGGCTTCTTCTCCGTGCCGGGCGTCGACCTGGTGCGCGCGGGCGGGTGGACGTTCGCCATCTCGCTACTGATCGTGGTCCCCGCCGCCGTCATCGTGCTACTGGTCAGCTGGGCCGTGGTGTGGGTGATCCGGCGGCTGGGCGCGCGCCGATGGCCCGGACTGGTGCAGGCACTGCCGGCGGTCCTGCTGATCCTGACCCTGCTCTACCTGCTGTCCAGCTGGCTGTTCGCCCCGCCGCCGGAGTGACCCCGCCGGAGTGACCCCGCCGGGATGATTCCCGGCGGGTGGCTCTCCGCGGCCCGCTCGGCTCAGGACTCCTCGTACAGCCCCGGCAGCGTCGCCGTCCAGGTGGCCCGCAGCTCCGCCAGCGACAGCTCGAACTCTCCCTCGACCACCAGGGCCGCGTCAGCGCCGTCGGCGCCGTTGGTGCCGACCGTGCCGATTCGGGTGGCGGGTACGCCGATCCGCTCGCACAGCCGCCCGAACTCCGCCTCGTCCTGCGTACCGACGCTCACCACGGCGCGCGCGGCGGACTCGCCGAACAACGCGACGAACGGCTCGACGTGGCCCGGCAGGCTCACCCGCGCACCGAACCCGGCGCGCAGGCTGCCCTCGACCAGCGCCTGGGCGAGGCCGCCGTCGGACAGGTCGTGCGCGGCCAGCACCAGGCCGGCGTCCCCGGCCTCGGCCAGCAGCTGCGCCAGCCGGCGCTCGGCGGCCAGGTCGACCCGCGGCGGCAGGCCGCCGAGGTGCCCGTGCACCACGTACGCCCACTCCGAGCCGCCGAACTCCGCCGCGGTGGTGCCGAGGAGGTACAGCGCCGCGCCGGGAGTGCGCCACCCCTGCGGGATCGCGCGGGTCACGTCGTCGGTGACGCCGAGCACCCCGACCACCGGGGTGGGCAGGATCGGCTGCGTGCCGGTCTGGTTGTAGAAGCTCACGTTGCCGCCGGTGACCGGCAGGCCGAGCTCGCGGCAGCCGTCGGCCAGCCCGTGGGTGGCCTGCTCGAACTGCCACATCACCGCAGGGTCCTCCGGCGAACCGAAGTTGAGGCAGTTGGTCACCGCGAGCGGACGGGCGCCGGAGACGGCGACGTTGCGGTATGCCTCGGCCAGCGCGAGCTGGGTCCCGGTGTACGGGTCGAGCCGGACGAACCGTCCGTTGCAGTCGGTCGCGGCGGCCACGCCCAGGGTGGAGTCGTCGGCCACCCGGATCATGCCGGCGTCGTCGGGCTGGGCCGAGACGGTGTTGCCGAGGACGTAGCGGTCGTACTGGTCGGTGACCCAGGACCGGTCGGCGAGGTTGGCCGAGCCGACCAGGGCGAGCAGCGTCTTGCGCAGCTCCTCACCGGAGGAGGGCCGGGGCAGGTGGTCGGGGACGTCTGCCTGGAGCGCGTCCTGCAGGTCCGGCCGGGCGTACGGGCGCTGGTAGACCGGGCCCTCGTGGGCGACCGTACGAGGTGGTACGTCGACAACCGTCTGGCCGTGCCAGTCCACGGTGAGCCGGCCGGAGTCGTCGACCTCACCGACCACGGTCGACGGGACGTCCCACTTGGCGCAGATCTCCAGGAACCGCTCGACGTCGGCGGGGGCGACCACCGCCATCATGCGTTCCTGCGACTCGCTCATCAGGATCTCCTCCGGCGCCAGTGAGGAGTCGCGCAGCGGCACCCGGTCCAGCCAGACGTGCATGCCGCCCTCGCCGGCCGAGGCCAGCTCCGACGTGGCGCAGGACAGGCCCGCGCCGCCGAGGTCCTGGATGCCGACCACGATGCCCGCCGCGAACAGCTCCAGCGTGCACTCGATCAGCAGCTTCTCCATGAACGGGTCGCCGACCTGGACCGCGGGCCGCTTCGCCGGTCCGCCGCCGCCCTCGCCGGTGGACGCGTCGAAGGTCTCGCTGGCCAGCACGGACACCCCGCCGATGCCGTCGCCGCCGGTCTTGGCGCCGTAGAGGATCACCTGGTTGCCGACGCCGGCGGCCTTGGCCAGGTGCAGGTCCTCGTGCCGGAGCACACCGACGCACAAAGCGTTGACCAGCGGGTTTCCGGCGTAGGAGGAATCGAAGACGACCTCACCGCCGATGTTGGGCAGGCCCAGGCAGTTGCCGTAGCCGCCCACGCCGGCCACCACGCCGGGCAGCACCCGGTGGGTGTCGGGCGCCGCGGCCGGTCCGAACCGCAGCGAGTCCATCACCGCGACCGGGCGGGCACCCATCGCCAGGATGTCCCGGACGATCCCGCCGACGCCGGTCGCCGCACCCTGGTACGGCTCGACGTAGCTCGGGTGGTTGTGGGACTCGATCTTGAACGTGACGGCGTACCCCTCGCCGACGTCGACCACCCCGGCCTGCTCGCCGATGCCCGCGAGCAGTTTGCCCCGGTGCGTCTCCGTGGGCAGGTCACCGAACTTGCGCAGGTGCACCTTGGAGGACTTGTAGGAGCAGTGCTCGCTCCACATCACGGAGTACATCGCCAGCTCGCAGCTGGTCGGCCGGCGGCCGAGGATGTCCCGGATCCGGGCGTACTCGTCGTCCTTCAGGCCGAGCTCGGCGTAGGGCTGGGGGGCGTCCGGGTTGTCCCCGGCCTGCTTCACGGTGTCGACGCTCACCGGGGCGCTCTCCTGTCCGCTTTCGTCCGCACGACTTCGCCCAACGGTACCGAGCGCAGCCCCGGTGCCCGTCCGGCAGCCCCGACACGCGACCGGTGGGTGGCCGCCGCACCCGTCCCTATGGTGTAGCTCGCACCACTGTGCCCGCCCTGCGGAGAAAGAAGACTTGGGGACAGCCGGCCCACCCGGGCCCGGCACCACGGTGTTCACGACGAAGGAGCAACCGATGAGCGGGATCGGCGACCGGACGACGCGAGGGGCCCGCGCCGGGGCGTACCTCCTGGTCTGCCTGGCCACGGGCATGGCGGCAATGATCGGCGTCGGGCTGGTGGCGGTGAGCGCGACGACCGTCGCGGTCGCGGGGCTCGGCCTGCTGCTGCTCCCCTCCACGCTGGACGTCGTACGCCGGTGGGCGGACTGGGAGAGCCGGCGCGCAGCCCGCCTGCTCGGGGTGGAACTGCCGGCGCTGCCCGAATCCGGCGCGGACAGCTCCGGCCGCGGGGAGCCCGCGACCGGAACGGTTGCCCGGTTCCGGCGATCCGTCGCCGACCCCGCCACCCGGCGGGCCGTGCTCGGACTGGGCGTCCACGCCCTCGCCGGCACGGCGAGCGGCCTCGCCGGGTTGATCGCCGTGCTCACCGTCCCCGGCCTCCTGGTGCAGACCGTCGGGGGGTGGGCGATCCCGATCCCCGGGGCGATGCTCTTCGTGAGCTCCCTGCCGCCGGTCTGGTGGCTCGCCGTCCCGGGCGCCACCGTCCAGATCCTCCTGACCGTCGCCATGCTGTGGTGGACCGTGCCCGCGCTCGCCCGCTGGGACGCACGGCTGACGCTACGCGCGCTCGGTCTCTCACCTGCCGAACTCGAGGCGGCACGGCTGGCGAAGCGCGTCGACGTCCTCACCCAGACCCGGGCGGGCGCGCTGGACGCCCACGACGCCGAGCTCCGCCGGATCGAACGCGACCTGCACGACGGCACCCAGGCCCGGCTGGTCTCCATCGCCATGCGGCTCGGGGTGGCCGAACAGCTCGGCGCCGACCAGCCGGAGCTGACCGCGAAGCTGATCCGCGAGGCGCGCGGCGGCGCAGAGGACGCGATGCAGGAGCTCCGGGACGTGATCCGCACGATGTACCCACCGATCCTGGCCGACCGGGGACTCGACGGCGCGCTGGCCGCGCTCGGTGCCCGCTGTCCCGTTCCCACCGCGATGGACGTCGGGGATCTCGGCCGGGTGCCGGCGCCGGTGGAGGCCGCGGCGTACTTCGTGGTCGCCGAGTCGCTCACCAACGTCGCCAAGCACAGCGCGGCGACCCGGGCGGACGTACGCGTGACCCGCGACGCCGACCGGCTGGTCGCGGAGGTGACCGACGACGGGCTGGGCGGCATCGACGAGAGCCTGGGCACCGGGGTGGCCGGCATCCGGCGCCGGGTCGACGCCCTCGACGGTGTGGTGCGGGTGGACAGTCCCGTCGGCGGGCCGTCCAGCGTCCTGGTGGAGTTGCCGTGCGGGTCGTGATCGCCGAGGACAACGTGCTGCTGGCCGAGGGCCTCACGCTGGTGCTGACCAGCGCGGGGTTCGAGGTCGCGGGCCGGGCCGGCGACGCGTCGGGGTTCCTCGCCGCGGTCGCCGAGCACGCCCCGGACGTGTGCATCGTCGACGTACGCCTGCCGCCGGGGTACCGGGACGAAGGCATCCACGCCGCCCTGCGCGCCCGCAAGGAACGCCCCGGCCTGCCGATCCTGGTGTTCTCGCAGTACGTCGAGGAGACCTACGCCGGTGAGCTGCTCTCCGACGGGCGCGGCGGCGTCGGCTACCTGCTGAAGGACCGGGTGGCCCGGGTGGAGGAGTTCCTCGACAGCCTGCGCCGGGTGGCCGCCGGCGGCACCGCGATGGACCCCGAGGTCGTACGCCAGTTGCTGACCCGGCGGCACGACCCGATCGACGCGCTCACCCCCCGCGAACGCGAGGTGCTCGCGCTGATGGCAGAAGGGCACGGCAACGCGGCCATCGCGCAGCGCCTCGTGGTCACCGAACGCGCCGTGCACAAGCATGTCGGCAACATCTTCGTCAAGCTGGACCTGCAGCCGGACGACTCCGGGCACCGGCGGGTCCAGGCCGTGCTCGCGTACCTGCGCCGCTGAACCACCCTCGGGCGAGTGACCTACGGATTCAGTTGGCTTTCCCGGCACCGGTGCGGCGTAAGGGACGGTCGAGCCGGCGTCAGCGGGCGGCGGCCAACCGGCTCAGGACCGAGGCGAAGAAGCCGAGCCCGTCGCTGGTCGGCCCGCACAGTGTCTCCACCGCGTGCTCGGGGTGCGGCATCAGGCCGACGACGTTGCCGGCGGCGTTGGTGATGCCCGCGATCTCGCGGTAGGAGCCGTTCGGGTTGTCGCCGAGGTAGCGGACGACCACCCGGCCCTCGCCCTCCAGCCGGTCGAGGGTGTCCTCGTCGGCGACGTACCCACCCTCGCCGTTCTTCAGCGGGACGACGATCTCCTGCCCGGCGGTGTAGGCGGAGGTCCAGGCGGTCCCGGCGTTGTCCACCCGCAGCCGCTGGTCGCGGCAGACGAACTTGCGCCGGTCGTTGCGGACCAGCGCGCCCGGCAACAGGTGCGACTCGCACAGGATCTGGAAGCCGTTGCAGATGCCCAGGACCGGCAGCCCCTGCTCGGCCGCCTCGATGATCGGGCCCATGATCGGCGCGAACCGCGCGATCGCCCCGCACCGCAGGTAGTCGCCGTAGGAGAAGCCGCCGGGCAGCACCACCGCGTCCACACCGGCGAGGTCGGCATCGCCGTGCCACAGCGCGACGGGCTCACCGCCGGCGATCCGCACCGCGCGGGCCGCGTCCCGGTCGTCCAGCGAGCCGGGGAAGGTCACCACTCCGATCCGCATGTCAGGCCTGCGTGGTGACGTGCTCGACCCGGACGGTGAAGTCCTCGATCACGGTGTTGGCGAGCAGCGTCTCCGCGGCCCGGCGCAACTCGGCGAGGCGCTCCTCGGTCAGCTCGCCGTCGATCTCGAGCTCGAACCGCTTGCCCTGGCGGACATCGGAGATGCCACCGAACCCCAGCCGCTCCAGTGCACCGGCGACCGCGCGGCCCTGCGGGTCGAGAATGGCCCGTTTCGGCATGACATCGACGACCACCCTGGCCACGGTGCCCCTCTCCTGGACGTCGCCCGGACGTCTGCCGGACGCGAGAACTGACGGGCCAAGCGTAGCGAGCGGCGGTGCCCGGGCCGCTTCCGCCTCGTGGCGAGTGTGCCGATCACCGCATAGAGTTCCCGAGCCGGAGGGGATCGTACGAGGGGGCGCGTACATGTCGGAGGCACCTCATGACCCGACACCAGCTGAACCTGCACCACAGCATCGCCTGAACACACAGAGTCACCCGCTGCTACCGGGTCGATGGGTGGAACCCTCGCCCCCCGGGCGGCACGTCGGCCACGACCGGCTGCACTCGCTGCTGGCACAACTGTCGGCCGACCAGCCCGGCCCCCGTCCGGACGCCGTTCTGCTCGAGGCCACGCGCTCCGGCGACGCCGACGCCTACGCCGAACTCCTGCGGCGGCACGAACCCGCCGGCCGGCTGCTCCTGTCCTCCCTGCCGGCTGACGGCCTGCCCTCCGACGGACCGTCCGACGATCCGGCAACGGCGACCGAGGACCGGTTGCGGGCGGCCGGTGACCAGGTGCTCGCCACCGTCCGTGCCGGCACCGGGCCGCGGGCGGCGTTCCGGCCGTTCTTCCTGCGTGCGGTCCTGCGGGTCTCCACGTCCACGCCGCTGGAGGCGGGCAACGGCCTGCGCCGCTCCGACCTGGAACGAGACCCTGCCGACTCAGCACTCGCGCACCTGCCGGAGTCCGTGCTCACCGTCTTGTGGCACGGCGCCGTCGAGCACGACGCCCCCGAACGCCTCGCCGCCGTGCTGGGCACCGAAGCCGCGGACGCGGCCGTCGCGGACTACCGTGCCGAGGCGACGTTCCGACAGGTCTTCGTCCGCAACTTGCTGGACGAGCGCGAGGACACCCCGGAACAGTGCCGGGAGATCCTCGAGGCGCTCGGCCGGCACACTTTCGACGGCCTGTACGACAAGGAAGCGGCGGTGGTCACCGGCCACCTGCGAACCTGTGCGACCTGCACCGACCTGCACCAGCGGCTGGTCGCGGCCGACGCGGCCCTGCCGGAGCGGCTGGCCGGCCTGGTCCTCGGGCCGTACGCGTCCGGGTATCTCGCCGCGCTGCGGCGATCGGGACCGCCGGTGTTCGCGCTTCCCGACCCGGCCGGCCGGCCGCTGGGCCCGCAGCCGGCGACTCCCTCCTGGACCGAACGTCTCGCCTCGTCGGCCCGGCACCTCTGGACCGGCTCGAGCGTCCTTCGCGGCCGGACCGCCGGCATCGCCGCCCTCGGCACTGTGGCCGCCGCCTCGGTGGCCACGCTGGCCTGGGGGACCGTGGCGGTGCTCGGCGGCACCACTCCGGTCACCGACGCCGACCGGGCCAGGGTGCCCGGCGGCACGGCCGGCGACACCGCGGTCGACGGCCCGCCGCAGGACGACTGGATGGGCTTCGCGCAGGACTCACCCGCCGCGCCGAAGGTGGGTGGCGTACTCCCGACCGCGCCGCCGAAGACCGCCGGAGCACCCGAGGCGGTAGCCGCCGAGGCCCCGGCGGCACGCTCGGACGTCGCCCTCGACCGCCGGCCGACCCCGCAGGTGAAACCGACCGTGACCGACGGCCCGCTGTCGACCGGACCCACGCCGGGTCGCACGGCGACGTCCGCGCCGGTTCCTCCCACGGAGCCCGGCCCGGCACCCACCCGGACCCGCACGAGTACGCCGGAGCCGCCACCGCCCACCACGGATCCGTCGCCGTCGCCGCCGACCTCCGAACCCTCGCCACCTCCGGCGCCGGAGCCGCCGCCGACCTCGGATCCATCGCCGCCGTCGACGCCCGACCCGTCACCGCCGCCGACCAGTGACCCGGACCCGACGACACCGCCGGCACCGGAGTCGACCCCGACGAGCGACCCCACGCCGCCGCCGGACACCCCGGCCTGATTTGGAACGGGGTCAGGGTCTCAGGACCAGGTTTCGCCGGTGAGGCGTTCGTACGCCTCGACGTAGCGCTGCCGGGTCGCGGCCACCACGTCCGCGGGCACCTCGGGCGCGGGCGGCTGCTTGTTCCAGCCGGTGGAGGTCGCCCAGTCGCGGACGAACTGCTTGTCGTAGGCGTACTGCGGGCGGCCCGGCTCCCAGGAGTCGGCCGGCCAGAACCTCGACGAGTCCGGCGTCAGCAGTTCGTCCCCGATCGTCAGCGTGCCGTCCGGCGCGAAGCCGAACTCCACCTTCGTGTCGGCGATGACGATGCCCCGCTCGGCGGCGATCTGCGCGCCCCGCCGGTAGATGTCGACGGTGAGGTCGCGCAGGTCGCTCGCGGTGCCCGCGCCGACCTTCTCCTCCACCTCGGCGTACGTCATCGGCTGGTCGTGGGCGCCCAGCGCCTCCTTGGTGGTGGGCGTGAAGATCGGCTCGGGAAGCTTCGACCCGTCGACCAGCCCGGGCGGGAGGGGTACGCCGCACACGGTGCCGCGGTCGGCGTACTCCACCAGGCCGGAGCCGGCGAGGTAGCCACGCGCGATGCACTCCACCGGCACCATGGAAAGCCGCCGGCACCGGATCGCCCGGCCGGCGAACTCCGCCGGGACGTCGGTGCTGGACAGCACGTGGTTGGGGGCGAGGTCGGCCAGTCGTTCGAACCACCACAGCGACAAGGCGGTGAGGATCCGCCCCTTGTCCGGGATCGGAGTGGGGAGTACGACGTCGTAGACCGAGATCCGGTCCGAGGCGACCAGGATCAGGTCGTCGCCGTCGGTGTAGATGTCGCGGACCTTGCCGGAGTAGAGGTGGGTGAGGCCGGGCGGCGGTGCGGGCTCGCTCATGGCCCGATCCTCCCAGAGCCGGCCCGGGCAGGCCTTCCGGGCTGTGGGGTCGCCGGGCTGTCGGTGTCGCCGGCCGGTCAGGCCCGGCCGTCCCGCGGAGCCATCACCTCCAGCGCGTCCGCGTCGGAGGCCCGGGAGCGCAGGTAGTAGTCGGCCCACTCGGCCGCGTCGGCAAACCCGGACTCGCGGGTCACCCGCTCGCACACGGCGTCCGCGTCGAAGTCGGTCACCCGCAGGCACACCCCCGGGCCGAGCAGCGCCCAGTGCGCACCCGCCCCGCCGTACGGCATGCCCACGCTGCCGGGGTTGACCACCAGCCGGCGATGCGCGAGCCGGGCGTACGGCATGTGGGTGTGCCCGCAGACCACCGTGCGTACGCCGGAGTCGAGGCCGGCCAGCACCTCGCTCCACCGGTCCAGCCGGGAGTCGACCACGACGACCTCCTCGTCGTCGCGCGGGGTGGCGTGGCAGAACACCGTCGGCCCGAGCCCGGCGACGTCCAGCACGACCGACGTGGGCAGCTCCGCGAGCAGTGTCAACTGGTCCTTGCGCAGCTGTCCGGCCGCCCACCGGGCCACCGGGTCGTCGGTGGCCATCGTGCCGGTGGCGGCGTACTCCACCAGCTCGCGGTCGGCGTTGCCGCGCACCCACACCGCGCGCTCGCCGAGCGCTGTCAGCGCGTCGAGCGTCTCCACCGGCTGCGGCCCGGCGGCGAGGTCGCCGGTGAGCACGATCCGGTCCGCGGCGGCGACGTCGGGCTCGGCCAGCACCGCCTCCAGGGCGGGCAGCACACCGTGGATGTCGGACAGGACGGCGACGGTCAGCGGCGACATGCGCCGAAGTCTGGCCTCGAACACCCGTGCCGGGCCAGGGCTCTTCGCTGTCGGCAGAAACTCCTTGGGCATCGCTCGGGCCGGCTTCGGACTCCTACGCGATGCCGACCTCCGCCTGCCAGGCCCGGTGCCGTGCGGTGAGCTCCGCGACGAGCTCGGGGTGCTCGGCGGCGAGGTCGCGTTCCTCGCCCACGTCCTCGGCCAGGTGGGTGAGCCGGTCGCCGACGCCGAGCTCGGCGTGCTCGGTGCGCAGCAGCGCCTGGGCGTGCGGCCCGTCGTCGGCGTGCCGGAGCTTCCAGTCGCCGTGGCGGACCGCCCACTGGAAGCCGCAGTCCCAGTGCAGCGCCTCGTGGCCGGGCGCGTCCGGCTCGCCCCGCAGCGCGGGCAGCTGGTCGACGCCGTCGCTGTGCTCCCACGCGGACGGACCGGCCCCCGCGGCGGACAGCAACGTGGGATACAGGTCCAGGGTGCTCACCAGCCGGTCGCTTCGCCGCTCCCCCGGCTTACCCCCGACATTCCCCGCCGGCCAGCGAACCAGGAACGGCACCCGGATCCCGCCCTCCCACAACGTGTACTTCGTCCCGCGCAAGGGCGTGTTGACACCGAAGTTGCAGGTGGAGCCGCCGTTGTCGGTGGTGTAGACGACGATCGTGTCCTCGGCCAGCCCGCGGGCCGTCAGCTCCTCCAGCAGCCGGCCGACCTGGGCGTCCATGAGTTCCAGCTGGGCGAGGTAGTACGCCCGACCGTCGGGCAGGTCCGGCCAGATCGCGCCGTCGTACCAGTCGACGTACGCAGACACCGAAGGATCCCAGTCGTCCACCTTCGTCAATCCACGCTTGACAAGCTCCTCCTCCGGCAGCTGGAAGCAGAAGTTGTGCACGGCGTTGAACGCGAGCATCAGGAAGAACGGCTCGTCCTCGTGCCGGGCCACGAAGTCACGGGCCCGGGCGCCGAGCTCGTCGGTCAGGAAGCCCTCCAGCTCCGACTCCTCGTCGCCGTCGAGCATCGGCTGCACCGCCATCCGCCACGAGGCATCCGGCCCGTACCGCTCCACCGCCGACCGGGAGTGGTGCAGGTAGTTGAGCCGGCCCATCTGCTGCCCGGCCAGGCCGTACCAGCTCTCGGCGAAACCGTGGTGCGGCGGACAGGCCCGGTCACCGCGCTGCTCGCGGCCGTAGTGCACCTTGCCCAGGTAACCAGTGGCGTAGCCGAGGTCGGCGAAGCGTTCGGCCAGCGAGGGCAGGTGGTCGGGGAACGCGCTGGTGTTGAACCACCGGGCGCCCCACCGCTGCTGGTACTGCCCGCCGATCAGCCCGGCACGCGACGGGCTGCAGACCGGCGCGGTGACGTACGCCTGTCCGCAGGTGACGCCGGTGGCCGCCAGCCGGTCCAGGGCGGGAGTACGCACCCGCGGGTCGATGCCGAGTGCGCCGCGGTCGGCGTACCCGTGGTCGTCGGAGACGATGAGGACGACGTTCGGGCGGCGGGTCTTCGGAGCGGGTGCGGACGCTGGGGCCATGGTCGCCATCCTCCCGCCGACACGGGGCGGTCGCCCAGCCCGAACGGCGATAGCGTCGGTCCGGTGACCACACCTGGACAGCTTCACCACGTCGAACTCTGGGTCGCCGACCTGGCCGGTACGAAGGAGAGTCTGGGCTGGCTGCTCGGGGAACTCGGGTGGAGCGTCTTCCAGGACTGGCCGGCCGGGGTCAGCTGGCGGCTGGGCCCGACCTATCTGGTCGCCGAGCAGTCACCCGCGCTTCGTCCCGGCTCCTACGACCGGTGCCGGCCGGGCCTGAACCACCTGGCGTTCCACGTCGCCGACCGGGCCGGGGTCGACCGGCTGGTCGCCGCCGCGCCCGAACACGGGTGGGCGCTGATGTTCGCCGACCGGCATCCGCACGCCGGTGGTCCCGAGCACTATGCGGGCTACCTCGAGGACGGCCAGGGCTTCGAGGTGGAACTCGTCGCCGGTTAGAGCACCTCGACAGGACTCGACAGGCACTCGACAGGGGGAGTCGAACTCATGACGAAGGTTCTCGTCGTCGGCGGAGGCGTCGCCGGCTGTGGCACCGCGCTTGCTCTGCAGCGGGCCGGCGTCCCGGTCACCGTCCACGAGGCGCACCCCTCCGGCGGTGACGACGCCGGCGCCTTCCTGACCGTGATGGCCAACGGCATGGCCGCCCTGGCAGCGGTCGGCGCCGACCGCGCCGTCGTCGACGCCTCCTACCCGGCAGGAGCGGTGGAGCTCTTCGACGCCAAGGGCCGCCACCTGCGGCACCGCGCGATCGAGGGCCGAGCCCGCACACTGCGCCGGGCCACGCTCTACCGCGTACTGCAGGACCTCGTGGTGGCGCGCGGTGTCCAGGTCGTGCACGGGCACCGCATGGTCGACGCCCGCCGGGCCGACGGCGGCGGGGTCGAGGTGCGCTTCGCCGACGGCAGTCGCGCCGACGGGGATGTGCTGGTCGGTGCCGACGGCATCCACTCCCGTACGCGGCACCTCGTCGACCCGCAGGCGCCGACTCCGCGTTACACCGGCCAGCACATCGTGTACGGGTACGCCGACGGCAATCCGGCGGGCAGCGCGCCGGATGCGTACCACATGGTGTTCGGCACCCGGGCGTTCTTCGGTTTCACCGCACCCGGCGACGGCCGTACGTGGTGGTTCGCCCGCGTCACCGGCGAGCCCCGCCCCGGCGAGACCACCGCCGAACACTCGCGCGACCTGGCCCTCGCGGCGGTACGCGACGACGCCACCCCGGCCGCGGCGATCATCGAGGCGACCGCCGGCGAGCAGGTCGTCGGCGGCGACTCCTACGACATCCCCACCACGCCGCACTGGCACGACGGCCGGATGGCTCTGGTCGGCGACGCCGCGCACGCCGCCTCACCGGCGGCAGCCCAGGGAGCGTCGATGGCGCTGGAGGACGCCGTGGCGCTGGCCGCGGCACTACGCGAGCACCCGGACCCCGCGGCCGCCTTCGCCGCGTACACGGCACGCCGCCGGCAACAGACCGAGGAGACCGTCGCCGCCAGCGCGCAGATGGCCAGGGAGCACGGGTCGAGCACCTGACTCGCCCCGCTGCATTGCCGGGACCCTTTGCACAGCGGGCTCGGACCGGCGCGGATTCTTCCGCGGAAGAATCCGGTCGGGCGGCCCAGCGGTGCGCGGTGAACCCGGGTGCTCGAGGGCATGGCGATTCTTCCGCGGAAGAATCGCCATCGCCGATGGCCGGGCTACCGGACCGATGCGGGTCGGGGGAAGGCGAAGCGTGAAGAGGCCGGGTGGCCAGAAACCCCCGTACGCCTTCACGCTTACGGATCGGACCGGCCCTGCCCCACCAAGGGTGAAAACCTCCGGTGGTCCTGGCCCCATGCAGTCTTCACGCTTGTCCCGCAGCCGGACTTCGACCCGACTCGCCGCCGACCGGTACGGCTCGGATTCTTCCGCGGAAGACCCCGCCGCCGGGATGGTCGGCTGACCATCCGACCATCCGGAGCAGCGGGAAGGACCGGCTCAGAGGAGTCCGGCCATCACCACCGCGAGCGCCCGGGCGTCGTCGGAGGCGTGCCCGGCGCCCATCGCCCGCCGGCAGGCCTCCCGGGCCGCTCCGGTCAGGGCGAGGTCGGGGGCCTCGGCCAGGCACAGGTCGAGGTCCTTGCGCAGCAGGCCGAGCTCGAAGTTCGCCGGCTGGGCTTCACCGCTTTCCATGGCATCGATGAGCGCCTTGATCGGCGGGAACGCCGCGCCGAGCGGGCTGGCCTCGATCAGGGAGTTGACCAGGGACTGGTCCAGGTTCAGCTCCCGGCCCAGCCGCAGCGCCTCCCCGATGGCGGCGATCGAGGTGCCCAGGGTGAGGTTGACGACCAGCTTCGCGGCGCTGCCGGTCCCGACCGGGCCGACCAGATCCACCTTGTCCGGGTCGCCCCACAGTTCCAGCAGCGGCCGGGCCCGCTCGAAGTCCGCGGCGTCACCGCCGGCGAACACCCGCAGCGTCCCCTCGGTGGCCGGGGCCACCGACCCGTACACCGGCGCGTCGACGTAGCGCAGGTCGTGCTCGGCCAGCCGGGCGGCGACCTCGCGGGAGGCGGTCGGCCCGATCGTGCTGGAGTCGATCACCAGCGTGCCGGGCTCGGCGGTGGTCACCACACCGTGGTCGGGGTCGAACAGCACGTCGCGGACGGCATCGGGTGTGGCCAGCATGAGCACGACGACCTGCCGGCCGGATGCCGCCTGCGCCGGAGTATCGGCGACCTGCGCGCCGTCGCGCCCGAGCGGCTCGGCCTTGTCGCGGGTGCGGTTCCACACCGCCAGGTCGTACCCGGCGGTCAGCACGTGCCGGGCCATCGGCGCGCCCATCCGGCCCAGTCCGAGGAAGGCCACCTGCGGGAGGTTCGTGTCGGGCATCGCCTGCTCCAAGCTGTCGGGGTCGCTGATCCTGGGTTCTACCCGGAGGCGGCCGTCCCGACCGTGGATCAACCCGTGAGCGGGATCACCGCCGGCGCCACGTCCTGCGCCCCGTCCTGCGCCCTGTCCTGCTCAATGTCCGGTGCCACCTGCGGGGCCCGTACGCCCGGTAGCACCACTCCTCGTTCCAGACGTGCGGATACACCCCGTACTGGAAGTACGCCGCGACCGAGCGGATCGGGTACGCCGCGTGGTCGTGCCAGAGCCACCAGACCGGCAGCACCGCCGCCACCGCGTAGTTGACCAGCACCGACGGCACGTACGCCGGGCCGAACAGCCGGGCCTGCAGGACGTGGCCGCGCTCGTGGGCGAGCAGTGCCCGACCGGCCGGTGAGCCGTCGCGTACGGCGATCCCGGCGACCACGGTGCCGACCGTGGTGGCGTACCTCACCCCGCCCATCACCGGCAGCGTGCCCCGCGCCAGGTGCACGCTGCCGCCGTGCCGGCTCAGGTCGGCGACCACGCGGTTTCCGGCGAGCAGGTTGCCGGTGAGCAGGACCGCGCCCAGCCAGGTGTTCGGCAGGCTCCAGGTGAGGTCGGCGACGTACCGCGCGGTCCCCCGGGCGGAGGTGAGGTCGTACGGCACGAACGTCGCGACCGCCCACCCGTACACCGCGCCGGGCACGCCACCGGCCACCAGTCCCGTGACCAGCCCCGACCGGCCGCCGACAGCAGCGCCGAGCGCGCCGCCGACCCCGGCCGGCACCAGTCCCGCGACCACACCGGCACAGACCTCGGTCCACCGCCTCATCGCCGTGGACCTAGAGGATCGCCTCGGGTGTGTACGCCGCTGCCTCCGGATAGCGCTCGGCCACTTCCTGCGCCCGGCGGACGACCTCGGCCACCTGTGCCGACGCCGCCCCGGTGAACGTCAGCGGGTCGTCGACCAGCGCGTCCAGCTCGCCCCGGGACAGGCCGAGCCGCCCGTCGTCGGCCAGCCGGTCGAACAGGTCGTTGCGGTCCACGCCCTTCTCCCGCATCTCCAGCGCGATCCCGACCGCGTGCTCCTTGATGACCTCGTGCGCGGTCTCCCGGCCGACGCCCCGGCGCACCGCCGCCATCAGGATCTTGGTGGTGGCGAGGAACGGCAGGTAGCGGTCGAGCTCGCGCTGCACGACGGCGGGGAACGCACCGAAGTCGGCGATCACGGTGAGGAACGTCTGGAACAACCCGTCCGCGGCGAAGAACGCGTCCGGCAACGCGACCCGGCGGACCACCGAACAGGACACGTCGCCCTCGTTCCACTGGTCGCCGGCGAGCTCACCGACCATGGACAGGTAGCCGCGCAGCACGACGGCCAGGCCGTTCACGCGTTCACACGAGCGGGTGTTCATCTTGTGCGGCATCGCCGACGAACCCACCTGGCCGGGCTGGAAGCCCTCGGTGACCAGCTCGTTCCCGGCCATCAGCCGCACCGTGGTGGCGAAGCTGGACGGCGCGGCGGAGGCCTGGACCAGCGCGGACAGCACGTCGAAGTCCAGCGACCTCGGATAGACCTGGCCCACGCTGGTGAGCACGCGCTGGAAACCGAGATGCTCGCTGACCCGGCGCTCGAGCTCGGCCAGCCGCGAGGCGTCCCCGTCGAGCAGGTCCAGCTGGTCCTGCGCGGTGCCGACCGGCCCCTTGATGCCCCGCAGTGGATAACGGGCGAGCAGGTCCTCCAGGCGTTCCAGCGCGACCAGCAGCTCGTCGGCCGCGGAGGCGAACCGCTTGCCGAGGGTTGTCGCCTGCGCGGCGACGTTGTGGCTGCGCCCGGCTATCACCAGCGTGGAGTGCTCGGCCGCCCGGTCGGCGAGGCGTACGACGGTGGCCACCATCCGGTCGCGGACCAGCTCCAGCGAGGCCCGCACCTGCAGCTGCTCGACGTTCTCGGTGAGGTCGCGGCTGGTCATGCCCTTGTGGATGTGCTCATGTCCGGCGAGGGCGCAGAACTCCTCGATCCGGGCCTTCACGTCGTGGCGGGTCACCTTCTCCCGCTCCCGGATCGAGTCCAGGTCCACCTGGTCGACGACGCGTTCGTACGCCTCGACGACACCGTTGGGCACCTCCACACCCAGCTCCTGCTGGGCCCGGAGCACGGCCAGCCACAGCCGGCGTTCGAGCACGATCTTGTGCGCCGGCGACCACAGGTGGGCCAGCGGAGCGGAGGCGTAGCGGGCGGCGAGGACGTCGGGGATCACAGGCTGCGGCACGCCACCCATTGTCTCCCAGGCGTCGGCCGCGGCCGTCGTAAGGGCGGCACAGGGCGCGAACCCACCCGAACCCCTACGTACGGGACGCCGGATCGGCCCGGGGGACGCCGTCCGGTGAGTAAGGGCGGGGCGGAATACGCTGGCCGTCATGACCACACCCGCACGTGTCGCCGTTCAGATCCAACCGCAGCACGCCGACTACGCCCAGATCCGGCGAGCGGTCGCGGCCGCCGAGGAGGCCGGGGTCGACGTCGTTTACAACTGGGACCACTTCTTCCCGCTGTCCGGTGAGCCGGACGGCAAGCACTTCGAGTGCTGGACCATGCTCGGTGCGTGGGCCGAGGCGACCTCCCGGGTCGAGATCGGCGCGCTCGTCACCTGCAACAGCTACCGCAACCCCGAGTTGCTCGCCGACATGGCCCGCACCGTGGACCACATCAGCGACGGCCGGCTGATCCTCGGCATCGGCGCCGGCTGGTTCGAGCGTGACTACACCGAGTACGGCTACGAGTTCGGCACCGCCGGCAGCAGGCTGAACGAGCTGTCCGAGGCGCTCCCCCGCATCACCGCCCGCTGGGCGAAGCTCAACCCCAAGCCGACCCGCGACATCCCGATCCTGATCGGTGGCGGCGGGGAGAAGAAGACCCTGCGTTACACCGCCGAGTACGCCTCGATCTGGCACGGCTTCGGCGACGCCGAGACGCTCAGCCACAAGCGGGACGTGCTCGACCGCTGGTGCGGCGAGATCGGCCGCGACCCGGCCGCGATCGAGCGCTCCGCCGGAGTCAGCGGCTCCCCCGACGAGGTGGCCGAGGGCATGGTGGCCGCGGGGATCACGCAGTTCACGGTCGGGGTGTCCGGCCCGGACTACGACCTCGCCGAGGTCCGCGACTGGATCAACTGGCGCGACGACCACAACAAGCAGCTCGCCTCGAGCTGAGCACGGCACGGTTCGACGAGCGGTCCCGGCGCCAGGCAGGCGCCGGGGCCGCTTTGTGTCGGTTCGGCCCCTCGGTAGTGGGCAATTCCGCGAACACGTCAATCCCGGCTCCGGCGGGTGGTGCACCCGTAGCGTGATGCGGGTACGCCGGAACCGAAACGGTGAACGACGCGGGATCCACCGCGCCGACGCCGAAGACGACCGAACCGAGGGCCCTCATGGACATGCCCGTCGTGCACAACTGCGCGGCCGACTCCTGCGCCTACAACCGCGACCAGGCCTGCCACGCGCTGGCCATCACGGTCGGGGACTCGCAGATGGCGGCTTGCGACACCTTCTTCGGCATTCCCCGCAAGGGCGGGTCGCCGATGCCGGCCGGTCAGGTCGGCGCCTGCAAGATGGACGACTGCACGCACAACGTCGACCTGGAGTGCCAGGCGCCGGGAATCAGCATCGGCCGCCTTCAGGACTCGGCGGAGTGCATGACGTACCAGCGCGGCTAGCGCACGCGGCTGACCTCGGCCGCGCTTCGGGCGCCGGCCGTCAGGACGTGGGCACGACGATCTCGCCCAGTGCCGCCTTGGCGGCGATGTCGCTGCGGTGGTGCCCGCCCTCGAGGGAGATCCGGGCGACCGCGTTGTAGACCCGGTCGCGCGCCAGCCGCAGGTCCGATCCGTACGCCGTGACCGCGAGCACCCGCCCGCCGGCGGTGACCAGCCGGCCGTCGGCGTCCCGCGCCGTCCCCGCGTGGATGACGTCGACGCCCTCCAGCCGGTCGGCGTCCTCCGCGCCCTCGATCGGGTCGCCGCGGCTGGCGCTCTCGGGATATCCGGCGGAGGAGATCACCACCGTGACCGCCGCACCGTTTCGCCAGCGCGGCGGCTCGGCGTCGGCGAGGCCGCCGGTCGCCGCGGCGTACAGCAGCCGGCCGAGCGGCGACTTCAGCAGCGGCAGCACGACCTGGGTCTCCGGGTCACCGAACCGGCAGTTGAACTCGATCACCCGGACACCGCGTGCGGTGAGCGCGAGCCCGGCGTAGAGGACGCCGACGAACGGCGTGCCCCGGCGCCGCAGCTCGTCCAACGTGGGTTGCAGCACGCGCTCCACCACGTCGTCGACGAACCCGGGCGGCGTCCAGTCCAGCGGGGCGTACGCGCCCATGCCGCCGGTGTTGGGCCCGGCGTCACCCTCGCCGGCGCGCTTGAAGTCCTGCGCGGGCAGCAGGGGTAGGACCGTGGCCCCGTCGCAGATGCCGAACAGCGACACCTCCGGGCCGGCGAGGTACTCCTCGACCACCACGCGTTCACACCCGGCCGCGTGGGCGAGCGCGGCGTCCCGGTCCTCGGTCACCACGACGCCCTTGCCGGCCGCGAGCCCGTCGTCCTTCACGACGTACGGCGGACCGAACGCGTCCAGCGCGGTGGCCACCTCCTCGGGCTTCTCGCACACGTGCGCCATCGCGGTGGGCACGCCGGCGGCGGCCATCACGTCCTTGGCGAACGCCTTCGACCCCTCGATCCGCGCGGCCCCGGCGGACGGCCCGAAACAGGCGATCCCGCGCTCGCGTACGGCGTCCGCGGCGCCGTTCACCAGCGGCGCCTCCGGCCCGATCACCACCAGGTCGACTCCCAGGCGTACCGCGAGCTCGGCGATCGCGGCATTGTCGGCGAGATCCAGCGCGTGCAGCTGCGCGAGCGGCTCCATGCCGACGTTCCCGGGTGCCGCGTGCAGGGCGGACACCTCCGGATCGTGCGACAGAGCGAGAGCGAGCGCGTGCTCACGGCCACCGGACCCGACGAGGAGTACGTCCATGACCACGACCCTAGCGAGGACCCCGGCGAGCCCGCGGGGCGGTCAAAGCCGAGGTCGGTCCTGGGCAGGTGGGTAGACGGTGCGCGGGCCGGCGACGTCGGCGCCGAGCGCGCGGACGCGGGTACGCAGTCCCCGGTCGGCGGTCACCACCACGACCCGACGAGGGCTGGACGGGCCGAGTTCCGCACGCACCAGGTCGACGATCGCGTCGTCACCGGAGCCGTGTGCCGGGACGACCCGAACAGCCGGTGTGCTCGGCACGTCCCGCGCGGCGCCCTCGGTGACCAGCACCACCTCGACGGGCGGATCGGCCACACCGGGCAGCCCGGCCGACGCGACGCCGGCCAGCGCGTCGCGTACCCGCGCGGCCGCACCGGAGCGGTCCCGCCACCAGCCGTCCGGCACCGAACCCATCACGTTGGCGGCGTCCACCACCACCAGCGCAGGCAGGTCGGCACTCATCGGCTGGGCCCTCCCTCGGGCGCGCGCTCAGACCAGCGGGCGGAGCGAGATGACCTCGTCGCGGCCCGGACCGACACCGACGCCGGCGACCGGGGCACCGATCAGCTCCTCCAGCCGGCGGATGTACGCCTGCGCCGCCTTCGGCAGGTCGTCGAACGTCCGGCAGCCGGAGATGTCCTCCGACCAGCCGTCGAGGTATTCGAAGATCGGCTGGGCGTGGTGGAACTCGGTCTGCGTCATCGGCATCTCGTCGTGACGTACCCCGTCCACGTCGTACGCAACACACACCGGCACCCGCTCGAAGCCGGACAGCACGTCCAGCTTGGTGACGAAGTAGTCGGTGAAGCCGTTGACCCGGGTGGAGTAGCGCGCGATGAGCGCGTCGAACCAGCCGCAGCGCCGGGCCCGGCCGGTGGTGACGCCGTACTCCCCACCGACCTTGCGCAGCTGCTCACCGTCCGCGTCGTGCAGCTCGGTCGGGAACGGCCCCGCACCGACGCGGGTCGTGTAGGCCTTCAGCACGCCGACCACCCGGTCGATGCGGGTCGGGCCCACACCGGCGCCGATGCACGCGCCGCCCGCCGTCGGGTTGGAGGAGGTCACGAACGGATAGGTGCCGTGGTCGACGTCCAGCATCGTCGCCTGCGCACCCTCCAGCAGCACGACCTTGTCCTCGTCGAGCGCCTTGTTGAGCACCGCGGAGGTGTCGGTCACCTTCGGCCGCAGCGCGTCGGCGTAGCGCAGGAAGCCGTCCACGATCTCGTCCACCGTGATGGCGCGGCGGTTGTAGACCTTCACCAGCAGGTGGTTCTTCTGCTCCAGTGCACCCTCCACCTTCTGGCGGAGGATGCTCGGGTCGAAGAGGTCCTGCACCCGGACGCCGACCCGGTTGACCTTGTTGGCGTACGTCGGGCCGATGCCGCGGCCGGTGGTGCCGATCTGGTTCTTGCCGAGGAAGCGCTCGGTCACCTTGTCGACCGTCGCGTGGTAGGGCGCGATGAGGTGGGCGTTGGCCGAGATCAGCAGCCGGTCGCAGCTCACGCCGCGCGCCTCCAGCATGGCGATCTCGTCCAGCAGCACGGCCGGGTCGACGACGACGCCGTTGCCGATCATCGGCACGCAGTCGGGCGTGATCACCCCGGACGGCAGCAGGTGGACGGCGTAGGACTCGCCGTCGACGACCACGGTGTGGCCGGCGTTGTTGCCGCCCTGGTAGCGCACGCAGTAGTCGACCGAACCGCCGAGCAGGTCGGTGACCTTCCCCTTGCCCTCGTCGCCCCACTGGGCGCCGACAAGAACGATCGCGGGCATCAGGTGGTCCTTCCGGTGGCGGTACGTGGGCTCTGCGAGCTCCACGAACCCTGTGGGTCTTGAACATTGCCGTGCGGTCACGCAGAATCGCAGATCACGGCTCTTGCGCGGGCAAGGGTAGTCGACGCTCGGACGCGGCTCCGCCAGTAGGGCCGCCGGGCGACACCGCGGTGGGCCGGACGGCCCGGGTGTGATCCGGGCCATGATCCTCATGACCAGCCTCTTCGAGGCAGTGACGGTAGGGTGCCGGACGTGGAGTCCCTGCTCGTGGTGACCAACCCGGACGGTGACGGTTCGGGCGACCAGGGGATCCCGGACTCGATCGGCGAGGCGATCGCCGTCCTGCGAAAGCAGGCAGATGTCCATGTCTGCAGGGTTTCCATGCCAGGTGACCTCGACGGCGCCCTGCACCGCCGCGGCGGCCGCAAGATCGTGGTGGCCGGCGGCGACCGCGACCTGCACACCGTGGTCGGCGCGCTGCACAAGCGCAACGAACTCGACGACGCGGTCCTCGCGATCCTCCCGGACGGGCCGGAATCGGACTTCGCACGGTCGGCGGGCATTCCCGGCGACCCGGCCCGGGCGGCCGACGTCGTGCTCCACGGGGTGGAACACCGGTTCGACCTGCTGGAGGACTGCCGCGGCGACATCGTGGTGAGCAACGTCCACCTCGGCGTCAGCGGGCGGCAGCACCGGCCGCGGATCTGGCCGATGCGCTCCGCGGGCGGGGAGGCCGACGCCCACGGCACCGACAGTGCGGGGGGCGCCGACGGCTCCGGCCTGGCCGGGATCCCCGTACTCGCCGCGCTGCGCGCCCTGCACGACGCGGACCACCCGCGTGCCCGGCCGTTCCACGTCCGGATCGAGGCCGACGACCGCGTGGTCACCGACTTCGACCGGCCGGTTCTCCAGGTGGCGGTCACCAACTCCGTGCCCGCCCAGGGAGCTGCCGGCGAGGGCCGGGCCGCGGGCGCGGACGGCGGGCCGGACACGGACGGCCCGGCCGCGGATGCCGACCTCGCCGACGGGTATGTGGACGTGGTGGTCAACTTCGCGGTCGATCCGCTCGTCCGGGCTCGCCGGGCGCTGAAGCTGGGCCACGCCAACGACAACGACGACGACACGGTGACGGTGCGAGCGCGCCGGGTGAGCGTGGCGGGACAGCGCTTCCGGCTCAACTCCGACGGCCAGGACAGCGGCAGCGAACGCCGGTGCACCTGGAACGTCGTACCCCAGCGCCTGCGGGTGATCGTCCCGGCCGGCAGCTGACGGCGCGCGCCCTCGCCACCGGCCGAACCCCGAACTCAAGCGGAAGGTCACACATGCAACTGCGCCAACTCGGCAACGCACAGGTCAGCGCCATCGGACTCGGCGGGATGCCGATGTCCATCGAGGGCCGGCCCGAGGAGGCCCGCTCCCTCGCCACCATCCACGCCGCCCTGGACGCGGGCGTCACGCTGATCGACACCGCCGACGCCTACCACCAGCACGCCGACGAGGTGGGTCACAACGAGTCGCTGATCGCGAAGGCTCTGAAGTCCTACGGCAGCAGCACCGCGGACGTCCTGGTCGCCACCAAGGGCGGCGCCGAGCGTCCCGGCGACGGTTCCTGGACCCTGAACGGCTCACCCGAACACCTGCGGGAGGCCTGCGAGGCTTCGCTGCGCCGGCTGGGCGTGGACGCGATCGGGCTCTACCAGTTCCACCGGCCGGACCCGAAGGTGCCGTACGAGGAGTCCGTCGGCGCACTGCGCGACCTGCTGGACGCCGGCAAGATCGCGATGGCCGGAATCTCCAACGCCGACCCGGAGCAGATCCGGCAGGCGCAGGAGGTCCTGGGCGGCCGGCTGGCCTCGGTGCAGAACCAGTACTCCCCCGCGTTCGTCAGCAGCCGGCCCGAGCTGGACCTGTGCGACGAGCTCGGCATCGCGTTCCTGCCGTGGAGCCCGCTCGGCGGGATCAGCGGCGCCGCCGAGCTCGGCGACAAGTTCGCGGCGTTCGATCAGGTGGCCAGGGAGCACGACGTCAGCCCGCAGCGGGTCTGCCTGGCGTGGATGCTGGCCACCTCTCCGGTGGTGATCCCGATCCCGGGTTCGAGCCGGCCGGAGACCGCCCGCGACTCAGCGGCGGCAGCCGACCTCAAGCTCACCGCGGACGAGCTGGCCGCGCTCGACGAGGCCGTCGACGCTTCCTGACCTCGGTTCGAACCCCCGGGCGGCCCTTGCGGCCCGGGGGGTCAGCCGAGTCAGCCGGGTCAGCCGGGTCAGCCGAGCAGGCCGAGCTCCTTGGCGGCGGTGGCGCTGGACTCGGCCAGGAAGGTCGAGCAGCGTTCGGCCTCGTCCGCTTCGCCGATCGAGTCCGCCGCCTTGGCCAGCGTGGCGAGGGCGCGGAGGAAGCCGCGGTTCGGTCCGTGCTCCCACGGCACCGGGCCGTGGCCGCGCCATCCGCTGCGCCGCAGCGAGTCCAGTCCGCGGTGGTAGCCGACCCGGGCGTACGCATAGGCGTCCAGGTCGCGGCCCTCGGCGAGTGCACGCTCGGCGAGCATCGCCCAGGCGAGGGAGTACGTCGGGTGGGCGCGGGCGACGTCGGCGGCGCTCGTGCCCTCGTCCAGGGCGGCGCGCGCTGCGGTGTCCTCCGGGAGTTCGGTGGCGGGCGGCTCGCCCAGCAGGTTGGTGCTCATGCGCCCATCCTGCCGTGCGCGCCGGGGCGACCGGTCGCCGGACATGGTTGCGGCGACGCCCCTCGTAGGCCCAGGGTTGCCGGGTCGTCCGAAGCGTCGCCGCTGTCCATTAAGTTTCGTGGACCTGACGAAACGCGCGCAATACTCCAACCCGGGAGAGTTCCCGGTAATCATGGCCGGATACGGCCGTCGTACCACGGCGTCGGTAAACGTTGATCAAACTGCACGGTAAACGTTGCACCCGACGGTGACCAGCCGATGACACGACGCCGAACGCGAAGGAGCCAGGACGGTGGACACCGTCCTGGCTCCTGACGTTTCGAACGAGGCGCGAACCCGCACTGCCCGGCCGTGCCCCGCGAGAGGGCACCGCCCGCGACGTCACTTCGCGAGCGTCGTACCGGTCGAACGGAGGTTCTCGCAGGCCTCGACGACCCGCTTGGCCATCGTCGCCTCGGCGGCCTTGCCGTAGGCACGCGGGTCGTACGCCTTCTTGTCGCCGACCTCGCCGTCGACCTTCAGCACGCCGTCGTAGTTGCGGAACATGTGGTCGACCACGCCGCGGGTGTAGGCGTACTGCGTGTCGGTGTCGATGTTCATCTTCACCACGCCGAAGTCGAGCGCGGACCGGATCTCCTCCAGCAGCGAGCCGGAGCCGCCGTGGAAGACCAGGTTGAACGGCTTCTCCTTGCCGTACTTCGCGCCGACCGCCTCCTGGATCTCCTTGAGGATCTCCGGGCGCAGCTTGACGTTGCCGGGCTTGTAGACGCCGTGCACGTTGCCGAACGTCAGCGCGGTGATGTAGCGGCCGTGCTCGCCCAGGCCGAGCTCCTCGACGGTGCGCAGACCGTCGCCGACCGTGGTGTAGAGCTTGTCGTCGATCGCGCCGACGATGCCGTCCTCCTCGCCACCGACGACGCCGACCTCGATCTCGAGGATGATCCGGGCGGCGGCCGCCTTCGCCAGCAGGTCCTTGGCGATCTGGAGGTTCTCCTCCAGCGGCACCGCCGAGCCGTCCCACATGTGCGACTGGAACAGCGGCTCCTCACCGCGCTTCACCCGCTCCGCCGACAGCTCCAGCAGCGGCCGGACGAACTTGTCCAGCTTGTCCTTCGGGCAGTGGTCGGTGTGCAGGGCGACGTTGACGGGGTAGCCCTTGGCGACCTCGCGGGCGTACGCGGCGAACGCGGCCGCACCGGTGACCATGTTCTTCACCGTGGAGCCGGACAGGAACTCGGCACCTCCGGTGGAGACCTGGACGATGCCGTCGCTCTCCGCCTCGGCGAATCCCCGGAGCGCAGCGTTCAGCGTCTGCGACGAGGTGACGTTGATGGCCGGGTAGGCGAACGCGCCGTCCTTGGCGCGGTCGAGCATCTCGGCGTAGGCCTCAGGCGTGGCAACAGGCATGGGCGCTCCTCGAACTGGTCCGTCGGTCACCTGCACCGCCAAGTATCGCCGAGCCGACCGCGCCCGGGCAGGCCGCCCTCCCAGCTCAGCGCGTCGCGGCCGCCCGGCGGGATGCCTCCCGCGCCCGGACGTGCCCTGGACCTGCCCCGGACCTGCCCCGGACCTGCCCCGGACCTGCCCCGGACCTGCCCCGGGTCAGCGGGCCGGCTGCCAGGGCACCCGGCCGGCGTCGCTGGCCCGGGCGAGGTCGATGTGCACCTGGTAGCGGTCGCCGCGGTACCAGGAGGTGATCTGTTCGACCGGCCGGCCGCCGGCGGTGGAGGTGCGCTCGAGCGCCAGCAGCGGCGCGCCGACGGTGACCCCGAGAATCCGGGCGGTCTGCGCGTCGGCCACCTCCGAGCGCAAGGTCTGCTTGGCAGCGTCGATCACCAGGCCGTAGGACCGGGAGAGTACGGCGTACAGCGACTGCGACAGGTCACGGTCGAGCAGGCCGGGCGCCCGGTCGGCGGCGTACCACCCGTCCTCCAGCGCCATCGGCACGCCGTCGGCGATCCGCAGGCGTTCGACGCGGTAGGCCGTCTGGGACGCGGTCAGCCCCAGCGCGCGGCGGACCGGGGCCGGCGGAACGGCCTCGATCGAGCGCAGCACCACCGTCGCCGGCTCGTGGCCGCGGCGGCGCATGTCCTCGGTGAACGACGTGAGCTCCAGCATCGAGTCGACCCGCGGTGCCGCGACGAACGTGCCCTTGCCCCGCACTCGGTAGAGCCGGCCCTCGGTGACCAGCTGGCCGATCGCCTCCCGCACCGTCATCCGGGACACCCGGTGCGCGGCCATCAGGTCGCGTTCGGAGGGGATCGGTGCGTCCGGGCCGAGTTCGGCGTCGATCAGCGACTCCAGGATCCGCCGCAGCTGGGCGTGTTTGGGCACCGGACCGTCGGTGACCACCTGGTGACGCTCGTCCACCGTCGGCACCTCCCGTCCGGGCCGCCCGCCAGGGGTTCTAGGGTCGCTTCGACACCGTGAGCAGCATCGTCGCAGGCATCGTGCCACGACGGCGTACGCCCACACTCGAGCCTCGCTGACGATTTCGGAGCCGCCGCATGACCACCCAGATGGCCCGGGAGATCGCTGAGCAGCCGGAGGCGGTTGCCCGGACCCTGGACGGTCTCCGTCCACTGCGCGGCGAGCTGCACCGCCTCGCCGAGGGCACCCGCCACATCCTGTTCGTCGCCCGCGGCTCCTCCGACAACGCCTGCGTCTACGGCCGCTACCTCGTGGAGACCCACGCCCACCGGATGGCCGGGCTCGCCGCGCCGAGCATCGCCACCCACTACCACGCCGAGGTCGACCTCACCGACGCGCTGGTCGTGTGCGTCTCCCAGTCCGGTGAGACCAAGGAGATCGTGGAGACCCAGCAGTGGGCGGCCGGGCGCGGCGCCCGGACGGTCGCGGTGACCAACGACGGCGACAGCTCGCTGGCGCGGGGTGCCGACCTGACCCTCGCCACCCAGGCCGGCCGCGAGTACGCCGTACCCGCCACCAAGACCTACACCACCCAGCTCGCCGCGATGGCCGTCCTGGCCACCGCCCTCGCGCCCGACCCGACCTCCCTGGACGCCGACCTGGCCCGGGTGCCCGCGCAGATGTCGGAGCTGGTCGAGCGGCGGGAGGGTGTGGACGCCGCGGCGGCCCAGCTCGCGAAGTCGGCGGAGACGCTGGTGTCCGGGCGCGGGCTGCTGTTCGGCACCGCGCTGGAGGTGGCGCTGAAGCTGGAGGAGACCTGCCTGCGGCCGGTCCGCGGACTGTCCTACGCCGACCTGCGGCACGGCCCGATCGCGGTCGTCGACGCCGACGTGGCAGCGATCGTGGTCGCCGCGAAGGACGGCCCGGTGGTGGGCGGGCTGACCGAGGTCGCCACCGACCTGGCCCGCCGGGGCGCCACCACCATCGGGATCGGCGGCGACGAGGCGTTCGCCGCCGCGTGCGCGCTGTCGGTGGCCGGCCCGGACCTGCCGGAGCAGGTGGCGCCGCTGGCCGCGGTCGTACCCGGGCAGCTCATGGTGGAGAGCCTGGCCCGCCGGCTCGGCCTGGACCCCGACGCGCCGCGCGGGCTGTCCAAGGTCACCCAGACCGACGCGGGCTGAGCGCTCGCCCGCTCGTCCCTCTCGTACGCCTCGCAACTTCGCGCCCGGCTCCTCGGCCCGCGACCGGATATTCGGTCGCGGGCCGTCGCGTACCCGCACTAGGGTCGCCGCCATGTGCGCGTGCGCGATGTTCGTTCGCCTGCGGTTGACCGCCCCACCGACCTCTCGGTGACGGTCTGATCCAGGCGTCTTCGCGCTGACCCCGGCTTCTTCTCCCGGGTCGGCGTTGTCCGGCCGACCTGTCTTCTGGCCGATCCAGGTATCCCCGACCTCCCGAGGGCTCTCGGTGGGGCCTCTTCCAGGCTCCCATCCGCAGCGCACACCTCGAGGACGTCATGCCTGCCCGCACCCCCCGTTCGTCCGCCCCCGCCCGGCGTACCGCTCCCCCTCGGGCCCGCCGTTCGTCCACTCCCAACCACCACGGGATCCACCTGCTGCGATCCGGTACGGCGGTCCGCGGGCTGGTCGAGTCCGCCGGCCTCGGGCCTGACTGCCTGGTCCTGGACCTCGGCGCCGGACCCGGGACGCTCACCGCTCCGCTCGCCCGCACCGGCGCCCGGGTGCTCGCCGTCGAACGCGACCCGAAGTTCCTCACCCGGCTGGAGAGCAGGTTCGGTGCCCACCCGAACGTCCGGGTGGTGACCGCCGACCTCGCGACGGTGCCGTTGCCGCGGCGGCCGTTCCAGGTGGTCGCGTCCATCCCGTACGACCTGTCCACGCTGATGCTGCGCCGGCTGCTGCCGGACGCGAACGGCCGCGCGAGCAGCCTGGCCGGCGCCGACCTCGTCGTCGAGTGGGGTTTCGCCCAGCGCGTCAGCCGTGCCCTCCCCCGCGACCTGGAGACCGCCCGGTGGGGCGCGACGTACGAACTGCGGGTCCTCCGCCGGGTGCGGGCAACGGCCTTCACTCCCGCGCCGGCGGTGGACTCCGCGCATCTGCGGATCCGGGCCCGTCCCGGGCTGGCCGGCCGGCCCGTCCGGCAACTGCTGTACGCCATGCTGGCCGAGGCGTTCCGGTGGCCGGACCAGCCGGCCCGGGCCGTGCTCGCCGAGGTGACCGGCAGGTCGGCGGCCCGCCGGATCCTCGGCGAGCAGGGCCTGGAGCGGGGAGTGCGCGCGGGTGCGGTCCCGGTCGAGCGGTGGGCCGGCCTCGCGCGGTCGGCATTGGAGCTGTCCCGACGGCGATAGTCGCCGCCGTCCCAGCCGGGTCCTAACGGCGCCCGGGCGCCTGCGCCGTCGGCCCGCCCAGCACCGGGCGGGTGTCGACGGTGCCGTCGACGATCCCGCCGGCGAGGTCGGCCAGCCGGATGCGGTTGCGCCTGGCGTAGCCACGCAGCTGCGTGAACGCCTCGTCCACCCCGAACCCGCCGCGCTCGGCGAGGATGCCCTTGGCCTGCTCGATCACCACCCTGCTGTCCAGCGCCGACCGCAACTGCTGGGCGAGTACGCCGGAGTGCCGCAGCGCCCGCCGGCGGACGACAGTGGCGGCGGCGACGTCGGCCAGCCCCTGGGCGAGGACCAGTGCGTCGTCGCCCGGCCAGGGCTCGCATGCGGGCTCGGATGCGGGCTCGGATGCAGACCCGACTGCGGGCCCGACTGCGGGCGCGGTCCCGGACCCCGTTGCGGGCGCGGCGCGGTGCAGGGTGACCGCGCCGATCACCTCTCCGGGCACGCGCAGCGGAACGGCGTACGCACCGATGTAGCCGGCGCCGAGCGCCAGCGCCGCGAACCGCGGCCACCGGTCCAGGGCGGCGCCCAGGTCGGGCGTCCCGACCGCGGCGAACGTGCGGAAGCAGTCCACGCCCGGGCCGTCGGGCCCGGCCAGCGCAGCCGCCTCGACCTGCGCGACCACATCGTCGGAGGAGGCGGCGACTCCCAGCGTCCCGTCGGCGTCGGCGAGGAGGACCCCGGCCGCGCCTACGTCCAGCAGCGACATCGCCCCGTGGACGAGCGAACCGAGGTGATCGCCGGCATCGTGGTCACCGGCACCGTGGTCGTCCGGCGACCCCGCGAGCGCCACGAACGCCGCTATGAGTTCCCGCTCGGTCACTGTCCGCATCGCGCTCACGTTAGACCTGCTCGTCCGGCCTGTCGCCACCGGATCCACCGGGTGGCCGGGGAGGTCCGCGGAGAGCAGACCGTGACATCGCGAAACGGGAAGGTCACTTTTTGTCCGACAATCCGGTAACCCCGGGTTCCGGCACCGCTACCGGACCGCTATGGTCATCTCGCGATGGCCGGAGGTGGCCATCGCGGCAGCCGCCCGAGTCCCCTGGCAGCAGCCACGATTCTCGCTCGCGGCGTCCGATCTCAAGCGACGTCCGATGGTCTGCCAACCGCGGCGAGCAGCGTTCACAAGCCGTCGCGGTTCCCGGTTCGACACGCCGGTTCGACACCCCGCCCCGCGCCGACCTGACATCCCACCGAGCACCATGCCTTACGCCCGGTGCGCCATGCGGTCGCTGGAGGGGGCGACCGCAAGCCCACCCGACGTGGCCGCTGGTGCTTCCGGCCGCTGGAGACGGGGGATCTCCATCGGCCCGGCGCCGGAGCGGATCTCGGAGGCGGATCCGCTCCGGTGCCCACCGGTCTCCCCGGGACCGGCCATCCGGTCCGCCGCGGCCGGCCCGGGGAGGTCGTCCTACGACGTTCGGGGGACGCCGAGCCGCCGGAATGCTCGTGGGGTCGGCCGTTCGGCAGAGGTGCCGGACCGTCCGGGTGGCGAGGCTGGACACATGCGCACTCGACCGCCCACACCGGCGACAGCTCCCCCTTCGGCTCCCTCCGCATCCACCTCGGCCTGGCCGGTCCGGCTGGGGTACGCCGCCACCGTCTGGTCCACCCTCTACGCCGTACTCGGTCTGTCCTGGACCGCCGGCGGTCCAGGCTTCCCGTTCGGGCCCGGCCACGACCCGGCGCCGTACGAGTCCGCCCTCGGTTCGGTGCCGGCCGGCGTCGCCGCGCCCGCCCTCGCTGCCTTCGGGATACTCGGCGCGGTGCTCGGCCTGGTGGCCACCCGGGCCCTGGCGGCCGGCCGCACCCTCGGCCGGGCAACGCCCGCGTTCGTCGCGTACGCCGCGGTCACCGCGCTGGCCCTGCTGGTGGTCGTCCCCGACCGGCGGGTGCTGATGCTGGTGGCGTACGCGCCGATCCTCACCGGGCTCGGCCTCTACGTCCTGGCCACCGGCTCCTCGATGCCGCAGCTGGGCGACCCGGGACTGTGGACCGTCACCCATCAGGTGGTGTTCGTGCTCGGCGGCCTGGCCTGGGCCGGTCTCGCGGTGGCGACCGCCCGCCGGTACCGCGCCGCCTGCCTGGCCTGTGGGCGTGCTCCCGGACGGGTCTCCCGCTGGACCACGCCCGCGGCCGCCGCGAGGTGGGGCCGCTGGGCGGTCGGGCTGGCCGTTGCCGTACCGCTCGTCTACGCCGGCACCCGGTGGGCGTGGGCGCTCGGCCTGCCGCTCGGCATCGACCAGGAGTTCTACCGCCAGGGCAAGGAGGACGGCCTGTGGATGGCGGGCGCCGCGCTGGGGTCGCTCGGCATCGTCGGCGCGATCCTCACCCTGGGACTCGTCCAGCGCTGGGGCGAGGTCTACCCGCGCCGGCTGTGGTTCCGGGCCGGCGCGACCGTACCGCCGAAGGTCGCGATCGTCCCCGCGACGGCCGTGTCGGTGATCGTCACCGCGGCCGGGCTGGCGTACTGGCGGCTGATCTGGCATCCGGAGTTCTCCCAGCAGTGGTGGGCCACCATGGGCCCGGAACTGCTGTGGCCGCTGTGGGGCGTCGGGCTCGCCACCGCCACGCTGGCCTACCACCTGCGCCGGCGCGGCGCCTGCCGGACCTGCGGCGGTCGTGATCGGGGAGACCTCGGCGCGAGCCGGGGCGGTCCGGTCCGGCTACGGTAGGCGGCGGGGTCCCCGATCCGGAGGTGGCGAGGTGTCCGAACGCAGGCCGGTCGAGTGCTGGCTCGCCGACATGGACGGCGTACTCGTCCACGAAGGCCATCCCGTCCCCGGCGCGCCGGAGTTCATCTCCCGGCTGCGCGAGTCGGGCAAACGGTTCCTCGTCCTCACCAACAACTCGATCTACACCGCGCGCGACCTGAGCGCCCGGCTGCAGGCGGTGGGGCTGGACGTCACCGAGGACCTGATCTGGACGTCCGCGCTGGCGACCGCGACCTTTCTCGCCGACCAGGCTCCCGGCGGCAGCGCGTTCGTGATCGGCGAGGCGGGGCTGATCACCGCCCTGCACGGCATGGGCTACGTCCTCACCGACCGCAACCCCGACTACGTCGTACTCGGCGAGACCCGCACCTACAGCTTCTCCACCATCACCACCGCCATCCGGCTGGTCGAGCGCGGCGCGCGGTTCCTGGCCACCAACCCGGACACGGTGGGTCCCTCGCCGGAGGGGCCGCTGCCGGCGACCGGGGCGGTGGCCGCGCTCATCACCAAGGCGACCGGCGTCGAGCCGTACTTCGTCGGCAAGCCCAACCCGCTGATGATGCGCAGCGCCCTCAACCGCATCGAGGCGCACTCGGAGACCACCGCGATGGTGGGCGACCGGATGGACACCGACGTGATCTCCGGCATCGAGGCCGGGCTGCGCACGGTGCTGGTGCTGTCCGGGGTCACCCGGCGCGAGGACATCGGGCGCTACCCCTACCGCCCGTCGCTGGTGGTCGACTCCGTTGCCGACCTGGTGGACCAGGTTCTGACCCGACCGGGCCGGCCCGGCGCCGGGGTGCTGGCCGTAACGGTGCCGGCGTACCCACGCGTGCATCGCCACCGCCGCGGCCGCGCCCGCGTTGACCGACCGCGTTGAGCCGAACTGCGCGATGGAGAGTACGTCGGTGCACGCCTGCCGGGCGGCCTCGGACAGGCCCGGGCCCTCCTGCCCGAACAGCAGCACGCACGCCCGGGGCAGGTCGTAGGTCTCCAGCGCGACGGCGCCGGGCAGGTTGTCCACGCCGAGCAGCGGCAGGTCGTGCTCCGCGGCCCACCCCGCCAGCGCGTCGACGTCGGGGTGGTGCCGTACGTGCTGGTATCGATCGGTCACCATCGCACCGCGACGGTTCCAGCGCCGCCGGCCCACCACATGGACCTCGCGGGCGAGGAACGCGTTGGCGGTGCGTACGACCGAGCCGATGTTCAGGTCGTGCTGCCAGTTCTCCACCGCGACGTGGAAGTCGTGCCGGTGGGTGTCCAGATCGGCGACCACCGCCTCCCGGTGCCAGTAGCGGTAGCGATCGACGACGTTGCGCCGGTCGCCGTGCCGCAACAGCTCGGGGTCGTAGCGCGGGTCGTCGGGCCACGGCCCCTCCCACGGGCCCACTCCGACCTGCGGATCGGACAGGCCGGGCTCGCCGGGCTCGCCGGATCCGCCGGGCCTGCCGGGTCCGCCGGAGTGGGAGGGCTGCCCGGGATCGTCGCGGAGTCGCACCGCACCATCTTCGACGGGACGCCGGGACTCCGGGCCGCGGCCCCCGTTCCGGGCGCCGCTCGCGCCCCGAAGTCCACGGGCTTCCACGCCGACCTCGCGTACCGGGCCGGACGGGCATTCGGTGCAGGCCGGCGTATACATCACCCACGAGGTCGTACGGCCGGAGATGTTCCGGGGTTGGCCAGCTAGGCTCTCCGAGTGCCACCCACGACGACACTCGCGCTTCTACCCTCCTGGCTCGACGCCCAGAAGATCCTGGACACGCTCGGCCCCTACGCGCTGGTCGGGGTGCTGCTCATCATCTTCGCCGAGTGCGGGCTGCTCGTCGGCTTCTTCCTGCCGGGCGACTCGCTGCTGTTCACCGCCGGACTTCTGGTGGCGACGGGCTCGATCGGCACGCCGCTGTGGCTGGTGTGCGTCCTGGTCGCCGTCGCCGCGGCCGTCGGCAACCTGGTCGGGTACGCCATCGGCTACCGCGCGGGGCCACGGGTGTTCGGGAAGGAGGACTCGCGGCTGTTCAAACGCGAGTACGTCGACAAGACGCAGGACTTCTTCGACAAGTACGGCGCCCGCGCCATCGTGCTGGCCCGGTTCGTCCCCATCGTGCGAACCTTCATCACCGTGACCGCGGGCGTGGCGAAGATGAACTTCCGCCGTTACGCGGTCTACACCTCGATCGGCGCGGTCATCTGGGGCGCCGGGGTCACCGTCCTCGGTTTCTTCCTTGGCCGGATCGAGGTGATCCGCACCAACATCGAGCTGATGCTGGCCGTGGTCGTGCTGGTCTCGGTGGTCCCGATCGGCCTGGAGTACCTCCGGGTGCGGGCGACCCAACGGCACCGGCAGCCTGCCACGGCGACGCCGGACGCGGAGACCGAAACCCCCCAGGCCGACCGGCGCAGCTGACCGGCGCAGCTGACCGGCACCTGACCGGCATCTGACCCGCGGCCGGCCCTACTGGTCGCCGGGCGGGGTCTGGGACGGAGTGCCCAGCGCGCCGAAGTCGATCGCCGGCGCGGCACGCACCTGCGCCTCCTCGACCTCGAAGTACTCCGCCACCTCGAAGCCGCACTGCGCGGCCAGCAGGCTGGAGGGGAACGCCTCGACGCGGGTGTTGTACGCCCGTACGTTCGCGTTGTAGAACCGCCGGCCGGCCGCGATCCGGTCCTCGGTCTCGGCCACCTGGCGCTGCCGGTCGAGGAAGTCCTCATCCCTGCCGAGCGCGGGGTGCCGGTCGGCCACCGCGAACAGCCGCCGCAGCGCCGCCGCGAGCGCGGCCTCCCGGCCGGCGCGTACGGACAGGTCCCCGCCACCGCGGGCCGCCGCCTCGGCCTGCCGGGTGACCTCGGCGAACACCTGCTCCTCGCCGTGCTCGTGGGCGCGCACAGCGGCGACCAGGCCGGGCACCATGTCGTACCGGCGGTGGAGTTCGACGTCCACCTGCCGCCAGGAGTCCTGGACGAGGTTGCGCTGGCTGACGAACCGGTTGTACGACACCACGCCACCCGCGGCGGCCAGCACCACGAGGACGACGACGGCGGCGATCCAGATCACGCGAACCTCACTACCCCAGGCCGAGGTCGCCGAGTCCGTAGACGTACCGGTAGGGCAGCCCGGCCGCCTCCACCTTCGCCTGCGCCCCGGTGCTCCGGTCGGCGAGAACGGCCACCGCGACGACCTCCGCACCCGCCTCGCGCAGCGCCTCCACCGCGGTCAGCACCGACGAGCCGGTGGTCGAGGTGTCCTCCACCGCGAGCACCCGCCGGCCGGCCACGTCGGGTCCCTCGATCCGGCGCTGCAGGCCGTGCCGCTTCTCCTCCTTGCGGACGACGAACGCGTCCAGCCGCCGCCCCTGTGCCGCCGCCGCGTGCAACATCGCGGTGGCCAGTGGGTCGGCACCGAGCGTCAGGCCACCCACGGCGTCGAAGCCGAGGTCGCCGGTGAGCTCCAGCATCTGCCGACCCACCAGCGGCGCAGCCGCGCCGTCGAGGGTGATCCGGCGCAGGTCGATGTAGTAGTCGGCGGTCTTTCCCGACGACAACATGACCGTCTCGCGGACGATCGCCTTGGACGTGATCTGGTCGAGGAGTTGCGAACGCTCACTGGGCACGGCGGCAAGCTTAGGGCCTGCTCCGGTGGAGCCAGACCCAGTGGCGGCTCAGTCGCGGCCCAGTGGCGGCTCGGTTGATAAGTGGCGACTCAGCGGCGACGCATCCGCACGCCGCGGGCGGCGGCCCGCACCAGCGGCCGCGGCGCGTACCGCGCGGCGGCGGCGACCAGCTGGTAGCGCGCCGTCGGCACCACCACCGGGCCGGCCCGGCCGGAGTCCAGGTGGCGCAGGGTGGCCTCGACCACGTCCGGAGGCGTCAGCCACATGAAGTCCGGCAGGCCCCGAACCCGCAGACCGGACCGCTGGTGGAACTCCGTGCGCACGTAGCCCGGGCACACCGCGAACGCGCGTACGCCGGTGCCCACCAGGTCGTTCGCGACGCCCTCGGTGAAGGTGGTGACCCACGCCTTCGCCGCGCCGTAGGTGCCGTACGGCGCGAACCCGGCGACGCTGGAGACGTTGACCACCGCACCGATGCGGCGCGCCAGCATGCCGGGCAGGGCGGCCTTGGTGAGCCGCAGCACCGCGACGACGAGTACGTCGAGGAGGCGTTCCTCGTCGTCGGAGCTGCTGTCGAGGAAGCCCTCGCCCATGCCGTAGCCGGCGTTGTTGACCAGCAGGTCGACCGCCTGCTCGCCGGAGCGCAGGCGTTCCTCGACCGCACGCAGGTCGGCCTTGTCGGCGAGGTCGGCCGGCAGGACTTCGCAGTTCACCCCGAACCGGCCGGAGAGTTCGGTGGCGAGGGATCCCAGCCTGGCCCGGTCGCGGGCGACGAGTACGAGGTCGAAGCCGCGGCCGGCGAGGGCCTCGGCGTAGGCACGGCCGAGACCCGCGGTGGGTCCGGTGACGAGAGCGGTAGGCATGATCTCGCAGACTCAGACGCGCAGGCGCCTGGTGGTGGCGAACCAGGGGCGGGCGGCCGGAAGCCACAGCAGGACGGCGGCGACCGTGCCGGTGAGGAGCAGCGCGAGCCCCACGATGGACAGGCCCGTCAGGACGGTGTTGAAGACGTTCGCGACCGCGAGGACCGTCGCGAGCGTGCGGGCCCAGGACTTCCCCCTGCCGTTCATCACCGCCATCAGGATCCACAGCGCCACGGCCACCGCGCCCAGCACGACGAACAGCGTCAGGCTGGTGTTGACGGTGGCGTCGATCTTCTCCGGGGTCAGCGGCTGCTTCTGCCCGCGGAGCATGGTCCGCGCGTCGTCGGCCAGCCGGTCACGCGAACCGAACACCGCGATTGCCGACACCGCGGACAGCGCCGCGCCGAGATACATCAGGTAGACCGCGATCTGCACGACGCGCGGGCGCTCCGTCGGCCGCGCGGACGCGTCCTCCTCCGCGCGCGGCCACGAGGGCATCGACGGCATCCCGGACATGCCCGAAGTCCCGGACGTGCCGGAGGTCCCGGACGTGCCGGGCCCGGGTGAGTTCGTCTCGCTCATGCGGACCTCCTGGTCGTGTGTCCCCATCCTCGCCGACACCGGTTCGCGTACCGACTGCCACCTTGCCATCGGTGACGGTGCCGGCGCGCGACCGACCCCGGACGGCCTCCCGCTCCCGTCTGCCGGGGAGCGCTCTCGGCGGTCGGCGGCAGTAAGGTCGGTGACCGTGACGCACCCACGGATGGCCGCCCGCCTGCAGGGTCTCGGGACGACGATCTTCGCAGAGATGTCGGCGCTCGCGCTGCGAACGTCCTCGATCAACCTCGGCCAGGGCTTCCCCGACACCGACGGCCCGACACCCATGCTGGACGCCGCGGTGGCCGCGATCCGGTCCGGTGAGCACAACCAGTACCCGCCCGGCATCGGCATCGCCGCCCTGCGCGAGGCGGTGTCGGCGCACCAGCGCCGCTTCTACGACCTGGAGTTCGACCCCGACACCGAGGTGCTCGTCACCGCGGGCGCGACCGAGGCGATCGCGGCCGCGCTGCTGGCGCTGGTGGAGCCGGGCGACGAGGTGGTCGCGCTGGAGCCGTACTACGACTCCTACGCCGCCGGGATCGCGATGGCCGGCGGACGGCGGGTGCCGGTCACGTTGCGGGCACCGGACTTCCGGCTGGACCTCGACGCGCTGCGGGCCGCGGTCACCTCCCGCACCAAGCTGCTGCTCGTCAACTCCCCGCACAACCCGACCGGCACCGTACTCACCGCGGAGGAGCTCGCGGCCGTCGCCGAGCTCGCCGTCGAGCGGGACCTGCTGGTGGTGACCGACGAGGTGTACGAGCACCTGTCCTACGACGGGGCTCCGCACATCCCGCTCGCGACGTACCCCGGAATGCGCGAGCGCACCGTGACCATCTCCAGCGCCGGGAAGACGTTCGCCGTCACCGGCTGGAAGATCGGCTGGGTCTGTGCCACGCCGCCGCTGGTGGCCGCGGTGCGCACCGCCAAGCAGTTCCTCACCTACGTCTCCGGCGGGCCGTTCCAGCCGGCGGTCGCTGCGGCGCTGGCGTTCGGCGACGACTACTACGCCGGCCTGAAGTCGTCCCTGCAGGCCAAGCGCGACCTGCTGAGCGAGGGTCTGTCGTCGCTGGGGCTGGACGTGTTCGTGCCCGGCGGCACGTACTTCGTCACCACCGACGTACGCCCGCTCGGCTACGACGACGGAGTGGAGTTCTGCAGGATGCTGCCCGAACGCTGCGGCGTGGTGGCCATCCCGCACGAGGTGTTCTACGACGACAAGCAGGCCGGGCGTCCCCTGGTGCGGTGGGCCTTCTGCAAGCGGGACGAGGTGCTGTCGGAGGCGGTGGAGCGGCTGCGGTCCGGCCTCCGCGGCGGTCCCCGGTAGTACGACGGCTCACCCGTCCGGGCCGTCGGCGTACAACCGGGTGACCTCGGTGGCGCTGCGCACCATCAGCTCGCGCAGCTCCGGCGGCTCCAGCACCTCCAGGTCCGGCCCGAACCGGAAGAACTCCATCCGCGCGTGGGTGGGCGTCTCGATCGGCAGCGTCGCGCGCACCCACCCGTGCTCGTCCGGCGGTCCCGCGGTCTCGTGCAACGCGCGGGCCGCGTGCGGGCCGAGGTAGTAGGGCACCAGGTCGCGGGCCAGCGGTGACAACCGGACGACCGCCTCGGAGTGGAACAACCGGGCGCGGTAGTCCTCGGCCCAGGACGCCCAGTAGGCCGCGAGGTCGAAGTCGGCGACACGATCGAAGCGGTCCGGGTGCTGGACGAGTGCGCGGATCCGGCCCACGCGGTAGCTGCGGAAGTCACCGTCGGCGCGGGCCGCGACGTACCAGACCCCGGTCTTCAGAACCAGTCCGTACGGCTCCAGCACGCGGGTCACCTCCTCCCGGCCCCACGGCTCGTAGCGCACCTCCACCAGCTGCTGGTTCCACACCGCGTCGGCGAGCGCGGCGAGGTGCTCGGGCCGCTCCACCTCGCGGAACCAGCTCGGCGCGTCCAGGTGGAACCGCTCCCTGATCCGGCCGGCGCGTGAGCGCAGCTCCGGCGGCAGCGCGGCGAGCAGCTTCACCTGGGCGGCCGCCAGCACCGAGCCGAGGCCGAGTTCGGCCGCCGCGTCGTCCGGGATGCCGGCGAACAGCGACTCCGCCTCGTCGCCGGTGAGCCCGGTGAGCCTGGTCCGGAACCCGCCGAGCAGCTGGTAGCCGCCGGCCGGGCCGCGGTCGGCGTAGACCGGTACGCCCGCCGCCGACAGCGACTCGACGTCGCGGTAGACGGTGCGGACCGACACCTCCAGCTCCCGGGCCAGCTCGGGTGCGGTCATCCGGCCCCGGGTCTGGAGCAGGAGCAGCAGGGACAGCAACCGGCTCGCGCGCACCTCCGCTCCCTTCCCCGGGCCTTCGTTGGAATGTTCTCGTACGTACCTGACAGTACGTGGCAGGTATCCCGGCCAGGGTTAGCCGCGTGCCCGGCCATGGGCATGAGCATTCGCGACGATCCAGGGAGAACCCACCCATGTCGACACCCAGGTCGAACGCCTCGGCGCCCAGCGCGACCACCGAACCGGACGGCACCTTCGCCTACACGACGTGGGAGGAGACCCCGCCCGAGCCGGGCGAGGAGGCTCCCCGAGTGGCGCACGCGTACACCGCCAACACGTTCACCGGCACGATCGACGGCACCGGCAAGGCCCACCACGTGATGTTCTACGGGCCGGGCGAGGGCCAGTGGGGCGCCGGCCGCTTCCACGGCTACGAGAAGGTGACCGGCACCGTCGGCGGACGTACGGGCAGCTTCGTCCTCGCCCACGACGGCGGGTTCGCCGACACCACGGTGCGCGCGGACTGGAGCGTCGTACCCGGGTCGGCGACCGGCGAGCTCGCAGGCCTGCTCGGGCGGGGAGGCTTCGTCGCCGAGAACGGTGTCGGTGCCGTGGAGTACACCTTCGACTACGCGTTCGACGAGCAGGCTACCGACCCTGACGGAGCGAAATTCGCACCTACAGACCGACAGAGCAAAGGAGCCCCGCGATGAGCGACACCGTCCGGCCCGACCCGGCCGCCGCCACGCAGTCCACAGCACAGATATACGACGCGAGCATGGCCCGGATCGCGGACCTCCTCCGCGACGCCGACCCGAGCACGCCGGTCGGCGCATGCCCGGGATGGACCGTCGAGGCACTGGCCGCACACTTCCCGGGCGCGCTGGCCGACTTCCTGGACCAGCGGTTCGGCACCGACGGCGAGGACTTCGGCGAGCGGACCGTCCGCGAACGCCGCGGGCAGAGCGTCGCCGAGTCGCTCGCGGAGTGGCAGGGCCACCGCGCCCGCGCCGGTGACCTGCTCGCCTCGCCGATGGGTTCGGTCCTCGTGACCGAGATCGTGTCCCACGAACAGGACCTGCGCACCGCACTGGACCGGCCCGGCGCACGCACCGATCCGGCCGTACGGATCGCGACTCACCAAGCCGCTGGAGCAGATCGACCAGCGGCTGCGGGAGTCCGGCGGGCCGGCCGTCCGGCTGCTGATCGACGACGACGAGCCCCGGGTCATCGGCTCGGGCGAGCCGGTCGCCACGCTGCGGGCGCCGGCGTACGACCTGCTCCGCACCGTCGGCGGACGGCGCACCCGCGACCAGGTGCGCGCCCTGGACTGGGAGGGCGACCCCGAGCCGGTGCTCGACTCACTCACACTGTTCGGCAGCTATCGCGACACCCCGTTGCGGGGCGAGTGAGGGAAGGAGTCGCCATGGTGCTCGACGTCGACCGGGCGCAGGTGCTCGCCTACCGCGCCGCCGCGCAGGATCTGGACCGGTCCACCGACGACCCGGCCAAGCTGGGCGTCCTCGACCTCGGCGTGCAGCACAGCGCCGCGCACACCGCGAGGCTGGCGCTGAGTGCCCGGCTGCCCCGGCTGCCCGACGGCGACGCCGATCCGTTCGCCGACGCAGGCGCGTTCGCGGTGTTGTGGTCCGTACGCGGTGCGCCTCATCTGCACCGGCGCGCCGACCTCACCCACCTGGCCCGGGCACTGTGGCCTCGCGGCGAGGCCGACGCGCACTCGCGGCTGGCCGCCGAACGCAAGCCGCTCAAGGAGGCGGGCATCGGCGCGCTGGAGGCGTTCACCACGGCGGCGAAGGCGCTGCGGTCGGTGGTGACCAGGCCGATGCCGAAGGGTGAGGTGAGCGCCGCGGTCACCGCGAAGCTGCCGGAGGCGTACTCCTACGACTGCCGAAGCTGCAAGGCGCGGCACGTCTACGGCGGGCTGCTGCAACTCGTCGGCCTGCCGGCCGGCGTACGTCAGGAGTTCGACACCTCCCCGCCGGTGCTGGCACCGCTGGAGAAGAGGCCCGCGGTGCCCGGCAGGCCGGCCGGCACCTCCGACGTCGTCCGCGCCTACCTCCGGTTGCACGGCCCGGCGACGGCGGCGGAGGCGGCGAGTTACTTCGGCACCTCGCAGGCCGAGCTTCGGCACAGCTGGCCGGACGGACTCGTGGAGGTTCGGGCCGACGGGCGGAAGTGCTGGCTGCCGGAGGAGGATCTGGCCGCGTTGCGCGGGGCGTCCACGCCGGACCACCTGCGGCTGCTCCCCCCGCTCGACCCCTTCCTGCAGTCGCGCGACCGCGACCTGCTGGTCCCCGACCCGGCGCGGCAGAAGGAGGTCTGGAAGATCCTCGGCAACCCGGGTGCGGTCCTGGTCCGCGGCGACGTGGCCGGAGTGTGGCGGGCGAAGACGGCGGGCCGGAAGCGGCTGGCGGTGACCGTGCGGGGGTTTGGCCGGATCACCAGGGCCGAGCGGGCGCTGCTCGCGGAGGAGGCCGAGCGGATGGCGGGTGTCCGCGGACTCCCCGAGGCCGCCGTGACGTACGAGACCTGACATGTCCGGCAAACCCGCTATGCCGGGTCTCCCGGTGGACCGGGAATAGATATCCGGCTCGGAACGCTGAAGCGGATCAGTTGAAAGTTGAACGATCTGAGGGAGGCGGCAGCCGTGCAGTTCGGCATCTTCACCGTCGGCGACGTGACCGTGGACCCCACCACCGGCCGGGCGCCGACCGAGCACGAGCGGATCAAGGCGATGACCGCCATCGCGGTCAAGGCCGAGGAGGTCGGGCTCGACGTCTTCGCCACCGGTGAGCACCACAACCCGCCGTTCGTGCCGTCCTCCCCCACCACGATGCTCGGCTGGATCGCCGCCCGTACCGAGAAGCTGATCCTGTCCACGTCGACCACGCTGATCACCACGAACGACCCGGTGAAGATCGCCGAGGACTTCGCGATGCTGCAGCACCTGGCCGACGGGCGGGTCGACCTCATGATCGGCCGCGGCAACACCGGCCCGGTCTACCCGTGGTTCGGGCAGGACATCCGGCAGGGCATCCCGCTGGCGGTGGAGAACTACGCGTTGCTGCACCGGCTGTGGCGGGAGGACGTCGTCGACTGGGAGGGGAGGTTCCGTACGCCGTTGCAGGGCTTCACCTCCACGCCGCGCCCGCTGGACGGCGTGCCGCCGTTCGTCTGGCACGGATCCATCCGCAGCCCGGAGATCGCCGAGCAGGCCGCCTACTACGGAGACGGCTTCTTCGCCAACAACATCTTCTGGCCGAAGGACCACTTCCGCCGGCTGATCAACCTCTACCGCACGCGCTACGCCCACTACGGGCACGGCACACCGGAGCAGGCGATCGTCGGCCTGGGCGGGCAGGCGTTCATGCGGGCCAACTCCCAGGACGCGGTGCGGGAGTTCCGTCCGTACTTCGACAACGCACCCGTCTACGGGCACGGGCCGTCGCTGGAGGAGTTCACCCGGGAGACCCCGCTGACCGTCGGCAGCCCGCAGCAGGTGATCGAGAAGACGCTGGCCTTCCGCGAGACGTTCGGCGACTACCAGCGGCAGCTGTTCTTGATGGACCACGCCGGGCTTCCACTGAAGACCGTGCTGGAACAGCTCGACCTGCTCGGCGAACAGGTCGTGCCGGTGCTGCGGGAGGAGTTCGCCAAGGGCCGCCCGGCCGGCGTTCCGGAGACCCCCACGCACGCGTCCCTGCTGTCCCGCCGCGGCGTGCGCAGCGAGTCCGGTGCAACTGCCGAGTCCAACGACAACATCGACAACATCGAGAACGCCGGGAACGCCGGGAACACCGGGAACACCGAGAACCGAGAGGAGCTGGCTTCGTGACCACGCGTACGCCGCTGCGGCTCACGGCCGTCTCGGCCGGGCTGAGCGTCCCCTCCTCCACCCGGCTGCTGGCCGACCGGCTGACCGACGCGACCCGGCGGGCGCTGGCCGCCCGGGGCCGCGACGTCGAGGTCACGGTCGTCGAACTCCGCGACCTGGCCTCCGACGTCGCCAACAACCTGGTGACCGGATTCCCCTCGCGACGGCTGACCGACGCCCTCACCTCGGTGTCGGAGGCGGACGGCCTGATCGCGGTGACGCCGGTGTTCTCCGCCTCCTACAGCGGGCTGTTCAAGTCGTTCTTCGACGTCCTCGACAACGACGCGTTGACAGGTACGCCGGTACTCGCGGCGGCGACCGGCGGGACGGCGCGGCACTCCCTCGCCCTGGAGCACGCGCTCCGGCCGTTGTTCACGTTCCTGCGCGCGGTCGTCGTACCCACCGCGGTGTACGCCGCCAGTGAGGACTGGGGCGGGCGCGGCGACTCGCTGACCGAGCGGCTGCCGACCCGGGTCGAGCGCGCTGCCGGTGAGGTCGCCGACCTGCTGGCCGGGCGAGGGCGAGTCGACGTACGTGACCTCGACGAACGCAGCAACGGCGACGTCCTCGCCGAGGGCGGGTCGCGTGCAACGGAGAAGACCGTCGTGCCGTTCGAGCAGTACCTCGCCGCCCTGAGACCCGACTAGCGCATTCCAGCCATCCGCCACGCGAGCATGAGGAGGGGCCCGCCATGACCGACCGGTTCAACACCTTCCGCCCCGACGGCGAGGCCACCGCCGACCGCTGGGCCGGGGCGCTGCACCTCTTCGACCAGGCCGGCAAGAACGACAGGGCCGGCGAGGCCGGCCCGGCCCGCGAGGTCGAGGAGGCGCCGGCGGACCGCTGGGAGCGCGCCGGCCTGATGTTCGCCGAACGCCGCTACATCGAGACCGCGCGACTGCTGGCCGGTCTGGTCGAGGAGTTCCCCCGCCACACCGCTGCCCGGCTACTGCTCGCCCGTGCCTACTACCACTCGGCCCAGCTGAACCGGGCCGAGGAACAGCTGCGCACCGTGATCGACCAGGACCCGGTCGAGCCGTACGCACACTTGTTGCTGGGCAGGGTTCTGGAACGCCAGAGCCGTCACGACGAGGCCGCGACCTGGCTGCGCAGAGCGGACGTCTTCGCAGCCGACGCGTAGCGCGTACCCGACAGGTGACGACACACCGGCGCGGTCACTCCCCGACCGCACCGTCGGCAAGCTCGCGGGCGATGTCGAGGTGACCCGCGTGGCGGGCGTACTCCTGCAGTACGTGGAAGAGGATCCAGCCCAGCGACGGCTGGGCGTCCACGTCCGCGGGAAACCGGCCACCCAGCGCGGACAGGTCCGACAGCGCCGCGCCGGCCACGATCTCGCGGGAACGCGCCGCCTGGGCACGAAACGCCGTCAGCAGATCGTCCACGGACTCCTCCGGGCCCACCCGCCATCGCCCGTCCGGCCCGTCGTCGCCCCACGGGTCCGGGACCTGTTCGGCCAGGAAGCCCCACACCAGCCACCGGCGTTCGACGTGGGTGAGGTGCTTGAGCAGTTGGAGCGGCGTCCAGCCCGAAGGAAGCCTGCTGGTACGCAACTCCTCCTCGGACAGGCCGTCGAGCTTGCGGAGCACGACGTCGCGGTAGAAGTCGAGGAAGCCGACCACCAGGTCGTAGGGGTCGGTCAGGGCGTAGTCCGGCTCGGAAGGTTCACTCACGGGCGAGACCCTAAGGCACGCCGGCCGCGACTCACGTCACGAGCCGGTGCCGGCCATCACGCCGGGCTCAACGCGAACCGTTGGTTGTCCGCGACGTCACCCTCGACCACGTCGCCGACGGAGTACCGGTCGACGAAGCGAGCCCAGGCTCCCTCGTCGTGGGGATGTTCAGGGCGGGACATGCAATCACCTCCTCTCCGCGCAGGTTCCGCCTCGCGTGGGAAAGGAGGGGCGGGCCGCGAGCCCGCACGGTGATCAGGAGATGACCGGGTGCCTCACTCGCTCATGGCTGGATGCAGCCGACCCGGTAGTCACGACCACGAGGCTACACCGGGGCAGCCCGCACTCTCGCCGTGTGCGCGTACCGAAAAGGCCAAGCACGATGGGCGAAACGGCTCCACGAGGGACGACCCCGCCCGGCGACCGGCGTCGGCCACGGCGGGCTCGGCACCGGTGTCAACCCCGCCTTGCGGCCGGGTGTCAGCCGAGGCCGACCGTCCGGCCCTGCGCGGCCGACCGCAGGATCGCCTCGGCGACCTCCACGATCGCCAGCCCCTCCCGCATCCCCACCACGTCCCCTCCTGTTGCCGCCGGGTCCAGATCCAGGCTCGCGCCAACGGTGGCGCCTGCCCCGTCGCGGCTGCGCAGGATGGCGTCCCGGAACGCTGTGAGCTCGGTCCGCAACGGCTCCGGCTTGGGGATCGCGTACCGGATCATGTCGCCCTCGGTCACCCCGCGAAACGACGCCATGGTCTCCCACTCCAGCAGCCGGACGCCGTTGGCGTGGAACGTCAGGTCGGCGGAGATGGTGTCCGCGACGAACGCACCGCGTTCGCCGGTGACCACGGTGACGCGTTCCTTCATCGGGGACAGCCAGTTGACCAGGTGGTTGACGACCGTGCCGTCGTCGAGCTGGCCGACCACCGCCACCAGGTCCTCGTGCTCCCGGCCGCTCTTGTGCGCGGTGCGCGCCGACACCGACAGGTAACGCCCGCGGGTGACCCACGCGGTCGAGTCGATGTCGTGGGTGGCGAGGTCCTTGATGACGCCGACGTCGGCGATGCGGTTGGGGAACGGACCCTGCCGGCGGGTGATCACCTGGTAGATCTCGCCGAGCTCGCCCTGGTCGAGCCGCGACCGGAGGGCCTGCAACGCCGGGTTGTAACGCTCGATGTGCCCGACACAACCCACCAGCCCCTGCGCCTCGAAGGCCGCGGCCAGCTTCTCCGCACCCTCCACCGTGCTCGCCAGCGGCTTCTCCACCAGCGCGTGCACCCCGGCCGCGGCGAGCACCAGACCCACCTCCTCGTGGAACGCGGTGGGTACGGCGACCACGCACAGGTCGATGCCGGCGGCGACCAGCTTGTCCACGTCCGGGAGCACGTCCAGCCCACCCGCCACACCGTGCGGGTCACCACCGGGGTCGGCGACCGCGACCAGCTCCACACCCTCCAGCGACCGCAGCACCCGCGCGTGGTGGCGGCCCATCATGCCCAGGCCCAGCAGCCCGGCCCGCAACGCCTTCATCGCGACACCGCCCGGGTCACCTCGGCCACCACCTGGGCGAGGTCGTGGTCGGACAACCCCGGATGCACCGGCAGCGAGATCGCCTCCCGGCAGGCCCGTGCGGTCTCCGGCAGCTCCAGATCACGTCCGGAGCCTTCGACGAACGACGGAAGCCGGTGGTTGGGGATCGGGTAGTAGACGCCGGTACCCACCCCGGCCTGGGAAAGGCGCGCCTGAACGCCGTCCCGGTCGGGCACCCGCACGGTGTACTGGTGGTAGACGTGCTCGGCGTCCCCCGCGACCGGCGGAGTGACGAGCCCCGCCACCCCGCTCAGGTGGCCGTCGAGGTAGCCGGCGTTGGATCGGCGCTGCTTGGTCCAGCCCTCGACCCGGGCCAGCTGGACCCGCCCGATCGCGGCCGCCACGTCGGTCATCCGGGCGTTGAAGCCGACGAGCTCGTTCTCGTACCTGCGTTCCATCCCCTGGTTGCGCAGCAGCCGCACCGTGCGGGCGAGGTCCTCGTCCGCACACACCACCATGCCGCCCTCGCCGGTGGTCATGTTCTTGGTGGGGTAGAAGCTGAACGCGCCGAAGGTGCCGAACGCACCGACCGGACGCCCGCCCCACCGCGCAAGGTGCGCTTGACAGGCGTCCTCGAAGATCGCCAGGCCGTAGCGGTCGGCGATCCGGGTCAGTGCGGTCAGGTCCGCCGGGTGGCCGTAGAGGTGCACCGGCATGATCCCGACCGTGCGCGCGCTCACCGCGGCCTCGACCGCCTCCGGATCCAGGCAGAAGTGGTCGGGTTCGATGTCAACGAACACCGGCGTCGCCCCGGTCAGTGCGACCGAGTTGGCGGTGGCGGCGAAGGTGAACGACGGCACGATCACCTCGTCCCCCGGACCGACACCTGCCGCCAGCAGGCCGAGGTGCAGCGCGCTCGTGCCGGCGTTGACCGCCACGCACGGCCGGTCGTCGACCAGGCCTGCGAACTCCTGCTCGAACGCCGCGACCTCCCGGCCCTGCACCAGCATGCCGCTGGCGAGGACCCGGTCGACCGCCGCGCGTTCCTCCGCTCCGATCATCGGCATCGCGGCCGGGATCGGGTCGGGCAGCACGTCGCCCGGCACCTCTTCCCGGATCGCACCGTCGTTGCTCACGTCATCGACCCCCGTGGTCGTGGTTCTCGTTGCTGACGTCCTCGCGCAGGAGACCCCCACGCTCGATGTAGGTGGCGCCCGTACGCGGACACAGCCAGCGCCCGGTGCCCTTGTCCTCCAGTGGTACCCCCGCACGGCCGACCCACCCGACCCTGCGCGCGGGCACACCGACCACGAGCGCGAAGTCGGGGACGTCGCGGACGACGACCGCGCCCGCGGCCACCATCGCCCACCGGCCGACGGTGACCGGCGCGACGCACACCGACCGGGCACCGAGCGAGGCGCCCTCGCGGACTGTCACCCCGACCGCCTCCCAGTCGGCGGCGCGTTTGAGCGTGCCGTCCGGGTCGACCGAGCGCGGGTACTGGTCGTTGGTCAGCACCACGGCGGGCCCGACGAAGACCCCGTCCTCGAGCACCGCCGGCTCGTAGACCAGCGCGTGGTTCTGCACCTTGACCCGATCACCGATCCGTACGCCGGCACCGACGTAGGCGCCGCGGCCGATGATGCAGTCGGAGCCGAGCACGGCGTTCTCCCGGATCTGCGCCAGGTGCCACACCGCGGTCCCGTCACCGATCCGAGCCGTCTCGTGCACGTCGGCGGAGTCGGCGACTGAAAGTGTTGCCATGAACCCCGAGAGTAGCCATCTCGGGTCATTCCGGGGCGGCGACGCGCATCACCTTCCGGATCGCCTCGACCGTGTCGTCGATCTCCCGCTTGGTCAACGTGGGATGCACCATCCACATCAGCGACGTCTCCCCGAGCTCGTGGGCCACCGGCAGCGGCCGCTCGGGGCGGCCGACCCCGTCGAACGCCTTCTCGCGGTAGATCTCCGCGCAGGCACCCTGCAGGCACGGCACGCCCTCCGCCGCGATCGCGGTCATCACCGCGTCCCGGTCCCAGCCCGGCGCGAGGCGTTCGGGCCGGACGAAGGCGTAGTACTTGTAGTACGCGTGCCGTACGTCCGGCGGCGGGACGGGCACCCGCAGGCCCGGCACGTCGGCCAGGCCCTCGTCCAGCACCGCCGCGTGCGCACGCCGGCGTGCGGACCACGATGGCAGCCGAGCCAGCGCCCGGCGGCCCTGCGCGGCCTGCACCTCGGTCATCCGCGCGTTGGTGCCGAACGACTCGTGCAGCCACCGGAACCCCGGCGGGTGCGACCGCTCGTACACCGCGGCGAAGCTCTTGCCGTGGTCCTTGCGTTCCCACACCGTGCGCCAGATGTCCTCATCGCCGGTGGTCACCGCGCCACCCTCGCCCCCGGTGGTGAGGATCTTGTCCTGGCAGAACGACCACGCCGCCACATGCCCCAGCGTCCCGACCGACCGGCCGGCCAGCCGCGCACCGTGCGCCTGGGCGCAGTCCTCGACCACCACCAGGTCGTGCCGGGCGGCCAGCGCCATCAGCTCGGCCATCGGCGCCGGCCAGCCGCCCAGGTGCACGGGAATCACCGCGCGCGTTCGTGGCGTACGGACCGCCTCCACGGCGGCGGCGGTCAACGTCTGGCTCACCGGGTCGATGTCGGCGACCACCGGCCGCGCGCCGACCGCCACGACAGCGCTGGCGGTGGCCACGAACGTCCGTGCGGGTACGACCACCTCGTCGCCCGGGCCGATCCCGACCGCGTGCAGGGCGAGCTCGAGCGCGACGGTTCCGTTGGACAGCGCCACGGCGTAGGGCGCGTCGACGGCCGCCGCGAACTCGTGTTCGAACGCCCGTCCTTCCACGCCTGTCCAGTAGTTGACCCGACCCGACCGGAACACCCGTACGGCCGCCTCGATCTCGTCCTCGGAGAACACCGGCCACGGTGGGAACGCCGCCGTGCGGATGGGGATGCCACCGGTGACCGCGAGCGCAGCTCCGGACGTGGCAGGCGTGGCGGACGTGCCGAACATGCGCGTTCAGCCTCTCGGGACGAGGATCAGGTCGGACGGGCCGGCCGAGCCGGCCAGGCGGGTAGGGCCGGACGGGCGCCTGACGTGGACGAGCCGGCCGGGCCGTTCGGGCCGGACGTGAACGCCCACTCCTCTGGTCCCCTCATCCGTGCGTCGCTACGCACCGCCCCGGGGGACAAGTAGTTTCCCTTCCCGCCCGCCCGGGTGAAGGATCCTGTTTCCGCTTTTCGGTGATGAGAAACCCGCGCAGGTCGCGTCGCCGCTCATCGGCCGGTCACGGCGTCCAACAGGGCTTCCAGGCGCGCCGCCATGGCCGTACGCGAGACATGGCGTTCCACGTAGTCACGACCCCGGGCGCCCATCCGCGCCCGCTCGTCCGGGCTCCGGCCGGCCAGGTCGCGCAACGCGGCGACCACGGTGGTCGGCGACGACTCACCCGGCCCCGCCGAGCCGCGCACCGCGCAGCCGGCCTCGACCAGCCGGCGTTCCAGCTGACCGCCGACGTTGGTGACCACCGGGAGGCCTGCCGCGAGGTAGTCGTACAGCTTGTTCGGGCTCATCGCCTCCTTGAACAGCTCTGCCTGGGCGAGCGTGTGCAGTCCCACGTCGGCGGCGACGAACACGTTCGCGAGTTGCTCCTTCGGCACCGCCGGCAGGAACCGCACGTTGGCGATGGCCTCCTCGCCGGCCCGGGCGACCAGGCGCGCCTTGTCCAGCCCGTCCCCGATCAGGACGAACGTGCAGCCGGGCAGCTCTCCGGCCGCGTCCAGCACCAGGTCCAGGCCGTTGGCCGGGCCGTGGGCTCCGGCGTAGACCGCGACGAAGCCGTCGGCGCCGAGCTCGGCGCGCGCCTTCTCCCGCGACACGGTGGGCACGAAGTCGGCGGGTTCGGCGCCATTGCTGACGAGCACCACCTTCTCCGGTCGTACGCCGAACGCCGCGAAGTGGTCCTGCCAGCCGTCGGCGACGGCCACGATCACGTCCGCGGACCGATAGACGAACCCCTCCAGCGCAACCAGCATCCGATGCGTCCGGGAGCCGTCGGAGAGGTAGCCGAGCTCCACCATCGACCGCGGCCACAGGTCCCGGATCTCCACGACGAGCGGGACCCGCCGCAGCCGCGCCAGCAGCCAGCCGGCCAGCGGGGTGAGCAGCGGCGGCGAGGACGCGTACACGACGTCGTAGCGGCCCGACCGCAGTCCCTCGGCCAGCGCACCCACCGCGTACGCCAGCCAGTTCAGCACCCGGCCGGGGCCGTTGGACTCGTAGTTCGGAACGCGAACGGTCACGAACGCCGGCGACCGGCTGGAGAAGCGTTCCCGGGTGGTGTAGTTGCGGTTGCCGGCCACGATGCGGTGGGACCACCTCGAGAGGCGGCCGAACAGCTCCACGTGCCGGGTGCCGCCGCCCTGTGACCGCGGGAGGGCGGACTGGTTGAGGACCAGCACCCGCCGCGACCTGCTCTCGTCTCGGCTCATGAGAGTGCCCGGCTTCCGGAGAGGCGTGGACGTGAGGGTGGGCGCAGCCGGCCCACCTCGGGCGGGCCCAGGCGGGTCCGGCGCGGCCCGGGCGCCCGGCGAAGCCGACGCAGGCTCGGCCGACGGGAGGCCTGCCGGCCGACGCGGTCATCGCCGGCCGGCATGAAGTAGACGACCGTCACCGCCAGCAACATGCCGTGGGTGAGGAAGACCGTCAACATCGCGGTGTTGGACACGCTGAACGCCGACTGGGCGAGGGCGGCCAGGGCCAGGCCGGCCGGCAGGCCGCGGGCGGCGCTGTCGGCGAAGTGCAGCACCAGGGCGAGGATGCCGGTGAACACGAAGACCCCCACCAGCCCGAAGTTGGCGTAGGCGTCGGCCCAGAGGTTGGCGTTGGCGCTCATCTCCGGGTTTCCGTAGAACACCTGGCCGATCAGGAACGGCGGTTTGAGGTCGTACGGATAGTGCACCCAGTGCGACAGCACCCCGTACCCCAGATGTCCCTTGGGGTTCTGCAGGAAGAACTCGAAGTGGTACTTCGTGTTGATCGCGCTGGTGAGCACCATCCGGCGAACCAGGATCGACGACATGCCCCAGCTGCCGCGGACGAAGTCGAGCAGGGTGATCGCGAACACCCCGCAGCCGGCCAGCACGCCGACGCGCCAGCCGGTCCGGGCCAGGTTCGTCGTCCGCGCCAGCACCACCACCCCGGCGGCCAGCAGGGACGAGAACAACAGCTGCTTGAACCCGGTGATCGAGACGAGGTACAGCTCGGTGAGCACGCCGAGCGCGACCCAGCTCCAGCGCCTGGTCATCAGGCCGCGGGCGATCGCGACCGGCGCGATCACGTTGCCGAGCCACGGGACGACGTACGTCGCGACCTTGGGCACCTCTGCGAAGGAGTCGCGGTAGGTGTCGCGGACCGCGTAGATCTCCGACAGCGACACCAGCCGCAGGTGCAGGCCGTAGTAGCCGACGACGACGCCGGCCATCACCAGCCAGACCATGGCGTACGCCGGCCAGTAGACCCGTGCCGGGACCGCCGGCGGGCGGAACGTCCACAGCGGTACGGAGTAGATCCCGCCCAGCAGCCAGAACGCCGCCGCCACCGCGGCGACCATCAGCCACACCGCCGTGGACAGGTTCGTGGTGAACATCGGCAGGACGTGCACCGGCGCCACCACGACCAGGAACAGCATCCAGTACACGATCGCGGAGGGGCGTTCCCACGACAGCGGGAGCCGCCGCGCGCACAGCAGGTACGTCGGTGTGACCGCGATCGCGACCAGTGGGTTGGGCGGCACCTTCTCGAAGCCGAGGTAGGCGAACGCCGGAGCGATCACGAGGTAGTGGCAGGCCGCGAGGCCGATCGCGTAGACCGCGAGCCAGGCCACCGCGCGGCCGCTGATCCGGGGTACGCCGCGCGGCGCCGGCCGGTCGTCCGGGCGGCGGCGCCGCGGGATGCGCGCCCGGCCGGTCCGCCGGCCGGGCACATGCCGGCCGGTCGCGGCCCGCTCGGTTGTCGCCGCGCGGCTAGCCATCGCGAAGCACCCACCAGACCAGCGCGAGGACGCCACCGTAGGAGAACACGAGGACCCCTGCGTAACCGGCGACAGCTGCCAGGTCCGAGCCCCCGAGCAGCCACACCAGCCACGGCACCCCGACCACCAGCACCAGCCGGACCGCCTCCCAGCCCAGCGCGAGGCCCTGGCGTTCCACCAGGTTGAGGACGTTGGAGACCGGGCTGGCGACGAACTGCGCCAGGAACGCCACCGCCAGCAGTTGGGCGTAGGACCCGGCGCGTTCCCACTGCGCACCGAACACCCAGCCGAACGCCCACGGCCCGACGACCGACAGGGCGATCGCCGGCGCGGTGCCGAGCAGCAGGAGCCGGCGTACGGCCAGCCAGGTCAGCCGGGGCAGGTCCCCGGTCGCGTCCCGCCGGGCGCTCGCGCCGCGTCCGAGGAACACCTGCGCCACCGCCTGGCCGACCACCGCGGCCGGCAGTGCGAGCAGCCGGGTGGTGAACGCCAGCCACCCGGTGGGGTTCTGGCCGTACGTCAACGCGAACAGCAGGTACGGCGCGTACTGCCCGGTGTTGTTCAGCAGCGCCGTCCATGTGGTGAGCAGCGGGAACCTGCGGAAGCGGCGCACTGCCGCGCACACCTGCCCGGCAGTCACCGGCTCCCGCCGGCCCGCCACCGGGGGCGGGAACAGCCCGCCGCGGGCAATCGACGCCAGCCCGGCGGCCCGGCCCACCCCCATGCCGAGCAGCAACCCCAGCGGCGCCAGCCCGGCGAAGCCGAGGCCGAGCTGAGCACCGGCCGTACCCACGCCCTGCAGGACGTTGCGGCCGGCGATGTCGCGGTACCGCTCGGCCCGCACGAGAACCGCGCTCACCAGCTGGAACACCGCGATCATCGCCACCGTCGGTGGTACCAGCCACCACGCCGACCGCAGGCCGGCCAGCGTGGGGTTGACCGCCCACAGCCCGGCGGCGGCCAGGCCCAGCAACCAGATCGCCACCGCCACCACGACCGTGCCGATCAGCCCGGCTCGCAACACCGCTCGAGCCTCGGTGTCGTCGCGTGCCAGCGGGACCGCGAGGTCCATTCGCAGGCTGGCCAGCACGGCACCGATCGAGACGACGCCGGTGAAGATCTGCAGCAGGGCGAAGTCGGCCGGACTGTAGAGGCGGGCGAGGACGGGAGCGGCGGCGATCAGCAGCCCCTGGCCGAGGACCGCGCCGAGGACGATCTCCGTCACCCCGCGCCGCGCGCCGGTCCGCCGGGGCACCGGGCCGCCGGCAGTCCCCTCGCCGGCGGGTTCGGACAGGGCTGTCCGTACGGGCGTGGAGCCTGCCGCCTGCAGGTCGGACGTCGCTCGGTCGGCGCCGCTCATCGGGCTCTGGCGGTGCGCAGGTCGCCGGGCAACAGGCTGTCGTACAGCGCGAGCAGTTTCGCCGCCTCCGGCCCGAACGAGTACCGCTCGTACACCGCCTTGCGCCCGCGCCGGCCCATCGCCGCCGCCTCCACCGGGTCCGACAGCAGCCGCGACACCGCCTCCGCGGCCGCCCGGCCGTCCTCGGGGTCGACGGTGACGCCGGCCTCGGCCTCGTCCAGGATCTGCTTCCACAGCGGGAAGTGGGATGCCACCACCGGCATCCCCTCGGCCATGTACTCGAACATCTTGGTCGGGAGGTTGCGCTTGTACGCCTCCGGCCCGACCTGCAGGATCAGGCCGACGCGGGACTCGCCCAGCAGCTCGCGGACCCGCTTCGGCGGCTGGGTGCCCACGTAGTCGATCAGCCCGGCGAGTTCCGGCTCGGCCAGCCGCGCCTCCAGCTCCGGCGGCATGAACGTCCCGATCAGCGTCAGCCGCTCCCCGTGCCGGGTGCCGGCGATCCTGGCCACGTCGAGCATCGCCGACAGTCCGCGCAGGTCCGACAGCCCGCCGACGTAGACGATCCCGCGCGGCCGCCGGTCGTACGGGATCTCCGGCGGGGGTCCGGCGCTGTCCTGCGGGCCGGTGCCCTCCGCACCTCCGGCCGGACGGACGGTCGGGTCGTCGCCGGGCAGGATCGGGAAGTTGTTCACCACCACCATCCGGCGCGCACCGGCGTAGACGCCCTCGACCAGCGGCGACGCGGCCACCACCGCGGTCACCCCCCGGCCGGCGAGGCCGACCAGCAGCCTGGTGGCCCCCGCGACCACCGGCCGCAGCCGGGGCGGGATCCAGGGCTTGGCCAGGATCTGCGCGGGCAGCGGCTCGTGCGCGTCGAAGACGACCTTGCGTCCGCACAACCGCAACGCCATCGCCAGCGGGACGAGTTCGGGGTCGTGGAAGTGGTAGACGTCCGCGTCGTGGGCCAGCAGCGGGCCGAACAGTCTCCACACGCCGACGGTCATCCGCGCGGCCCGGCCCGACGACGGCGGCACCGGCACCACGCGTACGCCGTCCTGCTCGTAGGGCCGGCCGCCGTGGTCGCCGGGGAGATGGTCGGTGCGGGCGTGCAGCACGACGTCGTAGCCGGCCGCGGCGAGCGTACGACACTGCTTGTGGAAGATCCGGATGTCGGTGGCGGCGTGGACCGTCGACACGTGCACGGCCCGCGGCCGCCGGCCCGCGACGGGCCGGGCGCCGGCGGCCCGCGCCGAGCCGGACGACGCGGATGCTGCGGGCGATGCGGCAGGTTCGGATGCGGGGTTCGCGGTCATCGCCTCGTCCAGGTGGTGGTGGTCAACGGGTCCGCACCGTCCACGGGTCTCGCCCCGGCCCCGGGGAGGTCCGCACCCCATGCACTTCTCCCCCGGCCGGGCGTACGAGTAAACGACGGCCGTCCCGCGTACAGTACGTGTCTACTCCGGCACGTGGTGTCAACACCCCGGCCGCTTCGACGCGCCCGCCACCGCACGGTGGTGCGGGTACGTGGCGTTCGGGGAAAAGTTCCGGCGGGCCGGACCGTTTCGGATCACCAGCCACGGGACAGGAGTTTCATGCTCCTCGCCGAGGTCGATCCACACCTCGTTCCGGCAACACCGCCGGGTAGCGGCGAGGACAGCGACCAGGACAGCTCAGGAAGGTAGCGCCGGTGGAGCTGCGAGAGTATCTGCGACTGATCCGAATGCAGTGGAAGCTGTTGCTGTTGTGTGTGGTGGTCGCGGTGGCCGTCGCGGCGGTCGTGGTCCTGCGGACGACGCCGACGTACCAGTCCACCGCGACCCTGTTCGTCAGCGTCACTCCGGCGGACAACTCCACGACCAGCGCCTACCAGGGCAGTCTGTTGTCGCAGCAGCGGGCGCGTTCCTACGCCGACCTCGTACGCGGCGAAGCGGTCACCACCGCGGTGGTGAAGAAGCTCCGGCTGCCCATGTCGGCCGCCGACCTGAGCGCCCGCATCTCCGCCCGGATCCTCCCGGACACCATCCTGCTCGAGATCACCACCATCGACACCGACCCCGCACGGGCCCGGCGGATCAACGAGGCCGTGTCCCGGCAGTTCGTGACGTTCGCGAAGGACCTCGAACGCCCCGACGCCCGCTCGCCATCCCCACTAAGGGCGACGGTCGTCGACTCACCGAGCCTGCCCACGCAGCCGGTGGCGCCGCGGCCGGTGCGCACCCTCGCGCTCGGCCTGCTCGCCGGGCTGGTGCTCGGCACGGCCTTCGCCCTGCTGCGGGAGCTGCTGGACCGCACCATCAAGAACACCGACGCGCTGAACGCCTGGACCGGCGCGCCGAACCTCGGCGTCATCGCCCACGACCCACAGGCGCAGGCCAAGCCGCTGGTGGTCCACCTGGAGCCGCGCTCTCCGCGGTCGGAGTCGTTCCGGCAGCTGCGTACCAACCTGCAGTTCGTCGACGTCGACCGGCGGCCGAAGCGCATCGTCGTCACCAGTTCGGTGCCCGCGGAGGGCAAGACCACGACGACCTGCAACCTCGCCATCACCCTGGCCCAGGCCGGCCGGCGGGTGGTACTGGTCGAGGGTGACGTCCGCCGCCCCCGGCTGGCGGAGTATCTCGGGCTGGAGGGTGCAGTCGGGCTGACCAGCGTCCTCGTCGGGCGGATCGCGGCCGAGGACGCGCTGCAGCCGTGGGGCGACATCCCGCTGGAGGTGCTGGCCAGCGGCCCGCTGCCGCCGAACCCGAGCGAGCTCCTGCAGTCCCGGGCGATGGAGCTGCTGCTCGGTGATCTCGAACGCCGCGCGGACATCGTCCTCGTCGACGCCCCACCGCTGCTGCCGGTGACCGACGCCGCGATTCTGGCCCGGATGGCCGACGGCGCCGTCCTCGTCGTCCGGCACGGCAGCACCACCGCCGACCAGGTTGAAACCGCGGTCGGCAACCTCACCAAGGTCGACGCGCGACTGCTCGGCACCGTGCTCAACATGGCCCCCGCCAAGGGGCCGGACGCGCGGACGTACGGCTACGGGTACGACTACGGGCACGGCCGCAGCCAGCACGACGCGGCGGTCGAAGGGGTCGTCGAGGACGGCGTGGTGGGCGTGCGGTCGCGGACCACCCGTTAGGGCGTGTCCTGCGGAGACTGCCGTCCCCAGGGCGTCCGGGTCCAGTGCCGGCCGGCGTCGGTGGTGACCCAGACGGCCTCTCCCCGGGCGAGGTAGGCCCGGTCGCCGTCGGCGGAGATGTCCGGACGGGCACCGCTTCTGGCCTCGGGACCGGACACGCAGGCCGCCCGCGTCCAGTTCCACCCGCCGTCGGTGGTGCGGGCCACCGTGACTCCGTCGCAGCCGCGGATGCCGGTTCGGGCGGCCAGTCCGGTTCGTGCGTTCACGAAGTCGAGGTCGGCGGCCGCCTTCACGGTCCCCCGTGAGCTCCAGTGCGCGCCGCCGTCGCCGGTCGCCCTCACCTCGCCGCCGTAGCACAGGACGAACGCGCGCCGCGCCGACAGCGTGCTGAACCCGATCACGTCGACAGCCCTTCCGCATGGGAGCACGACGTCGCCGGTGGGTGCGTGCAGCCGGGGCGCGGGCCTGGGCTCGAGGTACCAGTTGCCGCGGGCGCCGTCCAGCCTGGTCCAGACCCTGCCGGCGTCGGTGGTGACGTAGGTCGCGAGCTTGCGGCAGTCGGCGTCGGCAGCGATCAGGGACGTGTTCCGGGCGTCCGTCGCGATCACCCGGACGATGACCTTCGCCGGACGCACTTCGGCGACGTCGAAGGTCCGGCCGCGGTCGGTGGACAGCTGCAGGGTCGCACCGCCCCGGCCGCAGGTACCCGTGGTGGCCCGGGCGACGGCGGCGCCCGCGCCGATGTCGACCAGCGAACGGAACCCGTCGGACGCGGACCTGCGGGCGGGGGAGGTCTCCGGCGTCGCCGCGGGTCCGTCCCCCGGTGACGAGGTGTTGTCCATAACCGAGTCCTGCGGAGCGGTCCCGAGGGCCGTCTCACCGGCCGAGTGCCGGATCGCCATCGTGACGAGCAGCGCGTCCGCCACCACCAGGCCGGTCAAGCCGGCTACCGCCACCACGCCTCTCCGCCCCATGTGCTGGTGCATGCCCGCGATCCGAAAGCCCGACACCTGGGCCGGCACCACCGGCTCACCCGCTACCCTGACCGCCGTCCGGCGGTCACCCGAGTACGCGTACGCGTACGCGTGCCTTCCCGTACGACCTGGTGTCCGCGCCCCCACCTCGACGAAGGGGAGTTCCGCGACCGTGGCCCGCGTCATGCTCGTCTACGGCACCCGGCCGGAGGCCATCAAGATGGCTCCCGTCGTCCGGGCACTCGGTGAGTCCGCCGACATCGAACCAGTCGTCGCCGTGACCGGCCAGCACCGCGAGATGCTGGACCAGGTTCACGAACTCTTCGGCATCCGCGCCGATCACGACCTGGCGATCCTCACCGCGGGGCAGACCCTCGGGCAGGTGACCACCCGCGCGCTGTCCGGGCTCGAGCCCCTCGTCGCCGAGGTCGCGCCGGACGCGGTGGTGGTCCAGGGCGACACCACGACGACGTTCGCGGGCGCGCTCGCGGCGTTCTACGCGCAGGTCCCGGTGGTCCACCTCGAGGCCGGTCTGCGCACCGACAACCGCTACTCGCCGTTCCCGGAGGAGATCAACCGCCGACTCACCACCGAGCTCGCGTCCCTCCACCTGGCACCCACGCGCACGAACCGCGCGCACCTGGAGGCGGGCGGGGTGACGCCCGCGGCGATCACCGTCACCGGCAACACCGTCATCGACGCGTTGTTCGAGGTCTCCGGGCGCCGGCCCACCTACGCCGATCCCGATCTCGCCCGTACTGTCGACACAGCGGCGGCCACCGGCCGGCGGCTGGTCGTGGTCACCGCCCACCGGCGCGAGTCGTGGGGTGAGCCGATGCGGGAATCCTTCCGCGCCGTCGCCGAGGTGGCCCGAGCGCACCCGGACACCGACTTCGTGTTCCCCGTGCACCGCAACCCGGTGGTCCGGGAGGTGGCGGCGGCCGAGCTGTCCGCCGAGCCCAACGTGCTGCGCACCGAACCACTGTCGTACGCGGAGTTCGCCCACCTGCTGGGCAGCGCCCACCTGGTGGTCACCGACTCCGGCGGCGTCCAGGAGGAGGCGCCCAGCCTGGGCAGGCCGGTGCTGGTCCTGCGGGACACCACCGAACGCCCCGAGGCCGTGACCGCCGGCACCGTCCGGCTGGTCGGCACCCACCGGGAGACCGTTCGCGACGCGCTCACCGAGCTGCTCGACGACGAGCGGGCGTACGCCGCGATGGCGGGAGCGGTCAACCCCTACGGCGACGGCAAGGCCGCCGCCCGCAGCGTCGCGGCGATCGAGGAACTGCTCGGGCTGGGCGTACGACTGCCCGACTTCACCGGCTGAGACTCGCCCGGCTCAGACTTCACCGGCTGCCTCTTCACCGCCCGGGGCCGCGCCAGGCCCCGCGGGTGTCCACCACCTCGGCGCCGGCGAGGTGCTCGGGCCCGATCCCGGCGAACTCGTCGTGGTCGACCAGCAGGGCGACCACGCCGGCCGACTCGAGCGCGGCCGCGGCGCCCACCAGCCGCACCTGGTCGTAGGCCCCCAGCGCCGCGGGCAGCTTGCGCACGTGCGGCTCGACCACCAGCACCGGCACGTCCGGCAGCGCGGCGGCCACGCCGGTCACCACCTCGACGGCCGGACTCTCCCGCAGGTCGTCGACGTTGGCCTTGAACGCCAGCCCGAAGCAGGCCACCGGCTCGCCCGGACGAGACCGCGCCGCCTCGACGATCCGGCGTACGACCTGGCCCGGCCGGTCGTCGTTGACGTCCCGCGCGGTCCGCATCAGCCGGGTGTCCTCCGGCGCCGCCGACACCAGGAACCACGGGTCGACCGCGACACAGTGCCCGCCCACCCCCGGACCCGGCCGCAGGATCTGCACCCGGGGATGCCGGTTGGCCAGCTCGACGACGTTCCAGACGTCGACCCCGAGCCGCTCGGCGACCTGCGCCAGCTCGTTGGCGAAGGCGATGTTGACGTCGCGGTAGGCGTTCTCGGCCAGCTTGGTGAGCTCGGCGGTCCCGGCGTCGGTGAGGTGCAGCTCGCCCTGGGCGAACGTGCGGTAGACCTCGGCGGCCCGCTGCGCGCACGCCGGGGTGATGCCGCCGATCACCCGGTCGTTGGTGACGATCTCGATCATGATCCGGCCAGGGAGCACCCGCTCCGGGCAGTACGCCACGTGCACGTCGACAGGCCCGGCGGCCGCCTGGTGTGCCAGCACCAGGTCCGGGCGTAGCTCCGCGAGCCACTCGCTCACCCGCAGGGTGGTACCCGGCGGGGAGGTCGACTCCAGGATGACCAGGGCACCGGACCGCAGCCGGGGCGCGATCTCCTCCGCCGCCGCGCGGACGTGGGACAGGTCCGGGCGCCGGTCGTGCTTGAACGGCGTGGGCACCGCGATGATGTACGCCACGGCCTCCGGCATCCGGGTGGACGCCCGCAGCCGGTCCATCGAGACCGCGCCGCTGACCGCCACCGCGAGGTCCGGCTCGACGAACGGCACCTCGCCGCGGTTGACCGCCCGGACCGTGTCGGTGTTCACGTCGACGCCGCGCACCTCCACGCCCTGGGTGGCCAGCGCGGCCGCGGTCGGGAGGCCGATGTAGCCCAGGCCGACGACGGCCACCTTCCCCACTGCTCGCGTCACGACTCGCCGCCCCCGGTTCGACAGGGCCGGACGACCCACGCCGGCCCACTGGTCGGCGGCGAGCCTATCCCTGACCCAGGTCGCGGCGGTGGAGGTCTCCGGGGTGCGTCGTGGTCAGCTCCTGATCAGCCCCCGATCAGCGCCGGATCAGCGCCGGATCAGCGCCGGGCCCGTACGTGCAGCCCTGCCTCGGGGTCGACCACGAGCTCCTGGGCTGCCGCGACACCGTCGGCGAGCAGTCCGGCCTCGACCGGGACGTTGCGGCGGACCAGGGCCAGCGCCACCGGCCCCAGGTCGTGGTGGCGGGCGCTGCTGGTGACGAAGCCGACCTCGCGGCCTTCGAGGGTGACCGGCGCACCGTGGCCGGGCAGCCGGTCGACCGAGCCGTCCAGGTGCAGGAACACCAGCCGGCGCGGCGGCCGGCCGAGGTTGTGCACCCGGGCCACCGTCTCCTGGCCGCGGTAGCAACCCTTGTCCAGGTGGACCGCGGAGTCCAGCCAGCCGATCTCGTTCGGAATGGTCCGGTGGTCGGTCTCGAAGCCGAGCCGGGGCTGGTGGGCGGCGATCCGCAGCGCTTCGTACGCCCACAGCCCGGCGGGCGGCCCGGCCGTCTCGGCGTACGCGGCCAGCTCGGCCCGCGGCACGAACAGCTCGCGTCCGCCCATCGGGTCGCCGCCGCGCCGGACGAGGTGTCCGCCGGGGTCGCCCTCGGTGCGCGGCTCCCACACCACGGCGTACGCGGCACTCACGTCGGCCACCTCGACCCGGAGCATGAACCGCATCGAGTCCAGGAAACCCGCAGCCGCCTCGGCGGTGCCCGGCTCGACGTGCATCCAGAACGCGGTGCCGTCGTCGACGCCGTACAGCGCGTGCTCGACGTGGCCGTGCGGCGACAGGATCAGCGTGGTGGTGCCCTCGCCGGGCCCGAGCCGCTCCAGCGCCTGGGTGCTCAGCGAGTGCAGCCAGCTCAGCCGGTCCGGTCCGCTGACCCGCACCACCCCGCGGTGGGACAGGTCGACGAAGCCGGCCCGGTCGCGTTCCAGGCGGCGCTGCTCGATCAGCGGCTCGCCGTAGTGCGCGGCGACGCCGGCGTCCGGCGGGTCGCCGGCCACCGCACCGGGCAGTCCGAGCAACGGGCTCGGCGGCTGATCCGCGGCGGCTGCCTGGGTCGGTTCGGGCTGGCCGGGCAGGCCGGGCTGGTCGGGCTGGTCGGGGGTGCTGGAAGAGCTGGTCACGCGTTCGAGGTTACGACCCGGCTGCCACCTCAGGGCCCCTCCCTACCCGCGCGGGGCCGGGCAGTCGGTTCCTTCGCGACATTCGGCACACTGCCCGAAGACCGTCAGGTGGCGTACGTCGGTGTCGAAGGCGTACCGCTCGCGCAGGCGTTCGGCCAGCGGCTCGACCGCCTCCGGGGGCACCTCGATCACCCGGCCGCAGCCCCGGCACACCAGGTGGGCGTGGTCGGCGGTGGTGGCGGCGTGGTAGGTCGGGGCGCCGTGGCCGAGGTGGGCGTGTGAGACCGAGGTCCAGCTCCTCGAGCAGCTCGAGGGTGCGGTAAATCGTCGACATGTTCACGCCGCGCGCCTTGCGCCGGACGGCGTTGAGGAGCTCCTCGGGCGTGGCGTGCACAAGATCCTCGACCGCCTCCAGCACCAGCTGGCGTTGCGGGGTCAGTCGATACCCGCGAGCGCGCAGCTCCTCGTGCAGCGCGCCGGCGGCCACGGCGTCGTGGTCGTGCGAATCACCCATCACGTGGAGTCTAGGCTCGCCGGCGGCCGCCGAGCGGGGTGGCGGCTGCTGAGCCGTCCGGGATCAGTCACCTTCCGGAGCGGGCGACGCCGCCTCGGGTGCCGCGGCTTCGGCTCCCGGGCCGCCCGCGCGTTCGAGCTTGCCCCACAGGTGCGGCTGCAGGCTCTCGCCCCCCGCCGCCATGTCGAACGTCCACATCAGCGCGCCCTGCACCAGGCCGTACAACCGCTGGCCGCCGGAGTAGTCCTTCGCGGTGGTCGTCCGGGCCACCAGGTCGGTGGCGAGCTCGATCTTGGCGCCGTCGATCCGGCCGTACCACACCTCGGCGTACCCCGTGGGATGCGCGAGCACCACCTCCAGCCCGTGGTCGGGCTGTGGCCGCCAGAAGCCGGTCTCCATCGCCAGCGGCCGGACGGCGGTCCCCTCCTCGTCCAGCAGCCAGGTGCGGCTCGTGTAGTAGAGGAACGCCTTGCCGTTGTGGCTGAAGACGACCTCCTGACCGAACGTGAACGGCTCGATCGTGGGGTAGTCGCCGTGGCCCTTGCCCTCCCAGCGGCCCAGTAGGAAGGCCAACTGGACGCAGTCGGGGTGCAGATCGCCGGGGATCTGGAACGGCGCCGGCGTCGACAAGACGGATCAACTCCCGTTTCGCTGGTCGGTGTTTCGTGGGCCACGAGTCTAGGGTCCGCAGGCCGGGCCCTGAGGCGCGGTCCGACCGAGCGTCGAGGGGCGCGGGTCGGCGCGAGGCGGCCGGCAGATGTATCGGAACCCGCCCCGGGGTCGACAGGCCGGGGACAGGCCGGACAAAATGGACTTCGGACGAAGTCGGGCAACCCGCGCCAGCCAGTCCGTACGACCCAGGCCGACCCGGCCCGCCCGTACGATATTGCTCGGCCGGCAGGTGCAACATCGTCCGCGTAGCGGGGTATCCCGTTCGAAGACAACCGGGATCGCCGTTCGCGCGTCAGTGCTGTCGAGGGTTTCCCGTATCCGGGAACACCGCTCGCAGACGCTGCGTGCGTCGACTTCAGCCGGGGCGGACGTTCGCCACTCACGGGGGATGAGGACTTCAGGGACGCTAATGAGTGACTACCGCACCGACGAAGGGTTGCGCTCGATCCGCCTGCGCGACGACGAGGAGGACGGTCCTCGTGGCCGCCGCTCCACCGGTCACCGACGGAGGAAGTCGAGCCGCACCAAGACCACACTGCTGATCCTGTTGTCCCTGGTCCTGATCCTGGGCGGCGGCGTCGCGCTGACCGGCTACCTGCTGTCGGAGAAGTTCGGCAACCAGGTCTCGCGGGTGCCGGCGTTCTCCCAGCTGCCGGAGGCCACCCGGCCGAAGAAGCCCGCCAAGGGTGCGCCGGGTGCGGACGCGATGAACATCCTGCTCGCCGGCAGCGACGCCCGCACCGACGACGCCACCGGCGGCACCACCGGCACCGGCAAGGGCACCGCGTGGGAGCGCGGCGGCCAGCGCAGCGACACCATCATGGTGTTGCACATCACCGGCGACCGGAAGTCCGCCTACCTGATCTCGATCCCGCGCGACTCGTGGGTGCAGATCCCGGGCCACAGGCCCAACAAGATCAACGCTGCCTACTCCTTCGGCGGACCGCCGCTGTACATCGAGACGATCGAGAAGCTCACCGGCCTGCGGATCGACCACCTCGCGGTGATCGACTGGACCGGGTTCAAGGCGCTGACGGACGCCCTCGGCGGCGTGCAGATGACGTTCCAGCAGGAGACCCGTTTCGCCAGCGGGAAGATGTACACCGCCGGCACACACACGCTGTCCGGTGAGGAGGCGCTCGACTACGTACGCGAGCGCCACCACCTGGCCAATGGCGACTTCGGCCGGATGCAGCGCCAGCAGAACTTCCTGCGGGCACTGATGCGGCAGACCCTGTCCAACGGCACGCTGACCAACCCGCTGAAGCTCGGCCGGGCGATGGACGCGATCACCCACAACCTCTCCGTCGACGAGGAGTTCAGCACCGGGGACATGCGTTCGCTGGCGCTGGAGATGAAGGACCTGCGGCAGCGCAACGTGACGTTCATGACGGCCCCGAACAAGGGCACCGGCATGGAGGGCAGCCAGTCGGTCGTCTACCTCGACAAGGCCAAGGACGACGCGTTGTGGAAGGCGATCCGCGACGACAAGGTCGGTGAGTGGCTGAAGGTCCACGGCCAGGACGACGTGCTCGGCGAGAAGGTCCGCTGACGCGGGGACGACAAGCCGCACAGAACCAGAGCAGGGTCGTACGAAAACCGGTCGGACGTCAGTCACCAGTGAGGGCTTTCCCGATGCGCGAGCCGCGCGGGAAAGCCCTCAGTTGTTTCGCCGGTTCTTCCGGCGCCCGGTCAGGGCGAGGAATCAAGGGGCCGATCAGGGCGATGAGTCCGGCCCCGGTCAGTACGCGCCGTTGCGGCTGAGCACCGCGCCGACCGTCTTGGCGAGGATCACCAGGTCGGCCGACAGCGACCAGTTCTCGACGTAGTAGAGGTCGAGGCGCACCGAGTCGTCCCAGGACAGGTTGGAGCGGCCGGACACCTGCCACAGGCCGGTGATGCCGGGCCGGACGAGCAGCCGGCGGCGTACGTCCTCGGCGTAGGCCTCGACCTCCGCCGGCAGCGGCGGCCGCGGGCCGACGAGGCTCATCTCGCCGCGCAGCACGTTGAACAGCTGCGGCACCTCGTCCAGCGACAGCTTCCGGATCACCTTGCCCACCCGGGTGATCCGCGGGTCGTCGCGGATCTTGAACAGCACCCCGTCGTGCTCGTTGGCCGCCCGCAGCTCCGCTAGCCGCTGCTCGGCGTCGACCACCATCGACCGGAACTTGAAGCAGGTGAACTCGTTGCCGTGGACGCCGACCCGGGTCTGGCGCAGGATCACCGGCCCACCGTCGTCGCACTTGATCGCCAGCGCGATCGCCAGCATCACCGGCGCGGCGACGATGGTGATGACTCCGGCACCCACCCGGTCGAAGATGTTCTTCACGATGCGGCGGGCGCCGGTGAACTCCGGCTCCTCCACGTGCAGCAGCGGCAGGCCGGCCACCGGCCGGTGATGGATGCGCGGGCCGGCGACGTCGGTGAGGCTGGGGACGACCACCAGGTCACAGCCGAGGCCCTCCAGCGACCACGACAGCCGGCGCAGCAGGCGCGAGGATCGGCCGGGCAGCGCGCTGACCACCACCGTGTCGGCGCCGGAGCGTTCGACGGCGGAGCGGACGTCGTTGAGGTAGCCGTAGATCGGCAGGCCCTCGTCGGCCACCTCCTCGCCCGGGTCCTTCGACAACCGCGGCAGGCAGGCACCGACGACGGAGAACCCCATCTTGGGCTCGCGTCGCATCACCTCGAGCAACTCGGCCACCCCGGCCGGCATGCCGACCAGCAGGACGCGGTGGACGAGCCGGTCGCGGGCCCGCAGCCGGTGCAGAACCTTCCGGGCGCTGAAGCGGCCCGCCACCAGGAGCACGGCGCCGATGGGGAACGCGAACCCCAGGAAACCGCGGGACAGCTCGATCTTGGCGAGGTAACACACGATCGCGATCAGCCCGGCGGTCACGACACTGCCGCTGAGCACGAGTTTGTACTCGTCCGCACCCGAGCCGAAGGTGCGGCCGGAGTAGCCGCCGCGGACCGCGATGACGGCGATCCACACGACCGCGACCATCACCACGACAGCGGAGTAGGGCACGCCGCTGAGGTTGGAGCCGCGCCATCCGCCGGCGATGTTGGTGGTGGGCTCGCCGAACCGCGACACGGTGGCGAGCAGGCCGGCACACAGAATCAGCACCGTGTCCAGCACCATCACCACCGTGGCGAACCACGCCATGCCGCGGGCGGTGGCCCGGCGGTCCGGCAACGGCGCCGTGGTTCCCGGTACGGCCCGTCCGGTGATGGTCTCGTCGAGTTGCTTCAGCGTCACCATATGTTTGTTGTCCGTCCCCCGAACGTCTTCTGCGTATTACGTACCACGGGGCTCTCAGGTTGCTCGCCGGATCTGCGCAACGACCAGAACATCGTTACAGGCCACTCATTTGCCGCGCAGCCGGACGACCGGGACACACGGTAGTGCCTCAGGCAATACCATTCGACATCAGATCGGGTAAGGGGGAACGAAATGGGACAAACCGATCAGCAACCAGGTCGGCCCGGCACCAGGCGCAGAGCGGTGGTCACCGGCGGCGCCGGATTCCTCGGCAGCCACCTGTGCGAGCGACTGCTGGGCGACGGCTACGAGGTCGTCTGCCTGGACAACTTCCTCACCGGCCGGCCGGAGAACGTCGCTCACCTTCTCCCCCACCAGGCGTTCCGGCTGCTGCGGTGCGACGTGACCGACTACATCCACGTCGGCGGGCCGGTCGACCTGGTGCTGCACTTCGCCTCCCCCGCCTCCCCGATCGACTACCTCCAGCTTCCGATCCAGACGCTGAAGGTCGGCTCGATCGGCACCCTGCACGCTCTCGGCCTGGCCAGGGACAAGGGCGCGCGCTTCGTCCTCGCCTCCACCTCCGAGGTGTACGGCGACCCGCTGGTCCACCCGCAGGAGGAGGAGTACTGGGGCAACGTCAACCCCGTCGGACCGCGCGGGGTGTACGACGAGGCGAAGAGGTTCGCCGAGGCGCTCACCATGGCCTACCGCTCCACCCACGGGCTGGACGCCGCGATCGTACGGATCTTCAACACGTTCGGGCCGAGGCTGCGGCCGGGTGACGGCCGGGCCATCCCGACGTTCGTACGCCAGGCACTGAAGGGCCGGCCGCTCACCATCGCCGGGGACGGCACGCAGACCCGCTCGATCTGCTACGTCGACGACACGGTGGAGGGCATCCTCGCGATGGCCCACGCCGACCACCCGGGCCCGGTCAACCTCGGCAACCCGCACGAGCTGTCCGTGCTCGACCTGGCCCGGTGGATCCGCGACCTCGCCGGGTCGAACTCCGAGCTCACCTTCGTGCCCCGCCCGCAGGACGACCCACGCGTACGCCAGCCGGACATCTCCCGCGCACGTGACCTGCTCGGCTGGGAGCCGAAGGTCGCGGTCGAGGACGGCCTGCGGCTGACCATCGAGTGGTTCCGGGCCCACCCCGAGCTGGTCTGAGCGCCGGCCTGGCTCCCGCCCCACCCGGCCAGACCACCGGAGTGCCGTGACCGGCGGACGGTCACCGACGCTGACCGCACCCGCGGACACACGTCGCGGGGCGTCCCGGAACCCGGGTGGGTGGACCCACCGGGAAGGGACGCCCCGCGAGGCGTACTGCGTTCTGTTGTGCGTTCGGCGTCGTCGCGCTGTCGCGCCGCGACTCAGGCAGCCGGGGTGAGCGCGAGCTCGACCTCGGCGATCTTGCCGAGCTCGGCCTGCACCGAGCCCTCCGCCGTCGCGCCGCGCGGAGCGAGCGCCCGCACCGTCCAGGTGCCGGGGCCGGCGAAGAAGCGGAACACGCCGTCCGCGTCGGTGGGGACCTCGGCGGTGAACTCACCGGAGCCGTCCAGCAGGCGGACGTAGGCGCCCGACACCGGTCCGGCGTCGGCGCGGACGACGCCCTGGATCACTGCTTCCTTGGCCAGGTTGACCCCGGCCAGAGCGGCGCCGCCGGTGGGCGCGCCGCAACCGTCGTTGGCACTCATGAGGCATCTCCAGGCTGGTCACCGAGGGAAACGGGAACACCCACGAGGGAGCCGTACTCGGTCCAGCTCCCGTCGTAGTTCTTGACGTTCGGCTGCCCGAGGAGCTCGTGCAGCACGAACCAGGTGTGCGAGCTGCGCTCGCCGATCCGGCAGTAGGCGATGGTGTCCTTGCCGAAGTCGACGCCGGCCTTGCCGTAGATGTCGCGCAGCTCGTCGTCGGACTTGAACGTGCCGTCCTCGTTGGCCGCCTTGCTCCACGGCACGTTGACGGCGGTGGGCACGTGGCCGGCCCGCTGGGCGACCTCCTGCGGAAGGTGCGCCGGAGCGAGGAGCTTGCCGGAGTACTCGTCGGGCGAGCGGACGTCGACCAGGTTGAGCTGGCCGATGGCGTCCACTACCTCGTCACGGAACGCGCGGATGGACAGGTCGGGGTCGGAGGCGACGTACTGCGTGGGGGCGTACGACGGCACGTCCTCCACCAGCCCGCGGCTGTCCAGCTCCCACTTCTTGCGGCCACCGTCGAGCAGCTTGACGTCCTGGTGGCCGTAGAGGCGGAAGTACCAGTAGGCGTAGGCGGCGAACCAGTTGTTGTTGCCGCCGTAGAGGATCACCGTCTGGTCGTTGCCGACGCCGCGGGAGGACAGCAGCTTCTCGAACTGCTGCTTGTCCACGAAGTCGCGACGGACCTTGTCCTGCAGGTCCTCACGCCAGTCCAGCTTGATCGCGCCCTTGATGTGGCCCTTGGCGTAGGCGCTGGTGTCCTCGTCGACCTCGACCAGAACGATGTTGGGGTCGTCCAGATGTGCTTCCACCCATTCGGCGGAGACGAGGACGGAGTCACGGCTCATGCGGAAACCTCCATGCGAGCGGTTGTGGGACGTTTGCCGCTGAGCGCGGCGGACGAGCATTCGGGTCGCGGCGGCCTGCGGATCGTCAGGGGCGCTGCGGACGGCGCGGGCTTCCGTCAGGCACTGTCGGGGTCGGCGCGGAGCGCGGCGACGGAGGAAGACGGAGGAAGCGGACGGCCGTCGGTCAGGAGGCCGGACACAAACAGGTCGAGGTGCGGCAGTTGTCCACCGCACGGCGCTTGGTCAACAGGGTCCTCCGCAGCACGAGCATCAGCGTACGGACCCGGCCCGACCCTGTCACGGTCGTCTCACATGATGGGAATGCCGGTCAATTGGTGAGACGTCCATCAGAGTGTCGCCGCGGTGCCATGTGCGCAGGTCAGGCGATCAGCCGGCGGGACCGGAACGGGCCGCGCCGCCCACCCCGCGACAGCCGCGTCGCCGACCCCGCCCGGCGTACCGCCTGGCCGTAGATCGCCGCCATCCGCTGGGCGTACTCCGACGGCGAGTTGCGCCTGGCCCGGCGCCGCGCCTCCTCGCCCACGTGACCCCGCCGCACGGGGTTGGTCAGCAGGTCCGCCAGCGCCTCGGCGTAGCGCATCGGGTCCGGCCCGGCGAGCACACCGGTGCCCGCCAGCGGCCCGCTGGCGTACAGCGCCTCGTCGGCGAGCACGGCGGGCAGCCCGGCCAGCGCGGCCTCCTGGATCACCAGTCCCTGCGTGTCGGTGAGGGACGGGAACGCGAACACCTCGCTCGCGGCGTACGCGGCGGCCACCTCCGCGGGCGGCAGCTGCCCGGTGAGAACGGCGCGGTCGGCGATCCCGGCCTGCTCCAGCAGCCGCTGCACCCAGCGAGCGTCGTACACCGCGCCGACCAGCACCAGCCGGGCCGCGGGCACGATGTCGCGCAGCCGGCCGAACGCCTCGGTCAGCAGGTCGATGCCCTTCTCGCGGTTGACCCGCCCGACGAACAGCACGACCGGCTCCTCCGGCCCGATGCCGTACCGCCGGCGGAAAGCCGGCCCCGCGTCGGCGGGGACGTCCTGCAGGGAGACCCCCGTGGGCGCGACGTAGATCCGGTCCTCGTCGATCGGCAGCCGGCAGCGGGTGAGTATCGCGGACGTCGGTACGAGGACGGCGTCGGCGTCGGCCAGCAGCAGGCCGGTGCCCGCGTCGACCAGGGCGTCCCGGCGCGAGGTGCGGTTGCCGCCGTGCGGCAGCGCCAGCTTGGGCGAACCCAGCCGGCGGGCGTAGCAGCGCAGAACCCCCTCGATCACCGAGGTCGGCAGGCGGTACGCGTCGGCGTAGGCCCGCAGATCGGTGTGGTACGTCTGCACCAGCGGCAGCCCCAGCCGGCGGGCGGCGAAGATGCCCAGCAGCCCGACCGGGCCGGGGGTGTGCACGTGCACCACGTGCGGGAGCCAGTGTGCGACCCGCTCCACGTGCCGGCTGCGCGGCCAGGCCGCCAGCCGGAACTGCGCCACACCACACGGCAGCGACCGCAGCCGCAGAAGCTCCTCGTCGGAGGGCTGGTCAGGATGCCGTGGCACCACCAGCAGGCTCGAGTGGCCGAGCTCGGCCATCGCGGCGGTGAGGCTCTGTAGCGAGGTCACCACGCCGTCCCGGCGCGGGAGGTAGGTGTCGGTGAAGTGCGCGACCCGCAGCGTGGGCCGCGCCGTGCGGGCCGCGGCGGCCGGATCGAGCGTGATCACCGGGGCGAGGTCGCCCCGCGCGGACGTACGGCCGCGGCGGATACGACGTGCCCCGATCAATTGGGCGGAGGTCCATGGACCGGCTCCTCGTGTCGGCCTGCGTGACCCGGACGATTCGGGACATCATGACCCAGACCCCACGTGTGCTCCCATCGGGGATCGCCCGGATCCGCCCGGCACCCGCTGTTCCACACGCGCGTTCCTACCCGGATGGAACGCCCGTAGGCGTGGCCTTTCGGCCCGAATCCGGCCCGATCAGAGCCAAACTGTCAGCCAGAACGACCGTCAGCCCGAACGACCGTCAGCGCGGGAGCGCGGCCGCCCGGTCCACGGCGGCCACCACCTGCGGCCGGCGCGGTACGCCGCTCGCCCGGGTGACGACCCGCCCGTCGGCGGCCAGGACCAGCACGGTGGGAGTGGCCCGGACGTCCAGCCGGCGGACCAGCTCCAGGTGGGACTCCGCGTCCAGCTCGACGTGGGCGACGCCCGGCTCGGTGGCCACGACGGCGCGCAGCACCTGCCTGGTCGCCCGGCACGGCGCGCAGAAGGCCGTCGAGAACTGCACCAGCGTCGCCCGGGTGCCGAGCGGTACGCCGAGTACCCCCGCGTCCAGCCGATCGTCGTCCACCCGTGCAGGGTACGTGCCGCCCGGGCGCTCAGCCGTCGATGGTGAGCAGCGGCCGTTCGCCGGTGGCGGTGATCTCGATCCTGACCACCTCGTTCGCGGGTACGGCGATGCCGCCGCTCCACCGCACGCCGTCCTGGTAGGCCACCCGCCAGCTGCCGCCGTCCCAGCGCCGCCCGGACCGGTCGTACACCGTGAGCGAGCACACCTGCCCCTGCTTCACGCCGTGCAGCACGATGTCGACCTTGGTGCCCCACGGAACGCCGTTCATGGTGGCGGTCCCGTCGACGGCGAGCGTGGCGTTGGTCGCCGACCAGCGCACCGGCTGCGCGGTCACGTGTGCGGTGGGAGCGGGGCTGGGGGTGGGAGTGGTCCCGGCGACCGGCGTACCGGACGGGGCGAGTGCCTGCCCGACCGCCCAGCCGCCACCGCCGGCGACCGCCACGGTGACCGCGGCCGCCGCCAGTGCCCCGGCCAGCCGGCGGCGTCGTTCGCGGGCGCGTTCTGCCCGGACCCGCGCCAGCAGCCGCCGCAGGCCCAGGTCGTCCACGGGGTCCACCGAACCCTCGGAGCCCAGGGAGTCCACCGGATCCCCGGCGCCACCGGCGCCACCGGGACCCGGCTCGTCGTGCACGCCGACGGCCGCGGCCTCCTCGGCCCCGACCAGGCCGAGCAGCGCGGGCAGCCCGGCCAGTTCGTCGTACGCTGCACGGCACCGCGCGCAGTCGGCCAGGTGGGCGTCGACGGCGGCCGCCTCGTTCGCGTCCAGCGCCCCGAGCACGTGTGCGCCGATCGCGGCGCGCACCTCGGCGCAGGAGTAGGAATGCTCACTCACAGCGCCACCTCCGCGGTGAGGCCGCGCTCCTCCAGCAGCAGCCGCAGCTGGCGCAGGGCGTAGTAGGTGCGGCTCTTCACCGTCCCCGGCGGTACGCCGAGCCGATGCGCCGCCTCGGCGACGGAGTGGCCGCGGTAGTAGACCTCCACCAGAACCTGCCGGTGGTGCGGCGGGAGCTCGGCCAGCACCTCCATGACCTCCCATGCCACCATCGCCCGGTCGAGATCCTCCTCGCCGGTGGGTACGACGTCCAGCGCTTCCTCGCCCACCTCGGGCGGACGCGCCCTGCGGGCCCGGTCCCCGTCGAAGACGAGGTTGCGGGCCACCGTCACCAGCCACGCCCGCGCCGGGCCCCGCGCCGGGTCGAGCGCCTCCGGATGCCGCCAGGCCCGCAGCAGCGTCTCCTGTACGACGTCCTCGGCGCGCTGCCGGTCACCGCGGACCAGCCGCAGGACGTAGCCGAACAGAGCTCGCCCGTGCTCGGCGTACAGCCGGCGGACAAGCTCCTCGTCAGCGGTCGCGCCCTTCGGCGCCGCCGCGCTCATGCCGTCCACACGGCGCGCGGGGCGAGACGGTTCACTCATCGAGCAAATCCGTCCTCAGCCGCCCGCGAACGGCGGAAGCAGCTCGATCCGGGCACCCTCGGCCAGGCGTACGGTCGCCGGGTCGCGGCCACCCACGGGGTCGCCGTCGACCAGCACCGAGCACAGAGCGAGCACCCGCTCGAACCTCGGCCGGTCGCCGTGGCGGGACCGGGCCTGGGCGAGGGCGTCGGCGAGCGTGCCCGCCTCCACCTGCTCCTCGGCCAGCCCGGCCGCCTCCTTCGCGGCCGCCCAGTAGCGCACCGTCACCTTCATCGGGGAAGACACGTGGGATATCCTGCCTGCAACCGGCGGACCTGGGCGACAGCGCCGTCCCGAGTGCCAGGTCCCCACTGACCAGGGGAGACGTCCGGTGAGCACAATCATCCTGCTCACGAACGCCCTACAGCCGTCGGCGGAGATCGTTCCGGCACTCGGACTGCTCGCGCACCACGTGCGCGTGGCACCTGCCGAGGCGAGCGCACTCCTGGACGTGGGCCCGGCTGACGCGGTGCTTGTGGATGCACGAAGCGACCTGGTGCAGGCCCGCAGCCTGACCAGAATCATCCGGACCACCGGCATCGGCGTTCCGCTGCTGGTGGTCGTGACCGAGGGCGGCCTGGCCGCCGTCAACGCCGACTGGGGCCTGGACGACGTCCTGGTCCACAACGCCGGCCCGGCCGAGGTGGACGCCCGGCTGCGGGTGGCGATCGGCAAGCTCGCCCTGCACGCCGCCGAGGACGAGCACCCCAACGTCATCCGGCGTGGTGAGCTCGTCATCGACGAGGACACCTACACCTCCCGGCTCGCCGGGCGCACGCTCGACCTCACCTTCAAGGAGTTCGAGCTGGTGAAGTTCCTCGCCCAGCACCCCGGCCGGGTGTTCACCCGCCAGCAGCTGCTGCAGGAGGTGTGGGGGTACGACTACTTCGGTGGCACCCGCACCGTCGACGTGCACGTACGCCGGCTGCGGGCCAAGCTCGGCTCGGAGTACGAAGCCCTGATCGGCACGGTCCGCAACGTCGGCTACCGCTTCGTCGCCCCGCCGGTCACCCCCGTGCCCGAGGACGACGACGACTCGCCGGGCTCGCCTCAGGTGCCCGACGACGCGCGGTCGCTCACCGGCGAGGCTTCGTAACCGACGTACGCCCTGACGTATGAACGACCGGTGGCCCGGACGGATCTCCGCCCGGGCCACCGGTCGTTCATACGTCAGTTGGTGGTGGTGATCCGGCCCTCGCCCCCGACCGGGTAGTCGGCCGCCCGGACCTTCCCCGACAGCCCCTCCTCGAGGTAGCCGCGCAGCGCGCCCTGGTAGGTCGTACCGACCGGGGTGAAGTCCAGGCCCTTCAGCGGGTAGGCGTCCCCGCCGCGGGCGGAGAAGTCGTTCGTCGCCACCGGTACCGGCGCACCGTCGACCACCTGGCCGTCGCGGACCAGCACCGTCCCGTCGTCGAGTACGACGTCGCGCACCCGCTCGCCCGGGGTGAGGATCTGTCCGGTCGACTCGTTCACCACCTGCGCCTGCCGGCTCACGTCGTAGCCGAACGACAGCCCGGAGACCTGGATGAACGCTCCCGCGGCCGACGGCGCGGCGGCGACGCCGCGTTCGAGAAGCCGGCGCAACGTGTCCCTGGGCACCTCGGGCACGACCGCGACGAAGTTGGCGAACGGCGCGACGTCGTAGGTGTCCAGCGCGGTCACCGGACCGGCCGGGATCACCGCGTCGTTGCGCAGGCCGCCGCCGTTCTGGATGCCGACCACCGGCGCGGGTACGCCGTACTCCGCGGCCTTCTGCGCGCCCGCCCACACCAGCGCGTCGGCCACCAGGTCACCGAGGTTGGTCTCCTTGCTGCGGACGTCGGACCGTACGCCGTTCAGCGGCACCTCGCTGTCGGCGACGACGGCCTCCCGCAGCGAGGCCAGGTGACTCTCCACCGGCGCCTCGACGTGGGTGCGGGTCCAGGCGTCCTTCGCCACCGCGTCGGCCCCGACGCCTGCCACCCGGACCGGGCGGCTCTGCTCGTCGTCGGCGCCGAGCAGCCGGCCGGCGCGGTCGAAGCGCAGGACGAGCTTCCCGACGTACTTGTAGTTGCCCGTCGTGGTGGCCACCGGCACCCGGCGGCCGTCGGCGTCGGTCGCCCACAGCGGATAGCCGCGTTCGGCCTGGTCACCGGGGATCAGCGGGTCGCCGGGGTCGGCCAGAATCTCCCCGCCGCCGGCGCCGAGCACGACGTCGACCTCACGCAGCTGCGGCACCAGCGCGAGTTCGTTGTCGATGTCCTGCAGGTGACTGACCAGGATGATCTTGTCCACGCCCTGCCGGGTCAGCGCGCTCGCCGCCTCGTTGGCGATCCGCGCCAGCTCGGTGCGCACTGCGACGTTGCGCGGGCTGGAGATGGTCGGCAGCTCCGGGGTCGTCAGGCCGATCACGCCGATGCGTTCGCCGCGCTCGCGGATCACGGTGGTGGCGCGGATGACGCCCTGGTCGGCGTACTTCGCCAGCGACGGTTCACCGCTCACGTCCAGGTTGGCGGACACGAACGGGAACGAGCCCTCGGTGCTTTGCACGCTGGCCACGAAGTCGGCGAAGACGTCCGGCCCGAAGTCGAACTCGTGGTTGCCGATGGCGGAGGCGTCCAGCCCGAGCCGGCTCAGCGCGAGCGCGTCGTAGAAGGGCACACCGCGCTCGATGCTGGCCGAGAACTCCGGCCCGGCGAGGTAGTTGTCTCCTCCGGAGATGGACACCGCGGCCCGCTTGCCGCCGTGGGCCGGGCGGCCCGTCTCGGCCTGCCGGCGCAGCTGTTGCCACAGGGTGGTGTAGCGGGCGGCGCCGCCGTAGGCGCGGGTCTCGTCCGGTCCGATCGTGCCGTCGCCGTCGGTGTCGCCGTCCACGCCGAGGAGCTGGGACTCGTCGTCGTTGGTGTGCAGAACGGTGAGGGTGAGGTCGGTACGCGGCCCGCTGTCGGCCGCCGCGGGGGCCGCGCCGACCGTGCCCACCAGGCCGGCGGCGACGGCGCCGAGTCCCAGCACCCCGGCCGCGCCCAGCGCGACCGTGCGCCGGAACGCCGATCTGCGCGACGGCCTGCCTGATGACCTGCCCGGTGACCTGCCCGACGACCTGCCCGATGACAACCGCTGCGTCATGCGCGCTCCTTGTTCTCGGTGGGTGCCCCGTACGGTAGCGGTGTGGGTAACTCGCCGGGAGGAATCAAGATCACCGGCCGCCTCTCGGTGGCCGAACGCCAAGCGGTCGACGCCCTGGTCGGGTCCGCCGCGGCCGAGGACGGCGTACGCGCCCTCGACGAACGCGCGACGCTGCTGCTCGGCGTGCCCGACGCCACCCGCCACCTGCTGGCCCTGGCCGGCGACGGAAACGGAGACGGGAACGGAGACGTGGTGGGGTACGCCCACCTGGATTTGCCGGCCGTCACCACCGACGAGCCCGCCGACGAGCCCGCCGACGGTGCTCCGGCGCAGGTGGCCACCGCCGACCTGGTGGTCCGCCCCGACCAGCGCGGCCACGGCGTCGGCCGGGCACTGGCCGACGCGCTGGTCGTCGAGGCCGGCCCGGTCCCGGTGCAGGTGTGGGCACACGGCCCGCATCCGGGTGCGGCCCGGCTGGCCGCGGCCACCGGTTTCACCGCCGACCGGGCGCTGGCCTGGATGCGCCGCCCACTGCACGGACCGGACGCCCGGCCGCTTCCGGACATCGCACCGCCCGCCGGGATCACCATCCGCACCTTCGAACCCGGCCGCGACGAACGGGCCTGGCTGGCGGTCAACGCGGCCGCGTTCGCCGCCCACCCCGAACAGGGCCGCTGGACTCGCGCCGACCTCGACGCCCGGATCGCCGCCGACTGGTTCGACCCGGCCGGGTTCTTCGTTGCCGAGCGCGACGGCGATCTGGTCGGCTTCCACTGGACGAAGGTGCACACCGGTCAGGTACGCGGGGACGAGCCGGGCCCGGCAGGTGAGATCTACGTGCTCGGGGTTGCGCCGCACGCCCAGGGCGGCGGCCTGGCCAAGGCGCTGGCCGTGGCCGGTCTGGCGTACCTCCGCGACCGTGATCTGCCCACCGTGATGCTGTACGTCGAGGACGGCAACCGCGCCGCGGTCGGCCTCTACGACAAGCTCGGCTTCGTCCGCGCCGCCACAGACGTGATGTACCACCACGAACCGGTCGGTTGAGATCGTCGCTACCGGTTGTTCATGCCACGGTGAAACGATGGCGGGGTGAGCACCCAGATCGCGCGACCCGAGATCACCGAGTACGACGTCGAACCCCCGTACGACGTGACCGAGGGCGACCTGCCCGACAACCGCTTCCTCGACCGGGAGCTTTCCTGGCTGCACTTCAACACCCGGGTGCTCGAGCTCGCCGAGGACCCGCAGATCCCGCTGCTGGAACGCGTGCGGTTCCTCGCGATCTTCGCCAACAACCTGGACGAGTTCTTCATGGTCCGGGTCGCGGGACTCAAGCGCCGGATGGCCGCGGGCGTCGCCGTGCGGGCCGCCTCCGGGATGCTGCCGAAGGAGGTGCTGGAGAGCATCTGGTCGCGCACCCGGGAGCTGATGGTGCGCCACGCGGACGCGTTCCACGACCACGTGCTGCCCGAGCTGGTGACCCAGGGCATCGAGGTGCACCGCTGGGACGACCTGGACGAGGACGCCAAGGACCGCATGCACGAACTCTTCGGCGCCCGGGTCTTTCCGGTGCTCACACCGCTCGCGGTCGACCCGGCGCACCCGTTCCCGTACATCTCCGGGCTGTCCCTCAACCTCGCGGTGGTGGTGCGCAACCCGCAGACCGGCGGTGAGCACTTCGCCCGGGTGAAGGTGCCGCAGATCCTGCCCCGGTTCGTTCCGGTGGACAAGCAGCGCTACGTCCCGCTGGAGGACGTCATCGCCGCGCACCTGGACCAGCTCTTCCCCGGCATGGAGATCCTCCAGCACCACTCGTTCCGGGTCACCCGCAACGAGGACCTCGAGGTGGAGGAGGACGACGCGGAAAACCTCCTGCAGGCGCTGGAGCGGGAGCTGCTGCGCCGCCGGTTCGGGCCGCCGGTGCGGCTGGAGGTGGAGGCGTCCATCGACCCGCACGTGCTGGAGCTGCTGGTCTCCGAGCTCGGCGTCAGCGAGGAGGAGGTGTGCCGGCTGGCCGGGCCGCTGGACCTGTCCGGCCTCTCCGCGATCGCCGACCTGGACCGGGCGGAGCTGAAGTTCCCCGCGTTCGTGCCGGTGACCCACCGCGACCTCGCCGAGGTGGAGAGCTCGCACCCGCCGGACGTGTTCTCCGCCGTACGCCAGCGGGAGGTGCTGCTGCACCACCCGTACGACTCGTTCTCCACCAGCGTGCAGCGGTTCATCGAGCAGGCCGCCGCCGATCCGCACGTGCTCGCGATCAAGCAGACCCTCTACCGCACCAACGACGAGTCGCCGATCGTCGACGCGCTGATCGACGCCGCCGAGGCCGGCAAGCAGGTGCTGGTGGTGGTGGAGATCAAGGCCCGGTTCGACGAGGAGGCCAACATCCGCTGGGCCCGGCAGCTGGAGCAGTCCGGCTGCCACGTCGTCTACGGCCTGATCGGGCTGAAGACCCACTGCAAGCTGGCCCTCGTCGTCCGCGAGGAACCCGACGGGCTGCGCCGCTACGCCCACATCGGCACCGGCAACTACAACCCCAAGACCGCCCGGCTGTACGAGGACCTCGGGCTGCTCAGCAGCGATCCCGTGCTGGCCGCCGACCTGAGCGCGTTGTTCAACACGCTGTCGGGGTACGCCCGGACCACGGAGTACGACCGGCTGTTGGTGGCGCCGCGCTCGGTGCGTACGTCCCTGGTCGAACGGATCCGGCGGGAGGTGGCCCACCACCGGGCCGGCCGGCCCGCCCACATCCGGTGGAAGGTCAACGCGCTGGTCGACGAGGCGGTGATCGACGCGTTGTACGAGGCGTCCCGGGCCGGCGTACCGATCGACCTGTGGATCCGCGGGATCTGCGCGCTCCGGCCCGGCGTGCCCGGGCTGTCGGAGACGATCCGCGTCCGCAGCATCCTCGGCAGGTTCCTGGAGCACTCGCGGGTCTTCTGGTTCGCCGACGGCGGCGACACCGACGTGTGGATCGGGTCGGCGGACATGATGCACCGCAACCTCGATCGCCGGGTGGAGGCACTCGCCCAGGTCACCCAGGACGACCACGTGAGCGAGCTGACCAAACTGCTCGAGCTGGCCTTCGACGACCGAACGTCGGCGTGGCACCTGGAGGGCGACGGCGACTGGATCCGTCACCACCTCGACGCCGACGGCGCGCCGCTGCGCGACCTGCAGCAGCACCTCATCTCCGTCAAGCTGCGGCACCGGCAGAAGCTGGCCGGCGCGCAGGGGGCGGGCTGAGCCGTGACCCGGGGGCGGACCGAGCCCAGGGACCGGGTGGTCGAGGCGGCCGGTGCGGTGGTGTGGCGGCCGTCGGCGTACGAACGCGCCGAGGTACTGCTGGTGCACCGGCCGAAGTACGACGACTGGTCTTTCCCCAAGGGCAAGCTGGAGCCGGGTGAACGCTCGCCGGCCGCCGCGGTCCGAGAGGTCGCCGAGGAGACCGGGATCAGGGTGGTGCTCGGGCCGCCGATGCCGCCCGTGCGCTACCCGCTGGCCGGCGGGGCGGTGAAGGTCGTGCGCTACTGGCAGGCCGTGCCCCTCGACGACGGTGCGGACTTCACGCCCGGGCACGAGGTCGACCGGCGGGCCTGGCTGCGGATCGGCGAGGCCGCCCGCCAGCTCACCCATCCCCGGGACCGCTCGCTGCTCACCACCCTGACGCCGCGCACGACCCGGCCGCTGGTGCTGGTCCGGCACGGCTCGGCGCTGCCCAGACGCGGCTGGACCGGCAACGACCTGGAGCGACCCCTCGGCGACGAGGGCCACACCCAGGCCGCCGAGCTCGTCGGGACGCTGAAGGCGTACGGCATCACCCGGCTGGTCAGCTCACCCGCCCGGCGGTGCGTGCAGACCGTGCTGCCGTACGCCACGGCCGCCGGCGTGCGGATCGAGCCGGAGCCGGCGTTCGCCGAAGGCACCGACCCGGCGCTGGTCCGCGAGCAGGCGATCCGCCTGCTGGACGCGCCGGAGCCGACCGCCGTGTGCACCCACCGGCCGACGCTGCCCGACCTGTGGGCGGGCCTCGGCATCACGCCGATGCCGCTGCAGCCCGGGGAGGCGGTCGTCCTGCACCTCGCCGGCCGCACGCCCGTGGCCGTCGAACGCCACCCACCCGCCGAACCCCTCTCCGGTCGCTGAGGAAGCGGGTCAGGCGCGCTCGACGACGTACAGGTGGTTGCCGTCGGGGTCGCGCAGGCCGAACATCGGCGGCACGCCGGGCCAACGCAGCACCTCGGGGTCGACGTCCACGTCGCGTTCACGCAGGTACGCGTGGTCCGCGCCGGCGTCCTCCGTGGCCAGCCGGATGCCGGTGTCCACCCCGGCGGGCATCCCCTCGCCGGCGCTGATCAGGGCGATCGTCGTGGCTCCCGCCGAGCCCCCGGACGGCGGAGCCACCTCGACCCAGCGCTGACCGGGGCCGAAGGAACCGTCCATGGTCACCTCGAATCCACACGTACCCACGTAGAACGCCAGCGCGCGATCGTGGTCGGTCACCGGCACCGCCACCGTCGCCACCCCGGTCACCCGGAGTCCGGCACCTGCCCGCTCTCCCACCCGCTGGTTCACCCGTTCGGTCATCTGCGTCTCCTGCCGTCGGTGCTGCCGGATACTCGTGGTGTCGGTAACGAGGACCGCCCGGCCCGGCCGAACTCATCGGCTGCGAGGAAACCCCGACTCACCAACTCCACGGCATGCCCGCGAACCGGACCCTCGGGGCTGGCCCGTGACAAACCGTCCGCAACCCCGCGAGTAGTGACACAGCGTGCGTGTTCACGTGACGTCCGCCACAGCGTCGGGCGGTCTTCGTGTCGCGGCCCGGCGACGTTCATTCCCCGTTCACGTAGGCCCGTCCGACGCGTCACCTGGCCTCCCTACCGTCCTGGGAGACAGCGGATTTCCGTGAGATCGAAGGGCTAGGAAACGACGTGAAGCACACCCGGTTCGCCGCACTCGCGGTCGCGGCGCTCGGCGGCGCCGTGGCGCTCGCCGGCTGCGGGAGCAACCCCACGCCGGCCGGCGGTGACGCCGCCGCCCAGCCGACCAAGAGCGGGTCGTGCCCCTCCGGCACCCTCAACGCGGAAGGCTCCACGGCGCAGAAGAACGCGATCGAGCAGGCCATCGCGACCTACCAGCAGCAGTGCCCGGACGTGACGGTCAACTACAACCCGACCGGATCCGGGGCGGGCATCAAGCAGTTCAACGCCGGCCAGGTCGACTTCGCCGGCTCCGATTCCGCCCTGAAGACGGCGGCGGAAGGGGGCGCCGGAAGCTCCGAGGTCGACGCCGCCGAGAAGCGGTGCAACGGCAACCCGGCGTGGCACGTGCCGATGGCGGTCGGCCCGATCGCCATCGCCTACAACGTCGCCGGCGTGCAGGACCTGGTGCTCGACGGCCCGACTGCGGCCAAGATCTTCAACGGCACCATCAAGACCTGGAACGACCCGGCGATCGCCAAGCTCAACAAGGGCGCGAAGCTGCCGTCGGCCAAGATCGTGGTCTTCTACCGCTCGGACGAGTCGGGCACGACGGAGAACTTCTCGAAGTATCTCCAGGCCAGCTCCGGCGGCGCGTGGAAGAAGGAGCCGTCCAAGACCTGGCAGGGCGTCGGTTCCGGCAAGAACAAGTCCGCCGGCGTGGCCGCGGGCGTGAAGGCCACGCCCAACTCGATCACCTACGACGAGTGGTCCTACGCCCGGGACAACAAGCTGTCCATGGCGAAGATCGACACCGGCGCCGGGCAGCCTGTCACGCTGACCGGAGTCTCGGCCGGTAAGGCCGTGGCCGCAGCGAAGCCGGACGGTAAGGGCCACGACAACCGGCTGAAGTTGGACTACGCCACCAAGGCCGAGGGCGCCTACCCGATCGTCCTGGTCACCTACGAGGTCGTCTGCTCCAAGGGGCTGCCCGCGGCCAAGACCGCGATGGTGAAGAGCTTCCTCACCACCTACTCCAGCCAGAAGGTCCAGGCCGGTCTCGCCGACCTCGGCTACGCCCCGCTGCCCGAGCAGGTGCGTACCAAGGACGAGGCCACCATCAAGGCGATCAGCTGACCTCGATGAGCTCGAACAGTTCCCGCCAGGAACTCCTCGACAGTCGGCCCCAGGGCTTGGACCTGGGGCCGACCGGCCGTGGTGGCGACCGGCTCTTCAGCGGCCTGGCCCGCGGGTCGGGCCTGCTCATCATCGCCATGGTCGTGTTCGTCGCGGCGTTCCTGCTCTGGCTGGCCATCCCCGCCCTGCGAGCGAACCACGCCAACTTCCTGCTGTCGCGGGAGTGGCTGCCCGGACTGACCCCACCGAAGTTCGGCATCGTCGACCTGCTGTGGACGACGGTGCTCATCTCCGCGTTCGCGCTGCTGCTGGCGGTGCCGGTCGCGCTCGGGGTGGCGTTGTTCCTCACCCACTACGCGCCGAAGCGGCTGGCCCGGCCGGTCACGTACGTCGTCGACCTGCTGGCCGCCGTCCCCTCGATCATCTTCGGGTTGTGGGGGATCACCGAGCTCGCGCCGAAACTTGCACCGGTCGACAACTTCCTGACCGCCCACAATCTGGGCATCCCGCTGCTGAAGCCGGGGATCGCCGACACCGGCACGGTGTTCGTCGCGGGCGTCGTGCTGGCCATCATGATCCTGCCGATCATCGCCGCATTCGCCCGTGAGGTGTTCGCGCAGACCCCCGCCGAGAACCGCGAGGCTGCTCTGGCCCTGGGCGCGACGAAGTGGGAGATGATCCGGATGACCGTGCTGCCGTACGGCCGGTCCGGGGTCGTCAGCGCCGCCATGCTCGGCCTGGGCCGGGCGCTCGGCGAGACCATCGCCATCATGATCATCCTGTCCGCACCGAGCCCTGGTGCGCCGTTCACCGCCAGCCTGTTCGCCGGTGGTGAGACGTTCGCCAGCAAGATCGCCAACAATGCCTCGGAGTTCGACTCACCGCAGAAGACCGGCGCCTACATCGCGGCCGGCCTGGTGTTGTTCGTGCTGACATTCGCGGTCAACGCCATGGCTCGACTCGTCCTGCACCACGCCGGAAGGAGGAGTAGGTGAGCACGCTCAGCTCCGCCCGCCCGGCCGGCTCCGGTATCGACCTGACCAGCAGCCGGTCGAAGGCTCGCGGCGTACGCAACGCCGCGGCCACGGTGATGATCGTGGCCTGCTTCCTGCTCGCCCTGGTCCCACTCGCCTGGATCCTGTGGACGGTGGGCTCGAAGGGCTTCCACCTGCTGCTGAGCCTGAACTGGTGGGAGCAGTCCCAGCTCGGCATGACCTCCCGCACAGCGGGTGGTGGCGCGTACCACGCGATCATGGGATCGCTCATCATCGCGCTCGGCAGCGCGGTGGTCTCGGTGCCCGTCGGCGTGTTCGGCGCGATCTACCTCGTGGAGTACGGCGGCCGCGGGCCGATCGCCCGCGCGGTGAGCTTCATGGTGGACATCCTCACCGGCATCCCGTCCATCGTCGCGGCGCTGTTCGTCTACGCGCTGTGGGTGACGTTGTTCGGGTTCGGCCGGACCGGGTTCGCGGTCAGCCTGTCGCTGGTCCTGCTGATGGTGCCGACCGTGCTGCGGCTCACCGAGGAGGTGCTGCGGCTGGTGCCGAACGAACTGCGCGAGGCCTCCGCCGCGCTCGGCGTACCCCGGTGGAAGACGATCCTGAAGGTCGTGGTGCCGACGGCGTTCAGCGGCATCGTCACCGGCGTGGTGCTCGGCCTGGCCCGGATCATGGGTGAGACCGCGCCGCTGCTGATCCTCGGCCCCTACACGGCGGCGATCAACTTCAACCCGTTCGCGGGGAACATGGCCGCCCTGCCCACGATGATCAACCAGGACCGTACGGAGTCCCTCCAGCCGGCCGTCGACCGCACCTGGGCCGCGGCCCTGACGCTGGTCCTGCTGGTACTGGTCCTCAACCTTCTCGCGCGGGCCGTCGCCCGGTTCAGCGCCGTACGGAACCGTTAGCAGCAGAGGAAGAAGACACCATGGCGAAACGAATCGATGTCTCCGGCCTCGACATCTACTACGGCGCGTTCAAGGCGGTCGAGGGCGTCAACATGACGGTCGAGCCCCGCAACGTCACCGCCTTCATCGGCCCCTCCGGGTGCGGGAAGTCGACGATGCTGCGCACCCTCAACCGGATGCACGAGGTGGTGCCCGGCGCCCGGGTCGAGGGCAAGGTCATGCTGGACGACCAGGACCTCTACGGATCAGACGTCGACCCGGTGGCGGTGCGCCGCGTGGTCGGCATGGTCTTCCAGCGGCCCAACCCGTTCCCCACCATGTCGATCTACGACAACGTCGCGGCCGGGCTGAAGCTGAACGGCGTACGCCAGAAGAGTCTGCTGGACGACACGGTGGAGCGCTCCCTGAAGGGCGCGAACCTGTGGAAGGAAGTGCACGACCGGCTGAACCGGCCGGGCGGCTCGCTGTCCGGCGGTCAGCAGCAGCGGCTGTGCATCGCCCGGGCGATCGCGGTGGAGCCGCAGGTGCTGCTGATGGACGAGCCGTGCTCGGCGCTGGACCCGATCTCCACGCTGGCGATCGAGGACCTGATCTCCCAGCTGAAGGAACGCTTCACGATCGTCATCGTGACGCACAACATGCAGCAGGCGGCCCGGGTGTCCGACGCCACGGCGTTCTTCAACCTGTCCGGTCAGGGCAAGCCGGGGCACCTGGTCGAGATGGACAGTACGCAGAAGATCTTCTCCAACCCCTCCGAGCGGGCCACCGAGGCCTACATCACCGGCCGGTTCGGCTGACCGGTGAGCCGTCCGGCCGGGCGATCGGTTGGCCGGTCGGCCGATCAGCTGGTCGGCCGACCGGTCAGGGCAGGAAGAGCCGGGCCGCGTAGTAGACGGCCGCGGCGACCGCGGCGGCCGCCGGAATGGTGAGCACCCAGGCGGTGACGATGTTGCCGGCCACGCCCCAGCGGACCGCCGACAGCCGCTGCGTCGACCCGACGCCCATGATCGCCGCGCTCACCGTGTGGGTGGTCGAGACCGGGGCGTGGAAGCCGATCGCCATCACGTAGAGCACCGCGGAGGCGGTGCTGTCCGCCGCGAGGCCGCGGGCCGGGTCGAGCTTGATCACCCGGCGGCCGAGGGTGCGCATGATCCGCCAGCCGCCGGAGTACGTACCGAGGGCGATCGCGGTGGCCGCGGCCAGCTTCACCCACAGCGGCACGTCGCTCCCGGTGTGCAGGCCGGCGGTGACCAGCGCGAGCACGATGACGCCCATCGTCTTCTGGGCGTCCTGCAGTCCGTGCCCGAACGCCATCGCCGCCGCCGACACCGACTGCCCGGCGCGGAAGCCGCGGTAGGCCCGGCTCGGGTTTGCCTTCCGGAAGATCCACAGCAGGCTGAGCATGACGACGTAGGCGAGGACGAACCCGATCAGCGGCGACAGCACCATCGGGAGCAGGACCTTTTCCCCGATCGTCGCCCAGTGCACCGAGGCCGAGGCGGCCAGTCCGGCGCCGATCAGCCCGCCGATCAGGGCGTGCGAGGAGGAGGACGGCAGGCCGAGCCGCCAGGTCAGGAGGTTCCAGCTGATCGCGCCGATCAGGCCGGACAGCACGACCGTCATGCCGTGCGCGTCGGTCTCCGGGGTGATGATGCCGCTGCCGATCGTCTCGGCCACGCCTTCGGAGATCAGCGCGCCGGCGAGGTTCATCACCGCGGCCAGCGCCAGCGCGGTGCGCGGGGTGAGTGCTCGGGTGGACACCGACGACGCGATCGCGTTCGCCGCGTCGTGGAACCCGTTGGTGTAGTCGAACGCCAAGGCGATCAGGACGACCGCGGCGACGAGGGCGAGCTCCATCTATCCTCCAGACCCCGGGCGGGAGCCCGCGCGTACCGGCGTACTCACGACTCCTTGACCGCGATCTGCTCGACCGTGTTGGCGACCTTCTCGAACGCGTCGACGGCGAGCTCGACGAGTTCGATCACGTCCTTGAGCTTCAGCACGGTCAGCGCGTCGTAGGCGCCGCTGAACAGCTTGGCGAGCATCTGCCGGTGGATCTGGTCACCGAGGTTCTCCAGCCGGTTGACCTCGATCCAGTACTCCTCCAGGTCGCGCATCGTGCGCAGCCGCGGCATCGCCTCGGCGGTGAGCGCGGCGGCCCGCTGGAGCACCTCGACCTGCTGCTCCAGTCCCTCCGGCAGCTCGTCGAGCTCGTAGAGGACGATCGAGTCGACCGCCGCCTCCATGTAGTCCATGACGTCGTCCAGGCCGGCGGCGAGGCGGTAGATGTCCTCGCGATCGAACGGCGTGACGAAGGTGCTGTTGACCCGGCGGATGATCTCGTGGGTCGCCTCGTCGGCCCGGTGCTCGGCATCCTTCATCAGCCGGGCACCGGCCTGCCGGTCGGCATCGTGGGCGAGCAGCTCGGCGAACAGCCGGGCGCCGTCGACCAGGATGCTGGCGGACTTGGCGAAGAGGTCGTAGAACGTCGTGTCCACCGGAGTGAATCGGAAGCGCACGGCGAAACTCCTGTCGAACGGTCCCCGTCGGCGAGCAGGCCACGGCAATGCTAGGGCGTGCCGGGCGGTTCCGGCTCGGCGGCGGGGGCGGGAGGGGGTCGAGTCAGCTGTGGGTGAGCACCGCCAGCAGGTCGAGGATTCCCACGCCCACGAACACCACGACGGCTACGACAGTGAACATGCCGCGGGTGAGGAGGGCCGCAGTGGGTCCGGCCGACAGACGCCGGTATGCACGATTGGTGACGACCCACGCCGCAAGAGTGACAGAAAGTACGCACAATCCGGCTACTTCGGCCCAGGCGCCGCAGGCGGGCGCACTGCGGACCAGCAGCGCGCCGTTGACCGCCAGGACCAGGACGGTGCGGTTCCAGGCCAGGGCCGTGCGTTCGAGCTGGCCCTCCCTGGAGTACAGGCGCGCCGGCCCGCCCACCATGCGAACTCCCCGTCCCGCTATCGCTGGCCGAAGGCGACCAGGTAGATCGCCAGAGCGGTCACCACGAACACCGTGAACGCCAGCCCGAGCGGCATCAGCGTGGCCGGAAGCGGCGCGCCGCGGCGCATCGCGGCGGCCGTGCGCCGGAACCGGAGGTAGGCGCCGAGGCTGGTGGCGATGCCCCCGACCGCGAGCACCAGGCCGAACACCCGCCGCAGCCAGGCAGGCTCCACCTGGGTGAGGAACTGGACCGCCGCCACGCCGGCCGCACCGAGGGCGAGGCCGGTGCGGAGGTACGCCAGAAAGGTGCGCTCGTTGGCCAGGCTGAAGCGGTAGTCGGGCTCGGTGCCACCCATGATCACGCTCCGTCGATCTTTCCCCTGGGCTGCCGACAACGCGGCGACACGAGTCTAGGGTCTGTTCTGACACTCACCGAACGCGCACGCCCACCGCACGTACGCGCCGTGTTCGTCACCACGACGACCGCTGCCCATCACTGCCCGATCACTCGACCAGCCTGGAGGGTTCTCCCGTCATGGATGCGTCACTCACCGCCGACGACGTCGCACTCCTGCGCAAGAGCTTCACCCGCAACCCTGCCTACCGCCTCGTCCAGAACGCGTTGACACAGACCACCCTCGACGACCTCACCCTGGACCGCGAGATCGTCGTACGCACCGACCACTCGGTCTCCCACCTGCTCGACGACTGGACCGTCACCAACCAGAAGAACAGCGGCCGCTGCTGGATGTTCGCCGGCCTGAACCTGCTGCGGGTCGAGGCCATGCGGCGGATGAACCTCAAGTCGTTCGAGTTCTCCCAGAACCACGTGATGTTCTGGGACAAGCTCGAGCGCGCGAACTACTTCCTCGAGGCGATCATCGACACCGCCGACCGGGACCTCGACGACCGGACGGTCGCGTTCCTGCTCCAGGACGTCGCCGGCGACGGCGGCCAGTGGAACATGTTCGCCGCCCTGGTCCGCAAGCACGGCCTGGTCCCCAAGTCGGCGATGCCGGAGACGCAGAGCTCCTCCTCGACCGGCCGGATGAACTCCGTCCTGCGCCAGCTGCTCCGCCAGGGCGCCCGTGACCTGCGGGCGCTGGCAGCAGGCGACGGCGGAGCCGACGCGGCCCGGTCCCACAAGCGGCAGTTGCTGGACGTCGTGCACCGGGCGCTGTGCATGCACCTCGGCACGCCGCCGGAGTCGTTCACCTGGCAGTGGACGGACAAGGACCGGGTGTTCCACCGCGACGGCGACCTGACCCCGCTGGAGTTCGCCCAGCGCTACGTCGGGCTCCCGATCGACGACTACGTCTGCCTCGTGCACGACCCGCGGGAGACCAGCCCGCGCGGCCGGACGTTCACCGTCGACCAGCTGGGCAACGTCGTCGGCGGCGGAGCGGTGGTCTACCTCAACGTCGACATGGCGGTGATGAAGCGGCTGGCGCGGGACACCATCGTGAACGGCCGAGCCGGTGTGGTTCGGCTGCGACGTCGGCAAGATGATGCGCCGCGACATCGGCATCTGGGACGCCGACCTGTACGACATCGGCTCGGTCTACGACACGACGTTCGACCTGGACAAGGCCGAGCGGCTGCTCTACCACGAGACCGCGATGACGCACGCGATGCTGTTCACCGGCGTCGACGTCGACGGTGAGCAGATCCGGCGCTGGCGGGTGGAGAACAGCTGGGGCGAGAAGGACGCCGACAAGGGCTTCTACACGATGAACGACTCGTGGTTCGACGAGTACGTCTTCGAGATCGCCGTCCACCGGGACGCGCTGCCGAGGGAGCTGCAGGCGGCGCTGACGGAGGAGCCGATCGTGCTGCCCGCGTGGGACCCGATGGGGGCGCTCGCCCGCACGCAGTAGGCGCCGGAAAGCCCCCGGGGCGCGACGAGAGCCCCGGCGACGTCGGACGGGAGTGGGAGAGGAGCTCGACGGTCTCCTCTCCCACTCCCGCCCGGCCGTCGTTCTTCCCGCACAGCTAGGCCGACAGGGTGGACCGCCTGCACCAGATCTTCGAGGAGCACGGCCGCTCGGTGGGCGCGTGGATCCGCGAACTCCGGCCGGACAGGTGCCGCCGACCTGGCCGACCCCACGCAGCAGTTCGTCCCCGTCAGCCGGCTGGGCGCCCACTGGGGATTCACCCGGGCCGCGTCCTTCAGCCGCACCTTCCGGGCCGCCTACGGCCTGCCGCCGAGGGAGTACCGCCGGCAGACCCTCGGCTGAGCACTCACCGAACGACCCGGGTCCTTCGGGGGAACGCGAAGGTCCCGGACCGCGGCGACCGTGGTCCGCGCCCTCCTCCTCCGCGGGCGACCCGGACTAGAGTCGGAACTCCGGAGAGCTGTCCCACCGCACGGTGGTCTGCTGGGTGCCGCCACGCGTGAGCAGGGAGGCAGCCATGCCCGGCAACAACGAGAACAAGAACAACAAGGCGGTCGAGTACATCGGTCCGGGCAAGGTCGAGGTCCGCACCATCGACTACCCCGCGCTGGAGCTGAGGCCCGGCCCGGGCGTACCCCCGCAAAACGCCGGCCGGCAGTGCCCGCACGGTGTGATCCTCAAGGTCGTCGCGACCAACATCTGCGGCTCCGACCAGCACATGGTGCGCGGGCGGACCACCGCACCGGCCGGACTGGTCCTCGGCCACGAGATCACCGGGCAGGTGGTGGAGAAGGGCCGGGACGTGGAGTACGTCGACGTCGGCGACATCGTGTCGGTTCCGTTCAACATCGCCTGCGGCCGGTGCCGGATGTGCAAGGAGGGCAACACCCACGTCTGCCTGAACGTCAACCCCGAACGCCCCGGCGGTGCGTACGGCTACGTCGACATGGGCGGCTGGGTTGGCGGGCAGGCCGACTACGTCATGTCGCCGTACGCGGACTGGAACCTGCTGAAGTTCCCCGACCGCGACCAGGCGATGGACAAGATCCTCGACCTGGCGATGCTGGCCGACATCTTCCCCACCGGCTACCACGGCTGCTGCACCGCCGGGGTGACGTCGGGGTCGACGGTCTACATCGCCGGCGCCGGGCCGGTCGGGCTCGCCGCGGCCTGCGCGGCGTTCCTGCTGGGAGCGTCGGTGGTCATCGTCGGCGACATGAACACCCAGCGGCTGGAACAGGCCCGCAGCTTCGGCTGCGAGACGGTCGACCTCACCAAGGACGCCACCCTGGCCGATCAGATCGAGCAGATCCTCGGCGTGCCCGAGGTGGACGCCGCGGTCGACTGCGTCGGCTTCGAGGCCAAGGGGCAGGGCAAGGACGCGCAGACCGAACAACCGGCAACGGTGCTGAACTCGATCATGCAGGTCACCCGGGCGGCCGGAAAGCTCGGCATCCCGGGCCTGTACGTCACCGGTGACCCGGGCGCGGGCGACGAGGCGGCCAGGGAGGGCAGCCTGTCCATCCGGATCGGACTGGGCTGGGCGAAGGCGCACCAGTTCAGCACCGGGCAGTGCCCGGTGATGCGCTACAACCGCGGGCTGATGGAGGCGATCCTGCACGACCGCGTGCAGATCGCGAAGGCGGTGAACGCGACGGTCCTCCCGCTGGAGGAGGCGCCGAACGGCTACGAGGACTTCGACCGGGGCGAGGCGAAAAAGTTCGTTCTCGACCCGCACGGAATGCTCGCCGGCAAGACGCCGTGAGCCGCCAGGACCGCCGTCAGACGTACCGGCAGCCCACTTTCGTAGGGCTCGACCGCACCCATCGCCGCTGGTGAGGGTGCAGGCCCGCTCGCTGTAATCGGTGTGGGCCCGTTCCCGATCGGAACGGGCCCACAGCCCGGATCCCTTACAGCGAAGCGAGATGAGCACGCATGCGGAAGCGAATCGGTGCGTCTGTGGCGGTCGCCGTCGGCCTCACGGTGACTCTGGCGGGCCTGCTGGCCGGCCAGGCCCTCGCCGCCGGCCCACCCGGCACCGCCCCTCCACCGCCCGACCATCCGGTGGTGCGTACCGACCGCGGTCTGGTCGCGGGGACGGCGACCGGTGACTACCGCCGGTTCCAGGGCATCCCGTACGCCGCACCGCCGACCGGCCGGTTGCGGTGGACGAACCCGCGCCCGGCGGCGCACTGGACAGGCGTCCGGTCCGCGACGAAGCCGGGCAGCCCGTGCCCGCAGGGTCCCGGTGAGGTGCCCGGCGGAAGCACCGAGGAGGACTGCCTCTACCTGAACGTCACCAGCCCCACCTCCGCCAGGAATCGTCCGGTCGTGGTGTGGGTGCACGGCGGCGGGTTCACCTCCGGCGCCGGCAGCAGCTACGACGCCCGCCGGATGGCGGTCCGCGGCGACGTCGTGGTGGTCACCGTCAACTACCGACTGGGAGTCTTCGGGTACTTCGCCCTGCCCGGCCTGCCCGGCGGCGGCGACTTCGGCCTGCAGGACCAGCTCGCCGCGCTGCGGTGGGTACGCCGCAACATCGCGGGCTTCGGCGGCGACCCGCACAACGTCACGCTGGCCGGTGAGTCCGCCGGCGGGATGAGCACGTGTGCGTTCCTGACCGCTCCGGCGGCCGCGGGCCTGTTCCAGAAGGGGATCATGCAGAGTGGCTCCTGCCTGCTGAACTGGCAGCAGAACACCTGGTACCCCGGCATGCCCGCGTTCGCGCCGTACGCACCGCTTTCGGAGGTCCAGGAGTTCGGCAAGGAGACCGCCGCCGACCTGCACTGCACCGACCCGCACACGGTGCTGAGCTGCCTGCGCAGGATCGAGCCGGAGAAACTGCTCGGGGTCGACCAGCCCTACAACATGCCGGCGTACGACACACCGCTCCTCCCCCGCGACCCCGCCGAGGCCCTGCGCACCGGGCACTTCCGCAAGGTGCCGGTCATCTCCGGCGGCAACCGCGACGAGGGCGCCGGCAACGCGGCCGCGCTGCAGAGCAACCAGCCACTGACCGAGCAGGGCTACCTCGACCTGCTCACCGGCACGTTCGGCGCCGACGGCGGCCGGCAGGTCGCGGCGCACTACCCGGTCGCGACGTTCGGTACGCCGGCACAGGCGTGGGCCGCGGTCATCTCCGACCAGCCGTGGGCCTGTCCGACACTGCGGGGCAACCAGCTGCTGGCGAGGAGGACCACGACGTACGCCTACGAGTTCGCCGACCGGACCGCGCCGAACCTGGGCGCGCCGCCGCCTCCGAACTTCCGGGTGGGCGCCGCGCACGCCTTCGACCTGCCGTACGTCTTCGACTTCAGCGGGTACGGCCTGTGGCTCGACTCGGCGCAGCAGGAGCTGTCGGACCGGATGGTCGGCTACTGGACGAACTTCGCCACCACCGGGAACCCGAACGGGCCCGGGCTGCCGGCCTGGCGGGCGTTCCGGCCAGGCGACACGGTGGCACCCACGCTGGCCACGCAGGCCGACGGCGGAGTGCGACCGGTCGACCTCGCCGCCCGGCACCAGTGCGGGTTCTGGTCGAGGCTCGCGGCGGATCCCAGCGCCGCTCCCGCCCACTAGCCGGTCAGGCCCTCGCGTCCTCATCGACGGGAGTACGCGGGAAGAGGTCCGCGACGCCGCCGAGTCCGTCCACCACGGCCCGCGCGCCGAGGGCGGACACGGCGGCGGCCTCCTCGCCGGTGAGGTACGCCGCCGGTGACTTGCCGTGCACCCGGGCGAGCAGCAGGGCACCGGTGTGGCGGACCACGGCCGCCTCGTCCACGGCCATGCCACCGGCCGCCGCATATGCCGTACGGAACGCCTCCGCGCAGCGCGCCAGCCGCGCGACAGTGTCAGGCCGCCGGGCGGGCCGGCCAGGTGGACGCCCTTCATCACCAGGTGGTGCAGCATGAACGCCACGTCGAAGACCGGGTTGCCCGCGTGCGCCACCTCGTGGTCGAGCACCCACAGCCCACCGGCCGCCCCGGCCGGGTCGACCAGGACGTTCTTCGGGGAGAAGTCGCCGTGCACCAGACAGCGCGGCCGGGTGAGGAGTTCGTCCAGGCAGCCGAGCACGGGCCCGGCGAGGTCGGGCCGGCGGGCGGCGACGGTGCGGTGGTAGGGGTCGCCGCGCAGCTCCACGAACATCGTCAGATCGCCGTACGCCGACAGCCTTTCACTCGCCGCGGGCTGTGCGGTGGCGGCGTGCCAGGCACCCAGCACCCGCCCGAGCGTCGCCCCGGCGACGACGTTGACCACACCGCCCAGCAGCGCCTTCCGCCATTCGGTCCACCCGGGCGGCGCCGCGGTCATGGTGACCACGAAGCCGTCCGGGTCGTAGTCGACCAGCCGGGGCAGGTGGGCCGGGGTCAGCTCGCCGTACCAGCGCAGCGCCTCGGCCTCCACCCCGGCGCGTTCGACCCGGGCCGGCCACTCGTCGGCCACCGCCAGGAAGGGCAACGGCTGCTTGACGACGTACGTCCGTAGGTCTGGCATCCCACTGTCCGCGGCCACCAGGAACGTCGCCCCGCTCACCCCGCCGGACAGCACCGAGGCGCTCACCGGGGTGTCCGGGGCGAGCACTCCCCGGTCCCGCAGATGACGCACCACGGTGTCCTCACTGAGCCGCACGCCGAACCGCCTCCCGACGGGTATGGGATCCAGGCAGATCCACGAAGATCCACCGGGGTGGGGGTATCCCCACCAGCGAACCAGGAGTCCGCCGGATGGAGAAGCCCGTGTCCCGGCCCGTACTGTCCCTGACATGACCAGCGCAACCCCTGACCTGGCCCGCCCCGGACGGGCCGAGGCCGGCCGCCGCGGCTACTGGCACCGGCTCGGCAGCCGCTCGATCTACGTCCTGGCGGGCTTTCCGCTGGCGATCGTGCGGTTCGTGGTGCTGATCGTGTTGTTCCTGTTCGGGGTGGGGACGGCGGTCACCTTCCTGGGGCTGCCGGTTCTGGCCGCGACGATGAAGGTCGCCCGCGGCTTCGCGTCGGTCGACCGTAGCCGCCTGTCGCGGGTGCAGGGCTGGCCGGCCCGGCGCCCGGCGTACGTCGGCGGGCATCCCCACACCAAGGTCGGCCGGATGCTCGCACCGCTGCGGCAGGGACAGTCCTGGGCGGACTGGGGCCACGGTGTCCTCGGGATCTTCCCAGCCACCTTGGGGTTCGCGTTCACGCTGACCTGGTGGGCAGGGGCGGTGGCCGGCCTGACAGCGTTCGGCTATACCTGGATCCTGGCCCGGACCCCCGGCTACCAGGGGCTCGGCGGCCTGCTCGGGATCAGCAACGCATGGCAGTTCAACGCGGCGGTGAGTACCGCCGCCGGCTTGATCTTCCTGTTCACTCTTCCGGCGGTGATCCGGGGTTGCGCCGAACTCGAAGCCGCGCTCGCCAGGGTCATGCTGACCAGCGACCGGGTGGCCGAACTCCATGGCCAGGTGTCCGACCTCACCCAGAGCCGCGACGCCGCCGTCTCCGCGGAGGCCAGGCCCTGCGCAGGCTGGAACGCGACATCCACGACGGGCCGCAGCAGCGGCTGGTCCGGCTGGCGATGGACCTGTCCTCCGCGCAGCGGCGGCTGCCGAGCCGGACCCCTCGACGTGACCGATCTGGCCGAGGCGATCACCGCGACCCGGGAGACGCTGGAGGAGCTGCGGGCGCTGTCCCGCGGGATCGCCCCGCCGATCCTCGCCGACCGGGGGCTGCGGGCCGCGCTGGCCGCGGTCGCCGGACGCTCCACCGTGCCGGTCGACCTCGACGTGGACGTACCCGACGGCGAGCACCTGCCGCTGATGGTGGAGAACACCGCGTACTTCGTGGTCGCCGAGGCGCTCACGAACGTGGCCAAGCACAGTGCCGCCACCCGATGCACGGTCGAGGTCGGGCGTACCGACGGTCACGTCCGGGTCATCGTCACCGACAACGGCGTCGGCGGCGCGCACACCGCCAAGGGGCACGGCCTGGCCGGGCTCGCCGAACGCGTACGGGGCGTGGGAGGCTTGCTCGCGGTGACCAGCCCGGTCGGCGGGCCGACCGTTCTCACCGCCGAACTCCCGTTGCGGAGTTCGCAGAATGCCTGAGGCGAAGGGATCCCTGTCGTGCGCGTGGTGATCGCGGAGGACTCCGTACTCCTGCGGGAAGGACTCGTCCGACTGCTCGAGGAGGCCGACCACACGGTGGTCGCCGCCGTGGGCGACGGGCCCTCCCTGGTGGACGCCGTGGTCGCCCACGAGCCGGACGTGTCCGTGGTCGACGTCCGCATGCCGCCGACGCACACCGACGAGGGTCTGCGGGCGGCGATCGAGGTCCGCAAACGGCTGCCGGGCGCGCCGGTCCTGGTGCTGTCGCAGTACGTCGAGGAGTCCTACGCCGCCGACCTGGTGGCCGACCGGGTGGGCGCGGTGGGCTACCTGCTCAAGGACCGCGTGGTCGACGTGGACGAGTTCCTGGACGGCCTGGCCCGGGTCGCCGCCGGCGGCACCGTCCTGGACCCCGATGTGGTGGCGCAGCTGCTGGTCGCCCGCCGCGACCCGCTGGCCTCGCTGACGCCGCGCGAACGCGAGGTGCTCGCGCTGATGGCCGAAGGGCGTACCAACACCGCGATCTGTCAACGGCTCGTTGTCAGCGAGGGCGCGGTGGAGAAGCACATCGGCAACATCTTCGCCAAGCTCGGCCTGGCGCCGTCGCTGTCCGACCACCGCCGGGTGATGGCCGTCCTCGCCTACCTCCGCCCCTGACCACGCGGTCGCCCGTGCCGTGGGCTCCGCTGATCGAACGTTCCGCGCCCGGGACGTGAACGCGGGAGTCCGGTGGGTCAGGCGGGTTGGCCGTTGGGGAGCACGATCACCTTCAGGTGGGCGGCGGGTTCGTGGTGCAGCGCGTCGAACCCGTGCGTCACCACCTGGTCCAGGCCGATCCGGTCGGTGATCAGCGGGCGTACGTCGACCTCGCGGGACTCCAGCAGGGCGATCGCCTCGGGGAAGTCGACGTCGTAGGTGTGCGACAGCGAGGCGATCAGCTCCTTCTCACCGAGCAGGAACGAGATGAGGTTGAGGTCCAGGGTGTCGCCGCTGACCCCGACCAGGACGGTCCGGCCGCCCTTGCGGGTCCACTTCACAGCACTGCGGACCGCCGCGAGCTTGCCGCCCGCCTCGAACACGACGTCCGGTCCCACGCCGTCGGTCAGCTCCTTCAGCGCGTCCTCGGCGTCGTCGGGGCTCACCGCGCGATCCGCACCCAGGCGTTCGGCGAGCGCGCGGCGTTCGGCCACCGGCTCCACCACGACGACGCTCTGCGCACCGCGCAACCGGGCGACCTGGGCGACCAGCAGCCCGATCGTGCCACCGCCGACGACGGCAACCGTCGAGCCGGGTTCGAGCCGGGAACGCCGCACCGCGCGGACGGCGACCGAGGTGGGTTCGGTGGTCGCCGCCTCCTCGGGGGTGATCGCGTCGGAGTACGGCAGGCAGATGCGCGCGGGTGCCAGCATCTCCTCGGCCAGTCCCCCGTCGGCGCCCTGGCCGGTCGACCGCAGGCTCACGCACAGGGCATAGTCACCGCGCCGGCACCAGAAGCACTCACCGCAGAACAGGTGCCCCTCGACCGCGACCCGCTGACCCACCGGCAGGTCCACACCGGGCCCGGCCTCCACGACCACCCCGGCCGACTCGTGTCCCATCGTCAGCGGCTCGCGCTCGGCCAGCGGCGGCTCCTTCGACCGTCGGGCGTTCAGGTAGACCTCGAGGTCGGTGCCACAGATCCCGGCAGCCTCGACCTTCAGCCGCACCCAGCCGGGCGGCGGGCTGCCGAGCGCAGGAACGTCCTCGATCCGCAGGTCCTGCCGGCCGTACATCCTCGCGGCGCGCATCGGGCTCCTTCTCGGGTCGGCGAACCAGGCTCCAGGGCGCGGTTCGCCCTCGCCGCGATCGTATCCAGCGGATTTTTCCGGGCCGCAACACTGACCGGCCCCGGCCCGAAACATTCGACCGGCACCGTGGCAGTGCGTACAGGCGGCACCGAGGGGGGACCATCGTGACCTTGTGGCAGGTGCGGACCAGAGTCCGCGACATTCCCGGCAAGCTGGCCCAGCTCGCGACGGCGCTCGGCGCCGTGCGCGGCAATGTCGTCGGCATCGACGTTCACGGCTGCGACCTCGAGCACGTGCACGACGACCTGTTCGTGGACGTGCCGGAGACCATCGACGCGGACCGCCTCGCCCAGGCGCTCGCGGGTGCGGACGACGCGGACCGAACGGAGGGCCCGGACGACGCGGCGGCTGCGGAGCCGGTCCGCGTCCGCCGCGCCCGTGCCCAGGACCTCGTCGACGGTCCGAGCCAGGCCCTCATCCTGGCCGCCCGGCTGGTCGAGGATCCCGCGGCGCTGCCGGGGCTGTTGTGCCAGCTCGTCGGCGCCGACGGCGCGGACCTGTGCGGGCAGGCGCCGCCGGAGTCCCCGCATCAGCTGGTCGTCGGGTGGCCGGGCCGGCCCGGTTTCGTCGTCGTGCGCCGGGAGTGGGCGCCGTTCACCCTGGCCGAACGCGCCCGCGCCGACCGGCTGGTCGCGGTGGCCGCCGCCGTCGCCCGCGCTCAGGCGAACGCGGGAGACCTGGTGGTTCTTGCGGACGGATCCCGGCTGCGGATCCGGCTCGGCAGGCCGGAGGACGCCGGGCACGTCGCCGACCTGCTGGCCCGCTGCAGCCGGTCGGCGCGGGAGGCGCGGTTCGTCGCCGACGACGGCGAACGGCTGCCCGTTCGCTGGCTCGATCGCCTCGCGGCGCCTCCGGAGGGGTTCACCCTGCTCGCGTTCGCGGAGTCCGGCGACCTCGTCGGCATGGCCCAGTGCATCCCCCAGGACCAACCCCACGCGCACGAGGTCGGGCTGCTGGTCGAGGACGGGTGGCAACGGCGCGGCATCGGCACCCTGCTCGTCCGCGGCCTGGCCCGCAGGGCACTCACCGACGGCGTGACCGAGCTCGTCGCGATCAGCACCGCTGCGCAGGCGGGTATCGGAGGCACGGAGCGGCTGTTCGCGCGGGCCGGGCTGCCGGTGCGGACGAAGTACGCCGACGGGGTGTGGGAGGCGCGTGCCCGGCTGCGCACCGACGTCCGTGGTGGCCCCGTCTCCCCGGACGACGTGCACAGCGCCGTCCTGCGAGGCGAGGCGGCGGTGCGCGCCTGGGCACGCTCCACCCGGTGAGGCCGCCCGGTAGGTAGCGGGAGACCGCTCAGCCGGCGCGACGGGTCCGCCGGGCGGTGCGTGGCACCGGATGCCTCGCGGTCAGGAACTCCAGCAGCCGCTGGTTGAACGCCCGCGGGTTGTCCAGGTTGGCGAGATAGCCGGCCCCGTCCACCACCTCATACTCCGCGCGCGGATCCCGGTCGAGCCACCGCCTTGCCTGCCGTCGGAGCCCGCTGGTCCGGTCGAACTCACCGCGGACGAGCAGCAGCGGCTGGTCGATCCGGTAGTCGGGTTCGGGGTGCGCGGCGGCCAGCTCCGCCCGCCGCACCTGCGTCAACCTCGCCTTGCCGGCACGGTCCATCGCCGTGTAGGCGTGGGTCTGGGTGGCCGCAACAACTCCGGCCGTACGGGCGGCACCGTGCCGGATGCGGGCGTCGGACCGCATTGCGAAGGCGAGTCCCGCCAGCCTCGCCCACCTGGCCGGCGGCACGGCCCGGGACATCGCCCACGGCCGGGGCGGAAGGGTGAGGCAGCCGGCGGCGACCACGACCAGTCCCGCCACTCGTTCCGGACGCAGATACGCCGCCTCCTGGGCCACCTGGGCACCGAAGGAGTGGCCGACAAGCGCGAGTTGACGGTGGGCGCGGAGCCGGTCCGCCAGCTCCAGCAGGGCTTCGGCCAGTCCGCGTACCGTCAGGTTCTCCTTGACGACGGGCGTGGGGTAGGTCCGCACATGGTCGATCGGCACCGACTCGACCGGTACGGACACGTCGGGCACGGCGTCGGGCGGACGCACGAACTCCCTGCGGGTGAGGACGTTTCGCAAGGCCCGGCGCTCAGGTTGCCGCGGCGACGGCAGGTCCCAGGTGAGGGTGCGGTACCCCGCCTGCCACAACGCCGGCAGCTGCGGATCCCACATCCGGTGGTCCAGCCAGCGGCCCGCGCCCAGGACGACGACGGGGCCGTCCTCCGGGCCCGCCATCTGGTAGCGAAGAGCAGCCCCCGAGCGCTCGAAGACGCCTGCGGCTTCCTGCACAGGGCAGCGCCTCCCCCGGCTCGAGCCCACGCAGCGACCACTCCGCAACGGATCCAGGGTGACCACGTTGTCCGCCCCGGATCCTTGTGAACCACGCTAGGCCGACCGGGGGATCGGCACGCCAAAAATCCGCGGCCACGGGTCCTGCGAACGCAGGGGCCAACGACACAACGCGGTGAGGGGACAGGAAAACTCAGTAATAGAACGGAAAATCGGACCAGTCGGGCGAACGCTTCTCGAGGAACGCGTCCCGGCCCTCTCGGCCTCGTCGGTCATGTAGGCCAGCCGGGTCGCCTCGCCGGCGAACAGCTGCTGGCCGACCAGGCCGTCGTCGATCAGGTTGAAGGCGAACTTCAGCATCCGCTGCGCGGTCGGGCTCTTGCCGTTGATCTCGCGGCCCACTCCAGCGCCGTCGCGTCTCGAGGTCGGCGTGCGCAACGACGGCGTTGACCATGCCCATCCGGTGCGCCTCCTCGGCGGTGTACTCGCGGCCGAGGAAGAAGATCTCCCGGGCGAACTTCTGCCCGACCTGGCGGGCCAGGTAGGCCGACCCGAACCCGCCGTCGAAGCTGGCCACGTCGGCGTCGGTCTGCTTGAACCGGGCGTGCTCGCGGCTGGCCAGGGTGAGGTCGGCACACGACGTGCAGGCTGTGCCCGCCACCGGCGGCCCAGCCGGGCACGACGCAGACCACGACCTTCGGCATGAACCGGATCAGCCGCTGCACCTCGAGGATGTGCAGCCGGCCCGGCCGCGCCGGGTCGATCGACTCGCGTCGCGCTCGGCTTCGCCGGTGGTGGCGTCGGCGTACTGGTAGCCGTCGCGGCCCCGGATGCGCTGGTCGCCGCCGGAGCAGAACGCCCAGCCGCCGTCCTTGGGCGAGGGGCCGTTGCCGGTCAGCAGCACGCACCCGACGTCCGGGGTCATCCGGGCGTGGTCGAGCGCGCGGTACAGCTCGTCGACGGTCTGCGGGCGGAAGGCGTTGCGGACCTCCGGCCGGTCGAACGCGATCCGCACCGTGCCGTGGTCCAGCGCCCGGTGGTAGGTGATGTCGGTGAAGTCGAACCCTCGACCGGCTGCCACGCCGCCGGGTCGAACAGCTCCGACACCCGGCCACCACCGGCAACCGATCCCGCAGACCCCACCGTCATGCCTACCGCCTCTCGCTCCGCATCCCTTGCGTCGATCGTGCCACCGATACCGAGCGGCCAGGACGCGTGGGTGTGCTCCGCCCTTCCCTGCATGCCTAGACTGACCACTTCCCGGGGACGCTGATCTCGACCGGTGCCGAAAGCCGCGGACGCGTCCGAATCACCACGCACCCCTCGCAACTCCGTACCGCGACAGCCCGTACCGCCGCCAGCCCGTAGGGCCGACCGACCACCCCGACCGGAGGGACCCGCCGTGGCGCGCACGCCGACCGCCGTGTCCCGTACGGGGCCGCCCGCGTCGCCTCCCGCCGGCAGGACACCGGTGGCCGGGCTCCGGCGAACCTGGTCGGTCCTGGCCGGGCTGCTCCTGTCCGGCGCGGTCTGTACCGGCCTGCTCGCCGGCGGCGCACCAGCGGCGGCGAGCGTGCACCGGGCGATCAGCACCGCCAGCGGCCAGGCAGGCGGAGCGGCGAGTACGGAGCAGCGCCAGCGCACCCCCTCCCGGCGTACGCACTCCCAGTCGGCCACCCGCGTCGTACATCTCGCCTGGTCCGCACCTCAGACCGTCGCCGGACGCGGAAGCGGCCACGCTTCCGGCACCGCTCACCCGATGCCGTGGACCGTCTCCACCGACCGGCCCGACCCCTACGTCCGGGCCTGCGACACCTCCACCGACCGTGACCGCACCGGTCACCCGCCGGCCGCCCTCGGTGGCACCGGCGTCCGGGCTCCTCCGGGACCGCACGCAGCCTGAGCCACGACCACCGCACCGGCGACCGGTGCGGCCTCGCGCGCAGGCCTCTCGCGTCCTGTCCCGACACCCGTCTCGGAGCCACCGTGTCCGGAGATTCCAAGCCCGAACGCCCATCCGTGTCCGCCCGCCCGTCGGCGCGCGCACGCTCGTCCAACTCCACGTCCAGGAAGCGACCCGCGTCCAGGCCGTCGCGTTCGCGCGCGCCGCTCGTCCGCGCCCTGCTCACGTTCGGCATCCTCGCCCGCTCGTTGTACTTCGCCATCAGCACACCCGGCCCGCCTCGGCCTCGACCTGCGCGGCGGCACCCAGATCGTCCTCGAGACCCGGGACTCGCCGACCGTCAAGGCCGACGCGAGTCCACCGACCGGGCGCTGCGAGGTGCTCCGCCGCCGGGTCGACGCCCTCGGCGTCGCCGAGCCCGACCCTCACCCGCTCCGGCGACCGGCGGATCATCGTCGAGCTGCCCGGCGTGCAGGACCCGCGCGAGGCCGCCGAGGTCATCGGCCGGACCGCGCAGCTCACCGTTCCACCCGGTGATCGGCGTGGCCGCGGCCGACCGCCGAGACCACCGGCCCAAGGCCGGCGAGCCGGACCGGCGAGATCGTGCTGACGAGAGCGGCCAGCCGCTGCGGCTCGGCCCGGCGGCGCTGACCGGTGAGGGCGTGTCGCGACGCCGCCGGGCCACCGACCCGCAGAGCGCCGGCAGCTGGTTCGTCACGATCGACTTCAAGGGCGACGGGCGGCGGCGCGTGGCAGCGAGCTCACCGGCGAGGCCGCCTGCGCCCCAGCCGGGTGACCCGCACCCGCCGGGTCGCGATCGCGCTCGACGGCGAGGTCATCTCCTCGCCCGCAGGTCGACCCGAGCGTCGCGCTGCGACGTCGGCATCGGCGGCGGCAGCACCCAGATCACCGGCGACTTCACCGCAGAGGAGGCCAAGGACCTCGCGCTGCTGATCCGGGCGGCGCGCTCCCGGTGCCGGTCGAGGTCATCGAGCAGCGCACCGTCGGCCCGACGCTGGCGACGAGGCCATCGAGGCGAGCGCGAAGGCCGCGATCATCGGCATCATCGCTCACCGGCGCTGTTCCTGATCGCTCGTCTACCGGCTGGTCGGCCTGCTCGCCGACCGTCGCGCTGGCCTGCTACGCGCTGATCTCCTACGCCATCGCTGTCGCGCTCGGCGCCACGCTCACGCTGCCCGGCCTGGCCGGCTTCGTGCTCGCGATCGGCATGGCGATCGACGCGAACGTGCTGGTGTTCGAGCGAGCCCGGGAGGAGTACGCCGCCGCAGCCGGCGAAGGGCCTGCGCGGGCGCCATGACCGCGCGGCTTCGACAAGGCGCTGGACCGCGATCATCGACTCCAACGTCACCACGCTGCTGGCCGCCGGGCTGCTGTTCTTCCTCGCGTCCGGCCCGGTCAAGGGCTTCGGCGTCACGCTCGTCGATCGGTGTGCTCGCCTCGATGGTCTCGGCGCTGATCATCACGCGGGTGCTCGTCGAGCTGGGCCGTGCGCCGGCAGCGTGGTCATGCAGCCGCCCGCGGCGTCAGCGGCATCGCCGAGCATCGGCCGGGTCCGCGCGCTGGCTGACCGCGCAAGAACCCCGACCTGATGCGCCGCGGCGGCGCTGGCTGGCGCTCGGCGCGCTGGTCGCGCTGGCCGTCGCTCGGGCATCGGCGTGCGCGGGCTCGACCTCGGCGTCGAGTTCACCGGCGGCCGGCTGGTCGAGTACTCGGCGACCCAGCCGCTGTCGGTCGACGACGCCCGCGACGGCGGTGAGCGACGCCGGCTTCCCGCGGGCCGTCGTGCAGGAGAGCGGCGACGGCGAACATCTCCGTCCGCACCGGCGAGCTCGACCAACGACGAGGAGGCCGAGATCCGGCACGCGCTCGCGCGCGGCCTGGGCGGCGAGGTCACCAAGGAGCGCGACGAGCTGATCGGGCCGAGCCTGGGCGACGAGCTGCGGAACAAGGCGCTGATCGCGCTCGGCGTCGCGCTGCGTCGCGCAGCTGGCTCTACCTCGCGTCCGCTTCCGCTGGACGTTCGGCGCCGCCTCGGTGCTCGCGATGGCGCACGACGTGCTGCATCGCTGATCGGCCTGTTCGCCTGGCTGGGCAAGCCGATCGACGGGGTCTTCCTCGCCGCGCTGCTCACCGTCATCGGCTACTCGGTCAACGACTCCGTCGTCGTGTTCGACCGGGTGCGCGAGCTGTGGGCGGCCGACGCCGAAGACCCCGTTCCGCGAGGTCGTCAACAGCGCGATCCTGCAGACCGTGCCGCGCACGATCAACACCGGCCTCGGCGCGGTGTTCGTGCTCGGCGCGCTGCTGCTGCTCGGCGGCGACTCGCTCGCCGACTTCGCGCTCGCGCTGCTCGTCGGCATCGTGGTCGGTACCTACTCGTCGATGTTCGTCGCGGCTCCGCTCGCGATCGAGCTGGAGGCGAGAAGGAGGCGGGCGCCGGGCCGCCGCGGGGCCGTACAGAAGTCGCCGGAGACGGCGGCGCGCAAGCGCGCGCAGCGGTCGGGCACGGGCGCCGTCGTGTAGGCGGGTCCGGCGTCCCTTGCAGGCAAGGGATCCTGGTGCGGTGGGCCTGGCGGTGCGGCAGCTGTCAGGCCCGCGGCACCAGGATCAC